>NZ_AP023174.1:1253315-2506630 GCF_013426895.1 Paraburkholderia largidicola | reverse complement strand
GGGCCGCGGCAGAAACGGCGCGGTCGTAGAGTCAGCAGGGTTTTTCAGGCGATGCTAAAAAAACCGGTTGACGAAACGAAAAAGGTTCTTCATAATCTCGTTTCTCTGCTGCTGACGCAGCAACGCGGTGAAAGCAAGGCGCTTCTCGCGAATGTTCTTTAACAATCAACAGCCGATAAGTGTGGGTGCTCGATGGCGGCGCGCGGTGATCTTCGGATCACTGATATAGCGAAAGTAATCGAGTCTCACACAGAAGTAATTGAGGAAGGTTTGAGCAATCAGATCTTTCGTCAGTGATTTTGAGTGAGCGACCGGTTCTTAACGGAACCGAAAAACAGTAACAGGTTTGAACTGAAGAGTTTGATCCTGGCTCAGATTGAACGCTGGCGGCATGCCTTACACATGCAAGTCGGACGGCAGCGCGGGGGCAACCCTGGCGGCGAGTGGCGAACGGGTGAGTAATACATCGGAACGTGTCCTGGAGTGGGGGATAGCCCGGCGAAAGCCGGATTAATACCGCATACGCTCTATGGAGGAAAGCGGGGGATCTTCGGACCTCGCGCTCAAGGGGCGGCCGATGGCAGATTAGCTAGTTGGTGGGGTAAAGGCCTACCAAGGCGACGATCTGTAGCTGGTCTGAGAGGACGACCAGCCACACTGGGACTGAGACACGGCCCAGACTCCTACGGGAGGCAGCAGTGGGGAATTTTGGACAATGGGGGCAACCCTGATCCAGCAATGCCGCGTGTGTGAAGAAGGCCTTCGGGTTGTAAAGCACTTTTGTCCGGAAAGAAAACCTCCGTCCTAATACGGTGGGGGGATGACGGTACCGGAAGAATAAGCACCGGCTAACTACGTGCCAGCAGCCGCGGTAATACGTAGGGTGCAAGCGTTAATCGGAATTACTGGGCGTAAAGCGTGCGCAGGCGGTTCGCTAAGACCGATGTGAAATCCCCGGGCTTAACCTGGGAACTGCATTGGTGACTGGCGGGCTAGAGTATGGCAGAGGGGGGTAGAATTCCACGTGTAGCAGTGAAATGCGTAGAGATGTGGAGGAATACCGATGGCGAAGGCAGCCCCCTGGGCCAATACTGACGCTCATGCACGAAAGCGTGGGGAGCAAACAGGATTAGATACCCTGGTAGTCCACGCCCTAAACGATGTCAACTAGTTGTCGGGTCTTCATTGACTTGGTAACGAAGCTAACGCGTGAAGTTGACCGCCTGGGGAGTACGGTCGCAAGATTAAAACTCAAAGGAATTGACGGGGACCCGCACAAGCGGTGGATGATGTGGATTAATTCGATGCAACGCGAAAAACCTTACCTACCCTTGACATGTACGGAACCTTGCTGAGAGGTGAGGGTGCCCGAAAGGGAGCCGTAACACAGGTGCTGCATGGCTGTCGTCAGCTCGTGTCGTGAGATGTTGGGTTAAGTCCCGCAACGAGCGCAACCCTTGTCCCTAGTTGCTACGCAAGAGCACTCTAGGGAGACTGCCGGTGACAAACCGGAGGAAGGTGGGGATGACGTCAAGTCCTCATGGCCCTTATGGGTAGGGCTTCACACGTCATACAATGGTCGGAACAGAGGGTTGCCAAGCCGCGAGGTGGAGCCAATCCCAGAAAACCGATCGTAGTCCGGATCGCAGTCTGCAACTCGACTGCGTGAAGCTGGAATCGCTAGTAATCGCGGATCAGCATGCCGCGGTGAATACGTTCCCGGGTCTTGTACACACCGCCCGTCACACCATGGGAGTGGGTTTTACCAGAAGTGGCTAGTCTAACCGCAAGGAGGACGGTCACCACGGTAGGATTCATGACTGGGGTGAAGTCGTAACAAGGTAGCCGTATCGGAAGGTGCGGCTGGATCACCTCCTTTCCAGAGCTTCGCGTCTCAAAGTTGAGCGCTCACACTTGTCGGCTGTTAATTGAAGACAGGCTCAGGGGTCTGTAGCTCAGTCGGTTAGAGCACCGTCTTGATAAGGCGGGGGTCGATGGTTCGAATCCATCCAGACCCACCATTGCCTTGTCTGGTGTGGTTGCTGATGTAGCTGGCTGGATATGCCCTGTGCGCTGTATGACTGGGGGATTAGCTCAGCTGGGAGAGCACCTGCTTTGCAAGCAGGGGGTCGTCGGTTCGATCCCGTCATCCTCCACCAATTCCCAATGCCTAGCGTTCAGTGCGAACTGAGCATTAAGCATTGGCAATTGAGCCAGTCAGCAAGTGATTTAAGGCATAGCGCCTTATATCGGCTGTCGTTCTTTAACAATCAGGAAGAAGTAGTAAAGAGATTCACGAAAGCGTGCTTAGAGATGGGCGCGTGAGTAGGTGAATCAGGGTTGTGATTGTATCAATGTATTTTTTGAGTTCATCGAAAGACGAACCTGGAATACGGCACAACGCGAATACTCAACCTGTAGCGGATGTTATCCGGTGAGCAATCACTGAGAGACACACCCGTTATAGGGTCAAGCGAACAAGTGCATGTGGTGGATGCCTTGGCGATCACAGGCGATGAAGGACGCGGTAGCCTGCGAAAAGCGGAGGGGAGCTGGCAAACGAGCTTTGATCCTCCGATATCCGAATGGGGAAACCCGGCCCGTATGGGTCATCCATGGCTGAATACATAGGCCATGTGAAGCGAACGCGGTGAACTGAAACATCTAAGTAACCGCAGGAACAGAAATCAACCGAGATTCCCAAAGTAGTGGCGAGCGAAATGGGACCAGCCTGTACTCTTTATCTTCGTTGTTAGCCAAACGCTCTGGAAAGTGCGGCCATAGTGGGTGATAGCCCCGTAGGCGAAAACAGCGAGGAAGAACTAGGTGTACGACAAGTAGGGCGGGACACGTGAAATCCTGTCTGAAGATGGGGGGACCATCCTCCAAGGCTAAATACTCGTGATCGACCGATAGTGAACCAGTACCGTGAGGGAAAGGCGAAAAGAACCCCGGGAGGGGAGTGAAACAGATCCTGAAACCGCATGCATACAAACAGTCGGAGCCTCGCAAGGGGTGACGGCGTACCTTTTGTATAATGGGTCAGCGACTTACATTCAGTGGCGAGCTTAACCGATTAGGGCAGGCGTAGCGAAAGCGAGTCCGAACAGGGCGATTCAGTCGCTGGGTGTAGACCCGAAACCAGGTGATCTATCCATGGCCAGGATGAAGGTGCGGTAACACGTACTGGAGGTCCGAACCCACTAACGTTGAAAAGTTAGGGGATGAGCTGTGGATAGGGGTGAAAGGCTAAACAAACCTGGAAATAGCTGGTTCTCTCCGAAAACTATTTAGGTAGTGCCTCGTGTATCACCTTCGGGGGTAGAGCACTGTCATGGTTGAAGGGTCCATTGCGGATTACTTCGCCATAGCAAACTCCGAATACCGAAGAGTGCAATCACGGGAGACAGACATCGGGTGCTAACGTCCGGTGTCAAGAGGGAAACAACCCAGACCGCCAGCTAAGGTCCCCAAATATGACTAAGTGGGAAACGAAGTGGGAAGGCTAAAACAGTCAGGAGGTTGGCTTAGAAGCAGCCACCCTTTAAAGAAAGCGTAATAGCTCACTGATCGAGTCGTCCTGCGCGGAAGATGTAACGGGGCTAAGTCATATACCGAAGCTGCGGATGCACATTTATGTGCATGGTAGGAGAGCGTTCCGTAAGCCTGCGAAGGTGCGTTGAAAAGCGTGCTGGAGGTATCGGAAGTGCGAATGCTGACATGAGTAGCGATAAAGGGGGTGAAAGGCCCCCTCGCCGTAAGCCCAAGGTTTCCTACGCAACGTTCATCGGCGTAGGGTGAGTCGGCCCCTAAGGCGAGGCAGAAATGCGTAGCTGATGGGAAGCAGGTCAATATTCCTGCACCAGTGTGAAATGCGATGGGGGGACGGATCGCGGAAGGTTGTCCGGGTGTTGGAAGTCCCGGTCGCTGCGTTGGAGAAGGTGCTCTGGCAAATCCGGGCACGGAATTCAAGGGCGTGGCGCGAGCTTCTTCGGAAGCGAAGCAATCGGAAGGGGTTCCAGGAAAAGCCTCTAAGCTTCAGTTTCACATTGACCGTACCGCAAACCGACACAGGTGGGCGAGATGAGTATTCTAAGGCGCTTGAGAGAACTCGGGAGAAGGAACTCGGCAAATTGGTACCGTAACTTCGGGATAAGGTACGCCCCTGTAGCTTGATGCCCCTGCGGGCAAAGGGTGAAGGGGTTGCAATAAACTGGTGGCTGCGACTGTTTAATAAAAACACAGCACTCTGCAAACACGAAAGTGGACGTATAGGGTGTGACGCCTGCCCGGTGCCGGAAGATTAAATGATGGGGTGCAAGCTCTTGATTGAAGTCCCGGTAAACGGCGGCCGTAACTATAACGGTCCTAAGGTAGCGAAATTCCTTGTCGGGTAAGTTCCGACCTGCACGAATGGCGTAACGATGGCCACACTGTCTCCTCCCGAGACTCAGCGAAGTTGAAGTGTTTGTGATGATGCAATCTCCCCGCGGCTAGACGGAAAGACCCCATGAACCTTTACTGTAGCTTTGCATTGGACTTTGAACCGATCTGTGTAGGATAGGTGGGAGGCTATGAAGCGTGAACGCCAGTTTGCGTGGAGCCGTCCTTGAAATACCACCCTGGTTTGTTTGAGGTTCTAACCTTGGCCCGTGATCCGGGTTGGGGACAGTGCATGGTGGGCAGTTTGACTGGGGCGGTCTCCTCCCAAAGTGTAACGGAGGAGTACGAAGGTACGCTAGGTACGGTCGGAAATCGTGCTGATAGTGCAATGGCATAAGCGTGCTTAACTGCGAGACCGACAAGTCGAGCAGGTGCGAAAGCAGGTCATAGTGATCCGGTGGTTCTGTATGGAAGGGCCATCGCTCAACGGATAAAAGGTACTCTGGGGATAACAGGCTGATACCGCCCAAGAGTTCATATCGACGGCGGTGTTTGGCACCTCGATGTCGGCTCATCTCATCCTGGGGCTGTAGCCGGTCCCAAGGGTATGGCTGTTCGCCATTTAAAGAGGTACGTGAGCTGGGTTTAAAACGTCGTGAGACAGTTTGGTCCCTATCTGCCGTGGGCGCTGGATATTTGAAGGGGGCTGCTCCTAGTACGAGAGGACCGGAGTGGACGAACCTCTGGTGTACCGGTTGTCACGCCAGTGGCATCGCCGGGTAGCTATGTTCGGAAGAGATAACCGCTGAAAGCATCTAAGCGGGAAACTCGCCTTGAGATGAGATATCCCCGGGGCTTCGAGCCCCTTGAAGGGTCGTTCAAGACCAGGACGTTGATAGGTCAGGTGTGGAAGCGCAGTAATGCGTTAAGCTAACTGATACTAATTGCCCGTAAGGCTTGATCCTATAACAGGTGTGTCTCGACCAGCGTTAGCGCTTCAGCGCTTACGCTGGTCCGATCCCCGAAGGGGATACTGTGAACCTCCAGAGGAGGTATCAGGACACACAGGTTGAGATCAGTGTTGTGCCAGATTAAACAACACAACCCCCCTCTTTACGCTTCTTCCAGATTGGCTGTGGCGCGCAAAACCGCGACGCAGCAACCCGTCAAAGCCTGATGACCATAGCGAGTCGGTCCCACCCCTTCCCATCCCGAACAGGACCGTGAAACGACTCCACGCCGATGATAGTGCGGATTGCCCGTGTGAAAGTAGGTAATCGTCAGGCTGCCTATATCAACCAAGACCCCGCCCTCAAAAGCGGGGTCTTGGCGTTTGCGGCGCACAGTTTTAATGGCGCGCCCGCGGCAAGGGGCTCAAGCCGCAATGGCTGGCTTCGCAATATCCCCTCATTTCCCCTTACCAAGGTAAGCGGCTCGCGAGGGCCGTTCGATGGAACTCGCGCGCGCGAGGGATGATAGTGATACTGGACCGAAGGGTAATGATCAGAGGGAGATCGGTGGAGGTGACAGGACGGGCAGTCTGTCTGCCACATTCCATGGCAGGAGTTCACCGATGCGATTGATCTTGTGATCGGCGATGTGGGTCAGGAGATATTCAAGGTAGCTGAGGGGGTTGATCCCATTGAGCTTGCATGACCCGATCAGGCCGTACATTGCCGCAGCCCTTTCCCCTCCACTGTCGGAGCCTGCGAAGAGGAAGTTCTTCCTCCCCAGGCTTACGCAGCGCAAGGCGTTTTCGGCCAGCGCGTTGCTTATTTCGACGCGACCGTCGTCACAGTACAGAACGAGCGCGTCCCATTGATTGAGTGAATAGTTGATCGCTTTGGTCAGTTCCGACTTTGCTGACAGTGTCGCGCGCTTGTGTGTCATCCATGCATTGATGGCCGCTAACACCGGTATGCTCTTGTGCTGTCGTACCTGCCGCCTCTCGCCTGGCGGTGCGCCGCGAATATGGGCCTCGATTCCGTAAAGTTCGCCAATCAGCTCGAGCACATGCCTTGTCGCTTCGGTGGGTGTACGCACATGAACATCGTACAGATATCGCCTGGCGTGATCCCAACATGCCGCTTCACGGATCCTGCCGCCTTCATACAGCTCGTTGAAGCCCCCGTATGCGTCGGCCTGCAGGATGCCCTCAAATCCGGCGAGATGGCTCTGCGGGTGAATGCCTTTGCGGTCGGGCGAGTATGCAAACCAGACCGCCGCCGGCTCCGTTGATCCCGAGCGACTGTCATCGCGAACATAGACCCACAGTCGGCCCGTGCGGGTCTTCCTGTTGCCGGGCGCCAGCACAGGAATTGGCGTGTCGTCCGCATGCAGCTTGAAACTCGCCATCACGTAGCGACGCAGCGCCTCGGTCAGCGGACGACAGAGCTCCTCGCACTGACCGACCCAGCGCCCCATGCTGGCGCGATCGAGCGTGACGCCGTCACGCGCAGCAATCTCCGATAGCCGGTACAGCGGTTGATGATCTGCAAACTTCGAAACGAGGATATCTGCCAGTAGGCTCGGATGCGCAATGCTGCGCTCGATCGGTAGCACCGGCATTGGCGGCTGGGAGAAGTGATGACAGCAGGGGCAGACTGCCTTGCGCCGGATTGTGCGAATCACCTTGAACGCGGCGGCGACACGGGCGAGTTGCTCAGACACGTCTTCGCCAAGTGGTTGCATGGCGTTGCCGCAGTTCGGGCAGTTCGAACCAGTGTCAAGCACGTGCTCTTCGCGCAGCAGATGCGGCGGCAACGCCTCCTTCGGGGCCGTCGTACCGACTGGCGCGCTCGTACCCGACGCGCGGGCACGGCGAACATCGGCGGCACCACGCCCACCCGTCAGATCCTCCAGTTTGGTTTCGAGCCGCTCGATCTGGCGGTCCAATTGCTCGGATTTGCGGCCGAACTGCATCCGCCTGAGCTTGTCGATCTGAGCCTTAAGCTGCTCGATCTCGATATCACGTTCGGCAAGCTGGGCGCGGGCCTCGATCAGCAAGGCTTTGAGCGCATCGACGTCATCCGGCAGTGGGACATCATCGGTCATGCGCCGGAGTTTACGCGTGCGCCAGGCCGTTTACAACACCGATAGCGCCGCCGTTCGACGCGGCTGACGCCAGTCGATGCCTTCGAGCAACATCGACAGTTGTGCATGGGTCAGATGGACCTTGCCACCGTCAGCCTGCGGCCAGATAAAACGCCCTCGTTCGAGCCGCTTCGCAAGGAGCCAAAGCCCGTCCTCTGTGGCCCACAAGATCTTGATCAGGTCGCCGCGCCGCCCGCGAAAAATGAAGACGTTGCCGCCCAGCGGATTCTCCTCGAGCGCGGTCTGCACCTTCGCCGCCAGCCCCTGAAAACCGGCGCGCATGTCGGTGACGCCGGCAGCGATCCAGATGCGAGTGCCAGCCGGCAGGCCGATCATCGGGTAAGCTCCCGAATCAGCAGGCGCAGCATATCCGGTGACACGTTGCCGCGAACTCTCAGGCGCGCACGGTCGAACTCGATCTCACAAAGATCCTCTGGAGACCGTACTGTCGTGACTGCCGTCGGTGGCGTATGGCTGGCTGCTTCAGCGACGACATCCACAGACAACAGCGAAGGTGCCTGCTGTGTCGGTTTCGGCGCCGCGCCCTCCGGGAGCGTTGGCAAACCATACTCTCCTGCCAGATAGAGCCGCCGCCATTTGAACAGCAGGTTCGCGTTGATATCGTTGCTGCGCGCGATCAACGCTACCGACGCACCCGGCTCGAACGATTGTTCGACGAGTTGCCGCTTGAATTCGGTCGGAAAGTTCGGCCGTTTATATGCGCTGCCTGCGGAGCGCTCATCCCACGTCTTGTCCACTTTGGTTCCCACCATAAATTTGGTGGATACCAAACTATCCAAAACCTCAATCGCTATGCCAGAACGGCCCTCGTGAGCCGCTTACTTACCAAGCGTGAACTGACGCAGACGTCATTCGCGCAGCTTTGCACTCACATCTCATCTGACGGCAATCGTCGCCTGCTGACGGTCTACGCTCAGCACACCAACTCCTTCCGTTTTGTCCTTTGGACATCTTGACCAGCAGTGCGATCACTCATCACCGATCGCAGACTGTCAATTCGCGCTCAAACAAACCCAACAAAATGTCTGACAATACGTCTTAGCAGCCACGCAAACCAGCTTCCCAAATCCTAAGAAAACCCTGAACCCTTCGCAAAAAGGGCCCCATTCCCGCGCCCATTTCCGTGTAGGATACTGTACATATATACAGGTATTTTCCTACGCCAATGTCATCCGCAGCCACGCGTGCCGAAGAGATTCACCCATCGCTATGGCGAGCCTCGCAGATCGCACGCGGCGGGCGGCGCACGCTTGATACCGGGTATCCCGCGCTATCCACCGAGTTACCCGGCGGTGGCTGGCCCATCGGCGCGCTGGTCGACTTGCTGGTTCAGGTGCCGGGAGTCGGTGAGATGCGACTGTTACGGCCTGCATTGAGTTCACTGGGCGATCGCCCCATCGCGCTGGTACAACCGCCGCACATTCCGGACGGCCTTGGCCTCGATTACATCGGACTCTCCCTCGACAGCCTGTTGCAGGTCAAAGCGCCCAAAAGCTCCGACGCCTTCTGGTCCGCCGAGCAGATTCTGCGCGCCGGCACCTGCGGCGCACTCATCTTATGGGCGCAGCATGCGCAGGCGTCATCGCTACGTCGGCTGCATCTGGCTGCGCAGTCGTCCGAGACGCTCTTCATCATGGTCCGGCCGCTTGCTTCGGCTCAGGACTCATCGCCGGCTTTACTGCGGTTGGCGTTACGACCATCGGCCGACGGTCTGATGGTCGACATCGTGAAACGACGAGGCCCAACACGCGCGGAGCCTCTGTCGATTCCTCTTCAACCCACCCCTGTTCTGTTTTCCCGTCATGCGCGTCTTTCTCGCCGTCCACTTGCCGAAGTTGCCGCTCGAAGTGTTCCGACCGAGGTGGTCGCCTGAACCCGAGCACGGCAGCGCAGTGCTGGAGAAAGACAAGGTCGCGATCGCCGACGGCGCGGCCCGTGCAGCGGGCGTGCGGCTAGGGATGAAGCGGGGTGGCGTGCTGACGCTGTCGCCGGAAACGGCGCTGTACGAGCGCGACATCGCACGCGAGAACGCCACGCAGCGCGAGGTCGGCATCGCGCTGATGAAGTTTTCGCCCGATGTCACGCTGCTCGACGAAGCGACGGTGCTCGTCGAAGTCGGCGGGAGCTTGCGGCTTTTCGGCGGACTGTTGCCGTTGTGCCGTCAGGCGAAGGCGATTCTCGACGCGCTCGGACTGACGGCGCGCATCAGCGCCGCGCCGACCGGGCAGGGCGCATGGCTGCTGGCGAAACACGGCAACCGGCGTGTGCTGCAACTCGCATCGCTCGAGCGCGTGCTCGAGCCGCTGCCGATGCTCGCCGTGCCGGAAATCCGTCCGTTCGCCGACTGGTTCAGCGGTCTTGGCTGCGAATCGATTGCCGACGTGCGCCGTCTGCCGCGCGCCGGCCTGCAGCGGCGCTGCGGCGAGCATCTGCTGGATTCGCTCGACCGCGCATTCGGCACCGCGCCGGAACTGTTCGACTGGCTCGAGCTGCCGCCCACGTTCAGCGCGCGCCTCGAATTGCCCGATCGTCTGGAGCATGCGGACGGCGCTGTGTTTGCCGCGCATCGGCTGATCGTGCAGCTATGCGGCTGGTTGTGCGCGAAGCAACTGGCCGTGACGGCGATCACGCTGTCGTTCGAGCATGAGCGCGGCCGCGAAGCCATTGCGCCGACGTCGATCGACATCGCGTTGGGCGAGGCCGCATGGCACGAAGATCATCTGTTGCGTCTCGTGAAGGAGCGGCTGCACCGCCTCACGCTGGAGGCGCCCGCTATCGTGTTGCGGCTCGATGCATCGAAGGTCGACGCTGCCGCGCCTGCCACCGATCAACTTTTCCCTCAACCGGGCGGCTCACCGGCGGATCACGCGCGCCTGATCGAACTGCTGATCGCGCGCAACGGCGAAGAGAACGTGCTGCGTCCCGCGCCGACGGCCGATTACCGGCCCGAAATCGCGAACCGCTGGGTGTCGATCAACCACGTGGAAAAGAAAATGCAGTTGCCTAAAGGCTTGCCGCGTCCGACATGGATGCTGGCGACGCCCGTGCGACTGCTCATGCGCCAGCACCGGCCATTTTATGGCTCGCCGTTGAAGATGGTATCGCCGGGGGAGCGGATCGAAGCGGGCTGGTTCGATGGCGCGCTCGTCACGCGTGACTATTTCGTGATGCAAGGGGAAGACCGCAGCTGCTATTGGGTTTATTACGAGCGCGTCAGCAGCCGCGATGCCGAAGAGGAACCGCGCTGGTTCCTGCACGGCCTGTTCGGATGACGCGCGATGGACACGACCTTCAACGCCTTGCCGGCCTACGCCGAGCTGTTCTGTTTCTCGAACTTCACGTTTTTGCATGGCGCGTCGCATGCGGAAGAACTCGCCGAGCGCGCGTTTCAGCTCGGCTATTCAGGACTCGCCGTCACCGATGAGTGTTCGCTCGCGGGCGTCGTGCGCGCGCATGTCGCGGCGAAGGAGGTGGGCTTGCCCCTTGTGATCGGCTCGTACTTCCAGTTGCGCAACGCCGATGGCACGCCCGCGTTCGGCCTGATCCTGCTCGCGCAGAATCGCGAGGGCTACGGCAATCTGTCGGAACTGATCACGCTTGCGCGCACGCGCGCGCCGAAGGGCGAATACCGGCTCACGCCGCACGATCTGTCGCGGCCCGATCGCGAGCACGCGCATCTGCGTGGCATGCCTGATTGCCTCGCGATCCTCGTGCCCGACTTCCCCGCGAACGAAGAGGTGCTCGACGCGCAGATCGAATGGCTCGACGAGACGTTTCCCGGTCGTGCATGGGCCGGGCTCGTGCTGCATCAGCGCGCAATGGACGACATTCATCGCGGCGCGCTCGAATATGTCGCGGAGAAGCAGAACGTGCCCGTCGTCGCATTGGGTCACGTCGTGATGCATGTGCGCTCGCGCAAGCCATTGCAGGACACGATGACGGCGATCCGTGTCGGCAGGCCGGTGCACGAATGCGGCTACGAACTCGCGCCGAACGCCGAGCAGCATTTGCGCTCGCGCTTGCGCATCGCGAACCTGTATCCCGAACATACGATACGCGAGACGATCAGCGTGCTGTCGCGCTGCGCGTTTTCGCTCGATGAACTTCGCTATGAATACCCCGACGAACTCGTGCCGGAAGGCTACACGCCGACTGCCTATCTGCGGCAGGAAACGTACATCGGCGCGCAGTACCGCTTTCCGTCGGGCATTCCGTTCAACGTGCAGGAACAGATCGAGCACGAACTCGCGCTGATCGCCGACCTCGGCTATGAACCGTACTTCCTGACCGTCTACGACATCGTGCGTTATGCGCGCAGCCAGCACATTCTGTGTCAGGGGCGCGGATCGGCTGCCAACTCGGCTGTGTGTTATTGCCTTGGCGTGACCGAGGTCGATCCGGCGCGCGGCAACATGCTGTTCGAGCGCTTCATCTCGAAGGAGCGGGGCGAGCCGCCCGATATCGTGGTTTATGGTACCCAAAATTCTACTGATTTCGCGCAAAGCATTGCCATTGAGCCGTCTAGAATCAGCAGGCTTACCGTTGATATCGGTAGATTCGGGATATCAGCGAGACCGAGACTGGAATGGGGGCCAAATGGTGAACCGCTACCGCCAGATTTCTGCGAGCCGGAATGCAAGGGACTGAGCGGCTGGCCAACCGGCGCTGACGAACAAATTGAGGCAATTCATCAGTTCCTTCAGTCGAGTGTCGTCGCTAAATACGTTCCGATAGTCGGCGAGGTATCGCTCGACGATACGAACAACAACATCGGCGCCCAATGACTCTAGCGCATAGCCGAATCTGGATGAGGCCATGACCGATTTGGCAATCAGTCGAAATACTCCAGCCGGATCGGCGCGGATAAAGTTTTCCAGCGCCTGTATCAGGTAATAAGCCGTGTGGACAACGCTGCAGTCGGCCAAGCGATCGAGTACCGGGGTGAGTTCCCGGTAGAGTCGCCAACGACGTGCCAAATCTTCTTGAGCGTTGTCTGCGGTGTTGTCGCCGCCGCTCGCAAAATAGATCCGCAGCGCCATGTCATCGAGGACACCGTTCAACGCTTGCGCACGCGCTAAGACCTCGGGCGACCATTCACGAGATTTAGCGAGGTCGTAGTCCGCGTAGACTTTTTCTACAGCGTCAGAGACGGCATCAACGGTGTCGTGGTAGAACGCGATCGTCTTCGCTCGCTGACGATCCTTGTCAGAGGAGGAGTCATCGCCAATCGTGAGATTGTCTGAGTACCGCACGACCCAAGCGTGTAGCCGCTCGGCATTGCCGGACGGATGCGCAAGTTGCTCTGCGTAAAATTCATCCGCTTCACGATCTGAAAGCGCGAAATGTATGTCCATGATCAGCGAAGCGGCCGATTGGCAGACGTGCCCGATTCCCGGCCCTTGCTGCGCTTTATATCGGTCTAGGACGCGTTTCGCAAGACGAATGACGCGCGGAATGTCGAGATACGCCACCTTCGCCAAAGACTGGATCGCGGAATTGACGACCTGTCGGGTGTACTCGTGCTCCACAACGTATTCGATTTCAGCCCACATCCAATCTGGATCGCTGCTACGAAGCAGGTAAAGGTTTTCCACAATCTGGAGGCGAACGTCACAGACGGGGTCACGCGCAAAATCACGAATGGCGATTTGGACGTCAGGATCCAGTGAATTGTGAAGCCGTGAGATCGCCATGAGCCCCGCCGCCGCCCGGTTCCGCGCCGATGGGCCGCCCCAGCTCGCATGATTGTGGAAATTGTCTTCATGCTCTTGAGAAAACGCTGGGAACGTCGATTTCCTCGCAAATAGGAATATCCGCTTCAGTCGATCTTGAATGTCACGTTGCTCGATGACGTCGACGTGGGCATTTGCCACGCGACAGGCCGCTTCCGCGGCGGTACCGGCAGCATGTTCATAGAGCTTCTCATTTACCTGCGCATCGGAAAGACTGAGGAGGCGATCTATTAGCGGATCGATGAGTGCCAACCTCTGGCGCGCTTCGTCAGCACTCAGGTTCGGATCCCAAGCGTTGGGCAGGGCCTCAATGGGGCGCATCAGTTTTCGAATAGACGCGCTGCCTTCGTCCGTGACGTCGACGCCGATGTCCGCCAAGAAGGCATCCGTATCGTATTGTTGTCTTTCGAACGTGAACTCCATGGTGGGGCGATTCTCGGGTGCTTCTGCATTCGAGGCGACCTGGGCCTGTAAGGCCTGCATGCCGGGTGTCACGCAGTCGGCAACGGGAAGACATCCAGCGAGGATTTGCTGATTCCTGCCTTTTCCTGCTCCGGACAAATCTAGGATGGCCTGCTCGATAGATGTTTTTTGCTCGACGTTCAGCGTCGAAAAAACCGCTGTCAGATAGCTGCCAACCTGAAATCGGGTTTCGAGCGAAGCCAAGACAGGCTTCGCGCTTGCTAGGCATAGAACGGCCGGGGCAAATACGGCAGGTTGCTTCGCAGCGGCCGCCAACAGGCTAGCCCAAAGGACGGCATTGCCCGCTTCGTCGGCTATCGTTTCTACGATCTGAACGAACGTCTCCTGCGCGTTATCTCGAGCCGAGAGCCGCTCTAGGAACTCGTCGAACTTGTTAAGTAGGACGAGGGCGTCTCGATAGTGCCGGACCCCAGGGGCATTCCATCCATAGCTCCGATCACGGATAAAGCGTGCTCGCCGTCCGCAGTAATCGAAATCTTCTGCGACATTCGGATTTTCCGGCGAGGATTCATGCCGCCGCACGTAGCCGTCGATGCCGCGCGCAATGCACCTTGTCCCTTCGACGGGATGCTCGTCGAGCAGCCAAGGCGCAGCCTCGCAAAGCATCCACCAAGCCATTTCATAGTCCTGGCGACGTGTAGACGAGAGGCCCAGGATGGCACTGTTTGAAATGCTAGTTTTGGAATCGACCGATGGCTCTTCGTAGGCGAAGATGGATGTGTATAAATCCACTACGAACTCAAGGTCATGGATCGCGTACGTGCGGATGTGACGCGTGATCCAATCTAACTCCTCGTAGCCAAATTGCTGAAGGTGCTCAGTTTCCAGCGCGCGTCTTAGAAGAGCGACCGTAGCCTGTGAATCGGACGCCATCGTGTTGGCAGCACCATTGATCCCGGCGATAACAAACTGCTCGATTCGTGGCTTTTGATCCCACGCGAACTCCAACAGGCCGCGTGCGGCCACTCCGGATTGGGTAAGCTGTTCGGCGGTTAATTCCCCAGGCTTCTCGGTACCGGCTTGGACGAGGACGCGGACCGTGTTCATGACGGCGTCGCTTCTAATTCGCGAAAGCGTCTCCGCAAGTGCCATCCATGGGCCGGCGTTCGGGCCAGTCAAGGGGACGCCTGCTCTGACAGATGCAAACACCGCACCGGTCAGGTGCTGAAGGATCACTTCGGCGGCGCTCTGCAGTGGTGCATTGGGCGCAAAGGCGTCCAGAAGAGGCTGCAAATCGACCAAGGTTTCGGCCTGCTCGGCTATTACCACAGGGCCGATGAGTTGGCCAACTGGCGCCACCTGAGCCTCATTTGCGACGGCGAAGGCAAGGTTCCAAAAACGCGAGCGCCCGGATTGCTTGTCGTCCCAGACCTCGGTGAACGCTAAGGACAGGCTGGGCCTCAGCATCAAGGCAAGCGCTGGATCTTCCGCCAATCTGCCAACAAGGATCTTGGGATCACGGCCACGGCGGAAGATTAACCGCGCGACGGCGTAGTCGAAGAGGATGTGGTGGGAAAAGAGAAGTGCATCCTCGTTATGACCATGCTCGTCCTCGGCCCGCAGTATGTCGTGCTGTTCAAGGTCTACGATAGGCGCCGGGTCTCCCTGCGCTACGACGTCGGCACGAGTAACTTGCAGGGATTTGGATGCCAACATTCGATCAACGATCGCGCGGAGGGTGAATTCCCGTCGATCATGATTGCCATCAGCACGGCGTACACGATGGTTCCAGTAGGTGTCCAGCAGTTCCGTTTGGGTTGTGATCGCTGCAAGTTCGCTTGTCACAATGCCGTCTTGGACGAGGCCGGCGAGGAGACCCAGATTGAACACATTTTGCAACACACCGCGTAACTGTGGCGAAGCAGAGTCATAGAGACCCTTCAGCGACGGCGAAAATTCGGTGATTTGGGCAAGCTCTGGCTCGCTCAAGCGCCCGACGGCAATGTGCCGTACATTCAGAAATTCCGAGTCTGCATGCTCCGGCGCAGGCGGACGACCTCTAAACAGGCGAGCCCATTCGTTGCCTTGACGTAGATCATAGCTTCGTACTGACGCAACAACATTCCACCTGCTACCAGCTTGGCTCAGGACATCCCCAATGGTCGTGCGCAATACGGTTTGAGTTTCCGACTTACGCGCCGCATCGAGGGCATCGACGAGAAGTAGACCACGCTGCGCGCCGGGCCAGTTGGCGAGGACATCCGCAAAATCGTGGGAGATGCCGAGTTCCACGCGTAGGGCCGCAAGGCCCTCGACGGTCATCATGTCGACCGGGATAAAAATGACGTCACGATCGGCGGCCAACTCAGTTTCGGCGAGGCGATAGGCGAAACCGCTTTTGCCAGCACCCGGCTCGCCAACAAGGAGCAAGGAGCCTTCTCGTGCAGCCTCGACGGTGCTTGGCCACGCCGCTCGCTCGATGACCGACGCGGCGTTGCCTTCGACGAGGCAGGTAAAGCGAGAACCTGTCGCAAGGCGGCGAGCTGTCCACGCGCGGAGGGCGGCAATGTCGGTGCGGTAGTCGGGCGTGGCCTGAAGGCTAATTCCAGATTGGGCGAGCGTGCTTAGCAGTGTTGATGCATCGGCGCCCGATTGATCCGAGCGAAGACGTATGCAGTGTGCTACCAAGCATGAAAAAACCGCATCGGCTTGGTCCGGGTTCGTGAGAATCTGCGAACGCAGGTCATCCATTGACGAAAGGCGATCGCGCTCACCAGGCTCTACATCGATGAACTGGAGGTGCACCAAGCGGAGTAACGCACCGATTGCGGAAGGTGTGGGCGCAGACCCGTACGCCACCTGCCATGAGCGCCGAATATGACCCTCCACTACTAAGGCCACTTCTCGCTCATCCGCATTGAGTGCGATGTCCGAAAGTAGAGTCGCCTCCGTCTGGTCTCTAAGTCCTCTAAGAAGCCGTGTCAGTTCACCCTTGATCTTGGCCGGCGCTGTGCTCCTGGTCGCCAAGACCAGCCGGTCGCGTGCAGGTTCAAGAGGGCGCCCAAGAATCGAGTTAGATAAATGCTCCGACGCAGCCTTCTGCTGGCGCACAAACTGGTCAAGAGCCTTCGCCAAGGGCGATTTCTCGCCGCTGGTCAATCCGACCGTACGTTTCACCTGCACGAAGACAACGCCGTCGTCACTCGTCCGACAGTTCACGTCGTCGACCTCTTCGCCACTTTGAGAGCGCAAGGAGACGAGGCGGGTATGGGCCGGCAGGTCAAACAGTGGGTGCGCTAGGCTACCGAGAAGAATGCGAACGCAGTACCAAGCCGCAACTAAGGTTTCGTAACCCCCGCCTGCTGCTTCCGCTCTGCCCCCGGCCGATCCGTTGTTCGATGTCATCGTAGTCGTTGATCTTGTCACGAATGGCAGTTTAGCGATAAACGGTACTCATGCACTGAGGCTCTATCAAACTTCAGCCGAAGCTCTTTTTGCATTCTTCTGCGAAAATGCTGTTGGATCTTCCAGAAGAGGGCTTCGAAGGAAGGGGCCTAAAAATCATGTCAAACAAGACAGGCGCTTAGCCAGACTAAGGCAGCCGTGTTTTGATTCGAACAGTCAAGATCAAATGAGCGACGATTTGACGAAGCTGCAGGATTATCCTGCGTTGCAGCAATTGGGGCGAGCGCTCTGGCGTGACGGTTCCTCAAGAGGGGCTGCCCTGATGGTTGGAGCTGGATTCAGTCGAAATGCGATTCTTCCCGGTCTGGACACCAAGCCACCCCCGCTGTGGTCGAGCCTCATCGACGAGATGGCCGAGCGTCTCTACGGGCACCGTAAAGGCACGATCACGAATGCATTGCGGGTTGCCGAGGAGTACAGGATTTTCTTCGGGCAAGCCGCACTGGACGAATTCATTCGCAACCGATGTCCGGATAAAGCTTGGCAGCCCGGGCAACTTCATATCGATTTTCTGAAGTTGCCTTGGGCCGATGTCCTCACCACGAATTGGGACAGCCTGCTGGAACGAGCGGCCGAACTCGTGGAGCAACCCTATGACGTCGTGGCGCTCGAGGCGGACCTTCCACATGCCCGTGCCCCCAGGATCGTCAAACTGCACGGCTCGATAGGTGACGCGGGGCCATTGATTTTCGCCGAAGAAGATTACCGCACCTACCCCACGAAGCACGCCGCCTTTTTGAATCTCGCCCGACAGGTTTTCGTCGAGAACGAACTATGTCTACTCGGCTTCTCGGGCGACGATCCGAATTTCTTGCAGTGGGCAGGATGGGTCAGGGACCATCTTGGAGGTAAGGCGCGTCGAATATACCTTGTTGGTCATCTTGAGCTTTCGGCGTCCAAGCGTCGCTATCTTGAGGCGCACAACGTCTCTCCCATCGACCTTTCGCCTCTCGTGGACTCGGAGTCACCAGACAAGCATGCACGCGTTACGCAGATTTTCTTGCAAGCGCTGGTCGCGGCTCGACAAAATGCGGCGCATAAGTGGATCCTGCATCCATCACATGCTTACCCACTAAACAAGGGGGGACCAGATGCCCACTCTCGCACCGTAAAAGACGTTGACTTTTGCGCCAGCGCGCTCAGAAAGACTATCGCACTATGGAAGGAAGACCGGCAGCGGTATCCGGGCTGGCTTGTTTGCCCATCGGAGATCAGACGCTCTCTGCAAACCGATATGCCAGAAGCGTGGCTCTATCGTCCCGAGGCGCTCAAGACGCTTAATCTTCAGGAGCGCGCTGAGGCTTTGTATGAGCTTGCTTGGCGGAGAACAACGTCTAACAAGCCAATGACCGAGAAATCGATTATCGCGATAATCGAGTTACTTCAAACGCACGGAAACGAAATCGCGCCAGATATCCGCGGTTTTCTCATTGTTGTTGTACTGCGCGATGCCCGGCTATCTTCCGACGCAAAGCGATTCGACCATTGGGCCAAAACCTTGGACGATGCGCTCGAACTCCTCGAAAAATGGCGGCTCGACGGTACTTACCAGCGGGCACTATTCGCCCGCGACAAAGGGCGTCTGGTCGACCTGCTTGAACTTGCTGACCAGATGAAAACAGATGACTCCGTCTGGAAGCTTCGACGAGCGTCTTTGTATGCGGAAGCCGGGCGCTATTCACTCGCAACGCGGCTCATCAAGGAGGCGACCAGTGACCTGGAGAAGGTACACCGGCTTGACCGCTCTTCTGTGTGGATTCAGGCAAGACTCGGTTGGGCTGAACTCATCAACCGTGGGACTGTCGCAGCGAATTGGAGCCTGAGAGCTGAGTTGCCGCCTGCGCGCGATTTCACGACTGTGCAGGTGGACCCCCACGAAGAACTTGAACAGATTTCCGCAGCAGCGCAGGCGGTCCAGAACGAGCAGCGCGACAAGGCAACCGGCATGGTTCCCTTGTTTGAGGCAGGACGATACCGTCCCGCTTCTAGGTCAAAATCGCTTGAGGTGGATGCTTCGGCGCTGTTGCCGTGGATCGAGCTCGACTATGTAACAGAGAGCACAGGTCTTCCGATACGGATTAACCACGCTAGCTATTGCTCGCACACGCTTCTGCAGGTGCTCGAGATCAGATATCAACCAAGCGTTCAATGGTACGTGGCTGTTCTGAGGGCACTTCATAGTCCATACGATAAAGGATTTGAGCGCTGGTTCAGTCGTCTGTTGATTGCGCAACTCGATGAGGACGTTGCCAAAGAATTGATCGTGTTGGAACGTACCATGATCGACTACTGGCTTGGCCGACTCGACGATACGAACGGATCCGAGTCCAGTGATGAACGAGGAATTGCTATTGACGAACTGCGCCTGCATTTGACGGTGCTCGCTCGACTCAGCGTCAGGATGACGGAGCGAGAAGCTATAGAGATTTTTGAGCAAACCTTGCTATGGGCGAACAATCCTAGGTTCCAACATCATTGGATCCTGGACGCGCTCAAAGAACTGGGAAGGTACTCGTCCCAATCGATCTCCAGAGCAGCGCAAGAGGAGGTCGCTTGGTCTGTGATGAACTTTCCTTTGTCATCCGAGGTTGACGTCGACTCAAGATTCTGGCCGTCATTTGTCGACATGATTTGGTATGCTGTTCCCGACAGGCGCTCCAATGAGCCCATGTGGAAGCGACGTGTTCAACAACTTATTAAAGCTTCCGACAAAGATCAGCCGGATCGCCGAGAGGCAATTATGCGCCTCGCGTTTCTGGTTCAACGTGGTGCGTTGGACGCGGATGAGCAAGCGGGGTTTGCGAACGCATTGTGGTCAGGTGTCGATGACGGTAGTGACTCTCTGCCGTCTGATGCAAATCTGCTGTATAGCACAATCGCATTGCTTCCTGCACCGCAAGATATCGACGTGCGTGCAAGAGTTTGTCGGATACTCTTCGACGCGCCGATTGCGGAAACATTGCACATCCCGGACTCGCGAGGCTCGAGAGAGATGGAGGAAACGCAGGCCTTCGTCATGGCTCTTCAACATGCTGCACAGGTTGGTTTGAAACCCACCCAACAGCAGGCTTCGCGCATGTTCGACGCGTTCTTGGCGTTGGCGCCAACCGTCGAGGTGAAACCAAATAACCCGAGAATGTTCGACTCACATCTCCCGGAGTGGATTTGGGAACGAGCCGGGGCGATCATTTCGGACCTTATTGTTCCTTCGATGGCGGAAAGCGAGAGGACGGTTGAGCGAGGGCGCGCGTTGTTGAAAGCGGTAGAGTGCAACAATGGCTGGGGAGGCCTTGCAGGGCTGTGCGGTTTCTTTGGAAGCGTCGCAACTCTTGCGGAGAAGCTGCCGAGGCTCATCATGAAGGGATTTATCGCACCCAATCACAAAGGTGTTCAGAGCTCAACCTCGGCCTTATTGCATTGGGCGGGGAATGAAGAGCGCGCAGGTTTGGCTGTTCCGGATCAGGTGTACAACAGACTAGTGTCGGCAATTGAGGTTGCACCCGAGCATGGCCTTAATGCGCTGCTGTCTTGCGCGCGAATCCTGATGCAAAAGGGAAAGCTAAACGTTGCGTACGCGGAACGACTCTTGAATTCTTTGTCAGACCTTCTTACGCAAACGAATTATAAGGAAGTAGACCCTGCGAGCACACGAGCAATCTCCATCTCTCTCGTACGAGCCGAATGCGTGCAACTCGCGAGTGCACTGCTGCCAGAGGTGACCGCCGACGGTACACTCGAGGCGTGGCTTGTTCAAACGCGAATCGACGCATTGCCCGAGGTGCGATTGGCTTTATCGAATCATGTGAGTTGACGCTTTTGTTGCGCGCATCCGTGCCATGATGGTGCGCGGCAACAAGCGGAATACTAGGCGGCTCGTTAGAAGGTCGCAGACGCTATCATCTGAATTCGATCCGAGGCGTCCGTCGGTCGGATCCGTGAACTTGAGAGCGAAAACGCTAGTTTGCAATAGCAGGTCACGTTGTCCGCGAGCAATGTTGTTCTGATAGAGAGGTTAAAAGAATGAGTGTGACGTTCGACCGCACAGGCAATCATCGGAGTCGATGGCGCGATTGTGCCGGTGGAAGCTCCCGGCCGTCGGTGCGCGAGAAACACCCTGCGGTTCCTTTCGTTCGAAATGGACCCTGAGACCGATATGGTTCAAATGCCTGAAATCGTTTTCTATCGAATAGAAATAACGTGTTGAACTAATGAAGAGACGCCCGCGTAACTTCGCCGTTAGTGGCAGCTACTGGTGAGAAATAAAGTGACGAATGAAAAATTGGAGTTAATCGAACGGTTGTGCAAACAGGAGTATGAAGGGCTTCCGTTCGAATATCGACGAACTGTCGAGAGCTTTACGGCCGCGGCCAATGAGATATCTAGGAAGAGGAGCTTGCTTCAGGAGACAAGCCATCTGCATCCAGATAATGGTGGAAAAGAAAACGAACTACTTTGGGTTGAGTTTTTTCGGAAAATAATCCCAAATGAATTTGCCATTGTCCATGGCGGACGAATCATTGGTCCGGATGGTGAGCCTTGGCCGCAACTGGATATTTTAATATTAAGGCCAGGTGCTGAAAAAAGATTGGATGCACATGGATATTATCCAAGTTCCACAGTGCTCGCAGCGTTTGAGTGTAAACTATCCCTGAAGGCTGCGCATATCAAAGAGGCCGCAGAGAATGCCGCGTTAATCAAGAGGATGACGGGCGATTTCAGCTATTCGACCATCGATGACGCTATAGGCACTGATTTCCCATACTATGGATTGATCGGTACCGGTTTGGCACGGGGTCTAAGTTGGGATTTGAACGAACTTAAATCTAAGGTCCTTGATGTATGTGCGCTTTATCATCCGAAACTTGCTCTTGATTTCATCTTCATAAATGATTTTTCATGTTTGAATGTTTCTTTTCAGGTGGATCAGTTTGAAGAAGATTTCTTAGATTGTGGTGTTCGAAGCGGGAATTTTTATGATCCAAAAATCGATGCAATTAATATTCCAATAATTGGACTATCTTTGTTTCTCACGCGGCTAATTTCGAAAGTAAAGCCGGAATATGTCTATTTGGCAGAGCAATATGAATTCTATGAGAGATGTGTTGTGACTATGTTTAGGCGAGCATTTGAGATATGTAGAAGTGAGGAAGGAATTAGACTCGTTTGATGGATATCGTGTACGTCCGGACGGACGGTCTAGCAGTTGCATAGCACGATCCGAGGAAGGCGCTGATCCGACCTCACATCTCGGGTTCAATCGCATCGAGCGATCGGAAAGCGCGGGGGCGGGTGCGCAGGCGCGCGCTCGGCCACGTCAGCATCGCGTGGCAGTCGTTTGAGGGTCGTAGCTGCACCGGATCGCAATTCTGCTGCGGATTCCGTCTCAGCACCCTTGGTGCGCTCAGTATCGCGGATCTCCTTCGAGCGACGGCTGCGAAGCTGGGCGGGACAGGCAGTCGGACACTGCGGCGCCGCGTGCGACGGCGTGCAGCGGCAGGTCCGTGACATTTATGCTCTAGCTTACCCATAGCCCGAAGTTAAGGTGCACCGCTTTGGGCCGAAGAATGGCATAGCCCCCGTTGGTGGATGCCCTTGTTATGCGAGAAGCCTATGCGACAGTCCATGGATGCTCGACTCGTTTCAGTTCGCCATACGAAGAATGCTCAGCGCTTCGCATGCTAGTTTTTCTCGATGGTAGGTTTCGGAATGGCGTGATAAGCGGCGGACGCTATTCCTTGTCACGCCACTTGGGTTTATCTGTGCGAGGTCCAAAAACCTGGCGATGAATGGTCAAGATTCCCTTGCCGACTCTGAGTGGCATTGCTTCGTGGACAGGCGAGATATGCGCGAACTCAGAAATTGTTTCTTCTTGACCTCTGCTTGTTGCGATCACGGCTTCGTAAGCGAACCGACACACTTGGGCATTCATTAGGTCCACCCAGTCTTCGTTAGGCACGTCACTGTGCTTTAGTCCGTGCAGAGCGAACGTGTCCTTATACTCAGTCGATCCGACCAGCGCCAGCTTCGGGCTAATAGGGAAGAATAGACAAACAGGCCCACGCTCGCGATCGATTGTGTAGGGGCGTTGCAAATTAAATGGCAGTGACGGATCGAACCAAATAACTGGGTTGTCGCTGGTTAGGAATGGACGCCCTGTGTTGTTATGAACGGCCGATATCCCGAGCATTCGATACAACGGACCCATCCCCTGAATGAGATCGACCATCGCTTGGATACTCTTGTGCGGGTCTATAGAAACCTGAATCTGGGTCTGAACATCGTCAAGGCTTGGCGGAGGTGGAGGGAGATCGCCATTCGCCAGCATAACCTTCATGGTGTCTTTCAGTGCCTGTGCCAGTGTTGCTTCCGCGAGGTCTCTCGCTGCCGGGACACGGGCGCGCTGTAGCGCCATGAACTCAAAGATATTGTTCAACCTGTCGTTTGCGTTTTCACGCCGTTTGAGTTTCTCAACCGTCGTTGGCCACTCGCTTTCTACGGTCGAGAATAATGCTTCCAACGTATTGTTATCGCGGCTACCGTCGGGCGTTGGTTGTGAGTAATAGTAGCGACGAAATTGTGTGGCATCGGGGGTCTGCCGTAATGGATTCCAGGGGGCGTCCTTCCGATACACGAGGAGACGCCCGCTTGGGTCACAAAAAGCGTTGAGATAGGCTTTTGGAACGAAATGGTGACGTTTTATCTGTTGCATAGCGAAGGAATGCTACATGAGCCGGGAGGGTCTAGGTCCACCGCCTTGTAAGATCTTCTAGGGGAGGACTTGGCACGCACGGTATTGCTAGACGACTGCGCTCTTGGTTGATCACCTCTGCGTGCGATCCCGACGGAAGGGGAAAGGCTTGACCCGTGCAGCGCGCGGCATGGTTGCCGTGCCGCTGAAGTGTCAGTTTCAATGGTCGTCGTGATCACGCCGCCCAGTATAGTGCCCAAAGTTTGTGCTTTCGTAACTAAGGCGACGGATGACGGACTGAGACCGGCGATTTTATGGTTGCACGTTCTGTGTCGGCGATAGGTAGTGCGCCGTTCTCAACTAACTCCTGCGAGGGACGCGTAGCACTTCCAGTGCACGCATGCAACGTGCGCAGAATCACGGCCTCAAGTCTACAGATAGGTTCAATGCTATATTGCGCTACGCGGCCGCTTTTTTAAAAGAACGATGACGTAAGAGTCCGGAAGACGCGAGGTCGCCGGAGTTTTTTGTTTTGGCGGTGCTTCAGGCCCGTCACGCCCAAGCGAGCGCAAGAACATGGGTCCCAAAGCGACAAAAATGTCACCGAGCCAATTGCCCCCGAATACTCCTGCCGCTTCCGCGGGCCGTTCAATCCTCGACGTCATAGCAGATCTAATGCCCGACGGTAGTCATTCGACTCCAATCGAAGATGAAGAGACAGGTAACCCAGAATACGATCGGCTACTGCGCTACGCCGTATGCCCACAATGGCCAGCGGATGTATTCGCTGTCGCCGCGACTCTGATGGACTTGACGGGCTGTTACACGGAGGCATCGCTCCACGGCAATCACCATCTTATGCATGGACAGCACATCGAGGAAGTATCGGAACTTGCTGACGAATGGCGCGACACTGGCGTGTGTCCGGAAGCCGTCAAGCAGTGGTGGGTCGATCTCGTCGGGGCGTACCGCTTAACTACCCTCGCCGAAATCAGAAGCCTGCCGACGATTCCGTTCCCCCCTGTCGTTTCAATTCTAATGAAGCTCTTGATGGTGGCCGACGAGGCTTCCGTCAACATTGGGTGGGTGCCGCGAGACGCCGAAGAGTGGACGCCTTTCGCAGAACGCACTGCGGCATCTTTTTTATCGAACGTGAGCGGATTGCCGGATTCAAAGGCATTGCCGCATGTGCCGATGTCGATATGCGACAGGGTTCCGCCGGACCGAGCGACTGTCTTGCCAAAGGCGCTGACGCCGGCAGTCGGTTGTACGGTTCGATCAATGAGTCACCACCTCGCACTGTTGCCGCCGAATACGGTTTTGGCGTCGGAATGGGTGCTTCCGGACAACGGCTTGGCTGCGACGAACACGATGCGGTTACTCGTCATTCCCTTTCCGTTCCGAGTCGATGACGAAAGCTTTATTCCTTCGGGAGATGAACGGAAATTGGCGCGCGAGGCCGTAATTGCGCCGTACTTTACTCTGGCTCCTACATGGCTCGAAAGGCGAGATAGTGGGCGTATTACGGCCGCGATGCTGAAGGACGATCTCATTGTCCCGCTGATCCAAAAAGCAAATGCCAAGTTCGGTAAGGATTGTATCGACGGAGTCCTCTTCCCTGAGTGCGCACTGACCGAAGCACTGGCACAAGAGCTGCAAGATTTGCTTGAAGCCAAGCCGATTGCGGGCTTGAAGTTTCTGATTGCTGGAACCATGGTGGCAGGGAGGCCTGGCAATGGTGATTCGGATGGTACAGCGGGTCGAAACTTGGCGAAGACAATGGTTTTCGGTCGGAGGAAAAGGTCGGGACGAGGTCGCGTAGTGTACGATAAAGCGCACTCGAAGCACCATCGCTGGGCGCTCGACAAGGGTCAGATCAATAGGTACGGCCTTACCGGCATAAAAGCCCCGAACGGTAAGATCTGGGAACATATTGTTGTCAAAGAGAGAAGACTGCCGTTTCTGGCGCTGCGTGATGACCTCTGTATGACCGTTCTTATTTGTGAAGATTTGGCGCGGGCCGACCCCGCGATGCCCGTGGTCAGGGCAATCGGGCCGAATCTAGTTGTTGCCTTGCTGATGGACGGACCACAATTGGCAGTCCGCTGGCCCGGTCGCTACGCTACGGTGCTTGCGGAAGACCCGGGCTCTTCTGTTTTGTCGATTACATCGGCCGGGATGGTCGACCGTTCCAATCTTGGCGAACGTAACCCTGCACGAGCCGTGGGCTTGTGGCGCCACGACCAAGGGAGCAACACGGAGTTATATCTCCCGCCTGACCATCACGGACTTGTCCTTACCATAGAAGCGAAGGACGAGGAACAATACACGTTCGATCATCGCAGTGACCATAAGACCACCAAGCGATGGAAGCTCGAAACGGTAACGCCGCTTGCGGTGGATTCCGATTGGCTCTAGTCCCCGAAGACTTTAGGGAGTAACCCAAATGCCGACTGCTCGAAAGACGAAAACCGGGAAAGCCGGGAAAGCCATATATGGCCGTCCGGCCACCGCAGCTGAGCAAGCTCGCTTCAAGAGATTTGCCCGTGACGACGTCAAGCGTGACGAAAGTCGCCTAGCTGCTGATGTCGAAGCTCTTAGGAAATTCGTGACGATACTCAAAAGCGGAAAGGACTTCCCGAAACCCGTTGAGGTGGTCATGGCCGCAACCAAAACCGCCCGTAGTGGAGGTGGCGCAAAAAAGCCTAGTTCGGCGACGAAAAGGGTTGCAAAACGGCATGCGAAGGCCGCCGCGGCAGGCATCAAGGGGTAATTGAAGTCGACGCATCGTTTGCAAGCCATCGACTTGTAGCCAAGATCACGCTGCGCCATTGATTTCAGGGCGGTCTTCATCGCCGAGGCGGCGGTGAGTTTGTCATTGCCGCACACCAACACTTGGATTAGTGGAACTGGTCGGGGATCGATGTGGACAGCGTCGAATGTTGTTATGCGATTTATTGCGGTTCACGTAACGTAACCAGCAACTTGCGCCACATTCACACCGTCCAACAAACAACCCGTTGCGCAGTCGCCTAGACGGCGTCAAGCAGCACGGCCGGTCGGCCAAGATAATTGTCGCCGCCCAGTCGCCCGCGATCAATGCCCCGAGCGGCCGCTGGCCGCAGGTTCAAGCATTGGACACACAAGTGTGCTCTTGACTAAGCCGGCGAAATTGCGTCTGAGCGGGCTTGCCTACATTTCCACATGAACGTCGGCAGGTCTCTTCGTATACTGCATTTCGACAGTCATTTCCAGAATACGCATTTTTGCTGTTAGAAAGGCGCCAGGCGCAGCGCCCATCTTGTCGGGCTAAGGGTGGCGAGAGCGCGAGACATATAAGCGCCCCGGGGCAGCGAATCCAGACCATCACTGAAAACGTCTGGCGCGCGGCAACGGGGCGCGATGGCGTGTGCCTTTCACATGGAACGCCTCAGTCCGATATGTGCGCTTACTTCGGGCGCTTCGGATCCGCCCGGACCCGCAGGCGCCCACGCTTGTGCTCGGACTTTTTTTTCATGTGGGCGTTCGCAAGACGCTGCTCGACTTCAGCAACGAGTTCGCTGGCAGTGCAATCAAGCGCCTTGGCCAGAATAAGCAGCATTGCGAGTGTCGGTTGCGCCTGTCCCAATTCCAGCTTGCTCACATGCACGCGTTGAATCTCAGCCTCAAACGCCAGATGCTCCTGAGTCAGGTTCGCCTCAAGCCGGCGTGCACGCAATACAGCCCCAAAGGCTTCTGCCGCTTCCAAATTTGCTCCCTTGAAATGGGAGCACTGTCCTTTTAACGCTATAATTTGTCTTCATACTAGACTATGAATTAGCGAAATCGTTGTAGTTCTCCCTGAGAGCGCTAGGCGGAGATCTGAACGTGTTTCAGTGGCAAATTTTGACAGCAACGCTTTGCAAACCCATGGCCATGAGCCTGTGCGCAAAGAAGCGGTAAATGGCGTGTATAGGAACCTAGATCTATGTTTTTAACTTCTGACCAGAACCGTCTGCCGATGGGCTCCTCGCTGGGCGGTCCCGGCGCAGCGTTGTGGGCCATCGTCGAGATGTGGAGCGGCGCGGATGTCCTGATCCTGCAGTTTGCGGCCACGAAGCGCGCACTGTCACGGGTCGCCATGGTGGACCTGTCTTCGGGCGCCGTGACCCTCGAAAAGCTTACGTCGGACGGGCACGTAGTGCGCGGCGCAGCGGTGTTGAGCGCCAAGCCGCAACACGAGTGCGGAAAGTGGGTGTTGGAGCCACTCAGCGAGATACATCTCGGGGAGACGCGAGCGTACGACGACAAGCATCCACTCGTCTCGTTTGTCCGTTACACGACCATAGAGGGCCGGGAGTTTTCGATGCCGATCGCTATCGCCGAGAGGCATTCACGCGGCAAACTCGTGTACGGTACCAAGCCCGCGCGTCCCAGGAAAACAGCCCACTCGCTCGCAACCAGCAACGTTACAAGTTCGACTTAACGCATGGGCTCCGGATTGCTTCGCACTTGCATCGGGAAATGCTACGTGAGAGCTTTGCAGGCTAGATACTAATCGAGCCGTTTGACACGGGTCAGGTGGCGTCAAGGTCCTGATTGACGCGCCGGGGTAGAGGACTGAACGGAGCCGGTATGAGCAAGACGAAGCGAAAGAAGGCGAAAGCTGACAATCTCCCACCGTTTGAAACGACTGAGGAATTGATCGCTAGGTTGCGCGCGTACGCAAAACGTACTCGTGAGCAGGCCACGCGCCAACGGACCGTCCCATTCCCGGAAGACGTGACGATATTGGCAGGTCCCTTGCGGAAAGCTCGGACGCGCGGATGACCCGAAAGGCTGGAACGCGAAAGAAATCGGGCTCTCGTGCGCATCGCGTCGTCGACGATTCGCCGAAGGCGATCAAGGCGCGCCTTGACAGGTTTGTTGAGCGCACGCGTGGATGGGGGGTGCAGGCCGCAGAATCACCATTGCCTGACGACATTGTCGTACTTGCCGGACCTACGCGGAAGACACGCCGACGATGAAGATCGGATGTCAGACTTCCTGTCTCGCTCTGGTGGCCATCGCATCCGGGATTCATCGAATGGAAGGAGCCGTAACATGAACCGCTTGAAGTATGAAAGAGGCTATCGATGTAGAAAATTTCGAAGCGACGGCGATCTGATTGCAGCCGCGCGTTCCAATGACGGGCTCTGCATTCGACACGCGGAACACGAACGGGTGGCGTCGTGAGGGTAACTCCAGAAGAGAACAATCCTGCGACGAACGCTACTGGTGAATCGTTTACTTAAAGCGGTGGGGCGAGTGCGCTGGAGGCATCATTCGAATTACGCGGAAGACTGCTCGCGAGCAACTGGCCGGACGAATCAAAACTGCCCGGACTGGCAAAAACGCCTGATGGCGCCGATGCAAAATATGCTCTTGCCTCGATGCGTAGCGGCGGTGTGTTGCTTGCTGTGTGGTCGGCACCGCGCAAGTGCTTTCTCTACCCGGATTTCCAGTTCGACGGTGACGGACATCTCATTCCTGAAGTGTCCCTGCTCCTGCAGATACTTCCCGCGGAGGGCGACGATGCTGGATGGAGGCGAGCGTTCTGGGTGTATTCACCGCACGCATTGCTTGACGGATGTACGCCGTCATCGATCTTTGCCCTTGATCCGCTGAAGATACTGAAGGTAGCAACGGCTGAATTTGATGAGTCACCAAACTCTGGATGGTGACAGGATTGGGCGCGGGTCGGGGATTTGCATGGATGGACAATCGCGTAAGTGGCAAACGCAGGCCTGACGCTGCGTGTGCCGCATTCTGCCGTTGATCCGATGCGAGCATGAGTCTTGAGCGATCGCAAGAACATTTTACTGGCGCACACGTGGATGGGAACCAATGCAATGCGTTTGAGGACAAGGTAGAAAGGACCATGCGTCTTAGTGATCGAGCAATTGTTTTTCTCGACTTCGATGGTGTGCTACATCCCGTTGGAGTGCCGGCGTTAGATGAGGACTTTCGCCTGATCGAAAATCCCGCCCTGTTTGTGTGGCGTCCAATTCTTGAACGTTTGCTTGCACCGTACCCGATGGTCGGGATTGTCGTCAGCTCGGACTGGCGTCGGCTCTTCGATGATGCCACGCTTATCCGGCTACTTGGCCCGTTGGCTGCGCGCTTCGTCGGGGTGGTAGAAAGTTACGGGCCATCCCGCTCTGAGGAAATACTCTCCGAGGTGAAGCGAAGGGGGCTAACGAGATGGGTGGCGCTGGATGATCACCCCAGTGTCATCGCCGCTCAGGCCAGCGACGCACGTTTCATCGCATGTGAGCCTGCAACGGGAGTAAGCTCGGTTGAGGTACAGCGAACACTCGGCCTGACGCTTGCTCGCCTGCCGGTCGATGACGGTTGATTTTTCATGCGTCCACCGCTCTTTGCACTTCCGGTTGAGCCTGTTTGCCATGCGAGCGATCTGTAGTTTGAAGAAGATTAATCTTCGAGGAAGTGGCGCTCATCCGATCGACTCTGTCCGGAAATATTACCTTGCGATTTTCACCTAGTACGCTACTTGCACGATGCTGACAGGACTGCCGGGCCCCGCTTACACCGTTCCACCCCCGCGCCGGACGGGCGGTCGGGTCCTTTATCTCGACCTGGACGGTTGCCTGCATCCCGACGCGGTATACGGAAAACCTGGCTCGGGTCCGTTTATTTTTGGCTATCCGGGTCACAGGCTTTTCGAGCATGCACGGCTGCTTGAGGACGCGCTGGCGCCGTACCCGCGTGTGCGCATTGTGCTTAGCACGTCATGGGTGACGCGCTACCGTGGAAGCATTCGCCGCGTGTCGCGCGGACTGACTCCGGCATTGAGGGAGAGGGTTGTCGGCGCCACCTTCCACAGTCGCATGGACCTGAGCATATTCGCCGACGCACCACGGGGTTTTCAGGTGTGGTCCGATGTGCTTCGCCGTAAGCCGGAGGCATGGCTTGCGCTCGACGATGACTTCGAGAACTGGCCGAGCTGGTGTGAAAACCGTCTGGTACGCACAGACCCGATTCACGGGATCAGCGCACCGGGGGTGCTGGCGCAGTTGAGAAAGAAGCTGCATGAAATGGACGGCCCCGGGTGATCGGATGGACGCACTTGCAAGCGTACGAACTTGATTAACATACCAAACGCTATCGCCGACCTCAAATGAATAAACATGTACCCGAAGATTTTCCTCGAGACGTCACGCCAGCGTCGCTGGCGGGCGCTCATCCAAAGCTCGCTGGTCGGCTTATTGACGGCAAGTTTGTCGTCGGTCTGACGGAAGAGGAACGGTTCGATCGGTGGGATATATGTGAAGATCTCGCGCAGCAGTTGGTTGCGGTCGCACGCAAGGATGCAGCGAAATATCCAGAGAATCTTCCCGATGTGACGCTGGAGCGCGTGCGGCGTGGAATTGAGGGGAAGCAATGGACAAGTGTAGTGGAGACGGACTGGTTAATGGCGCGTCTTAGGTCTTTGCTTGAATGGTGACAGGCAACTACGCAGTAACGTCCAAATGGGCACGGTGCCCATGCGATCTCGCTTTCACCGAGACGTATTACTGTTTGACGCACGACCCGCCGGGTGCGAACAGATTGAAGTGCAAGTCATATGAACGCTCGGTCGCTGGATATAGCTTGACCGGGATCGAGATTGAAAATCCGGGGAGGAACGCTGATATATTAATAACCCAAACTTATTTCAGTGCAAGGAGCACCGCGTGACACGTCGCCTCAAGCTGGACCGATTTGACGACTACGCTTTCGCACCATCGACAGATGACGTGTGGTTTGACAAGGCCGAAGAGTCTGTTGAATTTCTCAAAGAGTTGACGAAAGGCGATGAAGTCCTGATCCATGCCATTGGTCCACAGTTGCTAATAAGTGGCGTGCTTGCGCCTGCGGCCCAAGTAACGCCTGCTGACCATGACGATCTGATGAACGGCTATGTCGATTGGGAAGACACTTGGTGCATCCAGCAGAGCTACGGTGGCGGCCGGCCTCATGAAATTTATCTTGAACCGCCGCTTGCCGGCTGTGGATGCAAATCGCTCCGCAGTGGGGAGCCACTTTTCTTCAAACGTTCGTTTCTTGGCGTGGACGTTCCCCAGCAGATCGAATTGAGCCAAAAGCTCATTCATTGCCTCGAGCTTTATTTCATGGCTGACCGTTCCGCGTACTGCCGGCTCGACGATCGGGGCGACATCGAGGAAGTCATCCGGATCGTTCGTCGGCACGCGGACGACCCTGATCGTGAAACCACAATCATCACCATTCTGGCGAAAGATCTATCGAGATACATGACGGTCAGCGGGATGGCCCTTGTCTACTTCTTCGATTTCACGCGTTTCAGGCCGTCCGGATTCAACGGCTGGGATGATCACGGGCGCCTCGAGCGCCGCGCGCCCGATTTGTTTTATGACGTTGGATTTGCGCATCAGGCGAGTTTCGCGAACGGCCGCTTAATAGTGCGGCCAACAATAACGGTTGATGATCTGGTCGCCGAATGGAAAGACGAACTCGACGGCTCGAAGCGCGAGTACGCGACCTTCAAGATATTTGATCGCAAAAACGGCTGCGATGTTGAAACCTCCTGCGGGCCGGACAGCATCGTCAACTACTTCACCGAGAGCGATTTGCCGTGGGAGATCTCGCCGGCATTCTTCCGTCCCGAGGTCCTGCATCGCTTCAAAGCAGATCCCGACAAATTTACTATGGAACACCGGTCGATCTCCTGCCGGGGGGCTTGGTATTTGAAGGGGTACGACGTCAACGAGGTCGGCCAGGTCCACGTCTATATCGGTGACCTGGCCAGATTGCCGATCGAGGAGCAGCGGTACTGGCAGAGCTTCAATGAATGGCCGAAGGGAACAATTTCCAAGCGGGCATACGAGAACGATATTCGCGGCGAATTCAGTTCGGAGTATGACCCGCTCGACTCCCTAAAGCGCAAGGTCTCGTTCCTAAATGAGAAGAAGCCTGAGTGGTGGAGTTTCCGGAGTGAGTCTGTCATGGCTACGGCGCACTATCCGGTCACCGATTCCGTGCGGGAGTGGGGCGATGAGATCATGGCGCTTGACCAGATGCTGGTCGAAGGGTTGATGGCGAAGCCTTTGAAATCGTATTTGCAGGCTGCGAGAGTAAAGTTCGAACCCAATTGGGGATCCCTCCGTATTTTGCAGGAATATGCGGCGATGAAAGGCAAAACGGTGGACGAGGCACAATCGCTCATGGCCCCATTGCGTGAACTGCACAGCCTGCGTACAACATTGCGCGGACATACGTCCACAACCGACCGCAAGGATGCGGAACAGGCCGCCCGACGGGATTTCGGTGGATTGGACAAGCAATATCGCGATCTGACAGCACGATGCGACGCCGCCATGAAGGAGATAGTTGGTTTGCTTGGTCTTCAATGCAATCAGGACTGAGTTCGGGTGTTTTTCCGCAGCACGCCAGTTATGCACAGTTCCCTTTGTCCCATCGGGCAATATGCAATTGCGCCCGGTGCCTGGTGGGAAAAAGGATGCTCTTTCCAAGAGTAATTAAATTGGCAGACTATGGTGACATTTCTACGGGGAGGGCTGAAGATGTAGGTGTGTCGACATCAAGGCAACGAACAACCGCGTTGACGTGTCCGTCGCGCAGCCTGACATCGAGAAAGCATTCAGCGATCGATTTCCGTGTTCTGTCTAATACGTGAGCGATGAGGTCAACAATGGTGTACGCATCCCGCCGTCAACATAAAGGACCGTAATCGGCTTCGTTCTGCATCGGACAATCGTCACTCTCATAGAGATGAATTCCGGAAAATATAAACCGAAGGCGATCAGCTAGACCGAAACAGTCACTCGCCAACCCGGCACGTCCATCGATCTGAACTTCGCCGACACCGATCGATTAGCCGTTCACACGCTCGCGTTCGCAAGTTTTAAGGGTCTTGTTCGACCTCTATGCGCCTCGCAAGAGTGACGCTTCGCCAAGAATCTGGATGACATGATTGCTACCGAAGGTTGGAGGTGAACATCGAAGCCAGCGAATTTGCTGAAGCACGCGAATCGAGCAGACGCACCGCTCGCGTCGCGTTAGACAAAGACTCTAGGGTCGTGTGACAGAACAAAGTTCGTGAGTCGCCATAGTTAGTGCCTCTCTGATTGAAACGCTCACAACCGAGCGGACCTGCGGCCGGTCACGACGATCATCTCTGTTTTCTACCTGTATGTCCGTGTGGTGTTGATCCGCAGACGCATGGAGAGCGTCCTGCCGTTGAACGCACCACGCGTCCCAGCGACTAGGCCTATGAATCGTGGCACGCGATTGGCGGTAGGGATATGATTGGATTGCTCGCGAGGGGTGAGCAATAACGAAATCAAATTCACGAGAGACTCATCATGCTGAGTTGCGTCACGCCGCGCGGAGAGCGCGTTGAGAAATATGCGATACGACTCGCAACGGCAATGTGCATTCAGGCAGACATCATCCGGTTCTTGCATTTGCACCGACAGGGAAAAATGCGGCTTACAGCCGCGTGCAATCTTCTTTTGTCGTCCATCGCGTTCGGGGTGATCTAACATGCGTTGGATTACCGCTTTGAACTTGGCGCACTGGGCCGACACACTCCAGGCACGACCGAATTTTCCGGGACTAGTTGCTGACCTGATTCGCGCTACTGCTGTCACAGTGTCGGACGTTCGCTTTCCACGTGGGGACAAAGGGCAGGTCAGAGGCTTTGACGGCGTGCTGGAGGCGGTGGGTATGCCACCTTACGTACCCGAGGGCAGATCAATCTGGGAGTTTGGTGTCAATTCCGGCGCAGCGGCAAAGGCCGGTGCGGACTATCTCACTCGGACCGGGCAGGTTGACGAGGCTGTCCGAAGAGAAATGACGTTTGTCTTTGTCTCTCCCCGCACATGGGATAACCCCAAGGAGAAGTTGCAGGATTGGGTGGAGGCAAAAAGACAACTAGGCGAGTGGAGGGACGTTAGGTATATCGATGGGAGTATGCTGGAAGACTGGCTTGCAACGTGCCCGGCCGTGGCTGCGCGTTGGGCGAGATACGAATTGGGACTTCTGCCCGCGTTAGGAGTAAGGAGTATCGACGAATTCTGGGACGAGTATTCCAATCGTTTTTCTCCAGCGCTCGTCGAGGATGTTTTGCTCGCGGGCAGAGATACCCAGTCTTCCGAACTGGTAGAGGCTCTGCGCGAAAGAGGCGGTAGGCTAGCCTACGCGGCCGACACCCCTGACGAGGTCCTCGCTTTCGCGATCTCTGCGATCCGTCGCGCGGAGCCGGAGGTGCGTTACTTTATCGAGGCTCGCAGTCTGGTCGTCGAGTCGGAAGATGCGGCACGTCAGCTCGTAGGCAAAACCGGGCTGATCTTTTTACCGCGTGCGCAGGCAAGGAAACTCGCGGGCTCATTTCTTCCGTACGGCCCAACGGTGGTCAGCGCAGGGGCGGACGAACAACGGTCCAACCACACATTACTGAAGCGTCCGGACAGTTCCGCACTCGGTAGGGCATTCGTTGCAATGGGTCTTACAGAGCGTGAGGGATATGACCTCGCAAGACGTTGTGGACGAAGTCTCGCCGTACTGGCCCGTCAGCGGCCGAGCGGGACTGCTGAAACACCCGAGTGGATGGCGACAGGCGCAGATGCACTACTGCCCGCGTTACTCGCGGGCGCGTGGGTCTCGTCTTCGGAGTCAGACCAGAAGATTCTCTGCACGCTCGCCACCCACAATGACTATGAGTCGCTCGAGGCGCCTCTGCGCAGGCTGGCGAGGTTCAGGGATCCCCCCGTCGACCACGTGGGAGATGTGTGGGCACTGCGATCATCGGTCGATGCGTTCGTATACTTGGGGCATCTTCTTGGGCCTGAGCACTTACGTCGGTTCAGGCACGCTGCGCAGGAAGTCTTTTCGCAACTGCGGCCGGAACCAAAGGCAGACGAGGTGTACAACCCTGTATCCGTCCGGAAGGACGCACACAGCGCCTGGCTGCGTGAGGGTATGATGACCATGCTGTTGCACATGGCCGTGCTGCACGAACAAGCCGGTTTTACTGTTGTGGGCTCAACGCCGCAGGAATTTGTGAACGACCTCGTCCGCGGGCTGACGGGCTTGGCTAGCGATCATCGGCTCCTCGCAAGTCTGCAGGACAATCTGGCTCTCCTCGCGGAGGCGGCACCCATCCCTTTCCTTGAAACCCTCGAGCACCTGCTTGAGGGCGACGCCGCCAGAATCAAGCCGATTTTTGAAGAGCATAAGGGTCTTCTCACTCCACGCACCTATCACGTTGGTCTACTCTGGGCCCTGGAAACGCTGGCATGGGACGGACGACTTCTGCTGCAGGTCGCGCTGTGCCTCGCTCGTCTGGCGGAAATCGATCCGGGAGGGACGATATCAAATCGTCCCATAAACAGTTTGCGAGCGATTTTCCTCTCTTGGGCACCTAATACCCATGCACCCGGCAAGGAGCGTGATGCCGTTTTAACGCACGTCGTCAATGCTGTCCCGGCAATCGCCTGGTCACTCTTGGTCAAACTGTTACCACGATTCCACGATAGCTCGTCGCCTTCGGCGAAGCCGAAATTTCGTGAGTTTGATGAGGGTGAACGGGAAGTGCTGACTTATCGCGTCGTGTGGGAGAGTCAGGCGACGGTCGTCAAGCTTGCGTTAGCCCATGTTGGGCAAGATCCAGAACGATGGAAAACGCTAATCGATGCGATGGGCGCGTTCCCTTTCGACGCGATCAACAGCACACTTACCGCGCTCGACGTTGTACTGTCCTCCGTGGCTGCGGACGTCCAATACCAGATCTGGGATGCTTTGCGGAAGACTGCAAACCGTCATCGATCATTTCAGAATGCGGACTGGGCGCTTCGCGGTGAGGTCTTGTCGCTTGTCGATGCAGTCGTGCAAAAATTCACCCCGGAAGATCCACTCGCCCAGAGTGCCTGGTTGTTCGACGACTGGATGCCGGACTATCCCACGATGGTCGAGGCTGTCGGCGACCCGATGGCTCCCATAGAAGACGCACGATCGGCTGCAATCCGCACCATACTCGAAGCCAAAGGTCTCGTCGGACTGATCGAAATTGCGCAGCGGGCCAAGGTCCCAGCGACCGTCGCAGCGGCAACCCAGTCATTGCAGTTGTCACGAGGGCAGTTGGTCGATCTGTTGCGGCTGGCTATGGAGCGTGGAGAGCACTTCAATAGCCTCTGCGCCGTTGCCTTGGCTCAGGGAGTAAGCCGGTTTGGGACAGAATTTGCGCACGATTTCAGAAATATTGTGAGGACCCTGACGGTAACTCCATCGCGCACCGCTCGTCTGCTCACCGCGCTGGATGAGAATCTGCAGAGCTGGACCATCGTTGAATCTTTTGGGCAAGAGATCAATAAAGCGTATTGGACCGAGAAGCGCGCCTTCTACGTGACCGGCGATACGGAAGAGCTTCTGTTTGCCGTCGAGCAGTACGCTACTCACGGTCGGCCGATGGCTGCGATAGAAACTGCAATCCGCCGATTGAACGAGCTCGCGTCAGACATGCTCTTACGCCTGCTTGATGGGGCGGTATCTGAAATCAATAACTCGACAACGCAGCATGGGACGATGACGGCATATTACCTCGAGCAGGTATTTGACGAGCTGGAGGGAAGATCTGACATACCGCCAATGGAACATGCGCGCAGAGAGTTTGCATACCTGCCTTTTTTCCATAGCAGAAAAAAGCCGTTGATTCTTCATCGATTGATGACAGAACAACCTACTTTGTTCATGGAAGCCGTGTGTGCCGTGTTCCGGTCAGACCATGCGGAACATAGCGACGTCACCGAAGTAGAAGAAAGGCGTGCTCGGGCTGCATACGATCTACTCGAAGGGATTCATATATTGCCGGGCCAAGTCGGCAACGAGGTCGATGTCAAAATTCTCGTTCAATGGTGTTCCGAGGTTCGTTTGCTTGCACGTAACTCAGGGAGAGTTGATGTCACCGACTTCCGCATTGGGCACATGTTTGCGCATTCGCCAGCGAGTCAGTTGGACCACGCATGGCCACATGAGGCAGTGCGTAAGGCGATCGAAGACATCGCATCCGAAAAGCTGGAAAACGGTTTAATGGTCGAGCGTTACAACATGAGAGGGGTTTTTAGCAAGGCAATCGGAGAGGGGGGGAATCAGGAACGCGCGCTCGCAAAGCAGGCAAGCGACTGGGCTCGTATCATGGCAGACGCTCCTCGTACAGCTGCGATGTTAAGACGGGTCGCAGACGGTTGGATGCGGGATGCGGAGCAGGAAGATATCCGCGCTGCGAAACAGGCGTTGCGAGACTAGGGGAATCGAGAGTAGTCGAAAATTTGACCAGCCACGGCACCTACTCGAGCGAAATGATTGCGCGTCTCGAACTCCTCCTATCAACTGCCAGACAATTCACGGATTCTCATCATGCACATTTCTGATCGGCCAGCAGAGACTGATGCCCTCGGGCGCAGTAATTTTGCAAAATCGCTTGCGCGTTCGATTCTGTCAGTCCGCTCAGATGACGGTCTTGTGATCGGAATTGAAGGTGGTTGGGGCACAGGCAAGAGCACCGTTATAGGTTTTATAAAAAGACACCTGGAAAGTCAGACTACCGACGAGACCAAGCCGATTATTGTCGATTTTAATCCGTGGATTGTGAGCAACAGCGGTGCAATGGTTGAAGCACTGGTCACGCAGATCGCAGCAGCACTTCATGTCGCGCTAGGCGCACAAGAAGAAAAGCTAAAAGTGGGCGAGAAGCTTCTGAACTACATCGGACTTATAAAGTATCTTAAATATTTGAGGTACCTGCCGGGCGTCGGGTTTGTGGGGAATATTGCACAGGATGCAGCAGAGGCTGCGGAGAAAATTGCTGATGGCACCGAAGCCGCCAAGAAAGCACTGGAAGATGTCGAAAAGGTGCTTCCGAATTTAGATCTGGCCAGAAAGAAAGCGGAGGTGGTGAAGGCCCTTCAAAGCCTCGATCGTACTATTGTCGTGGTGGTCGATGATGTAGATCGGTTACCAGAAGACGAAATTCGACAGATAGTGCAGACGATAAAAGCCGTTGCCGATTTTCCTAGAACGACTTATCTTTTGGCATATGATCGGGAAGTCGTGGCGAGTGCATTAGGTAGTGGCAACCTTGCGAGAGGACAATCATATCTGGAAAAGATCGTTCAGGTAGCTTATCCAATCACGCCGCTGTTTCAAAATCAACTTCGTAGTTTCCTTGATGCAAAGCTGCAGGAGCTGCTTAAGAGCGCCGATATCGTACTACGCGGATACGAGGAAGCGATCTATCGGTCGGGCATCGAAGCCGTTACACATATCGTGCGTCACCCTCGTGACGTAGTGCGTCTGATGAATCGACTGCTGCTGAGTCTACCAGCAACGCGGGGCGAAGTGAACGCGGTTGACGTGATCGTCTTCGAAGCACTATCCCAGCGATTCCCAGACGTTCGCGATCATGTACATCGCAACCCCACCGACTTTATAGGGCAGTCGTTTAGGGGAGACGCCGAAAGTGAAGCGGTCATTGTAGGGGTGAACGACTGGTCGAATTGGTCCGATTCGACGAGGCATGAGTTCGAGCATCCGTGGGAGAAGCATCTGCCAGCCGACGAGGCCGAACGGGATGTTGCACGGAGGGCGTGCGCTTTCCTGTTCGCGGTCACCGCTGATAAGAAAGAGAAGGTTCCCGAAGATGAACTTCGTTTGGTTGATCCGGATCGACTCGCGCGCTACTTTCGGATGGCGTCGTTGGAGAGCGTTCCCGAAGCAACTACCATTCACGGCTATCTTGAAACTGCGGAATCACTCCGCGAGGCCTTGGCGAACTGCGATGCAAGCGATGTTTCATTCTTACTTGAATGGATCTTCAACTACACGCCATCGTGTCAATTCCCCGATGCGTGTGGCAGCATTCGCAGATTGATTGATGCGGCGTCGACTATTCAAACGCAGAACGCGCTAACCGAAGGGCTCGCTGAATTGTTCGGGAAGGTAATTTCGCGGCTGATGGAACGAGCGGCCCTCGAAGATCGCATAAAGTGCCTGAATCAGATCGCTACGAGCGCGCCACTATCTGTCGCCGAGCCTGTGTTGCTAGAAGCTACTGCGGAACAGGGGAAGTGGATCATACGGCCTGAAATGCTATTGCCACCAGAGAAGCAGTTGGTGCCCGATAGCCAAGCTGTAGATAGCGCCTTGGAGATATGGTCGCATCGTGTCCGGGAAGCAGCCTCGAAAGGAGACTTGGTCCGAGAGGCTCGGATGCATGCCATTCTGTACCGATTTGCTCAATTGAACTTTGCTTATAGGGAAACCTACGAGATCGTATCCGGAGTTTGCGTGACTGAAGAAGGACTGAAGAAATTTATCTCGGTTTATGTTGAAGACAGTCCGTTTAACAGTCTTGAAGGCTTCAGTCTTATAGTTGATGCGCATTCTATGGCCGCTCGCATACGAGGATCGTCGTTGAGCTACGAATACGCGTGGCTTGCAGATCGGATCACCAATGGAAGTTATCCAGCTGCAATTTCCGAGCAGGCTAACCGATTGATGGGACAACAGCAGGCGGATCTCACGCAGGCTGTCGCTCGATCGCGAATTGCGATCTGATGCAAAGCGCTGAGAGGCATGTGTCAATTGCTTGCGCGAGTGACCGAGCGATTTGATCACTCAGGATCTCGAGCACGAGTCGGGATTGACTCGCGGTGCCCGAAACTTCACTGAACGCCTCGTCCGGGCCACCCACACTCGGGTTACGGCGCCCGCGTTTACCGAGAAGTTGGTTTTCACCTTCATTGAGTCGCATCCGGTGACGCGATCATTCGTTTGCGGCTCCCTTGCCGCTTCGCCGTCTGCAAATCGATCCCGGCCCTAGATGTTAGCGCCGATGTGAAACTGATCCGGTGGGTCAATTCTCCGTGGACATCAACAAAAGAAATTCTTTCCAATCGAACTGGACTCTGACAGGCGGCAGGATTCTTAGATACTGCTAATCATGTTCAGAAATGCTGCTGGCGGAGAAAGCCGTTGAAACTCACGCCCGGCAAGGCGGAGAGCGACGTCCCCACGCGTTAGGAGAATTAATGAACGCGTTAGCGCGTCAGTAAACACGACTAGTGGCATTAATGAACGTCGACAGCTCTTGACCACGGCACCGAACCTCGCCGTGCGCCGTCCTCGGACCGTCGACCGGGTAGTGATTGAACTTTGAGCGTATCCGTCGCGCCTCGAGACGGCGGTCTCGAGGTGCGTAAAGCTTCGTACACGCCCAGCCGCTCTATGCCAATTCGGTAATAATTACTTGGCTGTTGAGATTCCCAGCCGCCGAAGGTGTCGACGACAAGAGGGCGGTACTGGATAGGTAAATGCCCTTACATACGCCGCGAAAATATACAGGCAGACTGAGCATATAGTCATCAGTGAGGCTGATCATCATGGCGGGGACCGCAATTCTCCACCCTATCCGAGTCGCAATCGGCGTGGGCATCGTCCTGGCGGGCATGCTTGTCCTTGCGCTGCACGGGATCCCATCCGCCTGACACGAAGGCTGCAACCGATTGTGCGTATGTCCGAGCCGTCAGCCTGGCTCGGAGCGACGTTTGTCGCGTAGATCCGTCACCGGAAATGCGCGGGCACGAAGGCGTCGATCGCGGTCAAACGCGGGTCATCGCTGACCATCGTGCCGTGGCCATGCAGTTGGGACGTGTCGAGAATGGAGATCAGCTCAAGCCATGCATTTCACTAGTTACAAATGGAGGATTTGTCGTGTCTAAAGTTAGCGTCCTTGCCACGGGCGATGCCATGCTCACGCAGCGTATCTCGCCCAATCCAGATGCTGACTTCCTCGCTCTCGTTGAGATGCTTCGGAAGACGGACGTAACTATTACCAATGTCGAGATGGTGTTCCCTGGGCGAGGTCGCATGGCCTCGCCCACCATGCACGGGATACCCTGTGGCGTCGAGCCCGAACTCCTGTCAGAGTTTGAGTGGCTTGGCGTCGACATCTACGGGATGGGGCACAATCACGCAACCGATTACGGTGTATCGGGGTTGGTGGCTTCGATGGAGGCGCTGGAGGCGCGTGGTCTGACGTATGCCGGGGTCGGCCGAACTCTGCAGGAGGCGCGCGCTCCCCGCTATTTCAGCGCACCAGGTGCCCGCGTCGCATATATAGCCGCTGGATCCAGCAACGCTCGACTCTGCCTCGCCGCAGATCCAAGCGTTGGCGACGTAGGCCGCCCTGGTACAGCCCCGGTTCGCGTGCAAAAGACCCACTACATCAGGAAGGAGCGGTTCGACGAACTGCGTGAGATCCTCGCGGAAGCGGGCGTCAATGTCTCGGCGACGGGAACGACCGCCCCCGGAATTCACTTCCCTTATCCGGACAAGAACATCTATGACCCGCCGCCGCCAGGTGGCTTCGCGGTCGAGGGTGTCAATTTCGCACCGAGCGACAACTCGCGCGTTCAGACCGACGTTCTGGAACGTGACGTTGAAGCAATCGTCGCCTCCGTGAAAGAAGCATCTCGCCAGGCTGACCTCGTTTTTGTCGGACTTCACTGCCACGAAGGGATTCAGGGACGCTGGAACACCGAGGTCCCTGCAGAATTTTTGCAGCCCCTCGCTCACCAACTGATCGACGCCGGCGCCCACGGGGTCTTTGCGCACGGGCCGCACATGCTGCGCGGCGTCGAGCTTTACGCGGGGCGGCCGATCTGTTATTCGCTCGGCAATTTCATTTTTAATGTGGAGACGTTTTCGTCTTTCCCGCTCGAAGTCTACGAGCAGCAGGGAATGCCGTTGACGTCCACGCCGGCAGATCTGTTCGATGTGGTCACCGGATATGGAAAGCAGCCGCTGTTCTGGGAATCGGTGGTAGCACGCTTTACCTACGAAAACGGCGTTCTATCCGACAGCGAACTTCATCCCATCACGCTCGGCCGCGATGTCCCGCGAAGCCGGCGCGGATGTCCGCAACTCGCCTCTATCGAAGATGGCGCCCGCATTCTCACAAGGCTGAACGAACTCTCGAAGCCTTTTGGGGCTGGTTTGGATATCGTCCGCGAGGGAGATCGATACGTCGGCAAGATCAAGTCGACAAAATGAATGTGATCTGAGTTAGGACCGCAGTGCACGTAGCGTACTGATCTTCAATCAGGTACGGATCTTTGCGTGCGCGGCGGGCCGACAGTGGTAGCAGATTCGCATCTGGGCGCGAATGCTGTCACGGATGTCGTCTAGCGGCAGGGGTATCGCGAAGACTACCAATCAAAGACAGATGTATGGTTGTCAGCGCTGTTCGTTGCGAGGTAGCCAGGACGGGGCGGACAGAAAAAGAAACTCCCAATGATGGCTGATGTGCGGAATCAAGTGGCAGCCGATACACATAGGACTACGAAGCAAATATAGAAAAGCAGGAACTAGGACCGCGCGGGAGTGTGTGTTCATCGACTATGACAGAAGCTGGTCGGGATGTCGATTTCGAGAGAAGAAGTTCATTGCGAACAGACGGCCACCGCGCGATTTGAGAATATCTTTGCGCAGGATCTTTATCTAACTGGCGACTTGACGTTGATCTGATGAAAATGGCAATCGCAAACTACGTGATTGTCTATAGCGTGAACAAAAAGGGTGAAGAACGGGGCCTCACTATGCTCAAGATGACTTTGAACCAGAAACTCAGCTCGATGATAGCTGTGCTGTGGATAGGATTGGTCCTGATCGCCGTCGCGGGCATGTGGCAATACCACGCCTCGCTAATAAAGGACCGCCGCGATCAGTTGATCGGGCTTGTCCAGGAGGGCGCAAGTGTCGTGAAGCACTATTTCGCGCTTGCCCAGCAAAATGTCATGAGCGAAGAGGAGGCGAAGAAAAGAACACTCGAGGCGCTTTCCATCTTACGGTATGGCAAAGACGGCTACCTTGCGGTAAACGATTCGCGACCCGTCATGCTTATGCATCCGTTCGCCCCCGATCTGGTCGGCAAGGATCAGTCAGGTTTCGCCGACCCCAATGGCAAGCATATCTTTCAGGATCTTGTGAAAGTCAGCGGTCAGGAGGGAGGCGGTTTCGTCAACTACGTTTGGTACAGACCCGGAGGCGCCCGTGATACGCCGGTGGAAAAGACCTCGTACGCGTGGCGATTTGCGCCGTGGGACATGATCATCGTTACCGGTATGTACATGGACGATGTCAACGCAGAATTTGTCAGCGCGCTCATCGACTGGACCATCGTCACGGGCGCGCTCGGCTTCATCGCTAGCGTGGTGATGTTCGTGGTGGTTCGCAGCGTACGGCGCGGACTTGGCGGAGACCTTGAAGTAGCGATCGAAGCAGCGAATCGTATCTCGCGAGGGGATCTGACGGTCAAGGTGTCGCTGGACGGGAACAAGAACGGGAGCCTGATGCACGCGCTTGCGACAATGCAATCAGGTCTCACAGATGCTGTCTCCCGCATAAGTGCGGGTGCCGAGAACATTAACATTGGCGCAAACGAGATCGCCGCGGGGAACATGGATCTATCACAACGCACGGAGCAGCAGGCCGCCGCGCTTGTCGAGACCGCCTCGAGCATGGACCAGATGACGGCAAACGTGAGGTCGAACGCCGACAGCGCGGCACAAGCTGCGAAGCTCGCGGGGCAGGCTGCAGATGTTGCAACGCGTGGCAGCATTGTTGTCGATGACGTCGTACACACTATGGGTCAAATCACTTCCAGTTCACAGAAGATCGGTGACATCATCGGCGTGATTGACGGAATTGCTTTCCAGACCAATATTCTTGCCCTCAATGCGGCCGTGGAAGCGGCACGTGCCGGAGAGCAAGGCCGCGGGTTTGCCGTTGTCGCCTCTGAGGTGAGGAGCCTCGCCCAACGCTCAGCAACGGCCGCCAAGGAAATCAAGGCGCTTATCGAGTCTTCGACAACTACGGTCGACCAAGGCGCGATACTCGTTGGCACCGCGGGCGAAACGATGGGCGAGATTGTGCGATCCGTGCGACGGGTGAGTGAGATTCTCGAGGAGATAAGCCATGCGTCGCACGAGCAAAGCGCCGGGATTGAGCAGGTCAACCGCGCTGTCGGAGAAATGGACAAAGTGACCCAGCAAAATGCCGCGCTCGTCGAGGAAGCCGCTGCTGCGGCGCAATCACTAAGGGACCAGGCTGGGGCGCTTCGCGAGGCAGTCTCGGGCTTCACGTTACCCGCCTGACGCCTCTCCCGCTGTGCGGCGCAAATTTCCAGCGTCAATCTGCAGTGCCCGGGCAGCAGTGTGCCGTCACTGCTCCCGGTGCACGCATGCGCCAGCCAGCGGCGAGCACGACATTCCGATGTGGTGGGAAATTTTGCTCTTCAACACAGAGTGAATCCTTTGGCCTCAGTCAGTGCCATTCGGTGATCACGGTCCCTTTGCTGCAGTCGGTCGTTCGGAGTTCGTCTCGCCTTGCAGGGTTTTCTCAGAACGCTGAAGCATTAGGCCTTGGGTGAGGCTTGGGATCGTTCGGGGCCATATCACAGCAACGATTAGGGTTCATCCGAGCCTTACCTGGTTGACACCATAAAACTATACAGGCAGACTGAATATATGTGAAATCGTGATGCTGCCGTTGTGGCCTTGCAGATCGATCGTTTCTGTCGGTATCAAGCAGGTTCAGGCGACAAATCGAAAAATCACGCGCGCGGACTGAGAAGCTGACGATACGAAGAGCCTAGTAAATAGTTGAAACCGAAGATCAAGAGGGGAGAGGAAAGTTAGGAGTGTTATTTAATATTAATAATGGAAGTTTGAACAAAGGTCGCGCAGTCACCAGAAACCTCGAGTGTAGAGAACGGATTTTCATCGGGGCGGGGAGCGGTGATGGCATAACCGCCAGCGCGCAACAAGCGGGCGGGTGCTGGTTATTTGCAACAACGGAGTGACAATGGCGATGAATTTTCCGCTCGTGACGGGCTGGTGGGGTGAAGAGAGTTTGTATCGCGATGTCACCTGCGTTGCGGTCGATTCTCGTGGCTGCGTTGAGACCGAGGCTGCGGAGTGTCCTTCATCCGGTCACTCTGCGCGCAACGATGGCAATCGTTTGGGGGGGCGAAACCGCCGGACGCGTCGCCACGCGGCCGTGGACGATGGGTCTCGTTTGTGGGCGCTGGTGCGATGGTGGCGGTGGGATATATGGACCCGGGCAACTGGGCGACCGCACTTGGCAGCGGGGCCAAGTACGGCTATCAATTGCTGAGTGTCGTGCTGGTGGCCAGCCTGATGGGACTACTGCTGCAATGGGTTGCGTCAAGGGTCGGTGTCGTTACTGGACGTGATCTCGCCCAGTTGTGCCGTGAACGTTACAGCCGTCGCACTACGATATTTCTCTGGATTACCTGCGAGATTGCAATCATCGCTTGTGATGTCGCTGAGGTAGTGGGCAGCGCGGTGGCGTTACAACTCCTGCTCGGCGTCTCCCTAACAGTTGGTGTGTTGATGTCCGCGATCGGCACGTTTGCGATGCTCGCCTTGCAGAGTCGCGGTCGCTCGCCGCTGCAGATCGTTATTACCACGCTCATATTGTTTGTAGGTCTTTGCTTCGTTATCGAACTCGCCCTTGCCAATCCGTCATGGCGTGGCGCACTCACGGGGCTCGCGCCGACGCCTGCGCTGTTACGCGACGCTGGCATGGTCTGGTTCGCAGCCGGAATCCTGGGTGCCACTGTGATGCCGCACAACCTGTATCTGCACTCCGCCCTTGTGAAGGATTACAACAAAGGTAGCAATGGCAATGATCAGTCCGTGGTGCAGGTCTTGAAGGGCGTAAATATTGATACGTTCGCATCCCTCGGCCTTGCTTTCTGCGTGAACGCATCGTTGCTGATTGTCGCGGCGGCGGTATTCCATGCAAACGGACATTACGATGTCAGCGATCTCGCCGATGCTCATCGCCTGATCAGCCCGCTCGTCGGCAGCGACTGGGCAAGTGTACTCTTCGCAGCAGCCCTGCTCGCCTGTGGACTGAACGCGACCGTCACAGGCACGCTCGCAGGGCAGGCGGTAATGGAGGGCTTCCTCAGGTTGAAAAGTGCGCGTTGGGTTCGAGCGCTCCTGACCCGCACTCTTGCGATTGGGCCCGCGTTACTTGCGGTGGGCGCGTTTGGCGAACATGGATCAAACCAGCTGTTGGTCGCCAGCCAGGTGGTTTTGAGCGTGCAGTTGCCGCTTGCCGTGATTCCCCTCGTGCGCTTTGCATCGGATGCTGGCCTCATGGGTCGCTTCCGCGTCAAACGGATACCGCATGCGCTGGCATGGTTGTGCGCAGGGATCATTGTGATGTTGAACGTGGCGTTGCTCTGGCAACTGGTGATGGACGCTTGAGTCCGGTATCACGGGTGCGGTTCGTCCGTACATTCTTCTTCAGGATTGCGTGGCGCGATGTACGGTTGTCCGGGTCGCTAGGGGTAGGCTGATTGGTGAAGCGCGCGGCCCCAACGTCTCGCCTTGTGATGCGGGGGCACAGATCTTCGAAGGAGGATGGGATGAGGGCTTCAAATGTACTTGCGGAAATGTGCGTCGACTCCCGACAGGTGTCGGCGCAATTTCAACCGTCAACCGGTCAATTGATCGTGAGCGACGGATTGTCCATTGTCGAAGCCATCAGTCCGCCCGATTCGTGGATGGCGTTAGCGACGGTCAATGCTGCCAGTGAATGGGGCACACGGCCAACGTCGGCCGATCTCTTGACCTTTCTCGAACGGTACGTGGCCCGGCATCCACGGTTCAAACGATCGGATACGAGGCAGAGGGATCTGTTGCCCGAGTCCAGAGCACTTACGGAAAACTGAGAGGGCGCGACAAGCAACGGAACTTCGCGTTCGGGTATCTCCAAGGTCGGCTCTGCGCCGGAGCTGTGCCTTTTTTGCGCCGCGTGACCGCGGCGCCTTTTTTTCTTCAATGCAGACTGCTGGGTAACCGGCTTGCCTGTGCCGTTGTCCACAAGAAGGGTGAACGGTCGGGGAGGTGGCCCACGCTGGCATATAGACTCCGAGGTCATCAGATGAGCATGCAAAACCTTCGCGCACCGTCGTTGTTTCGCGACCAGTGCTATTTGAATGGAGGATGGGATAACGCCGATAGCGGCGAGACATTCCCTGTCGTGAACCCCGCTACGGGCGACGTCATTGCGCACGTGCCACGCATGGGGGCGGCAGAGACGCGTCGAGCAATCGAACATGCCAAGGCCGCTTGGCCCGCGTGGCGTAGCCTGACTGCGAAGACGCGCGCGGCAATTCTGCGGTCTTGGTATGACCTGATACTCGAAAATCAGGATGATCTCGCCTTGATACTCACCACTGAGCAGGGCAAACCGTTGGGCGAGGCAAAGGGCGAAATCCAGTACGCTGCTTCGTTTATTGAGTGGTTTGGAGAAGAGGCAAAACGCGCCTATGGCGATGTGATTCCCACAGTTGCCAATGACCGGCGTATCGTGGTCGTCAAGGAACCCATCGGAGTCTGTGCAGCGATTACACCTTGGAACTTTCCCGCGGCGATGATCACCCGCAAAGCTGGTCCAGCGCTCGCAGCGGGTTGCCCGATAATCGTCAAGCCCGCAGAAGCGACACCGCTCACCGCTTTGGCGCTCGCTGTACTTGCCGAGCGCGCGGGTGTGCCTCCCGGCGTCTTCCAGGTGATTACAGGCGTGCCGCAACAGATCGGCAGCGAAATGACAGCCAATCCGGGTGTTCGCAAGCTCTCTTTTACTGGATCCACTCGGGTGGGTTCGGCGCTGATGGCCCAGTGTTCACCCACCATCAAGAAGGTCTCACTCGAATTGGGTGGGAACGCTCCGTTTATCGTGTTCGATGATGCGGACCTCGACGAAGCGGTGGCCGGTGCAATCGCATCAAAGTATCGCAATGCGGGCCAGACATGCGTATGCACGAATCGCTTCTACGTCCACAGCAAGGTCTACGACGAGTTTGTCGAGAAACTCGCGGACGCAGTCGCGAAGTTGAAAGTGGGGTTGGGTACGCAGTGCGGCATCACACAAGGTCCACTCATAAATGAAGATGCGGTGCAAAAAGTGGAGTCTCACATCAGCGACGCTGTATCACGTGGTGGTCGGATCGTGACGGGTGGGAAGCGCCATGCGCTCGGCCACGGATTCTTCGAGCCGACTGTCATTGCAGATGTGACGCAAGAGATGAAAGTCGCCCGCGAGGAAACATTTGGTCCTGTCGCACCCGTGTTCCGCTTTCGTAACGACGAAGAAGTGGTGCATTTCGCAAACGATACGGAGTTCGGCCTGGCGGCGTACTTCTACAGCCGGGACATCGGCCGCATCTGGCGCGTAGCGGAATCTCTGGAATATGGCATGGTCGGCATTAATACCGGATTGATATCCAATGAGGTAGCGCCGTTTGGTGGCATCAAGCAGTCCGGCTTGGGCAGGGAAGGCGCGTATTATGGGCTGGACGAGTACCTCGAAACAAAGTACCTCTGCATTGGTGGAATATAGTTGTCGATGCGGAAGTCGAACCGCTGTTCAAGTTGTAGCCGGTTGTTATGAGGGCTTTGCCTTGGTCCGAAGATTTGACGTCTGGGCCAAGGCACTTTTTTTGGGGCGTGGGTTTTGCAATGAATTGAAAGTGACGCGTATAACCGGTGGCCGGATGGGAGTGATGTCGGGAGCGGCGACTTCGCACGCGTTGCAGTGGATTATGCCGTGAGAGTTTGGGTGCCGGGGTTGACCCCAAGACGATTCAGCAGGCGAGGGGCCGGCTTCCCGAGGGACCAGCCGTCGAGCGACGCTGCATCCGACCGACCCTCAGAGGCGATAAAACTTCAGCAACCAGTGCCCTCAGGTAATTGAATCGGCCGTTAGACGATTCGCGGTTGTTACGGTGGCATGAACTGCGACGATTCTGTTGAGGACAATCTCATGCAGTTCATTGTCTGGATCAACACAACAATCGCCTGGAACGATTAGTTTATAGTCGAGATCAAACGCCTGCCGAACTGCCGAAAGCAGCGCCCCGGTTGTCGTAATTCCACCAAAAATGATTGTTCGAATGCCTCTCGATCGCAAGATCATGTCGAGATCAGTGCCGGTGAACGCGCCAACACGATGCTTCTCTACCGTAGGTTCGCCACAGTTTGGCTTGACAGCTTCGTGGAAATCGCACCCCGGGCTTGAGGGGAGAAATAGATCACTAGCCGCGAGTTCGGAGAACAGCTTGTTCGATGAGCTAATCTCCGGGTAACCTTCTCGGAAGGCAACCTTCACGTGAATCACAGATAGTTGTAGTTTGCGCGCCCACGCTAGAAGGTTAGAGACGTTCTTTAGCAACGTTATCCTATTTTCCTCGGGTACCCACTGCTCGATACAGACCTTCTGGAGGTCTAGTAGCACCAGCGCCGTCGATGCTGGATTAATGGGTTCAAGTTTTTCGTGCACAGCTAGTAAATCGATCATCGTGAATTCTTGGGTAATGTTGCGAGAAGGATGGTCGACGAAGCTGCGTGCTCCATGGGGCTTTATAGGCAGATTCGCCAGACCATGCAGATATAACGTGAATTGCGGGCCCGTCGCAGCGCTGCGTCAGCTTGTATGAAATCGCCTGAGTCCGGACGCTTCTTGCCGCTCAACACAATGAGCTGCCGCCAGTAGGGAAGACTTGACGCTCGACACTGTCGACTGCGGCTTATTGGTATCCATACACGACACTCCTCCGTGGCTTGATCTACCCATCGTATCCGCGGGCTAACGCCGAATCGTCATGTTCTATCCCACCGACGGCGACAAGCGGCGACATACAGCTGGCGATTTACATGCGATTCGAGGACGTGGCCAGCGTCGCCATCAGAACACGTCGCTCATTTACCCGGAGCATCCGGGTGCATAATCGGCTGTTCGCTGTCGAGCGTGCTAGTGCCTGTATTCAGACGGTTGCCTCGGGGGCTGTATCCTCAGAATGCAAAGACGCAAATCGACGATTATCTGTGAGTGCAAACATGAATGCGGCGGCGACGCAGAGGGCGGCGATCATCAGGAAATTCTGTTGTAGCGACAACTTTAGCGCAACCATCATTCCAATGAGCGGCGGCGACACTATCGCACCTAAGCGCCCAATGCCCATCGCCATGCCGGCGCCGGTGGAGCGGATCGCCGTCGGATAGAAGAGTCCACAATATACATACGCGACAATCTGCGCCCCAGCGGTGCAAACACCGACGGCACCCATAATCACGAACAGTAGTGTGGCCGACGTCGTCACCGTCATCAGGCACAGAAACATGCCGCCCAGCGCATACATCGTCACTAGCACCCACTTGATGTTCAGTCTGTCGGCAAACCAGCCGCCGCCGATGGCACCAATGATCGTGCCAACGTTCATTGCGATGACAAAATTCAGCGCTGAACCGAGACTATAGCCACTCATTGCCATAAGCTTGGTTAGCCAAGTAATAAGAGCGTAGATCATAAACAGCGCGGTGAACATAGCGAGCCAAAATAGGAGAGTACTCATGCCGCGGCCGTCCTGGAACAGCCGTGCGAGGGGCGCGCCCGCGGTGCGCACGCCGGTGGGTGCGCGAAACTCCAGACGATCTTGGAACTGAAGACCCGGCTGAAGGCGGCTGACTATCGCACGTAATTGGTTATCAGCCCGGCGCGCGAGCAGGTACGGCAACGAATCAGGCATCGACTTCATAATGAATGGAATCAGCACCAGCGGCGGAGCGGCCGCAAAGAAAACCGCCTGCCAGCCGTAGTCGACGAGGAGAAGTTTGCCCAGAGCGGCTGCCGAAATGGCGCCAAGCCCATAGCCCGAATACATCATGGCCGTCACGAAACTGCGGATCTTCTTCGGCGAATATTCACTCATCTGTGCAATGACGTTTGGCATTGCACCTCCGAGTCCTAGTCCAGCGATAAAGCGCAGTATGCTGAAGCTGACGGGCTCGCTGGTGAAACCTGCTGCTGCCGTGAAGACGCTGAACAGGAAAACGCAGATAGAGAGCGTCCAGCGACGGCCAATCTTGTCAGACAGGGCGCCGAGGAACATTGACCCGAACATCATGCCAAACAAGGCGGAGCTCGTCATGAAGCCCGCTGTCACGGCGCTCACGCCCATCTGTTGCATGATTGAAGGCAGCGCGATGCCTGTGACAGTGAGGTCATAGCCGTCGATGGCTGTGATCAACAGACACCAGATCAGTATCTTGGCATGAAAACCATTGAAGCGGGCCTCGTCGACCAACTCATGTACATCGATGCGTTGCACGTTCGTCTCCTGAACTTGAGTATTTTAAAACCGGATCAATCGATTCCGTTGTAGGGCTTAGGCTAGACCAGCTGGCACGGTCCTATGGACACTGGCGTGGACAAACCGCTCGAAAGTGCTCAGTCGGTCCTACCTGCATGTGCTCAGCGCCGACGCTTGAGCTCACCAGCTGTGCTTGTTGCCTTTTCCGCCACCACCGATACCGCGCGCCCTGCTGGATCGCCGCGAATAAGGGTACAGATATCAAACCCGCAACTCACTGACACCGTCTCTCTGTGAACTTGCCTCTTTGACTGGTGGCGGGGGCGCGCTTTCGTTAAGCGGATGCAGCACTATCCGGGCGTTGTAGTAAACCGCCGTTCTGTCGCCGCTTTCTCTGGTCCCAAAAATGCTCTTTTAATCCGCATTAAACGTATTACGGCGACACAGTCTGTATGTGGATGCGGGGTCGTCCTTGGCCTCCTGACGCACGGGTTGCCAGCCTTCCCTGTGTGCACCGAATAGTAGGGAAGTCGGGATTCATCGGAATATACAGGCGAACTGCATAATGGTGATCAGTCTGCCTGTATAGTTGTGACGCGTATGTAAGGGAATCCACTTACTCAACGCATAGATGAAAACCTACGTTCGGCGCGGGCAGGGCATGTTGACGCAAATCCAGGCGGGCCAAACCTCAATGCCCACACAGGTCGGGAGATCGCGGATCTGTCTGTGGGCGGAAGTTCGATAACGCGACTTCGTTTCTGCCTTCCGCAATTGATAAACACGGCGTGAACAATCGACCCAATCGTCCATCCACAATCCCGAGCATGGCGTCTTCGGGCTTCTACCTACCGGGTGGTGTGTTGACACGGAAAAAATATACAGGCAGACTGAATATCACGACGAAACTTCGTCGCGAAGAAACATCAAAACGGCGACCCTACATTGTCAGGAGACAGTCTATGACGACGGCAACACTTGAGCGGCCGGAAGCGCGGGACAGTCAACTCGATCACGTTGGAATCAAGGTGATCGATACGGACGTCCATGTCGAACCACGCAATTTCGAAGAACTTATCCCTTACTTGGACGCACCCTGGCGCGATGTTCCAAATCTAATCGCCAGCGTGCCGTTCAGCCGTCCGACGTACAGAACGTTGGAGGGCGGCGGTCGTAAGGATGCCTATCCTAAGGTCGGCGACATCGGTTCCGATCCGGACATGGTTGGGCAGCAGATGTTCGTCGACGACCCGACCGACTACGCGATTTTGCTGCCCTGGAGCTTTCGCGGATTCACGGTCGATCCGAAACTCGATACGGCGCTGGCCAGCGCGGTGAACGCATGGCTGGCTGACACCTGGCTGTCCAAGTACAACGCCGAGAATCGCTATGTTGGCTCGATCTCCATCGGCATCGACGATCCGGTTGCGGCCGCACGAGAGATCGACAAATGGGGCGAACATCCCGGGTTCCGGCAGGTGGTGATTGGCCATTATGGTCCCCGCCCGTTCGGTCACCCGATTTATGACCCGATCTGGGAAGCTGCTGCCCGGCATAACCTTCCTATTGCCATGCACTTCCGCGGCGGTGCTACACAGCCGCTGGGATGGACCTCGACGGGGCCTCTGCAATATTTCGTCGAGTACCACTCCCTCATTGCACCGATGGCATACGGGGCACATCTGGCCAGCTGGATTTGCAATGGCGTTTTCGATCGGCATCCCGAGATGAAGGTGCTGTTCATCGAAGGCGGTTTCCTGTGGTATCAGCCGTTCATCGATCGACTTGAGCGCCATTGGAAAAAGACCGGGCAGGAACTCGGGCTGAAGAAGACGCCGCATCAGTATGTGCGCGATCACATCCGCTTTGCAACGCAGCCGATTGAAGAGAATACGGATCCGCACAAGATCGCTGCCCTTTACGAAGAAGCGAATGCCCGCGAACTGGTAATGTTCTCGAGCGATTATCCGCACTACGATTATGACCCGCCGAGCAAGGCGCTTCCTCGTTCGCTCGACGCCGAAATGAAGACCCGAATCATGTATGAGAACGCACGAGTGATTTACGACTTGCCGAAAACAAGGCCGGTCGACCGCTTCGATCTGGCAGGAGGTGCACGATGAAAATCGATTGCGCTATCCACCCGGTCCTGGGAAGCGTCGAGTTCAATAAAGCAATCGGCTCGCCCTGGAATTTCCTGAAGCTGCCTCCCCTTTTCGGCGAGAAGTATCGCTCTCCTTTCGATCAGTTGTCCGTGACCCCGGAACAGGCAATGAGCCCTGCAGCCGTCGCGGCCTACCTTCGTAGCACCGACGTCGATTATGCCGTGCTGAGCCCGACGACGCGCGGATATTGGCCGAACCCGCAACAGGCTGCTGCCGTTGCGCGCGCCGCAAATACGCTGCTTTTCAAAAAGTGGCTGGAGTCTTCGGAATCTGAGGGACGTTTCCTGGGATCGATCCGCCTGGCGATGAACGATACCGATACGGCGCTGCGTGAGATTGATCGCTGGGCCGATGACGACCGGTTCGTCCAACTCGTCGTGCCGGCGCGTTCTCTTGCGACCTTTGGCGAACAGCGCTTCTTCCCGATCTGGCGCGCGGCGGCTGAGCGCGGCCTCGTCGTCTATGTCCACGATGATTTTTCGACGCTGATCGAACCGCCGCCGTCGCAGGTCGGTTTCCCGAGCTTCTTTGCGGAAGATCATGCGCTTCGCCCCATGGCGTCGATCGTGCAACTGACCAGCTTCATTATCGCCGGGGTCTTCGAGCGCCTACCGGAGCTTCGTGTCGTGTTCGGCGACCTTAGCGTGCACGCGGCGCGTTCGCTGGCAATCCGGACGGACAAGGATTGGCAATCCGATCGGATGGAGGTGCCGTGGGTGAGCGATGATCCGTCGACATACCTGGCCCGCCATGTTCGCTTCGTGACTCAGGCGGACGACGAAATCTCGCCGCACAGCAAGGCAGCAACCGGGACGATTGGCGGTGACAATTCTTCGCTCGTCGTCTACGGCAGCCGCCATCCCTATTGGGATGGTGCGAAAGCAGAGGACGTGTTCCCCACGTGGTCGGAGAAAGACCGGGCTCGTTGTTTTGCCGATAACGCGGTGGAGTTCTATCCGCGTATCGCGTCGCGAGTATCGGCCGAACTGAGCTCGTGACCCGCCAGGACTGAAACAGGAGACAGAAAATGCGATATGTAGTGGGTGCAGCCGACGATCTTCCGCCCGGCTCTTCGACGATCGTCTATCCGGAAAAGGTAAAGAGCGGGATCGGCGTATTCAACATCAATGGCGAGTTTTACGCGTTGAAGAACACCTGTCCGCACATGGGCGGCCCGCTTTGCAAGGGCCATGTTCGCGGGACGTCGACGGCAGAGTTGGCGGCGGATGGCATGCCGGAAATGCACTGGGTGCGTGATGGTGAGATCGTGTCTTGCCCCTGGCATCATTGGGAGTTTGAAATCAAGACAGGGCGGACGATTTTCAAGTCCAACCAGAAAGTGCGCAGCTACCCGGTGACGATCGAATCGCCGGAGGAGCTCGAGCGCCTGAAAGCCGGAGTCGAGACGGTTCCGATTTCCGTCGAAGGTGATGCGGTCGTCCTCGAAATCTGATCAGATCGACTTCGACTCGCGAACTCGTGGTAAAGCGGGCCGCACGGTTTAACAGCAGTGGCCCGCTTGTTTATCAAGGAATGGTTATGTCTGAACGCGACTTCGAACTTGTGATCGCCCGCAAAGATGTGGTGGCGACGGGGGTCGTTCGCCTCACTTTCGCCCGTAAGGATGGGTTGCAACTTCCAAAATGGGAGCCTGGAGCGCATATCGACGTCCACTTCGCTTCGAATGGCGTTGATTATGTGCGGCAGTACTCCTTGTGTGGCCAAACTGCCGATCGACGTCACTGGCAGGTCGCTGTACGGCGGGCGGAGGATGGGCGCGGCGGCTCAGCTCATATCCATGAAGTGTTTGCGGAAGGCGATACGATTCGTGTATCTGCGCCGCGTAACAATTTCCCGCTTGTGCGGGCTAAGCGTTACCTTTTCGTCGCGGGCGGAATCGGCATCACGCCGATTCTTCCGATGATCGCTGAGGTTTCGGCTACGGGTGCAGACTGGCGGCTTGTTTACTGCGGCCGATTGGCCGAGTCGATGGCTTTTATCGATGAGGTACGCGCAATCGGTGGTGACAAGGTCTCGCTTCACGAGAGCGAAATCAGCGGCCAGCTCGATCTCGCTGCCTTGATCCATGACGCCGACCCAGAAGCCGTCCTCTACTGCTGTGGCCCCGAGCCGATGCTTTCTTCGATTGACGAAATCTGTGCCTCATGGTCGGCCGACAGAGTTCACTACGAACGATTTGCTCCTCGCGACGACGGATCTATTGAGGCGAATGGTGCGTTCGAGGTCGAATTCGCGCGGTCAAAGCTTGTCATAACCGTTCCGCCGGACCGCTCCATCCTGGAGCTAGCTGAGGAATACGGCGTGGACATTGACTCGTCCTGCCAGGAGGGTGTGTGCGGGTCGTGCGAGACGCGAGTTCTCGCGGGAATACCTGACCACCGCGACTCAGTGCTCAGCCAAAAAGAGCGCGTAGCAGGGCAGACAATCATGGTGTGCGTCTCCAGATCTTGCTCGACTCGTCTGGTTCTCGATGCGTAGTCGGGCGAAGTGACATCTGAATCAAGGTGATAGCGCGCTTGGCACGATTTGCTCGCGTTTCTGCGTTGGCTACGCCGACATGTGGCAAACACGCGGGCCTGACTGTCGTGACGGTGAAATCAAATGAATATTAGGAGTACTAATAATGGTTGCAATGTCGACTCAACAAGGTGGATCGTCAGATACCGATGAACTGCCCCGCCACCGTCGGATCCTGCAAGAATCGGGGCCAGCATCTGGACGGATCCTGGGGATCAACCATCTTGTCATGTTTGCCCGCGACATGAACGAAGGCGTGCGGTTTTACAGGGATGTGCTCGGCATGCGCGTGGTACGAACCCAGCGGTTCGCCACTACTGCAAAGGGTCTGCGTTCTTCAGCACATCATTCGAGCGGGTCGGCTGCTCAGGACCAGGCCGAGACATCCCCCATAGCCGTAGATATCACGGTTCGGCAGGTATTCTTCGAGATGGGCAATGGCGAGTTGTTCTCACTGTACGAGGCACCCACGGTGACCGAGCGACCGCCCGCTCCCGTGAGTTCTGTTCTTTGGCCGGCAGCAAGCAAGGCGCAATGGAGCCGGCCGGTGGAACCGCAGAAGCTGGATCACCTGTCGTTCGACGTGGCCTCGCATGCTGAGGTCGTGTGGTTCCGCGAGCACCTGATGTCGCAAGGTGTTCCGGTGTCTGAAGTGTCAGAACGAAAGGGTGCGAACAATCAGCATCGCTTCATCTCTTCGATTTATTTCTCCGACCCCAGCGGCAATCCGCTCGAGATTTCTTCGTTCGATGCCGGCGATGCCGCGTGGCAGTCGTATGATTTTTCCGACTGGTTCATCGACGAGGAGCCTGTATCGGCGCTTCTCGACGGAGCGTCCGACCAGGCTCCTTCGTTGGTGCCGCACTGGGTACGTGCAAAGACTGAGTGAGACTCGCGATGAACTTCGAGGAGGTCGCAAATTGGGGCGAAGATACGTGGGAGCGCGACGTTACCGGTGTAGCAGTTGATTCACAGGATCGCGTATATGTTCTCCGTCGTGGTGACGATCCTGTCACCGTATTGAGCCCTGATGGAACCGTTGTGGATCGATGGGGAAGTGGCCGTTTTTCGCCCCGACCTCACCTTATCTCGATCGGTGAAGACGACACAGTCTATGTCGCCGACGATGGAGGCCATCAGGTTTTCGTGTTCGACAGGTCGGGACGCCTCCTCGAATCGATCGGCACCGGTGTGCCATCCGATACAGGATACGTCGCGGGAGCTTCGAGCGCAGAGATTGCATACGATGGAATGGTTGGGGGGCCACCCTTTAACCGGCCTACCAAGGTTGCGCCTTGGCGCAACGGTGAACTGTTCGTCAGCGACGGATACCGCAATTGTCGGGTGCATCGCTTCTCTGCAGATCGACAGTTGGTTCGTTCGTGGGGTGGCCCGGGGCCTGGCGAAGGTTGTTTCGTCATTCCACACAGCGTCACGGTCGACGCCGTGGGGCGCGTTTGGGTTTGTGATCGGGAGAACGATCGCATCCAGATATTCTCATGCGATGGTGATCTGCTGGACGTATGGAACGATGTTCAGCGGCCAACGGACGTAGCTTTCGATCGCGATGGGAACGTGTACGTGACCGAACTTCCGCGTGGTCCTGCTGACCTCAAGTCCTGGCGCCTTGGCCGGGCAGAGCAGGAGATGCCGGGGCGGGTGACGATACGCTCGTCGGACGGCGCAATTATTGCCCGACTGGACCGCTCCGGCGTTGAATTTCCCGCGCCGCATGCAATCGCCATTGACTCCAGAGGTGCGGTCTACGTTTCTGAGGTGCCCGAGTCGTTTGCAGGCTATACCGGTAGGCCCTATTCCGTGCATCGGTGTCTGCGCAAATTCAATCAACGCTCGTAAACAGGAGCGCCGCGGTTTGCGGATGCTGCACACCAACACGGTAACGAGCAACTGGTAGCCGGGGATTCGCGCGAGATGCATCCGTTAGATCGGACGACAACACCTTTGGGGATTTTAGGAAACTTACGTGGAGAGGATAACGAGCATGATCAAGGTGGGTGATACATTGCCCGATGTCCGTCTATTTGAGTTTATGGAAGACGCGAGTGAAGGCTGCGCTGTGGCCGCACCGGGCGAGTTTTCGGCGCGTGAGCGGGTCGCTGGTAAGCGCGTGGTCATCTTCGGATTGCCGGGTGCTTTCACGCCGACGTGCTCCGCCAGACACGTACCAGGGTACGTCGACGCGGCAGGGGAATTGTCCGCGGCCGGGATCGACGAGGTCTGGTGTGTTTCCGTCAACGACGCGTTTGTAATGAACGCGTGGGGACGCGATCTTCAAACCGGGGGTAAGGTGAGGATGATTGCGGACGGGAACGCGGAGTTCTGTCAGGCACTTGGACTTGTTCTGGACTTGACCGGGCGCGGAATGGGCGTCCGTTCGCAGCGATATGCCATGTTGGTCGACAATGGGATGGTCAAGTCACTCAATGTTGAAGCGCCCGGAAAATTCGAGGTCAGCGACGCTCAGAGTATCCTGGCTCTATTGCGCTGAGCGTTTGCGGGGTGTCGTTGACTGGGGCGACCTGTCGGCGGGGCGGAACACCCTCGCTGAAAGTGCAACATGGGTTGCTTCGCGTTCGCGAAATAACAGCTGCCGAACATCGTGCTGCGTGAATAAGCCGATTATCGATAGTCGAAGGCGTCGCCTTACGAGGCGCGGGGCGAAGCCGGGACAGTCACAGTTTCCCCGCGCGAGGGCGAATTCCCGTTAAGCGGGAATCGCCCCCGTGAATTATTCACGGTTGTGGATGATTCTCTGGATAAGCGCCAATCCCCGATGCAGTTCCTGTCGTTCGTCATCGCTCAACTGTTCAAGGATGACGGAAGTCAGCCAATCTTCCCGTGCCGCAAATATGCTGTCCAACGTTTTGGCACCTTTGCGCGTCAACTGAACGAGAGTCGCCCGTCCGTCGGTAGGATGCGGCTTGCGCCCGATCAGGCCTGCCTTCTCCAGCGCCTGGACTGTCATTGACATCGACTGCGGACGAACACGCTCGGCTGCCGCGAGGTCGTTCGTGCTCATCGCACCCTGGCGTTGAAGATGGCCGAGGACAGTGAGTTGCGATAACGGCGGACCAGACTCGACCCGGATGAGTCTCGCCCCTCGGCCTAAAGTTTCGCGAAGCTCAAATGCGAGCTCCGCGACGGATGCGAGTTCCGCAACGGAATTTCGATCAACGTTCATATTGAGATTGGACGCTACGTCGTAAGTACCGCTATCGATGTGCAATGCGTTCTACACCGTCAATGTAACACGCGGGGCACAAACGCCAGCAAGGGGTGGTCAGGGGTTACCTGCTGCGAAATTATGAATCCGCACGAACTGATTTTACATCCGAAGCGCTCATTTACGATTCAATTTGGTGTTCAAACACTGCGATCTGTCCGTTCAATGACGATGACGGAGGAAGGGGAACGATGACGCCGAACTGGTTCTCTATGAAATGACCGCGCCACGCGCGCGCAGGCTCCGCCGTCCCGATGCCAGTGCGCCCAGCAGTCGATCACGTGCCGCACTGATGTGATCTCTCGTTAGCTCGATGGCATGTTCAATTTGTCCCTTTTGAAGGGCCTGGAGCATTGCGCGATGTTCCGCCCAACGCTCAAGCGGGGCATCGATCTCGATCCAGCGAACTCGAAGCAATCGGGTCATGCAATCCGCGATTCCCCGGCTGACAAATTCATTTCTGGCGAGCCCACCAATCCTGAGATGAAACTGGTGCGCTGCGCTAGCGCGTTGCTCAGGGGCGGTATCGTCGGTGATCGAGTCGAGGATGGCTTCCATTTCGGCGAGTTCGTCGGGACTTGCGGTGAGACCGCCGATCTGGATTGCTGCCACCTCGAGAATCTCGCGATAGATAAACAGCTGTCTGACTTCTTCGAGGTCAATCGGCGGAACGAACCATGCCCGGCCATTGCGACTGACAAGGCCTTCCGCTTCCAGGCGAAACAGTGCCGTGCGAACCGATGTCCGCGAGGTTTGCAGCTGTTCCTCGAGCCAGCGTTCTGTCGTGCGCTCGCCTGGGCCGATATCCATGTCGAGGATCATGCGTCGAAGCCGATCCTCGACGAGCTGGGTCTGCGTCATCAAATTCAAGTCCCCGTTCTCAGCAGACGATGTTCAGTCTGCCTGTATTATTTGACCAATGTGGTATACCAAGATAGTATACCAACATCGATCACTTATGCAGTTCCGGGTTTTCCCTGACACTATGAATCCTGAAGGTCACGCGTACTGGCGGCGCAATCTCGCTATCTGTTTCTTCGGCTCGTTCTCAACCGTCTTCGCAATGACGCTTGTCCTGCCGTTTCTGCCTATCTACGTAGAACAGCTCGGTGTTACCGGTCACGCATCAATCGTGCAGTGGGCGGGGATCGCATATGGTGCCAACTTCCTGGCTGCCGGTCTGATCGCACCGCTTTGGGGACGACTGGGCGATCGCTACGGGCGCAAACCAATGTTGGTGCGCGCCAGCCTCGGTATGGCCTTAACAATGCCGCTCATGGGGCTGTCGACGAACATATGGCAGTTTGTGGCGTTGCGATTTCTCGCTGGAATCGCTGGAGGCTATTCCTCGGGGGCTACGATCCTCGTTGCCGTTCAGACGCCGCGGCATCGTGTAGCGTGGGCGCTGGGCATCCTCGCGTCGGGCGTGATGGCAGGAAACCTGCTCGGCCCATTGGCGGGAGGCTCCGTTCCTTCATTGATCGGGATCCGGGCGACGTTCTGGGCATCTGGTGTCCTGATCTTCATCGCCTTTGTTGCTACGGTTGTTCTTGTTCGCGAGGCGCCGCGTGTCTCAGATCCGGCAGATAGACGCCACAAGGAAGGCTGGTCGGAATTGCCGAACAAAGGGGTTGTGCTCACGATGCTTGCCACCGGCTTGCTTCTTATGGTGGCGAACATGTCGATCGAGCCGATTATCACCGTGTATGTCGCAACACTCGTCCATGGCCCGTCGGGCGCCAGTGCCATCGCTCACGATAGTGCACGTGTCACTTATGTGGCGGGCCTCGTCATGGCGGCCGCGGCACTCGGCAGCATCGTCTCGGCCTCGCAGCTTGGAAAGCTGGCCGACCGTGTCGGGCATTCGACGGTGATCATTACTGCGCTCACGGCTGCTGGCCTGCTGCTGATCCCCCAGGCTTTCGTGACCAGCGAGTGGCAACTTGTCGCGCTCCGATTTCTTATGGGGCTCGCTCTCGGCGGTTTGCTTCCCTGCATTGCTGCTGTGATCAGGAACAATGTGCCGGACCACTTCGTCGGGACCGTCATGGGTTATTCGCTGTCTTCGCAATTTGCGGGGCAGGTCGCCGGGCCGCTGATTGGCGGTTTCATCGGCGGACAGCTGGGCATCAGGGCAGTCTTTTTCGGGACATGCATTCTGTTGCTCGCCGGTGCAGCCTGCAACTGGAAAGCGGTCGGCTTCTCCGCGCGTGCTTGACGCCTCACTTCAATCCAACCAACAGGATTTTCAATGTCTCAACCGCTCTCCATCGATCCGAAGACATCTGCGTTGCTGCTGATGGATTTTCAGGGCTTCGTCCTCGACAATTTTCTGACGCCGGCGGCAGCGGCCGAAGTGGTCGGTAATGCATCGAAGCTGCTTCGGGCTTCGCGTGCAGTCGACATGCTGACGATCCACGTCACTGTCGCCTTCCGGCCCGGTTATCCAGAGATTAGCCCGGGCAACAAGCTCTTCACCTATCTGAAGGAAAGTGGACTCGTTACTCCGGGTAGCGGTGGTACGGAGATTCACAAGGACCTGACGCCGCTGGAGCTGGAACCGGTCGTGGCCAAACATCGCATTGGCGCATTTACGGGAACAGATCTTGAGCGGCTGCTGCGCGCGAACGGTATTGAAACGCTTGTCCTCGCGGGCGTCACGACGACCGGCGTAGTGCTCTCTACCGTCCGGCAGGCGTTCGACCTGGACTATCAAATGGTGATCGCAAGCGATGGATGCACCGATCCGGATGAGCAGACTCACGTTGTCCTGATCGAGAAGGTTATCTCTCAGCACGCAGCTGTCCAGTTGACCGCTGATATTGAAGCAGCGTTGAAGTCGTAACACTGCAACGCGTCAGATTGCTTCCTCCAATCGCGGATTGCTTTGATTCGGGGCGCGCGTCTGAGCGCGATTCATGCGGGTCCGACGAGATCCAATGCCTGGACGACCAGCGCTGCTCCCGGGGGAGCAGCTATCCGGTGCCGATTCCGGCGCGAACGCCTTCTCACGCCACCGGTTCGAGCGCGCGTGGGGGGCTCACCCGCGCGTCTCTCTCCGCGAATGTCGATGCCCCTCTTGCGGACATGGCGCGAACTGAAAACCATTGACTCCCGAGGTGGAAGCGGCGGGCGCGAGCATGTCGATCGCGAGACGCTCCTCCTCGAAATGAGACTCTGTGGCCAAAACAACACAATTAGCTTCGTGAATGCACACGACATGAGTCTCGTTCACTGCAACGATCGATAGCGCCAACGTTAGCTGATGGCCCTTGTGAGGTGCGCTTCTTGATGTCGAACCCGTATTCACGGTATCTCGTCATCGCGCCCGTGAGGATCCGAACGCGAAGGGCCCGTAGCTGATCGTGGTGCGCTCCCATAACCAACCCCGTGACCACATCGATGTTCATTCACGCTCGCTGACGCGATGGGAAAACCTATCCCGGCATCACTGGAACCTGAGTCTGTTGCAAGTATGGCGAACCGCGCCCGTCCGATGCGAATTAGGTAGATTCCCTTACATACGGGCTGATAATATACAGGCAGACTGATCAAAAATAATGCACAGGCAGACTGATCAATTGATCGATCAGTCGACATAGTCTCGGTGGCAGCCGGCTGTTTGCGGTCAGTTCTGTTGGTTCAAGGATTGGATAGTCGAACGACGGTGCCAGCAGCATTATCGATGTATGGAGGTCGACATGAGTTACCGCGACAGTTCGCTGCGTTCGCTGGTGGAAAAATGGTTAGGCGCCGACTCTGCAATTTACGCGAGGGTGACGCACTTCAGCCACACACGGAGCAAGCCGTGGCGATATGTGTGTGTTCAAACCATCCGTCCGTCGGGCACTTTCGCCTTTGTCTTTTTCAGGCATGACGACGGCTCTTGGTGTGTGTTTCCGCCGGACACTCGACGGCCCGCCATGAATCTCCACAAAGTGGAACCGAGTTCGGCTGAATCGACCCGATATGCTCAGGATATCCAATTAGCAGTGTAAGAACGGATGGTGCAGAGGGCTGCTTCGGAACAACGGGTTCATGACGTATTGGGGTGGCGCGACGCGGCGAATCGTCAAACGACGTCCCCATCCCAACGGAATACCACATCCGGCTGCGCTCAAGTCCGAATACACTTCGACGAGCAGTGCGGCGCTTAAGTACATTCCCTTACATACGTTTCAATAATATACAGGCAGACTGATCACAAATTAGGCAGTCAGACTGAAGAATAGGGTGGTGACGTCTGATAGGACCGATTCTGGCCCGAGACCGCTTGTGAAACCGTAAGCGGGTAGTTGGATCAATCGGATGAGTATCGGCGCCCGATTGATCCGGACGTCCCGTCGCATGACCATTGCGTTGCATCGCAAGAAGTCGCGAACGCACAAGGGGTTGAATCCAAAGAGTTCAACTTCTAGATAAAGATGAGGAGACGTTTGAGATGAGCGACCCTGCAGCGAGCAACGGGATTCAGTCCGCCGTCGTCGCCCCCAAACTTCCCACCAGGGGATTCCGTGCGCGCGTCTCATCACCGCTCCACCGATACTCGCAACCGCATCGAGGCCGAGAACTGGCCAGGAATAACGCAACCCGACGCGCCCACACGCGTTGCCTGAATACGATCACGACGCTCACACCATCACCGATGGCTCAAAGAATGAATGATCGAGCAACCCGCCTTGGCGACGTTTCAGACAACGAATGCTAGATGGAGAGGAGGCGGCGACAACCGTGATCGCGATCGGGTGCATCACTCGACGCGCGGTTCACTTTTGCGTCGCATGCGCGGGTAACGAATCCCGATAAAACCAGGCGTTTTCGAGGATTGTCTTGACAAATATGTCAATTTTAAACATGTAGTACTGCATAGTAAATATAAAACAGATATCTGACGAGAACCCAACGCGGTCGCGGGAATCGGCAATACAGGCATGCGAAGGATCGATATTGCAGCACCTCGCCGAGAAGCTTTCGGCATCAAAAACCAAACCCACTCCTGGAGATCTTTGCAATGAAAAAGTCACTAGTCGCGCTGGCAGCCTTGAGCGTTTTCGCGGGAACAGCGCACGCACAAAGCAGCGTGACACTTTACGGCGTCGTTGACGCCGCAATCGCATATACGAACAACGTTGGGGGCAGCACAATTTCTTCGCGACCAGCGGCAACCTGCAGGGTAGCCGCTGGGGCCTGCGTGGCACCGAAGATCTGGGCAGCGGACTGTCGGCCATCTTTGTTGTGGAAAGTGGATTTAACCTCTACACGGGTGCGCTGGGCCAAGGCGGCGACATGTTCGGCCGTCAGGTGTATGTCGGATTGTCCTCCGGGCAATACGGCACCGTGACGGCGGGGCGACAGTATGACTCGGTGGTTGATTACGTGGGAGCGTTCGAAGCGGGCAGTCAGTGGGGCACGTACTTTGCTGCTCACCCGGCTGACCTGGATAACCTGAACAACACAAACCGCGTGAACAATGCGATCAAGTTCAAGAGCGCCAATTACGCAGGCTTGACATTCGGCGGCGTGTACAGCCTTGGCGGCAATGCGGGCCAGTTTAACCGCAACCAGATCTGGTCGGTCGGCGTTGGGTACTCGAATGGTCCGTTGAGTTTGGGCGCTGGCTTCCTGACTGTCCAGGATCCAAACTACTCTTTCTGGGGTAACAACGTAAACTCCCGTACGGCCACGACGACGCCCTCGGCCTCAAACTTCGGGAGCAGTAGGGTGATCTCGGGCTTCGCTTCCGCCAAAACGGAGCAGGTGATCGCCGCAGGCGGTGCATACACATTCGGCGCAGCGACCTTCGGGGCAACCTATACCAACACCCAGTTCAAGGACGTGGGTTCCGAAGCAGGCGCGGGTCTGAATCCGGCCGGCTATCAGGGCGGCTCGGGCAAGTTCCACAATGCCGAAGTCAACTTCAAATATCAGGTGACCCCGTCCTTTCTGGTCGGTGTCGCGTATGACTACACGAAGGGCTATGGTCTAAGCGACGCCAAGTATCACCAGGCGATGCTCGGCGCTGACTATTTCGTATCGAAACGCACCGATTTCTACGTCGATTGCGTGTATCAGCACGCTAGCGGCACCGATTCGACGCAGCACGCAGCGGTCGCCAACATCAACCAGTTGTCACCGTCTTCGACCGCCAACCAGGTCGCGGCATTGGTGGGTATCCGCCACAAGTTCTAACCGGCCCGCGTGGTGTCTACCGAGGAGCGCTCGCGCACCTTTGCTACAGGCGGAGGCGATTGAAAGTACCCGACGACCATTGCCTTCGCCTGATCGTCGCCGGCACGCATCGCGCCACGCGCACAAACCACGCGTTATGAAAGAACCGTTTCGGCGATCGCGAGCTGAGGATGTCCCACAGCTCCGGGTGTGGAGTAAAGGGCGGCGAGCTCTTTTTTGGTCTATCGCCGCCTGAGTCAGCAACCTCTTAAGTAGATTCCCTATTTACGCATGCAATATATACAGGCAGACTGAATACACATTAACAGACAAACTGAATATATCCCGATTGTGGCACTGATTTCGCGGCGCGCGATCAACGTTACGCAATCCATGGGGCATAGCTACACATATTCGATTCGTATCGACACCCAGGTATGGCGCCGAGAGCCAGCCCCCGGGATTGATGCGCGCCGTCGAGCATTGCATTGAGGTCGTGGCAATACAGTATTTCGATCCGTTGATCAATCGGAATTGCAACGATTTAACTAGTCGATCACAATCAGGAGACGTTTGAAATGAGCGACCCAACAGCAACTAAAGATCTGGACCTAGGTGGTGGCCCGTCCGTCGGCAGAGGTATGTCGCGTGCTGGAATCATGGCAGCGTTACCGATCATCGCAATTGTGATGATCGGCGTTGCTGGACATGCTGCCGGCTCCCTGAAGCCGCTGATTATTCAGGCCTTCGTTCAGGCTGTCGGCTTCGACAAGGCGACTTCCGGTTATCTTCTGGCAACAGAGATGATCGCCACTAGCGCAGGAAGTATTGTGGCGACGGCGTTTCCGTTTGCTCTTCGCCGACGGCCCTATCTGTTCGCTGCGCTCGCCTTGATGATGGTGGCGAACCTGGCGAGCATCTCTTTCAAGCAAGATCCCGGTACCGTGCTTTACGCGCTCCGCGCTCTCTCGGGCTTCGGCGCGGGCTTCGGCTTGGGGCGTCTCGGAATTCTGATTGCACTGTCTGGCCGCCCGGGGAAGACGGCAGCCTTGTACTCGACGAGTACGCAACTGTACGGAGCGGTTGCCGCTTTTGCGATGCCCTTCATCGACCGGCTTTGTGGAGCAAATTCAATCTTCATCATTCTTGCCGGTACGGTTCCACTCGGTCTCATACTGATCGGCTGGATCCCGGAAAGTAACGAGCGAATCACAAAGAACAAAGCTACCTCGATCGGGGACGTGGCGACACTGGGTCTGGGTGAAAAGATTATTCTCGCGACAACGTTCGGCGTCTTCTATCTTGGCGTAGGAACGTTCTGGCCTTTCATCTCAGTCCTTGGGGAAACCACTTCGATTGGCCATGCACAGATGTCTGCAGTGATCGGATGGGCTGCAATCGCTAGCGCATTGGGGGCAGCTTCCGCCGTGTTTGCTGGCGATCGTAAATCGTCCGCACCGATCATCACCTCGTTCTTCATTCTTCTGTGTGTTTCAGTCACGATGCAGCTTGTCGCTCCGCGGTCATTGCCTGTTTTCGTGACTTCCGTGTTGCTGTTCGCGTTTGCCTATTGGGTCATTAATCCGATGATCCTTGGCGTGATGTCCAAGCTGGATAAAACCGGTCAAATGAACGGCGTCTATTACATCGTCGCCGTAGCCGGCATTTCAGCTGGCCCCGCTTTGGCGGGCTGGGTTTTGGCCCATGGAAGCGATCGGTTCACCAGCTCAGAGTTCCTGCGCGTTGTCAGCCTTGCACTGCTCGCCGTTTCTTCGGCGATCCAGATCTATTATGCGTTCCGGGCGCGGCGCATACCGGACTAACCGTGAGGGCGGGCACGAACCCGTAACGCAGTACCGCGGAACGGTCCATGTCGCGTCGCAGTTATCCTAGACAGGACAACTGCGACGCGCCCAACTATTTCAGTCTTCGCCGTTCGATTTTTGACGCGCGTCACGTCATAGAATTCTCGACATTAGGGATTCAAGAGATGAACACAGAGGTTTTGGCACCCCCACACGCGGTATCCTCACTCCTTCGCGCGGAACTTACACTCCAGGTTTGCGAGGAAAGGGACGTTGCAATCGCAGCGACGGTTGTGGCACCTCCTAATACGGCCGATTGCACCACCGTCGTATTCGCTTTTCCTGGTGGCGGATACAGTCGACACTACTACGATATTCAGCATCCGTTGCTCGACGGTGAAACGCAGGCGGAGTGGCATGCCCGCCGCGGTGTGATTTTTCTCGCTCTCGACCCGTACGGAGGTGGTGATAGTACAGCGCTTGAGCCGGACCGTTGCGGGCTCGCCGCGACGATTAAGGCTGTTCATGGCGTTGTGACTGAAGCGATCGAACGCATCCGCGCCGGGACGTTGGTTCCCGGCCTTGCACCTGTTGCGGTCGTAAGGTCGGTCGGTATCGGGCACTCGCTGGGGGGAATGCAGCTCATCGCACAGCAGGCCGAGTATGCGACATTCGATGCAGTTGCAGTGCTCGGGTTTAGTGCAATACACACCGTAGTGCCAACACCGAACGGAATGATTGCTCCCCATTCGTCGTCGGAGGACGATTCAAAATCACTGGCGGAAGCGTGGTCGGGTCCATTCGTGGACGAGTTGGCGAATCTCCGATTCGCGTACCATTGGGAGGACGTTCCCCCCGCACTGGTTCAGGAAGACATGAGCGTTGGCTTTCCTGTGCGTAGGCCATCGGCTCTCCCACTTTGGACCACCAGAACCTTTCCGCCTTTCGCGAAGATCTGCCTCCAGGAAGGGATCGTCGCGCGTGAAGCTGCTGAGATTAAAGTTCCAGTTTTCTTGTCAGCAGGTGAACGGGATGTCCTGCGTGACTTGAGGCAGGAGCCTGTTGCTTATCGCAAGTGTGTGGACATCACGCTTTTCGAAATTCCGGAATGCGCGCACATGCACAACTTTTCGCCGAAGAGAGCGCTTGCGTGGTCTAGGCTTCAGACTTGGATTGACGGTCTTCCATCTCGCTAAATGTTGGTCTCGCCCTATGGCGCGTTCTATATTCCGATTCCTTACAGCCTGGAGGGAATCGGAATGGCTGAACCGTTGGAATGAGGTAAGCGCAACGCAACCGTGCAACCCGTTTGGGAGGAGTTACTGTCGAACGGTATTTCTGTGACCGGGCAACCTGTCGCAGCCGTCAGCTAAACCCAAAGATACTATTGTCGACGGCTTCGTGATGTGTGTGATTGGCCAGTCGAAAGAAATCGACAGTTGCGGTCAGTTGGCATCCCTGCTCCTGAAGGGCCGCGGATGCGGCGCCTGCCGGCTCGACAAGCGCCATGTTTTGCTGCGTTACCATCCATTTGGGCGATTGCCAGGTTGGCGACTTTACTTCAGCCGCTCTGTGCTCACGGGCGAACTACGTAACGGAGGGTGACGTGGTCATCGTACTCACCAAGGGCGTGGTAATTCCGCTCGCTGCGGATGCGAACTGCGACGTCGCAAATCTCCCGGATATCTGTGGTGTTTGGAACTGATATGATCAGTTGTTTTCGTCTTGCAGCCACTATCCACTGAATTATGGAGTGTCCGGAAGCGGTACTGCAGTTTCCCACCAACGGGGTCATTGGCATCTACTTTAATTTTGATTTCGTCTCCCGGTTTAAGGAGTGTCCTCGTGTCCGTGATGTGGCCACATAATTTAGGCTTGGGGACCAGCTCTAAATTGCGACCATCGGTTACGAAGGTGAGTACCGGATACGGACTTGTTGTCACGGACGGCATCTGCGGTCGCGAAAGAATGGGCACCTCATTCACGTGAGTTGGCTTGGTAACCGTGATGGTTACCAGGCCGTCGTGCTCAATGGAAGTCTGACCCCACCCCGCAGTATTAATCGTTCGCAAGGCAGAGCGCACTTGATGTTCAGTATGCGCACTGGCGTTCCCGTATCCCGCAACCAGATCGCATAGCAAGGCAAGCTGGATCTCTAGCCTCCCTTGATTCTGCTGAGCGGCACGTCAAATCGCGGCCGTTACTGAGGTGACGAACATCGGAGTGCTGCCAGCTACGCCAGAATTAGATGATGCATTCGAAAACGAATGACTACCGTCGCCCAGAATCTGGTAGTCAAAAGACACCCCGTCGTTGGTATGATCCCCACGCAAGCGGTCCGTGATCGACCTGATCTTCACCGCAGCGTAGTATCCGTTCACGTTCCGGAGAACGGCGACCTCATCGGCCTGTAGCTGGATTACTCGTGAACTAAATTCGAACATGGCGGCGTCGGGATGCACGCAGGGGCGCAAGGGGCGGGTTTCTCCACGAAATGCTGATGAAGGTTCCCGAGATGAGCTGTGTTGATTCGTCAACACACAACCGGTAGCCTCGGTTGCTTGCGGATTGGGCCCTGAATGCTTGTCGATTGCGGGCACGCTGGAAAGAAAACAAGGCCGCGAGTCGTTGCATTGGGAAGTACTAGCGGCCGTTCCTTGCTGCACCCTACTAAAGGCGTCGGCCAGCGCCGTCTCTAGGAAGCAATGGCGATCGCGTGTCGGTGAAGCGGAGGTATCGGCGTTCACTTGTTAAGTTTGTGAAGCAATAGAGGCCTTTCATCAGCCAGCCAGTTGCATATCTGGTCGCGTGCTAGCCACGCACCCTGTGGGCAGCGCTCGGTGGTCACGCTTAGATAGCAGATGCGGTCGAATTTGCTTGCGTCGGCCAGTCGGCACGAGGGCGCACCGCGCGTGAGTGCGCACTTTTCTGCCAGGTCACACGGTTCAATCCGCGATTGGATTGTTTTATTGGTGACTGATCATTCGATTCAATTTCAAGGTACGATACTGTATAAATATACAGGTATTTTCCTACGCCGATGTCGCCTGCCGCTACCCGCGCCGAAGAGATTCACCCATCGCTATGGCGAGCCTCGCAACTCGCACGCGGCGGCCGGCGCACGCTTGACACCGGCTATCCCGCGCTAGCGGCAGAGTTGCCCGGCGGCGGCTGGCCCATCGGCGCGCTTGTCGACTTGCTGGTTCAGGTGCCTGGCGTAGGAGAAATGCGCCTGTTGCGGCCAGCGTTGAGTTCTATGGGCGATCGTCCGATCGCGCTAGTACAGCCGCCGCATATCCCGGACGGTCTCGGCCTCAGTTACATCGGCCTCTCGCTCGACAGGTTGCTGCACGTCAAGGCTCGAACAAGTGCCGACGCCTTCTGGTCTGCCGAGCAGATTCTGCGCGCCGGTACTTGCGGCGCGCTGATCTTATGGGCGCAGCACGCGCAGGCGTCGTCGTTGCGTCGCTTGCATCTGGCCGCGCAATCATCCGAGACGCTCTTCATCATGGTCCGGCCACTCGCGTCGGCCCAGGATTCATCGCCGGCGCTTTTGCGGCTGGCGCTACGACCGTCAGCCGAAGGCTTGATAGTCGATATTGTGAAACGACGAGGCCCAACACGCATGGAGCCTCTGTCGATTCCTCTTCAACCCACTCCTGTTCTGTTTTCCCGTCATGCGCGTCTTTCCCGCCGTCCAGTTGCCGACGTCACAACTCAAATTGGTTCGACCGAAGTGGTCGCCTGAGCCGGAACAGGGCAGGGAGGCGGTGGAGAAACTCACGGCTGTGCTTTCGGGCGAGACGCATGCGTATTGCGAGGACCATCGCGCGAGCAAGAGATCGCCCCCGTTTCTGTACGGTCTATCGGGGTAACGCGCGATGGATACGACGTTCAACGCCTTGCCGGCCTACGCCGAGCTGTTCTGCTTCTCGAACTTCACGTTTCTGCATGGCGCGTCGCATGCGGAAGAACTCGCCGGCCGCGCTTTCCAGCTCGGCTATTCAGGGCTCGCGATCACCGATGAATGCTCGCTCGCGGGCGTCGTGCGCGCGCACGTCGCGGCAAAGGAAGTGGGTTTGCCGCTCGTGATCGGCTCGTACTTCCGGCTGCGAAATGCCGATGGCACGCCCGCGTTCGGCCTGATTCTGCTTGCGCAGAATCGCGAGGGCTACGGCAACCTGTCCGAACTGATTACGCTCGCACGCACGCGTGCGCCGAAGGGCGAATATCGCCTCACACCGCACGATCTGTCGCGGCCCGACCGCGAGCACGCGCATCTGCGCGGCATGCCCGATTGTCTCGCGATTCTCGTGCCGGATTTTCCGGCGAATGAGGACGTGCTCGACGCGCAGATCGCATGGCTCGACGAGACTTTTCCTGATCGCGCGTGGGCTGGCCTCGTACTGCATCAGCGTGCGATGGACGACATTCATCGCGGCGCGCTCGAGTATGTCGCGGAGAAGCAGAATGTGCCTGTCGTCGCGTTAGGTCACGTCGTGATGCATGTGCGTTCGCGCAAGCCATTGCAGGACACGATGACGGCGATCCGCGTCGGCAAACCCGTGCACGAATGCGGCTACGAACTTGCGCCGAACGCCGAACAGCATTTGCGCTCGCGTTTGCGGATCTCGAATCTCTATCCCGAACACACGGTGCGCGAAACGATCAGCGTACTGTCGCGCTGCGCGTTTTCGCTCGATGAACTGCGCTATGAATATCCCGACGAACTCGTGCCGGAAGGCTACACGCCGACTGCGTATCTGCGCCAGGAAACGTACATCGGCGCGCAGTACCGCTTTCCCTCGGGCATTCCGTTCAACGTGCAGGAGCAGATCGAGCATGAACTCGCGCTGATCGCGGACCTCGGCTATGAGCCTTATTTCCTGACGGTCTACGACATCGTGCGTTATGCGCGCAGTCAGCACATCCTATGTCAAGGCCGCGGATCCGCGGCCAATTCGGCTGTCTGCTTTTGTTTGGGAATCACGGAGGTTGATCCTGCGCGTGGCAGTATGCTGTTCGAACGCTTTATCTCAAAAGAACGGGGAGAACCGCCCGATATAGACGTTGATTTCGAGCACCAGCGCCGGGAGGAAGTCATCCAGTACATCTACCGCAAGTACGGACGCGACCGCGCGGCTATCGCGGCAGCCGTCTCGACGTATCGGCCGCGCGGTGCGTTACGCGAAACGGGCAAGGCGCTCGGCATTGATCCGCAGATCGTCGATACCGTTGCGAAGTCGCATCACTGGTTCGATACGAGTCACGATCTGCTCAAGCGCTTCGAAGAGTCCGGCCTCGATCCCGAGAAACCGATGATTCAGGCGTGGGCGCGGCTCGCGGCGCAACTGCTCAACTTTCCGCGTCATCTGTCGCAGCACTCGGGCGGTTTCGTGATCAGCCGCGGCAAACTCACACGGCTCGTACCCGTCGAGAACGCGGCGATGGCCGATCGTTCGGTGATCGAATGGGACAAGGACGACCTCGAATCGCTCGGCTTGCTGAAGGTCGATGTGCTCGCACTCGGCATGCTGTCGGCAATCCGCCGCACGCTGGATCTCGTCGCGGAGCAGCGCGGCGAGCGCTTCGAGATGCAGGACATCCCCGCCGAAGACAAAGCGACCTACGACATGATCTCGAACGCCGATACCGTCGGCGTGTTCCAGATCGAGTCCCGCGCGCAGATGAGCATGCTGCCGCGTATGCGACCAAAAATCTTCTACGATCTTGTCATTGAAGTGGCGATCGTGCGGCCGGGGCCGATTCAGGGCGGGGCAGTGCATCCTTACCTGCGTCGACGGCAGGGCTTTGAGCCGGTCACCTATCCCAGTGATGCATTGAAGACTGCTTTGGGTCGCACGCTCGGCGTGCCAATCTTCCAGGAGCAGGTGATGCAGGTCGCGATTCTCGCGGCAGGTTTCACACCCGGCGAAGCGGATCAGTTGCGTCGTGCGATGGCCGCGTGGAAGCGCAAAGGCGGACTCGAAAAATACTACGACCGTATCGTCAACGGCATGCAGGAGCGCGGCTATGAACAGAGTTTTGCCGAGGGCATCTTCGAGCAGATCAAGGGCTTTGGCGAATACGGCTTCCCGGAGAGCCATGCGGCGAGTTTCGCACTGCTCGTCTACGCGAGCAGCTGGCTCAAATGCCACGAGCCCGAGGCCTTTCTCGCCGCGATGCTCAACAGCCAGCCGATGGGTTTCTATTCGCCGTCGCAACTCGTGCAGGACGCGCGGCGTCATGGCGTGATCGTGCTGGCTGTCGATGTGACCATCAGCGGCTGGGATTCGTCGCTCGAAACGGTGGACGGCAACGTGCGTCCCGCCGTGCGCCTCGGTCTGTCGTTGTTACGCGGCATGAAGGACGGCGCGGCTGAACGGATCGAAAATGCCCGCGCGGTGCGGCAGTTTACGAGCGTTCACGATCTCGCGCGCCGCGCGCAGCTCAACCGGCGCGATCTGCACGTGCTCGCCGATGCCAATGCGTTGTCGTCGCTGGCGGGTAACCGGCGTGAAGCGCTGTGGCATTCGGTGGCCGCCGTACCCGACAAGGACATGTTGTCGGTGGCCGCCGTTCAGGACGACACGCCCGAACTCGGCGCGCCGTCGGAGGCGCAGGATATCGTCGCCGATTACCGTTCGGTGGGACTGACGCTCGGCCGGCATCCGCTGGAGTTGTTGCGCCCGGCATTGCTCGAACAGCGTCTGATGCCCGCGTCGACGTTGCGCAACTATCGCAACGGGCGGCTCGCGCGTGGCTGCGGGATCGTCACTGTGCGGCAGCGGCCGGGCACCGCGAAAGGCGTGCTGTTCGTGACGATCGAGGACGAGACGGGCAACGTCAACGTGATCATCTGGCCGAGCTTGCTGGAGAAGCAGAGGCGGGAAGCGCTCGGCGCATCGCTGCTCGCCGTGTACGGCACGTGGCAATGCGAAGGGGAAGTGCGGCATCTGGTGGCGCAACGGCTTGTCGATATGTCGCATCTGCTGGGCGGGCTGCAATCGACGAGCCGGGACTTTCACTAATCATCCATCCGCTCTACGTGCGATGGCTTAAAGCGTCAGATATTTTCCAGACAGGCAGGATGCCGGTCTTCCAAACCCGCAAATTGCCGAACACAAAAGCGGATCGAATTGGCTGACCGTAGGAGAAATCCAGCAGCCTGCTGGCGCAGTGACTGGTTGGCATGTTGATTCGGCTACGTCTTTTCAGCGCCCTGCACCCACTCCAGCCAGTCTGTGGACTCCTTCCATTGCGCAGGTGAAAGCAGCGTATGTACGATTCCATCACGCTCATAAATGAGGCGCATCACTTGCTCGCGACGCTGCACTTCAAAATGCACAATCTCGCCGGAAAGAAGTATAAGTAACGCCTCCACCAACGAATCAGGTACTTCTGGTCCAGTGGAGTCCAATGCTATGTCGAGGCCGAGCGTGGAAGTCGGACCGCGTTCGAAAGCTTCGGATAGTGAAATGGGACGGTGTACTGTCGTTTGTTCGAGAAGTTGCGCCAACCTTTTGTTTTCTGTATCTAGTCGATGGTTATCCTGTAGCAAGGAATCAATGCACAATCTGGTTTTGGCATCCAGGCCTTCGGCAGGATATGGGGACCGGTCCCTCCCCGTAACCTCAGGGAATTTGGTAGATTGTGCTCGTGTGCGCATACGTGTCTGATACTCACGGATTCGCGCACTAATGTATGTTTTATGCTGAGCATTGTTCTGAATCGTTTGCTCCTTAGGCCCACCAAAATGCTCGGTCGCTACAGCGGCAACCCGACTGTAGTTCATCACGCCACGACACTTTTCGATCAGATCACAAGCTTCCTTGATTTTCTTAAGGTTCGGCTTTGCTTTCGGACCGACTTCTTCCATCAATTGCTGGAATATTTCTTCCGCAGATTCATTGAGAACATTCATCGTCAAGGACCTTTACAAGGCTTTCGTTTTGGTCGTGAAGAGCTGTGCGGTTTTTTCCCTTCATCGCTTCGTCGACAACAGCGGCTATCCAGCGGCGGAAGTCTTCGTGCTGTGGAAGGGTGAGGGGCAACGGGGCCTTATTATCGAGCGCTTCCTGCACTTTGTTGTTTCCTACCAGGTGTTCGGCCATGCAAGCCATCAGGTAGGCGGCCTCGTGACGCAGCGCATCGTCTCGGATGTCCATCAGCAAATGGCGGCAGTCCTCTACGCGCAGGATTTGATCCATGAACTGTGAGCAAGTTTCCTTCGATAGATTCGATGCTTTCTCAAGGCCACCCTGAATTACTGCAGCTTCCAGGATGTTCCGGACGAGCGCGAAATCGCCTGAGCGCTCAAGCCTGACTTCAACTTCGTCCAGAATGTCAGCGCGGTCGCTACCGGCGATGAGTAGAAACTTGCCGTCCTTCGGGTTCTGCGAGCGGTCGGTTATCTGACGCCATTCATCGAGTCGCGTGAGTGACTCCTCGAACATGCGATAGCGATTAACCCATTCAAGTATCAGTGGCTCGCATCGCAGATCGATACTTGCGATCTGCTCCTTGAGAAGTTGGCGATCCAAGGTCAATTTCTGGCGCTGTCCGGCATCGAGATCCGGCAGATCCGTCCACGCAAGTTCAGAAAGCCGCTCGTACAAGGCCTTCCGGCTTCTGCCATGACCGCGCAGTTCGAGCATAATTTCGTTCATCGCCTGAGATTGCTGGATGACAAATGCCGGGCCGGTACTGAAGAACCGGCAGTTCCCGCATCCGCCCTTTACGCGAGTGTAGCCAGGGGAAACCTTGTCTGGATTTTCCTCGAGCGGTGCCATGCCAACATCGCAGGCCGTACCACCCAGAGGGCAGATGCCGCCAGGCACAGTTATCCAACTCGCGATTTGGTCGAGGAGGTCGGTGTCGCGGTAAGCAGCCTGATGTCGGTTAAATACCCAAATTGATTTATGTCGCGACATTGGCTCGCGGATTGCCGACCAATCATTGACGATACCGGCTTGTCTGAACGACTCAAGAAGCTTCGCCTTGAACAGGCCCAGTTCGCCTTTATCGTAATACGAGGTCATGACGGCTGTAGAATGACCCGCGACGAACTCCTGAATAACGTTCACCGGAATCCCCATTTCAACCAGTCTCGAGATACCTGCGACGCGCAGTCCGTGTAGTTCATAAAGGCTGGCCCGCCCGCGATACGCATCACCACCTTTGCCCACCTTGGTTAAGAAGACCTTACGTCCCTCCGCGGCCAGTCGTCGTTCTGTTTCGACGCATAGGGCATTAAGCAGATTCGCGATTTTCCATCGTGCAACGGGAAGGTGGTAAGGCGTGTGAACTCCGTCATCGCGATAATTCACCTGAGTCAGATCAGCGAACAAGGGCGCAATTGCAGGAAGCAAGTCTAGATATTCAACTTGAACTGATTTCTTATCATCGGGAGAGTCCGCGAAGCTGACGGGCACAGGACTGGGGCAATACCGGTCCATCCATTTGATCTGCTGGGCGATAATCGTATATGGTCGATTCAACCACGCCACTGCGTCCGGTGTGATGTCTGTTTCCTGACCCGGGTCGATGTAAGGCCACGGTATTTCATAGCCTCGGCGGTTAGCGGGATCCCACATCTGTGTCTTATTTGTGTTGACGAATATGCCCAGTTGGACTCCGTCAAGAATCGAGTCGGAAACTTGTTGGAGTACCCCACTGGCGCGCCCGTAACGCTCGATATGCGTTGATCCGTCGGGGTAAAGATATCCCCGCAAGGGGTGGTGGTTCTCAACGTAGGCTGCGGCGTCGACGTCCCAGATGCAGGCATCCATCAAGCCTCGGTCGAGCCAGCGAGCCTGTTTCGTGCGAACCGGTAGGATCATGAGTAACGCGAGAAGCGCGCATCGGGATGGGCACCACACTCTGTGTGTCGACTCGTTATCGGCTGAAGTTGTGCTGATCCAATCATTGCAAACGGTTCTCGCCCATCTATAAGTGGGCTCGCCGTTCTCATCAGGTTCCAGCAAAATCTCTATCATCACGTCGTGAATGGAGCTTGGCAAACGGCGCTTGGTGCTCTTCGTCGGGCGGCGTTTTGCAAATGGATTCTCCAATAACGCAAACGGATTGTCAGGCAAGTTCAGTCTTCCATCTGGTCTAATAGTCAGTGCGTTATAGACAAGGCGGAAGGCATACGATGCACCATACCAGTAGTTCCGCGCCGTCTGTTCGTTGATCTGGTCACTCCGTACGAGTTCAAAAAGATACTCCCTGAACGTATCCTTTCGCTGGGGGTTGGACGGGTCGATAAGATCGAAAACGGAAATCGCACGGGGGCTGGTGAAGCCTCGAGATGCCGCCCAGGGTAGGAAGCATCGCATGTGCGCTTGAACTCTTTGCATGTCTTTGCCGGAAGCATCCAAAAGTTCAAGAAAGCATCCCCATGCGGGACCGTGCATGCTGTAAATAGAGAGAGGGCGTACAGGGTTGTTCAGACGATCCGAAACCTTGGCTCGCGTTCCATGCAATTTAGCCAGAGGCCACAACGGCAGATCCGACTTGCCCTGCTGAAAGCGTTCGATAATCGACTTGAACAAACCTGTAGTACGGTTGCTTGCCGGAAGGTTCGTCAACCAATTCTTGACATCCGTAGGCAGATCCGCCACACCTCTTGCTGTTGACGTTGAAAGCAACGCTCTAAGGAGGGGACGATCGGGATGTGCAATACGGTCTGGCTCGTCCAATAGGCCGAACCCAAGGTCTCTGCCAGCAGTCAGAATGCACGTCTCGAAAGATGCGGGCGCTGACATAGGCAGCAAAATCGACTTTTGATAGGCGAGACAAGTCAGCAAAAGCTCAGCCGCTCGAGCGATCACTTGAGCATCCATAGCGTCAGTTGGACTGCGCAATTCCGAAAATGGAAGGCCATACTTGCGAAGGCACGACAAAGCGGCAGGGTTGAATTCTCGAGCCAGTTCTAGACTATGCTTCTGGTCCCTGCAACGCCAGCTAAACGACCGCAGGATTGACAAATCGCCTACCACCTCTTCTATCCGTTTGCTCAAAAATCTATCAAGAATCGCGACGAAACTCGGTGATCCTAGATTTATCCAAGATGTGCCCCATTTCGATAACGCTGTTACGACTGGTAAGCCATCAAGCAAGTCTCGGGTTATCTCGTCGATAAGAAATCGGCGTTGCGAATCTTGATCGTCCGGGTAAGTAAATTCTAGATCCCTTGCAATATCGGGCCACGAAACCCGCCACCTCTTCTCCGAAAGTCCTCGGCGCTCGAATGATCGAAGATGTGAACTCAGAAATGTCGTAGAAAACGTTTTTGACTCTTGCACCGCTTTCTGAAAATCGCCGCCAATCGATTTTATGATGTCACCCATCCTATCCTTGACTGCTTCATGCGCATTGGCTCGATAGGTATCCTTTGCGATACGGACCAGGGACGATCCGTCAAGAAGTGTGTCAAGAACCACGATTTGCTCGGTGGGATTAAACAATATTGCCTGACCGGACCAATAACCCACCGAACTCCGTAGCGCGGATCGATCAAAGGTGACATTTGCTATGGTGGTAAGCTCTTGCGACGACATACAGATGGTCCTTTACGGTCGACAAACATTCGCCTCTGGATTTTGCCGCCACACGCGCACGTCAACAGGAAGTGTGGGAGTGACTAACTGGGACCACTGATGCGTCATCAAGGACTTATGCGAAGCTCTCGTTGTGGTCGTGAAGAGCTGTGCGGTTTTTTCCCTTCATCGCTTCGTCGACAACAGCGGCTATCCAGCGGCGGAAGTCTTCGTGCTGTGGAAGGGTGAGGGGCAACGGGGCCTTATTATCGAGCGCTTCCTGCACTTTGTTGTTTCCTACCAGGTGTTCGGCCATGCAAGCCATCAGGTAGGCGGCCTCGTGACGCAGCGCATCGTCTCGGATGTCCATCAGCAAATGGCGGCAGTCCTCTACGCGCAGGATTTGATCCATGAACTGTGAGCAAGTTTCCTTCGATAGATTCGATGCTTTCTCAAGGCCACCCTGAATTACTGCAGCTTCCAGGATGTTCCGGACGAGCGCGAAATCGCCTGAGCGCTCAAGCCTGACTTCAACTTCGTCCAGAATGTCAGCGCGGTCGCTACCGGCGATGAGTAGAAACTTGCCGTCCTTCGGGTTCTGCGAGCGGTCGGTTATCTGACGCCATTCATCGAGTCGCGTGAGTGACTCCTCGAACATGCGATAGCGATTAACCCATTCAAGTATCAGTGGCTCGCATCGCAGATCGATACTTGCGATCTGCTCCTTGAGAAGTTGGCGATCCAAGGTCAATTTCTGGCGCTGTCCGGCATCGAGATCCGGCAGATCCGTCCACGCAAGTTCAGAAAGCCGCTCGTACAAGGCCTTCCGGCTTCTGCCATGACCGCGCAGTTCGAGCATAATTTCGTTCATCGCCTGAGATTGCTGGATGACAAATGCCGGGCCGGTACTGAAGAACCGGCAGTTCCCGCATCCGCCGTCAACGGGGGAAAATGAGATGGATTTCTTTTCAGCGCTGTCCTCCTCAGCGAGCATGCCGACATCGCAGCCGGTGCCACCCAAAGGGCATATACCGCCGGGTACGGTCACCCATCCGAAGAAGTCGTCTAGGAGATCAGCGTCACGGTACGACGCCTGATGCCTGTTCGATACCCAAACCGGATTACACTGCGCCATAGATTCGCGAAACGCGTGCCAGTGATCAACAATGCCCGTCCGTCGAAAAAACTCAACAAGTTTTACCTTCAATGTACCCGGTTCAACTCTGTTGTAGTACAACGTGGACGTCAGTGTTTGGTGACCTGCAATGAACTCTTGGACAATGTAGACTGGAATTCCCATCTCAATCAGTCTTGAAATTCCTGCCACTCGCAGTCCATGTATCGCATAGAGACTTACACGGCCCTGATACCCATTCGGGTTCTCGGAAACTTTCGTCAATGTGAGTTTATGTCCTTCAGCGACCAGACGTCGCTCCGTTTCCAGTGAGAGGGCGTTGAAAAGCCTATAAATTTTCTCGGGACTTACCGGAAGGTTATAGCTGATGTGAGATTCATCGTCCCGGTAGTACTCTCTGGAGAGGTCAAGAAACAGGGGTGTAAATGCAGGAAGTAAGTCAACGTGTTTTTCAGAGACTGTTTCGCTGTCCATGCTCGAATCCGCAAAGCTGATAGGAATCGGATCGGGACAGTAGAGATTCATCCATTTGATCTGCTGGGCGATAACCATATAAGGACGATTCAGCCACTCCACAGTGTCCTCTGTAACCTCATTTACCTGATCAGTGTTGATATGAGGCCACGGAATTTCATAGCCGCGGCGGCTCGCAGGATCCCACATCTGTGTCTTGTTCGTGTTGATGTATATTCCCAGTTCCACGATGTCTAAAATCGAGTCGGAAATCGGTTGGAGCACGCCGCTGGGTCGCCCATAGCGCTGCAGATGCGTCGAGCCATCTGCATAACGATATCCGCATAATGGATGTTGGTTTTCAATGTAACCGGAGGTATCGACGTCCCAGATACAGACGTCCAGCAATCCTCGGTCGAGCCAGCGAGCCTGTTTCAGGCGGAGCGGCAAAATCAATAGCAGTGCGAGCATTGCACAACGGGATGGGCACCATACTCTCTGTGTCGTTTCGCCAGCGTCTGAAGTCTTACTAACCCAATCATTGCAGACGGTTCTCGCCCATCTGTAAGTCGGGATTCCGTTTTCATCGGGTTCCAGCAGCACCTCAATCATGGCCTCATGAATGGAGCTCGGAAGGCGCTTGCGAGGAGTCTTGCCCAAGTGCCCGCTTCGAAATGGATTGTCGAGTAGCGAAAACGGATTGTGCGAGAGATTCAATGGGCAATCCGGACGTATTTTTAGGGTGTTCGTTACAAGGCTGAACGCGTGTGATGCGTTCAGCCAGTTCTGGGACGCTGTACCTTCTTTAAGCTTGCCTGTCCGGATGAGATCGGTGAAATATTCCTGAAATGTTTCCTGTCGTTCCTGCGCGCATGGGTTAATGAGATCATTGGCCGCAATGTCGGACGGCCTACAGAAGCCGCGCATGCTCGCCCATTGAAGGATGTGGCTAACCGCTTTCTTCAGAAACTTTGCGCCAGAGTCACTAGATGCGTAATAAAGTTCGGCAAACGATCCCCATTCTGAACCAAATGTTGCAGCGATTGCCATTGGCGTCCACTTTGACTTAACAGATCTACCACCTATACAACGACTGCCGTCAAGTTTTCCGATGGGCCACTTCCGAAGACTTGGCATGGTCCTTTGGAAGTCCTGAATCAGCGGCTTCAAGTCTGTTGTGGGCATCCGATGCGGTAAACCCACCAACCACGGTTTGATATCCGAAGGGAGGTCCTCAACATGTCGCGCTGTCGATGATGAGACCAACGGCTTTAAAATCTCGGGTAGATTCTCCTTTCTCTCAGATCCAATCAATGCACCGCGATCGGTTTCGCATTGCGCGACACAGACACATACATCGACGGGCAGAGGTTCTGACGCGGGAAGCAAAATTAGCTTCTGATACGCCAACTGTCCCAAGAGCAGCGCCGCAGCGCGAGCTATCGTGCGGGCGTCCTTCGCATCAGAAACGTCACGCATATCTGCGCAGGGGAGACCTTGGCTGCGCATACAAGCGATCGCGGCCGCATTGTGTTCACGTACCCTTTTTAGGTCGAAAGCGCGTGCTGTCGTGTCGCAAGTAAAGTGCCGTACCGACCCCAGCACGCTGAGTGCGACTTCAATGCTCTCCGTGCTGAGCGAATCAAGGAATTTCGTGAATTCCGGTAGATTTAAGAGCAACCACGACGCGGCACGGTGACTTGCCTCGGCAGTGATTTCGCCGTCGAGTGCGGCACATGTCAACGTGTCGATCAAGAAGTCGCGTTGACTGTCAGGGCGATCAGGGAAGAGACTTTCGATCCAGTTCGCAATTGCAGTCCATGAAACCCGCCTGTGCATGCGACACTCGGCGCGTTTAAATGCGGATATGCGCCAACAACTAAAGCTCTTTTGGAAGGTATTTGACTGAAACATCGCCCGCAAGTCTCCTCCGGAGGCTCGCATGCGAATGTCGAGCAGTTCGGAGATTGAGGCGCGAGCCCCCGCCAAAAACGCCTCACGAGCACTCAAAACTAGCGTCTGAGTATTCAAGGAATTCTCAAGGACCACAATCTGGCGGGTTGGATTGAACAATACTCGCCGTCCAGACCAGTACCCTATGGCCTCTCGCAAGCCTGACTGATCGCGCGTGGCTGTCGCACTAATGAGGAATTTCGTAGGGTTTGACATCGGATCACCGTGACAGTGGGGCGGCGGGGCACCAATGATCAGGAAGCACCAATTTCGGGCTTTCGGCAAGGGTCAATAAATCGCTCAGGTGCGAATTTGAATTGCGAGCGGCGGCTGCTTTTATAATTTCCGATCTAACGGTTTGATTTGAGATGTGATAGTAAGTTTGTGTACTGTCAATCGCCGAATGCCGCAACAGCGATTTGGTGGTTTCAAGGGGCAGTTTCAGTACATTTGCACAGTAGTATCCGCCGAGATGACGTAAAGAATGTGGGCCGACATCGAGATGCTCAAGACCGAGGCGACGCATACTTCGCGCCCATACCTTCTTTAATGCGGGAATCGTCATGGGCATTCCGAATGACTCTGCATCAAGTTGAATGTAGAGCCATGGATGGAACGGCCATCGATGAGGCTTGCCGTAAAAATATTCGCGCATGTATTCCCTGAAGCACGATGTGAAATAAACGCCAATGCGAGGGTCGATCCAAACCGCCTCATGTCCGACAATGGCCGGATTACCATCGTTGCTTAAATGAAATGTCATGCCCTTGAATCCGACGTGCATTCCGCCCCGCCTGCCATATAGCGTTCTCGGCAGCAATCGATACAAATCAGGGTGAGATTTTCTGAACTCCGGATTGATCCAGCATGCCTTGAGATACTCCGTACGTGAGGACGTTTTTCGATGCCCTTGGTCGTCACGCCATTGCCAAAGACCTGATTCGGGATCGTCGAGCCGGATTTGTGCCTCTCCGTGTGCGGTGACTCCAAAAACATCTTCAACGAAAAGGTGGAGTGGCTCTGATTCGCGCAGGGCAAGTCCGAATAGCTGAAGATAAAGCATCTTGTCGCGCGGATTGCTGCACGATTCAACAAGGTCGACATACGCATCGAGGGGGAAACTTCGTGGAAGAGTGACCTTTGGCCTTGAGAACCGCGCATGATATTCAGGAACTTTATGTTTTGGCACTGCCCTCGTATGAGTTCGAGCGGGGAACAGGTGCAACATCACATCCCAATTCTCGCGCCTTCGAAAGTCCGCATAGATCTCCCACGCGGTCAAAATACGCGATTCAATCGGGTTTAGGCGTGGGCCATCATGAAAAGCGACTTGCCACGTATCGAAGCTCTCAAGTGCCGCTGCATACCGAGCTAACGTGCGTTTCTGGACCGGTTTCCAGTAAAGCCCCAGCGCGTGCTTCCCGTTGTGAAGATCGCTGCCACTCTTTTTTACAGAAAGGAAATCTCCGACGAGCGCCTCCGCCTCGCTTTTGGTCAATTCACGGGTCCCATACTTCGCGAGGCAAAAATCATACAGATGGAGCACTGCGCGGCGACGTTCCTCGAAGAGGGACTGACGTACACCCGTATCAATGAGGTAGCAAATCCATTGATTAATTACGTATCCGACTTCCCCTTGAAGCAAGACGAGCGGGAAGCGGTGGTGCGGAAACTCCTTGGTTCGAATGTATTTGATCGACCAATAGTGCCGCTGATGCATCGCCGCCTCCTAACGGGAGTATCGGTAAAGGGTAGGATTTCGCCGGTTTCTTTCAAGCAAGTTTTCGATAAAAAAAATAGATCGAATTTGAAATTCAATAAATTCGGAAAAGTGGGGCACCCCGTGTGGACAACTTCGCTGCACACAGGACAAGCCTGTGTACAGCCGGCCTGCGGCCGGTTCCGAAGTTGCCCACACTTGAACGCCTGACGCGCCCGCGTTGCGGGCTTGCCCAATTGAGATTAAAAATCAAAAACGTGCTAATCGGTAGACCAGCACCAGGTACTATATCGACGTTGATTTCGAGCACCAGCGTCGGGAGGAAGTGATCCAGTACATCTATCGCAAGTACGGACGCGACCGCGCGGCGATCGCGGCGGCCGTGTCGACGTACCGGCCGCGCGGCGCGTTGCGCGAAACGGGCAAAGCGCTCGGCATCGATCCGCAGATCGTCGATACCGTCGCGAAGTCGCATCAGTGGTTCGATACGAGTCACGATCTGCTCAAGCGCTTCGAAGAGTCCGGTCTCGATCCTGAGAAGCCGTTGATTCAGGCGTGGGCGCGGCTCGCGTCGCAACTGCTCAATTTCCCCCGTCATCTGTCGCAGCATTCGGGCGGCTTCGTGATCAGCCGCGGCAAGCTCACACGGCTCGTGCCCGTCGAGAACGCGGCGATGGCCGACCGCTCGGTGATCGAGTGGGACAAGGACGATCTCGAATCGCTCGGCTTGCTGAAGGTCGATGTGCTCGCGCTCGGCATGCTGTCGGCGATCCGGCGCACGCTGGATTTGGTCTCGGACCGCGTTGGCGAGCGCTTCGAGATGCAACACATTCCGCCCGAAGACAAGGCGACCTACGACATGATCTCGAGCGCCGATACCGTCGGCGTGTTCCAGATCGAATCGCGCGCGCAGATGAGCATGCTGCCGCGTCTGCGGCCACAGACGTTCTACGACCTGGTGATCGAAGTGGCGATCGTGCGGCCGGGGCCGATTCAGGGCGGAGCGGTGCATCCGTATTTGCGGCGTCGGCAAAAGCTCGAACCCGTCAGCTATCCGAGCGAGCAACTGAAAGTCGCGCTCGAACGCACACTCGGCGTGCCGATCTTCCAGGAGCAGGTGATGCAGGTCGCAATTCTCGCGGCGGGCTTCACACCTGGCGAGGCGGATCAGTTGCGTCGCGCGATGGCCGCGTGGAAGCGCAAGGGCGGACTCGAAAAATACTATGACCGCATCGTCAACGGCATGCGTGAGCGCGGCTACGAGCAGAGTTTTGCCGAGGCAATTTTCGAGCAGATCAAGGGCTTCGGCGAATACGGTTTTCCGGAAAGCCACGCGGCGAGTTTCGCGCTATTGGTCTACGCGAGCAGCTGGCTGAAATGTCACGAGCCCGAGGCGTTTCTCGCCGCGATGCTCAACAGCCAGCCGATGGGCTTCTATTCGCCATCGCAACTCGTGCAGGACGCGCGACGGCATGGCGTAATCGCGTTGCCCGTCGATGTGACGATCAGCGGCTGGGACTCGTCGCTCGAAGTGGTGGAGGGCAGTGCGCGTCCCGCTGTGCGTCTCGGCCTGTCGCTGCTGCGCGGCATGAAAGACGGCGCAGCCGAACGTATCGAAAACGCGCGCGCGGTGCGGCCGTTCACGAGCGTTCACGATCTCGCGCGCCGTGCGCAACTCAACCGTCACGACCTGCACGTGCTCGCCGATGCAAATGCGTTGTCGTTGCTGGCGGGCAATCGGCGCGAAGCGTTGTGGCATTCGGTGGACGCCGTGCCCGACAAGGACATGCTGTCGGTTGCCACCGTTCAGGACGATACGCCCGAACTCGGCGCGCCGTCGGAGGCGCAGGACATCGTAGCGGATTACCGCTCGGTGGGACTGACGCTCGGCCGCCATCCGCTGGAACTGCTGCGGCCCGCATTGCTGGAACAGCGGCTGATGCCCGCGTCGGCCTTGCGCAGCTATCGCAATGGCAGGCTCGCGCGCGGCTGCGGCATCGTCACCGTGCGGCAACGGCCGGGAACGGCCAAGGGCGTGCTGTTCGTGACGATCGAGGACGAAACGGGCAACGTCAACGTGATCATCTGGCCGAGTTTGCTGGAGAGACAAAGGAAAGAAGCGCTCGGCGCATCGCTGCTCGCCGTCTACGGCACGTGGCAATGCGAAGGGGAAGTGCGGCACCTGGTGGCGCAACGGCTCGTCGATATGTCGCATCTGCTGGGTGGCTTGCAATCGGCGAGCCGCGACTTCCACTGACTTTCTACAGCGCGCGATGCTCCGCTAACCGCGCCACGGAAATTGCGCGAGCACGTCGCGAATCGCCGTATCGAACGGCGTGCGCCGACCGATGCCGAGCGTTTCGAGTCGCGTCGAATCGAGGTGACAGTTGTGCGGGCGCGGCGTCGCGTCCGTCGGCGTATGTTGTGGCGTGAGTTGCGCGTCGATCTGCAGCGCGCTGGCGAGATGCCGCGCGATATCGTATTTCGTCATCGGCTCGTCGCCGGACCACTGCACCGTGCCGCACACCGCTTCATCGCGCGCGTGCCATTCCAGCAACTGACGCACGACCACAGCCACGTCGGGCGTATACGTCGGATAGCGGATCGCCCACGCGTCCATCACGGCCGCTTTCGCTTCGGACGAAGCCGTGCGTGCCGACGCGGCGATCGCGGGCACGAGACTCGTCACGGCCGACTCCCGCCAGTCGACGATCGGCCCGAACAGCAGCGGCAGGCGCAGCACGCAGCCGAGATCCGTCGATTCAGCCAGCGCCTGCTCACCTTCCAGTTTGCTGCGGCCGTAGGCGTTGATCGGCGACGGCGTCGCGTCGTAGCGATAGGGCGGTTGCGTGCCGTCGAACACGTAGTCTGTGGAAATGGACAGCACCCACGCGTCGTGCCGCTGCGTCGCCGATGCGATCGCGCGCACGGCATCAACGTTCAGCGCACGCGCGAGCGCGGGATCGTGCTCGCACACGTCGGGACGCCGCTCGGCTGCCGCGATGACGATCGCATCCGGCCGCTCGCGATCGACGAACCGCGCGACGGCGTCGGCATCGCGAATGTCCAGCGTGACGCTTTGCCCGACGGGACGGCTGAAGGTCGTCTGCACGAGCTGCCAGTCCGGTTGCCGCGTCAATTCACCGACGATCGCGCGTCCCAGCAAACCCGATGCGCCGATAACGGCCACCTTGAACATGCGCGTGTTCCCCGCTCAGTGGCCGCCAACGCCGACGACCGTGTAACCGGCTTCGTCGATCGCGGCCTTCAGCGTGTCGACCGATGCGCCCGACTGGACGGCGACCTTGCCAGCCGACAGGTCGACCTTAACCTGCGCGCCTGCGTCCTGTTCCTGGATGGCGCGCGTGACGGCCGCGACGCAATGCTGGCAGCTCATGCCTTCTACCTTGAATTCGATGCTCATGCTTTTCCTCTAGCTGATAAGTCCTGCAATGGTTGAATTATGCCTGTCGACCGGCAACTACATGATTGACCTTCCCACTGTGGGAAGGTCAAGAATCATGCAACATATCGTGAAAGCAGAGTGGGGAACGAGCGATGAATATTGGTGAAGCGGCCCGTGCGTCGGGCGTGACGGCGAAAATGATCCGCTATTACGAGAGCGTCGGATTGCTCGCGGCGAAAGAGCGCACGCAGGCTGGATACCGGGTTTACGGAACGCAGGAAGTCCATTCGCTGCGCTTTATCCGGCAGGCGCGGCGCTTGGGATTTCTTGTCGAGGATATCCGCAAGCTGCTTGCGCTGTGGAACGACCGGTCGCGTGCTAGCGCGGAGGTGAAATCGATTGCGCTGGAGCATGTCGCCGAACTGAACCGCCGGATTGCCGAATTGACCGAGATGCGCGACACGCTCGCGCATCTTGCCGACCATTGCCATGGCGACGACCGTCCTGATTGCCCGATTATCGAAAGCCTTGCCGCCGTGGATTCGACGCCGGCTGCGCCGCATTGTCACGGGCATTGAAAAACAGTGACGCAGCGTTGTGAGCAATCACCGTGTGCGCACCATAATGGTGCTAAAACGGTGCATCGATTGAGCGATTTTTCGATGAATCTCGAAAAATAGGCTCGAAATCAACGGTTTGACTGTGAAATTAACATGCACCATTCCAAAACGGAATGCACGTCATTCGTGCAATTCACTGGCAAGGTTGCACCAGAAGTCTATAATCCGGGTTAACCCTTCTACGGGAAATCCCTGATGCCCAATTCACCGGGGATTCTTAACTGATCCTTGGAGTTCATCATGTTTGCATTTGTAATCGAAAAGCTGAGCAACTGGTTTGAAACTGCTGAACGTAGCCGTCGTGAGGCTTACCTCGCAGCATCGTCGGATATCGTCCAGCTCGAGCAGCGTATCCGCGCTCTCGAAACCAGCGGCTACTCGCTGTAAGTCGTTCGCCCCGGCTCGCGCGGGCAGTGATGCGCCGCGAGCCCTGGTAGAAGATCAAGCCCCGTCATGCGGGGCTTTGTCACATCTGGAGCCAGTGGATTGCGCTACGCTGATCGGCAGCGACTAGCTCAAAAGCCTGTGCCGCGGTAAGGTATGATGTTTTCGCGATAACCGGCATTTTCTACAATCATCCGGGGCGCCCATGTTTTCAGACCACTCGATGTATCTGCTGCGATCCGCAGCGGCTGTCGTGCTGCTCGGGGCGGCATCGATGGCATTTGCCGCATCATCGACGAGCCGGCCGCCGCTGGTTCTCGATACGCAAGCCGGCATCAGCGACGGCCAGAGCGGCACTATCCTGACGACGGGGCCGCTGTCCCACAGCCGCATCGTCGAGGCGCAGCCGATTGCCGCGCCCGAGGAACTCGCGCCCAACGGGGCGCCGCCATTTATCGTTGCACCGTATATTCAGGTGCCGGGCGCCACGCAGGCTCCGTATCCCTATCCGTCGACGCCTCAGCCGCGTCCGCGATCCATGCCGCATTCGCAGTAGTTCAGCCCGGCGCCGCAACTCGTTCGATTATTCGGGTTTCGGCGCATGGCGCGCACCCCATCCTCAGACGACAATCGCTGCGCGATCATCGCTCGCGGGCGTGCATTCGACGCGTCCCACGCAGCGAGACGAACAATTCGAACAGAACAGGAGACAACGAATGCGCGACCTCTGTTTTCGCCGTGCCGCAAGTGTCTGCGCGGCGCTGCTGGCACTTGTGAACCACTCCGCCATCGCGAAGGAAACGCCTGAAAAGCCGGCGCTCACATTGGCCGTCGGCGGCTTGCCGGGTCTCTACTATCTCCCCGTGCTGACAGCCTCTCGACTGGGCTTCTTCAAGGACGAGGGGCTCGATGTGACGCTCGAGGATTTCGCGGGCGGATCGAAGGCGCTCGAAGCGGTGGTGGGCGGCAGCGCGGATGTCGGCGCCGGCGCGTACGAGCACACGATCTTCATGGCGGCGAAAGGCCAGCACTACCGCGAGTTCGTGCTGATGGGCCGCGCACCCCAGATCGCCGTGGCGGTGACGAAAAGCAAAGCCGACACGATGAAGTCGCTGGCTGATTTCAAAGGCGCGAAAGTGGGTGTGAGCGCGCCGGGTTCATCGACCGATCTCGTGCTGACCGTTGCCCTGCGCAAGGCCGGCGTACAACGCAGCGATATCTCGGTGATCGGCGTGGGCAGCGGTGCGACCGTGATTTCGGCGGTGAGCAACGGGCAGGTCGACGCGCTGTCGAATGTCGACCCGATGATGACGAAGCTGCAACGCTCGGGCGATATCAAGGTGCTGGTCGACACGCGTACCGTGAAGGGCACGCAGGAAGTGTTCGGCGGGACGATGCCGGCGGCGACGCTCTACGCATCGGACAGCTTCATACAGAAGAATCCGAAGACGACACAGGCTTTGGCGAATGCAATCGTGCGCGCGGATCGCTGGCTTCAGACGGCAAGCGATGACGATATCGTGAAGATGGTGCCCGCAGCCTATCTGCTCAACGACAAGGCGCTGTACATCGATGCCTTCCACAACGTCCGCGAAGCCTACTCGCCCGACGGTCTAATGCCCGCCGACGGACCGCAGACGGCATTGCGCGCGCTCGCTTCGTTCGATACGCGACTCGATGCGTCGAAGGTCGATCTGAAGGCGACCTATACGAACGACTTCGCGCGTAAGGCAGCCGAACAGGTCAAGTAAGTCGCGCGGCTTGTCGCGTTGCGCGCGGGCCGCTCAATCGCCGCGATGTTCCAGCTTGAATTGCGCGGCCTTGTCCTCGCCAAGCACCTCGACGAGCCACGGCATGGTTTCCTTCAGCATCTTCGCCAGCGTGTAGGGCGGATTCAGGATGAACATGCCGCTGCCAAAGAGCCCAAAGCCGTCGGTGGGCGGACTGCTGACGGTCAGTGAAACATGCAACCAGTTCCTGTCCTGCAGCCGCTTCAACTGCTCGGGAAAGCGCTGCGATTCCGGTCGCGCGACCTGCGGATACCAGACGGCATACGTTCCCGTCGCAAACCGCTTCAGACTTTCTTCGAGGCAATTCAGCGTGCGCCCGTAGTCGCGCTTGTCTTCATAGGACGGATCGACGAGCACGAGCGCGCGACGCGGCGCCGGCGGCAAGAGCGGTTTGATGCCGTCGAACCCGTCGCCCGAGAAGAGCATCGCGCGACGGCCCGCGTCGCGGAAGTTGTGACGCAGCACGTCGATCTCGGTGCTGTGCAATTCGAACAGACGCATGCGGTCCTGCTCGCGCATCAGACGCCACGCGAGATAGGGCGAGCCCGGGTAGTAGCGCAATTCGCCGTCGGCGTTCAGCGCGGAGACCTCATCGACATATTCCGCGAGCATGGGCGGCAAATCCTTGCGGCCCCACAGTTTCGCAATGCCCGTTTCGAACTCGCCGGTCTTGGTCGCGTAGCCTTCCTTCAGCGAATAGACGCCTGCGCCCGCGTGCGTGTCGATGTACCAGTACGCCTTGTCCTTTTGTCCAAGGTAGCGCAGCAACTGCACGACGACAGCGTGTTTCAGGACGTCGGCGTGATTGCCTGCGTGGAAAGCGTGGCGGTAACTGAGCATGGTGATGAAGGCGCTAGTGAAGAAGCGAATTACGCGGTTGCCGTGCGGGGCGAACGCCGATGAAAAGGCTGCGCAAAGCGCATTGTCTCGGCTTCCGGCCGCGCGGCCGCAGGGGTCAAACGTCGGGGCTGCGTATTGTACGCGAGGTACGCGAGCGGGCCGTTTCGCCCCTCGCTGTCCTCGCGCTGCCGCTGCGCTGCCCATTCGCCGCGGCGGGCCGCATGCATCATTCGCGCGGTCCGCGCAGCGCGCCCAACGATCACTGATAAGCGTCGCCGACGATCGCTTCGATCTTCTCCTTGAGTTCTGGCGTGATCTGCACGGCCACGTCCTGCGCCTTCATGTTTTCCGCGATCTGCTCGACACGCGACGCACCGGTAATGATCGTGCTGACGTTCGGATTCGTCAGGATCCACGCGAGCGCCAGTTGCCCGATGGTGCAGCCGAGTTCGTCCGCGACTTCTCCGAGCTTGCCGACCACGCTGTTCTTGCCGGAGTCCGTCAGCTCCTTGCGCAGCCAGTCGTAGCCTTGCAGCTCCGCGCGGCTGCCAGCCGGCACGCCGTTGCGATACTTGCCCGTAAGCAGACCGGAAGCAAGCGGGCTCCACGTAGTGAGGCCGAGACCGATGTCTTCATAAAGCCGGCGATACTCCTGCTCGACGCGCTTGCGATGGAACAGGTTGTATTGCGGCTGCTCCATCACGGGCTTGTGCAGATGATGCCGCTCGGCGATCTCGTATGCCGCGCGAATTTCATCGGCGCTCCATTCGGACGTGCCCCAGTAAAGTGCCTTGCCGCGCGTGATCATGTCGCTCATCGCCCACACGGTTTCTTCGACGGGCGTGTTTGGGTCAGGACGATGACAGAACACGAGATCGACATAATCGAGTTGCAGACGCTTGAGCGAGTGATCGATCGCATTCAGCAGGTATTTGCGGTTGAGCGTGTGATACTGGTTGGGCGCTTCGTTGAGCCCCCAGAAGAACTTGGTCGAGACGATGTAGCTCACGCGCGGCCAGTTCAGTTCTTTCAGCGCTTCGCCCATGATCTGCTCGGACTTGCCGCCCGCGTAGACCTCGGCGTTGTCGAAGAAATTCACGCCCGCGTCGCGCGCGGCCGCCAGCGATTCGCGCGCGGCGCGCCGGTCCACCTGATTGCCGTAAGTCACCCATGAGCCGATGGACAGCTCGCTGACTTGCAGGCCGGAACGGCCGAGACGTCGGTAGTTCATGCAGATCTCCTTTTGTGAGTGTCGTAGCCGGAACCCCACACATTAATCCGAATCGGGAAGACGTGCCTTTGGGTGTGTAGTTCGCGTTGCTTCATGCACAATAGCGGAGTCGGCCGCAGCGCAGCAATCGACCGAACGGCATATGCCATTCAGCCAGCTTTACGGTGCCTGCGCGCCATGTTGTCATTGCTCAATCAACTGCATGGAGGTTCTGGATGTCGTCATCTAACGATAGTCTGAAAGGCAAGGTCGCCGTCGTCACGGGCGCGGCGAGCGGCATCGGCAAGCAGATCGCGTTGACGCTGTCGGCGGCGGGCGCGGCCGTCGCGATTGCGGACCTGAACCAGGACGGCGCGAACGCCGTCGCCGAAGAAATCAACAAGGCGGGCGGCAAGGCGCTCGGCGTCGCGATGGACGTCACGAATGAAGACGCCGTCAATCAGGGCATCGACAAGGTCGCAGCCGAGCTCGGCTCGGTAGATATCCTGATTTCAAACGCCGGCATTCAGATCGTTAATCCGATCGAGAACTACTCGTTCTCGGACTGGAAGAAGATGCAGGCCATCCACGTCGACGGCGCCTTCCTGACCACCAAAGCCGCGCTCAAGCACATGTACAAGGACGATCGCGGCGGCATCGTGATTTACATGGGCTCGGTGCATTCGCACGAAGCGTCGCCGCTGAAGTCGGCCTACGTGACGGCCAAGCATGCGCTGCTCGGCCTGTCGCGCGTGCTCGCGAAGGAAGGCGCGAAACATAACGTGCGCTCGCATGTCGTATGTCCGGGTTTCGTGCGCACGCCGCTCGTCGACAAGCAGATTCCCGAGCAGTCCAAGGAACTGGGCATCAGCGAGGAAGAAGTGGTCAAGCGCGTGATGCTGGGCGGCACGGTGGACGGCATCTTCACCACGGTCGAAGACGTCGCGCAGACGGTGCTGTTCCTGTCGTCGTTCCCGACGGCCGCGCTCACGGGTCAATCGTTCATCGTAAGCCACGGCTGGTACATGCAATAACGTCTCACCAAGCGAGGAGGGTGATGATGGCGCAACGCGATTCACGACCAGGTGTGAAGCGGGCGCGCGCCGGCGGTGCCGGCGCGGGAGAAAGCGGGGAGGCGGGCGCGGCGTCCGGCGTTCGCGCCAGTCATCACGCGGCGCTGCCTCAGTACGAGACCGTCGCGCTGATGCTGCAAGGCGGCGGCGCGCTCGGCGCGTATCAGGCGGGCGTGTATCAGGGGCTCGACGAGGCAGGCATCCGGCCCAACTGGCTGGCGGGTATTTCGATTGGCGCGCTGAACACGGCAATCATTGCGGGCAATGCACCCGAGCATCGCGTCGAGAAACTGCGCGAGTTCTGGGAGACCATTTGCCAGCCGGCCTATGGTCCGCCCATGCCGCCTTCCGTCGAACAGGCGTTCTTCAACTCGAACGATACGGTGCGTAAGGCGTTCACCGCGATGCAGGCAGTCGGCGCGCTCGTCGACGGGCAGAAGGGCTTTTTCACGCCGCGGTTCCCTCCGCCACTGCCCGCCGTTTCCGTTCCGCCGCAACTCGCAAGCTATTACGACACGACGCCGCTCAAGGCGACGCTCGAGCGGCTATGCGATTTCGACCGGATCAACTCGAAGGAAATGCACGTTTCGGTTGGCGCTGTGAATGTGCATACGGGCAACTTCGCCTATTTCGACAATATGCATAAGACGCTGAAACCCGAGCATTTCATGGCGTCGGGCGCGTTGCCACCGGGCTTCGGAGCCGTCGAGATCGACGGAGAGTTTTACTGGGACGGCGGACTGATGTCGAATACGCCGCTGTACGAGGTCGCGCAAGCCAGTCCGCGCCGCGATACGCTCGCGTTTCAGGTCGACTTGTGGAGCGCGCTGGGTCCCGTGCCGGACAACATCACCGATGTGCAAGGCCGCATGAAGGACATTCAGTATTCGAGCCGCACGCGCCTCGTGACGGACATGATGCAGCGCACGCAGCGCTTCCGGCATGTGCTGCGCGAAGTGCTCGATCGCGTGTCGCCCGAGCATCGCAGTGATCCATGGTGCAAGCTTGCCGAAGAACTATCGTGCTCGAAGCGCTACAACATCGTTCACCTGATCTACCGCAACAAGGAATACGAAGGGCACTACAAGGACTATCAGTTCGGCTTGTCGACGATGCTTCAGCATTGGGAAAGCGGCCTCGAAGACATCCGTAATTCGCTTGCGCAACCGGGCTGGCTCGATATGCCCGACAATGACGCAGCCTTTGTTACGCACGACATTCACCGCGACTTGCGCTGAGCACGATCTTCACGTCGAAGGCATGAAAAAAGGCGCTCGAAACGAGCGCCTTTTCAATCGCAAGCAGTGAGAGACGACGCTTAGCGCCGTCTCGCTCGCAATGATTACTTCAGGACAGCAGCGACCGCGTTAGCCACCACGTCCAGGTTGCGCGTGTTCAGCGCGGCCACGCAGATGCGGCCCGTGCCGACCGCGTAGATGCCGAACTCTTCGCGCAGACGGTCCACTTGCGCAGCCGTCAGGCCCGAGTACGAGAACATGCCGCGTTGCGCGTTGACGAAGCTGAAGTCGCGTTCGATGCCCGCAGCCTTCAGACGCTCGACGAGACCATTGCGCATCGCGCGAATGCGGTCGCGCATTTCGCCCAGTTCCGTTTCCCACGTCGCGCGCAGTTCCGGCGAGCCGAGCACGGCTGCGACGACGGCGCCGCCGTGCGTCGGCGGGTTCGAGTAGTTCGTGCGGATCACGCGCTTGAGTTGCGACAGCACGCGCGCCGCTTCTTCCTTGCTGCCCGTGATGATCGACAGCGCGCCGACGCGCTCGCCGTACAGCGAGAACGACTTCGAGAACGACGACGACACGAACACGTTCAGTTCCGATTGCGCGAACAGGCGCACTGCGGCAGCGTCGGCGTCGATGCCGTCGCCGAAGCCCTGGTAGGCGATGTCGAGGAACGGCACGAGTGCGCGTGCCTTCACGACTTCGACCACCTGCTTCCACTGGTCGACCGTCAGATCGACGCCCGTCGGGTTGTGGCAGCACGCGTGCAGCACGACGACCGTGCCCGGTTCGTAGCTGTTGAGCGCGGACAGCATGCCTTCGAAGTTCACGCCGTGCGTTTTCGCGTCGTAGTACGGGTACGAGACGACTTCGAAGCCCGCGCCTTCGAACAGCGCACGGTGGTTTTCCCAGCTCGGATCGCTGATCGCGACCTTCGATGCCGGGTTGACGCGCTTCAGGAAGTCCGCGCCGATTTTCAGCGCGCCCGTGCCGCCCAGCGCCTGCGCCGTGACGACGCGGCCGGCCGCGATCAGCGGCGAATCGTTGCCGAGCAGCAGTTTCTGCACGGCGGCGTCATAGACGGCGATACCTTCGATGGGCAGATAGCCGCGCGGCAGCGCCGCTTCGATGCGTGCCTTTTCTGCTTCACGCACAGCGCGCAGCAGAGGAATCTTGCCTTCTTCATTGGTATACACGCCAACGCCCAGATTGACCTTGGTGGTGCGCGTATCTGCGTTGAAAGCTTCGTTCAGGCCCAGAATCGGGTCGCGGGGAGCGAGTTCGACAGCGGAGAACAGAGACATGATGATTCGGCAGTAGTGAAAAGAGGGACAACTTCGGATGCAGCCAGGAACCGTATGCACCGTGTGGCGACCGGGTTCGGCAATCGTGGCGGAAAGTCCTGGTTCGGGTTCCTGCGACGCATTCAACCGACGGCCGCGCTGGCGCGCAACGTGCCATTGTAACGAATCTCGCCGGGGTTTTTGACATCGGCGGCGCCCGTCGGCCGATTAATTTGCAATGAAAACAGCGATCTGGCGGCGTTTTTATGCCGCTTTTGCATCAATCCGGGCGCGCCGGCGGATGCACGCCGGGTGCGTTCCGGACCTCCGGCGAGGCGTCAGCCCGCCTGTTCGCAAACCGCTAGAATAGTCGTTTGCTTCCGGCCGAGGTGCCGCTTCCATGTCCGAACATCATCTGAGTGAAGTCCACGACGCTCTCGACGAATCCAAATTCGTGACGTTCGATGGCTCCCCGTTCCGGCTCTATCAACCGTATCCGCCCGCCGGCGACCAGCCGACGGCGATCGACACGCTCGTCGAAGGCGTCGAGGACGGTCTGTCGTTCCAGACGCTGCTCGGCGTGACGGGCTCCGGCAAGACCTACACGATGGCGAACACGATCGCGCGTCTGGGCCGGCCGGCCATCGTCTTCGCGCCGAACAAGACGCTCGCCGCGCAGTTGTACTCCGAGTTTCGCGAGTTTTTTCCGCGCAATGCCGTCGAATACTTCGTCTCGTACTACGACTATTACCAGCCGGAAGCGTACGTCCCGCAGCGCGATCTGTTTATCGAAAAGGACTCGTCGATCAACGAGCACATCGAGCAGATGCGTTTGTCCGCGACGAAGAGCCTGATGGAGCGGCGCGACGTCGTGATCGTCGCGACCGTATCGGCGATCTACGGTATTGGGAATCCGTCGGAATATCACCAGATGATTCTGACGCTGCGTACCGGCGACAAGATGGGCCAGCGCGACATCATCGCGCGTCTGATTGCGATGCAGTACAACCGCAATGAAGCCGACTTCGCGCGCGGCTCATTCCGCGTGCGCGGCGACACGATCGATATTTTCCCGGCCGAGCATGCGGAAATGGCGGTGCGCGTCGAGCTGTTCGACGATGAGATCGATACGCTGCAGCTGTTCGATCCGCTCACGGGCCGCGTGCGTCAGAAGATTCCGCGTTTCACCGTCTATCCGTCGTCGCACTACGTGACGCCGCGCGAGACGGTGATGCGCGCCGTCGAGACGATCAAGTCCGAGCTACGCGACCGGCTCGAATTCTTCTATGGCGACGGCAAGCTCGTCGAAGCGCAACGGCTCGAACAGCGCACGCGCTTCGATCTGGAAATGCTGCAGGAACTGGGTTTCTGCAAGGGCATCGAGAACTACTCGCGGCATTTTTCGGGCGCCGCGCCCGGCGAGCCGCCGCCGACGCTGGTCGACTATCTGCCTGCCGACGCGATGATGTTCCTCGACGAATCTCACGTGCTGATCGGCCAGTTGAACGGCATGTACAACGGCGACCGCGCGCGCAAGGAAAATCTCGTCGACTACGGCTTCCGGCTGCCGTCCGCGCTCGACAACCGGCCGCTCAAGTTCAATGAGTTCGAGCGCAAGATGCGCCAGGTCGTGTTCGTGTCGGCGACGCCCGCCGACTATGAGAAGAAGACGGCGGGGCAGGTGGCCGAGCAGGTCGTGCGCCCGACAGGCCTCGTCGATCCGGAAATCGAGGTGCGGCCGGCGCGCACGCAGGTCGACGACGTACTGGCCGAGATCAACGAGCGCGTAAAGGCCGGTGATCGCGTGCTGGTGACGGTGCTGACCAAGCGCATGGCCGAGCAACTGACGGAGTTTCTCGCCGATCACGGCGTAAAGGTGCGCTATCTGCACAGCGACATCGACACCGTCGAGCGCGTCGAAATCATTCGCGATCTGCGGCTGGGCACGTTCGACGTGCTGGTCGGGATCAACCTGCTGCGCGAAGGGCTGGACATTCCGGAAGTGTCGCTCGTCGCGATTCTCGATGCCGACAAGGAAGGCTTCTTGCGTGCCGAGCGCTCGCTGATCCAGACCATCGGCCGGGCCGCGCGTAACGTGAACGGCAAGGCGATTCTCTACGCTGACAAGATCACGGATTCGATGAAGCGCGCAATCGACGAAACCGAGCGGCGGCGCGCGAAGCAGATCGCGTTCAACGAGAAGATGGGCATCGTGCCGCGCGGCGTGGTGAAGCGGATCAAGGACATTATCGACGGTGTCTACAACGTCGATGAAGCGCGCGCCGAGCTGAAGGAGCAGCAGGTTCGCGCGAAGTTCGAAGACATGTCCGAAAAGCAGATATCCAAGGAGATCAAGCGGCTCGAGAAGCAGATGATGGAGCACGCGAAAAATCTCGAATTCGAAAAAGCGGCTCAGGTGCGCGACCAGCTTGCGCTGCTACGCGAGCGGGTGTTCGGCGCGAACGTCGGCGATCATTTGACGGGCACAGACTAGATTTCGTCCACGTTTCTGCTATTGCGGGCAGGCTACCAGGCGCGGCGCTTTGCCGCCGCGCATCTCACGCTTTCCACGTTTAGGACGAACGCCATCGCGGCGCCATGCCGGAAACAGCGCGAAAGCGGCGCTTAAGCTTGGCGTAAGACCCTGTCGCAGCAAGGCTTTCCACGCTTTCGCATTTGTTTCTCCATCCGAACAGTGATAAACTGGTTCAAGTATTGAGAATGGTTCGCATTACCGTTCGTTAGTGCTTTCGCAATTGCGTTAGCGGCGTCGGACAATTCGTGAAAGACGTGAAGACCACGCGCTGGCGAGACCTCTTCAACGCGCCTTTCCGAGTACTGCTTTTCGTTGCTTCAGTCTAAAAAAACCAAAGGAGTTTCAATGCGCGTTTCGTCAATCTTGAGCGGCGGAGTAGCTGCCCTCGCTGCCGTTGCCGTGATGTCGGCGTCGGCGGCTGAATATCCGATCGGCAAGCAGCAGATCCATGGCGGCATGGAAATCGGCGCCGTCTATCTGCAGCCGATCACGATGGATCCGGAAGGCATGATGCGCAAGGCGTCAGATTCCGACGTGCACCTGGAAGCCGACATCCATGCAGTCAAGAAGAATCCGACCGGGTTCGCGGAAGGCGACTGGATGCCGTATCTGCAAGTGCACTACGAACTGACGAAGCCAGGCTCGAGCTACGACCAGAAGGGTGATCTGATGGCCATGGTGGCCGACGACGGTCCGCACTATGGCGACAACGTCAAGCTCGCCGGCCCGGGCAAGTATCACCTGAAGCTGATCGTCGAACCGCCGATGCAGGAAGGCCATATGGCGTTCGGCCGTCACGTCGACAAGGAAACGGGCGTGGGCCCGTGGTTCAAGCCGATCACGCTCGAATACGACTTCACGTTCGCGGGCATCGGCAAGAAGGGCGGGTACTGATCGTTCGATCGCATCGCGATCCCTATTGGTGTAAGCGGCGGGTGTAAGCGGCGCGTGAGAGCGTGCCGCATTCTTAGGAAGGTGCATGAGAGTGAACAAGAGGATTGCCGTTCTCGCGATGGCGGCATCGTTCTTCGGCGTAGCGCACGCCGCCGAGGAAGCCGTGACGTTCAAGCTCGAAATGACGGATGGCAAGCTGACGCCGGCGCGTATCGAAGTGCCCGCGGGCAAGCGTATCCGGATCGAAGTGAAGAACACGGGCAAGGGCGCGGCGGAATTCGAAAGCGTCGAACTGCGCAAGGAAAAGGTTCTGGCGCCGGGCGCGGAATCGGTGGTCGTGATCGCGCCGCTCGATCCCGGCACCTATAAGTTCTTTGACGATTTCCATCAGCAGGCGCAGGGCGTGATCGTCGCCAAATGACGTCGCGGCAGCACAAGCCGTAACTCGGGCGCGCGGCGTCCACTGAAGTGGTTGGAGGTTTCGATGGGTCAGGTAGTGTTCATCGTTTGGCGGGAAAGCGTCGAGGCGCTGCTCGTGGTCGGCATTCTGTATGCGTGGCTGAAGAATGGCGACGAACAGGCGCGTCACGGTCTGCCGTATCTGTGGGCGGGCGTCGCCACGGGCATTCTGGCTGCGATCGGCCTGGGCGCGGCGCTGGTCGGGTTCACCGAGGTGCTGTCCGGTGATGCACAGGATTATTTCCAGACCGCGATGGTGCTGATCGCGTGCGTGCTGATCGTGCAGATGGTGATCTGGATGAAGTCTCACGGGCGCACGCTCAAACGCGACATGGAAAAGTCGCTGCAGAAGAGCACGCAGAGCGCGAACTGGTGGGGCGTTGCCGTGCTGGTCGCGCTGGCCATCGCGCGTGAAGGTAGCGAGACGGTGATCTTCCTGTACGGCCTCGGCTTCGGCCAGTCGGGCCACGTCGGCATGGACCAGGTTCTTGCCGTGCTGCTGGGCCTCGGCCTCGCGTTCGTCACGTTCTACCTGCTGCAACTGGGCGGCAAGATCTTCTCGTGGCGGCTGTTCTTCCGCGTCACGGAAATCATGCTGCTGTTCCTCGGCGCAGGCCTGTTCCAGACGGGCGTCGACAAGCTGATCGACAAGGAAATCCTGCCGACCATCGCCGACCGCATCTGGAACACGTCGATGATTCTCGACGACTCGAGCACGTTCGGCTCGCTGATCGCGACGCTGACGGGTTATCGCGCGCATCCGGCGCTGATGAACCTGATCACGTACGCGCTGTACTGGGTCGTCGTGTGGTATCTGATTCGCCGTTCGAAGCGCGTTCCCGCGCAACAGGCGGCAGGGCGCGCGGCATGACGGCGGCAGTTGCAAATCGCCGCAGCCGGCTCGCCGAAGCCGGTAACTGGATGCAGCGCCACGGCGCTGCCATCCGCGGTATCCAGTGGGTCGTCGTTGCCGTCTACGCGTTTCTGATTCTTGTACCCGCGTTCACCGAACTGCCGGGCGACACCGCGCATCTGTGGAACAACCTGACGCTTGCTGCACAGTTCGTGTTCTGGGGCATCTGGTGGCCGTTCGTGCTGCTGTCGATGGTGATGCTCGGGCGCGTCTGGTGCGGCGTGCTGTGTCCCGAAGGGGCGCTCGCGGAGTTCGCGAGCAAATACGGACGAGGCTGGGCGATCCCGCGCTGGATGCGATGGGGCGGCTGGCCATTCGTCGCTTTCGGTCTGACGACGATCTACGGCCAGATGGTCAGCGTCTATCAGTATCCAAAAGCGGTTTTGCTGGTGCTGGGCGGATCGACCTTCGCCGCGATGATCATCGGGTTGTTATACGGTCGAGAGAAGCGCGTCTGGTGTAAATACCTGTGCCCCGTCAACGGGGTTTTTTCGCTTTTGGCGCGCCTCGCGCCGTTCCACTACAAGGTGGACGAAGACGCGTGGCGCCGGTCGTACAAGGAAGGCGAACACGGTCACCGTGTGATCCCCATCAACTGCGCGCCGCTCGTGCCGCTGCGCAAGATGGAAGGCGCCGCCGCCTGCCATATGTGTGGCCGCTGCAGCGGGCACCGCGATGCGATCGCGCTGACGTGGCGCAAGCCGTCGACGGAAGTGGTGAATCTCGGCGACAAACAGGCAAGCGCCTGGGACACCGCGCTGATCCTCTACGGTCTGCTCGGCATCGCGATTGGCGCGTTCCACTGGACGGGCTCGCCGTGGTTCATCGATATCAAGCAGTCGCTCGCGACATGGCTCGTCGATCACGACATCATGTGGCCGCTCGACACGAACGCGCCGTGGTTCCTGTTCACGCATTATCCGGAACAGAACGACGTGTTCTCTTGGCTCGACGGCACGATGATCATCGCCTACATTCTCGCGACGGGCGTGGTCTACGGCACGGTGCTGCTCGCGCTGCTGGCGGGCGCGACGCGCGCGCTGGGTCGCTTCGACAGAACGCGCCTGCATCATCTGGCGCAGGCGCTGATTCCGATTGCGGGCACGGGCGTGTTCCTCGGTCTGTCGGCGACCACATTGTCGCTGCTGAAGGCCGAACATGTGCCGCTCGATTGGGCGTCGGACGTGCGCATCGCCATTCTCGTGATTTCGAACGCGTGGAGCGCATGGCTCGCGTGGCTCGTGACGCGCCGCTACACGGAACGGATTTTCCTGCGCGCGTGGTCGGTGGTATGGTTCATGGCAGCACTGGCCGTCGTCGATAGCGCGTGGTGGCTGATGTTCTGGTACTGGCCGGCACATTGATCGGCGGCGCCGCGTATTCGAGCGAGGCGCCCGTGAGAACCAAACCCGTATTGACTGACGAAGACGTCAGCAAGATGGCCGCCGCGGCGCAAGCGCATGCGGCGGCGAATCACTGGACCGTGACGATCGCGATTCTCGACGACGGCGGTCATCTCCTGCATCTGCACCGAATGGATGGCGCGGCACCCGGCACGGTCGACATGGCGACCGCGAAAGGGCGCACCGCCGCGCTCGGGCGCCGCGAAACCAAGGTCTACGAGGACGTCATCAAGCAGGGGCGCATCGCGTTTCTGAGTGCGCCGCTCGCGGCGTTCGTCGAAGGCGGCGTGCCCATCGTCGTGGAAGGTGAGACGGTAGGCGCGATCGGCGTGTCGGGCGTGAAATCGGAGCAGGACACGGCGATTGCGCGCGCGGCCATTGCCTCACTCGAACTGCACTGATCGTTCCGCGCGACCCGCATAAGACAAAAGCCGCGCAGACGATGTCACCTGCACGGCTTTGTTTTCGACATTCATAAAACGTTGCGCGATTCATAAGCGCGCACACTGCGGTGAGAACCAAAAAAAACGGCCTGGCTTGCTTCGACGGCTGGCTTGGTGTCTGCACGAAGGGGTCTAGATCTCGCGTGCAAGCCGTCGTGGCTGGCTAGTGCCCAACACCTCTCTGGGAGGTGGTCCCCACAATACTCGGTACTACAGCTATTCGTTACTTCGTCAGAATCAGTTTGCCCAGTCGCGTGGCGCGCAACTGATACGTCTCGCCGTTGTGCATGATGCTCACATGGCTGCGGCCTTGGAGCAGCGCATCGCTGCGCAGCACGCGGTCCGACGTTTCTGCAGCCGGCGCAGCGTTATTCCCGTTAGCTGCTTGACGTTCCGCAGGCGCCGTCGTCACGGATTTGGCGGGACGACTGGTCGTCAGTGCCGCGGCCGCGGGGCGGCGCAGGCTAAGCGTGGAAGAGCGTGTCATGTTCGTCATGCTTGCCGTTGGTGTTCGTCGATTCGTTAGATTGATTCTAAATGATAACCATTCCCATTTACAAGGTTTCAAATTTAATCGGTTTGGTGTTTCGATAGGCGAGGGGAGTTGCGCCGCCTGAAGTCGTTGGCGGCGCGCGGGATCTAGTGCAACTGGTCAGGCGTATTGCGCGCGCTGACGTACTGGCGGATCAGGCGGACCGTATCGATGTCCGACTCGCGATACGCCGATTTCACGATCTCTTCCGTTTGATGCGCGTCCGGGTCGCCGTTTTCGTCAGCGGACGGCAGACTTGTCCTGTACTCGAAGCGCAGGAAAAGCTGCAGATCGTCGGGCTGCTCGATGGTCATCGTCAGCGAGCCGCCGACGTAATCGGCTGTCGCGCTGATGTCGTAGCGCACGCTTTTTTGCGGCGTGAGCGTGACGTGATCGCGCACCGTCGCGTGGCCATAGTGCAGCTCGCGCTCCATCGTGCTGTCGGTGCGCGACAGGATCGAGCAGCTGTCGAGGCCCATCACGAATAGCTGCGGCTGCTCCGCGCGCAGCACGAGCCCTTCCCACAGTTGCTCGCGCGTCAGCGTTTCGACGAGCGGGTTGAGCGGATCGTTGATCTGAATGAGATGTTCGAAGTTCAAGACGACAGCTTCCTCTTAAAGCTCAAAATTCACGCAATATCAGGCGACGGCCAGGCCCGTGCGGATCGAGATCGGATTGCTCAGGATCTTGTGCACGGGACATGCATTGGCGATTTGCAGGAGTCGTTCCTGCTGTTCGTCCGACAGATTGCCCGTCAGGACGATCTGGCGGTCGATCGCCGTGCCGTCGCCTTCTTTTTGCATCGACAGCGTCACGCGCACTTCTTCGAGCGGCCACCCTTTGCGCTGCGCGTACATCTTCAGCGTAATCGACGTGCAGGCCCCGAGGCTCGACAGCAGCAGGGAGTTCGGCGTCGGGCCGCGATCGCCGCCGCCCAGCGACTCGGGTTCGTCGGCGAGCCACGTGTGGGTGCCATCGTCGAACAGCACCTGGAAATCCGTCGAGCCGATGTGTGCGGTGACCTTCGTGTCTGCCATGCGCGCTCCTGTGCGGGACGTTGAGTTGAGCGTTCACCTGGAACGCTCAGTTAGAACGATAGCGCCGCGCGGCGCATGAAGCGGCGCGCGGCTCGAACCGCTATTGTGAACGAATTTGCTGTGATTCGCGGTTGAGTGCCGACCCGCGAAAAGCTGTATGGACGCCTAGTGCGTGATCTGTCCCATGCGGCCGGCCTGATAATCGATCACAGCCTGACGGATTTCGTCTTCCGTATTCATCACAAACGGGCCGTAACGGACGACAGGCTCGTTCAGCGGCACGCCACCGAACAGCAGCACGTCGAGCGGTTCAGCGCCGGCGGCGATCGTCACCGTGTCGCCGTCGTTGTCGAACACGATCATCTGCTGCGCGTCGATTTCGAGCCGCTCGTCGCTATACAGGCCTTTTCCCGACAGCCCGTAAGCGAACACGCGATAGTCGCGCGGCACGGGATGCACCAGCTGCGCGCCCGGTTGCAGCGTGAAATGCTGATAGAGAATCGGCGTGCGCGTTTCGATCGCCGCCTTCACGCCGAGCGCTTCGCCAGCGATCACTTTCACGCGCACCTTGCCGTCGGCGGAGGTCGCGACGGGAATGCCCGCAGACGGCATTTCCTGGTAGCGGGGCGCGATCATCTTGTCGCGCTTCGGCAGGTTCACCCACAGTTGCAGGCCGTGCACGCGTCCACCCGTCGCGATGAAAGAAGGATCGGGCATTTCGCTATGCACGACGCCCGCGCCTGCCGTCATCCATTGGACGTCCCCTGCGCGCAGCGTGCCCGAGTGGCCCGCCGAATCCTTGTGACCAAATTGCCCTTCGAGCACGTACGTGACCGTTTCAAAGCCGCGATGCGGATGATCCGGCGCGCCTTTCGCCTCGCCGGGCGCGTAGTCGATGGGGCCCATTTCGTCCAGCAGCAGAAACGGGTCGAAATCCATCAGCATGCGGGTCGGAAACGGGCGGTGGACGACGAAACCGCCGCCTTCAACCGTGCGTACGGAAGGATACGTGCGTTCGATCGTGCGGGTCGCGCTCATCAAAATCACCTCGAAAATTGGGGAATAGCGTTATTTCTGAAACATAGGGCTATTATATGGACCGTTTTGGGCCGTAACAGGCCGTCTACCGCAATGGATTGTTCTGCTAGTGAAACGATGACATGAAGATCGATTCGCATAACCTGAATGACCTGATGTACTTTTCGCAGGTCGTCGAACATGGCGGGTTTTCCGCCGCCGAACGCGTGCTCGGCATTTCGAAGTCGCGCCTGTCGCGCCGGCTGACGGAGCTGGAGGCGTCGCTGGGTGTGCGTCTCCTGCAGCGCTCGACGCGCAAGCTCGCGCTGACGGAAGCAGGGCAACTGTTCTACCAGCACTGTCAGGCGATGCTGTCGGAGGCACAGGCGGCCGTCAACGTCGTGCAGCAGTTGCGCTCGTCGCCGCGCGGCACGGTGCGCGTGAGTGTGCCCGTGACGATCTCGCAGACCATCATGTCGCAGATCATGCCGGAGTTCATGCATCGTTTTCCGGAAGTGCGTGTCGTGATGCGCGTGACGAACCGCGTGGTCGATCTGTTCGAAGATTCGATCGACGTCGCGCTGCGCGTGCGTTCGGAGCCGCCCGAGAACGCGAATATCGTCGTGCGACCGTTGTGGCGCACGCAGCAGATGCTGGTCGGCGCGCCGAGCCTGCTCAGCCAGAACGCGCCGCCGCTCGAGCCCGGCGATCTGAAGCGCTTCGAGACGCTCGACGTGCCCACGGGCGACGGCCGCCATGTCTACAACCTGATCGCGCCCGACGGCACGCGCCACGCGCACGACCATGAGCCGCGCCTCGTCACGGCCGACCTGATGATGATCCTGGAAGCAGCGCTCGCGGGCGTCGGCATCGCGGCGCTGCCGGAAATGATGTACGGCGCCGCGCTTCGAAGTGGACGGCTGTCACCCGTGATGCCGGGATGGACGCTGCCGTCGCCGCAGTTGTATGCCGTTTTTCTGTCGCGGCAGGGCATGGTGCCGGCGGTGCGGACCTTCGTCGATTATCTCGTCGAGATGCTCGATCCCGACACCGGCAAGCATATCCAGCAGGAATGCCCGGAGCGCGAAGCGAAGAATCTGCGGCTGAAAGCGGCCGTGGCGTGACGAATGCGGCGCGGACTTTCACGCGCGCGCAGGAAGTGAAATACCTTTTCGCCATGCAAGCGCGGCCGGCGATGGATACTTTCAATGGCCGCAGGCTTGAATGGAAAAGCTCACGGGCTTATATTGAAATCCCTTCGCTAAGGAGTCTCCTATGCGAAAAATCACGGCCGCTTTGATAGTGAGCCTGATAGGGCTGACCGCGTTGTCCGTGTCGACCACGGCTTTCGCATGTGGTGATCAGGTCCAGAGCACAAGCAATGGTAAATGATCCCACCGCCCGAAGGCGCCGAGTGCGCATGAAAAAAGGCCTTCATCCGACGATGAAGGCCTTTTACTTTTAGCCCTGAAAAACAGGGCTTTTGTTCAAACGAAGGTGCTTATTTCGCCTTCGGCTCCGTGACGAAACCGATCTTCGTCAGGCCGCCCGCCTGCGCAGCCGACATCACCTGCGCGACCTTTTCATACGCGACCTTGCGGTCCGCGCTCAGATGCAGTTCAGGCTGCGGCTCCTGCTGCGCAGCGGCGGCGATCTTCGCCTGCAGCATGTCGTCGGAGATTTTCTGTTCGTCCCACATCAGGTTGCCGTCGGCGTCGATCGCAATCGTCACCTGCGCAGGCTTGGTGTCTTCCTTCTGGCTGCTCGCGTGCGGCAGGTCGATCTTCACCGCATGGCGGATCACGGGGATCGTCACCATGAACACGATCAGGAGCACCAGCATGACGTCGACGAGCGGCGTCATGTTGATTTCATTCATGAGGCCGTCGTCATCGTCGCCGGCGAAAGGGCTCATTGCCATCGCTATGCCTCGCTAGTTAGTTGGCGCGGGTCGCGAGCCGAAGACCATCGCCGCGCTTCGACGACGACAGGCGTGCGCCCGTCACGAAGAACGCATGCAGACCGTGAGCAAAGCGGCTCAGCTTGCTGACGATGCCCTTGTTGGCGCGCGTCAGTGCGTTATAGCCGAGCACAGCGGGAATCGCGACGAACAGACCGAAGGCCGTCATGATGAGCGCTTCGCCAACCGGGCCGGCGACCTGATCGATCGACGACTGGCCTGCCGCGCCGATCGACAGCAGCGCGTGATAAATGCCCCACACCGTGCCGAACAGGCCGACGAACGGCGCCGTGCTGCCGATCGACGCCAGCACCGCGAGGCCGCTCTGCATGCGCGCGACGCTTTCGTCCATCGTGTCCTTCAGGCAGCGCGTGACCCAGTCCGACACGTCCATGCGGTCGTGCAGATGCGGCTGCGTCTGATGATGGTGATCGGCGGCTTCCTGGCCCGACAGCGCGAGCGCGAGGAACGGGTTTTCAGCCGGCGACGACGTGTCGCGGCCGAGCTTCTTCATGCCATCGGCGAAATCGTCCGAATGCCAGAAAGCCTTTTCAGCGTTCTTCGTCAGGCGGTTCAGGCGCATCACGTTCCAGCTCTTGACGACGATCACGCTCCACGACAGCACCGACATGATCAGCAACGTCACCGCGATACCACGCGTGACGAAATCCCCTTGTGCCCAGACGTGGGCAATACCGTAGTTCTGCATGGCAATTCCTTTTTTCTTTGAAATTCTGATCAGCTGATCAATGTCAATTGTTCAGGCTGAAATCGAACGGCTGGACGGCGGGTACGCGAGTCGGCTCGCCGTCCACCAGATAGGGTTTGCACGAGCTCGAGCGAATCGCATCGAGCGCGGCCTGATCGAGGCGATCGGAGCCGCTGCTCTTCTTCAGTTCGACGTTTTCGATCCGGCCCGACGCCGACAGAATGAACTGCACGACCGCGCGGCCCGTTTCGCCGCGACGGCGCGACATCGCCGGATAAGTCGGTTCGACGATGCTGCAGTTCAGGTGCGACGCGTCTTTCGGTGCTGTGATCGACATCACCGGCTTCGCGGCGGGCGCGGCCGGTGCCGCGGGCGCAGCAGGTGCCGGCGGCGCGGGCGGAGCCGGCTCGGGCGCGCTGATCTCGTGCTGCGACGGCGCTTGCGCGACGGGCATCGGAGTCGGCGTGGGCTTTGGCGTCGGCGTCGGGCGCGGCTGCACCTTCGGCTTGACCTTCTGCACGGGGACGGGCTTCGGCGGTGGCGGGGCCGATTCGATCGCAACAGGCGCGGCGGCTGGCGCCGGCGGCGGCAACAGTTCCGCGGTGATCGTACGTGGCGTTTCGACCGGCAAAGGCGTGACCGTACGCACCGTGAACGCAATAGCGAGCGCGATAACGTGAAGTCCGATGACGATACCCGTCACCGTGGCGATACGCGGGTTGATTCGGGCGGAAGCGTCCGGCGCGAGGCCGGTTGGGAGGGAAGGCGTGGCCTGCATGGTTAGCGTGGCGGCGCGCCGACGATGCAGCACGTCATGCAAAACAGCGTCATGTTCGGAATATCAGCAACGAAATACAAACGGTGGTCAGAAAACCGATCAGCAATTCCATCTCGAACTCCTCGAAGAATGGCGTCGCTGGCTGGTGTCGGACTGGCTTGCTGACGGCGGAAACGAAAAAACTACGGCGCCCGATAGTGGCACGCTTTTCGAAGCACTACGTTGAAACGCGTCAAAGGCCGGGAACCGGCTTCAGGCTGCCTTGCGTTCGTAGAACGTCAGCGGTGCAGCTTGCGTGTGGTGCTCGACACCACAACGGCTCGCGCAGACGCCGCTTTGCGCCATTACATCCCGCACGGACTCTTCGCACTTGCCGCAGCACATGGCGACGCCCAGCTCGAACTGGAGTTCGTCGAATGAATCGACGCCCTCGGCGATCGTTGCACGGATTTTCCGGTCGGACACTGACTTGCACACGCAGACAATCATGACAGCTCGCGATAGCTAACGTTAATGCGAATTATTATCATTTTGTTTGGTCGGTTTGGCAAGCCTCCCAGGCAAAATTTTGTAACAAAACCAGCCTGTTAGAAGGGTTTCGTCCGGTTGGGTCTATGGCCAGACGACGGTGGCCGTGGCGGAGGGGCGCTGTGGGAGCGGGTTTCCGTCGGGCTGTGGGGTATTTGATGCGGCGCCGACGCATGGAAACCACCGGCGGCGCGGCGCGGTCCGCCCGCCTCAGGCGGCGTGCGAATCCGGCGTGATCGTGCGGCGCGATGGAATGTGCACGCGCTCGATGGGCGCATCGATATCGAGCAGCGTCGCCGCGAGCTGTTTGAGATGCGCGCCGTCGCTGGTCGAACAGAAGCGCGGCTGCGGCAGGGCGTCGCGCGCGGGCGAACGCAGCCCTTGCTGGTCGAGCACGCGCTCCAGTTGCCGGGCGATGGCGACGCTCGTATCGATCAGCGTCAGCCGGTCGCCCGCGATATCGCGGATCGCGGCATCCAGAAACGGGTAGTGCGTGCAGCCGAGCACCAGCGTATCGGCGCCGGCGTCGAGCATCGGCTGAAGGTAGCTTTCGATCAGTGCGCGCAGTTCGGGCGAGCCGATGTCGCAGCGCTCGACGGCCTCCACGAGACCGAGGCCCGGCTGGCACAGAAAACGGCAGTCGCTGGCGTAGCGTTCGAGCAGCCCCTGAAAGCGGGCGCTACGGAGCGTCACGCGGGTCGCGAGCACGCCCGCCACGCGCGATTTCGATTGCAACGCCGCGGGCTTCACGCCCGGTTCGACGCCGATCAGCTGAATGGGCAATTTCTCGCGCACCAGCGCGATCGATTGCGCGGTCGCCGTGTTGCACGCGACGACCAGCGCCTTCGCGCCCTGCGCGACGAGCCATTCGCCGATCGCGAGCGTGCGGTCGGCGATGAAGTCGTCGTCGCGCTCGCCGTAGGGCGCATAGAGCGAATCCGCGACGTAGATGAGCGCTTCGTCCGGCAGTTGCGAGCGAACCGCGCGCAGCACCGACAATCCGCCGAGACCCGAGTCGAAAATGCCGACGGGCGCGCGCGGATCGAGCGAGGTGAGCGGGGGAATCGAAGCGGAGTTAGCGGCGGCGGGGGACGAAGCGGTCATGGTTTCAACGGAAGCCATATAAGAAAATCCGCGCAGCGCGTGTGAACGAACGTTGCGCGGATCGGACCGCAGAAGTGTAGCAGGAGTGCGGACGCTCCCAGCTCGGGTGTTGTCTTATTATTCCGGCGAGCCCATCGCCGACTGCTGGTAGTTCTGGATGCCAACCTTGTCGATCAGATCGATTTGCGTTTCGAGCCAGTCGATATGTTCTTCGGTGTCGTCGAGAATCGTCGTGAAGATTTCGCGCGAAATGAAATCACGCACCGTCTCGCAATAAGCGATCGCTTCCTTGCACGTACCCTGCGAAATGTATTCGAGCTTCAGATCGCATTCGAGAATTTCCTTCGTTTCCTCGCCGATCAGCAGCTTGTGCAGGTCTTGCAGATTCGGCAGGCCATCGAGCATGAAAATGCGTTCGATCAACATGTCGGCGTGCTTCATTTCGCCGATCGATTCGTCGTACTCATGCTTGCCGAGCTTCTCGAGACCCCAGTGCTTGTACATCCGCGCGTGCAGGAAATACTGGTTGATCGCGGTCAGTTCGTTCTTCAACTGGGCGTTCAGATATTCAATGACTTTTTTATCGCCTTGCATGACGTTTCCTCTTCAAGAGCTGGGTTTTCCAACAACAATAAACGTCTGAAAACTAAAAGCCAAGGACGAATATGGTTGTTGAGAATCATTCGCGCAATTTAATTTGTATTCTGCGTGAACAATAAAAAAGCCGGGACTATAACGTCCCGGCTTCGGTAAAACAAAGAAAATCGTTAAGCAGTCGCGACGGGAATCTTACCGATCTTCGCCTGCCATTCCTTCGGTCCCGTCTGGTGAACCGACGTGCCGTTCGAATCGACGGCGACCGTCACGGGCATGTCCTGCACGTCGAATTCGTAGATGGCTTCCATGCCGAGATCTTCGAACGCGAGCACCTTCGCGCTGCGGATCGCCTTCGACACGAGATACGCCGCGCCACCCACAGCCATCAGATACGCCGCCTTGTGCTTCTTGATCGCCTCGATCGCGACGGGGCCGCGCTCGGCCTTGCCGATCATCGAGATCAGGCCGGTTTGCGCGAGCATCGTTTCCGTGAACTTGTCCATGCGCGTCGCGGTAGTCGGGCCTGCCGGGCCGACGGCTTCGTCACGTACCGGGTCGACCGGGCCGACGTAGTAGATCACGCGGTTGGTGAAGTCGACGGGCAGCTTTTCGCCCTTCGCGAGCATGTCGGCGATGCGCTTGTGCGCGGCGTCGCGGCCCGTCAACATCTTGCCCGACAGCAGCAGCGTCTGGCCCGGCTTCCACGACGCGACTTCTTCCGGCGTCAGCGTGTTCAGGTCGACGCGCTTGCTCTTCTCGGTGTCCGGTTCCCACTGAACCTTGGGCCATGCGTCGAGCGACGGCGCTTCGAGCTTCGCGACGCCCGAGCCGTCGAGCGTGAAGTGCGCGTGGCGCGTGGCGGCGCAGTTCGGGATGATCGCGATCGGCTTCGACGCCGCGTGCGTCGGCGCGGCCATGATCTTCACGTCGAGTACCGTCGCGAGGCCGCCCAGGCCCTGCGCGCCGATACCGAGCGCATTGACCTTCTCGTGCAGTTCGACGCGCAGTTCCTCGATCCAGTCCTGCGGGCCGCGCGCGATGACGTCCTGAATGTCGATCGGGTCCATCAGCGATTCCTTCGCCATCAGCATCGCCTTTTCAGCCGTGCCGCCGATGCCGATGCCGAGCATGCCGGGCGGGCACCAGCCAGCGCCCATGGTCGGCACGGTCTTCAGAATCCAGTCGACGATCGAGTCCGACGGGTTCAGCATCGCGAACTTCGACTTGTTCTCCGAGCCACCGCCCTTCGCCGCGACCTGCACGTCGACCTTGTCGCCCGGCACGATCTCGTAGTGGATCACGGCGGGCGTGTTGTCCTTCGTGTTCTTGCGCGCGCCTTCGGGCGGGCTCACGATTGACGCGCGCAGCACGTTGTCCGGGTTCAGGTAACCGCGGCGCACGCCTTCGTTGATCATGTCGGTGACGGACATCGTTGCGCCGTCCCAGCGCACGTCCATGCCGACCTTCACGAACACCGTGACGATGCCCGTGTCCTGGCAGATCGGGCGCTTGCCTTCGGCGCACATGCGGCTGTTCGTCAGGATCTGCGCGATCGCATCCTTCGCGGCCGGGCTCTCCTCGAGCTCGTACGCGCGGCCGAGCGCCTCGATGTAGTCGAGCGGATGGTAGTAGCTGATGTACTGCAGCGAGTCGGCAATACTCTGGATCAGGTCTTCCTGTTTGATGACGGTCATGGCTAGGCTCAGTGGGGCATTGTGGCGCCTGTTATCGCGGCTGCGTGACGACGCGGCCGTTCAGACGCCTTCAGGGGAGTTGGAAATCGTTGGGTTGTTGCCGTGCGATGCGCCGCCGCGCGCGGCGGGCTCGTGAAAGTGTTCCGGGTGCGTATGCGTGGTCAGACGGTCGACGAATGCCATCACCAGCGCGGACACGAGGAACGTGACGTGGATGATGACCTGCCACATCACGGCCTGCTGCGTGTGCTTGTCCGGGTCGATGAAGGTCTTCAGCAGATGAATCGACGAGATGCCGATCAGCGCCATCGACAGCTTCACCTTCAGCACGCCTGCGTTCACATGGTCGAGCCATTCGGGCTCGTCGGGATGACCTTCCAGGCCGAGGCGCGAGACAAAGGTTTCATACCCGCCGACGATCACCATGATCAGCAGGTTCGAGATCATCACCACGTCGATCAGGCCGAGCACGACGAGCATGATGTTGGTTTCGTCGAGCGTCATCGCGTGGGTGACGAGGTGCCACACTTCCTTCGCGAACAGTACGACGTAGACGCCTTGTGCGACGATCAGGCCCAGATACAGCGGCACCTGCAGCCAGCGGCTCATGAAGATCACGGAGGGCAGAAGGCGCATGCGGCGCGGCTGGCCGGACAGAGTGGGGCGCGGAGCGGTCATGTAGGGTCGACGTAGTGTTGGCGCTTCTTGGTGACGGATCGTGGCGACGGATACGGCGGGCACGGACGCGCTCGCATCGACGGCGGCGGATCACGTGAACCATGAACGACCGGCAGTCAGCGGCTCGGCGGTGAGACAGGCCGGCAAGGCGCGTTGGGCGCGATATTGTACAGCGTGATCCGTGACAGCCATGTCGAGGCGGGCAACCGGGCACTCATGCGGGCGCCGGGCAGCATGGCGCGGCGGCGCGCACCTGCGTCGCGTCCTTTTGATTTCACGTCATGAAGCGACGGGCGGCACGCGTCGCGCCTTCATGCTCGCGAGCGCAATGCCCGCGATCACGCAGGCGAGCGCGATGCCATGCGCGAGGGTCGGCCGTTCGTCGAGAAACACGATTCCATATAACGCAGCGGCGACGGGCAGCACCGCGCTGAACACGCCGGCGAGACTGCCCGGCACGTGGCGGATGCCCTTCATCCACAGCCAGAACGAGAAGATGCTCGCCGACAGGCCGTACCACAACACCAGCGCCCAGATGCCGACGGGCACGCCGGTGTAGTCGAAGGCGAACAGCGACGACACGCCGAGCGGCAGCATCAGCAACAGGCCGAACAGATGCGTGTATGCGCAGATGTCGATGGGCGCGAGCGTCTGCGTGAGGCGGCGCGACAGGATCACGTAGAGCGATTCGCAGCAAACCGCGCCGAGCACCATCAGGTTGCCGGTGAACGAACTCTCGCTGGAAGCGCCCGTAGCGGCCCCCGCGTGCGCCAGATTGATCACGACCACGCCGGCGATGGCCAGCGCAATCGAGGCCAGTGCGCGGCGATCAGGCTTTTCCTTGAGGAAGATCCACGAGAACAGTGCGACCACGGCGGGAATCGTGCTCGTGATGACGCCTGCCGCGACGGCGCTGGTCCGATGCACGCCATTGAGCATCAGCAGCGTAAACCCGAATGTGCCGAACAGCGCCTGCAGGAAAAGGTTGAGCCACTCGCCCGCTTTCACGCGGCGCAGCTTGCTCACGCGCAACAGCGGCCATAGCACGGCCATGGCGATGACGAAGCGCAGCAGCGCAAAGAGCGGAACGGGAACGAACGCGACAATCGACTTGCCGATGCCGACGTTGCTGCCGACGAGCAGCATCGCGGCGATGAGGAACAGTGAGTAGCGGTTCAAGCTGGAATCCGGACGGCGAGATCAGTTAGCATTGTAAAAGGGCGCTAACATCGGCGCAAAGCGGGTCTGCGCGCCTTGCGGACTGCTTGCAGCGCCGCACGCGAGTCGCCGTACCTGGTGTTTAGCCTGACGGCCGCTCGACCCGCACGTAAGAACGCGGTAAGTTGCAACGCTTATCGTGGGAAGTGATCGAAGCTGATGAAGACATGCGGCGCGCCGGATCATGCGACGCCGCAGTTGTCATTCGCCGAATCGCTGTGTGCGCATCGCTGCCGATGCGCACGAGGGTGGGAGACACGCCGCGGGACACCATCATGCGCGGCGCCACGATGACCAGTATGACGATAGGGAGCGACGCGCTGCGCCGGCTGCGGCTGGCATGCATCGCGAGCGCACCGGCAAGGATTGACGTTTCATCTTCACCAAGGGGTAGTCGATGTCTGCGATTGAATCGGTTCTTCAAGAACGCCGCGTGTTTCCGCCTTCCGCCGAAGTGACGGCGCAGGCTACTGTGTCCGGCATGGACGCGTACAAGGCGCTCGTCGCCGAGGCCGAGCGCGATTACGAAGGCTTCTGGGGCAGGCTGGCGCGCGAGACGCTCAGCTGGAAAAAGCCCTTCACGAAGGTGCTCGACGAATCGAACGCGCCTTTTTACAAGTGGTATGAAGACGGCGAACTGAACGCGTCGTACAACAGCATCGACCGTCATGTCGAAGCGGGTAACGGCGAGCGCGTCGCGATCATCTTCGAAGCCGACGACGGCACCGTCACCAACGTCACGTACAACGACATGCTGCAACGCGTGTCTCGTTTCGCGAATGCGCTGAAAAAGCGTGGCATCAAAAAGGGCGATCGCGTCGTCATCTATATGCCGATGTCGATCGAGGGCATCGTCGCGATGCAGGCGTGCGCGCGAATCGGCGCAACGCACTCGGTCGTGTTCGGCGGGTTCTCGTCGAAGTCGCTGAACGAACGTCTGGTCGATGTCGGCGCGGTTGCGCTGATTACGTCCGACGAGCAGATGCGCGGCGGCAAGGCGCTGCCGTTGAAGAGCATCGCCGATGAAGCGCTCGCGATGGGCGGCTGCGAAGCCGTGAAGAGCGTGGTCGTGTACAAGCGCACGGGCGGCAAGATCGGTTGGGACGACCAGCGCGATCTGTGGATGCACGAGATCACCGCGAACGAATCGGATCAGTGCGCGCCCGAGTGGGTGAGCGCCGAGCATCCGCTCTTCATTCTCTACACGTCGGGTTCGACGGGCAAGCCGAAGGGCGTGCAGCACAGCACGGGCGGTTATCTGCTGTGGGCTGCGCAGACGATGAAGTGGACCTTCGACTGGAAGCCCACGGATGTCTTCTGGTGTACGGCCGACATCGGTTGGGTCACGGGTCACAGCTACATCACGTATGGTCCGCTCGCGCTCGGCGGCACGCAGGTCGTGTTCGAAGGCGTGCCGACGTATCCGAACGCGGGCCGCTTCTGGGACATGATCCAGAAACACAAGGTCACCGTGTTCTACACGGCGCCGACGGCGATCCGTTCGCTGATCAAGGCAGCCGAAGCCGACGCGAAGGTGCATCCGAAGAGCTACGACCTGTCGACACTGCGCATCATCGGCACGGTTGGCGAGCCGATCAATCCGGAAGCATGGGTGTGGTATTACGAGAATGTGGGCGGCTCGCGTTGCCCGATCGTCGATACGTGGTGGCAGACAGAAACGGGCGGCCACATGATCACGCCGCTGCCGGGCGCGACGCCGCTCGTGCCGGGTTCGTGCACGCTGCCGCTGCCGGGCATCATGGCCGCGATCGTCGATGAAACGGGTCAGGACGTGCCGAACGGGCAGGGCGGCATTCTCGTCGTCAAGCGTCCGTGGCCGGCGATGATCCGCGCGATCTGGGGCGACCCGGAGCGCTTCAAGAAGAGCTACTTCCCCGAGGAACTCGGCGGCAAGCTGTACCTCGCGGGCGACGGCTCGGTGCGCGACAAGGACACGGGCTACTTCACGATCATGGGCCGTATCGACGACGTGCTGAACGTGTCGGGCCACCGTCTCGGCACGATGGAGATCGAGTCGGCGCTGGTCGCGAATCCGCTGGTCGCGGAAGCGGCCGTGGTCGGCCGTCCCGATGAGACGACGGGCGAAGCCGTGTGTGCGTTCGTCGTGCTGAAGCGCTCGCGTCCCGAGGGCGAAGAGGCTGCGAAGATCGCGGCGGAACTGCGCAACTGGGTCGGCAAGGAAATCGGTCCGATTGCGAAGCCGAAGGACATCCGTTTCGGCGACAACCTGCCGAAGACGCGTTCGGGCAAGATCATGCGCCGCCTGTTGCGCTCGCTCGCGAAGGGCGAAGAGATCACGCAGGATGTATCGACGCTCGAGAACCCGGCCATTCTCGACCAGCTGGGCGAATCGCGCTGATCTCGCACAACGGCGAAGACGTGAAGGCTTGAAGCAAACGGCGCATCCGCTCAGGGTGCGCCGTTTTTGCATACGCCTGTGATGTCGCCCTCGAACCCTCGCGCGAAATCGTTGCGCGGACAACCCCGATTGCCGATGCAACACCTTTTTGATAAATAGGCGCATGGCCGCGCCACACCACACTTCGCGACACACGATCAATCCCGTGCCCGAGCCGCCGCCCGTGACGGCGGCGATGGCGCGCGCGCACGCGCGCTACTGGCGCTTCAACGTCATGTTGATCGTCGTGTTGATGCTGATCGGCTTCTTCGTGTCGTTCATCGTGCCGCTCATCGCGCGAAACCTCGAGCACGCGCGTTTTGCGGGCTTCAGCCTGCCGTTCTACATGGGCGCGCAAGGCGCGATTCTCGTGTACCTGGTGTTGATCGCCGTGTATATCGTGCTGATGCAGCGCGCCGACGCGGCGCTGCTGCGCGCGCTCGCAGCCAGCGCGACCGACGACTTCGCCGAGCGCGCCGCCGACCGATGAAGCTCGCCCATCGGCTGATCCGTTCGTATTCGCTCTACACGCTCGGCTTTCTGGTCTTCATCTATCTGCTCTGGCGCATCGAAGCCGCGAACGGTCCGGGCATGTGGATCGGCTACGTGTTCCTGTTCGTGCCGATCGCGGTGTATGCGGTGATCGGCTTGCTCTCGCGAACTTCCGATCTCGTCGAATACTACGTAGCCGGGCGGCGCGTGCCGTCCGCGTTCAACGGCATGGCGACGGCGGCGGACTGGCTGTCGGCGGCGTCGTTCATCGGGTTGGCGGGCAGCTTGTACGCGACGGGCTACGACGGCCTCGCCTACATGATGGGCTGGACGGGCGGCTATTGCCTCGTTGCGTTTCTGCTCGCGCCATACGTGCGCAAACTCGCGCGCTACACGATTCCCGATTTTCTCGGCACGCGCTTTTCGAGCAATGCGGTGCGTGGACTCGCGGCGCTGTCGGCGATCCTGTGCTCGTTCGTTTATCTGGTCGCGCAGATTCAGGGCGTCGGGTTGATTGCGACGCGCTTCATCGGCGTCGACTTTGCGATCGGCATCTTCTGCGGGCTGGCGGGCATTCTGGTGTGCTCGTTTCTCGGCGGCATGCGCGCGGTCACGTGGACGCAGGTTGCGCAGTACATCATCCTGATCGTGGCGTTCCTGATTCCCGTGTCGATGATTGCGCACAAGGACGGGCTCGGCTGGGTGCCGCAACTCCACTATGGACGCCTGATGGAGCGCGTCGAGTCGCTCGAGCGCCAGGTGCGCGATGCGCCGACGGAGCAGGCGGTGCGCGACGACTATCGGATGCGCGCCGCGTTAATTCAGACGCAGATCGACAGCCTGCCGCAGTCGTATATCGACGAGAAAGGCCGCCTCACTGCGCAGCTCGAAGATTTGCGGCGACATAACGGGCCGTTGCGCGAGATCGCCGATCTGCAGCGGCGCATCGCGCGTTTCCCGCGTGATCCCGCGACGGCGCAGATCGTGTGGGCGCAGCAACGCGACGAGATGATGCAGCGCGCGGCGTCGCCTGTGCCGATGCATGAGCCGTTTCCCGCTTCGAACGAGGACGAGCGGCGCCTGCATCTGCGCAATTTTCTGTCGCTGCTGCTGTGCCTCTCACTGGGCACGGCGAGCTTGCCGCATATCCTCACGCGCTACAACACGACGACGTCGGTGGCGTCGGCGCGGCGCTCGGTCGGCTGGACGCTGTTCTTCGTCGCGCTGTTCTATCTGACGGTGCCCGTGCTCGCGGTGCTGATCAAGTACGAGATCCTGTCGAATCTCGTCGGGCATCGGTTTTCCGACCTGCCGCAATGGGTGATGCAGTGGCGGCACGTCGAGCCTTACCTGCTCAGCATCGCCGATGTGAACGGCGACGGCATCGTGCGCTGGAGCGAGATCCAGATGCAACCGGACATGGTCGTGCTCGCCGCGCCGGAGATAGCGGGGCTGCCGTACGTGATGTCGGGGCTGATCGCGGCGGGCGCGCTGGCGGCGGCGCTTTCAACCGCCGATGGCCTGCTGCTGACCATCGCCAATGCGCTGTCGCACGATGTGTACTACCACATGGTCGATCCCGAGGCGTCGAGCCAGAAGCGGGTGACGATTTCGAAGATCCTGTTGCTCGGGGTAGCGCTGTTTGCGTCTTATGTGGCGTCGCTGAATACGGGGAACATTCTGTTTCTGGTGGGGGCGGCGTTTTCGCTGGCGGCGTCGAGTCTGTTTCCCGTGCTCGTACTCGGGGTGTTCTGGAAGCGGACGACGCGCCTGGGCGCGGTGGCGGGCATGGTGGCGGGGCTGGTGGTGTGCATCTGGTACATCGTGTCGACGTATCCGTTCTTCACGCAGCTGACGGGCTTTGTCGGGCCGCGCTGGTTCGGCATCGAGCCGATCAGCTCAGGCGTGTTCGGCGTGCCGGCGGGCTTTCTGGTGACGGTGCTCGTGAGCCTCGTGGACCGGAAGCCGGATGCGTATACACGGGCGCTGGTGGACTATATCCGGCATCCGTGACGGCTGGCCTTCCGGACGAGGTGGCAATAGAGACAGAATCTGCTATAATGCGCCTCCCGCCGGAGAGATGGATGAGTGGTTTAAGTCGCACGCCTGGAAAGCGTGTATAGGTTAATAACCTATCCGGGGTTCGAATCCCCGTCTCTCCGCCACAAGATTGCCTATAAATAACCCCGCCAAATCACTGATTTGCGGGGTTATTTGTTTTCTGGCGCATGTGTCGTGTCGCAGGGCCGTATGTTTTAGCTGGCGACAGCCAACCGCCCGTTCGCGACGGCACAATCTTCAACTTGCCGAACGACGCCGCGCCTTCCTCCCATCGCCACCGCTGTCCCCCTTTCCAAGCACCTCATCCGCACACTGCAAGAACCCCCTGATCAACCGCCCACGCGGCGACGTCTTCTGCCACAGCACACCGAAACGCCTCGGCTCTGTCGGCGTCGGCAGCGCGAGTCTCGCGACCTTTAGCGTCGTCGTCAGCGGCGACACGATATCGGGCACCAGCGACACGCCCAGCCCCCGATCGACCATCATCGCAATCGCCATCAGCGAATTCAGTTCGAACAGTTCACGCGGAACGATCCGCGCCGAGCGCAGATAGTGATCCGCCTGCTTGCCGCCGCCGAGCGAGCGGTCATAGCGGATGAACGGCTCGCGCCGAAGCAGTTCATGCGGGTCTTCATCCTTCAGCCGCGACGGCGCAAGCACGACAATCGGCTCCTCGCGCAGCAGATGCCAGTCGTACGCCTTGGGCAGCGCAAACGCGGGATGCAGACAAACGGCAACGTCGAGATCACCGCGTTGCAGCGTCTCATACAGTTCCATCGACGTGCCCGCGCGTATCAGCACGTTCGCCCGCGGAAAAGCCCGCGCAAATGCCGCCAGCACGTCCGGCAGCAACGACAGCAGCGCCGTGTTGATCGTGCCGATGCGCAATTCGCCCGCAGCTTCGTCCTCGAGCGCGAACGCCTTCAACTCCGCGAATTCACGCACGAGATTCCTCGCGCGCGCAATCACGCGATGACCCGCTTCCGTCGGAATCACCGTGCGCCCCGCACGCACGAGCAGGGGCACGCCGAGTTCGCGTTCGAGCGCCTGCACCTGCTGCGCGATCGCCGCAGGCGTCACGCCGACGCGCCGCGCGGCCTCGGCCATCGAGCCCGTGTCGACGACCAGCAGCAGATTGCCGAGAAAGTGAATGTCCATGATGATAGATATTCTATGGTTTGAAGATAGGCACAGATAGTTTATCTAAAACCTGTCTGTCCGTAGACTGGTTGCCAGCTAACAAGCAACTGGAACGGAGACATGAGAAGCAAGCTGTTCGTGCCGGCATCGCGCCCGGAGCTGTTCGCCAAGGCGCTCGCCAGTGCCGCCGATGCCCTCTCGTTCGATCTCGAAGACGCCGTCTCACCAGAGCGCAAGCCGCAAGCGCGTGTCGCGCTGCGCGCGTTGTTGCGCGACAGCGCGGTGCGCGAGCATCGGAAGGTGCTGATCGTGCGCGTCAATGCGCTCGACACGCCGTTTTTTGCCGAAGACCTCAATGCCGTCGTCCAGCCCGGCCTCGACTACCTGAATCTCCCGAAACCCGAAAGCGCGGACGACGTGCGCGCCGCTGCCGCCGCGCTCGAACGGGCCGAGCAGGCAAACGGCGTGAGGGTGCCGGTGCGCCTGCTGCTCAACATCGAGTCGCCGAAAGCGTTGCGGCGCGCGGCGGAACTCGCCGCCGCGCATCCGCGCGTCGCCGGGCTGCAACTCGGGCTGGGCGATCTGTTCGAGCCGCTTGGTATCGCGCGTCGCGAGCAGTCGGCGATTCAGCAGGCGATGTTCACGCTGCGCATCGCAGCGGGCGAGGCGAACGTCTTCGCGTACGACTCGGCGTTCGCCAACATCAAGGACGAAGCGGGCTTCCGCGCCGAAGCGCAGCTCGCGCAAGCGATGGGCTTCCTCGGCAAGAGCTGCATTCATCCGAGCCAGATTGCGCTGGCCAATGACGTATTCCGTCCGTCTGACGCGGACATCGCGCATGCGGTGCGCGTCGTCGAAGCAGCGCGCGATGCGCAGAGCAAAGGCCTGGGCGCGTACGTCGTCGACGGCAGGATGATCGATCCGCCGTTCTTCGAGCGGGCTCGCGCGCTCGTGCAGCACGCCGCGCGCCTCGAACTGCTGACGGTCGAACAGCGCGCCGTTGTCGACAGCAGGGCTTCGTAAAGCCGCGCGCTCTCGTGCACACATATCGAATCGAGTTGGAGAAACAGATGCAACGACCATCGCCATCAGCGGACGCACGACCGCAGGGACCGCTCGCCGGCCTGCGCGTGCTCGACCTGAGCGCCTATATCGCCGGGCCGTACGGCTGCACGCTGCTCGCCGATCAGGGCGCCGAGGTCATCAAGATCGAGCCGCCTTCGGGCGACAACCTGCGCAAGTATCCCTCGACGCTCGAAGCCGAAAGCCGCGCTTTTCTCGGCGTGAATCGCGGCAAGCGCGGCCTCGTGCTGGATCTGAAGCAGCCCGAAGCACTCGACGTGATGATGCGTCTCGTGACGACGGCTGACGTCCTCGTGCACAACTTCCGGCCGGGCGTGCCGGAGCGTCTCGGCATCGGATACGAGCAGTTGCGCGAGGTGAATCCGCGGCTGATCTATTGCGCGGTCACAGGGTATGGCGAAACGGGCCCGAGCCGCGACAAGGCGGGCTATGACCAGGTCCTGCAAACGATGACGGGCATCTGCGCGCTGCAAGGTCAAAACGGCGGTCCGCCCGAAATCGTCTATGGCTCGGTGGTCGACTACTATGCCGCCGCGCTGGTCGCGGCGGGCGTGTCGTCCGCGCTGTTCGACCGCGAGCGCAGCGGCGCGGGTCAGTACGTGGGCGTGTCGTTGCTGCGCAGCGCGCTGGCGATGCAGTCGGCCCGCATGGTCTGGGCCGACGACGAGCCGAAAGAGGTCGGTCGCGATATGCGCTCGGGCGGCATCACGGGCATTCATCCGACACGCGAGGGTTATCTGTATCTGTCGGCGAACACGCCGCATTTCTGGCAGGCGCTGTGCGAAAAGACGGGCCTCGAGGAGCTTGCGAAGAATGAACGCTACGACACGGTGCGCAAGCGCGCGTTGCATTACGGCGAAATCGTTCCGAAGCTTCGCGCGGCGTTGCAGGTTCGCACGGCGCTCGAATGGGAAGCGCATTTCGGCGACGCGGTTCCGTGCGCCGCGGCGCGTGGCATCGAAGACATGTTCGATCATCCGCAGGTGCTGGCCGAAGACATGGTGACCGACTTCGAGTATCCGGGTGTGGGTCGGTATCGCGGCTTCAAGCATCCGATCCGGTTCGGCTCGGGGCCGTTGCCCGAGCCGTTCGCAGCGCCCGCGTTCGGCGAGCACTCGGATGCCGTGCTGCGCGACGCGGGATGCTCGGACGCGGACATCGACAGTCTGCGCGAGAAGCGGGCCGTGCTGTAGAGATCCTCAAAAAAAGGAAGGAGACACGCATGGACGCACTTCGGCACACGCCACGAGGCGCTTGCGATTCACACATTCACATCTATAGCCGCGCGTTCCTCGCGAATCGCGACGCGCCAGGTTTCGTCGACGCAGCGGATGTCGCTGCGTATCGCGACGTGCAGGCGCGGATCGGCACGCAACGCGTGGTGATCGTCACGCCGCGCATCTATGGCACCGACAACGCCGTGACGCTCGATGCGATTCGCCAATTCGGCATCGCGAACGCACGCGGCGTCGCCGTCGTGCGTCCCGACGTGACGGACGCCGAGCTTGAAACGCTGCACGCGGGCGGCATTCGCGGCATCCGCTTCACGCTCTATACGCCGGCCAACGCCGTGGTCGGATTCGATATGGTCGAGCCGCTGGCAGCACGCGTGGCCGAACTCGGCTGGCATGTGCAACTGCATTGGACGGCCGCGCAGATCGTCGAGCACGAAGCGCTGCTCACGCGTCTTCCGTCGACGATCGTGTTCGATCATTGCGCGCGCCTGCCGTTGCCCGAGGGCGCGTCGCACGCGGCGTTTCCCATCGTGCGCCGTCTTGCCGATGCCGGGCGTGCGTGGATCAAGCTGTCCGGTCCGTATCTCGATTCGATCGAAGGACGCGATCGTCGCTATGCCGATGCGGCGCCGACTGCGCGTGCGTGGGTCTCGGCCGTGCCGGACAGGCTGGTGTGGGGCAGCGACTGGCCGCACGTGACGGAAACGCACAAGCCCGACGATCCATTGCTGCTCGATCTGCTCGGCGAATGGGCGAACGGCACGGCCACGCGCGACCGCATCCTCGTCGACAACGCTGCAACGCTATATGGATTCGGCAACTGAGCGCCTTGCACCGACATGACCTGAAGAGACGACCCGCCGACCACACAAAACGCGGGCACATTCCAAACCGGAGACACGTGATGAAATCCACCGTTGCGCCATCGTCAGTGCGCAAGACCCGCTTCACCGAAGCGACGATCGGCCTGTTCGAGCGCACCATCCCCGATCCGTTCGTGCTTGCAATCCTGATCACGGCGATCGTTGCGGTGCTGTCGGCGCTGTTCGCGCCACATGCGTCGTTGGGCAAGCTGGTCGGCGGCTGGTACAAGGGCTTCTTCGACATCCTCACGTTCGCGTTTCAGATCACGCTGGTGCTCGTGACGGGACACGCGTTTGCTCACGCGCCCATCGTGCAACGCGTGTTCAAGGCCCTCGTTTCCGTTGCGCGCACACCCGTGCAGGCGGCGACGCTCACGTTCGTGCTCGTGGCCGTCGCGTCGTTTTGCAACTGGGGGTTGGGGCTGGTCGTCAGTGCGTTGCTGGCACGCGAGGTCGCCAAGCGCATGCGCGTCGACTTCGCGTGGATCGTCGCGGCGGGTTTCTCGGGATGGGTCGTGTGGGCGAGCGGCATCTCCAGTTCGATTGCGCTTGCGCAGTCGACGCCGGGCAGCGCGATGAACGTCGTGCAGAAGATCACGGGCGAGGTGCTGCCGTTCGGCGCAACGGTGTTCACGGGTTTCAATCTGGTGCCGACCATCGCGATGCTGCTGGCCATGCCGTTCGTACTCGCGTGGCTCAAGCCGCGCGACGAAGACGCCGTGTTGCTCGATACGCAGAAGCATCCCGATGCGCCACCGCGTGAGAAGCCCACCGGCAAGCTCAGCTTCGCGCGCTGGATCGAATATTCGTGGCTCGGCTCGGCATTCATCGGCGCGACGGGCGTGGCGCTGCTGGTGCTCGCGCAGGCGGAGCACATCGCGTTTTCCGGCGTGAATGCCGTGATCTTCGTGATGTTCATTGCGGGCGTGATCCTGCATGGCTATCCGCTCGCGTACGCCGATGCCGTCAAGAACGCGGCGCGGCAGACAGGTTCGATGATGCTGCAATACCCGCTGTACGGCGGGATCATGGGGATGATGGATGCGACCGGTTTGCCGAACGTCATTTCGCATTTCTTCATCGCTATTTCCAACGCGCATACGCTGCCGTTCTGGAGCTACGTCTGCTCGCTGATCGTCACGTTCTTCATTCCGAGCGGCGGCGGCCACTGGGCAGTGCAAGGGCCGTTCGTCGTGCCCGCCGCCGTCGCGCTGCATGCGTCCGTCCCCGCGACGACGATGGCCGTCGCCATGGGCGAGCAGGTATCGAACATGATGCAGCCGTTCTGGGCCGCGCCCGTCGTCGCGATGGCGGGCATCGGCGTGCAGCGCGTGCTCGGCTTCACCGTGATGACGTTTATCGTCGGCGCGCTGGTGTATGGCGCCGCATTGCTGCTGCTCGTCTGAGCGGGGCGCCCGTCGAAACAATGAACGGAGACCATCCAATGAAATCATCGACGCCAGCTACGTTGAGCGCTCCTTCGAGCGGCGAGGCGCACGTGCCGCACGCCGTCATCGAATGGTGGTGGCGCGTGTTCGACATACGCATCGGTTCGTTGCCATTGCCCGTCTATGTGCTGATGCTGGGCGTGCTCGGCGCGATGACGGCGAAAGGCAAGCTCGCGGCGGATCTGCCCACGGGCATCGCGCTCGTCGCGGTCGGCGGCTTCACATGCGCCGAACTGGCGAGGCGCATTCCGTGGATTCGCCATATCGGCGCCACGTCGATCTTTGCGGCCTTCATCCCGTCGATGCTGGTGTACTACAAGCTGATGCCCGAGCCCGTCGTCAAGGCAGTAACGACCTTCACGAAGACATCGAATTTTCTGTATCTGTTCATCGCGGCGATCATTGTCGGCAGTGTGCTCAGCATGGACCGTCAGATGCTGATCAAGGGCTTCGTGCGGATCTTCATTCCCGTTGCGGCGGGTTCCGTCGCCGCGGCGGCGGTCGGCACCGCCGTGGGGACCGCGCTCGGGCTCGATGCGCGCCATGCGTTGTTCATGGTCGTGGTGCCGATCATGGCGGGTGGAGTCGGCGAGGGCGCGCTGCCGTTGTCGGCGGGCTACGCGCAGATTCTGGGCGTCGAGCAGGGGCCGCTGTTCGCGCAGGTCCTGTCGGCCGTGATGCTCGGCAATATCGCGGCGATCTGTTGCGCCGGCTTGCTGAGCTATCTCGGCACGCGCCGGCCCGACTGGACGGGCAACGGACGTTTGACCAAAGCGGACGGCAGCGACGAAGACATCGCGCAACGCCCGGCGTCATTCGAATTCGACGTCGGCTCGGTCGCGGCGGCAGGCTCGACGGCTATCGCGTTCTATCTGCTTGGCGTGCTCAGTCATCAACTGTTCGGCTGGCCTGCGCCCGTCGTGATGCTCGTGCTGGTCGTCGCGGCGCAGTTATTCCAGGTCGTGTCGCCGCGCGTGCGAGGCGGCGCGCGTTTCATGTACGGCTTTTTCTCGACGGCCGTGACGTATCCGCTGATGTTCGCGATCAGCGTCGCGATGACGCCGTGGGGCGAGATCGTGACGGCGTTTCATTGGGTCAATATCGTCACGGCGGTTTCGACGGTGCTGACGCTGACGACGACGGGCTTCTTCGTCGGCAGGCTGGTCGGCATGTATCCCGTCGAAGCCGCTATCGTCAATGCAACGCATAGCGGGCTCGGCGGGACGGGGGACGTGGCGATTCTCACGGCGGCCAACCGGATGGAACTGATGCCGTTTGCGCAGATTGCGACGCGTATCGGCGGCGCGTTGACGGTGATGGCGGCGTTGGGAGTGTTCGCGTACTGGCGATGATCCCGCGCTTCGTGGTTATCGAGCCGTCGAATGCAACATGATTCGATGGCTTCTTTATTGCCTGTCGTGGCCTTATTAAAGCGCGGAAAAATTGATTGAATGCTTATTGCATATAGCGTCTTGTCGTATGCCTTAAACCATTCGATGGTGAATTCATTAGCGGTTTTTTGTAGAATCCGAAAATTCGTTTGAAAGCAAACACGCAATACGCTATCCGCCTACACCCTCAAAAACGCAGCTTCCAACAGACGCCCCATCCATGAAACGCTATCTGATCCTGAACGGCGATACGACGACGGTGAGTGGCACTGTGCAAGCCGTATCGACGACGATTCAACTCGAAGGCCGCGACGTCGCGCATGAAGGGGACAACGTGATCTGTCCCGCGTGCAATACGACGGGCAAGATCCAATGCGACGGCCCGCGCGAAGTGATGACGGCACCCGATGGCCGTCACGCCGCGTTGAGCGACGATCTCTGCATCTGCGGATGCGAGCCGCCGCCGAAGCTGATCGCGTCGCAGCAGACATTCTCCGTAGGCGAGTGAAGCGTCGCCCGATCACTCGACCAGCTTGGCGACGATCGGCTCGACGACTTCGCGCTGCCGCTCGGCCTTGAGCCGATAGAGCGCATCCGTTGGATGCACGCGGTCGATCAACAGCGAACGCCAGTCATGCATCGCGCCGATATACGCGTACTGCCGGATCAGCGCGAGCCGGTAATGCTTCGCCATTTCATCGACGACGGCGACATAGCGCGGCACGATCCTTCTATTCACGGAATAATCGACGGGGTTCGGCTCTTCGAGCACGACGATCCGGCCCGCGCCTCGCGATTCTTCGATGAAGCGCATCAGGTGCGCGCGAAACGCCGAGGGCGGTTCCTTGACGTGATTGTCGGCATCGTTGAGCGCGAAGTTGACGATCACGATATGCGCCGGCGACGTCGCGGCCCATTGCGCGTAGGGCTGGCTATATCCGTTGATGCCTTTCTCGCGATCGACGAGCGTGGCGCCCGGCACACCGTTGTTCTGCACGATCACATGCGGGCCGAAGCGGGCCTGCAACGCGGCCTGAAGCAGGGCGGGCGGATTGTCCCGTGTTTGCCACGACTTGTTGAAACCGTCCGACGTTTGATAGCCGAACATCGTCGAATCGCCTTGCGCGTCGATGATGATGGGCCTGTCCGCGGCGCCCGCCGCTGCCACGACATGCGCCGGGCCAGTAGCGGCATCGGCCTGCGTCGCGGCGATGCCGAGCAGGACAAATGCCAGCGCGCGCCAGCGTTTGTGCAACGGGTTTGCGCGCGGACTTGCCTGTCGATAGTCGAACGTCATGGTGCCTCGCAATTGAGTTGGACGTCAGTCGCCGCGAACGGATCTCGCGGCGTCACAAAGGGCAACACGAACTTGATGCACAATCGATGCTGCGTTCGGCACATACGATCTCCACGAGGAGCAGAGATGAGAGTTTCAGAGCTGGAAGGCGCGTTACTCGATTATTGGGTCGCACGAGCAGACAATCTGCCGAAGCCGCGCGTCGACGACGGCTTCTGCTGGATCGAGGAGCCCGCCTGCGACGGCGATCCCGCTGGCGCGCTCGAAGCCGCATTTGCGCCGTCCACGGACTGGGCGCAATGCGGCCCGATCATCGAACGGGCGAGAATCCATCTCGTGCCGGCCGCGGCGGGCGATCGCGCATCATGGACGGGGTCGGTTCCGGCCGGCGCGAGCACCATCGAGCAGGTCGGTGAATCGCCGCTGATTGCCGCGATGCGCGCGTTCGTGGCGAGCCATTTCGGCGACACGGTCGCGGACGAAGCGGGCACGCACTGAGCGCCGTCATAAGGTGTGCCGGTCATCATTTCATCAGATGCACTCGAACACCACTTCGACGGTCTGAGTGCCTGCGCCGCGCACGCCGTTCGTGTGGATCTCGACGGTGTGCAATTCCTTGTTCTGTTCGCGGCAATACGCCTTGGCATGCTTGATCCCCGCGTTGCGGACGCTATTCCACGAAATCAGACTGATGCGCCCGCGACTCGTGACCGAGAGGTAGCCGTTCTGCTTTCTGTCCACGCCCGAAACCGCGGTACACGCGGCAAGCACGCCAATTCCGGCGAGCAGAATGCACTTCTTCATAGTCCTCCCTCGGTTGGCGCATTGTCGCGGGCGAGGGCCGCAACAGGCAACTGAAAAAAACTTTAGCGGGGTTCAGTGTGTCGGGCCCGCTATCCGGCCGCACGCGTTGACATTACATTATGCTTTCCTGCAAGGGCGCAGCGCGTGCGTTGTCGTGTCGAGAGGAGGAGGGCATGGGTGGATGGTGGCATGAAGTCTGGTTGACCGTAGCCCGGGAATTCTCGGATCTCGACGACGTCAAGGCGATCACGCAAGTCGTGATGCGCCTGGGTCTCGCGCTGCTGCTGGGCGGCGCGCTGGGCTTCGAGCGCGAAATGGCCGGGCGCGACGCGGGGCTGCGCACGCACATGCTGGTCGCGACGGGTTCGGCGCTGTTCGTGCTCGTGCCGTTGCAGGCGGGGTTTTCGCAGGACAACATGAGCCGCGTGTTGCAGGGCCTCGTATCGGGCATCGGCTTTCTGGGCGCGGGCGCCATCATCAAACTCAGCGCGGAGCGGGAAGTGCGCGGACTGACGACGGCCGCGAGTCTCTGGCTCTCAGCGGGCGTCGGCGTCGCGACGGGACTCGGGCGCGAAGCGACCGCCATTCTCAGCACGGTGATCGCGCTCGTGATCCTCGGCGGCGTGCGGATGTTCAAGCCGCTCGTGCCGCACAACACGGATGACAAACCAGCATCGGACGAACCGTCGAAGCGCGTCGAGTGAGGCGCGCACGCGCCGCAGGCGTTGCTTGCGGAGTAGCATGAGCGTGCTTGCACCCGCGGATACCCGCGGATATCCGATACTCAGGAGACAACGGATGCTCCCCGCCGCTGACACCTACGACGGCCTCGTCGCCGCGTTCGAATGGCGCATTCCGCCGCAGTACAACATCGGCATCGATGTCTGCGACAAATGGGCCGACGGCAGCGGCCGTCTCGCACTGATCTGCGAGACGCGGGAAGGACAGGCGACCGAATACACCTTCGACGAACTCAAATCGCTGTCCGACCGCTTCGCCAATGCGCTGCGTAAAAGCGGCGTACAGAAGGGCGACCGTGTCGGCATCTTTCTCGCGCAATCGGTGGAGACGGCGCTCGCGCATCTCGCCGTCTACAAATGCGGCGCGATCGCCGTGCCGCTCTTCGCGTTGTTCGGTCCCGACGCGCTTCAATACCGTTTGTCCGACAGCGGCGCCGTCGCGCTCGTCACGGACCTGGGCGGCGCGCAGAAAATCGCCTCGTTGCGTTCGAGTCTGCCCGAATTGCGTTCGATCTTCTGCGTCGACACCGACCACGCGGATGCCGCGTTGCAGGTCGAATCGTTCTGGTCGGCGTTGAACGAATCGCCAGCCGCCTTCGACGCGGAGCCGACTTCCGCCGACGACCCCGCCGTCATCATTTACACGTCCGGCACGACAGGCAAGCCGAAGGGCGCGCTGCATGCGCATCGCGTGCTGCTCGGTCATCTGCCCGGCGTGGAGATGCCGCAAGCGTTCTTCCCGAGCGACGCACGTCTGATGTGGACGCCCGCCGACTGGGCATGGATCGGCGGGCTGTTCGACGTGCTGCTGCCGTCGTGGCATCACGGCGTCGCCGTGCTGGCGCGGCGCTTCGAGAAGTTCGACGGCGAGGCCGCGTTCGACCTGATGCAGCGTCACGCGGTCACGCATGCATTCCTGCCGCCGACGGCGCTCAAGATGATGCGCACCGTCGAACATCCCGAGCGCTGGGCTCTGTCGCTGCGTGCGGTGGCGAGCGGCGGCGAATCGCTCGGCGCGGAGTTGATCGAATGGGGACGGCGTGCGCTCGGTGTGACGATCAACGAGTTCTACGGACAGACGGAATGCAATGTTGTCGTGGCGTCATGCGCTACGCTGTTCGAGCCGTGCTTCGGTTCGATCGGCAAGGTGGTGCCGGGCCATCGCGTGGCAATCGTCGATGACACGGGGCACACGGTGCCGCGCGGCGAACCCGGCAACATCGCGATCCACGCGCCCGACCCCGTGATGTTCCTCGGCTACTGGCGCAATGAGCCCGCGACGCGCGACAAGTTTCGCGGCGACTGGCTGCTGACGGGCGACATGGGATTGATGGACGCGGACGGCTTTATCCGCTTCGTCGGACGAGACGACGACGTGATCACGAGCGCCGGTTACCGGATCGGTCCCGCGCCGATCGAAGACTGCCTGCTGCGTCATCCCGCCGTGCGCATGGCGGCCGTGGTCGGCGCGCCCGATGTTCAGCGCACGGAGATCGTCACCGCGTTCGTCGTGCTGAACCCAGGCTATCAGGCGAGCGACGCGCTCGTGCAGACGTTGCAGCAGCACGTGAAGACGCATCTCGCCGCGCACGAGTATCCGCGCGCGATCCATTTCGTCGATGCGTTGCCGATGACGGCGACGGGCAAGGTCATCCGGCGCGAACTGCGCGAACGCGTGACGCCGCGCTGATCGACAGACGAGGCGGCCACGATCAGGCCCACTCGCGCGGCGCGTCATCCTCCGTCGACAGCGTCAGGCCCGCGACGGGCAACGGCAGCGCCGTCTTGTAGCGCACCTGCTTGAGCGCGAAGCTCGAGCGGATGTTCGACACGCCGGGAATTTTCGTCAGCCACTGCACGATGAACCGTTCCAGGCCCTGCATGTCGGGCACGACGACGCGCAGCAGATAGTCGGCATCGCCCGTCATCAGATAGCACTCCATCACCTCGGGACGTTCGCCGACTTCCTGCTCGAAGCGGCGCAGCGCGTCTTCGACCTGCTTTTCGAGGCTCACCTGAATGAACACGTTGATGCGCAGCCCGAGCGCCCCGGCGTCGAGCAGCGTGACCTGCTGACGGAACAGGCCGAGCTTTTCGAGCGCGCGCACGCGGTTGAAGCAGGGCGTCGGCGACAGATTGACGGCGCGCGCCAGTTCCGCGTTGGTGATGCGCGCGTTCTGCTGAAGCTGCTGCAGGATCGCGATGTCGATGCGGTCCAGCCGCCGTGCGGCCGGTTTTGTGTCGGAAGTCATAGTGTAAATATTCCATGTAAAGCCGATTTACCGGAATAAATACACTATCTGAAAGCGCTGACGCAAGCAAAAGAGACGCACATTTTGCGGGTGCATGGGTAAGCTGATTACACGTTCCCGAGTCGTTTTCACGTACGTTTTTCAGCCGGAGTTGTGCCATGACGGACTTATCGAGCGGTGCCCGCCCCGTTCTTGCCCTCACTCGAGCTCGCATCGACAGCGATCCGCAGGAGACGGCCGAATGGCTGACTGCGCTCGATGGCGTCGTCCAGCACGTCGGCCTCGAACGCGCGCAATATCTGTTCGACCGGCTGGCCGCACATGCGCTTGGCAATGGGGTTGCGACGGCGCGCGCGAATGTCACGCCGTACGCGAATACGATTTCCGTCGATCAGCAGCCGCCGTATCCAGGCGACCTCGACACCGAGGAAAAGCTCGCCGCTGCATTGCGCTGGAACGCGCTCGCGATGGTGGTGCGGGCCAATCGCGCGTACGGCGAACTGGGCGGCCATATCGCCAGCTATGCGTCGGCGGCGGATCTGTTCGAAGTTGGCTTCAATCATTTCTTCCGCGCCGCGAATCAGGTCGGCGACGGGCATGGCGGCGATCTCGTCTACTTCCAGCCGCATTCGTCACCGGGCGTGTATGCGCGTGCCTTCCTCGAAGGCTTTCTCGACGAGACGCATCTCGAACATTACCGCCGTGAGATCGCGGGGCCGGGCTTGTGTTCGTATCCGCATCCGTGGCTGATGCCGGACTTCTGGCAGTTCCCGACGGGCTCGATGGGCATCGGTCCCATCAACTCGATTTACCAGGCGCGCTTCATGCGCTACCTGCAAAACCGCGGCCTGCAGAAGACGGAAGGCCGCAAGGTGTGGGGCTTCTTCGGCGATGGCGAGATGGACGAGCCGGAATCGATCGGCGCGTTGTCCCTGGCGGCGCGCGAAGGCCTCGACAATCTGGTGTTCGTGATCAACTGCAATCTGCAGCGGCTCGATGGTCCTGTGCGCAGCAATGGCCGCATCATCGACGAACTCGAAGCGCAGTTCACGGGCGCGGGCTGGAACGTCATCAAGGTCGTATGGGGCTCGGACTGGGATGCCCTGTTTGCGCGCGATCGTACGGGGGCCTTGCTGCGCGCGTTCGCACATACGGTCGACGGCCAGTTCCAGACCTTCTCGGCCAACGACGGCGCCTACAACCGCGAACGTTTCTTCGGACAGAACCCGGAGCTGGCCGCGCTCGCCGCGCATCTGAGCAACGACGATATCGACCGCTTGCGGCGCGGCGGCCACGACGTGCGCAAGCTGCACGCTGCGTATGACCGCGCGTTGAAGCACAGCGGCCAGCCCACGGTGATTCTTGCGAAGACGATGAAGGGCTTCGGCATGGGCGCGATCGGCCAGGGGCGCATGACGACGCACCAGCAGAAAAAGCTCGACGTCGAGCAGTTGAAGACGTTCCGCGACCGCTTTCGCCTGCCGTTGTCCGATAGCGACGTCGAGCAGCTCAAGTTCTACAAGCCAGCGGAAAACAGCCCGGAAATGCAGTACCTGCATGCACGCCGGGCTGCCTTGGGAGGCTATCTGCCCAGAAGGCGGAAAGCGGCATCGCAGACACCGACCGTGCCTGCGATGTCTTCCTGGGGGCAATTCGCGCTGGACGCGAACGGCAAGGAGATGTCGACGACGATGGCGATCGTGCGCATGCTCGGCAGTCTGTTGAAGGATGCGTCGCTTGGGCCTCGGGTCGTGCCCGTGGTCGCCGACGAGGCGCGCACCTTCGGCATGGCGAACCTGTTCCGCCAGGTCGGCATCTATTCGCCGCTTGGCCAGTTGTACGAGCCGGAAGACATGGGCTCGATGCTGTACTACCGCGAAGACACGGGCGGGCAGATTCTCGAAGAGGGCATTTCGGAGGCGGGCGCGGTGTCGTCGTGGATCGCGGCGGCGACGTCGTACAGCGTTCACGATCTGCCCATGCTGCCGTTCTACATCTACTACTCGATGTTCGGCTTCCAGCGCATCGGCGATCTGATCTGGGCAGCCGCCGATCAGCGCGCGCGAGGCTTTCTGGTCGGTGCGACGGCGGGCAAGACGACGCTCGGCGGCGAGGGCTTGCAGCATCAGGACGGCACGAGCCATCTCGCGGCATCGACGGTGCCTAACTGCCGCGCGTACGATCCCGCGTTCGCCTATGAAGTGGCAATGATCGTCGACGAAGGCATGCAAGAAATGATCGGGCGACAGCGGGACGTGTTCTATTACCTGACCGTCACGAACGAGAACTATGCGCAGCCTTCATTGCCTGCGGCTTCTGTTGATCGCGTGCGCGAAGGCGTGCTGAAGGGCATGTACCCACTGGAAGTTTCTTCGCTGGAGACCGCGCAGGTCCAGTTGCTGGGTTCGGGCGCGATACTCGGCGAAGTGCAGGCGGCCGCCCGCATGTTGAAGAACGACTGGAACATCGACGCCGCTGTATGGAGCGTAACGAGCTTTACCGAGTTGCATCGCGATGGGGCCGCGGCGGAGCGCGCCGAGCGCCTGTTCGATGATGGTGAAACGGCGACGCCGTATGTGACGTCTGCGCTTGCTGCATCGCGTGGTCCGGTGGTTGCCGCAACCGATTACGTGCGGGCCGTGCCCGAGCTGATTCGCGCGTATGTGCCGCGGCGTTATGTGACGCTTGGGACGGATGGATTCGGACGTAGCGATACGCGCGCGGCGCTGCGGGCGTTCTTTGAGGTCGACCGTGCGTCGATTGTGATTGCGGCTTTGAAGGCTCTCGTTGATGAGGGCGCGATTGCGCGTGATGTTGTTGCGCGTGCGCGCGAGCAGTATGGGTTGGTTGGGGGTGGTAAGGCTACGCCTTGGGAAAGGTGATGGGTTTTCGGGTTAGGTTTTTTTATGTCTGCGACGCTGGGGTGGTGGTTTTGGTTTTTTGCGCTGGCATCCGCGTGATGTTATTGGTTCGCAAGCGTTGCCCCTGTGCGGGGCGGCACCTACTTTTCTTTGCCGCCGCAAAGAAAAGTAGGCAAAAGAAAGCGGCTCACACCGCCAGCCCGTGTGCTTATCCACGGGCCCTCAACGTCCCCACACGTCACACGGTAACGCGTTGTTCGTTGCCCGTTGCCAACGCTTCGAACAATCGCATCACCCGCGTCAGGCACCCGTACAACGGCAGACGGCAGCGAATGGTAGGTGCCGCCCAGGTGGCAAACTGTGTGTAGGTTGTCGCGTCGTATAAGTTAGCGCTCTTACAGGTGGAACGCGTGTGCTATCGGTCCGAAGTAAGGCGTGTGGAGCACGCGGGCCGACACACAGTTTGCCACCTGGACGGCGGTGGACTGTCTGGCGTGGCATGCCGAAACGCGGGAGCACGAAGCGGGTGAGGCGCACATTAGAGCGCTGGCAGCGAGCATGTATGACGTGATTGCCGTGTGAAGTGTAAGACCCTGTGGGGGCCCTCAGGCAGTAACGAGGATTGGCGGTGTTAGCCGCTTTCTTTTGCCTACTTTTCTTTGCGGCGGCAAAGAAAAGTAGGTGCCGCCCCGCACAGGGGCAACGCTTGAAGCACGCTAAAAAAACGCGGATGCCAGCGCAAAAGCACGCGGATGCCAGCGCAAAAGCACGCGGATGCCAGCGCAAAAGCACGCAGATGCCAGCAAAACAGCAAAACAAAAACAAAACCCAAAAGTGAACAACGAAAAAGCGTTCACCCCTCCACCACAAGCAAATTCGCATCCCTCGCCAGCAACCATCGTCCATCAATCTCCTTGCGCAGAATCGTAAGTGTATTCCCAGCATGACGCACTGGCGGCGCGGAGCCATCCCTCACCGTGATAGTCACTTCGAGCTGCGACCGCAGGAACGCCCAATCCCCCAGCACCTGAAGCTCCAGAATCTCACTCTTCCCGTCGATATCGACATTCTTCTGCCCTTCGGACGCTGCCATAAACGCAGCTTTGCCGAACGGCTTCTGCCCAGGCACCATGAAAATCGCGTCGTCGGTCATCAGGCTCAGCACGGTCGCCGTGTCGCCCGCCTTGCTTGCGGCGAGCCAGTCATCGATCAGTTGGCGAATGGCGCGTTCGTCGTCGGTCATGTTGGGTTCCTTGCAGGTCGGCATGCGATCCGTCGATTGTAGACGGCTCACACGCAGCATCATCCAGACCTGATCGGACGGTTCACTTCGACGTGACGATCACACCAACGCTCGCGCTCACGACGAACAACGTGCCTGCCAGTTGCAGCGCCGTCATCGGCTGATGCAGCACGATAAAGCCCGCCGCCGCGCCGATGGCAGGCTCGACACTCATCAGAATCCCGAACGACGCAGCGGGCATGTGACGCAGCGCGATCATTTCAAGCGCGTACGGCAGCAGCGGCACGAGCACAGCGAGGCCCGCCGTGGCGGCGAACTGCATCGGCGCGATGTGCAGGCCGTGCTCGACGAGGCCGAACGGCGTCGCAACGAGGGCTGCCGCGATCAGCGACACCGAGAGACCTTCCAACCCGTCGAACAGCGCGCCCGTTTTTTTCATCAGCACGATATAGCTGCCCCAGCCGCACGCGGCGCCCACCGCGAGCAGCATGCCGACGGGCTCGCCGATCCAACCCGAACGGTCATGCGCGAGCAGCAGCACGCCCGCGACGGCGAGCAGCGGCCAAAGCAGCGCGCGCAGGCGCCGTACACCCAGCGTCGCGACGGTCAGCGGCCCGAGAAAGTCGATCGCGACGGCGAGGCCGAGCGGAATGCGCTCGATCGCCGAGAAAAAACATAGCGTCATGCCCGCCATCGCCACGCCGAGCACGCCCGCCGCGATCCAGTGCGCGCGCGAGTAGCTGCGCAGCTTCGGACGCACGACCAGCGCAAGAATCACGGCGGCCCACGCGAGCCGCAGCCATGTCGTGCTGAACGCGCCGAATGCGGCCATCGTCGGCGCGGAAAGGGCGGCGCCGAACTGCACGCACGACATCGACAGCAGACCGAGCAGCGCAGCCATGCCGACATGGCGCTTCGGCGCGCTCGACGGCGGCGCGGTATCAAAGGGAAGCGGTTCGGCGAGCGTGGAATTTTTCATGGGGTTCGAGCGGGTGCACTACAGACAGGCTCATCATATCGACGAAACGGGCGTTAAGATAAGCTGATATTTCTTATGCCGCTATCACGGATGCTAATAATGCGTGACTTCGACAGTAGCCTTCTCAGAGCCTTTGTGACGGTCGCCGAAACGGGCGGGGTCAGCACGGCGGCCGTGCGTCTTGCACGCACGCAGGCGGCCGTCAGCATGCAGTTGCGGCGGCTGGAGGACGACATTGGCCAGCGGCTGCTCGACCGCTCGCCGCGCGGCGTGCGGTTGACGGACGCCGGGCACCGGCTGCTGCCGTATGCCCATGCGATTCTCGGCGCGGGCGAAGACGCCCGGCGCGCGCTCGAAGTCGGCGACGTGGCGGGCACCGTGCGCCTCGGCATGCTCGAAGACGTGGCCGTGGGCCGCCTGCCGCGCGCGTTGCGGCGCTTTTCGGCGGCGCATCCGCAGGTCGCGCTGGAGATCGTGGTCGATGCGAGCGCGGCGCTGTCGCAACGGCTCAACGACGGCGCGCTCGATGTGCTCGTCGGCGATCCCGCGATGGTCGACGCGACGCCGCTCGTCGCGTGGACGCAGCCGCTCTTCTGGGTCGGCGCGCGCGGCTATCTTGCCGACCCGCAGTCGCCGTTGCCGCTCGTTGCATTCGGCGGTACGTGTCTGTGGCAGCAGCAGGTGATGACGGTGCTGCGGCGCGCGGGCATCGCGTGGCGCGTTGTCTGCACGAGCACGAGCCTGCCCGCTGTGCAGTCGGCCGTCGAGGCGGGGTTGGGCGTGTCGGTGCTGCTCGACGGCAATATCCGTTACGACACGATGCGCGTGCTCGGCGCCGCCGACGGCCTGCCCGAACCGCCCGCCGCCGACCTCGGCCTGTTCGTGCGGCAGGCGGCAGGCGCGCAGGAAGCAGCCGTCGATGCCTTGCAGCGCTTTCTCTGCGAAGCGCTCGATCTCGACTTCATCGAACGCACGTCTAGAGCGCCACGACGGTGATAGGCGGCGAGGCGCGTGATAACCTCGCTGCGCGGATCGTGCACCGTTTTCGCGTTATGGCGTTCCCTCATCGGCATGGTTGATGCAAACTGCTTGCGTAGAGAGGTTCGATCGAACATCACGTTGCACACCCAACGATCTTCAACCTTCATTCATTCACGGAGTTTCTTTGCCCACGACTCACACGTCGCGTCGGCAGCCCAAGCAGGCGCGCGCCGAATTCGCGCTCGACAGCATTCTCGAAGCGGCCGCACGCACGCTCGAATCCCATGGCAAGGCAGGGCTGACGACACAGCGCGTCGCCGATACGGCAGGCTTCAGCATCGGTGCGATCTATCAGTACTTTCCGAACAAGGACGGGTTGATCGAAGCACTCGCGCGGCGCGAACTCGAACGCCTCACGGCGATGATGAAAGAAGCGCTCACGCAGCCCGCGCCATTCGGCACGGGCCTGAACGCGCGCCGCATGATGCGCGCGACGGCGGCCTTCATCGGCGACCGTCCGCGGCTTTACAGCATCCTGCGCGCCGAATGGGCGGACGCCGCGCCCGACACGGCGATCGGGCAGGGCATGCTGCGCTACTTCGAACTGATCGCGGGGACGCTGAACCGTGAGAACCCGGATCTGGGCAAGCGCATCAAGCGCGACGAAGCGCGCTTCGTGCTGTTTCGCGCGATCTCCGGCGTCCTGCTCGCGACAGCGCTGGAGCGGCCGCATTACTTCGGCACCGATGCGTTCGAAGACGAAATGGTCCGCCTGATTCTCGGCTTCCTGAATTACGACCTCAGTCCGGACATTCCGCGACTGGCCCCGGAGGATGACAGTTTTACAAGCGCGTGAAAGTTATGAGGATTCCTCGTATAAGCAACGGCGGGCTTGCGGGGGATTTTTCCAGGATGTCATATTGTGCGTCCGACGGCCGCGAGCACTTGCCAATCCGATGCATCATCCGGATCACGAGCGCGTGATGGCCTCCTGCAGGACATATCAATTCGACGCCGCCGCGACGACACACAGTCGGTTCGCGCGGACGGTGCGATCGGGGAACAGCATGAACCATCACCAGCTCGAGTCGGCGCTCGACCATCTCGAACATGTATTGGCGCGGATTTCCGGCACGGATCACATACCGCTGTCGTACTGGCGCAAGCGCGTCGACGACGTGTCGGCCGCAGCGCGTATTCCCGCTCAAAAGAGCCGCGCGCGAAGGCTGGATGAGGCACTGAGCGTGCTGGAGTCGCTCACGGGGGCGTAAGGCCGCCGGACAGGCCATCAGACGCTATCGGGCGGAAAGTATTGCAAGCGGACGCACTATAAATTGCACGCCCGCCGGCAAGGTCCATCACTTCGCAGGCCTTTGAAGAAGCGCAAGGCCCGCACGCAGCCTCAGCGTCTGATCACGCCCATGAGCAGCGTGACGAGAAAGATCACGATAAAGATAAAGAACAGCACCTTCGCTATTTCGGCCGCGCCAGCGGCAATGCCGCCAAACCCGAAGATTGCCGCGATAATGGCGATGACGAAAAAGATGGCAGCGTATCGAAGCATGGAAGCCTCCACCAAAGGATTGCTGGACAGATCGATCCGATGATCGACCCACGCGCGGGAACCGCATCGACGGACACAGGCGCCGCCGTCACGGCATGGAGCAACACCCGTGCCCATTGGGCATCCGTCGAACGCCCGCAGCTCGCTGAAACCCAATCGTCCCGACATGAAAAGGATACTCGTTAGCGCGTGCCTCGCCGGTTTACCGGTGCGATACGACGGTTCCGCGAAGTCGCTCGCGGGCGCGCTGATGCAGACGTGGCGCGATGAAGGGCGGCTCGTCGTCGTGTGTCCGGAAGTGGCAGCGGGCTTCAGCACGCCGCGCCGTCCCGCCGAAATCCAGTTGCGCCGCAACGGACGCGACGTGCTCGACGGCACGGCCCGCATCCGCGATAACGCCGGCGCTGATGTCACCGCGCTTTTCGTCGACGGCGCGCGTCACGCGCTCCAGCAGGCGCTCGCGCACGGTTGCCGCTATGCGCTGCTCGCCGACGGCAGTCCGTCGTGTGGCAGCAGTTTCATCCATGACGGTACGTTTTGGGGCGTCGCACACGACGCATCCGGCGTGACAGCCGCCTTGCTCGAACGGCACGGCATACGCGTGTTCGCGCCTGACGGGATCGATGAGCTTGCGGCATTGATCGATCGTGATCGATAACGCAGAGTCAAGACGCCAACGCCTTCATAGCCATTCGCGAGCGAGCATCGTCAGCACGCTCGCTCCGATCGCGAGCAGCACGGCACCCGTGGTGCGTTCGATCGTGGCGCTATGCCGCGTGAAGCGCGCGACCACGGACGGATGCCCGATGCCCATCGCCACGAGCAGATCCCAGCCGAACACGGCGGCGAACATCCATACGCCGTACACAATTTGCGCGCCGAACGGCGCGTCGCGGGCCGCGAGCAAGGCGAACAGGCTTGCGTAAAAGAGCGCGTTCTTCGGATTGAGAATCGCGGACGCGAAACCCATCGCGAAACGCGTATGCCACGCGCCTGTCTGCGTCGCAGGCGAGCCGTCCTGCACGTGCGCCTCGATCGATGCCGCTCTTGCGTGCCGCAGCATCAATACGCCGAGATAGAACAGATACGCGCAGCCCGCCGCCTGCACGAGCGCGAACGCGAGGCCATGCCGATGCAGCGCCGCAAAGCCGCCGACCGCGAGCGCGATGAACACGCCGTTTGCGCAGGCGATACCGAAGCACACGGCGCCCGTTTTGCGCCAGCCGCGCAGCAGCGCGCTGCGCGCGACCAGGAAAAAGTCCGGGCCGGGGCTAAGCAGCGCAAGCAGATGCGCGCCCGCGACCATCACGAATTGCTGAAGAGAAAGACCCATCTCGACTCCTTGTGTGTGACGGGAGTCTGCTGGACTTGCGAGCGAAGATATTGAAGAAAAGTGCGCGACGCGGCGCGGAAGGGCACGCTTATGAGACGGCTGCGCGACGGTAAGCACCCGGCGTCATCGCGACGCGCTCCTTGAAGGCGCGCTGGAAATGCGCCTGGTCCGCGAAACCGAGTTCATGCGCGATGGCCGTGAGCGCGCGCCCATGGCGTAACAGGCGCCGCGCCGCGTTGATGCGCAGATCGAGCTGATACGCATGGGGCGACATGCCCGTCGCGGCGCGGAACGCGCGAATGAACGCGTAGCGGCTCATGTCTGCCATCTGCGCGAGCTCGGCAATGGGCAGGCGCTCGCCATACGCGTCATGCAGAAGTTCGGTGATGCGCGCGAGGCGCTCGGCGGCGATAGGCTGTATGGGCGGCACATCGCGTGCCTCGCCGAGCCACGACCGTTCGCCGACGAACAGGATCAGTGCCGCTTCCTTGGCGGCGCTATCCGCGTTCGAGAACAACAGCCGGTTGAGCGCGCAGTAACGCAGGTACGCTTCGCGGCTCTCGTTGATCGACGGACGCGCGAGCACGGCATCGGCGTCCGCGCTGCCGCTTTCGCGCAGCACCGCGCTCGCCCATGCGACGTCGAGATGAAGCATCTGATAGCTCCACTCGCTTTCCGTGTCCGGATTGCACGAGTGGACCCGCATCGCCGGAATCAGCACGAGACTGCCTGGACCCAGACGCGCGCGGTCGTCGCCGCACGCGTAGTTGCTATGCCCGCTGTCGACGGCGCCGATAGACAGCGTGTCGTGCGTATGCGGCACGTAGCACGCGCGCGAATGAGAAGCCCGCCGGCTTTCGACGAACGGCAGCTGTGGGTCGCACCAGTAACGTTGATCGTTCATGCGCCCGATGATCGCATGAACGCGTGCGCCGACGCGAGTTGCAATGCGTTGCAACCGCGAAATCGTTTGCGCGCCTTTCAGTTTCCAGATATTGGAGTTTTAAAATGGCCACGCCCTGCATGAAATACCGGGTATCGCACGGTGCCGAATTGAAAAATAATGAAAAGTGAATATCCGTTCGCGATTATCTGTTTAACGTTTGCGAGCCTTTCTCAGGTTAATCCGATATCGTCTGTGCCCGTCGTTAAAGCATTTTTAAGCGCGTGATATTTTTGCGACACCCGTCTTTTTTGACGATGGACGCGTTAGAATTCGCGCCGATTCACAGAGATAGCGCTTCATATCCTCTGATCTTTCCAGTCTGCAGATTTTCATCCGCTTGCCGCGGCTGGCCAGTATTTGACATTTGGCCATCCAATGCTGCCGTAGGGACATAAATCCCGGGGAAAACCGGCGTTTAAAGCCGGTCGGTAAAAAAAGCAATAAACCGAAGAAAAAATCGTATGCCAGTGGGGATTCAAACGATATTCGAAGCGCGACCGGCGCTCGACGGGGTAATGCAAGGCGATAAGCCGCAAAGACACAGAACGATGATGGCGCAACCGCGCGCGCTCGTTCGTGCGCTGACGCACGCCCGCATGGTTGCGCTCATGGCGACGGCAGCGCTCGCGCTGCACGGCGTCGCCGCGCACGCACAGACTTCCGCGTCCACTCAGTTGCACGCGCAAGCATCGGGCGGCACACAGACGCCGCACGTCAATCTCGCATTCTTCTATGGCTCGCGCGTGCCCGTCGGCGAGTTGCAGGCATTCGATGCCGTCGTGATCGATCCCGCCAGCGGCTTCGATCCTGCCGCGCATCCGTTGCGTCATACGGTATGGCTCGCCCGCACGCAGGCCGATGCCGCGCAAGGCACGCCCGACGCATTCGTTGCTGCACAGATCGAACCGCTCTGGCAGCGCGGCTTTCGCGGCTTCCTGCTCGACACGCCGACGGCCATTGCAGCTGTCGATGCAATCCGCGCCGCGCATCCCGACGCAAAGATCGTGATCGGCGGCGACGCGGCGTTGCAGGCAGCGTCGCCGCATGCGAAAGCGCTGTATGCGGTGGTCGGCCCGTCGCTCGTGCGCGACGCAGCGAGCGGCAATGTCGCGGCAGGCGAGCGCGACGCGCGCAGCGCCGCCGCGCAACAGTTCACCCAAGCGACGGGCGTGCCCGTCGTAACGATCGAAACCTGTCCCGCCGACGACCGCGCCTGTGCGCGCGCGACGGCTGCTCAGGTGCTCGCCACGGGCCTCACGCCGTATGTGACGAACGCGTCGCTGAACGCGGTCGGCATCGGCGCGATCGAAGTGCTGCCGCGCAAGGTACTGATTGTGCAGGACAGCGACGAAGACCTGCCGCTCGACGAAACACCCGGCGTGCGCGATCTCGCAACGCCGCTCAACTATCTCGGCTACGACGTCGAGTACGCGAATGTCCACGAGCCGTTGCCCGAGGGCATCACGCCGGACCGCTATGCGGGCGTGGTCGCGTGGCTGCAGGGCGACGAGACGCCGAACAGCGGCGCCTGGCGCGCGTGGGTCGATGCGCGCTTCGCCGCGCACGTGCCGATGGTGTTTCTCGGCCAGTTCGGTTTCGACGCCGCGGAAGACGAAGGGCGCGCGCTCGATCTGCAAGCCGTGGCGGGGCCGTTCGCGGACAAGATCGAAGTCGTCACACGCGATCCGATGGTCGGCTTCGAAGTCGATCCGAAGCTCGGCACGCGCGATCTGACGGGCGTGCAGGTCGGCAGCGCGAGCAAGTCGTTGCTGCGCGTGAAGAGCGGCGAAGCGACGCTCGACCAGATTGCGATCACGCCGTGGGGCGGCTTCGCGATGAGCCCTTACACGGTGGTCTCGCTCAACGGCATCGGCCAGGAGCGCTGGGCCATCCAGCCGATCGAGTTCCTGCGCCAGGCCTTGCGTCTGCAACCGATGCCGTCGCCCAGCGTGACGACAGAAAACGGCCGGCGTCTGTTCATGTCGCACGTGGACGGCGACGGCTTCGCGTCGCGCGCGGAATTTCCCGGCGCCGACTATTCGGGCGAAGCGCTGTTCCAGCAGATCTTCACGCGCTACAAGGTGCCGATGACGCTGTCGGTGATCGAAGGCGAAGTGGGGCCGAAGGGCCTGTATCCGCAGATCTCGCCGCGACTCGAAGAGATCGCGCGCAAGATGTTCGCGCTGCCGTATGTGGCGATCGGCACGCACACGTATTCGCATCCGTTCGAATGGGAGAACGTCGATGCGAAGACGGGCGAGCGCATCGATCGCGGCGGTGGCGATACCGCGTTCTCGCTGAACATCCCGAACTACACGTTCAATATCGACCGCGAAGTCACGGGCTCGATCGACTACATCAACTCGCGTCTCGCGCCCCCGGGCAAGAAGACGACGATCCTGCAATGGCCCGGCAACTGTGAGCCGCCCGCGATCGTCGTGCGCAAGGTCTATGCAGCAGGCGTCGATAACGTGAACGGCGGCGACACCGTCATCACGAAGAGCGCGAACAGCTGGACCAATATCGCGCCCATCGGCGTGCTGAAAGGGCCGGGCGCGTACCAGGTGTATGCGCCGAACCAGGACGAGAACGTCTACACGAACGACTGGCTCGGCCCGTTCTACGGCTTCACGCGCGTGCTCGAAACCTTCGACATGACGGACAAGCCGCTGCGCTTCAAACCGATCGATATCTACTACCACATGTACAGCGGCACGAAGGTCGCGTCGCTGCGCGCGCTCGACCAGATTTTCTCGGCCGTGCTCAAGCAGCCGGTGCTGCCCGTGCATATGACGGACTACGCGCACAAGGTGCTCGACTGGCGCTCGTTCGCCGTCGCGCGCACGGTGCAAAGCGAGGCGTCGAATGCGAGGTCGAGCGACTGGATCGTGCGCGGCAACGGCGAAGTGCGCGAATTGCACTGGCCGCTGACGACGTCGCCCGATCTGCGCGCGTCGCGCGGCGTGACGGGCTACGCGGCGGGACCGGACGGCACGTACATCCATATCACCGATGGCGCGGCGCGCGTCTCATTCGATGCGGCCGGCGCGCTGCCGAAAGCGGATGCGCTGCCGTACATCGCCGAAGCGAACGGCTTCGTGCGCGATTTCAAACGCGACGGCAAGAACCTCTCGTTCGAGTTCGGCAGCTACTACCAGCCGTTCGTGAAGCTCGCGAATGCACAAAGCTGCACCGCGAGCGTCGCGGGCCGCGCGGTGCCGCTGCAACGCGACGGCGCCTACGCACGCTTCGACACGCCCGCGCTCAATGCCCTCGAAGTCCACTATCAGCCCGTCGAGATCCGCTGTGAACGATAAAACGAACGACAAACGTCCCCGTATCGTTCCGACGTGGCTCGTCTACACGCTCACGGGCGTGGTGCTCGCGACCATGTACGGCGTGTCGCCGCGCGGCGGCTTGCGTCAGCGTGTCGCCTCCGTCGGCGCGCCGAGCGAGTTGAGCGTCGCGTATCTGGAAGCGTGGTCGAAGGTGCGGCCCGACAACGAAGAATTCCTGTCGTTGCTGGGCGCCCAGTATCTATATCTGGGACGCACCGACGACGCCGAACGTATTGCCACGCGCATGGAAGCGCTCGGCACCGATGACATGATGCGCAGCGCGATGATGCTGCATCTGTCGGTGACGGAGCAGCGCACCTTCGCGATTCCCGAAGAAGACCCGCGCCGCGCGCCCGCGCTCGAAGAGCTGCGCGCGCGCCTGACGCAGGCCGCGAAGCTGCCGTGGGCGCCGAAGGATCTGGAGTGGCTCGCGCAGCGTTCGGCCGCCGTCGGCATGCCCGATCTCGCGGCGCGTCTGTACGCGCGTCTGTCGGCCAACGATCCCGACGGGCGCACGAAGTGGGACACGCAGATCACGCGCTACGCGCTGCAGGTCGGCGACTATCACGCAGCCGCCGACGCATGGTTCCGTCAGGAAGCCGTGGCGCAGACGCGCGACGAGCAGCGCCGTTGCTTCGTCGCGGGCGTGCGCACGCTGCAGTCGGGCAATCTGCTCGACGACGCGCTGACGGCCGCCGACGCGCATCTCGGCAAGCTCGCCGACGATCCCGCCACGCTCATCGTGATGCTCAATCTCGCGCGCGCGGCCAATCGTCCGGACGCTGTGGACCGCTATGCGAAGCTGCTGGCGAAGTACGCGCTCGCCGAGCCGACGTCGCCGCTCGCCGAGCATGTGCGCAGCGTGGCGCAAGCGGGTTATGCGTATATGGATGGTCCCGTCGCGTACCGGCATGGCGGCTCGCTCGTCAGCCTGCGCGCCGCGATGCGTGAGGCAGCCGCGCAAGAGCAGGGCGAAGTGCGGGTGATCCGCGTCGCCACGCAAGCAGCGCCGGTCGCACCAGCAGCGTCAGCGCCGCAAGCCGCCAGCAGTGTGAACGGCGTCGACGCCTCCGCAATCCGTTCGGACCCGAGCGTCGCGAACGTCGTATTCCAGGCCTTCGTCGAATCGGGCGATCTGGCGAGCGCGCAGAAAGTCGCCGCGCAGCAGGTGCAGCGCGATCCGCGTTCGGTGGAATGGGTCAAGCGTCTCGCGCAGGTCGCCGAATGGAATCGCGATCCGTCGCTCGCGCTGAAGTCGTGGCTCGACTACGCGCAACTGTCGAACGATCAGGTCGGCTGGCAGAACGTGCTGCGCATCGCGCCCATGCTCGATGACGACGAAGCCTATCTGACGGCGCTCGTGCACGAGGCGCGCGCCAAGCCGAACGACCTGAAGCTGATCGACAACGTGACGGCAACGTACGAACGTCTCGGCCGTCCCGACGATGGCCTTGCATTCCTGCGCTCGCTGCCGCGCACAACAAATGCCGATGCGATCGATCAACGCATCGGCCAGCTTGCCGAGCGCGCGGGTCACGACGATCAGGCGCTCGCGACCTATCGCGCGGTGCAGGCGCGTCATCCGAACGACGCGAATGCGGCGCTGCGCACGGCCAGCGTGTTGTACCGGCAGGGCGACTATCGTGCGTCGCTGGCTGCGCTGAAAACGGCGCGCGCGGGCGCGAAAGACAGCGACGAGGACTTCTGGCGCAACTACGCGGAACTCGCGCGTCTGCTGCAACGGGACGACGACGCGAACGAAGCGTATTTCCATCTGATCGCGAGCGGCGCGGCGACGCCCGAAGACCTCGGCGACATGACGTACTTCTACGATCCGTATCCGATCGATGCGGGCCGTGTCGCCGAATTGCGCTATCGCCGCGATCACACGGTGCGCGCGTTGCAGGACGCAATCTTCTACTACACCGACGCGCAGGCGATGGACCGCATCGCGACGCTGCTCGCGAGCCTGACGCCCGACGAGCGCAAGGCAGCGGAAGCCTCGCCCGCGCTGCTCGGCGTGCGCGCTGAATACTATCGCCTGATCAACGAGCCGCAGAAGGCGCTCGCCGATCTGAAGCGCGCCGTCGATCTGCCGGGCGCGAGCTCCGATCTGCGCGCGGCGTACCTGTGGACGCTGGTCGACTACGGCAGCGACGGCGATCTGCGCGAAGCGCTCAAGCGCTGGCGCGGCAGTGCCGATCAAAGCTCGGCCTTGTGGGAGCCCTACGCAGCCGCCGAAATGCGCCTGAACCGGCCGGTCGCCGCGCTCGAATATCTGCGCCGCCAGTCGGCGATGATGTCGCGCGATCCGCTGTGGCTGCTCACCTATGCCGACGCGCAGGAGCAGGCGGGTCACGACGGTCTCGCGTGGTCGATCCGCAAGAAGGTGTGGCTGCAGATGCAGCAGGACGAAGCGCAGCTCGTGAAACTGCACGGCGCGCAGCGCGCGGCCATGCGCGGCCGCACCGCGCAGGACGCCGAGACGCTCGAAGACCTGCGCGGCCGGCGCGTGACGCTCTCGGCCGACTACGCAACGGGCGATACGTCCGCTGCGCTGCTCGACAGCCTGATGTCGGCGCGGCCCGCATCGGCTGACAATTCGATCGCGCGCCGCTCGATGATCGGCACGGCGAAGGGCTTGCCGGGCGGCGCGCCGCTGGACGGCGCCGGCCTGCCCGAGAACGCGCGCGTGCGTGGTGCCGTTGCGAAGGAAGTGGCCGTGGCGTGGGCGTTGTCGAAGGAAAGCAATCCGCTGGCGAAACGCTGGCTCGCGCAGCAATACGCGGAGCGCCTGTCGCGTCCCGCCGATGCGCAGCTGACCATCGCGCTCGCCGAGAACAATATCCCCGAGATGGAGCGCCTGCTCGCGGTGGAGCGCTCGCGACTGCCCGTCAACGACCGCATCGACGCGACGATCGCCGTCGACCGTCCGGACCGCGCGCAGCAACTCGCGTTCAACGCGCTCGACGGCGCGCCGGAAGATACCGACCTGCATACGCGCGTGACGGAAACGACGCTCGACTGGCCGCAATCGATCGACGCCGATGTCGTCAATCACATCGAGCATCCGCTCGATTACGTCGAGACGACGCTCGCCGCCAGCCGCAAGATTGCCGAGCGCTATCTGGTCGGCGTGACGGCCGTGCAGCACTTCCAGCATTCGACCGACATCACGCAACTGGTCAACGTGCCGTCCGTCGACCGCTGGCTCGACATCTACGGCGAGCGGCAAACGCGCGACACGTCGTTCAGGATCACAGGCGGCCGGCGCGTCGGTTCGGCCGCGTTCTACACGCTCGATCTCGCGGGCGAAGTGGGGCGCAACTCGCCGCTCACGCTCGGCGTGCGCGCGGGCCGCAACCAGGTCGCGGATGAAAACCAGACACTGCTGGTCGGCGGCATGAAGGACAACGTGATCGGCGATCTGACGTATCGGATGACCGAACGCATCACGCTCACGGGCAGCGTCGAAGCGGACCGCTTCTACAGCCAGGCGCGCAACTACATCGGCAGCGGCGTGCTGTCGACAGCGGAAGTGACCTACCGCATCCGCACGACTTACCCGGACTACACGTTGCGCGCGCTGATCACGCACGGCGGCTACGGCGCAAGCGGCCAGGCCGACGCGCTGATGACGCGCCTGTTGCCGACGGCCTTGCAGCCTGCGTCGCCGCAGGACTTCATGCCGGACACGTACACGCAATACGGCTTCTACTTCGGCTTCGGCAACGATCTGCTCGAGCAGTACACGCATGCATGGCGTCCGTTCTTCGACGTGGGCATCGTGCACGACTCGATTCAGGGCTGGGGACCGGACGTGAGTATCGGCATTGCCGGCGCGGTGCTGGGCGGCGATCACCTGGCGGTGTTCCTTCAGCATCAGCGCGTGTCGAAGATCGGCACGCCCGTCACGTTGCTGGGCGCGCGGTACAAATGGTTCTACTGATTCGGGTTCTATTGATTCGGGTGCTACGGATCCGGGTTCTGCTGATCCGGCGAATTGAAACGATAACGACATTTCTGAGGAGTGGTTCGATGAGCAACATCAACGGCTGGACACGTTTGATCAAGTGGGTGGCGGCAGCGGCCGCATCGGCGCTGGTGCTGGGCGCGTGCGGTTCGATTCGCCAGGCGGGTTCGCCCGCAATCGAATCGAAGGACTCCGTCGCCGTGGTGACGATGGCGAACTTCACGGAAACGCCGGCAGCGGGCAGCAGCGCCGCCGCAATTGCGGCGAATGCCTTGCGTCAGAACGGTTTTGCGGATGTGCGCATGGCGCCCGTCGATGCGTCGGCGAACGCGATGTTCGACACCGCGCAGCGCGATATCGGCGAGAAGAAGCTCGCATGGGCCCGTGAGCAGCGCGTGAAGTACGTGCTGACGGGCGCCGTGGAAGAGTGGCGCTACAAGGTCGGCGTGGACGGCGAGCCCGTCGCGGGCGTGACGTTCGAACTGATCGACGTGGCGTCGGGTCAGGTGGTGTGGAGCGCGACGGGTTCGAGGAGCGGCTGGACGCGTTCGAGCCTGTCGAGCGTCGCTTCGTCGCTGATCGGCAGCCTGCTGTCGCCGCTGCGCACGCGCGGCTGATGGCGTCGCGCGTCGGTCGCGTGGTTTCTGACACGCGCGCGGCAATCTGCAACACCAGAGCAATTCGACACGTGATGAGGAGTCGGCTGTGAATACCGTCAGCGCGCAAAGCGCCGCCAGTGCCGCCAATGGTGCGGCCAAGCCGCGCCAATCGAACCCGTTCGGCAACCTGAGCGCGTGGCGGCGTCTCGTCGCGCCCGCGGTGTCGCGGCCGTTTTCCATCGTGGAGACGGTCGTGTTCATCGGCGTGGTCTTCGCGGTCTCGTACGCGCTCGATCGCAACGATCCGTTCCTGCTGCACACGGGCTTCCCGTGGCTGTGGTTCGCGCCGCTCGTCGTCGCGCTGCGTTACGGCACGCTGCTCGGCCTGCTCGGCTGCGCGATGCTGATCGGCGCCTACCAGCTGTTCACGCAGGTGCTGATGCCGGGCAGCACGGCCGCGTGGCCGACGCTGTTCTTCACGGGCGGCGTGCTGCAGACCATCGTCGCGGGCCACTTCGGCGATACGTGGGGCAGCCGCGCGCAGCGCGCGAACGCGATCAACGACTATCTGAACGACCGGCTCGTCGCGATCACGAACAGTCACTATCTGATGCGCCTGTCGCACGAGCGCCTCGAAAAGGACCTGTTGACGAAGCCGACCACGCTGCGCGACTCGATCACCGAGTTGCGCCGCATTTCCGTCGCGCATGGTCTCGACACGAAGCCGCGCGCGTCGGCCGATATGCCCGGCACGCGCGAGCTGCTCGAATTCGTCGCGCAGGCCTGTCAGATCGAAGTGGCCGCGCTGTATCCCGTGCATGATGGAAAGGTCGGGCGCGACGCGCTCGCGCATATCGGCGATACGTTCGACTTCGATCCGCGCGACGAACTCGTGCAGCGCGCGCTCGAAACCCATGCCGTCGCGCATCTGAAGAGCGAAGAGCGGCCAGTGACGAACACGCATCTGCTGGTGTGCGCGCCGCTGATTTCCGCCGATGGCAGCATGCTCGCGATGCTCGCCATCCGCCGCATGCCGTTCCTGTCGCTGAATTTCGACAATCTGCAACTGCTGCTCGTGCTGCTCGGCTATTACGCGGACGGTGTCGAGCACTCGCAGCAGGTGCGCGATATCCTGCAAGCCGTGCCCGATTGCCCGTACGAATTCGCGCTCGACGTGAGCCGGCTCACGCGCCTCGAACGCTCGGCGGGCATTACTTCGTCGCTGGTGGCGCTCGTGTTCCCGCATGACGATGCCGGCGATTCGTTCTTCGAGCACGTGATGCGCCGTCGTCGTTCGCTCGACCTGATGTGGCCGGTGAAATCGGCGGGGCAATCGGTGCTGCTGAACCTGATGCCCGCAACCGATGCGACGGGCGTCGACGGCTACCTCGCGCGGATCGAATCGAGCCTGCGCGCGCAGTTCAATCTCGACCTCGAAGGCGCGCGCATCGGCGTGCACACGCTGCATCTGGGCGGCGACGAGCCGGGCCCGGCGATGAAGCGCCTTCTTCTGCGTAGTGGCATCGATGGATAAGGCCACCGCAAACCGCTCCAGCGGCAGCGGCTTCGTTGCCGCACTGGTCGCCGTGCTCGCGGTGCTCGGCATCGTCATCGTTGCCGGCATTCAGTGCGTGGGCATCGTGTACTTCGCGAATACGCCTGCCGCGTACGATCCGCTGCTGCCCGCCGTTGCGTTCAATCTGGTGTGCGGGGTGCTGCAGGCGCTGCTGTTCCGTCTGCTGCTGCCGCTGCGTTATCGCGAGCCGCGTGCGTGGAGCCTGCTGCTGCTTGGTCTTGCGTGCACCTTCGTGCCGCTGCTCGGCGGCCTCGTCGTGCTGGTGAGCTGCATCTGGGCGGCCTGCTATCCGGCCTCGCATGCGGACGACGAGATGGGCGACGTGCCCGCGCCCGAGTTCGTCACGTATCTGATGTCGCGTGTTTCGCACGGCGGCGGTGCGCGCCTGCAGGCGCGGCTCGTGAACACGAAGGTCGCGGCAGCTGATCGCCTGTCGGCGCTCGTCGCGATCCAGAATATGCCGACCCGCACGACGGGCACGCTGCTGCGCGATCTGCTCGCGGACCCGGTCGAAGACGTGCGCCTGATCGCATACGGCACGCTAGATCAGGCCGAAAACGACGTGATGCAGCGCATCTTCCATGCGACGAAGACGCTGGAGACGGCGCAGTCGGAAGGGGATCGTCATGCGATCAACCGGCAACTCGCCGAGCTTTACTTCGAACTGATCTATCAAAACCTCGTGCAGGGCGTCGTCTATCGCCACACGCTCGAACAGGCCGACCGCCATGCGCGCGCCGCGCTCGAGATCGACGCAGGCGACGCGGCGCTGTGGATGATTCGCGGCCGCCTCGCGCTGACCAACGGCGCCGCCGACGAAGCCGCGCAATACATGGACCGCGCGCAATCGCTCGGTTTTCCGCGCGAGCGTCTGGTGCCGTGGCTCGCCGAAGTCGAATATCTGCGCGGCGACTATGCGCGCGTGTCCGAACTGCTTGCGTCGCTCGGCAATGCCGCGGCGCTGCCGATGCTCAAACCTGTTGCGCGTTACTGGTCCACATGAAACCGTCACTGATGCGCCGCGCTGCGGACGCCGATGTCTGCCTGCTGCTCGAAGGCACGTTCCCGTATGTGCGCGGCGGCGTGTCGAGCTGGGTCAACGAAATGCTCCGCTCGTACCCGGAGATCCGCTTTGCGATTGCGTTCATCGGCAGCCGTGAAGAGGACTACAAGGCGGCGGCCTATCCGCTGCCCGATAACGTCGTGCACTTCGAAGCGCACTATCTGTACGAGAACGCCGCTGCCGATGATCAGGCAGCGCGCGAAATTCCCGGCGATGCGCAGGCGTTTGCGCAATCGGCGGCGCTGCACGAGGCCTGGCGCAACGGCGGCGAAGTCGATGCCGGCGCGATGATGGCCGGCATGGTGCAACTGATCGGCGACAAGGCGCCGCTCAGCGAGGAACAGTTCCTGACGAGCCGCGCGGCGTGGGACTTCATCGTCGATCAGTATCACCGCTATTGCACCGACCCGTCGTTCACCGATTACTTCTGGACCGTGCGCATCATGCACAAGCCGCTGTGGCAGCTCGCGCGCGTCGCCGAGCAGTTGCCGCCCGCGAAGGTCTATCACACGGTATCGACGGGTTATGCGGGCTTTCTGGGCGCGTTGCTGCACTATCGGACGGGGCGGCCGCTGCTCGTGTCCGAGCACGGCATCTATACGAAAGAGCGCAAGATCGATCTGCTGCAAAGCCAATGGATCCGCGACAACCGCGGCGCGTTCGAGCGCGACATTTCGAAGATCAGCTATTTCCGCGAACTGTGGGTGCGGTTCTTCGAGGCGCTCGGCAAGCTCGCCTATGACGCCGCCGACGATATCGTCGCGCTGTACGAAGCGAACCGTCAGCGGCAGATCACCGATGGCGCGCAAGCCGCGCGCACGCGCAACATTCCGAACGGCGTGGACGTCGACGGTCTTGCGCCGCTCGTCGACAAGCGTGCGGTACGGCCGCGCAACGTGGTCGCGCTGATCGGCCGCGTGGTGCCGATCAAGGACATCAAGACTTTCATTCGCGCGCTCTTCATCGCGTCGCGCGCGATGCCCGATATCGAAGGGTGGATCGTCGGGCCCGAGGAAGAAGACCCGTCGTACGCGCAGGAATGCCGCGCGCTGGCGGAGAGTCTGGGTCTCGCGAACAACGTGAAGTTTCTCGGCTTCCAGCGTATCGACGAGATTCTGCCGAAGGTCGACGTGATCGCGCTGACATCGATCAGCGAGGCCTTGCCGCTCGTCGTGCTGGAAGGCTTCGCGGCGGGCATCCCGTCGATCACCACGGACGTGGGTTCGTGCCGCCAGCTGATCGAAGGCTATGGCGACGAGGACCGCGCATTGGGCGCGGCGGGCAGCGTGGTGCCGATCGCCAATCCCGCTGCGTTCGCGCAGGCCGTGCTCGATCTGCTCGGCGACGAGCCGCGCTGGCTGGCTGCACAACAGGCGGGACTGGCGCGCGTGCGGCGTTTCTATACGAAGGCGCAGATGATCGATCAATATCGTGTGCTGTATCAGCGTTTGATGGCGGCGCCTTCGCAAGATAAATCCGCTGAAGGCAAGCAGGGCGGTGGTTGCCCGATGCATGCGGGCAGGGCGGCAGCGGCACAGTCGACGCAACCTGCACAACCGGCACAGACGGAAGGGGTGCGCTGATGGCTGGCATTGGTTTCGAGCTTCGCAAGATCCTGAAGCACCAGACGCTGTTCGGCGTCGCGCGCGCTTACGCGTACGCAGGGCTGATCAGTTCCGGTCCGCTGATCCTGTCGATCTTCGGCATTCTGGTCATCGGCGTGATGAGCCTCGCGTTCGTGATACCGAAGTACGCGATCGTGCAGTTCCAGGTGTCGGTGACGTATCTGATTGCGTGCAGTCTGATCCTTACCGGGCCGCTGCAACTGTCTTTCACGCGCTTCATCTCGGACCGGATCTTCGAGAAACGCGACGACCTCGTGCTGTCGAACTACAACGGCGTCGTGCTGGTTTCGACGGCGGCATCGGGGGTGCTCGGCGTCATTGCCGTCGCGCTCGGCTTTCAAGGCGAGCCGCTGATGTACCGGCTGCTGATGGTGGCGGGCTTCGTCGTCGTCAGCAACATCTGGATCGCGGTGATCTTTCTGTCGAGCGTCAAGCAGTACCGGCAGATTCTATTTGTGTTCGCGATCGGCTACGGCTGCACCGTCGCGTTCGCGCTGATGCTCAATACACACGGACTGTCGGGCTTGCTCGGCGGCTTCGTCGCCGGGCATGTCGTGCTGCTCGCGGGTCTGTCGGGGCTGATCTATCGCAACTATCGCAGCCCGCGCTTCATCTCGTTCGAGGTGTTCCAGAAACGCTTCGCCTACCCGAGTCTCGCGATGGTGGGCTTCCTGTTCAACCTCGGCGTGTGGCTCGACAAGTTCATGTTCTGGTATGCGCCCGGCACGGGATCGAAAGTGATCGGGCCGCTGCATGCGTCCGTCATTTACGACATTCCCGTTTTTATCGCCTACGTGTGCGTGATGCCGGGCATGGCGACGTTCCTCGTGCGAATCGAAGCGGATTTCGTCGAATACTACGACCGCTTCTACGACGCCGTGCGCAGCGGCGCGACGCTGCGCCATATCAACGACATGCGCGACATGATGGTCGGCAGCGTGCGCGCGGGCCTGTACGAGATCGTGAAGATTCAGGCGGTGGTGCTGCTGCTGATCCTCGCGTTCGGCCATCTGGTGCTCGATGCGCTCGGCATTTCGTCGCTGTATATGCCGCTGATGATGGTCGACGTCATTGCCGCGAGCCTGCAGGTGTTGCTGCTCGGTCTGCTGAACGTGTTCTTCTATCTCGACGCGCGGCGCACGGTGTTGCGCCTGTGTCTTGCATTCGTGTTGTTGAACGGTATCCTGACGGGTATGACGCTGTACATGCAGCCGGACTATTATGGTTATGGCTTCGCGCTGACGCTGCTGATTCTCGTCGCTGCCGCCGTGCAACTCCTGGATCGCAAGTTCAGCAAGCTCGAATACGAAACTTACATGCTGCGCAACTGAACGGTTTATGACAGCCAGTTCGCTCGCCCGTCTCGGCGTTTCGTGGATCGTCGTCGCTTGCGCGGCGGTGGTGATCCTGTTGCTGTCGGTTGCGTGGGTGCGGCCCGCGCTGGCCGCCTGCAAGCGGGCTTCGTCGACGGGAATCGGGGCGGTGGCGTTCTTCTACGGCGCGAACGTGCAGGCCGAGCGCTTCGAACCGTTCGATACCGTGGTGATCGAACCCGACAGCGGTTTCGATCCGCGCGCGCATATGGCGCATTGCCCGAACTGGTACGCCTATGTGAGCGTCGGCGAAGTGACGAAAGAGCGCGCGTACTACGCGAAGATGCCGAAGACGTGGTTTGCGGGCAGCAATGCGGCGTGGGCGTCGACGGTCGTCGATCAGAGCGCTTCGGGATGGCCCGCGTTTTTCGTCGACCAGATCATCAAACCCCTGTGGGAACGCGGCTATCGCGGCTTTTTTCTCGACACGCTGGATTCATATCAGCTCGTCGCGAAGACGGACGCCGAACGGATGCAGCAGCAGGCGGGTATTGGCGCGGTGCTGCGCGAATTGAAGGTGCGCTATCCGCAAGCGCGGTTGATACTGAACCGGGGTTTTGAAATTCTGCCGCAGGTGCACGATCAGGTTGCGGCCGTTGCGTTCGAATCGTTGTTCGGCCGGTGGGACCAGGCAAATCAGCGCTACGACGAAGTGCCCGGCAACGACCGCGAATGGCTGCTCGGCAAGGCGCGCGAGATACACGAGCGCTACAGCCTGCCCGTCATTTCAATCGACTATTGCCCGCCGGAAGACGAAGCATGCCGCCGTGACATCGTGCAGAAGATCAGTGCGCTCGGCATCGTGCCGTATGTGGCGGACGGCGGGTTGCAGACCATCGGCATGAGCCATTCGATCATCAAAGACGCCGAACCGCTGACGAAGGTTTCGCTCAGGCGCTGATCAGCGGACCCGCGTGTCCGCGTATCCGTGTATCAACGATTCAGCGCAACTGCGTGACGGCCAGCAGCAACACCATGCTGCCGATCGCACCATCCAGCACGCGCCAGGCCGTAGCGCGCTTGAACAGCGGCGCGAGCGCACGCGCACCATAGCCCAGTGCAACGAACCAGATCGCGCTGACGGCCATCGCGCCGACCGCGAACGCGGCACGCGAGCCTTGCGCTTCCCGTGCCCCCGCCGTGCCGATCAACAGAAACGTATCCAGATACACGTGAGGATTGAGCCACGTGAACGCGAGCGTCATCAGCACGATGGGCAACGCGCGTTGCGCGGGCGGCGCGGTGTCGGTTTTCGCGTCGGTATCGAGGGTGGCATGGCCGGGCCGCACCGCGCGCACCAGTGCGCTGATGCCGAACCACGCGAGATAGGCGAGGCCCACATATAGCAGCGAATGGATGAAGGTCGGGTAACGCTCGACGAGCACCGACGCGCCACCCACGCCCGCGCCAATCAGCAGGAAGTCCGACAGCGTGCACAGCAGCACGATCTTGCCGATATGCGAGCGCATGATGCCTTGACGGAGCACGAACGCGTTTTGCGCGCCGATAGTGACGATCAACGAGGCGCACAACGCGGCGCCATGCGAAAAAGCCAGCCAGTTCATAGGGTTTGCAGGAAAGAAGGAATCGGATGGCGTGAGTGTGCCGTCGTCGTTAGAATAAGAGAAGCTAATTTCCGTAACGCCGCTTAAGGAACGCTAATGCTCGACTATGCTTTGCTGGATGCGCTTGCGGCCGTCGTGCGCCACGGCTCGTTCGACCGCGCGGCCACCGCGCTGAACGTGACGCCTTCCGCGGTGTCGCAACGGGTGAAACTGCTGGAGGAGCGCGTCGGCAGCGTGCTCGTCAAACGCGGGCAGCCGTGTACAGCGACGCGTTCGGGGGCACTGTTGTGTCGCCACACGGAGCGCGTGCAATTGCTGGAAGCGGAACTCAATGGCCGCATGCCCGAACTGCCCGGTGCGCTGCTCGAACCGTGGCCGACCCTGCGCGTCGCGGTGAACGACGACAGCGTAGGCACATGGTTCATCGACGCGGTCGCGGATTTTTGCGCGGAGCGCGGCATGTTGCTCGATCTGGTGATCGACGATCAGGACCATACCGCCCAGCGGATTCGCGACGGCAGCGTGCAAGGGGCGGTGACGACGCAATCGGAGCCGGTGCAGGGCTGCCGCTCGACGCGTCTGGGGCGTATGCGTTATCGCGCCGTCTGCACGCCGGCGTTTTACGAGCGCTATTTCAGTGAAGGCGTCAGTCGCGACACGCTGCGCGGCGCGCCATGCGTCGACTTCAATCCGAAGGATCAGTTGCAAAAGCGCTTCGTGCACAAGATCACGCGTGGCGAAATCGATGCGCCGACGCACTGGATTCCACACGTATCCGGTTTCTTGCGCGCGTGCGGGACGGGGATGGGTTGGGGAATGTGCCCGGAGCGGATGATCGCCGCGCAACTCGAAAGCGGCGAACTGATCGACATGGCGCCGGGCAAGCATCTCGACGTCGATCTGTATTGGCAGAGCTGGCGGTTGTCGATCGGCTGGCTCGACGACTTTGGGGCCGCGTTGCGCAAGCGGTCCGCCGAGTTTCTCGACTGACCGCCTGCCTTTCTGTGCATGACTGGGTGATGCGCGTCTCAATGCAGCCGGATCACGGGATGCACGCGGCGCCGCAGCCAATGGCTCGCCGTATCGAGCGCCATGCGTGCGAAGCCGGTGACCGTCATCACGTGCCGGCGATAAATCAGCCGGTACACGACGGTGGCGAGCCAGCCGTCGACGAACATCGGCCGCTCGCGCAGGCCGCTCAGGCTGCCGATCGTCCCCACATCGCCGAAGCCGACCAGCGTGCCCGCATCGCGATACGTGAACTCGGGCAGCGCTTCGCCGCCGACGCGGCACTTCAGCGCGCGCGCCAGAAACATCGCCTGCTGATGCGCGACCTGTGCGCGCGGCGCGAGAAAGCCGTCCGCATGCGAAGGGCAGGCCGCGCAATCGCCGAGCGCGAAGACGTTCGTGTCGTTCGTGGCCTGCAGCGTGCGCGTCACGAGCACTTGCGCGTTGCGGTTCACGTCGATGCCGTCGAGCACGCGCAACACGGGCGGTCCGGCGATGCCCGCCGTCCAGATCGCGATATCGCTCGGCAGGTGCTGGCCGTCGTGCGTGAGCACGGCATCCGCGCGCACTTCCGTCACACGCGTAGTCGTCAGCACTTCGACGCCGAGCCCGCCGAGTATCCGCTGCGCCCGCGCTGAAATACGTTGCGACAGCGCGGGCAACACACGCTCCGTGCCTTCGATCAACCGAATACGAAAGTCGCGTTCCGGGTCGAGTGCGAACAGGCTGTAGCGATGCATCAAACGGATGCTGTCGCGCAACGCCGCGGCAAGCTCGACGCCCGTTGCGCCCGCGCCGACGATATTGATCGATACCGGCTGCACCTGCTGCGCGCCGCTCACGCGCCGCACATGGTTAGCACGCGTGCAGGCATCGAGCAGCTTGCGGCGGAACGATTCCGCATGCGTGACCGATTCCAGCGGCAGCGCGTGTTGCTCCGCGCCCTTCACGCCGAAGTAGTTGGTCACGCTGCCGAGCGCGAGCACGAGCGTATCGAACGCGATATGACGCGCGGGCAGCACTTCGCGGCCATTGTCGTCGCGCGTTGCGCTGATCGTGATGTGACGCTGCGCGCGATCGAGCGATTGCAGCGCACCCTGTTCGAACTCGAAGCCGTGACGCCGCGCCTGTACCGCGAATTGCAACTGATGCGTGGCGGGGTCGATCTGGCCGGACGCGGCCTCGTGCAGCAACGGCTTCCAGAAGTGCGTCGGCGAGCGGTCGACGAGCACGACTTGCGCGTGCCCGCTCTTGCCCAGCGATTCGCCAAGACGCGTTGCGAGTCCCAGTCCACCGACGCCGCCGCCAACGACGACGATTCGGTGCGGCGCAGTTCGTGTGCTACTTGCGGTGTGTCGATCGATCGAGGCCATGATGCGTACTCTCCTGAAACGTTTTTCAATGCGGATTGATGCGTGAACATCATCAGTGAGGTCGAGTATAGAATTGGGCGAAACCGCAGCACAATTTAATGTTTGTACCGAACATATAGGTTTTTACTTATGTTAAAGGCAGCGACGTTTCGTCAATTGAAGACGCTTCATACGGTGGCGAAGCTCGGCAGCGTGTCGGGCGCGGCGGAGGAATTGCGGTTGACGCAGCCCGCCGTGTCGTTGCAGATCCGCCTGCTGGAAGATGCGGCGGGCGCGCCGCTTTTGCAGCGCGTGGGTCGTGGCGTACAACTGACAGCGGCGGGGGAAATCCTCGCGCGCTATGCGCTCGAGATTCTCGACCTGTGGAACGGTGCCGCCGACGACCTCGCCGCATTGCACGGCGAGCAGGGCGGCACGCTGCGCATCGGCGCGATCACGACGGCCGAGTATCTGATCCCGCCTTATCTGGTGCGCTTCACGGAAGCGCGTCCGCAAGTGAAGGTGCAATTCAAGGTGGGCAATCGCGCGGACATCATCCGCATGCTGGCGACGCATGAAATCGATCTCGCCGTGATGGGCAGCCCGCCGCGTGAATTGCGCACGGTCGCCACCGCGTTCGCGAAGCATCCGATGGCGTTCGTCGCGTCACCTTCGCATGCGCTGATGAAAAAGAAGCGTCTCACGCTCGGCGATCTGGAATCGGCGAACCTGTTCGTGCGCGAGCGCGGCTCGGGCACGCGTTCGACGGTCGAAAACCTGTTCAGGCAGGCGGGCCACAAGATCCACATCGGCTCCGAACTGTCGAGCAACGAGGCGATCAAGCAACTGGTGGAAGCGGGGCTCGGCATTTCGTTTCTGTCGCTGCACGCGTGCTCGCTGGAATTTCAGGCGGGGCTGCTCGCGCTGCTGCCGCTGCCCGATAACCCGATCGAGCGCGACTGGTACGTGATGCATGTGTCGGACAAGCGTCTGCCGCACGTCGCGAGTCTGTTTCGCGACTTCCTGATCGAAGAGGGCGCGAAAGGCAGCGTACCGATTCCGATGCCGGCCGTTGCGGCCGCAAGGAAGCGCCGCCGCACCTGAAATCTGCCGATTCTTTTCGACGTTTTACGCCTCGCACGCCGCTTTCGAGACTTTCAGCAACCCGGCTATCAGCCTGCAAAGCCTTGGTGGGCAAGGTTTTCCGCTTACATCGACTGATATCGAAGTAAAGGTTGCGCCGACGATATTTTTGCCCGAATTGTTTCTCTTTACAGTGGCGGCCAGACATTTGTTAAAAAGCGGACGCCGCCAGCCAGTAGCGAGCCGTGTGATTTCCCTGGCCGTCAGAGGAGTCGGAGACATGAGCAGCCCCACCGAGAGCAACAACACCAGTATCACGACCGTCGAGACCTTCGGTTTCGAACGCATTCCCGACGCGTCCCGCTATGCGCGGCCAATCGATCTGTTCCGCCTGCTGTTCGGCGGGTGCAATACGTTTTCCACTTCCGTGCTCGGCAGCTTTCCTGTGCTGCTCGGTCTGTCGTTCTGGGCGGGCGTCGCGTCGATCGTGATCGGCGTGCTGGTCGGCTCGTGCATTCTTGCGCCGATGAGTCTGTTCGGCATGCGCAACGGCACGAACGATCCCGTTTCGTCTGGCGCGCACTTCGGTATTCATGGGCGGATCGTCGGTTCGTTTCTCGCACTGCTGACGTCCGTCGCGTTCTTTTCGCTCGCGGTATGGAGTTCAGGCGACGCGCTCGTTGGCGGCGCGAATCATCTGCTCGGCTTGCCTGTGAACGGCTTCACGCTGAGCGCCGCGTACGGCATCTTCGCGGTGCTCGTGCTGACGGTGTGTATCTACGGCTTTCGCTTCATGCTGTGGGTCAACAAGATTGCCGTATGGACGGCGAGCCTGTTGTTCGTCGCGGGTATCTTCGCGTTTGCCGGACCGTTCGACAGCCACTACGCGGGCAAGTTTGCGATGGGCGCGGTGGGTTTCTGGCCGGCGTTCGTGAGTGCGGTGCTCGTCGCGCTGAGCAATCCCGTTTCGTTTGCTTCGACGATGGGCGACTGGGCGCGCTACATTCCGCAGAACACGCCGAAGCATCGCACGATGCTCGCCGTGATCATTGCGCAGATCGCGACCTTCGTGCCGTTCTTCTTCGGTCTCGCGACGGCGACGATCATCGCGCAGAAGGCGCCCGACTTCATTGCGTCGAACAACTATGTCGGCGGACTGCTGGCGATCTCGCCGAACTGGTTCTTTCTGCCGGTGTGTCTGATTGCGATCATCGGCGGCATGTCGACGGGCACGACAGCGCTGTACGGTACGGGCCTCGACATGTCGAGCATGTTCCCGAAGCTGCTCAACCGTGTACGTGCGACGTTCCTGATCGGCTGTGCTGCGATCGGCTTCATCTTTCTCGGGCGTTTCGTGTTCAACCTCGTGGAAAGCGTGTCGACGTTCTCGGTGCTGATCAATACATGCAGCTGCCCGTGGATGGTGATCATGATCATCGGCTACGTGACGCGTCGCGGCTTCTATCTGTCCGACGACCTGCAGGTGTTCAATCGCGGCGGACGCGGCGGCCACTACTGGTTCACACACGGCTGGAACTGGCGCGCGATGGGCGCGTGGGTGCCGAGCGCGCTGACGGGCCTGTGCTTCGTCAATCTGCCGGATCAGTTCGTCGGCCCGCTCGGTGAACTCGCAGGCGGCCTCGACATCAGCTTGCCGGTCGCGCTGACGATGGCTTGCACGTTGTACGTGGCGCTGCTGCAATGTTTCCCTGAGCCGGACGGCGTGTATGGTCCGCAAGGCCGACGATGGCTGCGCGGCAGCCACAAGGCCACGCATGCGCACATCAAGGTGGTCGAGCCGCGCACGGCGGAAGGCATGCGAGGCAACAGGATGACGGCGCCGCGCGAAGAAGTATTCGACACGCAGGACGCCGCGTAATAAAAGAGAGCATGCCGCTAGTGGCATCATTATCAAAGATTGGAATTGAGCAGGTGAGAAGATGAGCGAGTCGGTCAAACGCGCATTCGAAGGTGTCAAGCTGTTTCCGTTCTGGCTGGACAATCCGGCGGCGCCTGCCGTCGAACGCGAACTGATCGGGCCGACCACGGCCGATCTCGTGATCGTCGGCGGCGGCTTTACGGGCTTGTGGGCAGCCATTCAGGCGAAGGAAAACGATCCTCGTCTGGACGTGGTGCTGATCGAAGCAGGCAAGGTTGCCTATGGTGCATCGGGCCGTCCGGGCGGGATTATTTCGACGTCCGTGATGCATGGTCTGCCGAATGCGACGCGTGTGTTCCCGAAAGATCTCGATGTACTGGAGCGTCTGGGGCAGGAGAATCTCGACGGCTTCAAGGAATCGCTGGTGCGCTATGGCATCGAAGCGGACGTCGAATGGAACGGCGAAATGACGGTGGCCGTCGACGAAAAGCATCTGGACCATTTGCAGAACGACTTCGAACTGCATGTGTCGCATGGGCATGACGTGGTATTGCTCGATAGCGAGAAGGCTCGTGAGCAACTGGATTCGCCGTTGTTTGCAGGTGCGATGTGGTCGCGTAATCGCAGCGGGACGATTCATCCGGCGAAGCTTGCCTGGGGGCTCAAGGCAGCTGCCTTGAAACTCGGCGTGCGGTTATACGAGCATTCGCCGCTGACGCGTCTGGAAGACGCGGGCAAGAAGATGATCGTGCATACGCAGGCGGGACGGATCGATACACCGCGTGTGTTGCTCGGCACGGGTACTGCGAATGTCGGTGTGTCGGATATCAACCGGCGTGTGATGCAGGTGCGCGATCACATCATCGCGACGAGTCCGCTGACGGAAGAGCAGATGTCGCGGATTGGCTGGAAGAACCGGCAGGGTGTGTATGACACCCGGACGCAGCTCAATTACTTCCGTCTCACGAAGGACAATCGGATCATTTTTGGCGGGCGTGTCAGTTATCACTTTGGTGGGGAGAACAATCCCGCTCAGGATCGCGATGAGCGGACTTACTACAAGCTCGCAGAGGCTTTTTATCGGACGTTCCCGCAGCTGGATGATGTGAAGTTCACGCATGCGTGGGGTGGGCCGATTGATTACTGTTCTCGCGGTGCCGTGTTTGCGCGTAAGTACCACGGTGGGAAGACGGTGTTCGTTGCCGGGTACACCGGGTTTGGCGTTGCCGGGAGTCGCTTCGGTGCGAGGATGGGGCTCGAGATGCTCTGGAATCGCGATACGTTGATCACTTCGCTCGATATCTCGCGGAAAGGGCCTTCTTATATTCCGCCTGAACCTGTGCGGTGGATCGCTGCGAAGATTACTTTTAATGCCTTTGATGGGGCGGATGATCGGGGTGGATGGAGGCGGTGGTGGATTAATTCCATTAAGGCGCTTGGGTTTCCGATGTAGGTTTTTTTTGTCTGCGACGCTGGGGTGGTTTGCTTTTGTTTTGCGCTGGCATCCGCGTGATGTTATTGGTTCGCAAGCGTTGCCCCTGTGCGGGGCGGCACCTACTTTTCTTTGCCGCCGCAAAGAAAAGTAGGCAAAAGAAAGCGGCTCACACCGCCAGCCCATGTTCTTATCCACGGGCCCCCAACGTCCCCGCGCTTCACACGGCAGTGCCCTCGCCGATGCTCGTTGCCAGCGCTTCGAACAATCGCATCACCCGCTTCAGGCACCCGTACAACGGTGCGCGGCAGCGAATGGTATGTGCCGCCCAGGTGGCAAACTCTGTGTAGGTTGTCGCGTCGTGTAAGTAAGCGCTCTTACAGGTGGGACGCGTGTGCTATCGGTCCGAAGTGAGGCGTGTGGAGCACGCGGGCCGACACACAGTTTGCCACCTGGGCGGCCACGGACTATCTGGCGCGGCATGCTGTAAAGCGGGAGCGTGAAGCGGGTGAGGCGCACTGCAAGCGCGCTGGCAACGAACGTGGGTCACGTGGCTGCCGTGTGAAGCGTAAGAACCTTTGGGGGCCCTCAGGCAAACACAAGGATTGGCGGTGTTAGCCGCTTTCTTTTGCCTACTTTTCTTTGCGGCGGCAAAGAAAAGTAGGTGCCGCCCCGCACAGGGGCGACGCCTGAAGCACCAGTAACAAAACGCGGATGCCCTCAAAAACGCAATCCGCGGACCCCATCGCAAAAGGCGAAAAAAAAACCGCGCACAAACCGCGCGGCCGGCTCAGGCCAGAACCTTAAAACCTTCACCCACAATACACAACACTGTACTTCTTAGTAGCAACAGGCATATGCCACGTACCCGAGAAGCCCTTGTGCAAAATGAACGCATCACCGGCCTTATAGTGATCCGAACGCCCATCATCGCTGGTGATCACGACTTCACCTTCGATGAGCACGCACACTTCATGAATCGGCAGATCAGACAACTTGAGCGTACCGGCATCGCACTGCCACACCCCAGCCGTGAGCACATTGTCAGCATCAGAAAAAGCCGTCGCCGCATGCGGCGCTTTAGCGCCATCGAGAATCACATCAGCAGGATCATGCAAAGCCGGCTGCAGGCCAGTAGCGCCAGGGCCCTTCACATCGATACGGGTAAAGGTAATGTTGCTCATGTCAAAGTCTCCAGAATGAATCGCAATTCAAAGCGGGTTGATTGGGAAACGCGAGTCTGAGCCAAACACGCTCGCCAATGAATTTCGATTTGAAGACATGTAGTTCGAGAACAGTCGATGTAACGCATCGGACCAATGAGAGGAAACATCATGCAGCAAGCCACGCAGTTCTATATCGACGGCAAATGGATCGACCCGATCGAGCCCAAAACGCTCGACGTCATCGACCCGTCCACGGCTAAACCGTTCGCAACGATTTCGCTCGGCAGTGCAGGCGACGTCGATCGCGCGGTCGCAGCCGCGAAAGCCGCGTTCGCTTCGTATTCGGAAACCACGGTGCAAGAACGCATCGACCTGCTGCAGGCGATCCTCGAGGTCTATCGCAAGCGCTACGACGACATGGTCGACGCGATCAGCCGCGAAATGGGTGCGCCGAAGCAGTTCGCACACGACGCGCAGGCGTGGACGGGCACCGCGCATCTCGAAACGATGATCCGCACGCTGCAGCACTTCGAGTTCGAGCAGATGAAAGGCAGCATGCTGATCCGCAAGGAAGCCGTCGGCGTATGCGGTCTAATCACACCGTGGAACTGGCCCGCGTTGCAGATCACGACGAAGGTCGCACCGGCGCTCGCAGCAGGCTGCACGATGGTACTCAAGCCGTCGGAACTCGCACCGATGAGCGCGATGCTCTACGCGGAAATCCTGCACGAAGCAGGCGTGCCCGCGGGCGTGTTCAATCTCGTCAACGGCGAAGGGCAGGTGGTGGGCGATGCCATGTCGCGCCACAAGGACATCGACATGATGTCGTTCACAGGCTCGACGCGCGCAGGCGTGCAAGTCGCGAAGGCCGCCGCCGATACCGTCAAGCGCGTCCATCAGGAACTGGGCGGCAAGTCCGCCAACCTGATTCTCGAAGACGCAGATCTGCGCGACGCCGTCACGCGTGGCGCGCGGGCATGTTTCGACAATAGCGGCCAGTCGTGTGACGCGCCCACCCGCATGTTCGTGCCGCGCGCGCGGATGGACGAAGCGTTGACCTATGCGAAGGAAGTGGCGGACGCGCTCGTCGTCGGTGCGGCGGATGCGCCGTCGAGCGATATGGGGCCTGTCATCAGCCAGCAGCAGTTCGACAAGATCCAGTCGATGATCGAAGCCGGCGTGCGTGAAGGCGCGGTGCTTGCAGCGGGCGGACCGGGACGCCCGGCAGGTCTCGGCGACGGCTACTACGTGCGCCCGACCGTGTTCGGTCACGTGAAGCACGACATGACGATCGCACGCGAAGAAATCTTCGGACCCGTGCTGTCGATTCTCGGCTACGACACGGAAGACGAAGCCGTCGCGATGGCCAACGACAGCATCTACGGTCTCGCGGGCTATATTCAGTCGGCGTCGCTCGAACGCGCTCGCGCCGTCGCGAAGCGGCTGCGCACAGGCACGATCTATCTGAACTACGCGGAGTACTCGCCCGAAGCGCCGTTTGGCGGCTATCGTCAGTCGGGGAATGGGCGCGAGTACGGCGAGTTCGGACTCGAAGACTTCCTGGAGATCAAGGGCGTCGTCGGGTACGGAAAATAGCCACAAATAAGCCTTAAAAAAGCAGTTCGATCGAATGAAACAGACGGCGGCGGTCCGCATCCTGCGACCGCGCGCCTTCATCGATCACGTCGCGCAGGCATTCGATAAAACACGCACCCGCGGGACTGACAGGCACGCCGCGCCGCGATGTGATGCTGACGATCGTCTCATCGACCACTTCTCGCAACGGCAACGCGCGAAGATTCTCCTTCGCGATGCTCACCTCGACGAGCGGCCACGGAAAGATGCTCAGGAAATCCGTCTGTTGAAGCAGGCCCAGCACGATGGCAAATGAATGCGCGAGATGGATCGTGTGCGGCACCCTCATGCCGCGCTTGCGGAACAGATTGTCGGCCATCGACTCCCGGCTCGCCGGGTCCCAGTTCAACACCCATTCGGCGTCTTGCAGTTCGTGCAGCGTGCGGCATTCGCCCAGCGGATGCCCACGTCGCGCGACGACGGCCGAATGCGTCGAAAAAAGCGGCACGTTGTGAAACTCCGATTGCGGCGACGCAGGCGGCGGCCGCCCGATCGAAAAGTCGAGGCTGCCGTCGCGCAGACGCGGCTGCACGACAGCCAATAATCCTTCGAAGAATTCCAGCTGCACGTCGGGCATTTTCTGCTTGAAGCGGTTGACCGTCTCCGGCAGAAACGTCAAGGCGAGCCACGGCGTCACACCGACCGAGAGTTTCCCCGCCGAAGCACCGCGCATTGCTTCGAGTTCGGCCTCGGCGCGCGCGAGCTGACCGAGCACGAGCCGCGCATGGACGACGAGCGCACGTCCGTATTCGGTGAACGCGACGCCCGATGTGCCGCGTATCACCAGTGGCGCGCGCAGGTCCGCTTCGAGTTCGCGCACGGACTTGGTGACGGCCGCGGGCGACAGCCCCAGTTGCCGCGCCGCGGCGCGGATGCTGCCCGTCTCCGCGATGGCGGCGAGGGTGCTGAGTTGATGCAGTTTCATGTCGGGCGGATGAAAGGTGGCATCGTGGGTGACAACCATTGGTTGCCACCGTAACCGTTTCCCGCCTGCCCGTCAAAAAAACGGGCGGCTATGCTGGGTTCACAGACACTCGATGGAGACAGCAGCGTGAACACCATGGTCATCCCCGCCGGCATCGCCGATCTCGAAGCAGAAATGATTGCGCTGCGCCGCCGCATTCACGCGCATCCCGAGCTTGCGTACGAAGAACACGTGACAGGCGATCTGGTCGCCGAAAAGCTCGCCGAGTGGGGCTATACGGTGACACGCGGGCTGGGCAGAACGGGTGTCGTCGGGCAACTGAAAGTGGGCAGCGGTACGCGCAAGCTCGGCCTGCGCGCGGACATGGACGCGCTGCCCATCCACGAGCAGACGGGCCTGCCGTACGCGAGCAAGCTGCCTGGCAAGATGCACGCGTGCGGCCACGACGGCCACACGGCGATGCTGCTCGCCGCCGCGAAGCATCTTGCGCAGGAACGTTCGTTCGACGGCACGCTGAACCTGATTTTCCAGCCCGCCGAAGAGGGTCTTGCCGGCGCGAAGAAGATGATCGAAGACGGGCTGTTCGAGCGCTTCTCGTGCGACGCCGTGTTCGCGATGCACAACATGCCGGGTCATCCGACGGGCAAGTTCGGCTTTCTGCCGGGTTCGTTCATGGCGTCGTCGGATACCGTCATCATCAAGGTGACGGGGCGCGGCGGCCACGGCGCGGTGCCGCACAAGGCCGTCGATCCCGTTGTCGTGTGCGCGCAGATCGTGCTGGCGTTGCAGACCATCGTGTCGCGCAACGTCGCGCCGCTCGATATGGCGATCATCACGGTCGGCGCGATTCACGCGGGCGAAGCGTCCAACGTGATTCCTGAAACGGCCGAGATGCGCCTCTCCGTGCGCGCACTGAAGCCCGAGGTCCGCGACTATCTGGAGACGCGCATTCTGGAAGTCGTGCACGGACAGGCGTCGGTGTACAACGCGCGCGCCGAGGTCGACTATCAGCGCCGCTATCCCGTGCTCGTCAATGATGCCGAGATGACGGCCTTCGCGACGCAGGTCGCGCGCGACTGGGTCGGCGACGCTGGCCTGATCGCGAACATGCAACCGCTGACGGGCAGTGAGGACTTCGCGTTCATGCTCGAAAAATGCGCGGGCGCGTATCTGATCATCGGCAACGGGGACGGCGAGGGCGGCTGCATGGTGCACAACCCGGGCTACGACTTCAACGACGATTGCCTCGCGACGGGCGCTGCTTATTGGGTGCGACTCGCGCAATCATTTCTCGTCTGACGCATCCGGGAGACGGATATGACTTACTCAGCCGCATCGGCCTCTACACCGAACGACGACGCATCGACGAGCGACGCGCAACCGCAGCGCGTGAGCCATGCGAAAGCGATCGCCGCGATCACGCTCGGCAACGGCCTCGAATTCTTCGACTTCACGATTTACAGCTTCTTCGCGACGATCATCGGCAAGCTGTACTTTCCCGTCGAAGGACAGCTTGCGCAACTGATGCTCGCGGTCGGCACGTTCGGCGTCGGGTTCATCATGCGGCCGGTGGGCGGCGTGGTACTTGGCGCGTATGCGGACCGCGCGGGCCGCAAGGCGGCGATGAGCCTGACGCTGTGGCTGATGACGCTCGGCTCGGCGATCATCGCGTTCGCGCCGACGTATGCATCGATTGGCCTTGCTGCGCCTGTGCTCGTGATCGTTGCGCGGCTGGTTCAGGGCTTTGCGCTGGGCGGAGAGATTGGTGCGTCGACGTCGCTCCTGATGGAGTACGGCAGCGACCGTACGCGCGGTTTTTATGGCAGCTGGCAGTTCGTGAGCCAGGGTTTGAACACGGTGGTCGGCTCGCTGCTTGGCGTCGCGTTGGCCGCGCTGCTGTCGACGCATGCGCTCGAAAGCTGGGGCTGGCGGGTACCGTTTGTGATCGGCATGGCGATGGGGCCGATTGGCGTGTATATCCGGCGGCATCTCGATGAGACGTTGCCGATGCCCGTGTCTTCCGGCGATGCGCCTGCTGTCGACGCTGCGACGATTGCAAAGCCGGTGCGGGAGATCTTCCGCACGCATAGGGGGTCCATTGCAGCGGGCGTCGTGACGACGATTGGCGGCACGGCGGCGAACTATATCGTGCTGTTTTATCTGTCGACTTACGCGATCAAGATCCTGCATCTGCCGATGTCGCTGGCGTTGTGGGCTTCGTGGACGGCTGCTTTCGTTACGGTGATCTGCTCGCCGTTTGCCGGGTCGTTGTCGGATCGGTATGGGCGCAAGCGGGTGCTCGGGGTGTCGCGTGTGCTGTTGATCGCGGCTGTGTATCCGGCGTTTATGGTGATCAATGCCGTGCCGACTGTGCCGGTGCTGCTTTTGGTTGTTGCTGTGCTGGGTGTGCTCGTTGCGTTTACGGCTGTGCCTAATATCGTCATGTTGCCCGAGATGTTTCCGCGCGAGATTCGCGCTACTGGGATGTCGATTGTTTATTGTCTCGGTGTGTCGATTTTTGGTGGTTTCGCGCAGTTCTTCGCTACGTGGCTTATTCAGTTGTCGGGGAATACGCTTGCGCCGGCCTGGTATCTGATTGGATGTGGTTTGGTTTCTTTACTGGCGTTGCCGTTTGTTCGTGAGACTGCTGGGCGGGCAATAGATTGATCGTGTTTTTGGTCATGCGACGTTGGTGTTGGTTTGCTGGTTTTTTTGCTGGCATCCGCGGTTTGTTATTGGTGCTTCAGGCGTCGCCCCTGTGCGGGGCGGCACCTACTTTTCTTTGCCGCCGCAAAGAAAAGTAGGCAAAAGAAAGCGGCTCACACCGCCAGTTCTGGTTATTGCCTGAGGGCCCCCAAAGGGCCTTACGCTTCACACGGCAACCACGTGACCCACATTCGTTGCCAGCGCTCTTGCAGTGCGCCTCACCCGCTTCACGCTCCCTCGCTACAGCACGCCGTGCCAGACATTCCACGGCCGCCCAGGTGGCAAACTGTGTGTAGGCCACAGTACCTCACACGCCTCACTCCAGACCGATAGCGCACGCGTTCCACGCTGTAAGAGCGCCACGCCATAAGACGCGACAACCTACACACCGTTTGCCACCTGGGCGGCGCAGACCATTCGTTGCCGCCGGCCTTGATGCGGGTATTCGAAGCGGGTGAGGCGTTCATTCGAAGCGTTGGCAACGAGCACCAACGAGGGCACTGAGGTGTGAAGGGTGGGGACGTTGGGAGCCCGTGGATAGGCACACGTGCTGGCGGTGTTAGCCGCTTTCTTTTGCCTACTTTTCTTTGCGGCGGCAAAGAAAAGTAGGTGCCGCCCCGCACAGGGGCGACGCGTGAAGCACGAAAGCAAAACGCGGATGCCAGCGCGAGAGCAAACACCACGGATGCCAGCGCAAAACACCAGCAAACCAACACCAGCGTCGCACAGACAAAAAACCGCTTCATTTAGCCCGCTTCAAGGGCCCATTCTCCGCGGGTGCAGGGCCCCCCTGCAAATCCCCATTCGCATCACGCGTCTCAGGCATAGCCGCCCACACGAGCAACACAGCAAGCGCCCCCGCACCAGCGAGCCCAAAGAAACTAACAGCGTTACCAAAGCGATCAGCAATAAACCCAGCAACGGCAGTAGAAAGCGTCGCCCCAATGCCAGCCGCAAGGCCAAAAAGCCCAATCGTGAGGTTATACCGCCCCTTGCCGCCGGCAACATCGGCAGCGATCAGCGGCAACATGACACCGAACACCGCGGCGCTAATGCCATCCAGCATCTGCACAGGCACGAGCAGGTAAGGGCTGCTAACGCCAGCAAACAGCAAAGCCCGCACCGGCAGCGCAGAGAACCCTAGCAACAAGATCGGCCGCCGCCCCCAACGCTCGGCAGTGCGCCCAACCCAAGGCGACAACATCGCCACGATCGCCTGCGGCACGATGATGCACGCAGCAATCACCAGCTGCACGTTATCGCCCATGCCCGCCGTCACTTCACCCGCCGCGAGATTGAGCATCGCCGCATTCGACAGATGGAACAGCACCACGCAGGCGGCAAAGATCAACATCCGCTTGTCGCGCAGCAACTCGAAGATCGATTCCTTTTCGTCGGCGTCGTCGTGTTCCTTCTTCACAGGTTGATGCGCCGGCACAGGATGATGCTGCGGCATCGTGATCATCGACAGCGCAAACAGCGCAGGCGCCGCGAGCACGGCAGTCAGCCAGAACACCGCGCGCGCCGAGAAGTATTCGCCGAACAGACCCATCAGGCCCGCAGCGACAGCGCTGCCAATCGATGCCCAGCGCGCATTGCGCCCAAGCCGGTCGCCCAGATCGTGCCGGCCGACGAGCGCGAACGAGATGGCCGCCATCGCCGGCACGAGCATGCAGCTCGCAAAACCGTGAAAGACCTCGGCGGCCATCACAGGCAGCACGGTCGGACTCGCCGCAAGCAGCACGGCGCTGAGAATGATCGCGATGATCGCCCAGGCAGCAGCGGCTTTCTTGTTGCGCAGCGCATCGACGGCCGCGCCGCCGGGCACCTGGCTCACCATCGCGCTGATCGTGCCGACCGAAAGCGCGAGTCCGATCTCGCCCTGCGTCCACTTGTGCGACGCGAGGTACGAAGCGATGAACGGCCCGAATCCCGTCTGCACGTTGGCGACGAAGAAGTTGAGCCAGTCGAGGGCGCGGAGACTGCGTGCGTTGACCATGAGACGGCTCGTCATCGTGAAGTGCGTGCGGTTGAGGCCGCCGCGGCGGACGATGAAGGGCCAGCCGTTGTAGCGGGCGCAGGAGCGGACGCGGGAACGGGAGATGGAGGAGGGGCGGGCGAGACCGCCCGGATCGGTTTATCTGCCTCGTAAGTGGGCGACGCCTTGATCTGCGCGTCATTGAGATCCATCAACGGACGCAGCGTCTTGTCCTTCGCGATGAAGCGCAGCGCCGACCAGTTCGCGGCAATCGCGCGGCGATCGGGACTGATGATGCCGCTCACGTCGAGCACGACGGCCTGCGGCTGCGCGTTCACATCGATCAGCACGTCGATCACGCGGCCCACCTTGCCGCCGTTCGGACGCTCGACGTCCGCATCCATCAGTTCCATTTGCCCCGGCGGCACCGCAGGCGCGGCCGTCACGGCCGCCAGCGGCGTCGCGAGCGAAGCCGACGGCTTCGGCCGGTTGGTCGCAGCCAGCTGGTTCGGTGGGGTCGTGATCGTGATGGGCGCGCCTTTCGCGTTCGGCGTGAAGCGGAACGCAGTCCACGGAAAGCCGACCTTGCGGTCGCCAATGCCGAGAAAGCCCTGCAGGTTGACGATCATCTGGCGCGGCGTGCCGCTCCCGTCAGCCGTCATGTCGATGGCGCGGCCGAGCACCTTGCCGTCCAGCTTCTGCACTTCGCTGTCGAGCAGGCCATGCGTCGTGTTGCGATCGAGCGTGCGGGTCACGATGATCGGCGCGGGAGCGGGCGGCGGAGGCGGCGGCGCGGGCGCGACGACGGGCGGCGGCGGCTCCGGCTTGTGCGGGCGCACGACGGGCGGGCGCGGCTTCTTCGGTTCCTTGGGTTCGGGCGCCTCGGCCTGGTCCGGCTCGGAGGCAGGTTCGAGGGCGGGAACGACGAGCGGCGTCACCGTGGCTTCGGTGATGGGCGCAGGCGGCTGCTCGGTGGGTCCGAACAGGCTGCAGCCCGACATCATGGCGGCAAAGGCCGCAAAAACGGCCAACAGCAAAAGACGGAAGGCTGGACGTAGGAAACCGCCAATCATCAAGTGGGACTCCGTGGCCAGGGCGGCGGGCCGATGCAGGTGTGCAGGTGCTGTCGCAAGAGACGATCCAGCGATTCATGCAGGCATCGAAAGCCTCGCCGGCAATGCGTTAAAGGCATGGTTTGCCGAGAGTTTAACCCGTGACGTCGATAGGCCCTTGTTTTGTCTGCGTTGGACTGGCCTCGCAGCAGGCTTCAAAGCCCTTTCAACAGGGCTTCGCGCCCCGCGTCAGGCGGGCTGCAACCGTAGGTGTTAACACCCGGGTACCCGGCCCGCATTGCCGTGTGTCAGGCGATATACGCGTTGCGACATGCGCGGCATGTTTTTATTGCGATGGGAGATATATTGGGATTCGCCTAACCTTCGCTTCAGCATAAAAAGAACGGCGTGAAGTGGGTCGTGGACTGGTGAAAACGGAACGCGACGTCAATCGATCGTCCAACGACGGATTACCTGCCGTAACGAGGACGATGCGCACCTGCGCGCCATGCGGAAAGCGCAACACGCACTACATCTACTACTCAACGAGACGAACCTGATGACGGCGAGCCCGCGACGGCAGCCGTTTCGGCATGCTGATAAAGGAGGCACTCATCATGATGGAACCCCAGGCCCAGAGCATCGCGGAAGCCGGGAGCGAGCCGTTCGACGACTCTCGCGACCAGCCGGCGGCGTTCATTGACCGCTATTTCGACATCACCGCGCGCGGCAGCACGGGACGCCAGGAAATCGTCGCCGGCATCACGACGTTTCTGGCGATGGTCTATTCCGTGTTCGTCGTGCCGGGCATGTTCGGCAAGGCGGGCTTCGACACCAGCGCGGTGTTCGTCGCCGTGTGCCTGACGACGGCATTCGGCTCGCTGCTGATGGGCATCTGGGCGCGCCTGCCCATTGCGATCGGCTGCGCGATTTCGCTGACGGCGTTCACTGCGTTCGGCCTCGTGCTCGGCAAGGGCTTGCAGCCGAATGTCGCGCTCGGCGCGGTGTTCCTGATGGGCCTCGTATTCACCGGGATCTCGGTGACGGGCGTGCGCTCGTGGATTCTGCGCAATCTGCCTGCGGGCGTCGCGCATGGGACGGGCATCGGTATTGGTCTCTTTCTGCTGCTGATCGCCGCGAACGATGTCGGCCTCGTCGTGAAGAATCCTGGGCCGGGGCTGCCTGTTTCGCTGGGGCATATCACGTCGTTGCCCGTGCTGATGTCGGTGGGCGGGCTCGCCGCGATCTTCGGTCTGGTGCGCCGCCGCGTGCCGGGTTCGATCCTGATCGTGATCGTCGCGATCTCGGCGCTGGCGTTGCTGCTCGATCCTGCTGTGGCGTTTCATGGTGTGTTTGCGCTGCCTTCGCTGAGCGCGCCGGGTCATGCGTCGCTGATCGGGGCGATGGATATCAAGGGTGCGTTGTCGCTTGCTGTGCTGCCTAGCGTGCTTGCGCTGGTGATGACGGCGGTGTTCGATGCGACGGGGACGATCCGCGCTGTCGCCGGACAGGCCGGGCAACTCGACGAGAATGGCCGCATCATCAACGGTGGCCGCGCGTTGACGGCTGATTCGCTTAGCTCGATCTTCTCGGGGTTTATGGGCGGTGCGCCGGCTGCTGCCTATATCGAATCGACGGTTGGGGTTGCTGCGGGCGCGAAGACGGGACTGGCTGCTGCTGTCGTGGGTCTGCTGTTTCTCGTCGTGATGTTCTTTTCGCCGCTTGCCGCGCTTGTGCCTTCTTATGCGACTGCGCCTGCCTTGATGTATGTCGGGCTGCTGATGCTCTCCAGCGTGAGCAAGCTGCATATGGACGATATGGTCGATTCGATGTCGGGGCTCGTGTGTGCCGTTTTTATCGTGCTCACGGCTAATATCGTGACGGGCATCATGCTTGGGTTTTGTACGCTGGTGATTGGGCGTGTCGTTAGCGGGGAATGGCGCAAGCTGAATGTTGGGACCGTTGCGATTGCTGTTGTGCTTGCTGTGTTTTATCTTGGTGGATGGGCGATCTGACGTTTTCTGTTGTCTTGCGATGCGGGGTGGTTTGCTGGTTTTTTTTGCTGGCATCCGCGTTGTGTCTCTGGTTTGCTAGCGTTGCCCCTGTGCGGGGCGGCACCTACTTTTCTTTGCCGCCGCAAAGAAAAGTAGGCAAAAGAAAGCGGCTAACACCGCCAACGTTTCTTCCTGCCTGAGGGACCCCAACCGGTCCCTTACTTCACGCGGCAACTTCTCGATTCAATTTCGTTGCCAGCGCTCTTGCAGTGCGCCTCACCCGCTTCATGTGCCCACATCGCGGCACGCACTACCAGGTATTCCACCGCCGCCCAGGTGGCAAACGGTGTGTCGGCCGAAGTACCTCACGTGCCTCACTCCGGACCGATAGCGCACGCGTTCCAGGCTATAAGAGCGCCACGCTATACGACGCGACAACCTACACACAGTTTGCCACCTGAGCGGCACATACCATTCGCTGCCGCTGGCCCAACTACTGGAATTCGAAGCGGGTGAGGCGCTCATTTAGAGCGTTGGCAATGCACGCAAACAAAGGTGTTGCCGTGTGAAGGATGGGGACGTTGGGAGCCCGTGGATAGGCACACGTGCTGGCGGTGTTAGCCGCTTTCTTTTGCCTACTTTTCTTTGCGGCGGCAAAGAAAAGTAGGTGCCGCCCCGCACAGGGGCGACGCTTGAAGCACCAATAACAAAACGCGGATGCCAGCAAAAAGCCAAACCGCGGATGCCAGCGAACGCCCAAACGACCAACCCCTTGACACACCGCCCCCGTGTCCTACACTTAACCTCATGGTTAAGTTACAAGACCTTGATCGCACTTTCGCTGCGCTAGCGGACCCGACCCGCCGCGCGCTGCTTGCGCGCCTGTTGGAGAGGGGAGACGTATCAGTCTCCGAACTCGCAGAACCATTTGCGATGTCCCTTCCAGCTGTGATGAAACACCTCGACGTGCTGGCCGACGCGGGCCTCATCACGCGCACCAAAACGGGCCGCACAGTCGCGTGCCGGCTGTCCGCCGCGCCGATGGAGCAGGCCATGTCATGGCTACAACGCTATCAGCAGTTCTGGTCCGAAGCACTCGATCAACTGGCCACCTATGTGGAGGAGCCGTCATGTCCGCCCGCCCCAGTCTCACGCTCCAGCGACACATCAAGGCGCCCCCGGAAAAAGTCTTCAACGCGTGGACCGACCCGCAGCAGATCGTGAAGTGGCTGCATCCCGGCGGCTGTGACGTAGTTCTCTCGGAGATGGAGTTGAAGGTGGGCGGCCGTTTCCATATGGTCATGCGCGCGCCCGACGGTGAAGAGCACGACGTGAGCGGCGTGTTCCGCGAAGTCGCGATCAACGAAAAGCTCGTCTATAGCTGGGCATTTCGCTCGACGCCCGAACGTGAGTCAGTCGTCACGTTTTCGCTGAAAGCCGATGGCGAAGGCACGTGGCTCACGCTCACGCATGAACAGTTCTTCGACGAAGCCGCGCGCGACGCGCATCGCGGCGGATGGACGGAAGCACTCGACGGACTCGAACGCTATTTCTCGTGAAGGTTGCGACCGCTTGCGAAAGCGCGATCCAGCCGCCCAACTGGAGGAGCAGATGGAAGAGCACAACATCGTTTCACGCGAAGCATGGCTGGCCGCGCAACAAGCGCATCTCGCGGAGGAGAAGGCGTTCACGCGCGCCCGCGATGCGCTCGTGAAAAAGCGTCAGGCACTGCCGTGGATGAAGATCGACAAGACCTATACCTTCGATACACGCGACGGCACGAAGACGCTCGCCGATCTGTTCGCGGGTCATAGCCAGCTGATCGTCTATCACTTCATGCTCGGGCCGGATTGGGAGCAGGGCTGTCCCGGCTGCTCGTTCCTCTCCGATCACATCGACGGCGCGCTCGTGCATCTCGCGCATCGCGATGTTACGTATGTGGCTGTGTCGCGCGCGCCGCTCGAGAAAATCGATGCATACAAAACCCGCATGGGATGGCAGTTCCCCTGGGTGTCGTCGTTCGGCGGCGACTTCAATTACGACTTCGACGTGTCGTTCACGCCGGAGCAGGAGACGCAAGGCAAGGTCGTCTACAACTTCGAGACGCAGGACTATGCGTGCGACGAACTGCCCGGCATGAGCGTGTTTTACCGGAACGACAAGGGCGAGATCTTTCGCACGTTCTCGTCGTATGGCCGCGGCGGCGAGCCGCTGATCGGCACCTATACGCTGCTCGATTTCGTGCCGAAGGGCCGCGATGAAGACGAAAACAAGATGATGGGCTGGCTGCGCCGTCACGACAGTTACGAAGACGGCGTGACGGGGAAGACGCTAGCGCAGGAAAAGCAGAGGGCGGGCGCCTGTTGTCATGAGGCGGCGCACAAGAACTGATGTGCTCTCAGGCGGCGAAAGGCACTAAGCCGACGCGACACGGGTCTGCATTCACAGCGACATTTCGAATGCGGGCCTGAGAAACTCCTGGATGGCCATCACGACCAGGCCCATCGCGCCCGACGCAAGCGTCAGCGTGCCGTACTCGTCGTAACGCGAGTCGTACAGGCACGCGACGATAAACAGAATCGCGAGCAGGTTGGTCAGCCAGTCGAAATTAAGTGCAAGCAACATTGAATGATCCGGGCTCGAGCCGAAAGATCGAGGTTGTCATCAACCTGATCGAACATCGCCGATTCTAGCGATGCGAGCTTACGGATACGCAACAGCCTGGCTTACAACGTGTGCGCTGGCCAACCTTCCATGCGCGGTTTCGACGCGTGTTTTACGCGTCTTTCATCATGTCGTTCTCGATCCACTTGATGACCGATGTATGCGTCGGCTGCCAGTCGAGCAGTTTGCGTGCGCGAGTGCCGCGTACGCGGCTGTTCGAGCCGAGACCATACGACGCCATTTCATAGCCCCATTCGCCAATCGCCTGATCGAGCGGCCAGTCCTGTGCCGGGCCGAGACGCATCGCTTTGGCGATCGCATCCGTCATCTCGCGGAACGACGCCTCACCGCTTTCGACGAAATAGAACGTGCCCGCCGGGCTCTTGTCGAGCGCAAGGCGATACAGTTCGACCACGTCGTCGATGAAAACATTCGACCAGATATTGCCGCCACTGCCCACGTGCCGCACGATGCCGCTCTTTTGCGCCTGACGCACGAGGCGCGGCAGTTGCACGCTCGCGCTGCCTTTGACGGCGCCATGCCCGTAGATCAGCGTGTTGCACAACACCGACGAGCGAACGCCACGTTTTGCCGCGTCGAGCACGAGATTGTCGATTGCGACGCGCGGCGCCTTGTCGGCCGTCGGCTCGGGTAGCGCGTCTTCCGTGTAGATCTTCGCCTCGCCGCGCTCGCCGCCCGACGCATCGCCGACGATGCTCGAACCGCTCGTATGCAGAAACGGCTTGCCCGAGCCGTCGAGTCCTTCGATCAACGCTTCCACTGCGCCGCGATGGTCGCTGCTCGCCGCGTTGATGACGGCGTCGGCGGCTTTGGCTTGCGCGATCAGCAGATCGCGGTCGTCGAGCGTGCCGACGATGGGCTCGATGCCAAGGCGTTTCAGTTCGGCCGCATGCTCCGGATTGCGGATCAGGCCCGTTACGCGATGGCCCGCGCGCACGAGACCCGCCGCGATCGAACCGCCGATAAAACCGCTTGCGCCAGTGATGAAGATGTTCAAGACGTTCTCCTTCGAGAGAAAGCTGGGAATGACTTCAGTATGGGGGCGGGCGAGTTTTGCAAAAAGCGCGTCAGTCTCAAATCAATCTTGATCTGGAGTCAAGAATCGCTGTCGATGGAACGTGAAGCGGGCACGCGCGATGGACGGCGGAGCGGGGCGAGCACCGTTTTTTGTCCGCTTGCCAACCCGAAAATTGGACGTGTATATACAAGTTATCGGGCATTTCCCGGCGAGAGGCTTCCCGAGCCGCGTGCGCCGAGGCAAAAGAGGGCGGCGCCGCAACTGCCAGAACCATGCCAGCCAACCCGCTGCGCCTAATGGAAACTCCCTATCCCAAACCCCAAAAATTTGAGTTGTATATACAAGCTGACGCCGCTACACTTTCTCAAAATTTGTATAGACAGGAATTCACATCATGATCCTTACGCCCGGCTCCCTGACTTTGCCCCAACTGCGCCAGATCGCGCGTGAGCAGGTCTCTCTGGAACTCGATCCCGCGAGCTTCGCCGCGATCGACGCATGCGCTCAAGCCGTCGCGGACATCGCCGCGAAGGGCGAGCCGGCGTACGGCATCAATACGGGCTTCGGCCGTCTGGCGAGCACGCATATTCCGCACGACCAGCTCGAACTGTTGCAGCGCAATCTGGTGCTCTCGCATGCCGTCGGCGTGGGCGAGCCGATGTCACAGCCCGTCGTGCGCCTGCTGATGGCGCTCAAGCTGTCGAGCCTCGGCCGTGGCCATTCGGGCATCCGTCGCGAAGTGATGGAAGCGCTCATCAAGCTGTTCAACGCCGACGTGCTGCCCGTGATTCCCGTGAAGGGTTCGGTGGGCGCATCGGGCGACCTCGCCCCGCTCGCGCATATGTCCGCCGTGCTGCTCGGCGTCGGTGAAGTGTTCGCGAAGGGCGAGCGCGTCCCGGCGACGGAAGGTCTGCGCCTCGTCGGCCTGAAGCCGCTGACGCTGCAAGCAAAGGAAGGCCTTGCGCTGCTGAACGGCACGCAGGCATCGACGGCGCTCGCGCTGTACAACATGTTCGCGATCGAAGACCTGTTCCGCACGGGGCTGGTGGCGGGCGCGCTGTCGGTGGACGCGGCGATGGGCTCCGTCAAGCCGTTCGATCACCGCATTCATGCGCTGCGCGGCCATCAAGGCCAGATCGACGCGGCGGCGGCGTATCGCACGCTGCTCGACGGCTCGGCCATCAACGTTTCGCACGCCGACTGCGACAAGGTGCAAGACCCGTACAGCCTGCGCTGCCAGCCGCAAGTCATGGGCGCGTGCCTCGACCAGATGCGCGCCGCTGCGCGAGTGCTGCTCGTCGAAGCGAACGCCGTGTCGGACAACCCGCTGATCTTCCCGGATACGGGCGAAGTGCTGTCGGGCGGCAACTTCCACGCTGAACCTGTCGCGTTCGCCGCCGACAACCTCGCGCTCGCCGCTTCGGAAATCGGCGCGCTCGCTGAGCGCCGCATCGCGCTGCTGATCGACGCGACGCTGTCGGGCCTGCCGCCGTTCCTCGTCAGGGATGGTGGCGTGAACTCGGGCTTCATGATCGCGCACGTCACGGCTGCCGCGCTCGCGTCGGAGAACAAGACGCTGGCTCATCCGGCTTCCGTCGATTCACTGCCTACGTCCGCGAACCAGGAAGATCACGTGTCGATGGCGACCTTCGCCGCGCGCAAGCTTGCCGACATCGCCGAGAACACCGCGAACATCCTGTCGATCGAACTGCTCGCCGCCGCGCAAGGCGTCGATCTGCGCGCGCCGCACAAGACCAGCCCGTCGCTGCAGAAGGTGATGGACACGATCCGTGCTCAGGTCGCGCACTACGAACTCGATCACTACTTCGCGCCTGACATCGCTGCATGCACGAAGCTCGTACAGGAAGGCACGATCGCGTCGCACAGCCCGTTCTCGTTCGTCTCCGAGCAACGTTAATTCATTCGCATAGCGAGACGCCCGGCATGAACGCACCGGCCTACCAGGGAATCAAGGACTTCATCCTCGCCCGCATTCACGCGGGCGAATGGAGCGAAGGCCATCAGGTTCCATCGGAGAACGAGCTTGCGCGCGAATTCAACGTCGCGCGCATGACAGTCAACCGCGCGCTGCGCGAGCTGACGGCCGATCAGGTGCTCACGCGCGTTCAGGGCTCGGGTACGTTCGTCGCGCGGCCGAAGTATGAATCGACGCTGGTGGCGATCCGCAGCATCTCCGACGAGATCGTCGCGCGCGGTCATCGTTATCACGCGAAGGTGCTGCACGTGGGCGCCGCGATCGCCGACGAAGAACTCGCCGCCGAAATGCAGGTGAGCGCGGGCAACCCGATTTTTCATTCGCGTGTGCTGCACTTCGAGAACGACGAGCCCGTCCAGCTCGAAGAGCGTTGGGTGAATCCGGCTGTCGCGCCCGAATACGCGTTGCAGGACTTCACGAACACGACGCCTAACCAGTATCTCGTGCGCGTCGCGCCGCTGCAGCGCGTCGAGTACCGCATCGAAGCCGCCGCGCCGGATGCCGACACCCGCCGGCATCTGACGATGGACGACGCCGAACCTTGCCTCGTGCTGCACAGGCGCACGTGGTCGCAGGGTGTGGTCGCTTCGGTGGCCAACCTGTGGCACCCCGGCAACCGCTATCGGTTCACCGGCCACTTTTAGATTCCAGTTTCCGTTCAATCTTCGACTCCGTTACCGAGTTATCAGCGCTTCCGAGGGCATCATGAACAACCCGAAACACATCGACCCGCGTCTCGACCCGACCCGCACGATCCGCGCGCCGCGCGGCAGCGAGAAAACCTGCAAGACCTGGATCGCGGAAGCCGCGTACCGGATGATCCAGAACAATCTGGACCCGGAAGTGGCCGAGCATCCGCATGCGCTCGTCGTGTATGGCGGTATCGGCCGTGCTGCGCGCAACTGGGATTGCTTCGATCAGATCCTCACGTCGCTGAAGGACCTCGAAGAGAACGAGACGCTGCTGATTCAATCGGGCAAGCCTGTTGGCGTGTTCCGCACGCATGCCGACGCGCCGCGCGTGCTGCTCGCGAACTCGAACCTCGTGCCGCACTGGGCGAACTGGGATCACTTCCACGAACTCGACCGCAAGGGCCTGATGATGTACGGCCAGATGACGGCGGGCAGCTGGATCTATATCGGTAGCCAGGGCATCGTGCAGGGCACGTACGAGACGTTCTTCTCGGTGGCGAACCAGCACTTCAACGGCGACCCGAAGGGCCGCTGGATCCTGACGGGCGGCCTCGGCGGCATGGGCGGCGCGCAGCCGCTCGCAGCGACGATGGCAGGCTTCTCGATGATCGCCGTCGAATGCGATGAGTCGCGCATCGACTTCCGTCTGAAGACGCGTTACGTCGACAAGAAGGCGATGACGCTCGACGAAGCGCTCGCAATGATCGAAGAAGCGAAGAAGACGGGTACGCCCGTATCGATCGGCTTGCTCGGCAACGCCGCCGACGTGTTCGCCGAACTCGTGAAGCGCAACATCACGCCGGACTGCGTGACCGACCAGACCAGCGCGCACGACCCGATTCACGGCTATCTGCCGCAAGGCTGGAAGATCGAAGACTGGCGCGAGCGCATGAAGACGGACCCGCAGAGCATCGTGACGCCCGCCAAACAGTCGATGGCCAAGCAGGTGCAAGCCATGCTGACGCTGCAGGAACGCGGCGCGGCGACGCTCGACTACGGCAACAACATCCGTCAGATGGCGCTGGAAATGGGCGTGCAGAACGCGTTCGATTTCCCCGGCTTCGTGCCCGCGTATATCCGTCCGCTGTTCTGCGAAGGCAAGGGCCCGTTCCGCTGGGTTGCGCTGTCGGGTGATCCGGAAGATATCTACAAGACGGACCAGAAGGTCAAGGAACTGATCCCCGATGATCCGCATCTGCACAACTGGCTCGACATGGCGCGTGAACGTATCGCGTTCCAGGGCTTGCCGGCGCGTATCTGCTGGGTGGGCGTGAAGGATCGCTATCGTCTGGGCCAGGCGTTCAACGAAATGGTCAAGAACGGCGAACTGAAGGCGCCGATCGTCATCGGCCGCGATCACCTGGATACGGGTTCCGTCGCGAGCCCGAACCGCGAAACGGAATCGATGAAGGACGGCTCGGATGCCGTCAGCGACTGGCCGCTGCTCAACGCACTGCTGAACACGGCAGGCGGCGCATCGTGGGTCTCGCTGCATCATGGCGGCGGTGTCGGCATGGGCTTCAGCCAGCACTCGGGCGTCGTGATCGTCGCCGATGGCACAGATGAAGCGCGTGAACGTCTCGGCCGCGTGTTGTTCAACGATCCGGCAACGGGCGTGATGCGTCACGCGGACGCCGGCTACGAACTCGCGCAGGAAACGGCGCGCGAAGCCGGTCTCAAGCTGCCGATGCTGGGCCGCTGATCGTGTCCGCGACGCGATCGTCTGCAAGCGTGTCGCTGATTCGCGGCGCGGACCTCGTGGCGTCGCCGTGGAAGAACGGCGGCGGCGTCACGCGCGAAGTCGCCGCGTTCCCCGAGGGCGCGGCGCTCGATTCGTTCGTATGGCGCGTGAGCGTTGCCGACGTTGCGCAAGCCGGTCCGTTCTCGCGTTTCGCGGGAATCGACCGGACGCTTGCGCTGTTGTCTGGCGCGGGCATGTTGCTCGACGAAGCTGGCGGGGTGACGCACGCGCTGCGCGAACCGCTCGACATCGCGCGCTTCGAAGGCGAAACGGCCATCGACGCGCGTCTCGTCAACGGCGCGACGCGCGACTTCAACCTGATGGTGCGGCGTGGCGCAGCAACGGGCGACGTTGCCGTGTGGCGCGATGAGACGCGCGCGCAACTCGATGCCGACGTCGTGCTGCTGTTCTGCGCACAAGGCGAGTTGCACGTCACGACCGAAAGCGCTGCGAATACGACGACGCTCGTCGCTAACGACACCTTGCGCATCGACAACGCCCGCGCGCTGTCCTGCGACGTCAAAGGGAAGGGCGCGCTGCTCGCCGTCAGCATCCGTTACACCGACACATCACAAGCCTGAGCGCTTGCACACCTCACAGACAGCCCTGCCATGAAGCAAACCGTCTGGAACCATCTGAAGCTCTGTCCGCAGGGCGATCCCAATCAAACGATCGACGATGCCGCGATCGCCGTCGAGAACGGCCGCATCGTGTGGCTCGGCGTTGCGCACGAGTTGCCCGCGCAATATACCGCGTGGCCGCGCGAAGACCTGGGCGGCGCATGGGTCACGCCAGGCCTTGTCGATTGCCATACGCATCTCGTGTACGGCGGCCAGCGCGCCGACGAATTTGCGCAGCGGCTCGCGGGCGTCAGCTACGAAGCCATCGCGAAGCAGGGCGGCGGCATCGTGTCGACAGTGCGCGCCACGCGTGCCGCCGATGAAGCGTCGCTGTTCGCGCAGTCGGCCGCGCGTCTCGAGCCGATGATTGCCGAAGGCCTCACCGCCGTCGAAATCAAATCCGGCTACGGGCTCGATCTGCCAAGCGAGCGCAAGATGTTGCGCGTCGCGCGTCAACTCGGCGAGCGTTATCCCGTGACGGTTTACACGACGTTTCTCGGCGCGCATGCGTTGCCGCCGGAATTCGCGGGCCGCGCCGACGATTACATCGACGAAGTCTGCGAACGCATGCTGCCCGCGCTGGCCGACGAAGGTCTCGTCGATGCCGTCGATGTGTTCTGCGAGCGCATCGGCTTTTCGCTTGAACAGAGCGAGCGCGTGTTCAATGCGGCTGCGCGTCGCGGGCTGCCCGTCAAGATGCATGCGGAGCAGTTGTCGAACGGCGGCGGCACGGCGCTCGCCGCGCGGCATCGCGCATTGTCGGCGGATCACCTGGAGTTTCTCGATGAGGCAGGCGTCGCCGCGATGAAGGAAGCGGGCACGGTCGCCGTGCTGCTGCCTGGCGCGTTCTACTTCATCCGCGAAACGCAGTTGCCGCCGCTCGAACTGTTGCGCCGCTATGACGTGCCGATTGCAATTTCGACGGACAGCAATCCGGGCACATCGCCTACGACTTCGTTGCCGCTGATGATGAACATGGCGACGACGCTGTTCCGCATGACCGTCCCCGAGGTGCTGCAAGGCGTGACGCACCACGCGGCGCAGGCGCTCGGCAAGGCGGACACGCATGGCGTGCTGGCAGTTGGCCGCGTGGCCGATTTCGCGGTGTGGTCGGTGCAGTCGCTCGCGGAACTCGCTTACTGGATTGGACGACCGCTTTGCGAGCGCGTCGTGCGCGGTGGCGACACCGTCTATACGCGTCGCCCTCTTTGAGCCCGATGCGAGAATGGGATCGAACATGACTCAAGCCACTCAATCGCTTTTTGCCGATCACGCGTATCTGCCCGAAGGCTGGCGGCGCAACGTGCTGCTGCAATGGGACGCGCAAGGCGCGCTGATCTCGGTGACACCCGATGCGCAAGCACCCGCAGGCGTCGCCAAAGCCAGCGGTCCCGTGTTGCCCGGCATGCCGAACCTGCATTCGCACGCGTTCCAGCGCGCGATGGCGGGCCTCACCGAATATCGCGCTTCATTTGGCACAGCGGCGACGGACAACTTCTGGAGCTGGCGCGACCTGATGTATCGCTTTGCCGCGCGCATCACGCCGGAAGGGCTCGCATCGATCGCGCAATGGCTTTACATCGAGATGCTGAAGGCGGGCTACACGTCCGTCTGCGAATTCCATTACGTGCATCACATGCAGGACGGCAAGCGCTACGCGAACGATGCAGAACTCGCGCAACGCGTGGTCGATGCGGCGGGCACGAGCGGCATCGGCATGACGATGCTGCCTGTGCTGTATCAGTACGCGGGCTTCGGCGCGCAGCCGCCGCGCGATGACCAGCGCCGCTTCATCAACACGCCGGAGAGCCTGCTCGGATTGCTCGACACGCTGCGCCGCGCGCGTCCCGAACATGGCGCGCTGCGTTACGGCGTCGCGCCGCATTCGTTGCGCGCGGTGTCGAACGATTCGCTGCGCGAGTTGCTGAACGGACTCGATGCCATGTCGCCCGGTGCGCCTGTGCACATCCATATCGCCGAGCAAACGGCGGAAGTGGACGCCTGCGTCGAGACGGAAGGCGCGCGGCCCGTTCAATGGCTGCTCGATCGCTTCGATGTCGACGCGCGCTGGTGCCTCGTGCACGCAACGCATGTCGACGCCACTGAAACGGCTGCGCTCGCGAAGAGCGGCGCCATCGCTGGCCTGTGCCTGACAACGGAAGCGAATCTCGGCGACGGCATTTTCCCCGCGCACGATTATCTGGAGCAAAAGGGGCGCATCGGCGTCGGCAGCGACAGCCATATCGGCGTCGACTGGCGTTCGGAACTACGGCTGCTCGAATACGGTCAACGTCTGTCGAGACGGCAGCGCAACGTGCTCGCGTCGGCTGACATGCCGCGCGTCGCGGACCGTCTGTACGCGGCGTCGCTGGAAGGCGGCGCGCTCGCGACGGGCCGTGTTGTGGGCGCGCTGCGCGAGGGCGCGCGCGCCGACTTCATCGTGCTCGATGCAGACCACGCGAGCATCGCCGAACATGCGAACGACGCATGGCTTTCGGGTGTCGTATTCTGTGAGCATGGCGAGACACCCATTCGCGATGTGTACGCGGGCGGTGCGAAAGTCGTCGACAACCGCCGGCATCGCGATGAAGAACACGCGTATGCGCAATATCGCGCGGCGCTCGCCGAACTGCTGAAGTGAACCCGAGTCAACCTTGAGAAGCACCGACGACATGACCGCCACCGATACCTTGCCCGTCTTCTCGCTGCATCGGGGAAGCCTGCCGTTCCTGATCTCGATTCCGCATCTGGGCACGCGCCTTCCCGCCGATATCGCCGCGCAGATGACGCCCGTTGCCGCCCGCACCGACGATTGCGACTGGCATCTCGACCGCCTGTACGCGTTCGCAAAACGCATGGGCGCGTCGATCCTGACGCCGACGTATGCGCGCTACGTGATCGATCTGAACCGTCCGCCCGATGGCGCGAACCTCTATCCGGGGCAGGACACGACAGGCCTGCTGCCCGTCGATACGTTCGACAAGGAGCCGCTCTATCGCGACGGCCACCTGCCCGACGACGCCGAAGTCGCGCGACGCCGCGACCTGTACTGGAAGCCGTATCACGAAGCCTTGCAGGGCGAACTGGCGGCGTTGAAGGCGCAGCACGGCAAGGTGCTGCTGTGGGAGGCGCATTCGATCCGCTCGCATGTGCCGCGTTTCTTCGACGGCCGGCTGCCTGACTTCAACTTCGGCTCGTCGAATGGCGCGAGCGCGGCGCCGGGGCTTGCCGAAGCGCTCGCGAAGATCGTCGACGGGCATGGCGGCTATACGGCCGTCGCGAACGGCCGCTTCAAGGGCGGCTATATCACGCGCCACTATGGCCAGCCTGCGCAGAACGTGCATGCGGTACAGCTCGAGCTGTCGCAGATCACCTATATGCAGGAACAGATGCCGTATGCGTACGACGAAGCGCTCGCCGGCAAAATCGAGCCGCTGCTCGAAAAGCTCGTGAAGACGGCGCTCGCGCACGTCGCGGCAGTCTGAACGACGCGTGCGCGCGGGCTTCGGGCCTCGCGCGCCGCGACCTCGCAGGCGTGCGTCCGGACGCCTCGTTGCTCTCCCTTGATTTGCCGCGTGGCGAAGTCCACATGGCGAAATTCATCCGTCCTCGCGCCTCGGTGCGGAACGCCGCCCGCTCGCCGGGGTCAATCCTCAGTGAAACGCCCATGCACCGTGGCGCGCGCCCGTGTTGTCGTTGCGCCGCAACCGCCGTGCGAATCCGGTTGCGCGCCGCATGGCGATGCGACTATCGTTGTCGGACGCGGCGCATGGGCATGCGCGTTGCGGTGCGTATGGCCCGATCAACGCAGGCCTAGCAGCAAGACTGATGAAGGAAGACCCAGCGATGGAATATTCCGACGAATCCCTGCTTCCCATCTGGCGGGCCAATCTGGCGTTGCTGACGCGGGAGGTTGGTGCAGTGACGCGTCTTGCGCGGATGATGACCTTTTCCGCGTCGTATCTGAAGCTGATGCTCGCCGGCCAGCGCGACTTCAGCGAGGAATTCGTGCGCGGCGTCGAATCGGTGACAGGGCTGCCCGCCGGCTGGATGGATGCGCCCCACGAACCCGCCGACGTGCCGGACAATGCGCGCGAAGCGATCGACAACGAAACACCGCTCGCGCGTTTTCGCGGCACGGCGCATCCGGTACGCAAGAAATCGGTGCTGCGTCCGCCGGAGCCGATTTTCGGACAGCAGGCGCAGCGCCGTCCGGAAGACGAAGTCCACGAAGCCGAACAGCACCGGCGCCAGGCGTATTTTCGCAAGGTGCGCGATCTCGCCGTGCAGGAAGTGCGGCGCTTCGAGCGCTCGCTGACGCATCCGACCGTCGAGTTCGCATCGGTGCGCGCCAAAGTCGAAGACGTGCTGTCGGCCGCCGAGCTCGACGACCCCATACACGCCGATCTTGCCGGCCGCCTCGAACAGATCGACAAGCATCGGCACATGCTGCTGCGTCACACCGAACGGTTGCATGCATTGCTAGTGCAATTGGGCGAAGAGGGTTGAAGGCGCAGCGTCGCGGCCGCTATTGCGTCGCGAGCATCGCTTGCATGACGTGTCAGAGCCGCGCGAGCGCGCCGCTGTCCAGAATGCGGATCTGCTTGCCGCGCGCCTGCACGAGTCTTTCCTGGTGGAGCCTCGAGAACATGCGGCTCGCCGTTTCGAGCGTGATGCCCAGATAGCTGCCGATCTCGCTGCGCGTCATGCGCATGTTGAATTCCGTCGCCGAGTAGCCGCGCGTGCCGTAGCGGTCGGCGAGATTCAGCAGGAACGCCGCGACGCGCTGCTCGGCGCGCATCGTGCCGAGCAGCATGATCATGTTCGATTCGCGGACGATCTCGCGGCTCATCACCTTGTGCAGATGCCGCTGCATCGGCTTGATTGCGCGGCACAGGTCTTCGAGCGGCTCGAATGGAATCACGCAGACGGTGCTGCGTTCGAGCGCAATGGCGCCGCACAGATGCTGCGCGCCGACTATCCCGTCGAGCCCCAGCATTTCCCCCGCGATCTGGAAGCCCGTCACCTGTTCGCGTCCTTCGCGATGCATGACGACCGTCTTGAACGAGCCACTGCGCAGAATGTAGACGTTGTGAAACGGATCGTTCGCGCGATACAGACTTGCGCCGCGCTGCACGGTGCGCACTTCCTGAACCAGCGAATCGACTTGCGCGAGTTCCTCGGCGTTCAGGTCGCCCGGATTGCAAATCGGGTTGATCGCGCATTGCGAACAGCGCGGCGCGGCATGCTGCGTGCCGCCTGGCTGGAACTTGCGCACCAGGTCGGTTGCCTGTGTGAACGGCGAGGGCGTGAGCGTCGGTGCATCGGCGAGTAGCAAGGTGGCCTCCTTTTCGGGAACGCGCGTGCGGGCCATGGTGCACGCGCAATGAAATGGTGTCGTACGGCGTCCCCGCTGCAGGTGGACAGCACGGCACGCAATGTCAGTGCCGAAAGTATGTTGGGTGCTGTCTCAAAATTGAATCAGCGGCGAATGAATCTGCGGTCAGCCAATCGGAGTGCGTGTAGGGTGTCGCCTACACGAGGCCCGTTCACGGCTCCTCGCTGTCATCGAACAGCTTGTGGCGCATCGCATAGCGCACCAGCGCCGCGCCGTGCGGCATCTCCATCTTGTCGAGAATGCGTGCCTTGTAGGTGCTGATCGTCTTGGTGCTGACGCACAACTGCGTGGCGATCTCGCCGATCGTCTGGCCCGCCGTGATGCGTCGGAACACGTCGAATTCGCGGTCGCTCAGCCGTTGATGCGGCAGCATCTCGAGCGGCTCGTGCAGGTTGCGCGCGAAACGCTCGGCCATCGAAAGGCTCATATAGACGCCGCCCCCCGCGATCTTCGTCAACGCGCTCACCAGCTCGCTGCTCGCGCTTTCCTTCGTCAGATAGCCGGATGCACCGGCCTTGAATGCGCGCACCGCGTACTGATGCTCGCCGTGCATCGTCAGCACGAGGATGTGGAGGGCAGGGTTGTTGGCCTTGATCTGCGGGATCATTTCGACGCCGTTGCGCCCCGGCATCGACAGATCGAGGATCAGGATGTGCGCGTGCGTCGAGCGCACCAGTGCGATCGTGCTGGCCGCGTCCGCGGCTTCGCCCGCCACTTCGAACTCGGGTGAGCCCTTCAGGATATGGCGCAGACCTTCGCGTATCAGCGCGTGGTCGTCGGCGATGAGAATGCGGATCATGGCTGGGTCTCTTCAGATTGCAATGCGTCCAGCGCAAACGTGATGGACAGGTTGAAGCCGTGCCCGGGCTCGCCTGTCGATAGCGTGCCGCCGAGCATATGGACCCTCTCGCGAATGCCGAGCAGACCGAAGTTTCTGCCGGTGCGCGGATCGTGCGTGCGCTCGACAGCGGGCAGGCCGCGGCCGTCGTCGACGATGTCGAGCGTGCAGTGCTCGCCATTCACCCGTATTTCGAGCGTGACGAGCGTCGCTTGCGCATGCTTTGCGACATTCGTCAGCGCTTCCTGGACGATGCGGAAGATCGCCGTCGCCGCGCCATGCGAGAACGCGGCCGATCCCACGTCGAGCCGGCGGGCGACGCGTATGCCATAGCGTTGGGAGAAATCGTCGGCGAGCCAGTCGATCGCCGCGACGAGGCCGAGATCGTCGAGCATCGCGGGCCGCTGGTTGGCCGCGATCCGCCGCACGGACGCAACCGTCGCGTCGATCACGCGCGCCATGGCATCGAGCCGTTCATGCACGTAGGCGTCGTCGATGCCCTCGCTGTGCAGCGCATGCTCGATCACGGAGAGATCCATCTTCAGCGCGGTCAGCGATTGTCCGAGATCGTCGTGCAGCTCTCGCGCGATGTGCGCCTTCTCCTCTTCGCGCACACGCTGCAGGTTGGCGGACAGCTCGCGCAGGTCCTCGCGCGACTGTCTGAGCGCTTCTTCGGCGCGCATGCGCTCGGTGATGTCGCGCAGCATCACGGTATAGAGCTTCTCGTTGCCGTACTGGCTTTGCGAAATGGAGGCTTCGATCGGGAACTCGCGACCGTCGGCGCGCACTGCATACAGCACGCGCTGGCTGCCCATGCGCCGGTCAGACCCGCCCGTCGCGCCGAAATGCTCGACATGCTTCGCATGCGCCACGCGGAACCGTTCGGGGATGAAGCGCGAGAGCGGGCCGCCTATGACCGTTGCGGCATCGCAGCCGAGCAGTTCCTCCGCCATCGGGTTCATCAGGACGATGCGCTGCATCGCATCGATCGTCACGATGGCTTCGCGTGACGAGCGGACGATCGCCGTGAGGCGCGCTTCGTCGAACGTTTGAACGGGTGCTGCGCCCGGCGCGTCGGTGTCGAACGGTTGCTCGCGGGTGAGTCGGCCGGGCCGCTCGCGACGGTGCGACCATACGATGCAGGCGACCACGCAGGCTAGCACCGTCGCGCCCGCGACGATCGTCGTCCATCGCAACGTGAGGCAGGCTGTGAAGGAGGCCACGAACACGCCCGCCATGAAGACGGCGAGCGTCGTCAATGCCGTGCGCAGGCTCAGGCCGGATGGCGATGCAACAGTGTTCATGTGCTGGTTTAAATCGTCAGGTTGCAGCGGGCGGGCTCGATGTTGCGATGTTCTCTTGTGGCGCTGCTGTCAGCGGGCGCGTCCGTGAGGGCGAAACGCGCTCCGGGACGTGCCGTGGTGGGTGCTGCATGTTTCCGTTGCGCCGCGTCGGACGATCCTCACGAATGCTCGGTGACAATCATATGTCGAATAGGATAACTATCAACGCACGCGACTGGAAACGATGTTCTCAAAATTGGAAAGCCCTAAGAATGTTGGGTCGTGCTACGGCAGATTCGCATTGTGTTCATGCAGCCTAGATGCGCGGAGCAGGCCGCGATCCGGATAACTGCTCACGCCGCGAGCGGCTCGTCCGTTTGCCGCTCGACACCGCGCGGAACGCTGTGAACGAGGGACGCCAGCAGCGCGCAGTCGTCGAGCGCGAAGCGGCAGAACAGCATGTTGGTCGCGGCAAGCCTCACGATCTGTTCGGACGGCAAGCTTGCAAGCTCATCCACCGATTCCTCGCCGACTCTGAGCAGACGCATGGCCCTCGTCCTGTCGATGCGTGCAAGCCGCTGCGCAAGAGAGAGGAAGGACAGATTGACTTCCCGTATTTCCTTGAGTGTTTCGATGCGGTCCAACGCTTGAATCTCCATTCACTAGAAGCAGGCCCCGAGCGCGGTGTGTGTTTGCGCGCGGAGTCTCGTCCCGTCGTGCGGGGCCAGTCTATTGTTCGGCTTTGGCCGGGCGGCCTGTTTTCCCCGCTCGCGACGGCGGCTTGCACAGGCCGCAGACGTAGCCGGGTTCCAGTTCGTAGGCGAGCACTAGGAAATTTCCCTTGCAGCAACTGCACGTTCCGAGATGCAGCATGTCGTGCTCGACGAACCTCACGAGTGTCCACGCTCGGGTAAAGCTCAACACGGGCTCCGTGCCTCGCGGCACGTGCTCGAGATAGAGCCGGTACGCCGCGATGATCGCCGTGATCCGCCTGATGTCGCGTTGCGCGGAAATGGATCGGTACAACGCATGGAACAGCGACGCGTGGATGTTCGGCAACCACGTCACGTACCAGTCCGCAGAGAAGGGCAACATGCCTTTCGGCGGCGACTCGCGGTGCAACTCCTTGTAAAGGCGAATCAGGCGATCACGCGACAGCGTCGTTTCGGCTTGCGTAACCTGCAGCCGCGCGCCGAGTTCGAACAGTTCGATAGCGAGCAGCGTTTCGCTCACGTCGTCGAGAAGCCGCCGTTGCCCCGGGTCTGCACGCGCGACGACGGCCTTCAACGCAGCAAGCGCGGTCATTACAGAGTCCCCGCTGGCACTTGCGCGAGCAGCATGGCGGCGTGCATCGACTGCATGTCGTGCCGGCCGAAGCTGTCGCTGAGCGCGCTCAGCGCCGATCGCTCCTGCAGACCGACACCGCACAGCAGCATGTCCGACTCCGCGAGCCGCACGATCTGCGCGGCGGACAGGCCGGCGATGATCGCCGTCAGTTGCGTCGACATCCCGAGGCGCACGGGTGCCTCGACGGGGTTCCTGCGTGCGAGGCTTTGAGCCAGCATCAGATACGCCAGATTGACGTCGCGTATCTCCGAAAAAACATCATCAGCGTCCATGATTTCCTCGCAGGCAAGGCGCCGTGGCTACGATCGGCCGGTTCATCCGGACGGGATGGCATCGCAATGCGACCCGCGTGAGGCGACCGTAGCGCTGACGGCAATTTCCCGATCGAGAGTATTGCCGGTGCTGTCTCAAAATAAAATGGGTGTTCGGTTGAATCGCGCGTAGGGCGGGGGAGCCTCGTGTAGGGAATGGATGACAGATCGGTTTCCGGGCGGCGTGTTGCGCGTGTGGTCATTGATCTGAACCACTTCATCGATCTACCGATCGCTTGTCCTAAGATTGATGGGTGGTTTATGCTAAATAATAATATGAAGGCATCCTAAGAATAAGGATGTTCTTATGCGTATCTTGACGTTGACATCCATCATTGCCCCGCATACCAGGCGAACCTTAGGATCGCAGTGAACTTGTAGCCCCGAGTGACGCATGTCGTTCGTTGCGGCTCGATCGATACGAGAACGCGACCTGAGAAGACGCGTTCCGCGATGGCAGCGCGATACGCGCGCGCCGTCTTCCTCTTGAATCGCGAGGCGTGGCAGGTGAGCCGCCCGAGCGCCATCCTCCGGCAAAATGGAATGACTCAGTTTCTTCAAACGATCCGCTTCAGGATCATCGCGGCGTTTGCCGTGGTTACTCTGGCACTGGTTGGCAATGCGCTGTACGGCATGCGTGCTGTCAAAACGATGAGCGAGAACATGCAGACCGCCTACACGGGCAATCTGATTCCCGTCACGCAACTCGCGCTGTTTCGCATCCACGAGATCGAGATCCGCCGTCTGCTGTGGCAGACGCTCGTGACGCAGGACAAGGACAACCTGCGGCGGGTGCGCGAACTGCTGGCAGCAATGGAGTCATGCTGGGCGCAATATTATTCGGCCGGTATCAGCAGCGTCGATGAGCAGGCGATCGCCGACAGGATTCACGCTGAGGCCAGCACCTTCAAGTCGATGATCGATCAGGAGGTCGCGCAGATCGAAAAGGGCGAGGTGGCGGGCGCGATCGAGTTCCAGCGCAATAGCGTGGTGCGCGTGGCCGAGGCGCTCAATTCGCTGATTCAGCAGGACATGGACCTGAACCAGGCTCAGGCCAGAGACTTCACGAGCGATAGCGAGCGCTCGTCGAAGCAGATGTTCTGGATCGCGCTCGGCATGCTCGCGGCCAGCGCGCTCGTGTGTCTCGGCGCGACGGTATATCTGTCGAAGGCGATCACGCGCCCGTTGAAGCGCTCCGTCGATATCGCCAACGACATCGCGGACGGCCGTCTTGACCGTCCGATCACCGTCGACGCGAAAGGCGAGTTCGGCTCGCTGCTCGACGCGATGAAGCGCATGAGCGGCCAGCTGGCGGATACCGTGTGCCGCATCAAGACGTCGAGCGATTCGGTGACGGTGGCCTCGCGCGAGATCGCGGCGGGCAACATGGAGCTGTCGTCGCGTACGGAAGAGCAGGCGGCGTCCGTCGAAGAGACGGCCGCGACGATGACGGAGCTGGCCGAAACGGTGAAGCAGAACGCCGACAACGCACGCCAGGCCAATTCGCTGTCGTCGAACGCACGCTCGATGGCCGATGCAAGCAACGATGCCGTGCAGGCGATGGTGCGCACGATCGGCAACATCAGCGAGCGCTCCGCGAAGATCGCCGATATTACGACGCTGATAGAAGGCATTGCGTTCCAGACCAACATCCTCGCGCTGAACGCGGCCGTCGAAGCGGCGCGCGCGGGGGAGCAGGGGCGCGGCTTCGCCGTCGTCGCGGGCGAGGTGCGCTCGCTCGCGCAACGGTCGTCGTCGGCTGCGAAGGAAATCAAGGACCTGATCGAATCGTCGACGGCGCTCGTCGAGGACGGCTCGCGCCAGGCCGACGAAGTCGGCGCGACGATGGGCCAGGTGATGCGCGCGATCAAGCAGGTGTCGGATATCGTCGGTGAAATTTCGGCGGCGTCGGAAGAGCAGAGTCAGGGCATCGGGCAGATGAGCCAGGCCATCAGCCAGATCGACACGGTCACGCAGCAGAACGCGGCGCTCGTCGAGCAGTCGGCGGCAGCGGCGCAGGCGCTCGAAGAGCAGGCCATGCAGATGACGGGCGCGATCGCCGTCTTCAGGCTCGCCGATGCACCCGGCGCCGCGCCTGCGTTGATGTTGCCGCGCGCCGTGCGCGCACCCGTGGCTGCCGCGAAGCACGCACGGGCTGCGCGCCGCGTCGAGCCCGCTGCGAAGACCGTGGCGGCAAAAGGGAGCGTGTCTGCCGATAGCGACTGGGAGTCGTTTTGAGCGCCATGGACCCATCGATGCAAACTCACCGTGCCGCATGCGGCGGCGACGGGCATTGCGCAGACTCAGACTCGTCGGTCGATCTGCTCACGCAGCTTTCGTCGCTGCAAAGCGATGGGCTGATCGAGTATGGGGCGCGGCTGATCGTGGTTGGCGAGTTGCTGGAGGCGATTCTCGTCAGTCTGCGTCCGGAGATGCGTGCCGACGTCAGGACAGCGTTCGGCACACGCATCGCCTTTCGAGGGCGGGAAAAAACGGACTCCGCAGCCGGGGAACCGCGGAGCCCGAAGAGACGTGGCGCACTGTGAGATGTTGCGCGCTCGCCCCGTCGACTATGAGCTAGCCGATAAACGGATTGTCGGCACTGTGTCTGCCGAGGGCATTGATATTGGTCAGCGTCTGCGAGCTAGCGCAATCATTGGTCGACAGGCAGACGTGATTGCATGGCATTCCATATCGATGTACTCGCCTCGCCGGCCCACACCACGCACGAGCTGACGTGCACACATGCTTCTCCAATATTTCGGCCAGACCATTATGAGCAGATCAACGTCAACCGGCTCCAGTGCGGTGCCCCGCCCAGTGCATGGGCGATGGGTCGACATGCTGCGCGCGGGCGCGTTGTGCATGCACTATCAGCCGCTGCTCGACCTGCGCGCCGGTCGCGTGACGAAGGTCGAAGCGCTCGCCCGTCTGCGCGACGGCGACGCGCTGATCGCGCCATGCCAGTTTCTGCCGTCGCTGTGCAGCAACGGCCATCTCGATCTGTATATGCGCGGCCTCGCGCAGGTGCTGGCGCAGCGCAACGCGTGGCGGCGTGTCGGCATCGATATCGTCGTGTCCGTCAATCTGCCGCCCGCCGCGCTCGGCGATCCGCGCTACTTCGACGCGACGCGCGCTGCGTTCGATGAATTCGGCTGCGAGGCGGGCGAACTGATGCTCGAAATCCTGGAGTCCGGCGCGCTGCCGTACGGCGTCGAGCTCGACGAGCGGATCGCGGGCTACAAGACGCTCGGCGTCGACCTCGCGCAGGACGACCTCGGCACGGGGCACAGCAGCCTGAGCCGGCTGCGCGAGCTACCGTTCGACTGCGTGAAGATCGATCGCAGCATCGCGGATCTGCAGGATCACGACGCCGCCGACGTGCTGCCGTTCATCCATCATCTGACGCGGCTCGGGCAGGCGCTCGGCAAGGCGGTGGTGGTCGAGGGCGTCGAGGATCCGGCGCTGCTCGATGCACTGCGGATCTTCGGCGTCGATCTCGCGCAGGGCTACGGCATTGCGCGTCCGATGCCGGGCGACGATCTGCCCGACTGGATCGCGCAGACGCATTTCGAACCGCAGTGCGCAGCGCGAGCGAACCGCTACGCGCGGCTCGCGGACCTGATGGTGTGGGAAGAGTGCATGCTCGCCGACGCGCATCTACGCACGGTGCGCGCCACGGAAGCGCCTGATTTGCAGATCGTCAACGATTCACGTCATCCCGACGCTGGCCCCAGCGCACGGGCTCGCGATAGCTTGCTCGACGCGGCGCGGCATTCGGGCGTGCATAGCGGCGCGTATCGTGCGGCGCGGCAACGGTTGATCGCGGCGATGTAAAGCGCTCGCGCGCCGCGCAGCGGCTCAGTCGCGCAGTTCGCTGAGGATCTGCTCGGCCAGATAGTCGCACGGCGGCCGGTTCGAGCGCGCGCTGCGCGCGAGGATGATCTCCAGTTCCGGCAGCTTCGGCAGCCCGTGCTGACGGCCGAGCGTGACGAAGCGTTCGGGCACCGCGCAGCGCGCCAGCGGCGCGACCGCGAGGCCCGCGTCGACCATGCTGAACAGGCCCATCAGGCTCGGGCTTTCATACGAGGTGCGATACGTGATCTTCGCGCGTTCCAGCGCCTGAATCGCGTTCGCGCGCGCGACGCTGCCCACGCCGAACAGCGCGACAGGCAGCGGGCGTTCCTTCCACACTTCGCGTCCCGCCGTGGACGTGCCCGCCCACACCATCGGCTCGAGCCGGATGAACTCGCCCGCGAAGCCCTTCACGCGGGTCACGCAGGCGAGGTCGATCTTGTTGTCCTTCAGCAGCGGCGCGAGCGCGTTGCTCGGCAGGCCGACCACCTGGATCTCGACCTTCGGATAGGTCGCCGAGAAGTTGCGCAGCACCGACGGCAGCAGCGACGACGCGTAGTCGTCCGGTACGCCGATCGCCACGCGGCCTTTCACCTCAGGATGCACGACGGATGCCCATGCTTCGTCGCGCAGCGCAAGCATGCGGCGCGCGTAGCTGAGCATGACCTGGCCGTCCTGCGTGAGCGTCACGCTGCGCGGGCCGCGCACGAACAGCGGCTTGCCGAGCGCGGTTTCGAGCGAACGGATCTGCATGCTCAGCGCGGACTGCGAGCGATGCACGAGCGCCGCGCCGCGCACGAAGCTGCCGGTGTCGGCGATGGCGACGAACATCGCGAGCACATCGAGATCGAGGGCTTTCATCCGCTTGCACCCCTTTGAAGTACGTATCAGAAATATTGATCGAAATGTTCAATATAACGCGTTTGTCTGAACTCAGGCACGGCGGCATACTCGCTTCATACACTGCGCTCGATACCTGACGCGAGCGTGCTCATCCGGGGACATCATGGCGACGCCTTCCACTTACGACGAATTCCGACAGCTTGCGATGCGGCTCGACATGTCGCGCGGCAAGCCGTCGCCCGAGCAACTCGACCTGTCGCGCGCGCTGCTCGACGAAGCGGGCACGGCCGGTTATGTGTCGCGCGACGGCATCGACTGCCGCAACTACGGGCACTTGCTGGGCTTGCCCGAGGCGCGTGAGTTCGGCGCACAACTGCTCGATGTCGATGTGGCACAGGTGGTGGCAGCGGGCAATTCGAGCCTGGAACTGATGCACGACGCGCTCGCCTTCGCGATGCTGCACGGCATGCCGGGGCAGGCGCCGTGGAGCAGGCAGGGCGAGGTGGCGTTCCTGTGCCCCGTGCCCGGCTACGACCGTCATTTCGCGATCTGCGAGGCGCTCGGCATCCGCATGATCCCCGTGCCGATGACGCAGGACGGCCCCGACATGGACGCCGTGGAAGCGCACGTCAAAGGCGATGCGTCGATCAAGGGCATCTGGTGCATGCCGCTCTACAGCAACCCGAGCGGCGCGATCTGGTCGCGCGAAACGGTCGAACGCCTCGCCGCGCTGCCTGCTGCCGCAAGCGACTTCCGGCTCTTCTGGGACGACGCGTACCGTTTCCATCATCTGACGGACACGCCCCATAGCACGCCCAACATCGCCGAATTGTGCGAGCGGGCGGGGCATGCGGACCGCGCGCTGGTATTCGCATCGCTGTCGAAGGTCACAGTGGCGGGCGGCGGCATTGCGTTTCTTGCGGCGTCGCAGCGCAATATCGGCTGGTGGCAAAAGCATATGAGCGTGCGCACGATCGGCCCGGACAAGCTGAACCAGTTGCGGCACGTGCGCTTCCTGCGTGACCGCGCAGGGCTCGAACGCCTGATGGCGAAGCATCGCGCGTTGCTGCGGCCGAAGTTCGACGCCGTAGTCTCGACTTTCGAAGCGCTGCTCGCCGATGTCCCCGGGGTGTCGTGGAACCGGCCGGAAGGCGGCTATTTCATCAGCCTGTACGTGCCAAAGGGTTATGCGAAACGCACCGTCGCGCTCGCGGCCGAAGCCGGTCTGGTGCTGACGCCGGCGGGTGCCGCGTATCCCTACGGACGCGACGACGAAGACCGGCACCTGCGCATCGCGCCGTCGTTCCCTTCGCTCGATGAAGTGACGCTCGCCGCGCGCGGCATCGCGCTGTCGTTGCGGCGTGCGCTGGAAGAAGACGCGCGCTGAAGGGCACCGTGCGCACAAGACGTGCCTCGTCAGGCCGTAGCGAGCGCAACAAACCGTAACACCGGGCGTGCAGCCGGACTCGCCATGGGCGGCCGTTTTGCGGTAAAAGAACAGGATGACCGACCGCGCCCGCATCATTCCGCTGATCGTTGCCTGTCCGCTGTTCCTGCAAAACCTCGATACGTCGATCATGGCGACCGCGCTGCCTTCCATCGCGCGTTCGCTCGGCGTCGAGGCGCTGCATCTGAATCTCGCGATCACTTCCTATCTGCTCAGTCTCGCCGTGTTTCTGCCGGCGAGCGGCTGGCTCGCCGACCGCTTCGGCGCGCGCCGCGTGTTCTGCTCGGCCATCGGGCTGTTTTCTGTCGCATCGGCGCTGTGCGGGATCGCAACCTCTCTCCCGCAACTCGTCGTGTTCCGGGTGCTGCAGGGCATGGGCGGCGCGATGATGGTGCCCGTCGGCCGGTTGATCCTGCTGCGCAGCGTGCCGCCTGCGCGGATGGTCGCGGCGATGGTGTGGTTCACGGTGCCGGGTGCGGTGGGGCGGCTTGCCGGCCCGCTGCTCGGCGGCGTGGTGGTGACGATCACGTCGTGGCGCTGGATCTTCCTGCTGAACGTGCCGTTCGGCGTGATCGGCGTGCTGTGCGCGCTCGCGTTCATCGACGACACGCATGAGCGCATCGACGAGCGTTTCGATCTGCCCGGTTTCGTGCTGCTGTCGACGGGCCTCGTGGGTCTTGTCGGCGGGCTGGATACGGCCGGGCGCGGGCTCGTGCCGCAATGGGTGACCTTCGCGTTCACGGGTACGGGCGCGCTGTCGATGCTGCTGTACTGGCTATATAGCCGCCGTCACGTCGATGCGATCATCGATCCCTTGCTGCTGCGCTACAAGGCGTACCGGACGGCCGTGCTCGGCGGCATGCCTTTGCGCATCGGCATAGGCGCATCTCCTTTCCTGATGCCATTGATGCTGCAACTGGGCTTCGGCCTGTCGCCGCTCACGTCGGGGTCGCTGAGCGTCGCGACGGCGGTCGGCTCGCTCGCCGTGCGCGGCGTGATGACCAAGGCGATTCAGCGCATCGGCTTTCGCACGCTGCTGATCGTCGCGACCTGCATGACGGGTTGTTTCTATGCGTGCTATGGGCTTTTCAAGCCGAGCACGCCGCATCTGCTGATCTTCTGCACGCTGCTGGCGGGCGGGCTGTTCAATTCGCTCGCGATGGTGACGCTCAACACGCTCGGCTACTCCGACATGCCGAAGCCGAAAATGAGCCGCGCCACAGCGCTCTCCGGCATGGCGCAGCAGCTCTCCGTGAGCCTCGGCGTCGCGTTCGGCGCGTCATTACTCGCGCTGACCGCGCATCTGCACGGCGGCAGCGCCGCGCATCTCACCGCGCGCGATTTCTCGCCCGCGTTCTTCGTCGTCGGCGCGGCCGTCCTGTGCTCGTTGTTCTTCTTCGTGAAGCTGTCGAAGGACGAGGGCGCGGAACTGCGGCAGGCCTAGTTCGCGCGAGCGGGGCGCCGCAAATGCGCTAGTCGCGCCTGCGTCGCGCGACGAATTCGCCTTCGAGATTCCACGTCACACCATCGGCGGCGAGCGCGACGCCTGTCCAGCGGAACGAATCGTCGGTGATGTCGGTGAAGTTCCAGCGGATCGGCGTGCCGTTCGCATGCGTGCCGATCTGCACGATATCGCGGCCGATCTTGCGGCCGATCAGTTCGTCGCGCTGGTTCTTGCCCGGGTTGATGTAGGTGACGCGCCACGCTTCGATCGAGGGGTCCCATACGCGCAGCGTCGTGCCGTACATGTCGAAACCGTCGTCGCTTCGCGCGCCGCGATCCGCGCGGCGCGGCATGATCCAGACATCCTGGACGGCGCGCCCTTCGAGCGCCCAGCCGAAGTGAATCTCGCCCGTCAGATGCCGCTCGCGCACGTCGACGCGATAGTGCAGCACGTCCATGTCCCAACTGCCGATGAGCCAGCCGTAGAGGTCGTCGGCGTCGTCGATGTCAGCCGCGCGGCCGGGCGCGGCAAGTGCTGCATGAAACCCGGCAGCGGGACCGTGATCCAATGCATTCATTGCGGGTTGCTCCGTATGCTGAACCTGGTTGAAAAGGGCGGTGAACGCGTGGCGCCTCGCTTGCCGCCGTTGTGATAAAACGAGCATACGGACCCGCCGAGGTGACATCTTGGGAAAAATTGCCGTCGATCTCGAAGCCGTGCTCGCACGCCGCGACAGGCTCGGCGTGTCCGGCAGCACGCAGATGCGCGCGCTGGCCGCGGGCGACGGCTGGTCGGTGATGGACGTGCTGTGCACCTTCGGCCCGCGTGACAGGCCGTTCGAGGAGCGGCACGCGGGCGTCTGCATCGCGATCGTGGCGGCGGGCGCATTCGGCTACCGGTCGGCCGCGGGGCGGGAACTGCTCACGCCGGGCTCGCTGCTGCTCGGCAATGCGGGCGAGTGCTTCGAATGCGGGCATCGGCATGCGCCCGGCGACCGCTGCGTATCGTTTCACTATCAGCCTGCGTACTTCGAGCAACTCGCCGCCGACGCGGGCTTTGCTCGCACCGATACATTGTTCCGGCATGGACGGATGCCGCCATTCCGCGCGTTTTCCGGCCTGATCGCGCGGGCGTGTGCCGGGGCGACGGAACGCGCGTCATGCACGGTATGGAACGAACTCGCTGTCGAACTGGCCGGGGCCACGCTGCGCGCGACACAAGCGGACGCAAAGCGGCGTGCTATTACGACGAGCGCGTCCGCATGGTCGCGCGTCACGCAGGCCGTGCGCCTGATCGACGAAACGCCCGATGCGCCGCATACGCTCGCGAGTCTCGCGCAGATGTGCGGACTATCCGACTTCTATTTTCTGCGCACGTTCCAGCGCGTCACGGGCGTGACGCCGCATCAATACGTGCTGCGCGCGCGCCTGCGCCATGCGGCACTGCGTCTTGCCGACGAGAGCACGAAGATCGTCGATATCGCGCTCGATAGCGGCTTCAACGACGTGTCCAATTTCAATCACGCGTTTCGCGTCGAATTCGGCATGAGCCCGCGCGTGTGGCGGATGCAGCGCGGCGCAGCTGCGATTCCTGTTGCGCCTCGCCACATGGTGCGCGAGGCATGAGCCGCCGCGTGCACCGCTTGCGCGCGGCGGCCGCATTGCCGCTGATCGTCTGCGCGTACGGCGCGGGCGCCGTGTACGGACAGGAGCGCGTTGCAGCCGACGACATTCCGCCATCGACGATCGAGCGCGACGTGCATCTGTTCGTCGTGCAAAAGGATGGATCGATCGAGGAACATGACGACACGGTCTTGCGCGCGAACACGACGAGCGGCGTCGACGATATCGCGCAGCGCTACGTGTGGTTCAACAAGGATATCGAGCAGGTGCAGTTGCTCGCGGCGGAGACGATCGATCCTAATGGCGTCACGCATCCCGTTGGCCCTGACGGCATTCGCGACGTGCAGGAGCCGCGCTCGGCGGGCGCACCGACCTTCCAGGACGGCGTATTGCGCACGGTGATCTTTCCGGGCGTCGAGCCGGGCTCGCGCGTGCATCTGGCGTTTCGCAAAACGCGGGCGTTGCCGTTGCAAGGCGGCACGTTCGCCTACTTCGTCGAGCCGACGCGGGGCCCCGTCGACATGCAGCAACTGATTTTCGACCTGCCCGCCGACGTCCCGCTGTACGCCGACGCGCGCGGCTACGTGGCGTTGCCGCCCGTGACGGAGAACGGCCGCACGCGTTACACGTTCGAGTATCGGCATGGGCCGTATGCGCCCATCGAGTCGGGTGCCGTCGGCTATGCGACGTGGGGCGACCGCCTGATGGTCTCGACGACACGGGACTTCGCATCGTTTGCCGAACGCTATCGGACGGCGGCGCTGGACCCGACGTGGCGCGATCCTGCCATCGCGCAGCTTGCGCAGGCACTGACGGCGCACACGGACGATCCGCGCGTGAAGGCGCAGATTCTGTACGACTGGGTGCGTCTGAACATTCGCTACGTCGCGCTTTTTCTTGGCGAGACGGCGGCCGTGCCGCACAAGGCGAGCGATGTCCTGCGCAACCGCTATGGCGACTGCAAGGACCACGTCGCGTTGTATGGCGCGATGCTCGCGGCCGTCGGCATCGACAGTCAGGCTGTGCTGCTGAACCTCGGGCCGGTCTACACGCTGCCCGATGTGCCGGGCTATGGCGCGAGCGCGATCAATCATGCGATCACGTGGATACCTTCGCTGAGCCTGTATGCGGATACGACGGCGGGCGGTGTCGGCTTCGGCTATCTGCCGCCGGGCGCGATGGACCGGCCGGTGCTGCTGGTCGACGATGGCGTGCTCGCGCGCACGCCCGCGACGCAGGAGCGCGGGCGCAACGTGCGGCTGGAGATCGATATCGACCGGACGGGCACGGCGGCCTTCACGTATCGCGTCGAGGACGTGGGGGTGTCGGCGGAACTGGAGCGCAACGTGTTTCGACGCGCGACGCGGCAGCGCTGGCAGCTGATTGCCGCTGATCGCTTGCGGCAGACGGGGTTGCATGGCATTGCGCGGATGCAGCCAGGCGACGTGACGCCGACCATGGGGCCGTTCACGACTTTCATGCAAGGAACGCTGGAGCATTTCACGTGGCCTGATGGCACGACGGCTTTGCCTGCGTTGACGAGTTTGTCGGGGGGGGATCGCGACGCAGGTGCAGGTGTGGCTCGCGGAGCCGGAGCGGACGCAGCCGTGGGTCTGTTTTGGCGGGGATTTCGATGAGGTTGCGCAGATTGCGTTGCCCGATAGTGTGCGCGTCACTGACATGCCGCAGGATGTCGTTGTGCGGGATCGGTTTTTTGATTATGAGTCTCGGTATGTGTTTGATTCCGCTACGCGGGTTTTGCAGATTTCGCGGCGGTTGCATGCCGGGTTTGGGCGTCAGGTGTGTAGTGCCGAGGAGTTTGCCCTGGCTCGGGCTTCGCTTGTCAGGATTGAGAGGGATGCGTTGGCGCAGATTGTTGTGAAGGCGAGGTAGTTTTTTTGTTGTCTTGCGATGCGGGGTGGTTTGCTTGTTTTTGCACTGGCATCCGCGTTTTGTTAGCGTGCTTCAAGCGTCGCCCCTGTGCGGGGCGGCACCTACTTTTCTTTGCCGCCGCAAAGAAAAGTAGGCAAAAGAAAGCGGCTCACACCGCCGGCCCGTGTGTTTATCCACGGGCTCCCAACGTCCCCACACGTCACACGGTAACGCGTTGTTCGTTGCCCGTTGCCAGCGCTTCGAATGAGCGCCACACCCGCTTCGAATACCCGTACTCGGACCAGCGACAGCGAATGGTATGTGCCGCCCAGGTGGCAAACGGTGTGTAGGTTGTCGCGTCGTATAGCGTGGCGCTCTTACAGCGTGGAACGCGTGCGCTATCGGTCCGAAGTGAGGCGGGTGGAGTACCTGGGCCGACACACAGTTTGCCACCTGGGCGGCCGTGGACTTTCTGTCACGGCGTGCTGTAGTGCGGAAGCGTGAGGCGGGTGAGGCGCACTGCAAGAGCGCTGGCAACGAACGTGGGTCACGTGGTTGCCGTGTGAAGCGTAAGACCCTGTGGGGGCCCTCAGGCAGGAACAAGAACTGGCGGTGTTAGCCGCTTTCTTTTGCCTACTTTTCTTTGCGGCGGCAAAGAAAAGTAGGTGCCGCCCCGCACAGGGGCGACGCCTGAAGCACGCTAACAATGCGCGGATGCCAGCGAAAACACAGGCAAACAACCCCGGCGTCGCAGACAACCCACAAGTAGGTGCCGCCCCGCACAGGGGCAACGCTAGCAGACCAAAGAGACAACGCGGATGCCAGCGCAAAGGCCAAAACACCCACCAACAAACACCCACGCCGCGCAGGCGAAAAGAAAGCACCTGCCAGCGGCACGCCAGGCAACCCACCCCCAGGCGCCGCCAGCAAAGCAACCTAAACCCTAAACCCCACTCTTGGTAACAACGGGCACCCAAACCCCATTCTTAACCTGATACAGGGTAGAAGCCGCGCTCTTCAACGCCCCCGTGCTATCGAACGAAATCGTCCCCGTCACCCCATCAAAACTGATCGACTTCAGCGCGGAGCGATACACCTTCGGGTCCGTCGACTTCGCCGTCTCCATCGCCTTGATCACGGCCCACGCCGCGTCATACCCGAACGGCGCATACGACAGAATGTCATCGCCAAACCGCTTCTTGAACTTCGCCGAGAAGTCCTTGCCACCCGGCAGCTGCGCGAGCGGACGGCCATATTCCCATGCCATCGCGCCTTCGGCCGCGTCGCCCGCAAGCTTGATGAACTCCGGGTCCTCGACACCGCCGCCACCCAGCAATTGCGCCGTCATCCCCAGCTGCTTCATCTTCTTCGCAATCGCAGCCGCCTGCGTATCGAGCCCGCCGAAGAAAATCAGATCGGCGTTGGTCGACTTGATCTTCGTGAGCTGCGTGCTGAAGTCGACGGCCGTGTTGCTCGTGAACTCGCGCGCGACGATGTTGCCGCCCGCCGCCTTCACCGCTTTCTCGAACTCGTCCGCTTCGCCCTGGCCGAACGCCGTGCGGTCGTCGATGATCGCAATGCGCTTGGCCTTGGTGGTCTTCACCGCGTACGTGCCCGCGTTGCCGGCGTTTTGCGCGTCGGTCGAGATCACCATGAAGGTGTTCGCAAAGCCGCGATTCGTGATGGTCGGGTTCGTCGCGGCCGGGTCGATCATCGGAATGCCAGCCTGCTCATAAATCTGAGAAGCAGGGATCGTCGTGCCCGAATTGAAATGGCCCACGATGCCCGACACGTTCTGGTCCACCAGTTTCTGCGCAGCCTGCACGCCGATGCGCGGGTCGGCCTGATCGTCCTCGGACACGAGTTCGAAGTGAGCGACCTTGTCGCCAATCTTGATCTTCTGCGCGTTGGCTTCCTCGAGGGCAAGCCGCACGCCGTTCTGCAGGTCTTTGCCGTAGCCCGCGTTGGCGCCCGTCATCGGCGCGGCAAAGCCGATTTTCACGGGCAGTTCGTCGGCGGCGAAACTGGCGAGCGGTGCGATGGACAGCACAGCGCCCAACATCACGGCAAACGGGTTCAGCGTCTTGCAAAAGCTCATGGTTTCTCCTTACATCGGCAGACAGGGATGGGAAAAACAGCCGGCTTGCAGTGCGCGCCGCGTGTGATTCGAAAGCGCGGCGCTGCCGGTCGGATTGCGCGATGCAGTGTGTCGACAGGTCTCCTTCTATGCGTATGCAAACATGCACGGACTCAAAACACGGACGAGATTACGGACGATGCAGCGTGCAAGGCAATGCTGGAAAACACCAAAGCCAAAACCGCTGCGTGCCGTCTGCCGACGGACCGGGAATGTCGCGCAACCCGCGTGCTGCAGCCGATCCGTGGCGCGAATATAGAAAGCCAATATGCGTGCGTCTTGGCAGTTCGCGGCATGTTGGATGCGCATTTCAGCACAGCGCCGCCGCGCGTTTTTAAGCGTCGGCTGCGAAGAGGAAGAGGGATGTCGCGCAGGAGCGCGCGGAGGAGGGGCGCGTGATGTGCTTGCCGTGCCGCTCGATCGGGCACGTGTGAATCGCGCAGCGCCCGATGCCGGAAGCGCTGCGCGCAGCTGTTCAATGCGACGTGCTTACTGCTCGCCCTGCAGGCGCAACAGTTCTTCGCGCAGACGCAGCAGCGGTTCCTTCACGTCGTCTTCGGCCCATGTATCGAGGTCGTCGATTGCGCGGTGACAACCGTCGAGCACCACGTCGAGATCGACAGGGATGCCGTTGGCCAGCGCGAACTGGATGGTCTCCGCGAACTGCTGGCACTCGTCTTCGCCGTACGAGATGTCGAGGTTGTCCGCGATCACCTGGGCGATGTTGCTGCGCGCCTTGTCGTCGGGTGTGACCATATCGACGATGCCGCGCGCGACGGCGGGCGAATAGTACAGCGCAATATCGAGCCATTGCGCGGCGTCGAAATCCGCTTCGCCGAATTGCGCTTCGAAGAATTCGATCGCTTCCTGCTCGTGCATCTCGTCTGCGTCGACGCTGATGCACAACTCTTCAAACTGCTCTTCACGTTCGCTGCGGATAGTGCCGTCCATCGATGCCTCTCTTGCCAGTCAACCAGTGCCAATAAAAAATGCCGCGCGTTTTACGGCGCGGCACGCATTATAGGACGTCGGGCTGACGCAGGCGTGTCGCGTGCCCGCTGCGTGACGCCCGCGGTTCAGGCGGACTCGACCACCCACGCATCGAACCATTCCCGTGGACGGGCAATTTCATCCTGCGCGGCGATGATTTCCAGCTCATAGCGCCCCGCATCCCACGTCGCGTGCACGACGGCATTCACGGCGGCGACCGTATGTTCGAAGGCGCTGCGCACCGAGTCGCCGAGCAGCGTGCGCGCGACGAATACCGCGCTCGTCAGATCGCCGACGCCTACCGGCTGCCGCGCGAACGGATAAAGCGGTCGTTGCCCCATCCACGCTTCGCGCTCCGTGACGACGAGCATGTTGAAGCGGTCGGCGAGGCTGTTGCGATCGAGCAGATGTTTGACGAGCATCATCTTCGGCCCGCGCTCCATCACCTCGCGGCACGCCGCGACGGCTTCCTCGACGGTCTCGATCTCGCGCCCGACGAGCCGTTGCAGTTCGCTATGGTTCGGACACATCACGTCGGACACTTCGGGCATCGTCCGCACCAGAAACTCCTGGATGCCCGGCTCGACGCGGCAGCCCGTCGTCGTGCCCATCACCGGGTCGCAGAAATAGCGCGCATGCGGGTTCGCCGCCTTCACGGCGCGCACGATCTCGATCACCGACTGCGCCTGCTCCGGTGTACCGAGATAGCCCGACAGCACGGCGTCGCAGCGCGGCAGCACGCCGATCGCACCAATGCCTTCGACGAGCGCGAGCATCTGCGACGCATCGATCGCGCTGCCTTCCCAATGTCCGTACTGCGTATGGTTCGAGAACTGCACCGTGTTGAGCGGCCACACATTGACGCCAAGACGCCGCATCGGGAACACCGAGGCGCTATTGCCCGCGTGCCCGAATACGACGTGCGACTGGATGCTCAGAACGTTTTTCATGTCGAACCGATACGGCGCGGGAAGGGCGCCGGAAGAAAAATGCGCAACGGATGGGCGAGCTTCGATGCACCGCTTTGGCGCGGCGAACCACGAACGACGAGCGACGGCGCGTCGCCGACGGGCGCGTCACGCCCTGTTCGTCACAAGATACATGAGTTTTCGCGTGCCGGAATCGCTCCGGCCCCGTCATGTTGCGCCGAACCATCAATGCGCAAGCGGATGTTGCGCAAGATCATGTGGCGCACTGACCCGCTGATCCGCTCACACCAGCTCGCGATAGAGCGCGAGATAGCGTTCCGCCGATGCGCCCCAGCCGAAGTCCTGACGCATCGCGCGGCGCTGCGTGGCTTTCCAGTCGGTGCGCCGCGCATACAGCGCGAATGCGCGGCGGATCGCCGCCGTGAGCGCTTCGGGCTCGAAGCGCTCGAACACGAAGCCGGTCGCCAGATCGTCGGCGATGTTCTCCAGCGACGCATCGACGACGGTATCGGCGAGACCGCCCACGCGATGCACGAGCGGCAGCGACCCATATGCAAGCGCATAGAGCTGCGTCAGGCCGCAGGGCTCGAAACGCGACGGCACGGCAATCACGTCGCTGCCTGCGACGATCTGATGGGCGAGCGTCTCGTCGAAGCCGAGTTCGACGGCGACGCTCTCGGGATGCGCTTGCGCGACGAGCTGCAAGCCGTTTTCGAGCGCCGGGTCGCCCGTGCCGAACACGACCAGTTGCCCGCCGCGCTTGATGATTTCGGGCAGCGCCGCGAGCAGCAGATCGAGGCCTTTCTGTTCGGTCAGCCGGCTCACGACGCCGAACAGCAGCGCGTCGCTTTTCTGCGCGAGATGGAAACGCTCCTGCAGTGCCGTCTTGCACGCGCGCTTGCCGGCCAGGCGCGTGTCCGTGTAGTGCGCGGCGATCAGCGAGTCGGTGGTGGGCTGCCAGACCGTATAGTCGACGCCGTTCAGAATGCCCGACAGATCGTGCGAGCGCTGGCTCAACAGCCCGTCCAGGCCGCCGCCCTGCGCAAGCGTCTGGATTTCGCGCGCATAGGTCGGGCTGACGGTCGTGATGCGGTCGCTGTAGAACAGGCCCGCTTTCAGGAACGACATCTGTCCGTAGAACTCGACGCCGCTCATATGGAAGAAGTCGGCGGGCAGGCCGAGCTGGCCGAACTGATGCGACGGGAAGACGCCCTGATACGCGAGGTTGTGGACGGTGAAGATCGTGCGCGCGGCGGGCTTGCCGTGTTCGCGTTCGGCCGCTTTCAGGTAGGCGGATGCGAGCCCCGCGTGCCAGTCGTGCGCGTGGACGATTTGCGGCGCCCATGTGGGGTCGAGATGCTGCGCGATTTGCGCCGCCGTCCAGCCGAGCATCGCGAAGCGTTGCGCGTTGTCGCCGTACGGCACGTGCTCGGCGTCGAGATACGGGTTGCCGCCGCGGTCATACAGCGTCTCCGCGCGGATCACGTAGACGACGAGTCCATTCGCGGGCAGCGTGCCGCGCGCCAGCGAGACGTTCGACGCGCCGAAGCGATCGCCGATCCGCGCGACGGGCTGCAGGTCCGACAGCCCGGCCACCACGGCGGGGAAGCCGGGCAGCAGCACGCGCGCGTCGGCACCCAGCTCGATCAGCGCGGGCGGCAGCGCGCCCACGACATCGGCGAGGCCGCCCGTTTTCAGAAGGGGATACAGCTCGCTTGCGACATGCAGCGCGCGGATCGTCATGGGCTTCAGTCCTGTTCGCTAGGTTTGCGGTGGATTTGCGCAGTGTCGTTTCCGCGCGTCGCATGGTGTATATCCGCACCGTGCAGCGCACGCATGACGGAGCTTGACGGAGCGCGGCAGAGCGCCGCGCACCGCGGTGCTTTGCCGCCTGCCAGCACCGTGCCTGCCGTGTCCGGCCGCCAGACGCTACCGCGCGGCCGCCGACTGCCGCTTGAGCGCCTCGGCCGTCACCAGCACGACGCCGCTGTCGGTCCGGTAGAAGCGTTCGCCGTCGCGCACTGGGTCTTCGCCGATCACGGTGCCGTCGGGAATCTGGCAGCCGCGGTCGATCACGACCTTGCGCAACCGGCAACTCGCGCCGATCGACACCTGCGGCAACAAGACTGCCTCAGCGATGTTACAGAACGAATTCACGACCACATTCGACGACAGCACCGAGCGCGAAATCTGCGATCCGGAGATCACGCAGCCGCCGCAAACGATCAGATTGGTGCCCGAGCCCTGCAGGCCGTTCAGGTCGCGCACGAACTTGGCGGGCGGCAGCTGTTCCTGATGCGTCCAGATCGGCCAGTTGCGGTCGTAGAGGTCGAGCGCGGGAATCGTCGAGGCCAGATCGAGATTCGCGGCCCAGTACGCGTCGATCGTGCCCACGTCGCGCCAGTAGGGCTCGACAGTCGGGTCCGACGACACGCACGACATGCTGAACGGATGCGCGATCGCCGTCCCCGACGTGACGACGCGCGGAATGATGTCCTTGCCGAAGTCGTGGTCGGTCGCGACGCTGCTGATGTTCTCCTCCAGCAGCGAGTACAGGTAGTCGGCGCTGAACACGTAGATGCCCATGCTGGCGAGCGCGATGTCGGGTCGGCCGGGCATCGCGGGCGGGTCGGCGGGCTTTTCGACGAAGCCCGTCACGTGGCGCTGCTCGTCGACATGCATCACGCCGAACGCCGTCGCTTCCATGCGCGGCACCTCGATACAGCCGACCGTGCAATCGGCGCCCGATTCGACGTGATCCATCACCATCCGCGTGTAGTCCATCTTGTAGATGTGATCGCCCGCCAGCACGACGACGTATTTCGGGCCGATCGAGCGGATGATGTCGAGGTTCTGGAATACGGCGTCGGCCGTGCCGCGATACCAGTGCGCGCCTTCGACGCGCTGCTGCGCCGGCCACAGGTCGATGAATTCGTTGAACTCGCCGCGCAGGAAGCCCCAGCCGCGCTGCACGTGCCGCAGCAGCGAGTGGGCCTTGTACTGCGTGACGACGGCAATGCGGCGGATGCCCGAGTTGAGGCAGTTGGACAGCGCGAAATCGATGATCCGGTATTTGCCGCCGAAGTGCACGGCGGGCTTCACGCGCTTGTTCGTCAGCGGCCCGAGGCGCGTGCCGCGTCCGCCTGCGAGGACGATGGCGAGTGTCGTGTGTTGCAGATCGTTGAGGCTTGCCGGCGAATCCATGTGCGTCTCCGTTTATGGGTGAGCCCTGGTGGAAGCTTTTCTTTGCCCCGGCGTTGCTATGTTTTTATCTGACGCTGTACGTTGTTCTTGTAGTCCCGTTCTTATGGCGACGGCTTCTGGCCTGGCCCTGAGCTGACGTTTGCAATGCATGTTCCCGCCAGCCAGCGATTAGTCTGGACCATGCGCCTGCCGCGCGCAACATGCCGCGTTCGCCATGCCACATTCGGTTCCCGCTCCAGCGGGGAAGGCGACTCATGGGGCGGTAGAAAAGGCGGCCTCGCCACGCCCGATGCCGGCTGGTCGGGCAATTTATGCCGGACGGGTCGCGCGCCGAGCGCGCGTGGGGAATTGAAACGGCTGTTTGATGCCGCGGATGCCGGTGCGTCAGGCGAGGGCGGTTGCACGCGGCGCTGCAAATGGGCCGCGACGCAGGCATCATGGCGGGCTCGTGCTTTCCTTGCTCCTGTCCTTGCCCTTGTCCTTCTCCGCCCACCTTATGACCATCCGTTCGTCCCTCGTCGCCGTTTCCCTGTCCGCCTGCGTCGCCATGCTGGGCCTCGATGCGTTCGCCGCCGATGCCGTCAATGCCGGCGCCGCGCCTGCGTCGAACGCACCCGCCGACGATGGTCCCGCGTACGGGCCCGAGTTGCAGGGTTTCAACTATCCCGCGCCCGTGCGGCAGTTCGAGTTCACGTCGCAGGGCGAGGCGCTGCACATGGCTTACATGGACATCGCGCCCGAGCATCCGAACGGCCGCACCGTCGTTCTGCTGCACGGCAAGAATTTTTGCGGCGCGACATGGGAAAGCACGATCGAGCGGCTGTCGACGGCGGGGTATCGCGTGATCGCGCCCGACCAGATCGGCTTTTGCAAGTCGAGCAAGCCGCGGCGCTACCAGTTCAGCTTTCAGCAGCTCGCGCGCAACACGCATGCGCTGCTCGAATCGATCGGCGTGAAGAACGCGACTATCGTCGGGCATTCGACGGGCGGCATGCTGGCCATCCGCTACGCGCTGATGTACCCGGCGCAGACGCAGCAACTGGTGCTCGTCAATCCCATCGGGCTGGAGGACTGGAAGGCGAAGGGCGTGCCGTCGCTGTCAGTCGACCAGTGGTACGAGCGCGAACTGAAGACGACGGCCGACGGCATACGCCGCTACGAGCAGGCGACTTACTACTCGGGCCAGTGGCGCAGCGATTTCGAGCCGTGGGTGCAGATGCTCGCGGGGATGTATCGCGGGCCGGGCAAGAAGGAAGTCGCGTGGGATTCGGCGCTGCTGTACGACATGATCTACACCCAGCCCGTCGTGTATGAACTTGGACTGCTGAAGATGCCGACGCTGCTGCTGATCGGTCAGAAGGATACGACGGCGATCGGCAAGGACGCCGCGGCGCCCGAGGTGCGCGCGAAGATCGGTCATTACCCGGAACTGGGCAAGTCGGCGGCGAAGGCGATTCCGCACGCGACGCTGGTCGAGTTCGCCGAACTCGGTCATGCGCCGCAGATGCAGGACCCGGCGGCGTTTCACAAGGCGTTGCTGGATGGGCTTGCCGCCGTGTCGGTGAAGAATTGAGCGAACGATGACGCGCTCGAAGCGAAGGCAGCAATGCGCCTTCGCTTCAGCCGGACGCGCGTGCTGGCGCGCTCCGGTGCGGTTGCCGGCGCTCTAAGGCTCAGGCGTCGCCGAGTTCGTCACGCACTTGCGCGCCGATTTCGAACGACCGCAGACGCGCCGCGTGATCGTAAATTTGCGCGGTGAGCATCAGCTCGTTGGCGCCCGTCTGCTGGATGATCGAGCGCAGGCCGTCGCGAACCGTCTCGCGATCGCCGATGACCGAGCACGCAAGCGAGTGCTGCACGCTGCTCAATTCCATCTCCGACACCGCAAGATGATCGACGGGCGGCTGCAACTGGCCCGGCGTGCCGCGTCGCAGATTGATGAACTGCTGCTGCAGCGACGTGAAGAGGCGGCGTGCCTCGTCGTTTGTGTCAGCGGCGAACAGGTTCACGCCGACCATCGCGTAAGGCTTGTCGAGCGTCTCCGACGGACGGAACTGCGCGCGATACACGTGCAGCGCCTGCATCATGTAGTCGGGCGCGAAGTGCGATGCGAACGCGAACGGCAGACCGAGCGCCGCCGCCAGCTGCGCGCTGAACAGGCTCGAGCCGAGCAACCACAACGGCACCTTCAGACCCGCGCCCGGCACGGCGCGCACGCGCTGACCCGGCACGGGATCGGCAAAGTAGCGCTGCAGTTCGACGACGTCGTCAGGGAACGAATCGGCGCTGCCTTGCAGATCGCGGCGCAGTGCACGGGCGGTAGTCTGGTCGGTGCCGGGCGCGCGGCCGAGGCCCAGATCGATACGCCCAGGAAACAGCGACGCCAGCGTGCCGAACTGCTCGGCGATCACGAGCGGCGCGTGATTCGGCAGCATCACGCCGCCCGAGCCGACGCGGATCGTCTTCGTGCCGCCCGCGACATGCGCGATCACGACCGACGTCGCCGCGCTCGCGATACCCGTCATGTTGTGATGCTCGGCGAGCCAGAAGCGCTTGTAGTCCCACTGCTCGGCATGTTGCGCGAGATCGAGCGAGTTACGGAATGCATCGGCCGCACTCGCGCCGGCCGTGATGGGAGAAAGGTCGAGAACGGAAAAGGGGATCATGGAATCGATGTGCGGCCAACTATCGTCTTTTGCAAGGACGAAGGTCTTTTGCAAGAACGAAGCGCAGGTCCGCGTGGCGTGCGGGAAAACGGGATTGTGCCAAAGCGCTCCCGTTCCTGCTGGCAGGCTGATCATGTCCCTGCCGGCAGCAGGGTCGGCGGTTGCGCGAAGCGGGAGCCGCGCCGGCAGCGATGCAGAAAACCCCTGAAAACAGGGCTCGAAATGCGTTGCCGGTTGCTTCGAGACGCTCCTGTGCGTGTGCCGTCGCACGGAATCGCACGCGCGCACGCGTTAATGTGTCACCGTCGCCGCCAACGACGCGGATCTGCGCAACGCATGCCTGCGTGACGAGACGGCGGCCTCCACGGACCTCGACGCCGGTCGGCCCCTCACGTCACGCGTAGGTCGGCTACGCAGTGCACACCCGGACGAACCGGGTCGGCCGGGTCAGCCGGGTGCAGGCTCGCGGCCCGGCGCGTCGGCGCGACGACTACACACGCATCACGCAACCATGAGGCTGGCGTGCCGACACTAAACGTTGGCCGCAGCACGCGAGATCGCCTGTGATTCGTCAGCCGATTCGGTGTAAACGCGCTCTCGCGCATTTTCGAACCTGACGCTAGATTGTCAGCACTTGCCGGATAGTCGAGGGGCCAGCGGCCGCTGTCGTTTGCGGTCGTCATAGCAGTGAAAATTGCGTCACGGCCAGAAGCACATGTGGCTTCTGGCCGAAACGCTTCCGATGTTCGCGGCATGCGCCGTCACGTTCCCATCCGCCAACCTTCCCCTGCGTTCGTCGAAAGTCACGTTTCTCGCGCACGAGAAATCTCGCGTAGCAATTCTTTAACTTTCCATACACATCTGCACAGCCATCGTTCGCGATCCGGCTGTCGACCGGGTTATGCTCTGTGTCGTTCACACGTTTGTCTTTGCCAGTTATCGAAGATGGTTAATCGCACCTCGTTGCGCAACATGATGCTTTCCGTGGCCATGGCAGGCGCGCTGTCCGCGCTCGCCGGCTGCGACGACCAGCAGAGCGAGCAAGCCGTGCAAAAGCTCAAGGAATTTTTCAACGCCGTCAAACCGGATGCGCTGCTTCTGAAGGGCCTCACACCCGGCGTCACGACGGAAGCGCAGATCCGCGACCAGATGGGCAAGCCCGAAACCGAGCGCCAGTTCACCGACGGCTCGAAGCGCTTCGAATATCCGCGCGGTCCGCAAGGCCTCAATACGTACATGGTCGACATCGGGCCGGACGGCACGTTGCAGGCGATCACGCAGGTGCTGACGGCAGCGAACTTCGCGAAGGTTCGCATCGGCATGACGGAAGACGAAGTGCGCCGTCTGCTCGGCAAGCCCGGCGAAGTGGCCGTTTATCCGCTCAAGCCCGAGACGGTATGGAGCTGGAAGTGGCGTGAAGGCGGCGTCACCCAGGAGGGCTTTTTCAACGTGCATTTCGACGTCAATCACATCGTCTACACGACCTCGCGCTCGGACGTGATTCGCGGGCACTGACGGAGGGCGGATAACCCGGGGTGGGCGGGGCGGTGGGAAGCGAACGCTAAAAGAAGGCCGACAACAAACGCCGCGCGCCACGGTCCAAGCAGAAAACGCCTGTAAACAAGGGAGAAAACAACAATGGCCACACGTAGGCGATACAAGCGCATCGGCCTCGTGCTCGGCGGCGGGGCCGCGCGCGGCTGGGCGCACATCGGTGCGATCCGGGCGTTGCACGACGCGGGCATCAAGCCGGATCTGGTAGCGGGCACGTCGATCGGCGCGCTGGTCGGCGCCGTCTATGCGAATGGCGATCTCGACTGGCTCGAAGAGTGGGTCACGGGACTCACGTGGCAGTCGGTCGTGCGTCTGCTCGATCTGCGGTTTTCGGGCGGGCTGCTCGGCGGCAGGAAAGTCATCCAGGTATTTGCGAACCGCTTCAACGGACGCGAGATCAGCCAGTTGCGGTTACCGTTCGCCGCCGTCGCGACGGAGCTCGATTCGGGCCGCGAGACATGGCTGCAGGACGGCGGCGTGGTCGATGCCGTGCGCGCGTCGATTGCGATTCCGGGCATTTTCACGCCGGTGCTGCACGAGGGCGTGTGGCTCGTCGACGGCGGGCTGTCGAACCCCGTGCCCGTGTCGGCTGCGCGCGGCATGCGGGCAGACTGCGTGATCGCCGTTGACCTGAACAACGACATTCTCAATGGCCGCGACTTCGGCGGCGCGGTGGTCGATCTGCCGCCCATGCCGACGGAAGAATCGATCGAGGCCGTCATCGAGCGGGCCGTCGAAGAGTCCGAGCCACTGCCGCTCGATCCCGATGCGCCGCCGCCCGTGATCGCGACGCCAGCGCCGCCCGTTCTGCTACGGCGCAACGGCAAGCCCTTTCCGGGCTGGCTGCAGCCTTCGCCCGAACAGCATTCACGCGATGTGCGCGTGGCGCCCGCGCCGAGCGCGCGCGTGCCGTCGATGCTCAGTTCGATCGCGCAAAGCATCGACATCATGCAGGTGCGGATCACGCGCAGCCGCCTCGCGGGCGAGCCGGCCGACATCCTGATCCAGCCGCGCCTCGCCGGCATGGGCATCTTCGACTTTCACCGCGCAGCGCCCGCGATTGCGGAAGGGCGCGCGGCCGTCGAGGCGATGCTGCCTGCGATCCGCGCGTGTCTCGGCATCGATTGAAACGCGATCCGATGCGCGCTCAGTCCTCGGAGCGCCTGGCCGCGATGATGCGGCACACGCGCTTGCCGGAGCTGGCGCTCGTCGTGTCGTCGGCGAACAGGATCACGCAACTGGTCAGCGCGTCCGTGACGAGCGACGGCTCGAACGCCGAGTAAAGCCGTCCATCCGGCTGGCGCGCGTCCGCGCCCTCCGTCACGCGCCACGACAGATACAGCATGCCGTTGGGCCGCAGGATGCGCACGAGATTGTCGACGGCATCGGTGATCGCGTCGACGGGCAGATGCATCAGCACGGTTTCGCAAACCACGTTGTCGAACGCTTCGTCGATCTCGGCGAGCGACGGCAGCGACGCCATGCGAAACGTGATCTGCGGATAGAGCCGCCGCGCTTCGTCGAGCAAACCCTCCGACGCATCGAAACCCGTCACGCGATACCCATGGTCCGCGAGCCACGCGGCATCGCGCCCGTTGCCGCAGCCGATATCGGCCGTCTTGCCCGTCGGCAGCAGATGGTTTTCCCATAGCGCGTACATGTCGTCGGGCGGCGGCTGGTCGCGCCATTCGCGTGAGTAACGGGCGGCGTCGCGGCTGTAGGCGTCGAGCGTCGTGGCATCGGGGCGAAGTGTCATGCGGCGATCCTTGTCGCGAAGCGTCGGGTGTCGAAAGGTTGAGGCAAGTCTAACGCGTGTGCATCCGGACGGCTTCGGTGGGAAGCGCCTGGCAGCATCGCGTCCTGCTGTCTTTCAGGGAAAGCCCCAATCGGCGCAGGTTTGCGAGCATGCGGGCGGCTTCACGCGTCTATCGAAAAAGCGACCGCAAACTTGCTAATTCGCGGCACACGCAACGCGCGCACCCTCTGCTTACAAACGGATAGCGCCCGCTATACCGGGCGTCCAACGCCCGCCGTGCGGCGCGTTCGCGAATGTTGCGATGCACAACAGGCGCATGTCCCGGTTTGAGCAAATTATTTTTGCTTGCGAGTATCCGCGCCATGCCGCAGTTCCTTGCGGCGCTCCGGATAACCTCAAAGGAGACACGCGTGTTCTTATATGGCTTTGGCCCGGTGCTCCTCGACGGCACGATCAAGACGATCGAGTTGTCGGTTCTGTCTCTGGCGACGGCCGTCGTTCTCGGCCTGATCGGCGCGGCGGCCAAGCTGTCGCTCAACCGGCCGATGCGCGCCATCGCGACGGGCTACACGACGCTGATCCGCTCGGTGCCCGATCTCGTGCTGATGCTGTTGCTGTTCTACAGCATCCAGATCGCCGTCAACAACCTGACCGACGCGTTGAACCTGCCGCAATTCGACATCGACCCGTTCGTCGCCGGCGTGCTCACGCTCGGCTTCATTTACGGCGCGTACTTCACCGAGACGTTTCGCGGCGCGTTTCTCGCCGTGCCTCGAGGCCAGCTGGAAGCGGGCGCGGCGTACGGCATGAGCGGGGCGCGCGTGTTCGCCCGCATCCTGTTCCCGCAGATGATGCGCTTCGCGCTGCCGGGCATCGGCAACAACTGGCAGGTGCTCGTGAAGGCGACGGCGCTGGTGTCGATCATCGGACTCGCGGATGTCGTCAAGGCCGCGCAGGACGCTGGCAAGAGCACATTCAACATGTTCTTCTTCATCCTCGTTGCCGCGGCGATCTATCTGGCCATCACGACCGTGTCGAACCTCGTGCTGATCTGGCTGGAGAAGCGCTATTCGATCGGCGTTCGACACGCCGAACTCTAATTCGCGCCACGCGCAGGAGACGACCATGATCGACATTCTCAACCAGTTCTGGCGCGCGTTCCTCTACTGGGACGGGCAGCGCCTCTCGGGTCTTGCCGTCACGTTGTGGCTGCTGGTCGCATCGATCGGCATCGGCTTCGTGACGTCGATTCCGCTCGCGGTGGCGCGGGTATCGAAGAAGCGCTGGCTGTCGACGCCCGTGCGCCTCTACACCTACGTGTTTCGCGGCACGCCGCTCTATGTGCAGCTGCTGCTGATCTACACGGGCATGTACAGCCTCGAGTTCGTGCGCTCGCATGCGCTGCTCGATTCGTTCTTCCGCAGTGGCTTCCACTGCGCGATTCTCGCCTTCGCGTTGAACACCTGCGCGTACACGACGGAGATCTTCGCGGGCGCGATTCGCGCGACCTCGCATGGTGAAGTGGAAGCCGCGCGCGCCTATGGTATGAGCTGGTTCACGATGTACCGGCGGATTGTGATACCGTCCGCGCTGCGCCGCGCGCTGCCGTTGTACAGTAACGAAGTGATCCTGATGCTGCACGCGACCACCGTCGCCTTCACGGCCACCGTGCCCGACGTGCTGAAGGTCGCGCGCGATGCGAACTCCGCAACGTACCGCTCGTTCGAGGCTTTCGGGCTCGCGGCGCTGATCTATCTTGCGGTATCGTTCGCGCTGGTTGCGTTGTTCCGGCGCGCCGAGCGCCACTGGCTCGCGTATCTGGCCGTGCGCGGGCATTGACCGCGCAGCGACCCGACTACACGTCTGCATCCGTTTCACCCGTCTTTACTCTGGGAGAGCATCTTGCTCCACACGACTCAAACGGAAGCCTGCAAGCTCGCCGTGCAGGACATCCACAAGCGCTATGGCGATAACGAAGTGCTGAAGGGCGTCTCGCTGAATGCCAACAAGGGCGACGTGATCAGCATCATCGGTGCGAGCGGGTCGGGCAAGAGCACGTTCCTGCGCTGCATCAATTTTCTGGAGCGGCCGAACGCCGGGCAGATCGTAGTCGACGGCGAAGCGGTGCGCACGAAGGTCGATCGCCACGGCAACTTCGAGGTCGCGGATCACAAGCAGTTGCAACGCATCCGCACCAAGCTCGCGATGGTGTTCCAGCACTTCAACCTGTGGGCGCACATGAACGTGCTGGAGAACGTGGTCGAAGCGCCGATTCACGTGCTCGGCCTGTCGCGCAAGGAAGCCGAAGACCGCGCGCGCGAGTATCTCGAGAAGGTCGGTCTTGCGCCGCGTCTGGAGAAGCAGTACCCGTCGCATCTGTCGGGCGGGCAGCAGCAGCGTGTGGCGATTGCGCGCGCGCTCGCGATGAACCCGGACGTGATGCTGTTCGACGAGCCGACTTCCGCGCTCGATCCCGAGCTGGTCGGCGAAGTGTTGAAGGTGATGCAGAAGCTCGCCGAAGAAGGTCGCACGATGATCGTCGTGACGCACGAAATGGGCTTTGCGCGCAACGTGTCGAACCATGTAATGTTCCTGCATCAGGGCCGCACGGAAGAAGAGGGCGTGCCGTCCGAGGTGCTGACCACGCCGAAGAGCGAGCGGCTGAAGCAGTTCCTGTCGGGCAGCCTCAAGTAATCCGGCGCTGCGCAACACACGTTAATGCCACGTCCGTCGTCCAGTCCGGCGCGCACGACTCAGGTCGCGATCGTCGCGTTGCCCCCCGTTTCGATGTCGGGCGTGGGGCCTATCGTCGATGCATTGAATCTCGCCAATGAGATCGATGGCCGCGCGCTGTACCGCTGGCAGGTGTGCTCGTGGGACGGCCGGCCTGTGCCGCTCACGGGCGGCGCGCAGTGGCCCGCCGATGCCGCATTCGGCGATGCGATTTCGTGCGACTGGCTGATTATCGTTAGCGAGCGCTTTCAGCAGTTTGCGGATTACCGGCTGTTTCTGGCGAGTTTGTCGCGTGTCGGGCAGCGTACGCCGCTCGTGACGGGCATTCATCACGGCGTGTGGTGGCTGGCGATGGCGGGGCAGTTGTCCGGCTACCGGGTGAGCGTGAACTGGGAGACGTATCAGCAGTTCACCGAGCAGTTCGAGCGGTCGATCGTTACGCAGCAGATCTTCGAGATCGATCGTGATCGCGCGACGTGCGCGGGCGGGCAGGCGACGGTCGATTTCATGCTGGCCATGATTGGCCGCGAGCACGGGCCGGAACTGGCTGACCGTATCGCCGATACGATGGGCGTGGGGACCTTGCGGTCCGGCGAGGAGCGTCAGCGGATTCCGTTCGTGACGGCGCCGGGCGAGCGGCATCCTCGCTTGAATGACGCTTTGCTGTTGATGGAAGCGAATATCGAGGATCCGCTGACTTCCGATGAGATCGCCGGGCTGGTTGGCGTTTCGCGCCGGCAGCTGGAGCGGTTGTTCCGGCAGTATCTTGGGTCGATGCCATCGAAGTACTACCTCGGATTGCGCCTTGCGAAGGCGCGGACGCAGTTGCAGCGGACCAGCAAGTCGGTTGTGCAGATTAGTCTCGCGTGTGGGTTTTCTTCTGCAGCGCATTTTTCTAATGCGTATCGGGAGAAGTTTGGCGTGACGCCGCGGGAAGAGCGGAGGAATTTCATCGAGAAGCAGCATGGCAGTGGTGCCAATGCGGCTATTAGCGAGCCGCGGCCCGCGGCGATGATTGAGCCGCCTGAGCGGGGGTAGTGGTTTTTGTTTTTCGCTTTTTGCTTTTTGCTTTTTTGGGTTTTCGTTGGCATCCGCGATTTGTTAGCGTGCTTCAAGCGTCGCCCCTGTGCGGGGCGGCACCTACTTTTCTTTGCCGCCGCAAAGAAAAGTAGGCAAAAGAAAGCGGCTCACACCGCCAGTGCTTGTTCCTGCCTGAGGGCCCCCACAGGGTCTTATGCTTCAAACGGCAACCACGTGACCGACGCTCGTTGCTAGCGCTCTTGCAGTGCGCCTCATCCGCTTCACGCTCCCTTGCTGCAGCACGCCGTGCCAGACAGTCCACCGCCGCCCAGGTGGCAAACTGTGTGTCGGCCCCCTGTGCTCCACACGCCTCACTCCGGACGCTCGCGCATGCGTCCTACCCTGTAAGAACGCTACCCTTTACGACGCGACAACCTACACACAGTTTGCCACCTGGGCGGCATATACCACTCGCTGCCGTTGGCCAAAGTATGGGTGTTCGAAGCGGGTGAGGTATTCATTCAAGGCGTTTGCAACGGGCACCGGATCCGGGCGCTGCCGGGTGAAGGGTGGGGACGTTGGGGGCCCGTGGATAGGAACATGGGCTGGCGGTGTGAGCCGCTTTCTTTTGCCTACTTTTCTTTGCGGCGGCAAAGAAAAGTAGGTGCCGCCCCGCACAGGGGCAACGCTTGCGAACAAATAACATCACGCGGATGCCAACGCAAAGGCAAACCACACCGACAAGCCTTGCGCAGCACCGACAACCACCCCGCAAATGCAAGCAAAAAGCGACAAAACCCCACCAGCGTCGCAGACAAACCCACCGCCCAACCCGCCAGCGTCGCAGACATAAAAAAAGAACCCGTCGCTTCCACGCAAGACGCCCCGCCCACTGTCACCTAAACTAAGAACCGTCAAAGTGAACCAAACCCGAGGCCCCAACATGAACGACCAGAATGTGACCCGCCAGACTTTCGACGAAGTCATGGTCCCCGTCTTCGCGCCAGCGTCTTTCGTACCGGACCGCGGCGCCGGTTCCCGCGTTTGGGACACGCAAGGCAAGGACTACGTTGACTTCGCAGGCGGCATCGCCGTGACGGCGCTGGGCCACGGGCATCCCGAACTCCTGAAGGTTCTGCACGATCAGGGTGCCAGGTTGTGGCACATCGGTAACGGTTACACGAACGAGCCTGTCCTGCGTCTCGCCAAACGCCTCGAAGAGCTGACCTTCGCCGATCGCGCATTCTTCGCGAACTCGGGCGCGGAAGCCAACGAAGCGGCACTGAAGCTCGCGCGCCGCGTCGCCTTCGACCGCCACGGCGCGCAGAAAGACGAAATCGTCTCGTTCACCCAGTCGTTCCACGGTCGCACGTTCTTCACGGTCAGCGTCGGCGGACAGCCGAAGTATTCGGAAGGCTTCGGCCCCGTGCCCGGCGGCATCCGGCACCTGCCTTACAACGATATCGAAGCGGCGCGCGCCGCGATCGGCCCGAAAACCTGCGCGGTGATCGTCGAGCCGGTGCAGGGCGAAGGCGGCGTCATCCCCGCCGATCCCGCGTTCCTGAAGGCGCTGCGCGAAGCCTGTGACCAGCACGGCGCACTGCTGATTTTCGACGAAGTGCAAACGGGCGTCGGCCGCACGGGCTTCTTCTATGCGTACCAGGATACGGGCGTGACGCCCGACATCCTGACCACCGCCAAGGCGCTCGGCAACGGTTTCCCGATCGGCGCGATGCTGACCACCAACGAATTCGCCGCGCACTTCAAGGTCGGCGTGCACGGCACCACGTACGGCGGCAATCCGCTTGCGACGGCCATCGCGCTGAAGGTGGTCGATCTCGTCAGCGACCCGAAGCTGCTGGAAGGCGTGCGCGCGCGCAGCGAACAATTCAAGGCAACGCTCGCGAAGATCAACGAACGCTTCGGTATCTTCAAGGACGTGCGCGGCAAGGGTCTGTTGATCGGCATGGAACTCACGGAAGCCTTCAAGGGCCGCGCGAAAGACTTCGTCACGGCAGCCGGCAAGCACGGCGTGATCATGCTGATGGCAGGTCCCGACGTGTTGCGTTTCGCGCCTTCGCTGATCATTCCCGCCGACGACATGAACGAAGGCCTCGCGCGCTTCGAAAAGGCGATCGAGGAAGTCGTCGGCGCAACGGCGCTCGCGAAGTAATCCGTCAAGCCACATTACACGAGACCACGATGCTCTTCGTCCGCCCTGGCCGCCTGGCCGATCTCGACGCGTTGCAACAGATGGCGCGCACTGCGCAGCCCGTGCTGCACTCGCTGCCGCACGACCGGCGCGCGCTGGAGGCGCGCGTCGCGTTGTCGGAGGACTCGTTTCGCGCGGAGGTTGATTTTCCGGGCGAGGAGTTCTATCTCTTCGTGCTGGAAGACAGCGAGACGGGCAAGCTGCACGGCACGTCGAGCATCGTCGCGGCAGCGGGCTATTCGGAACCGTTCTACGTGTTCCGCAATGACGCGCTGATTCACGCGTCGCGTGAACTGCACGTGAATCGCAAGATTCACGCGCTGACGATGTCGCATGAACTGACGGGCAAGAGCCGTCTCGCCGGCTTTTATATCGACCCGGCGATGCGCGGCGATGCCGCTGCGCACCTGATGTCGCGCGCGCGGATGATGTACATCGCCGCGAATCGCAAGCGCTTCACGTCGGAAGTGTTCTCGCTGCTGCTCGGCGTGACGGACGATACGGGCGTGTCGCCGTTCTGGGAAGCCGTGGGCCGCAAGTTTTTCGGCCGCAATTTCGCCGATATCGAAGTGCAGTCGGGCGGCCGCAGCAGCACGTTCATCGCTGAAGTCATGCCGAGCTATCCGATCTATGTACCGTTGCTGCCGGAAGCCGCGCAGCGCGTGCTCGGCGAGCCCGACGAAAAGGCGCTGCTCGCGTACGACATCCACATGGAAGAAGGCTTCGAGACGGACCGGTACGTCGATATCTTCGATGCCGGCCCCGTGCTGACCGCGCAGATCGAGCGCAGCGCGTGCGTGAAACGCAACGAGACACGCACCGTGCGCGAAGCGTCGGCGCAACAGGGCGCGACGTATCTGGTCGCGAGCAACAAGCCGGGCGAGTTCCGCTGCGTGCTTGCCGATCTGCCCGCGCAGTCGGACGGCGGCGCGCTGCTGCCGGCTGCCGCGCGCCACGCGCTCGACGCGCAGGACGGCGATACGGTGCGCTGCGTGCCGCTGCATCAGCAGGAACAGACACACACCACGGGAGAAGCACAATGATCGTCGTTCGCGTCGTTCAAACGGGCGATGTGGACGCGCTCGTCGCGCTCGCTCAGGAGACGGGTCCCGGTCTCACGACCTTCAAGCCGGATCGCGATGCGCTCGCCGAACGCGTCGAGCGCGTGCGCCGCACGATCGAGGACAAGGCCGTGCCGCACGAAAAAGGTTACTTCTTCGTGATGGAAGATTCGCAGACGAAGGATATCGCCGGCGTCTGCGGCATCGAAACGGCCGTCGGACTCGAGCAGCCCTTTTATAACTATCGCGTGAGCACGGTCGTGCATGCGTCGCAGGATCTCGGCATCTGGACGCGCATGCGCGCGCTCAACATCTCGCACGATCTGACGGGCTACGCGGAAGTGTGTTCGCTGTTTCTCAGCCCGCGTTATCGCGCGCATGGCGTGGGCGGTTTGCTGTCGCGCTCGCGTTTCATGTTCATCGCGCAGTTTCGCGAGCGCTTTCCGCAGCGTATCTGCGCGGAGTTGCGCGGCCATTTCGATGCGGACGGCACGTCGCCGTTCTGGCGCGCGGTCGGCTCGCATTTCTATCAGATCGACTTCAATGCCGCCGACTATCTCAGCTCGCATGGCCGCAAGTCGTTCCTCGCGGAGCTGATGCCGCGTTTCCCCGTGTACGTCGAACTGCTGCCGGATGAAGCGCAGCAGGCGATCGGCCTCACGCACAGCGACACGCTGCCCGCCCGCAAGATGCTCGAAGCGGAAGGGCTGCGCTACGAGAACCACGTCGATATTTTCGATGCGGGCCCCGTGCTCGAATGCCACGTCGCCGATCTGCGCACGGTGCGCGAGAGCGTCGTCGTGCCTGTCGAGATCGTTGCCGCCGCAGCGCCGGAAGGCGGCCCGCGTTCGCTCGTCTCGAATACGTCGCTGGACGATTTCCGCACGGGCGTCGCGGCGGGTGTCGTCGACAACGGCGTGTTCCGTCTGACGGCGGACGAAGCGGCAGCATTGAACGTGAAGGCAGGCGAGCCGGTGCGCGTGCTGCCCCTGAAACAGAAATAAGGACTGACATGAGCGAGCTTTTCATCGACGGCGAATGGGTCGCCGGCACAGGACACGCATTCGCATCGCGCAACCCCGGTACGGGCGCGACGGTGTGGGAAGGCAATAGCGCGTCGGCGGAAGACGTCGATCGCGCCGTGATGAGCGCGCGCCGTGCGTTCGGGATGTGGTCGGCCGTGAGCCTCGACGAGCGCATCGCCGTCGTGCGCCGCTTCGCTGCGTTGATCAACGAACGCAAGGAAACGATCGCTGAAGCGATTGGCCGCGAGACGGGCAAGCCGTTGTGGGAAGCGCGCACGGAAGCCGCGACGATGGCGGCGAAGGTCGACATCTCGATCCAGTCGTACAACGAACGCACGGGCGAGCGGCGTGCCGCGATGGCCGACGGCACGGCGGTGTTGCGTCATCGTCCGCATGGTGTGGTCGCCGTGTTCGGGCCGTACAACTTTCCGGGCCACTTGCCGAATGGGCATATCGTGCCTGCGCTGATCGCGGGCAACGCGGTGGTGTTCAAGCCTTCGGAACTCGCGCCAGGCGTGGCGCGCGTGACCGTCGAAGTGTGGCGCGACGCCGGCCTGCCCGCTGGCGTGCTGAATCTCGTGCAGGGCGAGAAGGATACGGGCGTGGCGCTCGCGAACCATCGGCAGATCGACGGGCTGTTCTTCACGGGCAGTTCCGATACGGGCACGCTGCTGCACAAGCAGTTCGGCGGCCGTCCCGAGATCGTGCTCGCGCTGGAAATGGGCGGCAACAACCCGCTCGTCGTCGCGCCCGTCGCCGATCTCGATGCCGCCGTGCATCACACGATTCAATCGGCGTTCCTGTCGGCAGGGCAGCGCTGCACGTGCGCGCGCCGCATCTTCGTGCCGAACGATGCATTCGGCGACCAGTTTCTGGCTCGCCTCGTCGAAGTCAGTTCGCGCATTGCCGTCGGCGAATACAACGCCGATCCGCAGCCGTACATGGGCGCGGTGATTTCGGCGCGCGCGGCGGCGCGTCTGGTCGAAGCGCAGGCGCGGCTGATCGCTGACGGCGCCAAACCCCTGCTGAAGATGGAGCAGCGCGATCCGAAGATGGGCTTCGTGTCGCCCGCGATTCTCGACGTAACGAACGTTGCCAACCTGCCCGACGAAGAACACTTCGGGCCGCTCGCGCAGGTCGTCCGTTACGACTCGTTCGACGATGCGATCTCGGGTGCGAACGACACGGAGTTCGGCCTGTCCGCGGGCCTGCTCGCCGACGACGAAGCGCTGTGGACACACTTCCAGCGCGCGATCCGCGCCGGCATCGTGAACTGGAACCGGCCGACCAACGGCGCTTCTTCGGCGGCGCCGTTCGGCGGCACGGGCCGCTCGGGCAACAACCGGCCGAGCGCGTACTACGCGGCCGATTATTGCGCCTACCCGATGGCCTCTGTCGAAAGCGCGCAACTGCAAATGCCCGCGAGCGTGTCGCCGGGTCTTCATTTCTAAGGATCGACGATGCAAGCCACTGAAGCCAATTTCGACGGACTTGTCGGCCCGACCCACAATTACGCGGGGTTGTCGTTCGGCAACGTCGCGTCGCAGAGCAACGAGAAGTCCGTCGCGAACCCGAAGGCCGCTGCGAAGCAGGGCCTGCGCAAGATGAAGCAGCTCGCGGATCTCGGTTTCAAACAGGGCGTGCTGCCGCCACAGGAGCGGCCGTCGATCCGTCTGTTGCGCGAACTTGGTTTTTCCGGCGACGACGCTAGCGTGATCGAGCGTGTTGCGAAGAACGCGCCGGAACTGCTCGCGGCGGCGAGTTCGGCATCGGCGATGTGGACGGCGAATGCCGCGACGGTCAGCCCGTCGGCGGATACGCAGGACGGCCGCGTGCATTTCACGCCGGCAAACCTGACCAGCAAGCTGCATCGCGCGATCGAGCATGAAGCGACGCGCCGCACGCTGCGCGCGATTTTCGCGGACCCGTCGCGCTTCGTCGTGCACGAGGCGCTGCCCGGCACGCCCGCGCTCGGCGACGAAGGCGCGGCGAACCACACGCGTTTCTGCGCGGAGTATGGTGCGAAGGGCGTCGAGTTCTTCGTTTATGGACGCAGCGAATACCGCCGCGGACCGGAGCCGAAGCGCTATCCGGCGCGTCAGACCTTCGAGGCGAGCCGCGCGGTTGCGCATCGTCACGGTCTTGCCGACGACGCGACCGTCTACGCGCAACAGACGCCCGAAGTGATCGACGCCGGCGTGTTCCACAACGACGTGATCGCGGTCGGCAACGCGCGCACGCTGTTTTGCCATCAGCTCGCGTTCGTCGAGCAGAAGGCGGTGTACGACGAACTGCGTTCGAAGCTCTCGAAGCTCAATGGCGAGTTCAACGTGATCGAAGTGCCGGACGCGCAGGTGAGCGTCGCCGACGCCGTGTCGTCGTATCTGTTCAACAGCCAGTTGCTGCTGCTCAACGACGGAACCAGCAGCAAGCAGGTGCTGGTCGTGCCGCAGGAGTCGCGTGAGAATCCGCGCGTGGCGGCGTATCTCGACGAACTGGTCGCCAGCACGGCGCCCATCGACGATGTGCTGGTGTTCGATCTGCGCGAGAGCATGAAGAACGGCGGCGGCCCGGCCTGCCTGCGCTTGCGGGTCGTGCTGAACGAGGCGGAGCGGGGCGCGGTGACGCCTGGCGTGTGGATCGACGACAAACTCTTCACGCGCCTCGATAGCTGGATCGACACGCACTATCGCGACCGCCTCGCGCCGATCGATCTCGCCGATCCGAAATTGCTCGTCGAGTCGCGCACGGCGCTCGATGAGCTGACGCAGATTCTCGGTCTGGGTTCGCTGTATGACTTCCAGCGCTGATCCGTCCGTGCCGGCGATGCTCGACGATTTCCTCGCGTTTACGCTGGCCGGCCACCGGCCCGCCGACGATGCGCGCGAAGGCGTGTGCGCACACGGCGTGCGCTGGACATGGATCGACGACGGCGTGCTGCTTTTCGAACCCGCCGGATTTCAGGGCGGCGACGGTCGCAGCGTGCTGGCGTCGGCGGGCATTCACGGCGACGAGACGGCGCCGATCGAGCTGCTGTCGTTCGTGGTGCGCGATATCGCGCAGGGACGCGCGGCGCTAGCTTGCCGGCTGCTGGTGATCCTCGGCAACGTGCAGGCGATGCGCGAGTCGTGCCGTTATATCGACGACGATCTGAACCGGCTTTTCAGCGGGCGTCACACGCAGTTGCCCGCGAGCCACGAGACGCCGCGTGCTGCGGCGCTGGAACGGATCGCGCAGCAGTTTTTCGCTGCAGCATCCGATGCACCCGGCGCGCGATGGCATATCGATCTGCACACTGCGATACGCGCTTCCGTGTTCGAGCAGTTCGCGCTGCTGCCGCATACGGGCGCGCCGTTGTCGCGCGCAATGTTCGAATGGCTGCGAGATGCGCGGATCGCGGCGGTGCTGTTGCATACCACCAAGGGCAATACGTACTCGCATTTCACTGCCGAGGCTTGCGGCGCGGATGCCTGCACGCTGGAGCTTGGGAAGGTTCGCCCCTTCGGGCAGAACGATCTTGAGCGATTTGCCTCGGCCGATGCGGCGCTGCGGCAACTGATTGCCGGTGAGCACGGCGATGCTTCCTTACCGCTGCCGCGCGTCTTTACCGTCATCGATCAGATCACCAAGCAAAGCGATGCATTCGAGTTGCTGCTCGCGAAAGACGTGGCCAATTTCACGGCGTTCACGCGCGATACGGTCCTCGCGCGCGATGGCGACTACCGCTATGTCGTGCGGCATGACGAGGAGCGCATCGTGTTTCCGAACGCAACGGTGAAACCCGGATTACGGGCGGGGCTGCTGGTTGTCGAGACGACGGCCGAGACGCACGCGATTCTGATCTGAATCCTCCGCAATGTTGAGCGACCTGGCGATGGGGCGTGCAAACAGAAAGGCCTCACAGATGCAATCTGTGAGGCCTTTTCAACGCTGCATCGATGTCAGTTTGCCTTACATGCTGGACTGATCGAGCAGGAGCGTATCTCCGCGCCGCACTCGCATACGCTGTATCTGTCCCACGGGCGCGACTTTCAATTCAAAGCTGGCGAGAGATTGCGCGCTACGTTCGGTGACAACCGTTTTAGGCTGCAGCGGATAGCGATAGCTGCCTGTCGCCGTGTTTATCTCGAGCACATAATCCTGGCTGCCCGGCGTGGAGTCTGCGGCCATCGCAACGGTGTCCGGCGACGCGCTCACACTCGTCGGCTTGCGCAGGCGCGCCTTTCCGCTGTCCAGATTGATGCTGCCCGTGATGAAGAGCGCCTGGCCTACCGGCGCACTGGCGCGCAGCAACTTCGGTTTGGCGGACAGCGGCAGGTTTGCCTTCAAGTAGTCGTATGCGCCGGAGAAGGTGTAGGGCGAAATGGCATCGGGTATGTCGTAGGACATGATGTCATAGCGGGTGGACGGATCGACGAACGAGAGGCTGTAGTCAGGCCCGACCTCCGGCAACCAGGGCCCGCTGCCTATCACGCCACCATTTCTGTACGGTGAGTTCGCATCGTCCCATGGATGGAGGCGTCCAAAGTTGTGGCCGATCTCGTGCATCGCAGCCTCAGTCACGGCGTTCGCATTGCTTCCATACCACGTATCCGCGACGACCAGTGCACGCCCTTGGAAAACTGCCACTGAAGAACAATAGCAGGCCATCACACCGACGTAGAAGTCATAGTTGTTCGACTGGGAACTCGAACGCAGCGTGTTCATGTCCGACAGCAGATCGAGAATGTCGTCGTTGGAAATCTGACTGCCCACAGTCCAATGGAAGTCGGGTTCGACAACGACATCGACCGTCGAAAGCGGATAGACCGCCATCAATTCCCGCTTGAAATGCTCAGGGTCGATCTTTGCACGCACTCCATCCGGTCTTACGGTCGGAACCAGGTGTACGCGAATGTAGGTGCCCCCGCTGAGCGCGCCCGCGGGCGGTGTGTAATTGAAGATCTTCGTTGCGTCCGGATATCGCGAGTCGCTGACTTTGACGGCGAAGAAGAAACCTTTGTCGATCGCGCTGCCCGGAATCGAATAGGTGTAGCTATTGGCCATGTCGTTCTCGGCGACCGACGTTGTGCTGAGCGTGGCCGGCCCCGCCATCGAAACGACCTGCACCGCCTGAGCGTCGTTGCCGTACGCCAGCAGCACCTCGGGTTTGATTTGCCCCAGCGATTCAGCGGGTTTCAAACGCAGCCGTACAAGAAGATCACGCTGACTGACGAGCCGGACGTTCTTGTCGACGGTGGGACCGCTGACCGTGTACAACGGCCCTTGCGAAAACTGTACGCTGGTGATTTCGATCGAAGGCGTCGGTGGAATGACATTGAGCGTGCCGGCGGATATCCTGTGCCCCTTCCAGTCGAGCAACACGACCGATCCGCTCGTTGCGCCCTTCGGTACCGTAAAAAAGAGTTGCGTGCCTGCACCGTTTGCGGAGGTGGGAAGGAATTCCATGTCCCCTATCATCATCGACTTGATGAGCGGCGGAATCAGGTATTTCCCGTCGATTCGCACCTGGTCGCCTTCGTGTGCATTAGTAACGGAAAGCGCCGAAGGTTGGGGCAGGGCCTGGACAGTGAGCGAGGCGTTCGACGTTACCTGGGCATTGTCTTCGCGAATGAGCGTCACGGTACCGTTCAGGTCCTGTGCGGAGTTGATCTGCGGAAGCAGGATCAACATCTGGTTGGCAGACAGATCATGAGATGGCAACTGCCCGCCTCGCCAGATCACGCGTGTGGCATTGGTGAAGCCTGCGCCCGTGATTGTGACCACATCGCCAGGAATGCCGGTAGGCGGCGTGAGGTCGCTCACGGCCATGCCCGCCGTCGCGCCAAGCATCGCCTTCGCAGTGGCGGGGGCTGAATTGACGGGCGCGCTCGATGCAACGGGCGACGCAGGGAGCGTCTGTGTTGCCGCTAAAGCGTCCGTTACCCAAGGCGTCACCTGGTTGGAATTTGCAGAGTGACTGGATGCGACTTGCGCAGCGGGCTCGGACGCGGCAGCGACTGCATCGCTGGTATGCGGCACAGCGGGTGAGCCACCGTCACCGCCCCCACATGCCGTCAGAAGGTATGGAACAAGTAGCAGGCAGCACAGGGACCGCCTGAGTCGGACAAGGCCCCAATTGGGCTCGTCGCGACCGGATAAGGTGTTGTTCATGTCAGATTTTTTTAGTGCTAGCTGCATGACGCAGCCGTGAGCAGGAGTTGGAATGCGGCCTTGGGACAGTGCTGTGGACCGGCGCACAAGGATCGCCCGCGCAAAATATCGATGCGGTCTTAGGACCGATATCGGCCGATTCCGAAAATGCGAGAAGGAGCGCATGGACGATGCACTGCATCAACCCGGTCCGCCTCTGCGCTCACTGGCAGATTCAGGCGGAACGGTCGACGATGCCGCGGGCTTGTTCAACCAGATGCAAGATTTATCCAGTTTCACCCGGACCTGGCTCAGGGATTCCCGCTAGCCCGCTGATAGCCGCCACCCAACGCCCTGGTCAAAGCGATGCTTTCCGTCAGGCGCTGTCCGTCGAGCAGCAACAGCGCCATCTGTTCAGCCAGCACGGGCAGGCGGGTCTCGGTGGCGATCTGACGGCTTGCGAGCCCACGCTCGTAGTGCGCCTCGGCTGATTCCTGCGCGAAGCGGGTTGCGTCGACCTTTTCCATTTGAAGTGCGCGCTCGTCGTCGAGTGCCTGCAGACGGCTGCTGCTGACGGCAACGTCGCGCACGGCATTGAGCACCGCCTGATTGTATTGCTCGATCAACATGTCGCTGGCGGCGCGCGTGCCATGCAGGTTCGCGTTCAGACGACCGCCGTCGAAGACGGGCAGATAGAGGCCCGGTATCAGATTGATCTGTTGACTGGCGCTGCGAAACAGCTTGTCGAGATGAAGCGAGTCGAGGCCGATCAGCGCCTTGATGTCGAGACTCGGATAAAAAGCGGCCTTCGCGGCATCGATCTGGCTGAAGGACGATTGCACATACCAGCGCATGGCCTGAAGGTCCGGGCGTCGGGCGAGCAGTTCATATTGCAGCGTATCGGGCAGGCTCGCTTCCACGCGCGGCAGCGGCACGGGTTTTATGTCGTTCAGGTCGTCGGGTCCCGCGCCCGCGAGCGCCCGGATGGATTCGCGCATCGCCTTGGTCTGCGCCTGCGCGGCGACGATCTGACGGTCGACGGCCAGCACCTGTGCCCGTGCGCCGTGCAATGGCACCTTCGCTTCCAGTCCGTGCTCGACCTTACCCTGATGTGCGTCGACTGCGTAGTCGAGCACCTGCTTCGTTTGTTGCAGCAACTCGAGCAGCCGATAGGTGGTCTGCATGCTGAAGTAGAGTTGCGCGATGCCCGACGCGATATCCAGTTCCGCAGCGGCCGTTTCGGCTATACGCGCATTCTGCACGCCGAGCGCGGCTTCGACGGCCGAACGGTGCATGCCCCACAAGTCGATATTCAGATCCGCGACCAATCCGAGCGCGCCTTCCGTGTACCACGGACCGGTGATGCCGAGACGCGGCAGGTTCAGCGCATAGGGACCCAGAAAACCGTTCGCCGATGCGCGTTGCTCGTTGATGAGCGCGAACGCGGATACCTGCAGACCGGTACCGGCTCGGAGCAGATCCGCCTGAGAACCCGCCTGGGCGACACGTGTACGCGCCATCGCGATAGTCGGTGAACCTGCCAGTGCGCGTTCGATCAATGCGTCGAGTTGCGGGTCGTCGTAACGCTTCCACCATTGCGCGTCAGGCCAGCCGTCGTGCGCGAGATGGATGTCGTCGGCAAGCCGGATCTGCTCGGGCGCAATCTGCGCGTGCGGCGCCGTATCGTTGCGGATCAACGCGCAGCCTGACAGCAGGGCTGTGCAGCAGATCAGTATGTCGAGTCTGAGGCGAGAGAGTGTGTGTGTCATGTCAAATGCTCTTTCCCGGTTGCACGGCGGCGGTGTCGATGCCGGAAGCAACCGGCGTCCAGTCCGGTAGTTCGATGATCTGCATGGCCAGTCGCCGCGCTTGCGCGGCAAGAGCGGGCGATGCGTTGGCGGACGGCGCAATGGGCGGCAAGCGGGGCGGGGCGGCCGTGGGCGGCTGCGCAGCCAAACGGTCCGCGTAGTCGTCGAGCACCTCGGCTGCCTGCTGACGCCATGCGTCCCATGCCTGATCTGATTGCTCGTGCCCTTCGGCGCGGAGGCTGTCACGCAAGACGTCCCATTGATCGAGAATCTGCCGGCAGCCGTCCAGAACGTTTCGCGCGCGTTGCAACGTCGCTTGCCGCGTGCCGGCTCGCAGGTTGACTTCCAGCGTCACGCGCCCGGCCATGTCTTCGCAGTTCTTGAGCGCGGTCCAGCACGCCACGCGTTGCTGCAGATAGCCCAACTGTTCGGAACCCCCCGCGCACTCGGCGTGGCGAATGAGCTTGCCCGCTTCGCGCAGCGCATCGGCGAGTTTCTGGCGAAGCGTATTCGCCTCGCTCTCAGGCCAGATGAACGTGTAGACCACAGCGGATACGACGATGCCGATCAATATGCCGATCGCGCGGTCGCGAATCTCGCCGAGATCGGTAGATGGACCGAAGCCGCTTTCGAGCGTGGCCATCGCGAAGGTGAACACGAACTGCGTGCCGATATACGAAGAGCGCTCGGAGCCCGTCGCCACCCAGGCGCCCGCGAAGAAGATCGGCGCGAGCATCAGCAGAAAGCCGAAGATGCCGTCCAGGCGCGGGATGATGACCACGGTCGTGAGCAACGCGAGCAGCGCGCCGATCAATGCGCCGCCACAGCGCAGCATCATTTTCTGGAACGACGCGCCCGTGCTGGGATACGCGACGATCACGCAGGTCAGCAAGCTGGTATGAATGCCGTCCCACTGCGCGCCGTGATAGAACACGTAACAGATCGATGCGGCCAGTGCCACCTTGAGTGCAAAACGCAGATACGCCGGGTTCGTCAACGAGTCGGGGACGAACAAGGCGTCCTTTGGAGCCTTCGGCACGGGTTGCCCGAGGTCGAAGCGCGCCAGGGCTTGCAAGGTTTGGCACACGCCGTCCAGACCGAACGTCATGGCGGTTGCGCGTTCAGCGCGGGTCGGTATCCATCTGCCGCGATAGGGCACTGCCTGTTCGACTGACGCATTCAGCGCCGACACTTCGTCCTTCAGTCTGCTCACGAGCGCACGTCCGGCATCGCCCATCGGAAGCCGGCGTGCGGCAAGCGCGTTCGCGGTCGCGCGCAGGTAGCCGACGGCGGCGATGCAAGCGTTCCAGTACGGCGCGAGCGCACGGTAGGCCGCGTCGTCGGAAATGGCGAAGGTGTGCAGCCCTTGCAGCGCCAGCGTGTCCTTTTCGATGCGGGCGGCGGGTGATGCAACCGGTGCATCGATCGGCGCACCGTGCATCTGATCGAGACGCGCCGATACATCGGAAAGCTGACGATGCAATTCTCGCTGCAACAGTGCGACGGGACGCGACGGAATGAGATAGCCGCACACGATCACCATGAGCAGAACGGGATACATGCCCGCGACGACGGCCCACATCAACGCGCGTACTGCAATTTCCGGGAAGTCGAGCGAATCGGGAATGGTTTGACCGTACGCGGCCACCAGCGCAACCGCGAAAAACATCAGCCCGAGCTTGTTCACGCGCATCAGATACATGCTGCCGAGCAGAATCAGGCCGGCCGCCGCGATACGGATCAGCGGATAACCGTAAGCGTATTTGAGCACCAGAAACAGGCAGCCGACGTCGAGCACGGTCGCGACGACGAATACGAAGGCAACGACTTTCGTAAAGAACGCGTTCGGCTGCACGCCGTAAAACAGCACGATCAGGGACACCGCGATCATCGGCACTCGCAGTGTCATCGACACCAGCACGACGAGCAGACAGAGCGCCCCCAGTTGGGTTGCCTGAGCGGCGCGCCCGGGACGCGCCTCAGTCAGTTCCTCGCGGAAAAAGCTTGCCAGAGCCCGGAGACGCTCCGGCATGTAGTCGGCCAGGTTCATCGGGGACTCAGGAATGGGGTTGTTTGGCGGCCTGCGGGTTTAGCTGCGCGACGGCTGACGCGCCTATCCGGAACAGTTCCGCATCGGGTTGATCGACGAGGATCTTCACGGGGAAACGCTGCGCCACCCGCACCCAGTTGATGCTGCGCTGGACGCGCGGCAGTCCGCCGAGCACGAGGCCGCCGTCGTCGGGCAGCACGCCGTAGCCGATGGAATCGACGGTGCCTTTGAAGCGCTTGCCCGTGTCGCTCATCAGATAGACGGTGGCGGGTGTGCCGGCGCGAATGTTCTTCAGTTCGGTCTCGCGGAAGTTGGCGATGACGTACCAATGCTCCGTGTCGATCAGCGTAAAGACCGGCTTGAGCGCCGAAGCGAACTGGCCGACGGAGGTTTTCAGCGACACGACGCGACCGTCGAACGGGGCGCGCACCGTCGCCATGTCGAGGCGCAACTGCATCAGCGCAATGTCGGCGAGAACCACGTCGCGCTGCGCGACCAGCGCGTCGACGCCCGTGACGGCCGAGGCGGCCTGTTGCGCCTGGAGCCGCGCCGCCGTCAGGTCGGCCTCGGCCGCGCGTTGCGCGGTGCGGGCGCGGTCGACGTCTTCCGCGGACACATAGCCCGGCGCCAGCAGCGGCTGCGTGCGCCGCAGTGTTTCCGCGGTTTGCGCCGCCGCGACGCGGGCCCGTTCGACGAGCGCATGCACGGAATCGGCGCCGTACTGCTGTGCCGTGACCACGCGCCGCGTGAGCGCGATCTGCTTGTCGAGCGCGACGAGCGATGCGTTGGCTCGCGCCAGTTCGTCCGCGAACGGACGCGGATCGACGCGGAACAGCAGGTCGCCCCTGTTGACCCGTTGATTGTCCCTGACGGCCATCTCGACGATGCGTCCGCTGACTTCGGGCACCACATCGATGGTGTCGGCCTGAGCATAGGCGTCATCGGTGCCGGGTGCGGTATCCGCGCGCCAGATGACGTAGGCGAGCAGGGCCAGCGTGACAATGGCAAGCGCCAGCGCGGGCCACTTTCTGCTTTTCAATGTATTGGGGCGAACGGCCATCGGAAGGCTCTGAATGACGAGATTGCAGCGTTAGAAGAAGACCAGCCAGACCAGCAGCGAAAAGAGCAGCATCAACGTGGGCTGCACCATGACGGGCGGGCCGAACGTGCGCTCCTGTCCGAGCCGGATCAGAATGCCGCGCACGATGAGCGCCAGCACGAGACCGGCGATGGCGCAAAACAGCCAGTCCGGAAAAAACGCGCCGAGCACGGAAATGGATTGCGGCATCGTGCAGCCCGAGGCGGCCAGGCTGAGCATGATCAACAGGATCGGTCTAATCACAGGCATAGCCTTCGAAGAATGATGTCGACGCGGGCAGGCGTCGCGAATCGGGCGCCGGGTGCGGCGTCGGCCGCGAGGCACGCGGCAGGCGCGTGCCTCGCAAGACGGGATCGCGTTAGTCGTCCTTTTTGGCCATCGCTTTCGCACGGGCGTTGTTGCGCGCGATTTCGGCATCGACGCCGGCGCGGATGCCGTCTACCGTGAAGCTGGCGGGCGTCTGCGCGGGCGGATACGCGACGAAGGTGTCGAGGAACTTCGCTGTTTCCGCAATCGCACCGTAGAGCACATAGACGTTCTTGGTCGTCCAGTCGTAGTACTGGTCGGAGACGACGTCGGCGCGTTCGTAGGGGTCCATGCGCAGGTTGAAGATCTTCGGCACACGCAGACAGGTCAGCGGGTTGTTCCACACCGCAAAGCCGCCGGGCGCGCGCTGTTCGCAGTAGACGAACTTCCAGTCCTCATAACGCATGTCGACGAGCACGCCGTCGTCGTCGAAGTAGTAGAACTCCTTGCGCTCGCTCTTCTCCTGCTTGCCTTCGAGGTACGGCAACTGGTTGTAGCCGTCCAGATGGTTCTTGAAGGTGCGCCCGCCGATGCTCGCGCCCTTGAGCAGACGCTCCTTGATACCGGTGTCACCGGCGGCCGCGAGCAGCGTGGGGAACCAGTCCATACCGGAGACGAGTTCGTTGGACACCTCTCCCGCCTTGATGTGTCCGGGCCAGCGCACCATGGCGGGCACACGGAACGCGCCTTCGTAGTTGGAGTCCTTCTCGTTGCGGAACGGCGTCGTCGCGGCATCCGGCCACGAGAACTGGTTCGGGCCGTTATCCGTCGTATAGACGACGATCGTGTTGTCGGCGATCCCCATTTCGTCGAGCGACTTGAGCAGTTTGCCGACGTCCTGATCGTGCTCCCACATGCCGTCGGCGTACGTGTTGCCGACCATGCCGCCTTTGTCCTTGTACTCCGGGCGTACGTGGGTGAACACGTGCATGCGCGTGGTGTTCATCCAGACGAAGAACGGTTTGTCCGACCGGGCCTGTTCTTTCATGAAGTCGATGGCGCGGCCTGTCGTCTCGTCGTCGATGGTTTCCATCCGCTTCGACGTGAGCGGGCCCGTATCCGTGCAGACCTGTTTGCCGACTTTGCCGAAACGCGCATCGACGGTCGCGTCATCATGGTCCGAAGCCTTGCAATCCATCACGCCGCGCGGCATGAAATATTTCGCATAGGCCTTGCCTTGCGGCGTATTGGCTTTCGGCCAGTACGGGCGTTCCGGCTCTTCTTCCGCATTCAGGTGATACAGGTTGCCGTAGAACACATCGAAGCCGTGGACGGTGGGCAGATATTCGTTGCGGTCACCCAGGTGATTCTTGCCGAACTGTCCCGTCGCGTAGCCGAGCGGCTTGAGCGCCTGAGCGATCGTCACATCCGACGCCTGCAGCCCCTGCGTCGCGCCGGGAATGCCCACCTTGCTCAAGCCCGTGCGCAACGGCGATTGCCCGGTAATGAAAGAAGAGCGGCCGGCCGTCGAGCTGTTCTCCGCGTAGTAGTCGGTGAACATCATCCCTTCATGCGCGAGGCGGTCGATATTGGGCGTCTGATAGCCGACGACACCCTTGCCATAGGCACTGATGTTGGTTTGACCAATGTCGTCGCCGAAGATGACCAGAATATTCGGCGGCCGGGTGGTGTCGGCTGCGTACGCGGCGGGGCTCAATGCCAGCCATCCGGAGACCGCCGCGGACAGCGCCGCGACGACCTTGCGTTTGAGCATGTGCCTGAGAGGCATGGTCTTTTTGTTCATCGATTGCTCTTGTTGGCTATGGGTGCTGCACTTGAATATCTCCTGCTAAAACGCAACGGCAGGAGGCGACGCAAACGGATTTCCATCCGCTTTGTGTTGGAGCGCGTGGATGACGGGCCGGCCCGGCTATCCGGCGTGGAGGCTGCGGGCGATCTGCCGCAGTCTTGGGCCCGCATGTGAATGAAACTGCCTGATTCCCGGGCACAGGTAGTTGAGTCCGGGCTCGCCGTCCGGCGCACGAACCAGCCGGTTCTTCGGACATTCGCCCCAGCACAGGTTCAGGTGCTGGCATTGCAGGCAGTACTTCGGCAGGGTGTCCTTCTTGCCGAATCCGAAAGCTTTCTGGCGCTCCGAAAACGCGAGGTGATGAAGCGGGTGGCTGGCGATGTCGCCCAGTTCGTACTCGGGATAGACGTAGTGATCGCAGGAATAGACGCGGCCGTCGTGCTCCATCGCGAGCCCCTTGCCGCAGAAAGGCGCGGTGATGCAAAGCTGCGAGGGCAGGCCCATGGTCTGCGCGACGGCCGTCTCGAACAGGTTGACCAGCACCCGGCCCAGATCTTCGCGATACCACTCGTCGAAAGTGCGGCTCAGGAAATAGCCCCAGTCGTCGGGATCGACGGACCAGTCGGTGACGACGGAATCCGCTGCGCCCGGTTTCGCCCGTTCGCTGCCGACCACGGGAATCGATGCCTCGTCCCAGAATTGCGGCGCGACCTGTTTGAATGTCCTCGCCTCCACGCATGGATTGAACTGCAGGTAAGTCGCGCCGACTTCTCGCGTGAGGAAGCGATAGACGTCGATTGGTCTGCGTGCGTTGAGGCGGTTGATCACGGCGAGCGCATTGAACGCGACGCCGTGACGGTGGATGCATTCGAGCCCGCGCATGACCCGGTCGAACGTGGGCTTGCCGGAGCGCGAGACGCGGTAGGCGTCGTGCAGTTCGCGCGGCCCATCTATCGACAGGCCGACGAGAAAGTCGTGCTGTTTGAGGAATGCGCACCACGTGTCGTCGAGCGCGGTACCGTTGGTTTGCAGGTTGTTTTCAATGCGCTGGTGCGCGCTTTTGTACTTCTCCTGCAGACGGACGACCTTGCGAAAGAAGTCGAGCCCCATGAGCGTCGGCTCTCCGCCTTGCCAGGAAAACACGATCTGCTCGCCGTCCTGCGCTTCGATGTATTGGCGGATGAACGTCGCCAGCGTCTGCTCGTTCATGAAGTCGCCGCGGCGCTGGTCGAGCAGCTGTTCCTTGTGGAGATAGAAGCAATACGTGCAATCGAGATTGCAGGCCGACCCCGTCGGCTTGGCCATCACGTGAAAACGTCGCTTGAAGCGCGGGCCCGATGGCGGGGCGTCGACGTCGCCCGCGCTGGTCGGCAGGGGTGTCAGCGGAATGGCCGTGCTGTGTTTCATTGCAATCGATGCTTGAAGGGAGTCGCCGGGGATGAGTCAGACGCCAGGGTTATTTTTTGAGAGAAGTAATGCGGAAATCCTTAATGAAAATATCGTACGCAATCCGAATCAATTGTTGTATTGGCCTAAAGGCGTATTGCGTCGTCGTGCGACGCCGGGTAGCCTGACGCGCCCCAGGCGTGGCGTCTTGTAGTCGTTCTGAGTCAATCGACAGATTTGCATCACAACCGCCTGGCCACGTCTTCTGTGCCGGCTCATTTCCTAAGGGGCATTGCGTCGGTGCGACAGATTTTTTCGGATTCGGGCTGTCATCGCGAGGCGCACGACCCAACACAGAATCAGCCGGCTTGACGAGGTGGTCGAGCAAGACCCTGTAAAATCCCGCGCTCGCGTCGCCTTGTGCGCCGCACCAAACGGAACGACGGCGTTTGAACCGTATTTTTGGCGTGCCCATGATCGCGGCACGTCCAGGGCGGGGCATTCCGCCACAGGCACTTCTTGAGGAAAAGCTTTGATGAAAATGAGTTGGCAAAAGATGGCCGTGCTCGCCGCATTGACGGGCGCTACGCTGGCAGTGAACGTATCGGCAGCCGAGATCAGGGAAATCCGCTTCGGCGTCGAGGCGTCGTATGCGCCGTTCGAATCGAAGTCGCCCGCGGGCGAACTGCAGGGCTTCGACATCGACATCGGCAATGCAGTCTGCGCCAAGCTCAAGGCGAAATGCGTGTGGGTCGAGAACGCGTTCGACGGTCTGATCCCCGCGCTCCAGGCGCGCAAGTTCAACGCGATCAACTCGGACATGTCGATCACCGACCAGCGGCGTGCCGTCATCGACTTCACCGATCCCATCTACGTGATCCCCAACCAGGTGATCGCGAAGAAGGGCAGCGGTTTGCAGCCGACAGCGGCATCGCTGAAGGGCAAGCACGTCGGCGTGCTGCAAGGCTCGATCCAGGAGGCCTACGCAAAGGCGAAGTGGGCGCCCCTCGGTGTCGACGTGATTCCGTATCAGGCGCAGGATCAGGTCTATGCCGACCTCGTCGCGGGCCGTCTCGATGCGTCATTCCTGGACGGGGAAGCGGCGTCGAAGGGCTTCCTGAAGAAGCCGCAAGGGGCGGGATTCGAATTCGCCGGTCCGGCCGTGTCGGATGAAAAGCTGCTCGGCTCGGGCGTCGGCTTCGGTCTGCGCAAGGGCGACGCCCAGTTGAAGGACGCCGTCAACCAGGCGCTCAAGGAACTGAAAGCCGACGGCACGATCGACCGGCTCGCAGCAAAGTATTTCGACGTCAAGGTCACGCTGAAGTAATGCGCACGTCATCCGGCGCGGATCGCCGCGCCGGAGCCGAACGTCGAAACGGCCGCTTCATGCGGCCGTTTTTTTTGCCCTTGTTTTCCAGTCTTTTTTCGCTTGTTCTTGCTCCTGCGCATGGCGGCGTGCGCTAAAATCTGCGCACGGGGAAAGACGGCTCGATATGCTGCGGGTGCAGCCAGGCATATCGGATGAAGCCGCCAGAACGATACTCAACAGACGAGAGCACGAAGCGCCACGCTTCGCCGCAACTACTTGCATGGGACCAGCATAAGCAATGAAGTGCGAAGGCTGGCCGGACAGGGGACCGGAATGACCACCACCGCAGTCGCTGAGGAACGCCAGGCAGAAGACGTTCCGGGCTTTGCGCAGGACGCGCGCGCAAACGTTTCGTTTGCCCGTCAGCCCATCCTGAACCGCGACAACATGTTGTGCGCGTTCGAACTCAAGCTGTATCAGGCGCCCGCCGCCGAATCCGGCGAGCAGGAAGCTCAAGCCGGGCAGCCAGAGGCGCAAGCCAGCGCCGCCTCAGTCATCATCCAGGCGCTCCTGCAGCCCGACGTGCGCGCGGCGCTCGCCAATCATCCCGGTTATCTGCCCGTCACGCGCGAGCTGCTGTTCGACGACGCGATCCGCAGCCTGCCCGCCGAGCGTTTCATGCTCGAACTGCCGCCCGACATCGTCGCAGACGATGAACTGATTTCGCGCATCGTCGAATTGCATGGCCGCCGCTATCGCTTCGTGATCGACAACGTTGCGCAGGCCAACGACACCTTCGCGCGCCTGCTGCCGTACGCGGACGCCGTGAAGATAGACATGCACCGCATTCCGCAGGCCATGCTGCCGAAGTTCGCGAGCGTGCTGAAATCGGCGGGCAAGCTGTTGATCGCGCTGGGCGTCGAGTCGCAGGACGTGTTCGAGCAGGCGCTCGATCTCGGCTTCGACCGCTTTCAGGGCTATTACTTCGCGCACCCGCAGGGCGCCGCCGCGCGCAAGGTCAGCGCGCCGCGTCACGCGCTGCTGAATCTGCTGCAGCTGCTCGGCGGCGAGCCGACCGTCGCACAGCTCGAAGCCGAGCTGAAGCTGAACCCGGTGCTGGTGATGCATCTGATGCGTCTCGCCAATTCGAGCGGTCTTGCGATGGGACGCAAGGTCACGACCTTGCGCGAAGCGATCAACGCGACGGGCACGAACCGCATCGCGCGCTGGACACAGCTGCTGCTCTACGCGGACGGCCGCAAGGTCGCGCTCGAAGACGATCCGCTGCTGCAACTCGCCGCGACGCGTGCGCGCTTCATGGAACTCGCCGTCCAGCGTCTACCCGAGGCGGGGCGCGACGAAACCGACGCGGCGTTTCTCACGGGCGTGTTCTCGTTCGTCGACTCGGTGTTCGGCGGCTCGCTCGAACACACGCTCAATGTGCTCGTGCTGTCCAAGCCGATCCGCGACGCCATCCTGTTGCGCGAAGGCGTGCTGGGCACGTTGCTGACGGTGGTCGAAGCGCTCGAACGCGGCGCATGGGCCGATATCGAAAGCGCGTGCGAACGGCTCGAAGGTCTGCAAGTGCTCGACGTCGCGCAAATGGGCCTTGTGTCGGCCGCGTGGGCGGGCGTTGCCGACCGCAGCGCCGAGGCGACGGGATTGGAGCGGATCGAAGATTGAGGCGGGAGATGCGCGGCTCGAACTGATGAGCCGCGCATGTCGATGGAAGAGGGCGCGCGTTTTTGGTTAGAGCGTTTCGACTTCGCTCACGGGCGCATGCGCGAAGAAGCGTCCCAACTCGCGCGCCAGTTCGTTGAGCGCGGCCATTTCCCGCTGCGAGATGCGGCGCCGCACGTCATGATGCGCCCAGTCGCCATAGAGCAGGGCGACCGTCGACTTGTTCTCCAGCACTACGGGCAGCAGCACGAATGAATGCACGCCTTCGAACGCGCGGCGATACCAGTCCGGCAGGCGTGCATGCATCTTCGGATCGCGCGCGTTTTCGATGAAGATGCCGACCGAGTTCGCAATCGCGAGATGAAACACGTCGGGTGCGAAGGCCGTTGCAAAGCTGAGCTTCGGCAGCGCGGCTTCGATCTTGGCGCCGAAGCCCATCGTCGCCTTGAAGATGCCGCTGCCATGGCGCACGAACACGACAGTGCGCTCGAACTGCAAACCCGCGAGCACCGTTTCCGACGCCATCGCAAGCGCGGGCGCGAGTCCGCTGTCGCTCGGCAGCGCCTGCAATTCGCTCACGCCGGCACGGATACATGACTCCGGGTCGAGTGCCTCGCGAGCGATCGCGTCGGCATTCGCGCGCAGTTCGAAGATCTCGCGCATCACGCCGTCGCGGGTCTCTTCTTCGGCGAGCGTCAGGCTCATGTCGACGAGTACTTCTGGGTCAGTGTTGAGCGTGCGGCTGTAGCGCTGCGCAAGCTCGGCGATGCGCACATCGCGCTGTGCCTGAGGCAGATGCGGCTGCGTGAGCACGTTCGCGACTTCCGTCGAGTAGTTCGTGATCGCGCGCAGCCATTGCACCTGGCGCGGTTCGTCGTCCTGCAGCGGATCGAATTCCGTCATGCCGATGCGGATCATCTCCGGCAGGCGCCAGCGCGACGCTGCTTCGAGGCCGATTTCATGGAACGTCACGCCGAGCACGGTTTCGCACGCTTCGTTCTCGCCCATGCCCGTATCGATCTGGCGGCGAATATGGTCCCACTCGGCGTCGAGATAGAACACCACGAGCAGCTTGCCGATCTGGCGCATCAGCGTGCAGACGACAGCCTCTTCGCCGTCGCGCAGATCGCCGCGCTCGGTGAGCTTGCGGGCGACGCAGCCCGACAGCATCGTGCGGTTGAGTTCGAGTTTCGCGTCGATGCGGCGCGGCACGCTGTGATGAAAGTGATCGACGATCTTCAGGCCTACGACGAGATGCCCGACGGCATCCATGCCGAGCACCATCAGCGCGCGAGAGACGGTCGTGATGTTGCCGCCGAACGCCATGTACATCGCCGAATTCGCGAGACGCAAGACCTTCTGTGTCAACGCGAAGTCGGAGAGCACGATCTGCACGAGGGCGCTGAAATCGAGGTCATCGTTATTCATCGCGGCCATCGTCGAGCGGAGCGACTGCTGCAGCATCGGGAAATCGCCGCGCTCGTTCATGCGAGCCCAGAGCCGGTCAAGCAGCGCAGCCTTTAGCATGAGAGTCCCGCAAGAGCCATACAAGTTCCAGTGAGTGGCAAGTCGTGACGTGGACTGTGCCCAATATCAACACGCGTCATGTCAGTCACGCTTCACCATGCACGTGAAGCGCGCGCGATGCGAAGCGCTGTGCGAGTTCTTCCGATGGGAGTGCCTTGCAGACGAGCCAGCCCTGAATGTGGCCGCAGCCCATCTCGGTGAGTAGCTCACGCTGTGCTTCCGTTTCGACGCCTTCGGCGACGAGTTCGAGATCGAGGGTTTGCGCGAGGCCGACGACGGCGCTGACGATCGCCTGATCGTTGCGCGAGGTTAGCAGATTCTCCACAAAACTCCGGTCGATTTTCAGTTTCGCGAGCGGAAAGCGTTGCAGATACGCAAGGCTCGAATAGCCGGTGCCGAAATCGTCGACGGCGAAGCGGATGCCGAGACCCGTGAGTTCTTCGAGCAACGCCGTGGCGTGCTGCGGGTCGTGCATCAGCAGGCTTTCCGTGATCTCGAACACGACGCGGTGCGGATCGATGCCCGTGAGCGCGATCGCCTCGCGCACGCTTTCCTTGAAGCGCGGGTCGCGGAACTGCTGCGGCGACACATTGACCGCGACGTATTGCAGCCGGATGCCTTGTATGTCCCAACGTATCAACTGCATGCACGCGGCCTTCAGCACCCAGTTGCCCAGGTAGTTGATGAGGCCGACGGATTCGGCGAGCGGGATGAACATCGACGGCGGCACGAGCCCGTGGACGGGATGCTGCCAGCGGATCAACGCTTCGACGCCGACCACGCCGTGCGACTGACTGCTCGTGATCGGCTGGAAGTGCAGTGAGAACTCCCCGTTGCGCACGCCGTCGTACAGGTCCGATTCGAGCTTCAGGCGCTCGGCGTCGGCGGGACTGTCGTCGGGCACGTAGAACGCGAGCGTGTTGCCGCCTGCCGCCTTTGCGCGTGCCAGCGCATGGTCCGCCCAGCGCAACAGCTGGCTGTCGCGCGGCGCGGGCTCGGATGATTCGCCCGCGTGCTGCGTGTCCGGATACAGTGCGATGCCGACGCTCGCCGACAGATGCACCGGCTGGCGGTTGAACGTGTACGGCTGCTGGATCGCCGTCAACAGGCGCCGCGCCAGTGCTTCGGCAGCGATCGCGGTGTCGGCGCGCGCGTGCGCGGGCGGCAGCAGGATCGCGAACTCGTCGCTGGAGATACGCGCGATCACTTCGCCTTGCGTCGTCATGTTGGACAGGCGGCGCGCGGTGTCGCGCAGCATCTCGTCGCCGGCGTCGTAGCCGAGCGCGCGGTTCACGCGCTGGTAGTCGTCGAGATCGAGCAGCAGCAGGGCGGCCGACTTGCCCGTCGCGTCCGCCTTCTGCTGCGCGTGACGCATTTCTTCGACGAGGGCGGGCACGTTCGCGAGCCCCGTCAGGTTGTCGTGATGCAGCTGATGCTTGAGGCTGGCCTCCGTCGCGCGCCAGCTCGACACGTCGAAGCCGGCGATCGCATAGCCTTCGATGCCGTCGTGACAGTTGCGGGCAATGCGCAGCTCGACGGGCACGGGGTAGGTCAGCGACTTGATCAGATCCAGCGTGATTTTCTCGACGGCGCCGCTTTCGTCGGCGCGGCGCAGCGCAGCGTCGAGTCGGGCGACGTCGCCGGGCGCGACGAGTTCGTGCAGCGTGACGGTTTGCAGATACTCTCGGTGATAGCCAATGAAGCGCAGGCTCGCCTCGGAGACATACAGAAAGGTGAGATTGCGCGCCACGTGCGCAAGGAAGTCGACGGCGTGCGCGGCCTGTTCGAGCCCGTGCGGGACACCTGGCGAGGCCGGTGCAACCGTCGCGCGCGCAGGCTGACGGGCCGCGCGGAACCGGTCGATTGCCGTGCGCAGCAAGCCCCGGCGGGCTGGGGTGATCCTGGTCGCTTCCATGTGTATCGCTGACTACCCGGTTCGTCTTGAGGCTGGACGGCCTTGCAGCGCCCGCCATCCGACCGATCGGGGCAGGCGCGAGGCCGTCCATCAGAACGGGATAACGACGTTTGCGGCGGAATCTTTAGCTTTCAGACATAAAAAGCGCCATAACATATGGTAAGGATTCGCGGCTACCCCGGATGCCTGTGCATCGCCGGTGGATTCCGCTAAAGTGGCGGCGAACGCGCTCCGTTATTCCCCTGATGGGGCGCGAGTTGGCGACCCCGCAAGCAAGCCGTTTTCCGAATCCAAGCAGCCGTCAAACATGTCTGATCCGTTTCAAAACGACGAAGCCGGCCGCCCCCAAACGTTTGCGCAAGCAGGCGAAGAGGACGAGGCGATCTCATCGGCGCAGTTCGTCTATGTCGGGCGTCAGCCTATTCTCGACCGTGACGGTGCGCTGCACGCTTATGAGCTGCTGTTTCGCGGCAGCGCGCAAAACTACGCGCAGGTTTCCGACGACGCGCAGGCCACCGCCCAGGTGGTGGTGCGCACGATCGGCGGCATCGGTGTGCCTTCCGTACTTGGCACGCATCGCGGCTACGTGAACATCGGCCGCGATTTGCTGTTCGACGACATCGTGCATCTGATGGAGCCCGAGCGCTTCGTGCTCGAAATTCTCGAGACGGTGCAGTTCGACGAGCGGCTCATCGCGCGCATCGCCGACCTGCGCCGCGCGGGTTTTCGCGTCGCGCTCGACGACGTATGCGAGCTGTCGCCGAACCTGCTCACGGCGCTGCCGTACGCGGATATCGTCAAGGTGGATTTCCTGCAGACCGACCGCACGCAACTGCCGGCTCTCGCAAAGACGCTCGCCGGTTACGGCAAGACGCTGATAGCCGAAAAGGTCGAGACGCGTGAAGACTTCGCGCTCGCCCGCGATCTCGGCTTCGATCTCTTCCAGGGCTATTTCTTCGCGCGGCCGCAGGTGTTGTCGGCGCGCCGTACGCGCTCGTCGCGCACCTCGTTGCTGCGATTGCTCGCACTGCTCGCGCGCGACGCGGGCATCGTCGAACTCGAAGACGAGCTCAAGCGCAATCCGAATGTCGTGATGCAACTGCTGCGGCTCGTCAATTCGAGCGCATTCGGCCTCGGGCGCAACATCGCATCGCTGCGCGAGGCGATCATCGCGACGGGCACGCGGCAGATCGCGCGCTGGGCGCAACTGCTGCTGTACGCGGGCGGCGGCGACCTGCCGTGGCGCTCCGATCCGCTCGTGCAACTGGCGGGGACGCGTGCGCGCTTCATGGAGCTGGCGGCGCGCTGGATTCGCCCGAACGACGAGGCGTTTGCCGACGCCGCGTTCCTGACGGGTGTGTTCTCGCTGGTGCATGTGCTCGTCGATTCGACGCCGGACGCGACACTCGATCCGCTCGACCTGTCGCCGATGATTCGCGATGCGATCGTCGAACGCGCGGGGCAGATGGGCGCGCTGCTGAGCATCGCGGAAGCGGCAGGCGAGGCGCAGGATGCGGCTGCTGTGGCGAGCGCGCAGTCGCTGAAAGAATTCGGCGCGCTCACGCCGATCGTGCTGGCCGAGCTGAATCTGTCGGCAGCGGCATGGTTCGGCGCGCACCTGGGCGACTGATTGGCGAACGCGGCGCGCGTCTTATGCGGCGGTCTTGTCCGGCTGACGACGCGCAATCGTCAAACGTGGTCCAATAGGGAGCGCAAGCTTGGGGCCTCGACGCTTCATGTTGTAAGGCATAGCGTCGCGAGGCGTTGCACGGGCATCGTGCGCTTACGATTCGAGGATTCGACATGAAGCTAAAGATTGTGCCGTTCGCGCTGGCAGCTGTGCTGTGCGCGGGGATGTCGCTGTATGCGTTGACGGCTTCCGCGACGCTCAAGCCTGGCGACAATGCGCCGGACTTCACGACGCAGGCATCGCTGGGCGGCAAGACGTACACCTATGCGCTTGCCGACGCGTTGAAGAAGGGCCCTGTGGTGCTGTACTTCTATCCGGCAGCGTTCACGAAGGGCTGCACGATCGAGGCGCACGAATTCGCCGAAGCTGTGGACGAATACAAGAAGTACGGTGCGACTGTGATTGGCGTATCGCACGACAACATCGACACGCTGACGAAGTTCTCGGTCAGCGAATGCCGCAGCAAGTTCCCCGTCGCGGCCGATCCCGACTCGAAGGTCATCAATGCATACGACGCGGGGCTGCCGATGCATGCATCGATGGCGAACCGTGTGTCGTATGTGATTGCGCCTGACGGCAAGATCATTTACGAGTACACGAGCCTTTCGCCGGACAAACACGTCGAGAATACGATGCAGGCGCTCAAGGAGTGGGCTGCGACGCATAAGTAGCCCTGCGCGGGCGTCGGTCGATGTTTTCCTTTTACGCTGTGCGGTATCTGGTTGCTGTGTTGTTGCTTAGGCTTTAGATATCGCGCCTGCCTTCGCGGGACTCGTTGCCATGCCTATCGTCGTTGCGCTGTTTGCTCTGATTGCGTTGATTTATGGCTGCGTGCAGGCGTTTCATGCGCTCTCCGCGCATTTTGGGCTTGGCGTGGCCGTGGGTGTGGCGATTCTCTTTGCCGCGCTGGTGGTTGCGGCGCTTGCCTGGTGGTGGCGTCGGCATAAGGAAGTGTCGGCGAATATTCGCGACGGCGACTGGACTCATGAACTCAAAGGTGAGTGGGGTGGGGTTCGCCTCGCGGCGGGGAAGCGGTTGTGTGACGTGCAGGTCGCCGGTTTGCGGGGCTCGTATATTTTTGCGGATCTTCGTGGCGCGCAGCCAGTGCGGGATGGGGAGCGCTGGCAGGTCAAGCTCGATGTGAAGGACGTGGCGCATCCCGAGTGGCGCTTACCGGTTGGGTCCGAGCGCGAGGCTCGGCAGTGGGTCAGGATATTTGATCTCGCGATGGCGCAGAAGCTTTAAGGTTTGGTTTTGGGGTTTGGTTTTGGGGTTTGGCCTTTGCGGTGGCATCCGCGTGATGTTATTGGTTGGCATGCGTTGCCCCTGTGCGGGGCGGCACCTACTTTTCTTTGCCGCCGCAAAGAAAAGTAGGCAAAAGAAAGCGGCTCACACCGCCAGTTCTAGTGTTTGCCTGAGGGTCCCCACAGGTTCTTACGCTTCACACGGCAACGCGCCAGTCCGCGCCCGTTGCCAACGTTCTCTCCGTGCGCCTCACCCGCTTCACGCTCCCGCGTTACAGGTTGCCGCGCCAGATAGTCCACGGCCGCCCAGGTGGCAAACTGTGTGTCGGCCCGAGTGCTCCACACGTCTCACTTCGGACCGATAGCACACGCGCCCAGCGTGCAAGAGCACTACCCTTTACGACGCGACAACCTGCACACAGTTTGCCACCTGGGCGGCACATACCATTCGCTGCCGCCTGCCGTTGTATGGGTGTTTGAAGTGGGTGAGGCGTTCATTCGAAGCGTTGGCAACGGGTAGCAGCCCGGGCACTGCCGTGTGAAGCGTGGGGACGTTGGGGGCCCGTGGATAGGAACACGTGCTGGCGGTGTGAGCCGCTTTCTTTTGCCTACTTTTCTTTGCGGCGGCAAAGAAAAGTAGGTGCCGCCCCGCACAGGGGCAACGCTTGCGAACCAATAACATCACGCGGATGCCAGCGAAAACCCCCAAAAACCCCAAAAACCCCAAAAAACCCCAAAAAACCCCAAAAAACCCCAAAAAACCCCAAAAAACCCCACCCAGCGTCGCAGACAAAAAAACCAACCCTTACGCACTTGAAGCCGCAGCCCCTCGATTACGCCTTCTCTCCCACCGAACCCGAATCCGATCCATATAAAGATAAACAACGGGCGTGGTATAGAGCGTGAGCATCTGGCTCACAATAAGCCCACCCACAATAGCGAGGCCGAGTGGAGCGCGCAGCTCCGCCCCTTCACCGCGCCCAAACGCGAGCGGCAGCGCGCCGAGTAACGCGGCGCAAGTGGTCATCATGATCGGCCGGAAGCGCAGCAGACAAGCCTGCTCAATCGCATCACGAGAAGAAAGCCCCTGCCGCGACGCGTCGATCGCAAAATCGACCATCATGATCGCGTTCTTCTTCACGATGCCAATCAGCAAAATGACCGCAATCAGCGCGATGATGCTGAACTCCGTATTGAAGAGCAGCAGGGCCAGCAACGCCCCGACCCCCGCCGACGGCAACGTCGACAAAATGGTCAGCGGATGAATATAGCTCTCGTAAAGAATGCCAAGCACGATATAAACCGCCGCCAGCGCCGCGAGAATCAAAATCGGTTGATCCGACATCGACTGCTGGAATGCCTGCGCCGTCCCCTGGAAACTGCCGTGAATCGTCGCCGGCATGCCGATCTCAGCCATCGTCTGGTAGATGATGTCCGTCGCTTCCGACAGCGACTTGCCAGGTGGCAGATTGAACGAGATCGTCGACGCGACGAACTGGCTCTGGTGGTTCACCGCGAGCGGGGTGCTGCCCGGTCCGAAGCTCGCGATCGCGGACAGCGGAATCATCGTTTCCTTCGACGTCGACACGGCCGCGCCCGTCGATGCGCTCGACTTGCCGCTCGCCGCAATCGAGTTGTTGGCCAGATTGCGCGCGGCATCGCCTGCGACGGCGGCGGCGCTCGATGACGTCGTGCCGCCCGTTCCAGCCGACGATGCACTCGACGTCGCGCTCGAGGTGACCGTACCCGCCGTCGCGTTGGTCGACTGCGAGCCGCTCGCGCTGCCGCCCGACGTGCTGACCCACACCTGCTTGAGCATGTCAGGGCTCTGCCAGTATTTCGGCGCAACTTCCATCACGACGTGATACTGGTTCAGCGGGTTGTAGATGGTCGACACCTGCCGTTGGCCGAACGCGTCATACAGCGTGTTGTCGATCTGCGCGGGCTTGATGTTCAGACGCGCCGCCGTCGCCCGGTCGATCGTCACCATCGCTTCCAGACCGCCTTGCTGCTGGTCGGAGTTGACGTCGGTGAGTTCGGGGCGCTTTTGCAGCGCTTCCGTCAGAATCGGCGCCCATTTATAAAGATCGGCGGTGGTGTCGGACAGCAGCGTGAACTGATATTGCGCGTTCGACTGCCGGCCGCCCACGCGAATGTCCTGCACCGCCTGCAGGAACGTGCGCGCGCCGGCGACGTCCGACAGCGGCCCGCGCAACTGCTGGATCACCTGATCGGCGGAAATCTTCCGTTCGCTCTTCGACTTGAGCGACACGAACATGAAGCCCGAATTGGTCTGCCGTCCGCCCGTGAAGCCGACCACGCTGTCCACAGCCGGGTTCGCCTGGACGATCTTCATCATCTCGGAGAACTTCACCTTCATCGCCTGGAACGACGTGGACTGATCGGCCTGTATGCCGCCCACCAGCCGCCCCGTGTCCTGCTGCGGGAAAAAGCCCTTCGGCACGATGATGTACAGATACACGTTCAGCCCGATCGTCGCGATCAGCACGAGCAGAATCAGCCGCGGATGCGCCAGCGACCAGCCGAGCGTGCGCTCGTAGCCGCGCTGCATCCAGTCGAAGCCGCGCTCCAGCCAGCGCGCGAAACGGCCTTCCTGTTTCTTTTCGTGCGGCTCGGACAGCAGGCGCGAGCACATCATCGGCGTGAGCGTCAGCGACACGATCAGCGAGACACCGATGGCCAGCGACAGCGTCAGCGCAAACTCGCGGAACAGCCGCCCGACGATCCCGCCCATCAGCAAGATAGGCAGAAACACGGCGACCAGCGAGATGCTGATCGACATCACCGTGAAGCCGACTTCGCGCGCGCCGACAAAGGCCGCCTTCATGCGCGGCATGCCGTTCTCGATATGCCGCGAGATATTCTCCAGCACGACGATCGCATCGTCGACCACGAAGCCCGTCGCGATGGTCAGCGCCATCAGCGACAGGTTGTCGATCGAAAAGTCGAGCAGGTACATCGCCGCGAACGTGCCGATGATCGAGATCGGCACCGCGACGCTCGGAATCAGCGTGGCGCGCCAGTTGCGCAGGAACAGGAACACGACCATCACGACGAGCGCGACGGCGATCATCAGCGTGAACTGCGTGTCTTTCAGCGACGCGCGGATCGTCGTAGAGCGGTCGGCCGTCGGCGTGACTTCGACAGCAGCGGGCAGGGACGCCTTCAGCTGCGGGATCATCGCCTTCACGCGGTCGATCGTCTCGATGATGTTCGCGCCCGGCTGCCGGTAGAGAATCACCAGCACCGAGCGCTCGTTGTTCATCAGGCCGAGGTTGCGCAGGTCTTCGACGGAATCGACGACTTCAGAGACATCGGACAGATGCACGGCGGCGCCATCGCGATACGCGATCACGAGGTCCTTGTATTGCGAGGCCTTCTTCGCCTGGTCGTTCGTGTAGAGCTGCACGCGGTTCGGGCCGAACTCGATCGAGCCTTTCGGGCTGTTCGCATTCGCCGACGCGAGCGCCGCGCGCACGTCTTCGAGACCGATGCCGTAGTGAAACAGCGCCTGCGGCTCCAGTTCGACACGCACGGCCGGGTTCGCCGAGCCGCTCACATCGACTTCGCCGACACCGTCCACCTGCGACAGCGACTGCTGCAGCACGGTCGCTGCGGAGTCGTACAGCTGGCCCGCCGTCATCGTCTTCGACGTGAGCGCGAGAATCAGGATCGGCGCGTCGGCGGGATTGACCTTGTGGTATGTCGGGTTCGAGCGCAGGCTGGCGGGCAGGTCGGCGCGCGCCGCGTTGATGGCCGCCTGCACGTCGCGCGCGGCGCCGTCGATGTTGCGGTTCAGGCCGAACTGCATCGTGATGCGCGCCGAGCCGACCGAACTCGACGAGGTCATCTCGGTGACGTCGGCGATCGTGCCGAGATGCCGTTCGAGCGGACTGGCCACGCTGGTCGCGACCGTCTCCGGGCTCGCGCCCGGCAGGCTCGCCTGAATCGAGATGGTCGGGAAATCGACCTGCGGCAAGGGCGCGACGGGCAGCTTCGCGAATGCGAAGAGACCCGCCAGCGCAATGCCGATAGCCAGCAGCGTGGTGGCGACCGGGCGTTGAATGAAGGGGCGCGACAGGTTCATCGGTTCGGCCTCTTCATTCAGACGTCGGCGTCGGTGGCGGGCGGCCGGGTCGGACCGTCGCCATGACCTTCACGATGAAAGCGCGCGCGCAGACGCCGCGCAATCGAATCGAAGCCGAGATAGATCACGGGCGTCGTGAAGAGCGTCAGCAGCTGGCTGACGATCAGGCCACCGGCAATTGCGATACCGAGCGGGCGGCGCAACTCCGAACCCGCGCCCGTGCCGAGCATCAGCGGCAGTGCGCCGAGCAGCGCCGCCATCGTCGTCATCAGAATAGGGCGGAAGCGCAGGAGACACGCCTGATAGATCGCTTCACGTGGCGGCTTGCCGTGCTCGCGCTCCGCTTCGAGCGCGAAGTCGATCATCATGATCGCGTTCTTCTTCACGATACCGATCAGCAGCACGATACCGATGATGCCGATGATGTCGAGATCGTGGCCCGTGACGAGCAGCGCAAGCAGCGCGCCGACGCCTGCCGACGGGAGTGTGGAGAGAATCGTGATGGGATGTACGAAGCTCTCGTACAGCACGCCGAGCACGATGTACATCGTGACGATGGCGGCGAGGATCAGGAACAGCTCGTTCGACAGCGACGCCTGGAACGCGAGCGCCGCGCCCTGGAAGCGCGTCTGGAACGAGGCCGGCAGGCCGACGTCCTTTTCCGCCTGCTGGATCGCCTTCACGGCTTCGCCAAGCGACGCGCCCGGTGCGAGGTTGAACGAGACGGTCGTGGCCGGGAACTGGCTCAGGTGCGTGACGAGCAGCGGCGCGGGCTTCTCGTGGAAGCTCGCAATCGAGTTGAGCGGCACCTGTCCGCCCGACGACGTCGACGACGGCAGATAGATCGAGTTCAGCGACTCCGTGTAGTGCTGCATGGTCGGCTGCGCTTCGAGAATCACGCGGTACTGGTTCGACTGGGTGAAGATCGTCGAGATGATGCGCTGGCCGAATGCGTCGTAGAGCGCGTTGTCGACCGTGGCGGGCGTGATGCCGTAGCGGGCCGCCGACGCGCGGTCGATCTCGACATACACCGACTGGCCGTTGTTCTGCAGATCGGTCGCGACGTCGACGATTTCAGGCGACTGCGCGAGGCGGTCCATCAGCTTCGGCACCCACGTCGCGAATTCGTCGATATTCGGATCGGTCAGCATGAACTGGTATTGCGTCGGGCTGACGGTCGAATCGATGGTCAGATCCTGCACTGGCTGCATATAGAGCGTCGCGCCCGGAATGTGCGACGTGTCGCGCTGCAACTGGCGGATCACCTGGCTCGCGGTCGCGTCCCGGTCGTCGCGCGGCTTCAGGTTGATCAGCATGCGGCCGCTGTTCAACGTGATGTTGCTGCCGTCCACGCCGATGAACGAGGTCAGGCTCTCGACGTTCGGGTTCTTCAGGATCTCCGCGGCGAGCTGCTGCTGGCGCTCGGCCATCGACGCATACGACACCGACTGCGGCGCCTGCGTGATGGCCTGGATCACGCCCGTGTCCTGCGTCGGGAAGAAGCCCTTCGGAATGTAGACGTACAGCACGCCCGTCAGCACGAGCGTGAGCACGGCGACGACGAGCGTCGAGCGCTGCCGGTCGAGCACCCATTCGAGCGCGACGGCATAGCGCGCGATCACCCAGTCGATGGCCGCGTGCGCGCGCGCTTCGAATCGGTGGCTTTCCTTCGGCGGCGTGTGGCGCAAGAGCTTCGCGCACATCATCGGCACCAGCGTGAGCGACACGACGGCCGAGATCACGATAGTCACGGCGAGCGTGATCGCGAACTCATGGAACAGGCGTCCTACCACGTCGCCCATGAAGAGCAGGGGGATCAGCACTGCGATCAGCGAGACCGTCAGCGAAATGATCGTGAAGCCGATCTGCTTCGAGCCTTTGAGCGCGGCTTCTAACGGTGACTCGCCTTCCTCGACATAGCGCGCGATGTTCTCGATCATCACGATGGCGTCGTCGACCACGAAGCCCGTGGCGATCGTCAGTGCCATCAGCGATAGGTTGTCCAGCGAGAAGCCGCACAGGTACATCACGGCAAGCGTGCCGATCAGCGAGAGCGGCACCGACAGGCTCGGGATGATGGTCGCGTAGATGTTGGCGAGGAACAGATACATCACCAGCACGACCAGCACGACCGACATCAGCAGTTCGAACTGCACGTCGCGCACGGATGCGCGGATCGTCGTGGTGCGGTCGGTGACGACCTGCACGTCGAGCGCGGCGGGCAGCGACTGCTGGAGTGTGGGCAACAGCTTCTTGATGCTGTCCACCACCTGGATCACGTTCGCGCCAGGCTGGCGCTGCACGTTCAGGATGATCGCCGGCGTGCTGTTGACCCATGCGCCGAGCTTGGTGTTCTCCGCGCCGGACACGATGGTCGCGACGTCCGTCAGCATCACCGGGCGGCCGTTCTTGTACGCGACGACGGCGCTCTTGTATGCGTCGGCGTCCGTCAGCTGGTCGTTCGCGTTGATCGTGTACGAGCGCGACGGGCCGTCGAAGTTGCCCTTCGGCGTGTTGACGTTGAGGTTCGAAATCGTGGTGCGCAGATCGTCGAGGTTCAGCCCGTACGACGCGAGCGCGCGCGGATTGGCCTGGATGCGCACGGCAGGGCGCTGGCCGCCCGACAGGCTGACGAGACCGACGCCCGCGACCTGCGAGATTTTCTGCGCGAGGCGCGTGTCGGCGATGTCCTGGATCTGCGTGAGCGGCAGCGTCTTCGAGGTGATCGCGAGCGTGATGATCGGCGCGTCGGCGGGGTTGACCTTAGCGTAGATAGGCGGCGCGGGCAGGTCGGACGGCAGCAGGTTGCCCGCCGCGTTGATGGCCGCCTGCACTTCCTGCTCGGCGACGTCGAGCGGCAGGTCGAGACTGAACTGCAGCGTGATGATCGACGAACCGGCCGAGCTTTGCGAAGACATCTGGTTCAGCGACGGCATCTGCCCGAACTGGCGTTCGAGCGGCGCCGTCACCGATGACGTCATCACATCGGGGCTCGCGCCCGGGTAGAACGTCTGCACCTGGATGGTCGGGTAATCGACTTCGGGCAGCGCGGACAGCGGCAGAAAACGCAGTGCGACGAGCCCGACCAGCATGATCGCCGCCATCAGAAGGGCGGTGCCGACCGGGCGCAGGATAAAAGCGCGGGATGGATTCATGCGGTTTCAGCCGTGCCTTATTCCGCCGACGTCTGTGACGCGTGCCGGTGACGATGCGTGCCGGAGGCACCCATCGCACCGGACGCGCCCGAAGCCGCGCGGGCCGCAGATGCGCCCGAAGCCCCCGACGCGCCACGCGGGCGATCGGCGGGAATGGTGATCTTCGCGCCTTCCTTCAGCCGGTCCGAGCCGTCGATCACGACGCGCTCGCCCACCTGCAGGCCGGACGCGATGCTGGTGCGCTCGCCGTCGACGGGGCCGACCTTCACGGCGCGCACAGTCACCGTGTTGTCGGGCTTCACGACATACACGAACGCGCCCATCGAGCCGTTCAGCACCGACGAGGTCGGCACGATCACGGCGTCCTTCACGACGTTCACGAGCAGGCGCGTGTTGACGAACTGGTTCGGGAACAGCAGGCCTTCGTTGTTCTGGAAGGTCGCGCGCAGCTTCACGGTGCCCGTGGTGGTGTCGATCTGGTTGTCGATGGTTTCCAGATAGCCGGCTTCGAGCGACGTCGTGTTGCTGCGGTCGTACGCCGTCACCGACATCTTCTGGTTCGCGCGCATGCCTTTGAGAATGGCGGGCAGGTTGTCTTCCGAGGTCGTGAAGATCACGCTGATCGGCTGCAACTGTGTGATCACGACGACGCCGTTCGTGTCGCCCGGCGTCACGTAGTTGCCGGCGTCGACCTGGCGCAGGCCGACGCGGCCGGAGACGGGCGCCGTAATGCGCGCGTAGGTGAGATCGAGCTTGAAGGTGTCGATGTTCGCCTGATCCGCTTTGACCTGGCCTTCGTACTGCTTGACGAGCGACGCTTGCGTGTCGACCTGCTGGCTCGCAATCGAATCTTGTGACAGCAGCGTCTGATAGCGCTTCAGGTCGAGACGGGCGGTTTGCAGAAGCGCCGTGTCCTTGGCGAGCGTGCCTTCGGCATTCGCAAGACTGATCTGATACGGACGCGGGTCGACCTGCGCGAGCAGATCGCCTTTCTTGACCATCTGACCTTCCTGGAATGCGACCGTCTGCAACGTGCCCGTCAACTGCGTGCGCACGGTGACGTTCGCGAGCGGCGTGACGGTACCGAGCGCATTCAGCACGACGGGCATTTCGCCTTGCTTCACGGTCGCCACGTGAACGGGTTGCGGCTGGTTCGCGCCGCCTGCGCCGCCGCGACGGCCCCCGCCGCCGGCACGTCCCGCCTGCGCGCCGCTGGCGCCCGCTGCCGCGCTCGCGCCGTCAGCGTTCTTGCTCCACGGATGCCAGCGCACCAGCACGATGCCGGCGATCACCACGACGGCGACGATCAGCGCGATCGTGCGCCCGCGATGCCGCTTGACGGCGCCAGGACCAGGACCGGGATCGCGCCCGGGAGGCGGGCTGGCGGGGGCGGTGTTACGTGAAGCTTCAGGCTGCTTTTTTTGTTCGTCCATCGTTCGATCAGGTGACTGGCTTAATAGGGCAAACGTGTTGGGGCAAACGTGCTGGCGTCAACGTGCGATGCGCGGCCGTGTATCGCCGGGCGCCGCCTGGTGTTGATCGCGCATGCCTGCGCGATGCTAGTTGATGCGTGATTCATCGCGATGACCGTGACGTGACGGCGGCCGCGTTGGCGGCCAGACACGTGACTGGCCTGATTGACGGCTCCTCCCTGTTGGCCGTGCTGGTGCCCGCCGCCGCGCCGTTGCCGGGCGCTTCGCCGATGCGCATGCGCAGGCGGGGCGCGGGAGACTGGCAGCTTCCCCGGGCGCGCGGGAAAGCATGATGCTACGTCCCGGGCCGAGTTACAGTCCAGCGGCGTATTTTTCGGCGGATTACGACCGTTACACAGTTTTCGCGCGATCGAAAGCCGTGCGTCAGCGGGATGTCGGTTTTCTCATTGGCTGGCTGCTGCACCGTGCAGCTGCGGCCCGCCGTGCTCAGGCGTCGAGCCGGCGTCCCGGCGTGCCGCCGATCTCGTGGACGATCCGGTCGATCGTTTCGAGCAGCGCCGGTGCTGCGCGCGACACGAGCCAGTCGCGCGGGCACTGATGCGCGGAGCCGCCGCAATTGACCGCGTAACGTTCGCCCGAAGGCCCGATGAAGCCGGCCGCTATCGCATTGAGCCCTTCGTGCCATTCGCCCGTCGCGATCGCGAAGCCTTGCGCGGTCGTTTCGCGCAGCGCCGCGTCGAGCCGGGCGCTGATGTTACCCCAGTCGTCGCCGGCAGCGGCCTGCAAGCCGATCAGCAGCTTTTCCCGATCCGTGTCGGTGAGCGCCGCCAGATACGCGCGGCCGACGGCGGTGCGGCTCAGGTCCATCCGCGAGCCGACGTCGAGGCGCGACACCAGCACGGCGGAGCGCGGCTTGATCGCATCGATGACGACCATTTCGAGCCGGTCGCGTACGGCGAGGTGCACGGACAGCGAGGTCCGCTCGGCCAGTTCGATCAGGAAAGGCCGCGAGCGGGCGCGGATGTCGAAGTTGCGCAGAAAGCCGTTGCTCAACTCCAGCACGGACGACGTGAGCACGAAACGCTCGCTGTCGGGCAGGCGGAACAGAAAGCCGGCGCTCACCAGGGTCGCGGTGATCCGGGAGACGGTCGGTTTTGGAATGCCCGTCAGTTCGGTCAGTTCGCGGTTGGACAGTGGGGCGTCGGCGGCTGCGACCCGCCGGAGCACCGTCAGACCGCGCGCGAGCGCGGTGACCTCGTCGCCGGAACCGTCTTTTTCCTTTGCGGGATCCATGACGGCCGGGCGCGTCGATGACTGGTTCATGTGGTTTTTATGAAACGTTATTTCAATATTATGGAACGCGCTTCAGGATGGAGGCTCCAGTAAAGCGCCCCAGGCCCTCTCTCAGCAAGGCCTAAGTCCCTTTTTCCTACGATGATTCATTGTATAGGACTGTAATTTTTAAGCAGTCCGCGGCGATTAAATTTTGCTTGACTTAGTCAGCATTACCATAAAAAATGGAACTATATTTCGAAAGCGAGCAGTAATCGCGCGCGTGTCTCAAGCAGATGCAGTCGCTGCGGCGCCGCTTCCCAAGCAGTATTTCAGTACCGTCTCTCAGGTTCTAGCACGGCCCTCGGAATGGCTAGAACTTTTTGAAGGCGCCATGGAAACATGGCGCCTTTTTTTTGTGCTTTCGATTTGTGCTTTTCACACGTAATTGGGTCCGCTCTATCGGGACTGTGGGAGAACGCGACGACGTTTCGCCGGATCTATTTCCGACGGTTCGCCGCGCGTTTGTAACTGGCAGGGACGATGCGGAGGGGAAATATGTCGTGAAACGGGGGCCTGCTGAGGGCGAAACGGTCGATGCGAGTCGCGTCGACCGTGCCGGGTCACTGCTCCACGGACGTTCCCGAATCCCCGTTGTCGGACTGCGGCCGGATAGGGGCGCTTGGCTCATTTCGCCAGATATCGACCAGCGGTATCGTGGTCGCGGTGACGGCGACATTTTCTGATTCGGGCAGAAGCCCGAAAAGTGCCGCAATCCCAGTCCCGCAAGCCGCGATGAGGGCGAGCGCGGCGATCGCGACGATGGTCGTCGTGCGGATCGATTTCGATTCGGCTGCATCCGGATAGTGGCGCATCATGTCCTGCTCCTGTTTGACACGGCCAACAAGCGCAATGACCGTGCCGACGATGGTGATGGCGTCGCTTCAATGAGGCGGGGCGGGCTTCTGCGGGCCGTAGAGCTGAATCCGGATCGACGGGATGACGCTTCGATGTTGGATGCGGACGAACACTTCACGCATTGCCGGTGTCGGAATGCCGTGTTCGGTCCAACGTCGCACTCCCATAAAAATGCGCGGCGGCCGTCCGTCAGGACGGCCGCCGCGATGGCAGCTAAAGTGGCGTTCGCCCGGCTAGACGACGGGCGAGCAACGTCAACCAGGGATCAAAGCCTCGGGTCCCGCACTGCGACAGGATCCACCGACGTCGTGGTCCAGTACGGATCGCGGTTGTAGTACTGGTGCATCTGCGTGCCCCAGGTCTCGTCGGCCATCGACGGCCAATGATCCTTGTCGAAGCCCGGTTCGTCCTTGATGCGTTGCGCGGTGATATCGACGCGGAACACCTTCTCGTCGGTATCGAGGGTCAGCGCGCTCCACGGGATTGCGTGCAGATTGCTGCCCATGCCGAGGAACCCGCCCTCCGACAGCACCGCATAGGCGACGCGTCCGCTGCGCACGTCGAGCATGATGTCGGAAATCTTGCCGACGTGTTCGCCGTCCGACGAGACGACCTTGTTGCCATCCAGCGTTGCCGCAGCCATCACTTCAGGCCCCGGACCTTCGCCCACGCCACCGCCTACGATGCCTGCGCCGCCACGTGCCGGGTTCGTTTTCGGGTCAAGTATGGTCATCATTTCCTCCTTTGGAAGTCCACGGGATGCATAGCGCATCCGGCGTGCCTGTCCGTTCGCGCGGCGCGCGACAGGCGTGACGTCCGTGTGCGTGCTGGTCTGCGAGCGAGGCGTCGGAGACGTGGCGTAGTTTTAGCTGTGCTGGGTCATCACCGTGCGTTGATTGAAACTGCGCGCGGCAATGCGAACACCGACGCAGGAATGAACATGGACACCCTGAATCTCCCACAGCCCGATCCGGCTGCACTCCAACCGCCCGCGCCGACGACGCGCAAGGCAGTCGAATATCTCTATGCGACGACGGCGCTCGGCGGCCGCATCTTGCGCGCCGACGTCGCCCTTAACGATCCGTCATTGCGCTGGTGCCTGCTCGAATACCGGATCGATGACGATGACGTTGACCGCGAACTGTCGAGGTACATCTCGCTGAGCGCGCCGAAGGCGATCGTCGCCGCGCGGCGCACGCTCGCGGATGCGAAGTCCATGCATACGGGCGACCTCAGCACGCTCGCACTCGATTTCGACGATGCCGAACAGCGCTGGACGAATGCCTGCAGGCAAAAAATTCAAGCACTACGCGTCAAGCTGACAGAGATGCGGGCGCACACGGCGCCCGATGCGCGCGAGATCGTGTTGCCCGCGCGTCACGTGGGACGTAGCGCGAAGGATATCGTCGCCGGTACGCAGATACTCGCGCCTCACTATTTCATCTATCTCGCTCCCGGCGAGAGCGTGGCGAACGGCAGCGGACATGTGAGTGTCATGAGCCCGCAATTGCAGTTACGCGCGCGCAACTACATCGGTGGCTGGCTGCAGGAGGACAACGTGGAAGTGCAGGCTGCGGACGTCGCGTTGTGCGGATGGCCGTTGCCCGCATTCCGGCGCTGGATTCAGGGCGTCGTTGCGCTGCGACGCAAGCCGCTTCGCGAAGAGCGCGCGGCGGTTCCAGGCGACTGCGTGCTCGCAGCAGGCCAGGGCTTCTGTCTCGTGATGGATCTGCCGACTTTCGCCGCCCGCCATCTGCCGCAGGACAGATAGCCGCAGCGTCAGACGACGCGATTTTGGCGCGATCGGGAAAGCGTATGATGTGTGCTGCATCGATCGATGCATCGCAAGGCATCTTGTTGTCGCTCCCAATACGAGGCCCCATGAAACACGACGATCGCACGCATGAGGTCGCCGGACACAACGGCGAAGTGCAAGCGGAGTCGACGTTCGCCGCCCTCGCTGCGCCGCTCGTCGACGAAGCGCTTTCGCACAACGCCTCCATTCACGCCGACGCTTCGCCGGAATCCCTGCATCAGCTGCGCGTTGCGCTGCGGCGTTTGCGCTCGTTGTGGTGGGCGTATCGTCCGCTGCTCGACAGGCCGGAAAACACGCGGCAGCGCTCGCTGTACCGCTTTCTCGCCGATGCCGCCGGTAAGACGCGCGACTGGGACATCCTGCTGGAACTGCTGGCGGGGGAGAGGAACGAAGAGAGTGAAGCTGGCGCGTTGGGCGCCGCACCCGCCTGCCTGCTCGAAGCGCGTGAGCGCGCGCTGGCCACGAGCCGCGAGACGCTCGTCAACGCCGATATACGCAACGTGCTGCATGGCGCGCTTGCAAGCACATCGAAGGAATTGAACACGGCGCCCGAACGGCACGCACTGCAGAAGTTTGCAGCGAAGCGCGTACACGTCGCCGAGAAGTCGCTGCGAAAGCGGATGCGCAAGGCGTCCCGCGCGAAACGCGCCGACTATGAGCTGCTCCATGACGTGCGCAAGGCGGGCAAGAAGGTTCGCTATCTGATCGAGCTTTTCGGGCCCGTGCTCGACGACGTCGGCCACGACCATACGCTGAAGCGTCTCAAGAAGCTGCAGCAGTGCTTCGGCGAACTCAACGACGTGACCGCCAGCATTGCGCTGTTGCGCGAAAACACCAATCTGTTCTCCGACGAGACCGAGGCGCACGCGGCCCTTGCGTTGCTGAAAGAGCGTCGCAAGGCCTGCCGCCGCGAGGCGGTGCAGTTGCTGCGCGAAGCGTAGCGGGCGCCGTCTTCACACATCATGCTTCGCATTTGACGGCGAGCAGCACTGTCCGTTAAACCGTATATACTGTTTATACCGTTAACGAGGAAACACGATGAGCACGCCACGAATCAAGGAACCCACCAGGAAGGCCTTCCACTTCCCGAAGAGCGCGAAGGAACCGGCTACGGAAACGAAAAAGCCGGCAGTCAAGGCTTCGCGGACGACGGAAGCGAAGCGGGCAGCGCCCGTCGAACAGGTGCCCGCGAGCGCGCCGGAAGCAGCCAGTGCAACCCCGAAAGCCACGCAGACCGCCAAGGTCACGAAGCCGACGAGCACGGTGAAAGCGGCAAAGAGCGCGAAGACGGAAAAGGCAGTCAAGCCTGCCGGCAGCGCGAGCCCTGCCGCGAATGTGAAGCCTGCAAAGGCGCCGAAGGCAGTCAAGGCCGTCAAGACGGCGAAGGCCGCACCGGCACCCGCCACGGCCGTCGAGAAAAAGCCGCGCGTGAAGAAAGAGAAGGAAAAGGTCGTCCGCGACAGCTTTACGATGCCCAAGTCCGACTACGCGAAAATCGCCGAACTCAAGCAGCGTTGCCTCGATGCGGGCATTTCGGTGAAGAAAAGCGAACTGCTGCGCGCGGGCCTGAACCTGCTCGCCGTGTCGCCGGCCAAACGGCTGATCGCGGCCGTGCAGGAACTCGAAGCGGTCAAGACGGGGCGCCCCGCGAAGTCGTAAGTCGGCGTGGCGGCCGCGCGTGCCGCCGCTCTGCCTGGACATTCGCGCTCAGCCGTTTCGGCGCGGATAGCGCTCCGCGAACGCCGAATGCATGCGCTTGAGCAGCGCGATATACGGAAGCCCTCGCGCCGTCATCATCGACGATGCGGCGAGGGCGTTCGTCTCGTCCCACAGCCGCTCGAACTTGTCGTGCGCGACATCGGGCGGAATGCCCGACATCAGCAGATCCAGAAAGTCCTTTTCGATTTCGTCGGCGAAGCGGGGCGGCCGTGCTGCCGCGTGGGTCTGCTCGTCGTCGGGCTGATCGGAGGACACGGTCGTTTTTGCCCGCTAGTTCATCGATCTCAGGAACCGCCAGCGCTGGTCCATGCTGTGCAGCAACGCGATGTACGTGAAGGCGGCATCGCTGTCGTCGCATGACTGCGCGGCGTCGTTGACTTCGTTCCACAGGGTTTCGAAACGTGCGGCCGCTTCGGGCCGGCTGAGCGGCTGCGCGAGCAGCTCCGAAAACGCAAACGACAACTCCTCTGCGCTGCGCTTCAGCGGAAGCAACGAACGACGCGAAAGATATCTGTACTTCAAGAGGTCCCCGGCTGGCTTGCATAGGATGTGCGCGAAGCGGGCGCCGCGCGCGCCGTCCGGGCCCAAGCCCTTTTTTGGCGACGATGCGACGATGCGAGGCTCGTCGCGCGTTCGGCGGCGGTGCGTGCATGATCGGTTATCACGATGCCCGCCGCATATGACGTCGATGATACAGCCACGCGACGCGCGCGCGGCGGCGTTCAGCGATGATCTTTTGATGAACGGCGGGTGTCAGTCATCATCGGGGCGGACGCATCCCGTGGCGCGGTGTGCGCGCGCCGTCAGCGCGAGACGGCGGCCACTGTCGCGACACCGAGCACGGTCATGACGACCGACGCGGTCACGTGAATCGCGATCTCCCCCGCGGCCCAGTTGAGGCGCCCTTGCTGCAGATGCTGGACGATTTCGGCGGAAAACGTGGAGAACGTCGACAGGCCGCCCATCAGGCCCGTGATGATGAAGAGCCGCCATTCGGGCGCGATCTGCGGATTGCGACCGAAGTACGCGACGGCCACGCCGATGATGTAGCCCGCGATCACATTCGACGCGAGCGTGCCGAGCGGCAGCGTCGGAAAGAGCGCGTTGAGGCGCAGACCGAGAAACCAGCGAAACAGCGAACCGAGTGCGCCGCCGATACCGACGGCAAGAATGGACAGATACATGAGCAAGCCTGGAAAGCCGAACATCGACGAACCGGGCTGCGGCGAGGCGTGACGCTGCAACGTCCGCAGGTTCCGGGCGAAGCAGGCATCATCAGCCACGAGGGCGGTTTAGGAGAATGCCATCTCCGGCGCGCGCAAGTCTATCATCGGCGCGCGCGTTTGTATGAAGGATCGGCGGCGCGCCGAACGGCATGTCCCGATCCCGGAAACGCGAGATTACACCAGACGCGACGCGCTTGCAGTCGTGCGCCGGATGCCATCACCCGACCGTCTCGCGTTCCGGCGTCGAGGTAATCTTGTGGATCGACAGGTCGGCGCCGTTGAACTCGTTTTCCTGGTCGATGCGCAGCCCGACGGTCATCCGGATCGCGCCATAGACGATCGTGCCGCCGAGCGTCGCAAACACGACGCCGCCGAGCGTGCCGATCACCTGCGCCACAAACGACACGCCGCCCAGTCCGCCCAGCGCGTGCTGGCCGAAAATGCCCGCCGCGATGCCGCCCCATGCGCCGCACAGACCGTGCAGCGGCCACACGCCCAGCACGTCGTCGATGCGCCAGCGGTTCTGCACGATCGTGAACATATAGACGAACAGCACGCCTGCGACCGCGCCCGTCACCAGCGCGCCGAGCGGATGCATCACGTCCGAGCCGGCGCACACGGCCACCAGTCCCGCGAGCGGGCCGTTGTACGTGAAGCCCGGGTCGTTGCGGCCCGCGAGCCACGCGGTCAGCGTGCCGCCGACCATCGCCATCAGCGAGTTGACGGCGACGAGGCCGCTGATCTTGTCGATGGTCTGCGCGCTCATCACGTTGAAGCCGAACCAGCCGACGGCCAGCACCCACGCGCCGAGGGCGAGAAACGGAATGTTCGACGGCGGATGGGCGGCGATGCGGCCGTCGCGCGTATAGCGGCCGTGGCGCGCGCCGAGCAGCATCACGGCGGGCAGCGCCACCCAGCCGCCGAACGCGTGCACCACCACCGAGCCCGCGAAATCATGGAACGGCGCGCCGAGCGTCTGCGTGAGCCACGTCTGGATGCCGTAGTGGCCGTTCCAGACGATCCCTTCGAAAAACGGATAGATGAACCCGACCAGCACGAAGGTCGCGAACAGCTGCGGATTGAATTTCGAGCGCTCGGCGATGCCGCCCGACACGATCGCGGGAATCGCGGCGGCGAACGTCAGCAGGAAGAAGAAGCGCACCAGCGCATAGCCGTTGTGCGCGGCGAGCGTTTCGGCGCTGCCGTAGAACTGGACGCCGTAAGCGATCGTGTAGCCGATGAAGAAATAGGCGATCGTCGATACCGAAAAGTCGACCAGAATCTTCACCAGCGCGTTGACCTGATTTTTCTTGCGGACCGTGCCCAGCTCGAGGAACGCGAAGCCCGCGTGCATCGCGAGCACCATCGCCGCGCCGAGCAGAAGAAAGAGGGTATCGGTGCCGGTTTTCAGACTGTCCATCCGTTTGGATCCTGCGATGCGCAAAAAGCGGGCATCGGATGCAAGAAGTGGGCCAAATAGAGGCGTCAGCGCGTGTTGTCGGTGCGGAACTGCACTGGAATGGGCTGGCGTGGATCGGACGGTGTTTCGGTTTATCCGGTGACGCAGTGTGCATTCGACATATCGGCACCGTTAATGTGCAATGGTGCGCAATTGGGGCATTCAGATATCCCAAAAACGGGCATATTCCTGTGATTCGCTTAACATTTCCCTTCGAAATCATAACGACACGGGCTGCGCAAAAAAGGGCAACGGAAAACGGCTAGATCAGGATCGGCGTCAAACACGCCCGACGGTCTCCCGCCTGCACCAGACTGGCGAAGTGTCCGCCGCGCCGCGCTTTGTCACGGACTGCAATCGCCGACATAATGTGCCGTCCCGGCGCGACCCGCCGGCTTCCGACTCTCCCGGCGCGCGCATGAGACTGACGACCAAAGGCCTGCTTCTGATTGCGATCCCCGCCGTCTTCGAACTGGCATTGCTGTCGGGTCTCATCAAGGCGCAGTCGGATGCCGAACAGGCCGAGCACTGGAGCATGCACAGCGAGGACGTGCTGCGTCAGACCGCCAGCATTCTCGCGCCCGTGCTGCTCGAATCGGTGCGGCTGCGCGGCGCCGTGGTCAGCGGCACGCGCGACACCTCCACGCCCGTGGCGTTCTGGATGGACGTCGACCGGCGCATCGACCGGCTCGCCGAACTCGTCGCCGACAATCCCACGCAAGTCGAGCGCGCCGCGCAGATCCGCCAGGCCGTGCAGATGTACCGTCAATGGTCGGACCGCGTGCAGGACCTGATCCGCTCGGGACGCCGGCGCGATGTGCTGCAGCGTTTTCGCGACCTTGCTGGAACCGATGTGCTCGATGGTTTTCGCGCGCAGATCGCCGCGTTCCAGGCGCAGGAGCGGCAACTCGATTCGGTGCGCTCGGCCGAGGCCGCGGCGGCGCGGGAGCGGCAGCAGTCGCTGATCGTCGCGGCCGTGTTCGGCTCGCTGGTATTCGTCGCGATTGCGTTCTGGGTGTTCGCGCGCGGCGTGCGCGGCCGGCTCGCGCTGCTGTCGGACAATGCCAGCCGGCTCGCCAGCAACGAGCCGCTGGCGCCGCTCACGCCCGGCAACGATGAAATCGCGCGGCTCGATCTGACGCTGCACATGACGAGCCGCAAGCTGCTCGAAGCGGAGCGCCAGCAGGCGCGCTTCCAGTCCGATCTGGGCCGTCACGCCGCCGAACTCGTGCAGATCAACGAAACATTGCGCCAGCAAACCCAGGAAAACGAGACGTTCATCTATAGCGTGTCGCACGATCTGCGCGCGCCGCTCGTCAATCTGCAGGGTTTTTCGAAGGAACTGATCCATGCCTGCGACGACCTGCGCGAAGCCCTGCGTCAGTCGTCACTGTCGATGCAGCAGCGCGAGCGTGTCGAGCGGCTGATCGACGAGGACATCGGCGAGGCGCTGCATTTTCTGCAGACGGCCGTCCTGCGCGCGTCGCACATCATCGACGCGCTGCTGCGGCTATCGCGCGTTGGGCGTGTCGAATACCGGCGTCAACAGGTCGAGGTGCGCGACATCGTGCAACGTGTGATCGACGCGATGCAGGCCACCATTCGCGACCATCGCGCGCGCGTCATCGTGCAGGCGCTTCCTCCCGTGTGGGGCGATCCGACGGCGCTCGAACAGATCTTCGCGAACCTGATCGGCAACGCGATCAATTATCTGAGCCCGGAGCGCACGGGCGTGGTCGAGATCGGCACGGCGCCTGTGCCGCCTGGCGTGCAGACGCTGCGCATCTTTTATGTGAAGGACAACGGGCTGGGCATTCCGGAAATCGCGATGCCGCGCCTGTTCAACGCGTTCCAGCGGCTGCACGGCAATGTGGCCGCGGGTGAGGGGATTGGTCTGGCGCTGGTGCGGCGCATGGTCGAGCGGCACGGCGGACGCGTGTGGGCGGAATCGACGGAAGGTGTGGGGACGACGTTCTATGTGGCGCTGCCGGATGCCGCTGCGCCGTCTCGCGACGACGAGCAGGAGACAGCGGCAGCGGGCGATGGACAGGTGTTGCGGGCGGACGCCCGCTAGCGCCGCAGGGCGCCCGCGAAGCGCTCAGGAGGGGGAGAACAGCCGGCGCGGCTTGAGCATTCTGCGGCCGCGGACTGACCAGTAGCCGCTCGCGATGATCAGAAGCAGCGCGCCCGACAGGATGACCGTGGGCGCGACGTGAATGGCGGGTGAACCCAGCGCGAACAGTCCGCGCGTGAGGACAAGAAGGGCGGTCCAGAACGACAGCACCGCCTGAGCGAGCAGACGCGTGCCGGTGAAGCGTCGCGCGCGGTTTTCGATCGACCAGTTTGCCGGCGCGCGCGAGCAGAAGAAGGTTAGCGAGATCAGCGCGACAGCGAGAATAATCACCCAGTTTGTGAGATCCATGATGGAGCCTTCCGAAGTCAACCCGCGACTTTAGGCAGCCGTTCCAATCGTGGAAATCAGAGAACTCTCAAACAGGATAGACAGCGCGTATGCATGCCTGATCGACAGGCCGGACGCATGCCCGGCCTCGATCTGGATCACAGTTCGATACGCGTGCCGAGCACGGCCAGGAACTGGCGCAGCCATTCGGGATGTGCGGGCCACGCGGGCGCCGTAACGAAGTTGCCGTCGGTGACGGCGGCGTCGACGGGAATGTCCGCGTAGTCCCCGCCCGCCAGTTTCACCTCGGGCGCGCACGCAGGATAGGCCGAAATGCGTTTGCCGCGGATCACGTCGGCGGCGGCGAGCAGTTGCGCGGCGTGGCAGATCGCGGCGATCGGCTTGTTGCTCTCGGCGAACTGGCGCACGAGGTCGATCACTTTCGCGTTGAGCCGCAGGTACTCCGGCGCGCGGCCGCCGGCGATCGCGAGCGCGTCGTATTGCGACGGATCGATCTCATCGAAGCTTGCGTTCAGCGTGAAGTAGTGGCCGGGCTTCTCGGTGTACGTCTGGTCGCCCTCGAAATCGTGAATCGCCGTTTTCACGCGCTCGCCCGCGCGTTTACCGGGACACACGGCGTCGACGATATGACCGACTGCCTGTAGCGCCTGGAACGGCACCATCGTTTCGTAATCCTCGGCGAAGTCGCCCGTCAGGAACAGAATCTTCTTTGCTGCCATCGCATGCCTCCAGTGGTTGAGGGAACACGTCGAACGACGGCCAGTCTACTCCAGGGTCGTTGACAACATTGCGAACGCATGACCGAACCCATTCCTTTCGTGTTTCGCCTGTTCCGGCCCACTGATGCTGCGCCGCTCGCTGCCCTCTTTCGCGACGCGGCGCTAGCCGCCGTGGGTTACGACCCGGCGGCGCGCGAGGCATGGGCGTCAGCCGCCGACGACGTCGCCGCGTTCGGCGCACGGCTTGCGCGCGGCGTCACGCTCGTCGTCTTGCGCGGCAGCGCCTATGGCGGGTTCGGGCAACTCCATCCGGCAAATCACATCGAGATGCTCTATGTCGCGCCGGCGTTTATGCGTCAAGGGCTCGCAGGAGAACTGCTCGCGCGGCTCGAAGCGCGGACGCGCGCTGCAGGCACGCTCGCGTTGACGGCCGACGTCAGTGTCAGCGCGAGGCACGCATTCGAGTGCGCGGGCTTCGCGGTGGAGTCCGAAGAGTCCGTCACGCGCAACGGCGTATCATTGAGGCGTTTTCGCATGATGAAGCCGCTCGCCGCGGCTCGACCACACGTATGAAACCACTCTCACGCCATCCGCTCATCCGTACGACTGCCTTCGCTGCCATGCTGCTCGCAGGCCTTGCCGCTTGCCAGAAAAACGATGCAACCGCGGGGCAGGCATCGACGAAGCTCAACGATCTCTCGCAGCAGGCCGGCCAGAAGCTCGACCAGGCCGCAAGCTATGTCGGCCAGCAGGTCGACGCCGCGAAGGCCACGGCGCAACAGAATCTGGACACGGCCGCATCCGGCCCGACGATCAACCTCGATCCGAACGCGCTCGCGTCGCAGGCGCGCGCCAATCTGGATAGCGCCGCCAGTGCGACCAACGCCGCCGTCAACAAGGCGATGGGCTCGACGGGCGCAGGACTGGAAACGGCAGGACGCAAGCTGCAGCAATGGTCGAGCGAAGCATCGACGACCAGCGCGCAATCCGCACCTTCCGAAGCCAGCGACGCCCAGAAGCAGATGGACAAATAAACCCGTGCTTGACCGGCGTGATAAGTGTAACTATAGTGATTACACTTCGTCGCACGTTGGTGCGAGAGGGTTTGCGCGTCTGATGCGCATCGGATGATCTAACGTTGTGAATACGAGTAGCCGATTTGCCTTTGCGGTTCATGTGCTCGCCCTGCTGTCGTTGCAGGAGGGCGTGCCGCTGTCGTCGGACATGATCGCGGGCAGCGTGAACACGAATCCCGTGCTGATCCGGCGTCTGCTGGCGATGCTCGCGGAAGCGGGCCTCACCACGTCGCAACTGGGCGCGGGCGGCGGCGCGCTGCTGGCGCGCGAGCCGGCGGACATCACGCTGCTCGACGTCTACCGCGCCGTCGACGATGCGCAGCTGTTCGCCATGCATCGCGAAACGCCGAACCCGGCGTGCATGGTCGGGCGCAACATCCAGACCGTGCTGACGGGCATCATCGGCGATGCGCAACAGGCGCTCGAAGCGTCGCTGGCGTCGCGCACGCTGGCCGATGCGACGGCCGACGTCGTGCGCGCGGAACGTGCACGCGAACGCAAGCGCAAAGCCGCGGAGGGCTGAACGCAATCGAAGCAAGAAGCAGAAGCACGAAGTGCGGGGCCTCGCCCCAATTTTTTTAAACAAATATGTAATCGACGTAGTTACATTTAAGCGGAAGGAACATTGACATGAGCAAGCACTGAAGATCGCGCTGTTCGGCGCAACGGGCATGATCGGCTCGCGCATCGCGGCGGAAGCGGCGCGTCGCGGGCATCAGGTGACGGCTTTCTCGCGCAATCCCGAGCGCGTGCCTGCCGATGTCGCGAACCTGAAAGCGGCGCAGGCCGACGTGACGGATGCGGCGAGCATTGCAGCGGGAGCGCGCGGACACGATGTCGTCGCGAGCGCCTATGCGCCGCCGCAGAACGATCTCACGCAGATCGACAAGGCGACCCGCGCGCTGATCGAAGGCACGCGCGCGGCGGGTGTCAAACGTCTCGTCGTGGTGGGCGGCGCGGGTTCGCTCGAAGTGGCGCCCGGCAAGCAACTGGTCGACACGGAAGGCTTTCCGGAAGCCTACAGGGCAATCGCGCTCGCGCACCGCGACGTATTGCCCATCCTGCGTGCCGCCAGCGATATCGACTGGACGTTCTTCGCGCCCGCCGCGCTGATCGCGCCAGGTGAGCGCAAAGGCACGTTCCGCACGGGCGCCAACGCGCTGATCGTCGATGCGCAGGGCAACAGCAGCATTTCGGCGGAAGACTACGCGATCGCGTTCGTCGACGAGCTGGAGCAGGGTCGTTTCGTTCACCAGCTCGCGACCGTCGCGTACTGAGGGGTTCGAAACATGGCCGGGCGCCGCGCATCCGCCGCGCGGCGCGCATGAGCGACTGTTGCGCCGCGGCGCAAGTGCACTAACATTCGGTTACGCATCGGGGCGCTTTCCCTCGACGACACCCGCTAAACTTGGCGTCTCCCGTTCCCATGCAAGATGCTTGCATAACAGTCACGGATTGCCATGAAGTCATGCCTCGCGCGGCGTGAATCGCGGGCTGCGCCGTCATCCGGCGGGCTTCTGGCGATTGACGCCGTTTTTCGCGCTTTATCCCAATTCTTTTCGCACGCCCGAGCATTGCGCCGGGGGCGTTCGGGTGCGCTCGCGTCCGCCTTGTGCCTGTGGTTCGCGCTCGCTGGCGCGTGCCTCGGCATGCCGGGCACCGCGCACGCCGCGGGTGCCACACCCGGCGCGCCGATGATTCCCGCGCTGCAGAGCCTGATCAATAGCGCGACGGTCTCGACGGCGGCGCCCGCGTCGGGCGCGTCGGCGGCGGATGCGGCATCGGCGCCGTCGCCCGCCAGCCAGGCCGAGCTGGAGAAATCGCTCGACAGCGTGATCACGACACTCGACAGCGACCGCCAGCGCACCGCGCTCGTCACGCAGCTGAAAAAACTGCGCGACGCGACCAAGACGGTCGGGCCGCCCGTGTCCGCCAGCGCGCCGTCGAGCGCCGGCCTGCTCGGCGCGATCGCCGCGGGCATTGCCTCGTTCGAAACCGACGTGCAGCAAGGGCGCTCACCGCTCAATTACTGGTCGGGCCGCTTCAACGCGGCGGGCAACGAAATCTATACGATCGTCACGAGCCAGGGGCGCGAGCACTTTGGCCGCGTGTTGCTGAACATGATCGCCGTGCTCGCGGGGTGGGGTGCGTGCGCGGCGGGCCTGATTTACCTGCAGCGCAGGATTCACGCGCGCTTTGGTATCGTCGTGCGGCTCGATCCCAATCCGACCACGCGCGAACTGTTGATCTTCGCGCTGCGCCGCGTCGGGCCGTGGATCGTCGCGTTCGTCGCGGCGCTGATGTTCGTGCGCTCGATGCCCGATTCACTCGGCCGCACGATCGCGATGGTGATCGCGTATGCGATCGTCGCGGGCGCCGTGTTCTCGGCAATCTGCCTGATCATGTTCTCGCTGTTCGGCTCGGGCCATCGACGTGCCGCCGTACGCGTGCTGATCGAGCAGGCGCGCCGGCCGCTGTTCGCGATCGGCATCTGCAGCGCGCTCGGCGACGCCGCCGTCAATTACGACGTCGCGCATGAACTCGGCACCAATCTCGCGGCGCTCGTGTCGACCGTTTCGAACATGACGGCAGCCGTGTTGACCGCGTACTTCGCGCTCGCATTTCGCCGTCCCGTCGCGCACCTGATCCGCAATCGCGCTTACGAACAGCGCCACGATCACAAGGCCGCTACCGACGGCTTCGAAGTGCTCGCGTCGCTCTGGCACGTGCCGATGCTCGTGCTCGCGACGGCTTCCGTGATCGCGACGATCGGCGGCATCGGCAGCGGTGAGAATGTGTTGCAGATTTCCGTCGTGACGGCGCTGCTGCTGGTGCTCGCGTTCTTCCTGTCGGCCATCGTGCTGCGCGTGACGCGGCCTCGCAATACGCGCCGTCGGCGCCGCTCGCCTTATCTGACGCGTCTGTTGCGTTTCGCGGGCACGCTGATCACGCTGTTCGTCTGGCTCGCGTACTTCGAATTCGCGTCGCGCCTGTGGGACGTGTCGCTTGCGCAGATCATCGAAGAAAGCGTCACGGCGCGCGGCATCGCGCACGCGTTGACGGCGATCCTGATCACGGTGTTCGTGTCGTGGCTCGTGTGGATCCTGATCGACACGGCGATCCAGGAAGCCGTCAATCCAAGCGGCCCGCGCAACAAGTCGAAGAACCCGAGCATGCGCGCGCGCACCATGCTCCCGCTCGTTCGCAATGTGCTGTTCGTGACGATCCTGACAATTGCGGGCATCGTCACGGCGGCCAATCTCGGCATCAACGTGACGCCGCTGCTGGCGGGCGCGGGCGTGATCGGTCTGGCGATCGGTTTCGGCGCGCAGTCGCTGGTGAGCGACCTGATTACAGGCCTGTTCATCATCATCGAGGACACGATCTCGGTCGGCGACTGGATCGATATCGACGGCGGACACGCGGGTACCGTTGAATATCTGTCGATCCGCACCGTGCGGTTGCGCGACGGCCAGGGCGCGATCCATGCCATTCCGTTCTCGCAGATCAAGATCGTGAAGAACCTGTCGCGCGATTTCGCGTATGCGGTATTCGAAGTGCGCGTGCCGTTTTCCGCCGATGTCGACGAGGTCACGCAACTGATTCGCGCGGTCGGCGCAGACCTGATGGCCGATTTCCGTTACCGTCGCGAGATGCTCGGCCCCGTCGAAGTGTGGGGACTCGACCGCTTCGACCCGAACTGGATGGTCGTCAAAGGGCAGATCAAGACGCGTCCGCTGCAGCAGTGGAGCGTGGCGCGCGCGTTCAATCTGCGCCTGAAGCGCAAGATGGACGAAGCGGGCATCGAGATTCCCGTGCCGCAGATGCGCGTACATACGTCGCGCGGTGACGAAGTGGGCGAGGTGTTGCGGGAGGAGGAACACGCGCAGCACGAGGCACACATGCGCGAATCCGCGACGGGCACGACGACGCCGTTCAGGCCGAAGAAGGGCGGTGCCATGCCGCCGGCGCGCGACGTGTCGCATGAGCCACGTCCGGCGCCGCCATCGACGGGACAAACGGCATCCGTGCCGCCGCAGATTCCAACGGCGGGCGATGGCGGAAAGACGTGAAAGAGGATGAAGGTTTGTATGAGAAAGGCGTCACGCGTTCATGCGTGACGCCTTTCGTTTGATGGGTACAGCGCGCGGATGAGGCGGTGCGTACCTAGGCGGCAACGGCCTGCATACTGTCGGCGACGCGCACGATGTCGTTCACATGCGTCGTGATCTGTTCGCCGGGCACGCCGTAGATGTGCAGCGAGACGGCGGCATTCCCGCTGCAATTGCCGAGCCGATGGATGCCCGTGCGGCCCGAGCGCGTGAACGACACGGCGCCTGGTTCGCGCAACTGGTCGCGCGCGGGTGTCGCGCAATCGGTGTCTGCGTGCCAGTCGTAGATGGTTTCCGTCAGCGTGCCGTCGATCACTGCATAGCCGCACCATGTGTGATGCGCGTGAACCGGGCTCGCCTGGCCGGGCATCCAGACGAGCGCGGCGATGGCATAGCGGCCTTGTGGATCGACGGCGAGCAGATGACGGCGATAGCAGGCTGCGGCGCCTTCGCGTTGCGCATCGGTGAGCAGCGACGCGTCGGCGGCCGCTTCGGCAAGCGCCGCGCGCACGCTGCGCGCGAAGGCCGCGTGCCGCGACGGATCATCGGTGCCGGCGCAGGCGTCGAAGGCGGCGTCGAGCGTCGCGCACAGTTGTGAGATCGCGCCCGCTGCGGGGATGCCGCAGGCGACGGGAGGGGTTTCGGCCATCGAGGATTCGCGTGTGATCAGGCCGGCTGACGGGTTCATGGAAGGCTCCGCGGACGTTGTTTTTCGAGATCAGAACTGACCTCATTTATACCGATTTGCGCGGAGAAAGAGTTTTCATATAATTCCCTCGTCTTGACGAGAAATAGAATAATTTTCTATCTGGGTGGAAAGATGGGAATGGACATCATTGATCGGCGGCTGCTCGAACTCCTGCAGGAAGACGCGACGATGCCGATCGCGGAACTCGCGGCGCGGGTGAACCTGTCGCAGACGCCATGCTGGAAGCGGGTGCAACGGCTCAAGGAAGCGGGCGTGATCCGCGCGCAGGTCGCGCTGTGCGACCCGCGCAAGCTGGGCGTCGGCACGACGGTATTCGTCGCCGTGCGCACGAACCAGCACACGGAGGCCTGGGCGCAGGATTTCACGCGCGCGGTGCAGGACATTCCCGAAGTGGTCGAGGTCTACCGGATGAGCGGCGAGACCGACTACCTGCTGCGCGTCGTCGTCTCGGACATCGACGATTACGACCGCGTCTACAAGCAACTGATCCGTGCCGTGCCGCTCTACGATGTGAGTTCCAGCTTCGCGATGGAACAGATCAAGTATTCGACGGCGTTGCCGGTGCGGGCGTCGGTGGTTGCGGAAAGCCGTTAGCGCTGCCGGTTGGTTTCGCGTCGCGACGAGGTGGTTCCGTCACCGCGCGGGCGTGCCGGACTGCAAGCCGCGCGCAAGGTGCTTCGGCGTAGAATGCCCGCTCCGCCGCATCAACCTGCAAGCAGAGCCCGACACATGAACGATCCGCGCAAGAAGAAGAACCCGACGCTGGGCATCGCAGTGTTTATCGTCGTTGTCGTGTTGCTGGTGATCGCGACGATTCTCTACAACGCGATTTCCGAAAAGCGCGAGTACGACCGCGAAAATCCCGCCGATTCGACGGCGCCAGCAGCCTCCGCGGCGGCGGCTGCCGTCAATGCGGCAAAGGGCGCGTCGCAGTAAGCGCGACGCGCTTCAGTTCTCGGGCAAACGGATCACGCCCGCATCCTTGCGAATCTGAAACGACGCGGCCAGCATCTGCTTGCACTGATGCGCGAGCAGTTTCAGATCATGCACGGCGTCCGGCGTGTAGTCGGGCGAGCGTTCCGCTTCGATCACCATCGCATCGAGTTCACGCGTCGACTGCTTCGAAATGTCGACCTGATCGGCGGGAGGCGGGTCGCCTTCTTCGGCTTTCGCAAGGTTGTCGCGGATCACCGTCAGCGCGCGTTGCAAGGGCTGATGCGACGGCCCGCCCATCTGTTGGGACGACGTGCGCAACAACGGCGCGACCGCCGTGATCTGCGAGGCGAGTACGTGAGAGCGGACGAGCAGGTCGTTCAGTTCCGGCACGAACTTCTGCGCGGACTTGGGTTCGAGCATCATCCGTTGAAAGGCCTGGCCGAGATTGGCGAACGCGACATGCACGTTCTTGCGCGCGAGCCGGTAGCGGTAGTCGCGATCGAGCGCGCTCGCGGCGGCAGCGGCGGCGGGCGTGGGCGCTGATGTTTTGGCCGTAGCGCCTGGCGAAGCAGCAGATGCGGTTGCCGCTCCTGATGCATTCGGTGCCGCAGCAGCAGCGTTGCCGAAGGTTTCCCCAATCCCGTTGGCGCCGCTCGCGACAATTTCCGCGACGGCCACGGCGGGCGCCAGCGCGGCCGCTTCCGTTAGCGCGGAAGGCGAGATGACGGCCGCGGCCGGCTTGCCTCCCCACCACCAGCTCGCCTCCAGATAGCTGCGCATCGCGGCGATCATGTCGTTGACGAGCTTGCCCATCAGCCGATATTCCCAATACGGGAACAGATGGCTCGCGGCAATCGCGATCGCGCAGCCGACGACCGTGTCGATGGCACGCTCGCCGATGATATGCAGGCTGCCGGGCGCAAGCAGATGGAACATCAGCAGCACATACGACGACGTGAACACGACGCTCGCCGTGTAGTTGAACAGCAGCAGGCTGTAGCTCATCACCATGCACGCGAACATCACGATGATGAGAATATGCGGTTCCTTCACGCTCATGATGAGCGCGATGCTCGCCGCGCAGCCGATCAGCGTGCCGACGATACGCTGGCCGTTGCGCTGCTTGGTCAGCGAGTAACCGGGTTTCAGAATGATGACGGTCGTCATCACGATCCAGTAGGCATTGGTGAGCGGCAACAGGCGTCCGAGCCAGAAGCCGATCGCGACGGCGATCGTCATGCGCAACGCGTGCCGGAAGCTGGGCGACGCCATCGTCAGGTTGGAGAAGATCGAGCCGAACGGCACGCGGCGGCTCGACACGAAACGCGTAAGCGCCTGGTCGATGCGCAGATCGGTTTCCTTCGTGCTTTCTTCGTTCGCCAGGTTCTTGCGCATCCGGTCGATCAGGCGCGTCGCGCTCCACACGCGTCTGAACGAAGCCGAGACGGTCGAGTAGGCTTCCGGATTCTTCTTCGGCAAGTCCTGCTTGCGCATCTGCTCGATTTCGTATTCGATCGCGCGCAACTCTGCCTTCACGTTGATCCGCGCGCGCGGCGGCTCGTTCTGCAGCACGGCGAGACCGATGTCTTCGAGGTCCGCGGCCGCCTTGCGGATCAGATCGCGATAGAAGATCAGGAGGTCCGAGCCGCCGAACGTATTGCGCACGAGCGGGTAGTCGGTATGCGCACCGACGAACTGCTCGTGCAGATCGACGGTGTGGATGAACAGGTTGAAGAGCGTCGCGCGGCGTGGCTGCAAGCGGCCGCTCTTCAGCTTGGGCAGGTTGCGCAGCACGATGTCGCGCGCGGCGTCCTGCATTGCTACGGCCGCGATCTGCTTCGCAACGAGGTTGCGGTAGCACTCGTCGAGATCGTTGTCGAGGTCGAAGAAGTCCGCGCGCGCGAGCAGATAGTCGGCGAGGGCGAACACGCTCTCGGCGAGCGCCTGCTGCTCGATCCGGTACATCATCCAGCGGCTCACGAAGGTCGACCAGTAGGTGAACCACAGTCCGCCTACGAGTATCCACGACGCGTTGATGAGCGCCTGCATCGGCGTGAAGTGCTCTTCGAGCGTGACGACCATCATGAAGAGCGTCGCGAAGCTGATCTGCGGCCAGCGGTTGCCGTACACGACGATCAGCGACAGCACGAAGGTGAGCGGCACGACGGTGCACCACAGCGCGACGGGATTGACGGTGGCCAGCCCGGTGGCGAGCGCCGCGAGAAAGCCGATCACGCTGCACGCGAGCATCTCGTTGTGCTTGTACTTGAGCGGGCCCGGCATGTCGACGGCGCACGCGCCGAGCGCGCCCGTGGCGATCGTGAAGCCGAGCTCGCGGTTGTGAAACACGATCAGACAAAGGACGGCGGGCAGCGACACGCCCACTGCGATGCGCAAGCCGCCATAAAAGTACTGGCTATACAGAAACTTCTTGATTTCGACTGAATAGCGCATCGACCGCCTGGGTGTCTCGTGTCTATATGTTGATGATGCATCTGGATCAGAAGCCCGGTCTGTTCCCAGCTCGAACTGCCGTCGAGTCTAACTGATTTGCCCATGCCCGGACCATCTGCCGGATGGCCAGGTTTCGTGTCTGCGAATGCGTTTGTTATGCTGTCGCATCGTTTCTTCACACGGCCCGTGCATCAGCGCGGCGCCGCCTGTTCCAAGCCATTCCATGCTCCAGCTTTTCTATTCGAACCGGTACGATGTCCTCGTCGGCGCGTTGCTCGACGGACTCGGTGCCACGCCTTCCAGTCCATGGACGGCGCAACCTGTGATCGTGCCGAGCGCGGCCGTACGGAGGCGGCTGGAACTCGATATCGCCGCGCGTCAGGGCGTGTGCGCGAACATCCAGTTCAGTTACCTGGCGCAGTGGTTGTGGACGCAGATCGGCGGCGTCATCAAGGACGTGCCGAAAAGTTCGCCTTTCTCGCCGGACCGGCTGGTGTGGCGCTGCTACCGTCTGCTCGGCGATGCCGATGAAGCGCGGCCGTGGAATGGGTCGCCGCGCCTGCGCAGTTACCTCGATGCCGCCGACGCGCCGATGCGCTACGAACTCGCGCGCCGCGTCGCGACCGTGCTCGACCACTATCTGACCTATCGTCCCGAATGGCTGTTGCAATGGCAGAAGGGCGGTTCGATCTTCGCAAGCGGCGCCGCGGACGACTCCGGTCCGCGCCTGACGGGCGCGAGCGCCGCGGTGCGTGAGGACGAGCGCTGGCAGGGCGCCTTGTGGCGCACGCTGCTGGGTGAGGTCGCAGGCGACGCGCATTCGGCGGACGCCGCCACGCCGCCTGCCTATCGCTTTCTCGACGAAGTGCGCTCGCTCGATCTCGACGCGATCGCCCGCGCCGAGTGGCCCGAGTCCGTCAGCGTGTTCGCGTTGCCGACCATGCCGCCTTTGCATATCGCGCTGCTGCGCGAGCTGTCGCGCTGGATCGATGTGCGGGTGTACGCGATGAACCCGTGCCGCGAGTTCTGGTTCGACATCGTCAGCGTGGGGCGTGTCGAAGCGCTCGATGCGGCGGGTCAGCTCGACTATCAGGAAGTCGGCCATCCGCTGCTGGCCGAATGGGCTCGCCAGACGCAGGCGCAGCTTCATATGCTGCACGAACTGACGGAAAGCGCGGCCTCGTCCGAAGCCTCGTATTTCGCCGAAAACGCCGCGCCGACCTGGCTCGCCGCCGTGCAGAACGGCATGCTCGATCTGCGCGACGAGCGCGAGCTCGACACGCAGCCCGAGGAGCGCGGTATCGAAGTGCACGTGTGCCATAGTCTCGCGCGCCAGCTCGAAGTGCTGCACGACCGCCTGCTGGGCTGGTTCGACGAGTTCGACGATCTGCAGCCTTCTGACGTGTTGGTCACGTTGCCCGATCTCGGCGCGGCCGGCCCGCTGATCGACGCTGTGTTCGGCACCGCGCCCTCGGGCGACACGCGCCGCATTCCGTATCGGATCACCGGCTTGCCGCCTTCGCAGGCGAATCCCGTGGCGCGCGTGCTGCTCGACTGGCTCGCGTTGCCCGAGCGCAATGTCGGCGCGCCGGAGCTGATCGAATGGCTGCGTGTCGACGCGATCGCCGCCCGCTACGGCATCGACGCGGCGGCGCTAGAAGACATTCAGGAGTGGCTCGCGGCAGCGGGCGCGCGGCGCGGTCTCGCGCCCGTGCCGCCTGCCGACAGCGCGATTCCCGTCGCGCGCCACACATTTGCCGACGCGCTCACGCGGCTTTTCCTCGGCTACGCGATGCCCGAAGGCGGCCAGCCGGTCGATGCCTGGCTGCCCGTCGAAGGCGCGGACGGCTCGGATGCGGAACTGCTCGGGCGCCTCGCGAGTTTCGTCGACGACGTCGATGCGTTCGCGCGCCGTTGCGCCGACGACATGACGCCCGTCGAGTGGACGCAGTTGCTGCTCGAAGTGCTGGGCCGCTGCTTCGATGGCGGCGTCGATTTCGCGGACAGCGTGTCCACTGTGCGCGATGCCGTCGATGCCATGAGCGATGCCATGCGCGCAGGCGCGGGCGAGTCTGCGTTGCCGGCGGCCGTGGTGCGCACGGCGCTGTCCGAAGCGCTCGACGACCCGGCGCGCGGCGGCGTGCCGTGGGGCAGCGTCACGTTCTCGTCGCTGACGAGCCTGCGTGGCTTGCCGTTCAGGATCGTCTGCATGCTGGGCATGGACGACGGCGTATTGCCTAGCCTTGCGCGCGCCGACGAGTTCGACCTGATGGCGGCGTTCGGCAAGGCGGGCGATCGCCAGCGGCGCGACGACGAGCGCAACCTTTTCCTCGATCTGCTGCTCGCCGCACAAGACCGGCTGCTGATCGCCTACACGGGGCGCAGCATTCGCGACAACGCGCCGTTGCCGCCTGCCGCGCTCGTCGATGAACTGCTCGATCACCTCGCGCGTGTTTCGTCCGCAGAGGATGCGTCGCCGGTCGAACTCGATTCGGCGCGGCGCGCGTTCATCGTCGAGCATCCGTTGCAGCCTTTCGCGTCCGATTACTTCAACGCGAAGAGCGGCCTGTTCACCTACGACACCGACCGCGCGGAACTGGCCGCGTTGCTCGCCGCGCCGTCAGGTGAGGCGCCCGCGCCATTCTTCGATGCGCCGTTGCCGGCCGTACTGAACGAGCCCGTGCCGTTCGACGACTTCCAGCGTTTCTGGCGACACCCCGCGCGCGCCTTGCTGCGCGATCGCCTCGGCATCGTGCTTTCCGACGCACAGGGCGAGTTGCTCGACATGGAGCCGTTCGAACTCGACTTCGCGGGCCGCGATGCATTGGCCGAGCGTCTGTTACCCGCACTGCTCGATACGGACTTCGACAGCGCAGCGTTCGAGCGCGTGCAGCGCGTCGCGGAAGCAAGCCCCGAGTTGCCGGGCGGCGCGACGGGCGCGGTATGGCGCACGCGCGAACTGTCGGCGCTGCGTGGCCTTGCCGACCGCGTGCGGCGCGAAGTGGCGTCGGGCGTCACGCGCCTGCCGTTCTCGCTCGACATCGACGCGCGCTGGCCCGACACCGGCGACATCGCGCTGTTCGGTCCTCATGATTCAACATTGCGCAAAACATCGGAAGGTCCGTTGCAACTGCAAGGCACACTCAATTTGCTGACGCCGACGGGGCAGGTCGTGTTCCGTTACGCGCGTCCCACGGCGCGCGACTATCTGTCCGCATGGCTGTCGCATCTCGTCTATTGCGCGTCGTTGCCCGACGGTCCACGCCGCACCGTTTGGCATGCAAGCGGCGAGTCGTTCGAACTCGCGCCCGTCGAAAAACCGTTGGATCAACTCGCGCCGCTTGCCGCATTGTTCAGCGCAGGGCGCGCGCTTCCGCTGCGCTTTTTTCCGAAGAGCGCATGGGCAAAGATCAGCGATGGCGATTCCGCCGCGCAAGGTGCATGGATCAGCGACCGCGTGCGAGGCGAGTCCGATGACGCTGCGTTGCGCATCGCGTTTCGCGGCACGACGCTGACGCTCGACGAGCCGTTCGGCACACTTGCCGCGATCGTATTCAAGCCGCTGGTTGCGCATTTGAGGAGCGCATCATGAGCGGCACGGCATGGATGCATGCGGCCGCCGCGCAGGAACTCGACGTGTTCGCGTGCGATCTCGACGGCGTCAATCAGATCGAGGCATCGGCGGGAACGGGCAAGACATGGAACATTTGCGCGCTCTACGTGCGGCTGTTGCTGGAGAAGAATCTGAGCGCCGATCAGATTCTCGTCGTGACATTTACGAAAGCCGCGACGGCAGAGCTGCATGAACGCATACGGGGGCGTCTCGCCGAAGTGCAGCGCGCAATCGAAACGGGCGACGATGGCGGCGATCCGTTCATCGTCCGGCTATTCGAGACGACGCTTTCCGAAGAACGCGGCATCGACCTCGAAGCGGCCGCGAAAACGGTGCGCCGTGCGTTGCGCACGTTCGATCAGGCCGCCATCCACACGATTCACGCGTTCTGTCAGCGCGCGTTGCAGGAAGCGCCGTTTGCCGCTGCGATGCCGTTCGCATTCGAGATGGAAGCAGACGACGCAGCGTTGCGCTTCGAACTGGCCGCCGACTTCTGGCGCGAGCAGATCGAACCCGTCGCGGCATTGCATTCGTCGTTCGCGGCATGGCTGGTCGAGAAGGGCGCGGGTCCCGCATCGCTCGACGAACAGCTTGCGCGGCGCCTGAAGAAGCCGCTCGCTCAGTTGCGCTGGGGTGACATCGGCGTAGCGGAAGGTGCACCGAACGATATGCAGGCGCGCTTCGACGAAGCCTGCGAGATGTGGCATGCCGAGCGCGACAACATCGTGCGCCTGCTCGAACGGGCACAGGAGCGTCTGAGCAAGACTTCGCACAAGGCTGAAACGGTGAGCGCCGCGATCAGCGCGTGGAGCGACTATTTCGCGCAGGACGATTGCCACGCGCCGCCGCCGAAAGTGGCGCTGAAACTGACGGCCACTGCGCTGACGAAAGGCACGAAGAAGAATTTCGAGCCGCCCGCGCATGCATTCTTCATTGCAGCCGACGAACTGGCCGCAGCCTCGCTCGCGGCGGAAGCGGCGCAGCGCGCGCGCTGGCTCGGTCTGGTGCAGAAGTGGCTCGACTACGCGCCGCACGAACTGACGGCGAGAAAGCGCACGCGCCGCGTCGTGTCGTTCGACGATCTGCTGTCGAACCTGTATCGCGCGCTCGCCAGTCACGTGTGGCTTGCGGACGCGCTGCGCACGCGCTATCCCGCGGCGCTGATCGATGAGTTCCAGGATACCGACCCGCTGCAGTTCGCGATCTTCAACCGTATCTTCGCGCCGAAGGGACCGCTCTTTCTGGTCGGCGATCCGAAGCAGGCGATCTACAGTTTCCGCGCGGCGGATCTGCATACCTATCTCGCCGCTCGCGCACAGGCGTCGGCGCGTTATACGCTCGCCGTCAATCAGCGCTCGACGGCGCCCATCGTCGAGGCATGCAACCGTATATTCGAGGCGAACGCGCGGGCGTTCGTGCTCGAAGGGCTCGACTATCAACCCGTGCGAGCGGGCGAGCGGCAACGGCCGCCGTTCATCGACCGAGACGGCGCGGCGGGCGGCGACTTCTGCGTTTGGACATTGCCGAAGGGCGACGCGGTGCTGACCAAGCGCGACGCGCAGCGCGCGGCGAGCGAAGCGTGCGCGGCGGAGATCGTGCGTCTGCTGCGCGGCGCGCGCGAGGGCAGCGTGACGATCGGCGACAGGCCGCTCGCGCCCGGCAACATCGCCGTACTCGTGCAGACGCACAAGCAGGGCAGTCTGATCAAGCGCGTGTTGTCCGCGTGGGGCGTGGGCAGTGTCGAACTGGCGCAGGCATCCGTGTTCGAATCGCTCGACGCCGAGCAGATCGAGCGTGTGCTGGCCGCCGTCGATACGCCGGGCGACTTGCGCCGCCTGCGCGCCGCGCTCGCGACCGACTGGTTCGGTCTCGATGCCGCAACGCTGTGGCGGCTCGAGCAGGTCGACGATGCATCGTCCACGTCGGGTGACGCCGCGCATTCCGTCGATGCGATGAGCTGGGTCGAACGCTTCTCGCGTTACCGCATGCTGTGGCACGAGCGCGGCTTCGCCGTGATGTGGCGCACGCTGATGCGTGAACTGCGCGTCGCGCAGCGGCTCGTGGAAGGTGCAGAGGGCGAGCGGCGGCTGACCAACGTCAACCATCTGGCCGAACTCGTGCAGGCGCGCGCCGCGACGCAGCCGGGCATCGCGCCGACCTTGCGCTGGCTCGCCGCCCAGCGTGCGGAAAGCGGGCGTGGCGGCGAAGAAGCGCAGCTGCGGCTCGAATCGGACCGCAACCTCGTGCAGATCGTCACCGTGCATAAGTCGAAGGGCCTCGAATACGCCGTCGTGTTCTGCCCGTTCCTCAATGATGGCCGCCTGCGCGAGCCGTATGCGACGGTCCTGCCTGACGCGCTCGAATATCACGATGACGACGGTTCGGCCGTGCTTCATTACGGCTGCGACGACGAGCAGTCCGATCACGCGAACGGCCAGGCCATGCGCGAACAGGCGGCCGAACGCGCGCGGCTGATCTACGTCGCGCTGACGCGCGCCGTGTATCGCTGTTACCTGGTGGCGGGTGCATATCTGGCGTCGAGATCGACGAAGGAATCGGCGCGCAGTGTGTTGAACTGGCTCGTTGCGGGCAAAGCGCGCGATTTCGATGAATGGCTCTCGAAGCCGCTCGATGACGACTCGGTCTATCAGCATTGGGAGGCGCTATCTGGCGACCCCGTGGCCATCGCGGATCTGCCAGCCGTGACGCGTCGCGTGCCGCTGGAAAGCGTGGCCGACAGCGGCGCCCGGATGCGGGCGCGGATGAACCAGCGCGCGTTGCGCGACACGTGGCGCATGGCGAGCTTCAGCTCGCTGATCGCGGCGGGTTCGCGCACCGACGACGCATCGGCTCCGAGCGAAGAAGCGCGTCCGGACCACGACGAACTGGCGGATGTCGCCACCGGTGACACAGGCGTTGCTCTTTTCGATGTCGCCACGGCGCCCGTCGAACTCGCACCCGACGATATCCTCGCGTTTCCGCGCGGTCCGGCGGCGGGCGAGTGTCTGCATCGCATGTTCGAACTCGCGGATTTCTCCGACGGCAGCACGTGGCCGCACGCGATCGAACGCGCGCTGCACGAGCGGCCGGCGCCCGCCGAGCCGGAACTCGCGCAACGTCTGCCCGCGATGATGCACCGTTTGCTCGCGGATATCGTGAGTACGGAACTGGTGCCCGGCATGACGCTCGCCTCGCTCGATCCCAAACGCCGGCTCAACGAGATGGAGTTTCTGTTCTCGGCGGCATCGCTGGACTTTCCCGCGTTGCGCGCGCTGCTCGCCGCGCACGGCTTTCCCGATGTCGCGCTGGAACCAGGTGTGCTGCGCGGGTTCGTCAAAGGTTTCATCGACATGATCGTCGAGCACGAGGGGCGCTTCTGGGTGATCGACTGGAAGTCGAATCATCTCGGCGACACGCCCGAGGACTACGCCGCCGCGCCGCTCGACGAAGCGATGGCGAGCCACGCCTATCACCTGCAGGCGCTGCTTTATGTCGTCGCGCTGCATCGCTATCTGCGGCTGAGGCTCGCGGACTATGACTATGACAGGCACATCGGTGGTTATCTGTATCTGTTCGTGCGCGGCGTGCGGCCCGACTGGCGACATGGAGAACACGTGGCCGGCGTGCATGCGCGGCGGCCCGATTACGCGCTCGTCGTGGCGCTCGACGCATTGATGGACGGAGGCGCGCAATGAGCACGTTCGATCAGCCGTTGCCCGATGTCGAGGTCAATGTCCCCGCGCCCGCGGATTTCAGCACGGCGCTCGCCGAAGGTTTCGCGCGTCGCGTGAGCGCGCTGGCGCAGCGCGGCGGCGCGTCCGCGGACGGCGTGCGCTGGGCTGCTCGCGCCGCGTTCGCCGCGAGCCGCGCGACATCGGAGGGACACGTGTGCGTGCCGCTCGACGAACTTGCGCAGCGCTACGACGCCGAGTTCGGGCATGTGCGCGACGCGTTGCTCGCGAGCGGCGTCGCAAGCGACGGCATGCAGCCGGCACATGCGCTGCGCCCGCTCGTCGTCGATGGGCAAGGGCGGCTTTATCTCGCGCGCTACTACGATTACGAGCGGCGGCTGGCGCAGTCGCTCGTCGGACATGCGCGAGGCGAGCATGACGATGCCGTATCGGCGGGCATGTTTTCTCGAGGCTTGCGCGACAGGCTGCTGCGTTATTTCGGGGAGCCGCAGGACGATGAGATCGACTGGCAGCGCGTGGCTGCCGTGATGGCGCTGTCCGGGCGGCTGACGATCGTCAGCGGCGGCCCGGGCACGGGCAAGACGACCACAGTGGTCGGCGTGCTCGCCTGTCTGCTGGATGCGCGCGCGGACTTGCGTATCGCGCTCGCCGCGCCGACGGGCAAGGCCGCGCAGCGGATGCAGGAGGCGCTGCTCGCGCGCGCCAGTTCGTTGCCGCAGGAACTCGCGGGGCGTCTGCCGCAAACGTCGTTCACGTTGCATCGGCTGTTGGGCACCGGGCCGAATGGGCGCTTCCGGCATCATCGGGACAATCCGCTGCCGTATGACGTGATCGTGATCGACGAGGCGTCGATGATCGACGTCGCCATGGCGACGCACCTGTTCGATGCGCTCGCACCCGACACCCATCTCGTGATGCTCGGCGACAAGGATCAACTGGCGGCCGTCGAAGCGGGCGCCGTGTTCGCCGAATTGAGCGCGCAACCCGCGTTCACGGCGAAGGGCGTCGGCTCGATTGCGACGGCGCTGGGAATCGATGAACGCCGATTGCGTGATGCGCTGCCCACTGGCCGCGACGATGCTCGGTCGGAACAAGATCCACCGTTCTTCGACGACCTGTTCGGCATGCCGCCCGACATGCCGTCTTCATCGCCGGATGCGCAACCGGCGCCGCTCGCCGACTGCGTCGTGTGGCTCGAACGAAACTATCGCTTTGGGTTGGAGTCGGCGATCGGCCGGCTGTCGCTGGCGATCCGGCGCGGCGCCGCGCCGGACGCGCTCGACGTGCTGCGGATCGATCCCGCTGAACCCTGCGCGGCGGCGTTTCACGAAGACACCGATGCCACGCCGTCCGAGCGCACGATCCAGCGGCTCGCGGCTGGGTTTGCGCCCTACGCGGACACGCTCGCGACGGCGCTCTCCGACGGCGTGGCAGGCGCGGCCTCGCACGCGCTGGCGCTGTTCGACGCGCTCAATCGTTTCCGCATCCTGTGCGCGACGCGGCTCGGCTCGCGCGGCGTCGAGCAGATGAATACCGCGATGGCCGCGCAGGTGCGCCGCATCGCGCGCGTGCCGCTGGCCGTCGGCGCGCAATGGTTCGCGGGCCGGCCGATCATGGTCACACGCAACGACTATGCGCTGGGTCTGTTCAATGGCGATATCGGTATCGCGCTGCCGGGCGCGGACGGCGCGCTGCGCGTGTTCTTCCGTGGCGCGGACGGCAGCCTGCGCACGGTGTCGCCCGCGGCGCTGCCGCCGCACGACACGGCCTTCGCGCTCACCGTGCACAAGTCACAAGGCTCGGAGTTCGAACACGCGGTGCTGATGCTGCCGTCGACCTTCAGCCGGGTGCTGTCGCGCGAGCTTGTTTATACGGCGGTCACGCGGGCGCGCGAGCGGGTCGAAGTGGTCGGCTCGCGGGCAGTGCTGATGCGCGCGATCGCGACGCCGACGCAGCGCGACTCCGGCCTCGCCGCGCGCATCGTCGAGGCGATGCGCGATGACGTGCGCTAGTTGGCGGCCGTGCTGGGCGGCGGTTCCGTTTCGGATTCCGCCTCGCTTTGCGCGAGGTCGCGCAGCGTGCGCCGATACCACAGCGTCCAGATCATCAGCGCGCCGAAAATGCCATAGCCGACAAATGGCGATACCACCAGCACGCGCTCGATCGGCCAGTGCCACGCCATCCAGCCGCGCAGCGCGGTTTCGCCCGTGAGGCCGAGGCCCCATGTAGCCGTCAGCACCCGGATTCCGCGCGCGAACGCCGGGCGCTCGCGCCACAGCATGTCGATATGGGCGGCGCCGTTGGTCATTTCGCGGGCGACGAACGCGCGCGTCAGGTAGAAGACGGCGGGCCGGCCCACCAGCAGCGACAGCAGAAACGCCACGCCGATCGCGCCCGATACCAGCGATTCGCGGAACAGCAACATGCGTGGGTCGCCGCCCAGCGCCATCGCGCCGATCGATAGCACGATGCCGAGCAGCACCGTCAGGCTGAGCGCGTCGGCGCGCCTGAAGCGCACGAGTTCGACGACGCTCCACGCGACGGGCGGCACGGCCGATGCAATCAATCCGCCCGTGTCGCCCCAGTACGGCTGCGTGAGACGGTACGCGACCCACGGCAACACGAGATTGACGACGAGTTCGAGCACCTGCGCGGGGCGCATTTTCATCACGATAATCGGCCCTCGGGCTGAAAGTACCAGTATCGGCGAGATCGGCGATGGACGGCAAATCCGTGCCGCGCTGGTGGGCGATGTGCAGGCAACGCACATGCCGCGCTGCGTGCACGCAATTCGCATACCGCTGATGTGCCAGCAAATAGCCGGTTACACTTCCCGTTCCTCGCACGACTCTTTGACATGACTTCACGCTATCCGATCCCGCCGAACGAAATCGAACTGACGGCCGTGCGCGCGCAGGGCGCGGGCGGGCAGAACGTCAACAAGGTATCGAGCGCGATTCATCTGCGCTTCGACGTGCGCGCGTCGTCGTTGCCCGAGGTGTTGAAAATGCGCCTGCTCGCGATGAGCGACCATCGGATCACCCGCGACGGCATCGTCATCATCAAGGCGCAGGAATACCGCACCCAGGACATGAACCGTGCGGCAGCGCTGGCGCGGCTCGACGCATTGATCGACAGCGTCAGCGTGACCCGCAAGGCGCGCGTCGCGACGCGGCCGACGCGTGCGTCGAAAGAACGCCGGCTCGAAAGCAAGGCGAAGCGCAGCGACGTGAAATCAGGACGGCAGCGGATCTCGCACGACTAGGGCGCGGCAGGCGCGGCGGCGCCGCGTGCTTTTAGCTCAGACGGGACACGGATTACGCACTTCGGGCAGGAAATCGACGCAGAACACATGCGTCGCGCCGTCGCGCTGGACGGTGACAGCCGCCGTGTAGCAATCCTGGCCATCCATCAGCGAGCAGTGCGGTCCCATCATCGCGACGCGTCCCGGCGCGGCGAGCGCATGCTTGAAATACGCGCGCCTCGACCAGTTGTTGCGGGTGTCGGGAAAGAGCGGCGCGAGCCGCGCGGGCGGAGAGGGCGTGCCGCTCGCGGTGATCGACGGCGCCAGTTGCTCGCCGCGATCGCTCAGCACGAACACGCGGCGCGCATCGGGCAGCAGGAAGACGGGCTTCGCCGCCTCTTCCAGATCGCCCGTCTGCATGTAGAGCGCGGCGCCCGCGAGCACGGCTTCTGTGAATCCTTCGAAACCCGGCCGTTGATAGCGCGAGTGCGAGCGCTCGTAGCTGTCGAAACGTTGCCACATCTGCTCGATCAGTTCCGGCACACGCGCGGTCGCCGCCTGGATCGACGCTTTCGGCTGGCCGAACCAGTAGCCCTGGATGAAGTCGACGTCGGCCTGCATCAGCGTCATCAGTTCGTCTTCCGTTTCGACGCCTTCGGCGAGCACCAGCGTGCCCGACTGATGCAGCATGTTGATCAGGTGGCCGATCAGCGAGTTGTCGTTGTCCTGGCGGCCCGCCCGCGCTACCAGCGAGCGGTCGAGCTTCACGATGTCGGGCCGGAAGCGCCACACGCGATCGAAATTCGAGAAGCCGGTGCCGAAGTCGTCGATGGCAATCAGGAATTCGCGCGGCTGCGAAGCGGCGAGCATGCTGGCGACGGCGGATTCGTCGTCGGCGGGCTGCTCGAGCACCTCGATCACGATGCGTTCCTGCGGCAGTCCGAAATGCTCCGACAGTTCATCGATGAACGGGCGCTGCGGCCAGCCCGTTTCGAATACCTGCGGACGCGTGTTCAGGAACAGCCATCCGGTATCGATGCCTTGCGCCATGAAGTTCGCCACATGCAGACAGCGGGCGAGGCGGTCGAGCGCGCGCGCGTCGGCCGTCGAGCGGGTGCCTGAGAACAGCACGGCGGGGGAGATCGGATGGCCGACGGGATCGAAGGCCCGCAGCAACGCTTCGTAGCCGACTACGCGCTGATGCGTGACGGAAACGACCGGTTGGAAGACGCTGCGCAACGTAATGGTTCGCCACGGCGCGGCCCATCCGGCCTCGTCCTGCACCATATGCTGCAGAAGGCCAGTGAGCGTCGTATCGTCGACGTTTGGCATGACGGCAGATTGTCCTATGCAGCGTGCGGCGCTCGCCCGTGTGCAGCGACATGCCGGTGGCAGGCATGCGCAACATCGGCGCAATGGAGGTCGGGCTCGAAGGCGATCGGATCGATGCCTGTCACGCGCGACTCCGCTCAGTTGTGCAGCTCAGTTAGTCGAAATCAGTCTAGCAGTTCGTATGCGATTCGAATGTTCGGGTAATCACAGACGGGTACAAGTGTCTGCGCTGTTATGACTCGAAGTTGGCGCAGATTGCCGACGCATTTGTGGCAGCGGCGCTATGCTGCTGGTTTTTCAGAACTGGAGTGCAGCATGTCGGAAATCGCGGTGGTGGCGATCTCGGTGGCGAAACCGGGACATGAAGAGCAGTTGCGCGCGGCGCTCGAAGGCATTGTCGGACCGACGCGCAAGGAGCGCGGTGCGTTGCAGTACGATTTGCACCGTGATTTGCGCGAGCCGCGCCGTTTCGTGTTCTTCGAGCGTTGGGAAAGTGAGGAAGCGCTGGCCGCGCATGCGAAGTCCGCGCATATCGAGGCCTACAAGAAGGCGTCCGCGCAATGGATCGAATCGGCGGAACTGCGCATCGTGTCGAAGATCGCCTGATAGTTGGCAGGCGCAGCAGGCGAGGCTGAAAACAGCAAGGCCCGGCAGCGTGGCGGCCGGGCCCGGATCGAAGCGCGCTGAAGCAATCGGGCGCGCAATACGTTTAGTGGGTTGCTTGCGGCACGTCGAGGATCAGGATGATGGTCCAGTCGGCGTCGCCTTCGTGATGATACTGGCGCTCCGCGACGATGAACGGCTGCTGCTTGCCGGCCGGTCCGAGAAACAGCACGTCGCCTTCCATCGGCAGACATTCGACGGGCGGCAGCGCAAGGAACGCATCCTGATTGCCACGCGGCATGAGTTTTTCGATCTTGCGGGATGCTGCTTCAGTCCATTCGATGTCCAGCTGGATGTTGCTCATTCTGTCCTCCGCACCAGGGGCGCACGCGGGTTGGGTGAATTGGGTTGATTCTTCGGTGCGCGACTTTAGCATAACGTCGATGCGCGCCTCGCGACATGCGATCGGCGCGATTTACACGCCGTACGTCGTAGGTCGTAGGTCGTCGACGCCCCGCGGCACAAAATAAAAAAGCCGAGGCCGTGTTGAACGGCTTCGGCTTTTTGCATTGCGCAGTCATCCGGCCGGGAAGCGCGCCTGCATGATGCCTCTATGCGCTTCGGCCGATGCGCAACGCAGGGCGCTTACTGGGCCGGCGCGGCCGGCTTCTTGTGGTGCATGCCCTTTTGATGCTTCATCGGCGCAGGCGGTGCGCTTTCCATCGCCTGCTGCTTTGCCTGCAGATCTTGCGCGCGCTGCTCGACGTCGGCGGCCTTTGCCGGATCGGTACTCATCCGCACGCCTTGATCTTGCGCGTAAGCCGCGCCCGTCAGTGCCGAAAGGGAAACCAGGATTGCCAGGGACACTTTCTTCATCGTTGCCTCCGTAGAGAGTGGTTATGGACCCGAGTATGGCCTGTCCGTTGGAACGACAGTGCATTCTAGCCAGCAATGTTCAGTCCAGCGTGTCTTCTGTAACAGGATTCACATACAGTTACGTCTGGTTACAACCGTGCGTGGCCTGCGCGAAGGCGCTCAGCAGAAGCCATCGCGCATCGATCGTATTGTGATGCGCTTCGCCGCGCGTGTCGCGGCAAGTCAGATTTTCCCGCTCGTGCATGACAGGCAGGGGGCGGCAGCTCGCTTCGAATCCATCGGATAGCTAAGCAAGCTGCGAACTGCGCCGCGCGAATCAGAACCAGCCGATCTGCCGGTAGACATGAAACTGCGCAATGCCGATCAGTTCATGCAACGCGATCTCGGCGTTGAAGAAATTGATCCGGCGCGGTAGCAGGCCGCGCGTTGCCCGACGGGTGTTCGACACGATGGGCAGCGGATTCATCCCGAAGCGGTGGAAGTCCAGCAAGGCTCGCGGCATTTGAAAGGCGGATGTGACCAGGATCAACGAACCGTAATATCCGTCCGGCAGAATGGCAGAGACGTTGCGGGCGTTTTCGTATGTCGTCAGGCTGGTGTTTTCCAGAATGACGTCGCCGCGTGGCACCCCTTCGCGCAGCACGTAGGGCAGGTAGGTGTCGGCTTCCGTCGCTTCGTGCTGCTGCGGATTGCCGCCGCTCACGATCACATGGCACACGGGACTGACCCGCTTGCAGCGCGCGTAGAGATCGGCGCTCTTGACGATGCGGGCGATGCCGTCCGTGGGCGGAACGAGCTTGCCCTCGCGTTGAATCGTGCCCGTGCCGAGCATCACGATGGCGGTGTGAGCTGCGTACGTTGCGGGAGCAACCGTCTGTCCGCCGGGCGGCGCACCGCGCTGGGCGAGATCGAGCAAAGGCTGGGCCAGCCACCCCGCGCCGAGCGCCCAGAAAACCACGATGGTCGTCACGCCGATCAACGTGCGGGCGCTGCGCAGCAGCATAAAAGCTGCAAAAAAAAGCAGCAATAAAGTTAAGAGAATCAATTTTATTGGGGTAACGTATGGTATTCGGACATTCGACGAGCGGACTATCGCGCCATTTCGGACGCATCGCCGCCAGTTGGAAGCAGAACGCTAGCACGGCGTTCACACGGGGGCCGAAATAAACGGCGGCCAATGGCCGCATTGGCGGACAAGGCGTGAAATCTTCGCCCTCCGCCGTGCGCACGTCAGCAGACGTGCCATTGTGTCGCGAACAAATAAGTCATGGCTGCACTTTAAGAAAGAAGTGAGATGACCGCTTATTCCAACGAAGTCGTACTCGAGGCGCTGCGACGGGCGCAATACCGTCAGGTGCCGTGGGCCAAGCGCCCGGGCGTTTTTCAATATCTCCGTTCGCTTGGCATGATGGACACCGTTCGCCAACGGACAGTCGCTCCCGCGCCGGGTTTCCATGCGCCTGTGGACATTGCGGTGCTGACCGAACTCGGCCGCGCCGAATTTGCGCGGCTCGCGCGCGATGAGCGCTCTCTCGACTGGGACGCGCGCCGGGTGCGCATCTATGTTTTCGCCGGCGCGGTCGCCGGAGAGAGGGCGGCTGCCGTCTAGTCGACGGTGCTTCGCAGGGCGCGCGCACGTGAGAACAACGTAGCGCGCGGAAAACGCGCCGCATGAGGCGCGTCGAGGGCATGTCGCCGTCATTTCCCCATTTTTACACTTCCTTTATGACGCCCGATTCGTACAGGGCGGCGCGCCATGCTGCGCGGACCTGAGCGACCGTCGACGCCAAAAAAAAGCCCGTATCACGAGGATACGGGCATACCGGAATTACTTCTGCCACGCTGTGCTTAATGGCACTGGTGAGACTGGCCACACGGCAGGTGGTTCCCGAGATTGCACATCTTCGTCGTACGCCAGGGGGCGGTCGGGCGCGCCACGCGCCCGACTCAATGCGCACCGGGAGCGCGCCGTTGCTGCGCCTCTTCGCGCTGGCCATCGGGTCTCACGCGCACATTGCTCGCGATATCGCCACGCAGATCGCCACGCGGCGTCGGCGGGGTGAAATTCTGGTTACGCGCTTCCGCCTGCTGCCATGCCTGAAGCGTGGCAGGCTGCTCCGGCCGCCAGTTCCAGCCTTGCGGTCGTTGTTGCGCGGATGCAGTCGCAGCGAGCAGTGACATGAGCAGGCCGCAGACATACAGTGACATTGGCCTCATGATCGGTTCCCGACAAGCCGGCCGGGACGGGCTTGTTTGCATACTCATACGGTATGCCGCGCGGCGAAAGCATGCTGTAAATAAAAGTAAATGGATGTTTCGTCCCGTCACCGTCGATATCTTGATCGGGTGGCTGCGGAAGCAGGCGGGCGGGAAGGGCGTCGCCGCGGGCGCGCGGCGATGCGCGAAGGCGGGCACACCGGGGTTGTAACCGGCGGAAAAAATCGAGCGACGGATCAGGCTGTCGTCGAGGAAGCGGAGACGCGGAAACAGCGTCCGCGCGCATGCGATCGAACCCGCGCGCCGGAACGACGCCTCGCCTCAGATCAAGGGGAATCGGGCCGGATGGGCGCCGGCCTCAGAAACGCGCCGGGCGCCCAAGGGCGCCCGGTTGCGTGAATAGCTCGATCAGGCCATCTTGACGGGCGCGCGCCACGATTCCGGATTGGTCCAGAACGCGCCGCGCAGACGGTCGCGGCTCGGCGGTGCAGGCGGCTTCGCAGCCGTTGCGCCGATGCGCCCGCGCAGCGAAATCTCGCGGCCGCTAGTGCCAAGTCGCTTCACAATTTCCGCGAGTGTGCCGTCCGCCTGCCATTCGTCGAAGCGACGACGGCACGTCGGCGGCGACGGATAGCGGCCCGGCAACTTGGACCAGCCCTCGCCCGTCGACAAAACCCACAACACGGCGTTGACTACCGCGCGAGCTTCGACGCGTGGTCGACCACGGCGTTCGCTCCGTGCCGGCTCCGCACAGAACAACGCCTCAACCAGCGCCCACTCGTTGTCTCTCAAATCGTCGAACACCATCATGTTTCACCTCAGCGAAGCTAACTCCGGTGCGCTGCCCCGCGCTGCGCACTCTTCATGCGCCCGATCGGTATCGGGCGCCGGCGGAGAGCCGGCCTATGCCTGGCGGACTTTTTCACCAGTCCGAATCGGCGCCGACTCTTGTGCAAGGGGAAATGCATGAAGCGTGCCACCTTGCACTTAACCGCCCCGAAGCCCCGCCACATCAAGCCGTTCCGGGCGTTAGCCTGGCCCGTATGAGAATCCAAAAAACTCATCACGCAAATCGGGACAATCACCAATCTTGTGCAATCAGGCCCGTCCCGCGTGCGTTTGCGCCTTCTTGCTGCATTGCAGCGAAGGCGACGAAACAACGCGCGAACGCGTTGCAGGGATTAAAATCCGCATCAAACGACGTCATTCATGAGGAGAGGGGATGAATGTGACGCTGCGCCAACTGCGCGTATTCATCGAGGTTGCTCGGCTCCAGAGCTTCAGCCGCGCGGGAAGCGAAATCGGGCTGACGCAATCGGCCGTCAGCCGGTGCGTGCGCGAGCTGGAGGCCGAAATCGGCCTGAAGCTGATCGACCGGACGACGCGCGAAGTCCAGCTGACGGACGTCGGCGGCAATCTGGTCGCAAGCGTGTCGCGCCTCCTGACCGATCTCGACGACGCGCTGCGCGAGATTCGCGAAATCGGCGAGCAGCGGCGCGGTCGCGTGATGGTGGCGGCCAGCCCGACCATCGCGTGTCGGCTGATGCCGAATATCGTCGCGGCGTGCGGCACGCAGTTTCCCTATATCACGCTGGGACTGCGCGACGACGTGCAGAGCGATGTGGTGCGCAAGGTCAAGTCGGGCGAAGTGGATTTCGGCGTGGTGATCGGCCCGCTGTCCGCTGACGACCTGTTCACCGAACCGTTGATGACCGACTCGTTCTGCCTCGTTTCCCGGGACGATCATCCGCTCGCGTCGAGCCGCGAGGTCGCGTGGCGCGAGCTGGACGGCGAGCGCCTCGTGATGCTCGATCAGGCGTCGGGCAGCCGGCCGATCATCGACGCTGCACTGGAAGCGCACAGCGTGAGCGCCAATATCGTGCAGGAGCTCGGCCATCCGTCGACGGTATTCGGACTGGTGCAGGCGGGTATCGGCGTGAGCGTACTGCCGTGGCTCGCGATGCCGCTGCCGGCGGGATCGTCGCTGGTCGCCCGGCCGCTCGTGCCGCGGGCCGAGCGGACCGTCGAACTGGTGCGGCGGCGCGACCGCTCGCTGTCGCCCGCCGCCGACGCCGTGTGGAATCTGATCCATCAGGTGCCCGGCCGGACCGAGGACTTGCGCTGACGCAAGCGCTAGCGCTGCGATCGCGCGCACCGTGTGCGGGATTCACTCCGCCTGTATTTTGCGACACGCTACACTCGCATCTTTCGACAGACCCGCCGGGACCCTCGATGCGCGAAATGGACTTGCCCCAGTCTCAGATGCCTGAATCATCGATGCCAATCAAAAGACCGGATGCCCGCGACGCCGTGCGCGCGCTGCGTCCGTCGCAGATCCGCGAAGTGGCGAACGCCGGCTTTGGTTTGCCGGACGTGTTGCCGTTCTGGTTCGGCGAGTCCGACCGCGTGACGCCGCCCTTCATTCGCGATGCCGCGAGCGCGGCGCTGGCCTCGGGCGAGACGTTCTACACGCATAACCTCGGCATCGCGCCGTTGCGCGAGACGCTCGCCCGCTATGTGAGCGCGCTGCATGGGCCGACCTCGGTCGAGCATGTGGCCGTGACGAGCGCGGGCGTCAATGCGCTGATGCTGGCGGCGCAGCTGGTGGTCGGCGCGGGCGACCGCGTGGTCGCCGTGACGCCGCTGTGGCCGAACCTCGTCGAGATTCCGAAGATTCTCGGCGCGCAGGTCGACACGGTGTCGCTCGTTTATGGTGCAGAGGGCTGGCAGCTCGATCTGGAGCGGCTGCTCGCCGCGCTGACGCCGGACACGAAGCTGCTGATGCTGAACTCGCCGAACAATCCGACCGGCTGGGTGATGAGCCGCGACGAGCAGCGCATCGTGCTCGAGCATTGTCGGCGCCACGGCATCTGGATCGTCGCCGACGAAGTCTACGAACGTCTTTACTACGCGAGCGAGCCGGGCGAAAGCGCGCCGTCGTTCCTCGACCTCGCTGCGCGCGACGAGCGCGTGATCTGCGTCAACTCGTTCTCGAAAGCGTGGCTGATGACGGGCTGGCGGCTCGGCTGGATCGTCGCGCCGGCCTCGCTGATGGACGATCTCGGCAAGCTCGTCGAGTACAACACGTCGTGTTCGCCGGCGTTCGTGCAGCAGGCGGGCATTGCGGCCATCGAGCAGGGCGCGGCGTTCACGCATGAACTGGTCGGCGATTTGCGGGCGTCGCGCGATCACCTGGTGCGCGCGCTGTCGAGCGTGCCGGGCGTCGATGCGAAGGCGCCGCCGGGTGCGATGTACGTGTTCTTCTCGTTGCCGGGCGCGTCGCGCAGTCTCGATCTGTGCAAGGCGCTGGTACGCGATGCGAGGCTGGGGCTCGCGCCCGGCAGTGCATTCGGGCCTGAAGGTGAGGGCTTCGTGCGCTGGTGCTACGCGTGTGACACGGCGCGGCTCGATGCGGGCGTGGAGCGGCTCAAGGCTTACCTCGAACGGCACGACGCCGCGCGCTGAATGCATTGAACATACTGGCCGTGTGAAAAGGGCCATGTGAAAAGCCGCCGCGTGCCGAAGTCACGCGGCGCGCCGACGCGTTATGCATCGCCGTACATGTCGATTACGGTGCAGTTTGGATTTCGTCTTTACGCACCGATTGTTTTTGCGTAATATGGCAGCCAGTCACGCGGTTCCCTCGCGGAATTTCGCTGCTCCGTCGTCCGGCTGGGTTTGGCTCGATGCCTTTTTCGCCTCCCCCCGGTGCGTGCTCCCATCAATATGACCGATCAGAATCGGGCGAGCGCGTCTTCAGTTCCACATCGTCTGTTTGATCCGGTTTCTTTGACCACAGGGTCTGACCTAGCTGCATGAATACCCAAGAGGCGAAGATCGTCCTCGAGACTGCCTTGATCTGCGCGCAGGAGCCGTTAAAGCTCGGTGATTTGCGTAAGCTGTTTGCCGACGGCGTGTCGGCGGATACGGTCCGCACGTTGCTTGAAGACCTGAAGCACGATTGGTCCGGACGCGGTGTCGAACTCGTCGGACTGGCGTCCGGCTGGCGTTTCCAGAGCAAGCCTGCGATGCGCACGTATCTCGACCGCCTGCATCCCGAGAAGCCGCCGAAGTATTCGCGCGCCGTGCTCGAGACGCTGGCGATCATCGCGTACCGGCAGCCCGTCACGCGCGGCGATATCGAGGAAATTCGCGGTGTGACCGTGAATACGCAGGTCGTGAAGCAGCTCGAAGACCGCAGCTGGATCGAAGTGATCGGCCATCGCGACGTGCCGGGCCGCCCGGCGCTTTACGCGACGACGCGCTCGTTTCTCGACGACCTCGGTCTGAAGTCGCTCGAAGAACTGCCGCCACTCGACGATCCGTCGGCGCAGTCGAACATCGACCTGCTCGCGCAGCACGCAATCGAGTTCACGGACGGCGAATCGGTCGATGTCGAAGGCATCGCGATGGAAGCAGTGGACGCCTCCGTCGATGGCATGGCTCATGCTGCATCGGAGGGCGTTGAAGCGCCGGATGCCGCTGTCGAAGCCGAACGCGTCAGCGAAGAAACGCCGTCGCAGCCAGATGCTGCCGAAGCGACGACGTTTGAAGAAAACCTGCACGTAGCGTCGCAAGCATCTGTCGACCATGCCGAACCCGGCGTCGAGCGCACGGATGCGTTGGCGCACACCGAACACCGCATCGCCGATGAGGCGACGCACGAGACGCACGACACAGAACTGGCTCATGCGGCCGGTTCCGACGCGCAGTCGGAAGAGCAACACGAAGATACGCGCGACTTGCATAACGAGACTGGGGACGCGGCTCGCGCCAACCCGGCCGGACCAGACCAGAGTCAAGCGGTGCATGACGATCATCATGATCGCCGCGACACCGCACCCGACGCGGGCGAACTCGCCGACGACGAAACCGAGTCGCGCAGCGCCTGACGTAACCGTACTTTTTGCCGCGCCCGCAACGGGCGCGCGACCTGACATTTTGAGGTTGTTTTGACAGACATCCACGACACCGATTCGTCCGAATCCGAGCGCGCCGTCGCTGCTGCGCGCCCCGACGAAACGCGCACGGCGCAAACGTCCGCGGGCGATAGCGAACGCGGCGCGCACGCGCCGGACGCCGAAGGCGACGAGCGTCCGCGCCGCGGCCTGCGACGCGGTCCGCGCAGCCTGATCGCGCGTCGCCGCGCGGGGACGAAGGCGAAGGCGGCCGACGCCGCCGCGCAACCGGCGCCCGTCGTGACGGAAGCACCGCCCGACGGCGAAGTCGTCGCGCAAGTGCGGATGCCGCGCAAGGACGCGGCCGCAAAGGGACAAGGCCAGGGCGGTCGCCGCGCGGGCGGCAAGCAGGGCGGCCAGCAAGCTCCGCGGCAAGGTAATCAGGGCAGTCAGCGCAAGAGCCGTGGCGGCGAAGCGGGTGACGTGGCGCCTGTGGCAGCCGCAGAAGGCGACAAGCAGGACGATCTGTTCGCCTGGGTGACGTCGCCGGCCTTCGATGCCGACAACACGGGAACAGGCGGCGTGCGTGCGCCGATGCTGCGCCGTGGCCGGCCTGCCGCGCCCAAGCGCGTGCTGTCGCCGGACGACGATGCTCCCAAGCTGCACAAGGTGCTCGCCGAGGCGGGCATGGGCTCGCGCCGCGAGATGGAAGAGCTGATCGTCGCCGGCCGCGTGTCGGTCAACGGCGAGCCGGCGCACATAGGCCAGCGCATCATGCCGACCGATCTGGTGCGCATCAACGGCAAGCCCGTCAAGCGCAAGCTGCAGAACAAGCCGCCGCGCGTGCTGCTGTATCACAAGCCGACGGGCGAAATCGTCAGCCATGCTGATCCGGAAGGCCGTCCGTCGGTATTCGACAAGCTGCCGCCGATGAAGACGGCGAAGTGGCTCGCTGTCGGCCGCCTCGACTTCAACACGGAAGGCCTGTTGATGCTGACCACGTCGGGCGATCTGGCGAACCGCTTCATGCATCCGCGTTACAGCGTCGAGCGTGAATATGCGGTACGCGTGGTTGGCGAACTGGCGGAAGGCAATCGGCAGAAGCTGTTGCACGGCGTCGAGCTGGACGATGGTCCTGCGAACTTCCTGCGGATTCGCGATGGCGGCGGCGAGGGTACGAATCACTGGTATCACGTCGCGCTCGCCGAAGGGCGCAACCGCGAAGTGCGCCGGATGTTCGAAGCCGTCGGCCTGATGGTGAGCCGGCTGATCCGCACGCGTCACGGTCCGATCACGTTGCCACGCGGCCTGAAGCGCGGACGCTGGGAAGAGCTCGAGGACAATCAGGTGCGCAGCCTGCTGGCGTCGGTGGGCCTGAAGGCGCCCGCCGAAGAGAAGGGCGGCGGACGTCGCGGCGAGCCGGAGCGTCGTCAGCCTGATCCGATGCAGACGTCGATGGGCTTCATCAACCGCGAGCCGGTGCTGATGTCGCACGGACGTTTCGATCAGCAGCAGCCTCGCGGGGGCGGCCAGAACCGGCGCGGTGGTAAGGGCGCGGGCGCATTCGGTGCGTTGAATTCTGGCGCTGGCGGCGGCTTCGGCAATGCGAACCCCAATCGCGGCGAAGGGCGTGGCCGTCCTGGTCCTGGTCGCGGCGACGTCGACGGCAATCGCGCGCCTTCGGGCAACCGCGCGGCCGCGGGCGCCAATGCGAAGCGCGGCGGCAGCGGCGGTGGCCGTACGCCGAACGGCGCGCCGGGTGGCAACCGTTCGAATGGCGGCGGCAATCGCACGGGCGGTAATCCGAACGCCGGCGGCGGCAATCGCAGCGGCGGCGCGCCGCGCAACCGGTCGCGCGGACGCTGATCGCGCCATCGTTGCGGGCGGTCTTGATGGTCCGGCGCGATGCATGATTGAACTACCGGGGCGTTCGCGCCCCGGTTTGCGTTGTGCAGCGTTGCTTTGGTGGTTTGCGGTGCGCGAGGGCGTCGGCGGTAAATGCCGTAAAACACCCGGTTTCGTACCTTGATTGCGACGGAATCAGCCGCAAATGGGCCTCAGTGGCCGGTCGGCGGTTTGCGTTCATCGTGAAAAATGGCTACAATCACGAAGTCACTGGGCGTGCGGTTTCATGTGCGGCTCAGGTGCGACCACCGGCAATAAGATGATGGGCGTTTCGCCCATTTTTTTTTGCCGCTTAGTTTATGTGGATCGGCATCTCGGGTAGCACGAACGTGCGCCGGCTTGGCGCGCAGCTCGCGGGTGTATCGCGAAGGTTGCAGCGCGAACATCTTAGAGGGCACTGTGCAACTGACGGAACTGATTGAAACCACGGTCGTGGGCCTCGGCTATGAGCTCGTCGATCTCGAGCGCACCGGGCGCGGCATGCTGTGCGTGTATATCGACCAGCCCGCCGGCATCGGGATCGAAGACTGCGAAAAAGTTACCCGTCAGCTCCAGCACGTACTGACGGTCGAAAACATCGATTACGAGCGTCTTGAAGTTTCGTCGCCGGGTCTCGACCGTCCGCTGAAAAAACTGGCGGACTTCGAACGTTTCGCGGGCAGCGAGGCGGTCATCACATTGAAAAAGCCATTGGACGGACGGAAATCGTACCGGGGCATCCTGCATGCTCCCGAAGGCGAAACGATCGGTCTGGAATTTGAAGGGAAGGAAGGCGCCGCGATGCTGGATTTCACGCTCGCGGATATCGACAAGGCACGCCTCGTTCCGAAAGTTGACTTTAGGAGCCGCAAACAATGAGTCGCGAAGTGTTGATGCTGGTGGATGCGCTGGCACGCGAAAAAAATGTCGACAAGGACGTGGTGTTTGCCGCGCTCGAGGCAGCGCTCGCGTCTGCATCCAAGAAACTCTTCGACGAAGACGCGGACATCCGCGTTCATATCGACCGTGAAAGCGGCGAGCACGAGACGTTCCGTCGCTGGAAAGTCGTGCCCGACGAGGCAGGGCTGCAGGAGCCGGATCAGGAAATCCTGCTGTTCGAAGCGCGCGAGCAGAAGGCCGACGCACAGATCGACGACTTCCTGGAAGAACCCGTTCCGTCCATCGAATTCGGCCGTATCGGCGCGCAGGCTGCCAAGCAGGTGATCCTGCAGAAGGTGCGCGACGCGGAACGCGAGCAGATCCTGAACGACTTCCTCGAGCGCGGCGAAAGCATCATGACGGGCACCGTCAAGCGTCTCGACAAGGGCAACTTCATCGTCGAATCGGGCCGTGTCGAAGCGCTCCTGCGCCGCGACCAGCTGATTCCGAAGGAAAACCTGCGCGTCGGCGACCGCGTTCGCGCATACATCGGCAAGGTTGATCGCACCGCGCGCGGTCCGCAGATCGAACTGTCGCGCACGGCGCCCGAGTTCCTGATGAAGCTCTTCGAAATGGAAGTGCCGGAAATCGAGCAGGGCCTGCTGGAAATCAAGGCGGCTGCGCGCGATCCGGGCGTGCGTGCAAAGATTGGCGTGGTCGCGTACGACAAGCGCATCGATCCGATCGGCACCTGCGTCGGCATTCGCGGCTCGCGTGTGCAGGCTGTGCGTAACGAGCTCGGTGGCGAAAACGTCGACATCGTGCTATGGTCGGAAGATCCCGCCCAGTTTGTGATCGGCGCGCTCGCGCCGGCAGCCGTCCAGTCGATCGTCGTCGATGAAGAAAAGCATTCGATGGACGTCGTCGTCGACGAAAACGAACTGGCCGTCGCTATCGGCCGCAGCGGCCAGAACGTGCGTCTTGCCAGCGAACTGACCGGCTGGCAGATCAACATCATGACGCCGGACGAGTCTGCGCAAAAGCAGAACCAGGAACGCAGCGTACTGCGCGACCTGTTCATGGCGCGTCTCGATGTCGACGAAGAAGTCGCCGACATCCTGATCGACGAAGGTTTCACGAGTCTCGAAGAGATCGCTTACGTGCCGCTCAACGAGATGCTCGAAATCGAAGCATTCGACGAAGACACGGTTCACGAGCTGCGTAACCGCGCGCGTGACGCACTGCTGACGATGGCGATTGCGAACGAGGAGAAGGTCGAAGGCGTTGCGCTCGACCTGAAGAGCCTCGACGGAATGGACGCCGAGCTGCTCGCAAAGCTGGCCGAACACCAGATCCAGACGCGCGACGAGCTGGCGGAACTGGCTGTCGACGAGCTGGTCGAGATGACCGGCATGAATGAAGACGCCGCCAAGGCGTTGATTATGAAGGCCCGTGAACACTGGTTTCAATGAGATCCAAGACCATGAACCACTGACCTGATCGCGGCCGTAAGGCTGCATGACCCGATGCTAACCGCAAGGAATTGGTCCTTGCATTAAGAGGAATGAATGGCGAGTAACAACGTAGCCCAATTTGCCGCGGAACTGAAGATGCCTGCAGGCGTGCTGCTCGAGCAGCTGCATGCGGCAGGTGTTCAGAAAGCGAGTGAGGACGATGCCTTGTCCGAAACGGACAAGGCGCGTCTGCTTGACCACTTGCGCAAGTCACACGGCTCGAACGATGCCGACAAGCGCAAGATCACGCTGACCAAGCGGCATACGTCGGAGATCAAGCAGTCCGACGCGACGGGTAAAGCTCGTACCATTCAGGTCGAGGTGCGCAAGAAGCGCACGTTCGTCCGCCGTGACGAAGCCGTCGAGCAAGGCGCGGAAGCATCGAACAATGTGGTCGCAGCGGAAGATCTCGAACTTCAGCGTCGCGAGGAAGAAGCGCGTCATGAGGCGGAACTGCTCGAGAAGCAGGCTCAGGAGCTGAAGGAGCGCCAAGAGCGTCTCGAGGCTGAAGAAGCCGAGCGTCAGGCACGCGAACAGGCAGCCGAAGCAGAGCGTCGTCGCGCCGAAGAGGAAGCGGCGAAGAAGCGCGCAGCGGCGGTGGCCGAAGCGGCAGCTCGCGAGCAGGCCGAGCAGGAGCGTGCGTCGTCGCAGGACGAAGAGCGCGCAGCGGCAGAACGCGCCGCGCAGCGTGAAGCGGCGAAGAAGGCCGAAGACGCTGCACGCGAACAGGCCGAGAAGACGCGCCTCGAACAGGAAGAAGTCGCGAAGCGCCGCGCCAAGGCCGAAGCCGAAGCACGCGCGATCCGCGAAATGATGAACACGCCGCGCAAGGCGCAGGTCAAGGCGCCGGAACCGGCACCGAAGCCCGCCGAGCCGGCCAAGCCCGCCGAAGCGAAGGGCACGCTGCACAAGCCGGCGCGTCCGGCTGGCGAAGCGTCCGCGCGTCCCGCCGCGAAGAAGCCTGCGCCCGCAACGGCGCAACCGGCAGCGACTGCGCAACCGGCAGGTCCCGGCGGCGACAAGAAGAAGGCCGGCGGCAAGGGCGGCTGGCAGGACGACGCAGCGAAGCGCCGCGGCATCAAGACGCGCGGCGACACGAGCGGCGGCGTCGATCGCGGCTGGCGCGGCGGTCCGAAGGGCCGTGGCAAGCATCAGGAAGCCACGACCTTCCAGGCACCGACCGAGCCGATCGTGCGTGAAGTGCACGTGCCGGAAACCATCACGGTGGCCGACCTCGCGCACAAGATGTCGGTGAAGGCTTCGGAAGTCATCAAGGTGATGATGAAGCTTGGCCAGATGGTCACGATCAACCAGATGCTGGACCAGGAAACGGCGATGATCGTCGTCGAAGAACTGGGCCACCATGCCGTCGCGGCGAAGCTGGACGATCCGGAAGCGATGCTGGTCGAAGGCGAAATCTCCGACGCACCTTTGCTGCCGCGTCCTCCCGTCGTCACGGTCATGGGTCACGTCGACCACGGCAAGACCTCGCTGCTCGACTACATCCGTCGCGCGAAGGTTGCGGCTGGCGAAGCGGGCGGCATTACGCAGCACATCGGCGCGTATCACGTCGAAACGCCGCGCGGCGTCATCACGTTCCTCGATACGCCGGGTCACGAAGCGTTCACGGCAATGCGTGCGCGTGGTGCGAAGGCAACCGACATCGTGATTCTCGTCGTCGCAGCGGATGACGGCGTGATGCCGCAGACGAAAGAAGCGATCTCACACGCGAAGGCTGGCGGCGTACCGCTCGTCGTTGCGATCAACAAGATCGACAAGCCGGACGCGAATCCGGACCGCGTGAAGCAGGAACTCGTCGCGGAAGGCGTCGTGCCGGAAGAATACGGTGGCGATTCGCCGTTCGTGTCGGTATCGGCCAAGACGGGCGCGGGTATCGACGATCTGCTAGAAAACGTGCTGCTTCAGGCGGAAGTGCTGGAACTGAAGGCACCTGTCGATGCACCGGCCAAGGGCCTTGTGATCGAAGCGAAGCTCGACAAGGGTAAGGGTCCGGTTGCAACGATCCTCGTCCAGTCGGGGACGCTGAACCGCGGCGACGTCGTGCTGGCAGGCAGCGCCTACGGCCGCGTGCGTGCCATGCTCGACGAAACCGGCAAGCCGACCAAGGCGGCAGGTCCGTCGATCCCGGTTGAAATCCAGGGTCTGTCGGAAGTGCCGGCGGCGGGCGAAGAAGTCATCGTCATGCCGGACGACCGCAAGGCGCGCGAAGTTGCACTGTTCCGTCAGGGCAAGTTCCGCGACGTGAAGCTGGCGAAGCAGCAGGCCGCGAAGCTGGAAAACATGCTCGAGCAGATGGGCGAAGGCGAAGTGCAATACCTGCCGCTCATCGTCAAGGCCGACGTGCAAGGCTCGCAGGAAGCATTGGTGCAGTCGCTGCTCAAGCTGTCGAACGACGAAGTGCGCGTGCAGATCGTGCACAGCGCGGTCGGTGGCATCAGCGAGTCGGACGTCAACCTGGCAACGGCATCGAAGGCGGTCATCATCGGCTTCAACACGCGTGCGGATGCGCAGGCGCGCAAGCTGGCGGAAACCAACGGCATCGACATCCGTTACTACAACATCATCTATGACGCAGTGGATGAGGTGAAGGCGGCGATGTCGGGCATGCTGGCGCCGGAGAAGCGCGAAGTCGTCACGGGTATGGTCGAAGTCCGTCAGGTGTTCAAGGTGCCGAAGGTTGGTACGGTGGCGGGCTGTATGGTCACGGACGGTGTGGTCAAGCGTTCGTCGTCGGTGCGCGTGCTGCGCAACAACGTCGTCATTCACACGGGCGAGCTCGATTCGCTCAAGCGCTTCAAGGACGATGTCAAGGAAGTGCGCCAGGGCTTCGAATGCGGTATGTCGGTGAAGAACTTCAACGACGTCCAGGAAGGCGATCAGTTCGAAGTCTTCGAAGTCACGGAAGTCGCGCGTACGCTGTAAGTCAGGCGTCAAGCGCATGAGGGGCGGGGCGGGGCGCTGAAGCCCGGTCCCGCCCCTTTGTTTTTGTATCGATTGTTTGTGGTGTTTGCGTTGGACTCCGCGGCTTGCTGCCGCCGAATGCGCGAACACTTTGCCTATTCGGTAGCTCGAATCACGGATTCACCATGCCTAAGAAACGTACTTCTCCCAATCGCAATGTGCAGATCGCCGATCAGATTCAACGCGATCTGTCCGATCTGATCCGCGAGGTCAAAGACCCGCGCATCGGCATCGTCACGTTTCAGAGCGTCGAACTGACGCCTGACTATGCGCACGCGAAGGTCTACTTCACGACGCTGACGGGCGATCCGCATCAGACGCAGGACGCGCTCAATCACGCCGCCGGTCATCTGCACAATTTGCTGTTCAAGCGCCTGCATATCCACACGGTGCCGACGCTGCATTTCCATTACGACAAGACGATCGAGCGCGCGGTCGAGATGTCGCGTTTGATCGACGAAGCGAATGCTTCGCGCGCGAAAGACGACTGATCGCAGGTAGAGGCACGCGCAGATATGACTCAGAATCAACGTCCCAAGGTGCCGCGCCGCGCGCTGGATGGCGTGTTGCTGCTTGACAAGCCGGTCGGTCTGTCGAGCAATGACGCGCTGATTCGCGCAAAGCGTCTGTATCTCGCGAAGAAGGCGGGCCACACGGGCACGCTCGATCCGCTCGCCTCCGGACTTTTGCCGCTTTGCTTCGGCGAAGCCACGAAGTTTTCGCAGGATCTGCTCGAAGCGGACAAGACATACGAAGCCACGATGCGCCTCGGGATTCGCACGACGACGGGCGATGCCGAAGGCGAAGCGGTCGAAACGCGCGACGTCGTGTGCGATCAGGCCGCTGTCGAAGGGGCGCTTGCACAGTTTCGCGGCGAGATCGTTCAGGTGCCACCCATGTATTCGGCGCTCAAGCGCGACGGCAAGCCGCTGTACGAGTACGCCCGCGCGGGGCAGACTGTCGAGCGCGAAGGGCGTCAGGTGACGATTCATGCGCTCGAACTTCTCGCGTGCGCGTTGCCGGATGTGACGTTTCGCGTGACGTGTAGCAAGGGGACGTATGTTCGTACGCTGGCCGAGGATATCGGCGAGGCGCTCGGCTGTGGTGCGCATCTCGTGATGCTGCGGCGCACGGGCGTCGGCGCGTTGACGCTCGCTAATTCGGTGACGCTGGATGCGTTGTCTGATGCGCTGCCGGATGAGCGCGATGCCTGGCTTCAACCTGTTGATGCGCTGCTGTCGACGTTTCCGTCTGTTCAGCTCGATGCTGAGGCGACTCGTCGGTTTTTGCATGGTCAGCGGTTACGGCTTGCTGATCTTGCTGTTGATGAGCGTGTTCTTTGCGCTACGCGGACGCGGGTTTATGCCAGCGAGGGCAGGCTGCTCGGCGTCGCGAGAGTGGGTGAGGGGTGTTGGCGCCTGAGCGGTTAATCGTGAGTTAGGTTTTTTGCTTTTGCGGTTTGGTTTTGGTTTGACTTTGCGCTGGCATCCGCGATTTGTTATTGGTGCTTCAAGCGTTGCCCCTGTGCGGGGCGGCACCTACTTTTCTTTGCCGCCGCAAAGAAAAGTAGGGGCGGTTTCAAATGTGAAGCGCAACACAATGCCTAGTGAACGGAATTATCAGGTTGAGAAGCAAGTGCAAGCATGGTGGCGAAGACTTCGAACGGCGAGTGGAAAGCGTGTGTGGCACGTGGCCGGCTGTTGAGGCTGTCAGCGATGTCATCAAGGTCGTCCTGGCTGTAGACCGAGAGATCCGTGCCCTTGGGCAGATACTGGCGTAGCAGACCATTGGTGTTCTCGCACGTGCCACGCTGCCAGGGGCTGTGAGGGTCGCAGAAATAGACCTTCACACCGGTCGCGGCCGCGAGCTCCTGGTGGCAGGCCATTTCCTTGCCCTGGTCGTACGTGAAGCTCTGTCGCAGCGGCGCAGCGATGGAATTCAGTTTGGCGGAGAAGCCCGCGAGTGCCGAGGCAGCTGTCGCATCGTCCATGCGGGCAAGCAGCACAAGGCGGCTGGAGCGTTCGACCAGCACGCCCACGGAAGAGGCATTGTTTGCACCCTTGATGAAGTCGCCTTCCCAGTGGCCCGGCATCACGCGGTCGTCCACCTCGGGTGGGCGCACATGAATGCTGACCATATCTGGAATCTGACCGCGCCGGTCTGTGCCTCGACTTCGCGGCATGCGATCGCTGCGATGGTGGCGCAGACAGGCGACGAGCTGGCGACGCAGTTCCCCATACGGACGAGCGTAGATAGCCGTATAGATGGTCTCATGCGAGACCCGCTGGGACGAATCATTCGGGTGCATACGTTTGAGCGTACCTGATATCTGCTGAGGCGACCATTTCCAGTCCAGCAGCGTGAGGACGATGCGCCATGTAACACCCTGCGGATCGAGCTTGGCGGGGCGCCGGCCAGCCACACGTCGCGCCACGCTTAACGCCTGGGCCGGCACCGAAGCATAGCGGTCAGGCCCGCAGTTGCGAGCCAGTTCGCGACTCACCGTTGCAGGTGAGCGCCCAAGCATACGGGCCATGGCCCGTATGCTTGAACCCTGCAGATGCTGGCTGGCAATCGTCAGCCGCTCTTCAGGCTGGAGTTGTTGGTATCGTTTTTCCATAGCAACACCTTATATGAGGCGGGGTGTTGCACTTCAAACTTGAGAACTCGAGGCAAAAGAAAGCGGCTCACACCGCCAGTGCTTGTGTTTGCCTGAGGGCCCCCACAGGTTCTTGCACTTCACACGGCAACCAGGTGACCCACGTTCGTTGCCAGCGCGCTTGCAGTGCGCCTCACCCGCTTCACGCTCCCGCGTTACAGGTTGCCGCGCCAGATATTCCACGGCCGTCCAGGTGGCAAACTGTGTGTCGGCCCAAGCGCTCCACACGCCTCACTTCGGACCGATAGCGTACGCGCCTCAACCTGTAAGAGCGCTACCCAATACGACACGACAGCCTACACACAGTTTGCCACCTGGGCGGCGCCAACCATTCGCTGCCGCTCGCCGTTGTACGGGTGCTTGACGCGGGTAAGGCATTCATTCAAAGCGTTGGCAACGAGCACCAACGGGGGCACTGTGGTGTGAAGGGTGGGGACGTTGGGGGCCCGTGGATAGAAACACGTGCTGGCGGTGTGAGCCGCTTTCTTTTGCCTACTTTTCTTTGCGGCGGCAAAGAAAAGTAGGTGCCGCCCCGCACAGGGGCAACGCGTGAAGCACCAATTACAAAACGCGGATGCCAGCGAAAACACAAGCAAACCAGACCAATCGCCCAAAGGGCAAATCAACCCCCAAACTCAATGCGCCGCCGACGCCGCAGCGGCAGAATCCCCACCCGCACGCTCAGGCTTAGTCACCCAGATCAACGCAATCAGCGCGACAAAAATCCCCGCCGATATATAGAACAGATCATTCACCCCAAGCTGCGCTGCCTGCTGCGTCGTCATCGAATTAACAAGCCCATACGCCTGCGACTGACTCAGCCCAATCCCGCCCATCTGCGTAACCGATTGATTGAACACCGGGTTATACGCATTCGCATGCTCGGTCAGCTGCGCGTGATGCAGAATCGATCGATGATCCCAGGCAGTCTCGAAGATCGACGTACCGATCCCACCACACATGATCCGCACGAAGTTCGACAGCCCCGACGCCGCCGGAATCCGATTCCCCGGCAACCCCGACAACGTAATCGACACGAGCGGAATGAAGAACCCGGCCATGCCGATACCCTGAATCAACGTCGGCAGCATCAGCGAATACGTATCGACGCCCGTCGTATAACGCGATCGCATCCAGAAGCACAACGCGAACACCAGAAACGACGCCGTCGAGATATAGCGCGGATCGGTACGCGGCAAAATCTTCCCCGTCAGCGGAGAGAGGATGATCGCGAACACGCCGACAGGCGCCATCACGAGCCCGGCGTCCGTCGCCGTGTAGCCGATGTCGGTTTGCAGCCAGAGCGGCAGCAGCACGAGATTGCCGAAGTACAGTCCATAGCCGATCGCGAGCGCCACTGTGCCGCCCGTGAAATTGCGCAGCTTGAACAGCGACAGGTCGACGACAGGATGCTTGTCCGTCAGCTCCCACACGATAAAAAACGCCAGCGCGATCACAGCCGTCAGCGCGAGCACCACGACCGTCGTCGATGAGAACCAGTCGAGATCCTTGCCCTTGTCGAGCATCACCTGCAACGAGCCGACCCACGTGATCAGCAGTACGAGACCGACCATATCGATCGGCGCTTTCTTAATGACGGAGTCGCGGTTGCGGAAGATCGCCCATGTGGCGAGCGCCGCGATGATCCCGACCGGGATGTTCACGTAGAAAATCCACGGCCACGAGATGTTGTCCGAAATCCAGCCGCCCAGAATCGGACCGGCAACAGGCGCGATCAGCGTCGTCATCGCCCACATCGACAGCGCCATCGGCGCCTTCGCGCGTGGATAACTCGCGAGCAGCAGCGTTTGCGACAGCGGAATCATCGGGCCGGCCACCGCGCCCTGCAGCACGCGCGAAGCGAGCAGGAACGGCAGGTTCGGCGAGAGCCCGCACATCCACGACGAGATCACGAACAGCACGATCGACGCCATGAACAGGCGCACCTGGCCGATGCGGTCGGTGAGCCAGCCGGTGAGCGGCACGGAGATCGCGTTGGCCACCGCGAACGACGTGATCACCCACGTGCCCTGGTCCGACGACACACCAAGGTCGCCGGAGATCGACGGAATCGACACGTTCGCAATCGACGTGTCCAGCACGTTCATGAAAACGGCGAGCGACACCGCGATGGTGCCGATCACCAGTTGCGCGCCCTCGAGCGGCGGATGAGGGAGTTGCGCTTGAGACTGAGCCATCTATTGTTCGAACCTTGTTCTGATGCAGATGTGTGGCAGATGCGTGCCGCTTACATCAGCTTGGCCGCGGCCTTCGAGCCGCTCGTCGACTTCTGCGGCTGACCTGCATTCGGGCCGGCATTTTCAGTGATGATGCGGGCGATTTCCGCGTCGGCCTGATCGCCGTACTTGTCGAACACGTTGGTCTGATACACGGTGTTCACCGCGTTGCCGAGCTCGCCGCCCGTGTCGTCCTTGATGCTCACCTCGACCTGCATCGACAGGCCGATACGCAGCGGATGCTTTTCCAGTTGCTGCGGATCGAGGGCGATACGCACGGGCAGACGCTGCACGACCTTGATCCAGTTACCCGTCGCGTTCTGCGCGGGCAGCAGCGAGAACGCCGAGCCCGTACCCGCCGAGAAACCGACCACCTTGCCCTGATACTTCACCGAGGAGCCATACACGTCCGCCGTCAGTTCGACAGGCTGACCGATGCGCATGTGCTTGAGCTGCACTTCCTTGAAGTTCGCGTCGACCCACACGGCGTTCAGCGGCACGATCGCCATCAGCGGATTGCCCGGCGCGACACGCTGGCCGACCTGCACCGAGCGCTTCGCGACATAACCGGTGACGGGCGCGGGCAGCGTGTTGCGCGCGAAGTTCAGATACGCGTCGCGGACCTTCGCGGCCGCGGCCTGCACGTTCGGGTGGCTCGCGATCGTCGTGTTCGCCGTCAGCGCGCGGTTGGACGCGAGCTGCTGCTGCGACGCGTCGAGCGCGGCTTGCGCGCTCTTGACGGCGTCGCGCGCGTGCGAGATTTCTTCCTGCGACACGGCGCCCGTCTGGGCAACCTGCATGCGGCGCTTCAAATCGTCCTGTGCGCGCGACAGGTCCGCCTGGCGCACGGCGACTTGCGCCTGGTACTGGCTGTCGTCGGCGTAGAGGCCGCGCACCTGGCGCACGACCTGGCCGAGATTCGCTTCCGCCGATTGCAGCGCGATGCGTGAATCGGCGGGATCGAGCATGACGATCGGATCGCCGACCTTGACGGTCTGCGTATCGTCCGCGTTCACAGCGACGACCGTGCCCGTCACTTGCGGCGTGATTTGCACGACGTTGCCGTTCACGTACGCGTCGTCGGTCTCTTCGTGGAAGCGCGCAACGAGGAAGTAGTAGAGGCCGTACGCAATCGCGGCAATCAGGATCACGATGACGAGCAGCGTCATCATGCGCTTGCGTTTGCCGTTGCTGGCCGGCTGCGCGTTCGCGGGTTGTTGGGGCGTGCTCATGGATATGCTCCGGATTCTGTCAGTCTGTATCGTTTATTCGGATCGCAATCGGGTGTGCGTGTGCTTGTGCTTGTGCTTTTGCCCGGGCTGTTGCGCGCTCAGTTGGCCGCATGGGCCGTCGAGGTCGACGACGCGGGCGCGTCAGTCGGCACGATGAGGCCCGTCTGCGTCGCGTCGAAACCGCCGCCCAGCGCCTTGATCAGCGCGATCTGCAGATCGCGGCGGCGCATCTTCAGGTTCGTCACCGTCTGTTCGGCGGAGAGGCGGTTCTGGTCGGCCGTCAGCACCTGCAACTGCGGCGAGAGCCCCGCCTTGTAGCGGATCACGGCGAGTTCGTACGCTTTCGTCGACGCGTCGAGCGCGCGCTGCGCGTCGCCTTGCTGGTGGTCGAGCGAACGGATCGATGAAATCTGCGTGGCCACGTCCGAGAGCGCGTTGATGAGCGTCTGGTTGTAGTTCGCGATGTCGAGATCGAAGTCGGCAAAGCGGCCTTTCAGTTGCGAGCGCAGCGCGCCGGCATCGAAGATGGGCAAGTGAATTGCCGGGCCGAACTGGATCTGGCGGCTCGACGACGTCAGGAATTTGCCCCAGCCGAATGCATCGAAACCAAAGCCGGCCGCGAGGTTCACGTCCGGGAAAAACTCGGCCTTGGCTTCCTTGACGTCGTGCATCGCGGCTTCGACCTGCCAGCGGGCGGCGACGATGTCCGGGCGGCGCGAGATCAGATCGGCAGGCACGTTGTCGGGCAGCGTGACGACGCCGCCCGGATTGAACGTCGGCTTGGCGATCTGCAGGCCGCGGTCCGGGCCTTTGCCGAGCAGCGCGCCGAGTTCGTACCGCGTGGTCGTGATCTGGCCGTCGAGTTCGGTGAGGTTCGACTGGCTCGTCGCAATGTTGCCGTTGGCCGTCTGACGCTCGACGTTCGTGTCGAGGCCGGCTTTCACGCGGTCGTTTGCGATGACGCCGATGGTCTGGCGGTTCTTGATCTCGCGTTCGGCGATATCGCGCAGCGCATACAGCTGCGCGAGCGAGTTGTACGTGCGCGCGACCGACGAGGCGAGCGTCACACGCGCCTGCTGCATGTCCGCTTCGGCAGCTTTTTCCTGCGACACGGCCTGGCCGAGCCGCTGACGGTTCTTACCCCACAGGTCGAGATCCCAGGAAGCGCTGGCGAGCACGTTGTTTTCGCTGTACCAGGTGCCACCGTAAGGCGGCGGGAATAGTGCATTGGCGGAATACAGCTCGCGGGTCCACGAGTAGCTGCCTTCGACCTTCGGATAAAGCGCCGACTTCGACGATTCGATATAGGACGAAGCCTTCGCGATGCGCGCCTGCGCCTGCGCGATCGACGGATTGCCTTCGAGCGCTTCCGCGATCAGCTTCGGCAATTGCGGGTCGCCGAACTGGTTGGCCCAGTCGAGCGCCGGCCACTGGCCGCCTTCGGCTGGCAGGCTTTGCGAGGCTTCGAACTGCGAGGTCGACGCAATCTGCTTGTCGTCCTTAAGATCGAAGTAGTTCGCGCAGCCGGCGAGGGCGAACGCCGCCACGGCCGCGGCGACGGCCGCGCGGCCCGATGAAGCGGGCGCGGGCCTGGAAAGGAATTTCATCGCTCGACTCTTTGCGTGTAATGGCATTTTTCTATAATGGACGATGCAACTAATTTCTTACGATTTGTTATCGGTATTACTTGCCGAGTCACGGGTTTCGCTGGCCGCTTCACAGCTGTTCGCGAGCACGCGTCTCAGCAGACTCTTGAGGAATCCCGTTTCCTCAGGCGAAAAGCCGGACAGCAGCTTATCGGTCACGCTGGTGAAGACGGCCGGCATGCGCGCGGCGATCGCGTGACCTTCGGCCGTCAGTGCAAGGCGCACCGCGCGCCGGTCTTCCGCGCTGCGCACCCGCGTCAGCAAGCCGCGTTTTTCGAGGCGATCGATCAGGCGCGTCACCGCGCTGGCGTCGATGCCGTATTCCCGCGCGAGTTCGGCGGCGAGCAGGCATTTGCCGCTGGCGACCATGAACAGCACGCTGGCCTGCTGGCTGGTGATGCCGAGTTCGGCCATCGTGCGTTGCGTCACGAGGTTAGACATCGTCGACTTCACGCGGGAAATCAGATAGCCGACGCTTTCGCCCAGCTGGTATTCGCTGACTTCGGGCGATGGCGTGTGGGACGGTTCGGTCATGATTCTCGTGCGAATGCAATGGTTGACTATGCAGGATTGTAGAGACGAATAATTGACACGGCAAGCGTTATTACAGCTTAGGCAAGGATCTTTCTCGCGTGGAAGGAGAGTGCGAGGCGGCTGGGAAGGACGTGTTGCGTGTCGCTTTATCGAGACGGCGGGGGGCGCTATCAGGGAATACCAGAAAAGAGTCACCCGTACGTGCTACAATTATTGGTTCCCAAAAGTGCGCTTTGGGCTTGGCGAAGGTGGCTGGGCAGGTGGCGCACTCCATTCGTATCCCAGCGTCTCCAGGTTCCTATGTCCCGCGCTCTCCGCAATATCGCCATCATCGCTCACGTCGACCACGGCAAGACCACGCTCGTCGACCAGCTGCTCCGTCAATCCGGCACCTTCCGCGAAAACCAGCAGATCGCTGAACGCGTGATGGATTCGAACGACATCGAAAAAGAGCGTGGCATCACCATTCTCGCCAAGAACTGCGCAGTCGAATACGAAGGCACGCACATCAACATCGTCGACACCCCGGGCCACGCCGACTTCGGCGGCGAAGTGGAGCGCGTGCTGTCGATGGTCGATTCCGTGCTGCTGCTCGTCGACGCCGTCGAAGGTCCGATGCCGCAAACCCGCTTCGTGACCAAGAAGGCGCTCGCGCTGGGTCTGAAGCCGATCGTCGTGATCAACAAGATCGACCGTCCGGGCGCGCGTATCGACTGGGTGATCAACCAGACGTTCGACCTGTTCGACAAGCTCGGTGCATCCGAAGACCAGCTCGACTTCCCGATCGTCTACGCGTCGGGCCTGAATGGCTACGCCGGTCTCGATCCGAGCATCCGCGAAGGCACGATGCGCCCGCTGTTCGAAGCGATTCTCGAGCACGTGCCGGTTCGCCCGGCCGATCCGGACGGTCCGCTGCAGCTGCAGATCACGTCGCTGGATTACTCGACGTACGTTGGCCGTATCGGCGTGGGCCGCATCACGCGTGGCCGTATCAAGCCGGGTCAGCAGGTCGTGATCCGCTTCGGCCCGGAAGGCGAGATCCTGAACCGCAAGATCAACCAGGTGCTGTCGTTCGAAGGCCTCGAGCGCGTGCAGGTCGCCGAAGCCGAAGCCGGCGACATCGTGCTGATCAACGGTATCGAAGAAGTCGGCATCGGTGCGACCATCTGCGCGCCGGAAGCGCCCGAAGCGCTGCCGATGATCACCGTCGACGAACCCACGCTGACGATGAACTTCCTCGTGAATTCGTCGCCGCTCGCAGGCAAGGAAGGCAAGTTCGTCACGAGCCGCCAGATCCGCGACCGTCTGATGAAGGAACTGAACCACAACGTCGCGCTGCGCGTGAAAGACACCGGCGACGAAACCGTGTTCGAAGTGTCGGGCCGCGGCGAACTGCACCTGACCATCCTGATCGAAAACATGCGCCGCGAAGGCTACGAGATGGCCGTGTCGCGTCCGCGCGTCGTGCTGCATGAAATCGACGGCGTGAAGCACGAGCCGTACGAACTGCTGACGGTCGACCTCGAAGACTCGCACCAGGGCGGCGTGATGGAAGAGCTGGGCCGCCGCAAGGGCGAAATGCTCGACATGGCGTCGGACGGCCGTGGCCGTACGCGTCTCGAGTACCGCATTCCGGCGCGTGGCCTGATCGGCTTCCAGGGCGAATTCCTGACGCTCACGCGCGGCACGGGCCTGATGAGCCACGTGTTCGACGAATACGCGCCCGTCAAGGACGGTTCGCTCGGCGAGCGCCGCAACGGCGTGCTGATCTCGCAGGACGACGGCGCGGCCGTTGCCTACGCGCTGTGGAAGCTGCAGGATCGCGGCCGCATGTTCGTGAAGCCGGGCGACGCGCTGTACGAAGGCATGATCATCGGCATTCACAGCCGCGACAACGACCTCGTCGTGAACCCGATCAAGGGCAAGCAGCTGACCAACGTGCGTGCGTCGGGCACCGACGAAGCCGTGCGCCTCGTGCCGGCAATCCAGATGTCGCTCGAATACGCGGTCGAATTCATCGATGAAGACGAACTCGTCGAAGTGACGCCGCAAAGCATCCGTCTGCGCAAGCGCCATCTGAAGGAGCACGAGCGCCGCCGCGCAAGCCGCGAAGCAGCCGTCGACTGATCGCGCGAAGTCTCGCGAAAGTCTCAGTAAAAAGCCGCCCTCGGGCGGCTTTTTACATTGGCGTTGCGCGTTTCGCTGCAGCGCTTCCGATAAGCGCCTAAAGTATTCTTCTGCAGTGCCGCAAACACTGTTACGCAAGCATAAAACTTGCCGCAAAGCCCCGTACCACGGGCTTTCCAGTTGGGACCTGTCCTATGTCAACTATGGGTTATGTGATATGCTCCCGCGAGTGCAAGTTTTAGGTCCTTCCAAGCAAGACTTGATTCGCGCAATCCGCTAAACGGTCAGGCCGTGTCGCGGAAGGTTCAGTAACCCGCTATTTCTCGAGAAGCTCGAAGAAAGGTGAGCGTAAAATGATGAAGCAATTCCAGTCGAACTCGTATCTGTTCGGCGGCAATGCTCCGTACGTAGAAGAGTTGTACGAAGCATATCTCGACAATCCCGCGTCAGTGCCCGAGACCTGGCGCAACTATTTCGACGCTCTGCAGAACGTTCCTGCATCGGATGGCACCAGTGCCAACGACGTGGCTCATGGCCCGATCGTCGAATCATTTGCTCAGCGCGCAAAGGCGAATGCCTTCCTGCCGCGCACGGGTGGTGAGGATCTCACCACCGCGCGCAAGCAGGTCTATGTGCAGTCCCTCATCGGCGCCTATCGCTTCCTCGGCTCGCAGTGGGCCAACCTCGATCCGCTGAAGCGCCGCGAACGTCCGAACATTCCCGAGCTTGAACCTGCGTTCTACGACTTCACCGAAGCCGACATGGACCAGACGTTCAACACGAACAACCTGTACTTCGGTTTCGAGCAGGCTTCGCTGCGGGACATCGTCAAGGCGTTGCGCGACACGTACTGCGGCACGATCGGCGCCGAGTACATGTACCTGAGCGATCCAGAACAGAAGCGCTGGTGGAAGGAACGTCTCGAATCGATCCGCTCCACGCCGAATTTCACGGCTGACAAGAAGAAGCACATCCTGAACCGTCTGACGGCAGCCGAAGGCCTCGAGCGCTTCCTGCACACCAAGTACGTCGGTCAGAAGCGCTTCTCGCTGGAAGGCGGCGAAAGCTTCATCGCATCGATGGACGAAGTCGTGCACCACGCAGGCAAGAGCGGCGTGCAGGAAATCGTCATCGGCATGGCCCACCGCGGCCGTCTGAACGTGCTGGTCAACACGCTGGGCAAGATGCCTGCCGACCTGTTCGCCGAATTCGAAGGCAAGCACGTCGACGACCTGCCCGCCGGCGATGTGAAGTACCACAAGGGCTTCTCGTCGGATGTCGCAACGGAAGGCGGCCCGGTTCACCTGTCGCTCGCGTTCAACCCGTCGCACCTCGAAATCGTCAACCCGGTGGTCGAAGGTTCGGCGAAGGCCCGTATGGACCGTCGCGGCGACGAGAACGGCCTGCAAGTGCTGCCCGTGCAGATCCACGGCGACGCGGCCTTCGCAGGCCAGGGCGTCGTGATGGAGACGCTGAACCTCGCGCAAACGCGCGGTTACGGCACGCACGGCACGCTGCACATCGTCATCAACAACCAGATCGGCTTCACCACGTCCGACCCGCGCGACGCACGCTCGACGCTGTATTGCTCGGACGTCGTCAAGATGATCGAAGCGCCCGTGCTGCACGTGAACGGCGACGATCCCGAAGCCGTCGTGCTGGCTACGCAACTGGCCATCGACTTCCGGATGCAGTTCCACAAGGATGTCGTGATCGACATCATCTGCTTCCGCAAGCTGGGTCACAACGAGCAGGACACGCCCGCCGTCACGCAGCCGCTGATGTACAAGACGATCGCCAAGCACCCCGGCACGCGCGCGCTGTACGCGGAAAAGCTGGTGCAGCAAGGCGTCATCACCGCCGATCAAGGCGATGAATTCATCAAGGCATTCCGCAAGGCGATGGACGAAGGTCACCACACGGTCGACCCGGTCCTGTCGAACTACAAGAGCAAGTACGCAGTCGACTGGGTTCCGTTCCTGAACCGCAAGTGGACGGACGCAGCCGACACAGCCGTGCCGCTCGCCGAACTCAAGCGTCTGGCCGAACGCATCACGACGATCCCCGAAGGCTTCAAGGTTCACCCGCTCGTCGAGCGCGTGATCAACGACCGCCGTGCAATGGGCCGTGGCGAAGCGCAACTCGACTGGGGCATGGGCGAGCATCTGGCATTCGCGTCGCTGGTCGCATCGGGCTATGCCGTGCGCCTGACCGGTCAGGACTCGGGCCGTGGCACGTTCACGCACCGCCATGCCGTGCTACACGACCAGAACCGCGAACGCTGGAACGACGGCACGTACGTGCCGCTGCAGAACATCGCCGAAGGTCAGGCGAAGTTCACGGTGATCGACTCGGTGCTGTCCGAAGAAGCCGTGCTCGGCTTCGAATACGGCTACTCGACGGCTGAGCCGAACACGTTCGTCGCGTGGGAAGCGCAGTTCGGCGACTTCGTCAACGGTGCGCAGGTCGTGATCGACCAGTTCATCTCGTCGGGCGAAGTGAAGTGGGGCCGCGTGTCGGGCCTGACGATGCTGCTGCCGCATGGCTATGAAGGCCAGGGTCCGGAGCACTCGTCGGCGCGTATCGAACGCTTCCTGCAACTGTGTGCAGATCACAACATGCAGGTCGTTCAACCGACCACGCCCGCACAGGTTTTCCACCTGCTGCGCCGCCAGATGATCCGCCTGTTCCGCAAGCCGCTCGTCGTCTTCACGCCGAAGTCGCTGCTGCGTCACAAGGAAGCTGTATCGGATCTGTCGGAACTCGCGAAGGGCTCGTTCCAGCCGGTTCTCGGCGAAACGGACGACGCGATCGACGCCAAGAAGGTCAAGCGCGTGCTGGTCTGCTCGGGCCGCGTGTACTACGACCTCGTCGCGCATCGCCGCGAAGCGAAGGCGCAAGACGTCGCGATCGTGCGTATCGAACAGCTCTATCCGTTCGCGCACAAGCAGTTCGAATCCGAACTGAAGAAGTACGACAACGCAACCGAAGTGGTGTGGGTGCAGGACGAGCCGCAGAATCAGGGCCCGTGGTTCTACATCGAACATCACCTGCGCGAAGGCATGAAGGAAGGACAGAAGCTGGCATACAGCGGCCGTCCGGCTTCGGCTTCGCCCGCTGTCGGCTACTACGCGAAGCACTACGAGCAGCAGAAGGCGCTGATCGAAGGCGCGTTTGGCCGTCTGAAAGGCGCGTCCATCGTTAAATAACCACAGAGAGCGAACCGGGAAAGCGCTGAGCGCTTTCCCGCCCCGCGTCTGAACATCCCATGTAAGCGCGTCTCTACGCGCAAATATCGGACGCGGCTCGCACAAGGTTCGTTGTCATCCGATACGTATTCAGAGAAATCAAATGGCTATTGTTGAAGTCAAGGTCCCCCAGCTGTCCGAGTCGGTCTCGGAAGCCACGATGCTGCAGTGGAAGAAGAAGCCGGGCGAAGCGGTCGCCCAGGACGAAATCCTGATCGAAATCGAAACCGACAAGGTCGTGCTCGAAGTGCCGGCTCCGTCGGCAGGCGTGCTCGCGCAGGTCATCAAGAACGACGGCGATATCGTGGTCGCCGACGAAGTGATCGCGAAGATCGACACGGAAGGCAAGGCGGGCGAAGCGGCTGTCGAAGCCGAAGTCAAGCCGGCTCCGCAAGCTGAGCCCGCGGCAGCGGCTGCTCCCGCGCAAGCTGCGGCTGTGGCAGGCGCAAGCACCACGGCATCGCCGGCTGCAACGAAGATTCTGGCCGAGAAGGGCGTTGCTGCAGGCGACGTCGCCGGCACGGGCCGAGATGGCCGCATCACGAAGCAGGATGCCGTCGCCGCAGGCGCGCCGGCTGCCAAGGCTGCGCCGGCACCGGCAGCAGCACCCGCACGCGCTGCCAAGCCGGCCCTGCCGCAAGTGGGCGCGCCGGCATCGGCCGACCAGTGGCTGAAGGATCGTCCGGAACAACGCGTGCCGATGTCGCGTCTGCGTGCGCGTATCGCCGAGCGTCTGCTCGAGTCGCAGCAAACCAACGCCATCCTCACGACGTTCAACGAAGTGAACATGGCGCCCGTGATGGACCTGCGCAACAAGTACAAGGACAAGTTCGAGAAGGAACATGGCGTGAAGCTCGGCTTCATGTCGTTCTTCGTGAAGGCGGCTGTGCATGCGCTGAAGAAGTTCCCGCTGGTGAACGCGTCGATCGACGGTAACGACATCGTCTATCACGGCTACTTCGACATCGGTATCGCTGTCGGCTCGCCGCGTGGTCTGGTGGTGCCGATCCTGCGCAACGCGGACCAGATGAGCCTCGCGGACATCGAGAAGAAGATCGCCGAATTCGGCCAGAAGGCGAAGGACGGCAAACTGTCGATCGAAGAAATGACGGGCGGTACGTTCTCGATCTCGAACGGCGGTGTGTTCGGCTCGATGCTGTCGACCCCCATCATCAACCCGCCGCAATCGGCGATCCTCGGCGTGCACGCGACGAAGGAACGCGCAGTTGTCGAAAACGGCCAGATCGTGATCCGCCCGATGAACTATCTGGCGCTGTCGTACGACCACCGTATCATCGACGGCCGCGAAGCCGTGCTGTCGCTGGTCGCGATGAAGGACGCGCTGGAAGATCCGGCCCGTCTGCTGCTCGACCTGTAATGCAGGATGCGCGGCGGCTGCGCGGCTTGAAACCGCGCGCCGCCGTCGCCATATCTGCATCGAGTGTCTCTCGCATTTCCGCAGTATCTGAAGCCACGCGCGCCGCGAAGCGCGGCCGCGTCGGTTAGCCAAAAAGGATAGTCATGTCCAAAGAATTTGACGTCGTCGTGATCGGTGCCGGTCCCGGCGGCTACATCGCGGCCATTCGCGCTGCGCAGCTCGGCAAAACGGTTGCCTGTATCGAAAAGTGGAAGAACCCGGCCGGCGCGCTGAAGCTGGGCGGCACGTGCCTGAACGTCGGCTGCATTCCGTCGAAGGCGCTGCTCGCGTCGTCGGAAGAGTTCGAAAACGCGTCGCATCACCTCGCGGACCACGGCATCAGCGTGGAGAACGTGAAGGTCGATATCGCGAAGATGCTGGCCCGCAAGGAAGGCATCGTCGAAAAGATGACGAAGGGCATCGAGTTCCTGTTCCGCAAGAACAAGATCACGTGGCTCAAGGGCCATGGCAAGTTCACGGGCAAGACGGACGCCGGCGTGCAGATCGAAGTGTCGGGCGAAGGCGAAACGGAAGTGGTCACGGCGAAGAACGTGATCATCGCGACGGGCTCGAAGGCGCGTCACCTGCCGAACGTTCCCGTCGACAACAAGATCGTCGCGGATAACGAAGGCGCGCTGTCGTTCACCGAAGTGCCGAAGAAGCTCGCCGTGATCGGCGCGGGTGTGATCGGCCTCGAACTGGGCTCGGTGTGGCGCCGTCTGGGCGCCGAAGTGACCGTGCTGGAAGCGCTGCCCGAGTTCCTCGGCGCCGCCGACCAGGCGCTCGCGAAGGAAGCCGCGAAGCAGTTCAAGAAGCAGGGTCTCGACATTCACGTCGGCGTGAAGGTCGGCGAAGTGAAGGCCAGCGACAACAGCGTGTCGATCTCGTACACGGACAAGGACGGCAACGCGAAGACGCTCGACGCGGACCGCCTGATCGTGTCGATCGGCCGCGTGCCGAACACCGACAACCTCGGCCTCGAAGCGATCGGCCTGAAGGCGAACGAACGCGGCTTCATCGACGTCGACGATCACTGCGCGACGTCGGTCTCGAACGTGTACGCAATCGGCGACGTGGTGCGCGGCCCGATGCTCGCGCACAAGGCGGAAGACGAAGGCGTGCTGGTTGCCGAAATCATCGACGGTCAGAAGCCGCACATCGACTACAACTGCGTGCCGTGGGTCATCTACACGGAACCGGAAATCGCATGGGTCGGCAAGACGGAACAGCAGCTCAAGGCTGAAGGCCGCGAAGTCAAGACGGGCCAGTTCCCGTTCATGGCGAACGGCCGCGCGCTCGGCATCAACAAGGCGGATGGTTTCGTCAAGATGATCGCCGACGCGAAGACGGACGAACTGCTCGGCGTGCACATCATCTCGGCGAATGCGTCGGATCTGATCGCCGAAGCGGTTGTCGCGATGGAGTTCAAGGCTGCGTCGGAAGACATCGGCCGTATCTGCCATCCGCACCCGTCGCTGTCCGAAGTGATGCGTGAAGCGGCGCTCGCCGTCGACAAGCGCGCGCTGAACATGTAAGACGCATCTGCCCGGTTCTGAACTATGCGAAACACGGGCTGAGAGCGAAACACGACGAAGGCGGGTGGGTTGAATCCCTCCCGCCTTCTTCATTGCTGTCTCACACAATGAACGTCACCGAATACTACGAACAGGAACTGCAGACCCGGGGATACGAGTCTGATCCGGCCCAACGCGCGGCCGTCGATCGTCTGCAACAGTGCTATGAAGAGTGGGCTGCGTATAAGGCACGTCGTCCGAACGCCTTTATGAAGCTGATCATGCACCCTGATCTGCCCAAGGGTGTCTATATGTGGGGCGGCGTAGGGCGCGGAAAGAGCTTCCTGATGGACAGCTTTTACGCGGTCGTGCCGCTCGTGCGTAAGACGCGTCTGCATTTTCACGAGTTCATGCGGGAAGTGCATCGCGAACTCGAAGAACTGAAAGGGCAGGCCGATCCGCTCGACGAACTCGCGCGGCGCATTGCGAAGCGTTATCGGCTGATCTGCTTCGACGAATTCCACGTGTCCGACATCGCGGACGCGATGATCCTGTACCGGCTGCTGGATCGGCTGTTCACGAACGGCGTGCAGTTCGTGATGACGTCCAACTACGATCCCGATCTGCTCTATCCCGACGGCCTGCATCGCGACCGTCTGCTGCCTGCCATCGAACTGATCAAGAGCAAGCTCGATGTGATCAACGTCGATGCGGGCATCGACTACCGGCGGCGCACGCTGTCGCAGGTGGAGGTGTATCACACGCCGCTCGGCGCCGCCTCCGACAAGGCGTTGCGCGACGCGTTCGGCAAGCTCGCCGCCGTGCCCGACGAAAGCCCGCTGCTGCGCATCGAGAAGCGCGAACTGAAGGCGCTGCGCCGCGCGGACGGCGTGGTCTGGTTCGACTTCGCGACGCTGTGCGGCGGCCCGCGCTCGCAGAACGACTACCTCGAACTGGCGAGCCGCTTCCACGCGGTGATTCTGTCCGGCATTCCGCAGATGACGCCTCGTATGCAGTCCGAAGCACGTCGCTTCACGTGGCTGATCGACGTTTTCTACGATCACAAGGTCAAACTGCTGATGTCGGCCGCCGTGCCGCCCGAAGAACTCTACACGGAAGGGCCGATGGCCAACGAGTTCACGCGGACCGTTTCGCGTATCGTCGAGATGCAGTCGCAGGAATACCTGGATGCGCCGCGACGGATCGTCGATACATCGCTCACCTGATCAAATTCCAGCCTGTGGCCGCACCGTTTGGGATAGCGCGATACGCGCTGAACCATACGGCAGCGGCTGGCGATGCATTTTCAAGATTCGGATTGCTCTGATATTCGCTAGTGGGGCGACTCTATATCGTCGAAATACTCTTGACGAATGGAGAACCCATGACCCCCTATCGCGATATTAGTGATGAAGAATGGCAGCGCATCGCGCCGCTGCTGCCGGAACTGCGTCCGCGTTCCGAACTGCGCGGCCGGCCGCTTGCCAACACCCGCTCCGTGCTCAACGGCGTGCTCTGGGTGATCTACAGCGGCGCTACCTGGTCCGCCATGCCGCGCAAATACCCTTCGTATCAAACCTGTCACCGCCGTTTCAAGGCGTGGCATCAGGCTGGCGTACTGCAACGTGTGATGGACCAGCTGTTCGGCGACGCAGGCAGCGAACTGTGCAACACGATGGAATCCCGCATGCGCACCCATGCGCCGAACGTGGCCGCAGCCGCGAACGATGCCGCGCAACCGTGCGTGCCCGCCACGCCGCTGTTCACGCCGCCGTCTGGCGTGCCCGCGGCACCGCTGATGTTCGACTACACCAGCCCTTTCAAGAACGCGGCATGACGGATCGAACGAATTGAGCGCACGCGACAACAAAAAGCCGGTCTGGCGAGACTAATCGCCAGACCGGCTTTTTTACGTGCCTGCTGTGCCGCTCTCATCGAAAAGCGAACACCGCGCGACAGCCTCAGTTCTGTCGAACCCACGTCTGCGAACGCCCCAACAGCGATACGCCGATATAGCCGCGCACCACCAGCTTCTGCCCGCCGTCTTCGACGTGCATCTTGCATTTGTAGAGCTTGCCGTTTTCCGGGTCGAGAATCCGCCCGCCGTCCCAGCCTTCGCCGTCCTTCTTCATATCGTCGATGATCGTCATGCCGAGAATCGGCTGATCCTTGCGCGCGTCCGTGCAGGCGGTGCAGCGGCGATCCGGCTGGTCATTCGCACCAAGCCCCTTGATGACCTTGCCGCTCAGTCTGCCGTTCGCGTCCTGCGTGATCTGCACGAGCGCCTTGGGCTGGCCCGTGTGATCGTCGATGGTCTGCCATGTGCCGACCGGCGTGTCGGCCTGCGCAAATGCCGTGACGGCGCCCGCGAGCAGCGCGCCGGCTACGACCGCCTGTTTCAACGTAGTGCCGAGCGCAAAGCGCGCGCGCTGGGTGAGTGAAGTCATTGTCGTCCTCCTTGTTGAAAATCGTCGCGATGGATGTCGCGCGGCGCCGTGTGAGTGCTGATGCGAGGCGGCGCCATGCCTGTGTTTCGATGCATGGGAGAGGGCAGAATACGTGAAAGTCTCCGCGTCGTTTGATAGTGAATGCTCTAATTGGCGCATGTTCTTGCAACGACGCAGGTGTCAGTTCAACTGATACGAAAACGTCGCATTGATGCGTGGACTGCGCGACGCGTTCTCGACGGGCGCATCGCCGACCGCCTTCGCAACCGACAGATCGAGGCTGTAATACTTTGCGTCGGAAATCCGAAAGCCGATCGCCACGGAAGCAAGCCTGTTCGGCTGCGGCGTGCCCGCATGCAGATAGACGCGCGCCATGTCGAACGACACATACGGCGTGAGCGTGCGCAGATACGTGAAGCCGAGCGCGATCGCGCGATTGATTTCGAACGACGCGCCCCAGCCCGAATCGCCCGATGTCTCGCCCGGTTGATAGCCTTGCGCGAAGCGTTGCGCGCCGAACGAGATCTGCTCCGAGGTCGGCAGCGTGTCGGGGCTGTATTGACCCGTCGCGGCGACCGTCGTGCCGATGCCGAGCGGCCACTCGTTGGTTTGCGAAAAACTCGCGCCTGTGCGCACGAAGGTGATCGAAGCGGGATTGACGGTCGTCGTGCCTGGGATGTTCGAGTCGCCGGCCTTGCCTGCGCCGAGTATGTCGAACGCTTTTGCGACGTTGAGGCTGGCCTTGCGCGCCTGGCCCGTTTTCACGTCCGCGTAGTCGGCCTGCAACTGCAGTACGCGCACCTGCGAGCGCAGCCCGATCGACGCGCCCGTGATCGTATTGTTGAAGCGGTCTTCATCGTGCGATGCGTAGGCCGTGACCGTTCCCGTCAGACTGCGCGCGTTGCTCAGGATAAACGGATACGACAGCGAGCCGCCGATCCTGTCGTTGATCACTGTCCGCTCGACATACGACGGCAAGCCGGGATTGTCCTTCGGATTGCCGCGATAGTGCGACGCATCGATCTTCGCGGTCATGCCTTCGCTGCCGATGGGCAGCGCGCCATGCGCCGCAAGATACGTGACGTTGTCGCGCCCCTTCGGCAGCAGTGCCGAGACGCTCAACTGCTCGCCGAGCGACGTGAGCCCGTTCTCGGTCGCCGTCAGCAGCCCTTGCACGCCGGGGTGATTGAAGTCGATGCCCGTGCTGATATCGAACGGCTTGCGATCGACGTTGAGTTCCAGCGTGGTCGCGCCGTCAGTGGTCTGCGGCGGCGGCACGTTCGCCGCGACTTTCACGCCGGGCAGGAGACCCATCGTGTTGATGTAGCGCTCGAAGGTCGCGCGGCGCAGCGGCCGGTCCGCCGTGATGAGCGCGGCGATCGCGCGAATCTTGTCCTCGGTCTTGCCGGGTTTGCCCGTCACTTTCACGTTCGCGACGTAGCCTTCGACGATCGTCACGCGCACGACGCCGTTCTCGAACGTCTGCGCTGGCACGAACGCGAACGACAGCGCATAGCCTCGTTCCTGATAAAGACGCGTGACGCCGTTCGCGACTTCGATCAACTCGCCGATCGTGATGTCCTTGCCGACGAGCGGCGTGAAGCGCCGCGCGACGTCGTTGAAGGGAATCGACTTGACGCCTTCGACCTGAACCTTGGTCGGCGTGAGATGCCGTGCGAGCAGTTCCTGGAGTTGCGGCGCTTGCGGCTGGATTTGCGCTGTCGCGTTCGGGCCTTTTTCGGGCGCCTTGATTTGGGGCAGTGCCTCGAGCGGGTTGCCGCTCACAGCCGGTCGGGTTTGTGCCTGAACCGCGCTTGCGGCGACGGCCGCAAGCAGGAGTGTCCATTGCCTGGTCCCCAGTTTCATCGGTGTGTCCTCGGAAGGCCTGTTGTTGTTTTGCGTACGCGCGCCTGGCTGGGCGTCACGTGCGCTTCTCTCGTATTTGTGTCGTTCGGTGATACGGGTGATTCAGTGCGATTTCTTCACCGCCTCGGACACGGGCGCGTGCGTCGCGCCCGCGCGCGCGTCATTTCTTCGCCGAAGGCAGCAGAGCGCCGACTAACGGCGTCGAGCCGCCCGTGGTCGAACCCAGCGTGCTCGTAAGCGTGCTGACGAGGCCTGTGACGGGCGCCAGCGGGTTGCTCCCCGATCCATTGCCGCCCGTCGCGCCGCCGAGCACGCCCGTCACCGACGCCAATGGAGTCCCCGAACCCGAACTCGTTGCGGCGCCCGCGAGCGGCGTGCTGCCGAGCAGCGTCGATACCGAGCCGAGGGCGTTATCGCCGAGACCGGCGCCCGACAACAGGCCGTTCAGCGGGCTGAGCAGACCGCCTGCCGTCGACGGCGGCGGACCGGGTCGCACGAGGGCCGTCGATCCGCCGACGAGACTCACGATCAGCCCCGGAATCGGTGCATAGCCGTTCGGGCCGTTCGGATTGACGAGACCGCCCGTGTTCGTGACCGTGTTGCCGAGCGCGCCGACTAGCGAGCCCACGTCTGCACCGAGCGGGTTTTGCGTCGTGCCGCCAACGGTGTTGCCCGCGTTCTGCAGCGCGCCGCCGACTTGCGCGAGCACGCCCGAGACGGGCTGCCCGAGGCCCGTCGTCGTGCCGACGCTTTGCGTCACCTGGCCGAGCGTGATGACGAGCGGCGTGACGGCCGTGCTGAGCGGTTGCGTGACCTGTTGCACGGGAGCCGACGACAGCGTGCGGCCGAGCGTCACGCCGCCCGCGTTGAGCGCGTTGGCTACGCCGTCGAGCGTGCCCGCCACGGGCGTCGTGACGGGCGAGAGGGCGGAGAGATTGCCTGTGCCGAGTCCATCGACGGTCGTCGCGACGCCATGCACGACGCCGCTCGTCGAACTGACGACATTGCCCAGACCCGACACCGTGGTGCCGACGGGATTGGACGTCGTGCCGATCTGGCCGAGGCCGTTGCTGACCGCATCGGCGAGTGCGTTGACCGTGCCGCCCGCGCCCGACACCGTGCTGCCGAGGCCTTGCGTGACCTGCGGCGATACACCCGGCAGCGTGACGGAGCCGATCGTGCTGCCCAGATCGTCGGCCGTCTTGGCGACCGTCGATACCGTGCCCGTCGTGCCCGTGGTCGTGGTGGTGCCGCCGCCCGGCGTCGTATCGCCGCCGCCTGTGCTGTTCGATGGCGGCGTGGGCGACGACGCGGTGACGCTATGCCCGCCGCACGCCGTCAGCAGGCACGCCATTACGAGTGCGGGAAATGGAGCGCGTATTTCAGGAAAGGCGGGCAATGCGGCGCGCATGGTTTCGGGAATGGAAAAACGTTGCGTGTGCATGGAGTGCTCCTCGGTGTCGGGGGACGTCGTGGGACGCTCGCGCGCCGGGTTTGCCGCGCGCTCGCTGTCGATTTGCAAATCGGGACGAGCCGGAGCGCGAGGGATTGGGCGCGTTCCGGCTCAACCGTGGCTACTTCTTCGCGCCGCCGCCAAGCAGGCCGCCGACGAGCGACGTGACCCCGGAAAGGGGATTGGCCGGTCCGCTCGTGCCGCCGCCGGTCGACGTGAGCGAAAGACCGCCGGGCGCGGTTGAACCGGTGGAAGCCGTCGAAGTGGCATGCGAAGAAGCGGTCGATGCCGTCGGCGCGGCGACGGCGCCCGTGACCGTCGAGACGACGCCCGTGACGGCGTTCGTGAGGCCGCCCAGCGGGTTGCTGCCTGAAGCTGCATTACCGCCGCCCGAGCTGCCCGTGACCCCGACTGCGACGTTGCCGGTGACGCTGGCCGTGATGCCGCCCAGCGCGCCCGTCACGGCGCTCAACGGGCTGCCCGCGCCCGAGCCGCCTGCGCCCGCTGTACCGCCCGTCAGGCCGCCGAGCGCGCCCGTCAACGGCGCCAGTGGATTGCCGCCCGAGCCGCCCGTCAGCAGTCCGCCGGCCGCGATAGTGGTTTTGCCGGCATCGCCCACCACATTGCCGAGACCTGCCGAGACGGGATTGCTGCCGCCCGTCGTCGCGACGATGCCGCCTGTCTTCACGAGCTGGTTGCCGAGCGTCGTCAGCAGTCCATTGACGGGCGCGCCGATGCCCGTCGTGTTGCCGACCGTCTGCGTGGTCGCCGCGACCATCGACGTGATCGGCGTGATGGCTGTGCTGAGTTGCTGCGTGACCTGCTGCACGGGCCCCGTCGACAACGCTGTGGTCAGCGCGTTGCCGCCGTTGGTCACAGCGCCGCCTACCGTTTCGACGACGCCGCCAAGCGGCGTCGTGACGGCGGCGAGTGGCGCAAGCGGTCCACTGCCGACGCTTTGCACCAGCGCGCCCGCGCTCGTCACCGCGCCGCCGACGTGGCTCACGACGCTGCCCGTGCTCGCTACGGTGGTGCCCACCGGATCGCTCGTCGCACCCAGTTGCCCGAGCCCTTGCGAGACGCCGTTGCCGAGCGTCGACACAGCAGCGCCGAGATTCGACACGATGCCGCCCGCCGCCTTGGTCGTGTCGGCGCTGACGCCCGGCAGTGTCTGCGAGCCGATCGCGCTGCCGACGCCCGATACCGTCGAGCCGACATCCGTCACGACGCCGCCGGCACCGGCCGAGACCGTGCCGACCTGGTTGGCCGTCTTCGTCGCCGGATTGGAGCCGTTGCCGTTGTTGTCCGAGCCACCGCCGGAACCGTTGCCTGCGTTGGTGCTGCCTCCCGTTCCCGCGGCACTGCCATCCGGGCCGCTTGCGCCCCCCGTCGATAACGTGCCGCTGCTGCCGCCCCCCGTGCCCTGGCTCAACGATCCCGATCCGCCGCAAGCTGCCAGAGACAGCAACGCCGTCACGGCGCCCGCAATGATCGAAGCCCGAACCAGGGCATGTGTCGTTTGAATTTTCATTTCGTCCTCGGATCTCTCATGTTGTGTGTGGTGCTGCACGCCTATATCTGCAACAGCTATGCCATTGCGTATGAGGAAACGGGGAGACGATGCGGCTGGAGCACGCTGCGCCAACGCTGGCGCGTCTTTGCGGGCAGTCGGGCAGCGCGCGGGAAACTGTTGAGGAACGCTAAGCGGATGGGAATGTGATGCGGCGAATCACGGCGTAACGTTACGGGAGCGCCGTTTCGTTACGGGAGGATGGGTAACGCTGGGTAACGCGATGCTTGAAACAAACGGCTTAAGCGGGCGCTTGGTGCAGTCAATCTAACTCATGGAATCCCCTATGTGCTAAGACGCACAGACTGCCGCTAATCTACAGGAACGTTGAATGGTTCAAACGCAACGGTCTGAAAATTTGTGGCGTAACGCGATTGCTTCCAAAAGATTGTTAAGTTATAAATCTGAAACATATTGGCGCCTGGCAAGGGAGGTGCGCTATAGAACACACAACTCATTTCAGATTGCATTAACGCATCAACGCCAGCAGGTTCATGGCAGATAAAAGGCCTCAGGCCAAGGCATCTAAACCGTACGGGGCATAAGAGAGAATGTCCTTCATGGGCCGTCTGCGAGAGCATTGCCAGCGTCATCAAATCAACGAATAGAAAGTCCGAGGGTCACCAAAATGAAGCATTTCGCCAGCCAATTCCTGAGAGACAACAAGGGCGTCACGGCAATCGAATATGGCCTGATTGCAGGTGTGGTCGCCATTGCAATCGCTACCTCCGCAGGTTCTGTAGGAACCAATTTGTCGACACTGTTCGATAATATCGCCGGGAAAATATCTTCGGCTGCTACAGCTGCTAAAACGTAATAGCAGCTTAAACGGTTTATCTAAAAGCATCGAATAACGAGCGTCGCCAGCGACGCTCGTTGACGGTTTGCGTCTGTTCAAAACGAATAGCTCACTAATGCGAATTGCATGGAGTGTCGCAATTAATTCGCATCGCTAATTATCAGACCGGTAAAGATTGCTGAATCCCTATGACTGCCTGGATTGGAAGTCTTATGTTCGTTGCATGGACACTGACAGTGGCGGCGAGCGATCTTCGCCATCGGCGCGTCGCGAACGCGTCGATCGTGGCCGGGCTGATTGCGGCCTTCGCCTGCGCGTTCACGGCGCGCATGCCGTTCGGCATCGCGCCGGCGCAGGCCGCGCTGGGCGCGCTGCTCGGTCTTGCCGCGCTGCTGCCATTCTTCGCGCTGCACGTGATGGGCGCCGCCGACGTCAAGGTGTTCGCCGTGCTCGGCGCATGGTGCGGCCCGCATGCGCTGCTCGATCTGTGGATTGCCGCGAGCATCCTCGCGGGGCTGCATGCGCTCGCGCTGCTGCTCGCGACGCGCACGCGGCTCGCCACGCTCGTCCGCAGCGGCGAGGCGACGTTCGAATTGCGCGGCCACCGCGCGACGCCGTACGTGACGTGTCTTGGGATCCCGGCGCTCGGCATGCTCGCGCTGCGTCAACTGGGAGGAGCGTGATCGTGCACGCGCCGACGCGAACCCTGCAAGCAGCACGCAAATGCGATCGCGCGTGCCACGCGCGGCGACGTCAGCGCGGCGCGAGCGCCGTCGAATTCGCGCTCGTGTTTCCGCTCTTTTTCATGATCTTCTACGCGATCGTGACGTTCAGCCTGATCTTCGTCGCACAGCAGAGCCTGACGCTCGCAGCCGAAGAGGGCGCGCGCGCCGCGCTCAATTATCAGCATGCGCAAAACGTGAATGCTGCGCTCGACAACCGCACGGCGGCCGCGTGCTCGGCCGCGACGAACCTGACCAACTGGCTCGCGGCGAAAGCGACATGCGACGCGAGTTGGGCGCCTTGCACGTTCGACGGCACGATGCGCTGCGTCACCGTCACGCTCACCTACAACTACCAGACCAATCCGCTCGTGCCGCCCGTGCCGCTGCTGGATGTCGCGCTGCCCGCGCAACTGACGAGCACGTCGATGGTTCAACTCAACCCGGGGTATGTGCTGTGATCGCGATGCCGCGCCCGTTCTTCCCATTGGCACATGACCTGGCCCGCAGCACGCGGGTAGGCGCAGGAGGCGAACCATGCCGAATCTGAGTCCCAACGTGACCCGGATCGCCGCGGGGGTGCTGATCGCGCTCGCTGTCGTGCTCGGCGTGCTCGCGCTGACGCTGGCACGCCGTCCCGCGCCGGTGGCGGCGCCCGTCGCGCAGGCATCGGCGGCCTGGCAGGTGGTCGTCGCGCTGCGCGCGCTGCCCGCCGGACAGCCGATTCCCGCCGACGCGTTGCGCATCCAGAGTCTGCCCATCAACCCGTCGGGCGCCTTCAACGATCCGTCGCTGGTCGCCGGCCGCGTGCCTATTGCGGAGATCGGCGCGCAGGCGCCCGTGCTCGAGGCGCAACTGTCGTCGGGCATCGCCGAGCGCGTCGAGCCGGGCGAGCGCGCGGTGGCCGTGCGCGTCGACGAAACCAATGCTGTCAGCAACCGCTTGCGTCCGGGCAATCTCGTCGACGTGTTTTTCACATTGAAGCGCGACGGAATGAGCGCGGGTCCCGCGGGGCAATCGGAAGTCGAACGCACGCAGGCGCGGCTGCTGCTGTCGCGCGTGCGCGTGCTCGCGTGGGGCAACGTCGCCGCCAACGGCACGCCCGATGCGAACACACCCGCGCGCACCGCCGTGCTCGCCGTGCCGCTCGCCGACGTCGACAGATTGGCGCTCGCCGAAGGCGCGGGGCGCCTCGTGCTCGCGCTGCGCAACCCGCGCGACACCGACGTGCTCGATGCCGCCGCGTTGCCCGCGTATCCGGGCGTGCTGAAGACAGCGGCGGGGCGCGACGCGCCGCCGTCGACGCGCGCGGCAGCAGGCGTCGCGCTCGACGAACTGTCGGGCAGCAACGGGCGACAGTCATTGCCCGCACCAGCGGCCGTGCCGCGCGGCGCGCCGGGTAGTGCGCCTGCGCGCCTCGTCGCAGGCGCGCATGAGACGCGCGGTGGAATCGAAGTGATACGCGGCGGCCGGTCGGAAACGGTCGCGTGGTGACGACGCGCGCGGCGCGATAAAAGCGGGCGGCGCGATGAGCCGTCGATGAAAAAAAGCGTGCTTCAGGGAGGGCGCGAATGCGCGTCCAGGGGAACATGAGAAAAAGGATTCTTGCGTGGCGCGTGGCCATGATCGTGTGCGTACTGCCGATGGCGGTGCGGCCCGTCGCGAGCGGCGCAGCCGACAGCGCGGGCATCGCGCCGGCGCCCGCTGCCGCGCCGGTCATCGACCTCGCCGTCGGCGCGCAGCAGACGCTCGCGGCGGGGCGCACGCTGACGCGCGTCGCCGTCGGCGATCCGAATGTCGCCGATGTGCTGATCCTCAAAGGCGGCGCGAAAAAACGCGGCGGCGTGCTGCTGGTCGGCAAATCGGCGGGCACGACGAGTGTGATGCTGTGGGAGCGCGACGGCGATGCGCCGCTCACCTATACGGTGAACGTCACATCCGCTGCCGCAGGCGGTCTGCTCGACGGCAGCACGCCGGATGTGAAGGTGCTCGGCGGCACGGCCGTGATCAGGGGCAAGGCTGCGACGATGGAATCGCATCAGCGGGCGGCCAGCGTCGCGGCGGGCGCAGTCTCGTCAGTGGGCGCGGACGGCAAAGGCGGCAAGGGCGGCGCGGTGCTCGACGCCTCGACGATCACAACGCGGCCGGTCGTGCAGGTCGACGTGCGCGTCGTCGAATTCAGCCGCGCGGTGCTCAAGCAGATCGGCTTCAATTTCTCGAAGGGCTACAACGGCTTCGCGTTCGGTTCGTTCGGACCGTCGTCGCTGAACAAGGCAACCTTCACGCCCGGCCAGGGCACGTCGTTCGATTCGACGATGCCGATCTCGTCCGCCTTCAACCTCGTGTTCGGCTCGGTCGCGCACAACCTGTTCGCCGACCTGAGCCTGATGGAGAGCAACAACCTCGCGCGCATTCTTGCCGAGCCGACGCTCGTCGCGCTGTCCGGCCAGAGCGCGAGCTTTCTCGCGGGCGGCGAGATTCCCGTACCCGTGCCGCAGGGGCTCGGCACGACGTCGATCGAATACAAGCCGTACGGCGTCGGCCTCACGCTCACGCCGACCGTGCTCAGCCCGCAGCGCATCGCGCTGAAAGTCGCGCCCGAAGCAAGTCAGCTCGACTTCGTGCACGCCGTGACGGTGAACGGGATCTCGGTGCCTGCCATCACCACGCGCCGCGCCGACACGACCGTCGAACTCGGCGATGGCGAGAGCTTCGTGATCGGCGGGCTGATCGATCGCGAGACGGCCTCGAATGTCGACAAGGTGCCCGTGCTCGGCGACCTGCCCATCCTCGGTGCGTTCTTCAAACAACTGAACTACTCGCAGAGCGACAAGGAGCTGCTGATCATCGTCTCGCCGCATCTGGTGTCGCCGCTCGCGAAAGGCGCGGCGATGCCGTCGACGCCCGGCGAGCAATCCGAGCAGCGCGACGCGCCCGTTTGGCGGTCGCTGCTCGGCGGCGCCGCGTCGCGCGATGCCGCGCCCGGATTCTCGAAATGAACGCGCGGCAGGAATCGACAACGGCAACGGGCGGGCCGCCGCAACAGGAACGGCAACATGAACGCGAGAACTTACGCTTTGACTGACCGCGCCGTCACCGACTGCTTCGTGCTCGCGACGCAAGCCGACGAGCACGCGCGCTGGCTGGCGGGATCGCTCGTGTCGGCGGGTGCGGTCGAGGCGGTGAGCCTCGATCCGAACGCGCTCGTGCAGCGCATCGGCACGCTCAACCCTTCGCTCGTGTTCGTCGATTTTTCGGGCGGCCGGGTCGTGGCCGCGAGCGCTGCGGCGAACGCGGCGCGCACCGCGTATCCGGGCCTGCAGATCGTCGCGCTCGGCTCGGTGCGCGAGCCGGAGAGCGCGCTCGCCGCGTTGCGCGCGGGCGTGCGCGATTTCATCGACCTGTGCGCGCCTGCCGCCGATGCGCTGCGTATCACGCGCGAGGTGTTCGAGAACATCGTCGAGCCCGTAAGCCGTCACGGCAAGCTGACGGCGATCGTCGGCGCGCGTATCGGCATGGGCGTGTCGACGCTGGCCGCGAATCTCGCCGTACTGCTGCAACGACGCGATGCCGCGCAAGGCCGCGAGGCGCTGCTGCTCGATCTCGGCTTGCCGGCTGGCGACGGCACGCTGTTGCTCAACACGAAGTGCGAGTTCGGTTTCGTCGAAGCCGTGCGCAACGTGCGCCGCTTCGATCAGACCTTCGTGCACACCGCGCTGTCGCATCACGCGAGCGGCCTCGCGCTCACGACGCTGCCCGCTGATCTCGGCGATATGCGCGAAGTCTCGCATGCGTCGTCGGTGGGATTGCTGAACCGGCTGCGCGCGTTCTTCGATCAGCAGATCGTCGATCTCGGCGGCTTCACGAACACTGAGTTCATCGCTAACGTCGTGCAGGCCGCCGACGAAACCTGGCTCGTCTGCGATCAGGGCGTGCCGTCCGTCGTGTCGGCCGTCGGCGTACTGGACGGCTTGCGCGAGCACGGTATGGAAGCAGAGAAGATCGCGCAGAAGGTGCGCCTCGTCGTCAGCAAGGCGTCGCCGGAACTGGGTCTTACGCCTGCGCAGATCGCGCAGCGACTCGAACTCGAACTGATCGCGACGTTGCCCGAGCGGCGCGTCGCGTTGGGCCAGGCGATGAATCAGGGCCACCTGCTCGCCGAGGCCGCGCCGCGCGATCCGTACGTGCGCGCGCTCGACTTGCTCGTGACGAGGCTCGCAGGCGCGCCCGCAGAGCAGGGCGCTGACGGCAAACCACGCAAAGCGGCCAAAGCAGCAAAAGTGGCCAAAGCGACCAAAGCGACCAAAGCGGACGACGCAGCCGACGCCGCGATGCCCACACCGCCGCCACGCGCGCGCGGCAAGTCCGCGCTCGATGCATTCCGCCGCTTCCTTCCCACTTCCAGCAAACGGTCATAGACAATGGCAAAAGAAATCGAATTTGCCGACGACGCCCCTGCGTTCGAGCAGAGCCAGCAGTTCCAGGACATCAAGAACGCGGCGCACGAACATCTGCTCACGCGCATCGAAGAACTCGGCGCGGAGTTCGGCCGCTGGTCGCGCAATGCGATCAACCAGTTCGTCGATCTGGAGATGGACAGCTTCGTGCGTCTGCGCCGCATCCCGATCAACGAGAGCGAGGTGCGGCGGATTGCCGAGGCGCTGACCAAGGAACTGGCGGGCTTCGGGCCGATCGAGGATCTGCTGAACGATCCCGCCGTCGAGGACATCCTCGTGAACGGCTACAACGACGTTTACGTGTCGCGCCACGGCATCCTCGCGAAAATCCCCGTGCGTTTCGCGGACAACGCGCATCTGCTGCGGATCGTGCGGCGCATTCTCGCGCCCATCGGCCGGCGTCTGGACGAGTCGAACCCGATGGTCGACGCGCGGCTGCCCGACGGCGGCCGGGTGAACGTGGTGATCGAGCCGCTGTCGATCGACGGGCCGGTCGTGTCGATCCGCAAGTTCCGCAAAGACCCGCTGCGTCCCGACGATCTGCTCGCCAACGGCACGTACAGCGCCGAGCTGGGCGCGCTGCTCGAAGCGGCCGTGCAGGCGCGCTGCAATATTCTGGTGTCGGGCGGCACGAGTTCGGGCAAGACGTCGCTGCTCAACGCGCTCGCGTTTCATATCCCCGAAGCCGAGCGCGTCGTGACCATCGAGGACACGGCCGAGCTGTCGCTCAATCACCCGCATGTGGTGCGGCTCGAAAGCCGGCCGGGCGGCTTCGACGGCAATGGCCTCGTGTCGATTCGCGACCTGTTGCGCAACACGCTGCGGATGCGCCCGGACCGCATCATCGTCGGCGAAGTGCGCGGCGGCGAAGTGCTCGAAATGCTGCAGGCAATGAACACGGGACACGATGGATCGATGGGCACCGTGCACGCGAGCTCGCCCCGCGAATGTCTGTACCGGCTCGAAATGCTCGCGGGCTTTGCGGGCTTCCAGGGCACGGAATCGAGCTTGCGGCGGCAGATCGCGAATGCGATCGACTTCATCGTGCAGATCGGGCGGCTCTCGAATGGCAGACGCCGCATCCTGTCGATCACCGAGGTCACGGGACTGTCGGACAACATCATCGCGACGCAGGAACTCTATCGCTTCGAACCGCTGACCTCGCCCGAAGGCGAAGAGACCGACAACTGGACGTCGCTCGGCATTCATCCGCATTCGCCGAAGCTCGCGCGGTTCAGGCAGGCGCTGGGTGGTGCGATCGGCGGCGGATTCGGCGGCGGCTTCGGTCAGAGCGGCGGCGGGGGCTTCAATGTTTAGCGTCGCGCTCATCGTGGCCGCACTCGCGCTGCTGTGCGTGGCCGGGGCGCTGATCGTCATGCAGCGCGGCGCGCAGCACAAGGAACGCGCGAGCACCGAGCGCTTCATCGACAGCCGTATGGCGCAGATCGCGCAGCCCGCCCTGGCGAGTGGCGGCGCGGCTGCGGGCATCGGCAGCCAGACGGGCGTGCTGCGCGCGCAGGCGCTCGCGCAGACGGCGGAGGCAGCAACCGGCTGGCGCAAGCTCAAGGCGCGCATGGCGCTCGCATTCGATCAGTCGATGAACCGCGCGGGCATGTCGAACGCGAGACTGCCCGCGCTCTGCGCGCTATCCGGCTCGCTCGCGTTATCCGCGTTCGCCGGGAGCCGCGCGGGAACGGGTGTGTTCTGCATGACGCTCGTCACCTGCGCCGTGCTGCTCTACGTATTGATGGCGCGCCGCATCCTGAAGCGCCGCCAGATGATCGTGCGTCAGCTGCCGTCGTTTCTCGACGGCATCGTGCGTCTGATCGTGCTCGGCAACAGCGTGCCCGCCGCGTTCCAGGCTTCGCTGCAGACCACGGAAGCACCGTTGCGCCAATGTCTCGATCACGTCTCGCAGATGCTGCGCGCGGGCGTCGAAATCGATCGCGCGCTCTGTCACGTCGCGCAGGTGTATCGCGCGAACGAACTCGAACTGCTCGGCGCAGTGCTGCGCCTGTCGGTGAAATACGGCGGACGCGCCGACGTGATGCTCGACCGCATGGCGTCGTTCATGCGCGATCTCGAACAGGCTGAGCGCGAGCTGTCGGCGATGTCGGCGGAAACGCGGCTTTCCGCGTGGGTGCTGACGCTGCTGCCCATCGGCATCGGCGTGTTTCTGATCGCGTCGAATCCGCAGTATTTCGCGTGGATGTGGAAAGACGCATCCGGGCAACGCCTCGTGTATCTCGCGTTCGCGCTGCAGATGACGGGTGCGTTCCTGCTGTACCGCCTTGCGCGGTTAAAGGGCTGACGATGGACGCGCACCGTCTCGCCGCGCTTGCCGTTGCCTGCGTCGGGCTCGCGTTGCTGCTCATGGGCATGGCGTTGTGGAGGCGTCATGCGGCTGCGCGGCGCAGTGCGCGGGTGCTGGCCGACGCACTGGCGCGGCGCGCCGCGCAGGCGGCGCCGGCTTCCGGCGCAACAGCAGCCGCAACCGCGGGCGGCCGTGCGGGCCACGCCGGGTTTGACGGCGCCATGCGCGCATCGGCGCCAGCAGCTTCGAACGGTCTGCAACGGTTGCTTGCGCGCGCGTCGGAAGCGGGCATGCGCTGGCTCGACACGCCGCTCGGCCGTCAGGTCGTCGCCGATGAAGACCGGCGCGTGCTGGAGCAGTGCGGTTTCGTCGATGCTCGCGCGCGTGGCCTGTTCCTGATCGCGCGGATCGGCGGCGCGATCGTGTTGCCGCTCGTCGCGCTCGCGCTGATGGGGTTTCATCCGCAGGGTTCGCGCGGGCCGGCCGTCGTCGTGTTCGCGCTGCTGGCGGGCTTCATGCTGCCGAAGTTCGTCGTGAGGCGTCGCGCGGCGGCGCGGCGTCGTGCCGTGACGGACGAACTGCCGATGCTCGTCGATCTGCTGCGTCTGTTGCAGGGCGTCGGTTTGTCGCTCGATCAGAGCCTGCAGGTGATGGTCAACGATTTTCGCAGCGTGCTGCCCGTGCTGTCGGGCGAACTCGCGATCGCGCAGCGGCAGGCCGCGGCGGGCCGCACGCGCGAGCAGTCGCTACACCGTCTCGCATCGAGCTACGGGAACGAGGATCTGCGCGCGATCGTGCGTTTGCTGGTTCAGGTGGACCGGCATGGCGGCGCGGTGCAGGAACCGCTCAAGCAGTTCGGCGACCGTCTGCGCGAAGTGCGTCGCTCGATGCTGCGCGAACGTATCGGCCGCCTGACCGTGAAGATGACGGGGATCATGGTCGTCACGCTGCTGCCCGCGCTGCTGATCGTGACGGCGGGGCCGGGCGTGCTGGCCGTCGTGCATTCGCTGTCGGCGTCGGCGGTGCATCGTTAGGGAAAACGAAACATCATGAAAAAGCACGACACGACGATGCGCTCATTTCAGACTACGCGGTCGAGTCCGCTGCGATTAGTAGTCGCGCTGGTTGCCGGCTGCGCGCTGCTCGGCGCGTGCGCGGTGAAAGAGTCGGGCTACGGCGTCGGGCCGCAGGCCGAGCGCGAGGCGAAGCTCCAGCAATCGACGCGCGACACCGCGCCCGATACGCCCGGCATGTACCTCAGCCTGATCGACAGGATGCAGGCGCAAGGGTTGTACTACGCGTCGCTCGCGCATATCGACGCCTACGAGAAACAGTACGGCGTATCGCCCGATTCGATCCTGCTGCGCGCCGACGCATTGCGCGCGACCGATCAGCCGGCGGCAAGCGCGTCGGCCTACGCGCAATTGCTGAACACGCCGCTCGCTGCGCGCGGCTATCGCGGGCTGGGTCTGCTGGCGGGCGCGTCGGGCGACTTCGAGCGCGCGTCGCAGTCGCTCGGACAGGCCGCGGAACTCGCGCCGACGGATGTCGCGACATTGTCCGATCTCGGCTATGCGCGGCTGCGCGCAGGCGATGTCGCGGGCGCGCGCGTGCCGTTGATGAAAGCGGCGGAACTCGACGGCCACAACCAGAAGGTGATCGGCAACATCGCGCTGTATCTGCTCGCGGATGGACAGACAGCGCGCGCGCAGGCGCTCGTCAAGGAGCAGAAGCTTGCGCCCGACGTGCGCGCGCAGCTTCGCGACGAGGCGGCGAAAGTGGCAGCCGCGAGCCGTGCGCGCCGCGTGAACGATCCACGCGCGGCGAAGCCCGCTGTACCTCATGCGCCAGGCGCGGCCACCGCGCTGCCGGCGCCGACGCCGTCAGTCGCGAGTGTGCAGGCCGTCGATCAGCCTCAGCGTTTGCTGCAACGGTTTGCGCAATGACGCGGCGCGTGCGGCCGCAAAGGATCAGGGAGAAAGCGATGAAAACGAAGACGGGAGGGCATGGCATCGGCGCGGCGGGCTTGTGCCTGTGCATGAGTGTTGTCATGCGTTCGCTCATGAGTTTGGCCATGAGTTTGGCCGTGACAGGCAGCGCCAGCGCGCAGGAAGCAGGCGGAAGCCCGGAGGCGGCCACTCCGCTCGCAAGCGAAATCGGTCACTCGACGCGTGACTGGCTCGACCTGCAGCGCAGCGGCGCGCAAGCCGCGCCGCCTCTGACGATGCTCGGCGATGAAGCGGGCCTCGCGTACCAGCGCTACATGGAGTCGTTCAAGGCGAAGATTCCCGTGTCGTTCGGTTCGTCGGTGGGCGGGAGCGGCAATCTGCTGCGCGTCGATTACACGAACATGGGCGCATCACAGTAGAGCTGAAATGCCTTTGCTCGAGACCGACCGTCCATCGTCGATGCGAACTTTCGTGCACCGTTCCAGGCACGTGCGCGCGTACCGTCAGCGCGGCGCGACGGCCGTGCTCGCGGCCGTGTGGCTCGGCACGGCTGTCGCGGCGCTGGGCGTGCTCGACGTCGGCAATGTGTTTCTCGTGCGCCGTCAGTTGCAACAGGCGGCCGACATGGCCGCCGTTGCCGGCGCGCAGACCATCGGCATGGCGGGCGGCTGCGCAGGCGCGACGGCTTCCGCGCAGCAGTCGGCGGCGCGCAACGGCTATACGGGCAGTGCTCCCGTCGGCGTGACCTGCGGCAGATGGACGGCGGCAAGCGGTGCCGCCCAATTCGACACGTCGGGCGCGGCGCCGCTCAATGCCGTGCAGGTGACGGCAACCCAAAGCGTGAAGCATTTCTTCATCGGTCCGGCGCGCGATGTGCAGGCCGTCGCGACCGCGAAGGCGACGGATACGGCGTCGTTCTCGCTGTCGACGAATCTGGCGTCGCTGTCGGGCGGCGCGATCAACGGATTGCTGAGCGCGTTGCTCGGCGCGAGCGTGTCGCTCGACGTCGCGACGTGGCAAGCGCTCGCGTCGACGAACGTGCGGCTCGGCGATCTCGCCACGCAAGTCGGCGTCGCGTCGATCGACGAACTGCTGAACGCCAAAGCGTCGGTGGCGGATCTCGCCGGCGCGATGGTGAGCGTGCTCAGCCGGAACAACGTCGCGAGTGCCAACGTGACGTCCGCGCTGACGACGATTCAGGCGGCGGTGAGCGGCGGCGCGAAGATCGCGCTCGGCGACGGCGGCGCGGGCGCGCCCGGTTTGCTCGCGATCGGACTTGCCGACCGGCAGGCGGCCGCTTCGGCGACGATCAGCGCGCTCGATGCAGTGATCGTCGCTGCGGAACTCGCGCGCGGCACGTCGGCGCTCGATCTCGGCGCGGCGCTCAACCCGTCGGCGATCCCGGGCATCACGTTGCCTGTGAGCCTGACGGCGCAGGCCGCGATCCTGCAACCGCCCGTGATCGCCGTCGGCGAGGCGGGGATGGACGGCAGCGGCAACTACCGGACGAGCGCGCATGCCGCGCAGGTGCGGGTGTATCTCGATCTGAACCTGAACATTCCTCTGCTCGCGACCGTCGACCTTCCGCTTTATATCGAAGGCGCGAACGGCACGGCTGCCCTGACGCAGACGCAGTGCGCGGCATCGAAGGCGGCCAGCACGAGCACCGTACTCGTCACGCAGACAGGCGTGGCGAGCGCGTGCATCGGCGGGGATGCCGCGGCGAAGCTGACCAATACGACGAGCGCAGCGCAATGCCAGCAGCCCGCGAAAGTGGCGAGCCTGCTCGGATCGCTGGTCGCGGTCCATGTGGGCACGCACACGCCCGCGTCGGGACTGAACCTGTCGTTGCAGAGCCAGGCACCCGAGACGCTTACCTTCAACGGCGCCGCAGGCGACGGCGACGACACGCAGGGCGGCAATGCGAACGCGCTCGGCGCGGAAACGGGCGGGCTGCTCGGCCAGCTGATCTCGCAACTGCCGACCCACGTTTATCTGACGCTCGCCGGCGTGCGGCTGACGGCAGGGCAGTCGGACGCCTACCAGCAGAGCGTTCAGTCGCTCGCCGATACGCTGCAACCGATCCTCGGCAGCCTCGACACCGTGCTCGTCCCCTTGCTGCAACTACTCGGTGTGCAGATTGGCGTGAGCACGGTCCATGCGATCTCGCTGTCGTGCAGCGACGCGCAGCTCGTCAACTAAAACGAAACGGCCATTCAATGAATTTCTGCCTATGAGAGCCACCACGAAAATCGAGGAACTGGACCTGTATGTCTGGGAGGGCAAGGCCGATATCGTCGATCGCGTCGCGCGCTGCATGGCGAGCTTCGAAGTCGAGGTGATCCGCGCCGACGATGTCGCGATCTCGGTGGAGCGCACGTCGGTGCGGCCGTCGCTCGCGCTCATCAGCGTGTCGGTGATCGATACGGCGGGCTTCGCCGTGCGCGATCTGCAGGCGACGCACGGCATGCCCGTGATCTGGGTCGGCGCCGCGCCGCGCGACCAGGACCCGGCGATGTACCCCGCCGAGTACTCGCACGTGCTGCCCCTCGACTTCACCTGCGCCGAACTGCGCAGCATGGTGACGAAGCTGATCGTGCAACTGCGCGCGCATTCCGCGCAGACGCTGGAGTCGAGCGCGCTCGTCGCGAACTCCGAATGCATGCAGGCGCTGCTGCACGAAGTCGACACGTTCGCCGACTGCGAGACGAGCGTGCTCGTGCATGGCGAAACGGGCGTCGGCAAGGAGCGCATCGCGCAATTGCTGCACGAAAAACATTCGCGCTATGGGCGCGGCCCGTTCATCGCCGTGAACTGCGGCGCGATTCCCGACGGGCTGTTCGAGTCGCTGTTCTTCGGCCACTCGAAAGGATCGTTCACGGGGGCCGTGGGCGCGCACAAGGGCTATTTCGAACAGGCCGACGGCGGCACGCTGTTTCTCGACGAGATCGGCGACCTGCCGCTGTACCAGCAGGTGAAGCTGCTGCGCGTGCTCGAGGACAGCGCGGTTACGCGCATCGGTTCGGCGACGCCCGTGAAGCTCGACTTCCGGCTCGTCGCGGCGACCAACAGGCATCTGCCGCAACTCGTGAAGGACGGCACGTTCCGCGCGGACCTGTACTACCGGCTTGCCGTGATCGAACTGAAAATTCCGTCGCTGGAAGAGCGGGGCGCCGTCGACAAGATCGCCATCTTCAAGGCGTTCATCGCGTCCGTGGTCGGAGCCGAACGGCTCGCGTCGCTGCCCGATATTCCGTACTGGCTCGCGGACGCCGTCGCCGACACGTACTTCCCCGGCAACGTGCGCGAACTGCGCAACCTGGCCGAACGGATCGGCGTGACGGTGCGGCAGATCGGCGCGTGGGACGCGGCGCGGCTGCACCGGCTGCTTGCGGTTGCGCGCAGCACGCAGCCCGTGCCTGCCGAGAGCGCAGCGGAAGTGCTCGTCGATCGCAGCAAGTGGGATATGGACGAGCGTAACCGCGTGCTCGCCGCGCTCGATGCGAACAGCTGGCGCCGCCAGGACACGGCGCAATACCTCGGTATCAGCCGCAAGGTGCTGTGGGAAAAGATGCGTAAGTACCAAATTTTCGACGAGGAACCCGAAACTCGTGAAAGTGAGTAATAATTGAACGGTTTTGCAAAACTAAAACACGACACGAGCAGAAATTACATGGACCAGAAGTCGAAAGTTCGACACATCGTGATGTCGGCAATGATCGTTTTCGGGGGCGTTCAAGGGGTCTACGCGCAGAGTTCTGCCAGTAACGGCACGGACGACGCAGCGAGTGTGATCGTCGCGCAGACAACGCCTGCTGCTGCTCCCGTCACGGCGGACAGTCAAACGATTGCGCTCACGCCAGACGAGGCGAAGCAGTCGGCGACGGGCAATGTCGCGGAACTGCAACAGAAGATTCACGGCGCCGACGTCACCGAATTGCGCACGACCTACAACGGCAGCTACGGGGCAAGCCTGTTGTTCTATGGCAAGGACATGACGTACTACGTCGCGCTCTTCCAGCAGAAGAACTTCTGGCGCGTGATCAAGACGCAGGACGAAGCGCGCGCCGAGCAGATTTACCGCGACTTCGCGCGTCAGACGGCACAGCTGTCCGATGTCGAAATCCGCCGCACCAAGCTCGAAGCGCAGAAGGCCTACACGGATCACCTCGTCGCGCTGTCACAGGAGCGCGCGAACCGTCTGCAGGCCGACCTGAACATCGCGCACGAGCAGCAGACCATCGTCAACAGCATGCAGCAGCAGACCCGTGCGGAAGCTGCGGCGCTGGCGCAGCAGAAGGCGCAGTCGCAGGAGCAGTTGCGCGCGGCGCAGCGCCAGGTGCGCGATCTGCAGCGTCAGCTCGAAAGCGGCCTGGCAGTGCGCTGACCTTGCGTGAGCCGCGCGGGCCTTCGACGGCTTCGCGGCTCCGCCTCGTGTGTCTGACCGGACTCACACCACGCATCTGACCATGCGGGGGTGGGTTCGTCTGCAGCGCCGCGAGGCGTTTGGAATCGACGCGTGCGGCGATAGCACCGTGAGCCGTGCATCGACGTACGGCACGCTCTTCATCGGTCAGACGGCCGTCTTCATCCATCCCGCGTGCGCGCAGCGTCCGCGCGGATGGCATATCTCGCTCTGCAACGGCCTTCCTCAGCGCGACTTTTTCTGCTTGCCTTGACGGTTATCGTCGTCGTCCGGTTCCGGATCGACCGCGATCGGGTCGCTGGCAGGAAAGGTCTCGTCGAGCGCTTCGTCGAGACGTTCGTCGCTGGACGGATGTTTGTCGGGTGCCTTCGGGGTGGGGTGCTTCGATGTGGACATGACACGCTCCGCTGCGTAGATTGAACTCAGCATAACGCAATCATGCCATCGCAGCCGCCTGGGCCTATGGCATAGGCCAAACGCACACACAACGCCCCCAGCGTGGCGCGAATCGCACGCCGACTAGCGACTCAGGTTGAACATCGCGAAAGCATGTTGTAGGTTCCATGCAGGCCAATGGAATTTCTCGCGGGATCGTTCGTTATAACGGTGTCACACGACGTCGGCGCACACGTAGGCGCCGGGCGCGGCTGGCTTACGAGGGCAACCATGCAACCGAATGGATATGGCAGCGGACAGCGCCTGAGCGCGTCACATGTTGTCGAATCGGAACTGGAGCATCTGGAGTGGGCAATGCGTCAGCCGATGGTGCATCGGCTGAACGCCCGCTACTGGCAGCGACGGGTGCTCGAAGTGAAGTGCGGGTATGAACTGACTGCCCAACAGGGCGTGCGGATCGAGAGGATGCTCAAGCAGCTGGCCAGTCGTCCCGGCTAGCCAGCCGCCCGTGTTGCAGTGCAGGCGCGCCGGGCGCGCGCCTCACGCTGCCGTGAAGCCCGTTGGGCTTATCCGGCCTTATTCGCTGCTGCCGCCGCCGTTGTTACCCTGATCGTTGCCGTTATTGCCAGCGCCGTACAGGCGTCGGCGGCGGGTGACGACCACGGGCGCGTCCGACGACGAAGACCGGTCCGACGACCCTTGCGAACCGCCATACGACTCACGCGGCTCGCGCGGTTCCCGGGGCTCGCGGTGTTCACGCGAACCATGCGGGCCGCGTGCGGAATGCTCGCCATGCGACGGCCGTCCTGCGCGCGGCGCGGGGCGGGTGCCCGTGTCGAGCTGGATCGTGGAAATGGCGCGCTTGTAGATGCCTTGCAGCCCGACGGGCGTGCGCAGCATCACCAGATACTGGTCGAACGACTCGATGCAGCCCGTCAGGCGAATGCCGTTGACGAGGTAAATCTCCACGCGCTTACGTTCTTTGCGCGCTGCGTTCATAAAGTCGTTTTGCGGATGCGATTCTGCGGAAGGCATGGACAATTGTGTGTAGAGAAACGGTTGTTCGTCGTGATTTTACCCGTTGTCGCTTTACGCTGACATGATGGGTCCAAACGTCGAACGGGGTTGACGCCCACTATAACCACTTGTGGGCGCGGAAGCATCCATTAAAGATCAAGTGTAACGTTGAGTTACCAAATCCTGCGGCGCTATGCGCGCCAGCCAACGTTCACGGCGGTTGCGGGCGCCGGACGGCGTCGATACGCACGCTCGCTCCAGACCAGAAATGTCGCCATTCGCGCATGCCGCGGAATAAAACGCCTGCCACGAGCGTTTATCGGTCAGGCATCGCACGAAAGCCGCGAAGCCGTGAGATGGCAAGACGGACGTGTCAGCAGCACGCATCGCAAACGGGCGTCCGTCTTTGCACGAGGTTTCCTCAACTGTCCAATGGGTCGCCGGCGTCGCGTCGTCTGTCGCACGCGTGCGTGCCGCCGGTTCAACGCATGGCTATGCGATACGTCGCGCCGCGCCGTGCAGGAGGTTTTACATGAAAGTGTCCAGACTGGTATCGACCGTATTCGTCGTGCTCGCGCTCGGGATTGCGTCCCTCTCGCTGACCGCGTGTCAATCCACGGGCGACATGAGTTCGTCGGGTGGGAGCAGCGGCGGCTCGAGCGGTAGTAGTGGCGGCTATTGACAATGCCTGTGCTCGCATGACAGCTTGCGCCGGGTGAACTTCGAAGCGGAAGTGATTTCGTGGCTCCCTCAGTTGCGGCGCTATGCGCGCGCACTGACGGGCGACCCAGCTTGGGCGGACGACCTGGTTCAGGATACGGCCGAGCGCGCGCTCGCCCGCTGGAAAGGCTTCCGCCCGGACAGCAACCTGCGTGCGTGGCTGCTGACTATTTTGCGGCATCTGTATATCGACCAGTTGCGGGTGCGCCGCGAAATCGCCGTCGACGACGAGAGCGCGCCATGGCGCAATCTCGAAGCGCCGCGCGGCGAAGTCGACGGTCTGGTGTTGCGCGATGTGCAGCGCGCGCTTTATTGTCTGCCCGTCGAGCAACGCGAAGTGATGTTGCTGGTTTGCGTGGAGGAGTTGAGTTATCAGGAGGCGTCCGTGGCGCTAGGCGTGCCGATCGGCACGGTGATGTCGCGGCTGTCTCGCGCCCGCGAGCACATGCGGGCATTGTTGACGGAAGGGCCTGTCCACAAGTCGCCGTCGCTGAAAGTGGTGAAGGCCAGGTGAGAAGCGCGCAATGAACAACGACGAACACACTACCGGTTCCGCGAACGCGCCTGATCTGCGCGCGCTGTCGGCATTCGTCGACAGCGAGTTGCCGGAGAGCGAGAGCGCCGCCGTGCGCGAGCATCTGGCGCGCGACCCGCAGGCGTCCGCACAGGTCGCGTCGTGGCGTGCGCAGAAGGCCGCGCTGCAGGCGCTGTGCGGCGCGCCCGAACGCGAGGAGCCGCCGTTCATCGTGCTGCGCGCGCGCATTCCGTGGTGGCGCCGCGTGGCCGTCGCGGCATGCTGGCTCGCAGTCGGCGCGGGGCTGGCGCTTGCGCTCGGCCCGCTGGTGCCGCGCCTGACGGGCGGCGGCAATGGCGACGTGATGTCGTTCGCGCGGCGCGCGGATATCGCCTACGCCGTCTATACGCCGGAGCGCCGTCATCCCGTCGAGGTAGCGGCCGCCGAGGAAGAGCATCTGATCAACTGGCTGTCGAAGCGCCTGAACCGGCATCTGTCCGTGCCTTCGCTGCAGGAGTACGGCTATACGCTCGTCGGCGGAAGGCTGTTGCCGGGCGAAGCCGGGCCTGCCGCGCAATTCATGTACGAGAACCAGGGCGGCGCGCGCCTCACGCTCTACGTGACGGGCATCCCGAAAGACGAGACCGCGTTCCGTCTGTTCCGCGACGGCAACCGGCGCACCTTCTACTGGATCAACGATCACATGGGTTACGCGCTGTCTGGTCCGATCGAGGAAGACAAGCTGCGCTCGATCGCGATCGAAGTGTGCGGCGAACTCGGCGGCCGTCCGGAAACGTGGCAGTAATCGCTGCGCCGCATCGACCTTCCAGGTGCCGGAAACATCGTGTAACACGATGCGCGGCGCCGCTTCCCGCGCAGCAGGAATAGCGCCTTGTGCACAAGCGTTTAAGTTGTGCAGGCGCGTGATTTTCGCTCCCGGCGAATCTGCAGCGGCCATTGGCCGCGCGTCCTGCAAGGCGAATCGATGGCGTCTTCACGGCGACGGCACACGAACGTGCCGCAACGCCGCACCGTCGGGCAGGACACATCATGCGTACTTTGTTTGGACTCGGCGCGACGCTGTGCGTGTGCGCCGGATGCGCGGTTACGGCTTCACCGCCCGTTGCCGCGCAGGAGCCGCTCAACGATCAGATGACATGCCGCAACATCGTCGGTCAGGCGGAGATCGACGGCACCATGCAGCAGATCAGCGGCCTTGCTTGCCAGCAGCCGGATGGGACATGGCAGATCCAGCAGGCCGACGACTCAGCGGCCGTCGTCTATCCGATTCCCGCCTATCCTTACTATGACCCGTGGTACTGGGGGCCGCCTGTCGCCGTGGGCTTCGGCGCGTCGTTCGTGTTCGTCGACCGGTTTCATCATTTCCATCACATGAACCATGTGCATTGGGGGCGGCCGGGCGGCATGGGCCATGGCGGATTCCACGGGACGGGCGGCATGCACGGCTGGGGCGGCGGTCACGCATGGGGCGGCATGGGTGGCATGGGCGGCGGGCACCGGCGTTGATCGTGGGCGATGCGTGTCGCGCGAGCGCTATTCGTCGCCTGCGAGTCTTGAACACACTCGAACCCGCTGCCTCTCAGCAACCTAGCCAGCCGATACCGCTTCGACACGACGAGGGAACACTTTGACACGCATCCTGCCGCCGGACATTTCTGCCGCAACGTTCGACCGCGCGCTCGCCGCCTTCGAGGCGATCGTCGGCGCCACGCAGGTCGCATCGTCGCCGGCAAGCCTCGCGGCGTATGCCGATCCGTTCGCACCGGGGACGCTCGCGGCATCGTTCGTGCCGTCGGCGGCGGTGTTGCCGGCGAGCGTCGATGAGATCCGCGCGATCCTGCGCGTCGCGAACGAGTACCGCGTTCCGCTCTGGACGGTATCGACGGGACGCAATTTCGCGTACGGCGGCGCGGCGCCGCGTTTGCCGGGATCGGTGGTGCTCGACCTGCAGCGGATGAACCGGATTCTCGCTGTCGACGAGCCACTTGCCTACGCGCTCGTCGAACCCGGCGTCAGCTACTTCGATCTGCATCACCATCTGCGCGAGCGCGGCTACAAGCTGTGGGTCGATCCGCCCGCGGCGGGCTGGGGCAGCATCGTCGGCAACACGCTGGAGCGCGGCTTCGGCACGACGGCCTACGGCGATCACGCGGCGGCCCAATGCGGGATGGAAGTGGTGCTCGCGAATGGCGACCTCGTGCGCACGGGCATGGGCGGGATCGAGATCGGCACGTCGTGGCAGGCGTTCAGGTATGGCTATGGGCCGTCGTTCGATCCGATGTTCATGCAGTCGAACTACGGCATCGTCACGAAGATGGGCGTCTGGCTGATGCCCGCGCCGAGCGCGTATCTGCTGGGCGAAATCCAGTTTCAGCGCGACGACGATCTGGAAGCAGTCGTCGAGACGCTGCGGCCGTTGCGGCTGAACGGCACGATCGGCAACCAGGCGGTCATCGAAGGCGCGCTGCGCCGCGCGGCGGGTATCGGGCCGCGCTCGCAGTGGTATCAGGGCAAGGGCGTGATGCCGGAAAGCGCGATCGCGTCGATGACCGAGGCGCTGAAAATCGGCCGCTGGAACCTGCATTACGCACTCTACGGCGAGCGCGAAGTGATCGATGCGCGAGACGCGATCGTGCGGCGCGCGTTCGGCCGCATTCCGGGTGCGCGGATGCTGTCGAAGACCTACGACGGCAACGCGGAGCCGGAGGCGGGCGGCGACCGCAACCTCGCGGGCATTCCGGGCATGACGGCGTTCCGCATGCTCGACTGGCGCGGCGGCAGCAGCGGCGCGCACGTCGACTTCTCGCCTGTCTGTCCGGCGACGGGCCGCGACGCGATGCGCCAGTATTCGATGGCGAAGGCGCGCGCCAACGAATATGGCTTCGATTACTACGGCGGTTTCACATCGGGCGAGCGGCACCTGCATCACATCGCTGCCGCGATCTTCGACAAGAGCGACGCGCGGCAGAGCGAACTGGCCGGCGATCTGCTGCGCGCGTGGATGAGCGACGCGCACGGCGCGGGTTACGGCGAGTACCGCTCGCACCTCGTCTATATGGACTTCGCCGCGGCGCGCTACAACTTCAACGACGGCGCCATGCTGCGCCTGTCGGAGACGATCAAGGACGCGCTCGATCCGGCGGGCATCCTGTCGCCGGGCAAGCAGGGCATCTGGCCGAAGGCGTTTCGTAACTGGCGCGGATATACGTGAACCATGAGCATGAGGGCATGACATGCAGCGGCGCACATTCATCGCAGCGGGCGCATGGCTGTCGGCGGCACCGGCTTTCGGCGCGCCGTGGCTTCGTCTGGATGGGCTGCGCGCGGACCTCGCGCTAATCGACACGGCGCTGCCCGAATCGACGGCGCTGGGCGATCACGCCGCGCGCATGCGTGTGCCCGTGTTCGACGTGAGCGCCGCGCCGCACGCCGATATCGCCACGCTCTGGTACGACTCGCTCGCGCCGCGCGCGATGCGCTCGGCTGGCCGGCTGACGCTCGTCGGTGTCACGCGTGCCGCCGACTTCTTCGTGCTCGCGCGGCTCGCGCTGCCGCCCGCCGCGCCCGTCACGCAAGCGCGCAGCGTGCCGCAGCACGCGTGCGTCGCGTTCGCATTGACGACCTGAATCAGAACCGGTACTCGGGGTTTTTGGGATCGAACGCCATGTCGTCGAAGGTCTTTGGCGTGATCGTCAGGAACACGATGCGCTCGAAAATCTCTCCGTCGTTGCCGTACGATTCGGCCATCCGGAAATACGGGTGCCGCAGATCGAGGCCGAGCACTTCCTTTTTCGCGTAGTAATCGGGCTGGCCCGTGGGCGTTTCGTAGGTGAAGGCGACGACGCGTACGCCGTCGACGGTTCGCACGTCGATCTGCGCGGGCCGTGTGATGCCCACATTGGCGAATTTTTTGCCTTCGTCGAGAAACTGCTGCGCGATGAATTCGGTGCCGAGATCGCGCACCTGATGGTTCGATTGCGAGCGCGCGAGCGTGCCGTTGATCGAGGTCCACAGCGGGATGATGTTGAAGATGCCGCCGAGGTGGCCGTACATCTGGTTGGCGCGTTTCGACTCGTCGTAGATGATCTCCTGGCCGGCGTGCGGGCCGTCGGGCAGCCAGCGGCCGTAGATGCGCAGCGGCTCGCGCGTGAGCCGCACGAGCATGTGATCGGGCCGGCGTGGCCAGATGCCGCGAATGCGCTCCTGGCGCAGCATCGTGAACTCGTACGACGGGTAGCCGTTCGGGCCTTCCTCGATATAGCGCGGCACCGTGAGCGGATCGAACGATTCGAACAGCGCGACGAGCTGCGCGTCGTCCATCTGCTCGAGCGCGCCGCTTTGCGCGGCATTGCGCAGCCACTTGACCTGCTGCTCGAGCGGCAGCTTCGCGGCATTCGCGACGGCCTCGCTGGCGCCCAGCGTGACCTGCGGGGCGACATGCGCGGCCAGCGCGGCCGCATCGTTCTGCGCGGCGGCCGCGCCCGCGATCAACACGCAAGCCAGCGGCGCGACGATCAGCGATAGCCAGCGCGTGCCATGACCCAACCGATAGCGGAACCGCTTTTCCACCAACTCCGGGTGACGCATCGATCGCTCCCAAAAGCGCGGAAGGCTTCGCCGTTGCTACGCGGTCAGGCGAGCGAAACCGTCACGAGGTTGTCTGCTTTGCCAGCTCCTGATCGCGCAGCTCGCGCCGCAGGATCTTGCCGACATTCGTTTGCGGAAGCTCGTCGCGGAACTCGACGACCTTCGGTACCTTGTAGCCCGTCAGATTCTTGCGGCAATGCGCGATCACCTGTTCCTCGGTGAGCGAAGGGTTGCGCCGCACGACGAACACTTTCACGCGCTCGCCCTGCGCGACGTCGGGAATACCGATCGCGGCCACTTCGCGCACGTCGGGGTGCATCGCGATCACGTCCTCGATCTCGTTCGGATACACATTAAAACCCGACACAAGAATCATGTCTTTCTTGCGGTCGATCAGCCGGATATAACCGCGCGAATCCATCACGCCGATATCGCCCGTCGCGAGCCAGCCGTCGTCGTCGAGCACCTTCGCGGTTTCCTCGGGACGATTCCAGTAGCCTTTCATGACTTGCGGACCTCGCACGCACAGCTCGCCTGGTTCGCCGATATTCGCCCAGCTGCCATCGTCCTTGCGAAAGCGCACCTGAGTGGACGGCGCGGGCAGGCCGATCGAACCGTCGAACTCGCGCATGTGCTTGAGGTTCACCGGGTTCATCGACACGATGGGCGAGCACTCTGTCAGCCCATAGCCTTCGATGATCGGCTTGCCCGTCACCTCGCGGAAACGGTCGGCCACGGCCTTTTGCATCGCCATGCCGCCCGCCATCGCGAGCTTGAGCTTCGAGAAGTCGCGGTTGCGGAATTCCTCGTTGTCGAGGAACGCGTTGTAGAGCGTATTGACGGCCGTGATGCCCGTGAAGGTTTCGTTGCGCAGGATCTTCATCACCATCCTGATGTCGCGCGGATTCGCGATCAGGATGTTGCGCCCGCCCAGTCCCATGAAGATCATCGCGTTCACGGTCAGCGAGTAGATGTGATAAAGCGGCAGCGGCGTGAGTACCGTTTCGATGTCGTCGGTCAACTGGCCTTCCGCCCAGACCTTCGCCTGCAGCAGATTCGCGACCATGTTCCGGTGCGTGAGCATCGCGCCTTTCGCGACGCCCGTCGTGCCGCCCGTGTATTGCAGGAACGCAAGGTCGTTGGGCGAAATCTGCACGGGCGCGAGCGTGCGTTTGTAACCCGTTGCGAGCGCATCCAGCAGCGACACGGCCTGGGGCAGGTTGTACGCGGGCACGAGCTTCTTCACGTGGCGCAGCATGAAGTTGATCAGCTTGCCTTTCAGGTTCAGTCCGTCCTTGAGCAGGTCGCCGAGCCCCGTGACGATCACGTTCTGCACGCGGGTGCCCGGCAGCGAGTCTTCAACGGTCTTCGCGAAGTTCTCGAACACGACGATGGTCTGCGAGGCGCTGTCCTTCAACTGATGTGACAGTTCGCGCACCGTATAGAGCGGATTCACGTTGACGACGATCGCGCCTGCCTTCAGCACGCCGAACAGCGCGATCGGATACTGGAAGGTGTTCGGCAGCATGATCGCGACGCGGTCCCCGGGCTTCACGCCGATGCTCTGCAAGTAGGCCGCGAACGCCGTCGCCTTGCGCGCCAGTTCGCCATACGTGAGACTTTCGCCGACGCTCACATAGGCGACACGCTCGCGAAAGCGCGTCGTGCATTCGTCGAAGAACGCGACGAGCGACACATACTGCGACACGTCGATCTCGCGCGGCACGTCGGGCGCATAGGAGTCGTACCAGATGCCGTCCGTGTTGGGCGCGCGCTGCGTTTGCGTTTGTGCCTGCGTCTGGGTTTGCATCGGCGTCTGCGTCGAATGTGATGTAGTCGGCTCGGTCATAGCGGTGTCTCCCGGAGTACTAGCTTTGTCGTTGTATGTGTCGTGTGCATGAATCGTGCGGGTGCGGATGGCGCGCGATTCTACCGTTCCAGAATCGCGACCACACCCTGGCCGCCCGCCGCGCAGATCGAAATCAGCCCGCGCGCGGTGCCCGCCGGCTTGTCGAGCTGCGCGAGCATCTTCGCGAGTCCCGCGACGATCCGTCCGCCCGTGGCGGCGAATGGATGGCCCGTCGCGAGCGAGCCGCCGTTCACGTTCATTTTCGCGCGATCGATGGTTCCCAGCGCGCCTTCGAGTCCCAGTTGCGTGCGGCAGTACTCATCGTCCTGCCAGGCGGCGAGCGTGCAGAGCACTTGCGCCGCGAACGCCTCGTGAATTTCGTAGAAGTCGAAATCCTGCAACGTCAGCCCCGCGCGTTTCAGCATGCGCGGCACGGCGTACGCAGGCGCCATCAGCAATCCCTCCTTCTTGTCGAAAAAATCGACGGCGGCCGTTTCGTGCCACGTCAGCCACGCCAGCACGGGAAGGCCGCGCGCCGCCGCCCATGCCTCGCTGGCGAGCAGCACGGCCGATGCGCCGTCCGTCAGCGGCGTCGAGTTGCCCGCCGTCATCGTGCCCGCGTCGCGGTCGAATACGGGTTTCAGCGTGGCCAGCTTGTCCAGCGTCAGATCGCTGCGCAGGTTGTTGTCGCGCGCGAGACCGCGAAACGGCGTCATCAGGTCGTTCAGAAAGCCGCGCGCGTAGGCTTCCGTCAGCTTGCGGTGGCTATCGTAGGCGAGCACGTCTTGTGCCTCGCGCGAAATGCCCCAGCGCTTGGCCATCAGCTCGCAGTGCTCGCCCATCGACAGCCCCGTGCGCGGCTCGCTGTTACGCGGCAACAGCGGCTTGAAGAACATGCCGGGGCGCAGCTTCGCGAGCGCGCCGACCCGTTGTCCCGCCGACTTGCCGCGGTTCGCTTCGAGCAGGATCTTGCGCATCCGCTCGTTGACTCCGATGGGCGCATCCGACGTCGTATCGGCGCCGCCCGCAATGCCCACCTCGATCTGGCCGAGCGCGATCTTGTTGGCCACCAGAATCGCCGCTTCAAGGCCCGTGCCGCACGCCTGCTGCACGTCGTAGGCGGGTGTTTCCTTCGCTAGCGTGGTCGACAGTACGGCTTCGCGCGTCAGGTTGAAGTCGCGCGAATGCTTGATGACGGCGCCCGCCGCGACTTCGCCGAGGCGCTCGCCATGCAGGTCGTAGCGGTCGATCAGGCCTTGCAGCGTGAAAGTCAGCATGTCCTGGTTCGACGCCGTCGCGTAGGCGGTGTTCGAGCGCGCGAACGGGATGCGGTTGCCGCCCAGTATCGCGACGCGGCGCGCAGTGGGCGCCGGCAAGAATGAAGATGGCGTTTCTGGCATCAACGAGCTCCCTGGTCGTGTCCGTCTGTTGGGCGGATCGGATCGTGCATGCAGCGCCCGGCACCTGCTTGAAACGGATCAGGCCGGGCATTGATTCCAACGTCGGATGTTTGCCGCGCGGCAGTGCGCGCACGGCACGGCGTCATTGCAGATTCCACTGGAAGCGGCCGCGCAGATGCGGCTTGCCGCCTTCGGGATCGCGCACTTCGAAGTCGCGCGCAGTGGGCGAGGGCGATGCCGTCCACAGCGACGCTTCGCCCGGCAGCAGCATCGGCAGCTTGAATTCGCCTGCGAGCGTCGCGTCGGCGAGCCGCTTGGGCGGCTGCAGCGCGGCCGCCGTGCGGGCGAGCGTCCACATGCCGTGCGCGATCGCGCGCGGAAAGCCGAACGCTTTCGCGGACAGCATCGACAGATGAATCGGATTGAAGTCGCCCGATGCCTTCGCGTAGTCGCGGCCCAGTTGCGACGGCAGTTGCCAGCGCGCCGCGCGCACCAGCGCGTCGCCCGCCGTCTCCAGCGGTGCGAGCGGATCGCCACTCGCCGCGACGCCGCGCTTCAGATACACGCTGTCGCCGTCCCAGACGGCCTCGCCGCGCCGGTAGACGCGCGTCTGCAGCACGAACGCCTGGCCCTTGTCATGGCGCAGGCGCGCGCCGAATTCGACTTCGACGCGCAAGGTGTCGTCGAACGAAAGCGGGCGGCGCATGTGCACGCTGTTCGCCAGATGGACGATGCCGAGCGCGGACCACGGAAACGCCGGGTCCGTCAGCAACAGCAGATGCAGCGGAAACGCGAGCAGATGCGGAAACGTGAACGGAATGCCCTGCTCGGGGAAAAAGCCGCACACGCGCGCATAGCGCTCGATCGCAACCGAATCGAGCGACACGGCGGGGCGCACGAGCCGAAGCAGAGGCAGATCGGTCGAACGGTTGCGCTGGAAGCCCTTGACCACGCCCGACAGGGCCCGCGCGTACAGCTTCGCGGGTTTGGGCAGCTCGGGCAGCACGACTGTTTTCAGGCGCGGCGCGCCGAACATCGAGCTGGAGTCGTAGAACGCCATGAGGGGTCACGCTCCTATCAGGCTTTGTCCGCACACACGCACGACCTGGCCCGTCACGCCCGCCGAGCCGGGATGCGCAAGCCAGGCGATGGTTTGCGCGACGTCGGCGGGCTGGCCGCCCTGACTCATCGAATTCATCCGGCGGCCGGCTTCGCGCAGCGCGAGCGGCATTTTCGCGGTCATCTGCGTTTCGATGAAGCCGGGCGCGACCGCGTTGATCGTGATGCGCCGCGCGGCCAGATACGGCGCCATGCCCTGAACGCGGCCAATTACACCCGCTTTCGAGGCCGCGTAGTTGGTCTGCCCGAGGTTGCCCGCGATGCCGCTGATCGACGAGACGCAAACGATGCGGCCGCCGTCGCGCAGCGTGCCCGCTTCGAGCAGCGCGTCGTCGATGCGCTCCTGCGCCGACAGGTTGATGTCGATCACATTGCGCCACGCCGCTTCCGTCATTTTCGCGATGGTTTTGTCTTTCGTGATGCCCGCGTTGTGCACGAACACGTCGACGCCGAGTTCGTCGAGCGCGGCGGCGATCTGCGCGGGCGTTTCCGGCGCGGCGATGTCGAGCGCGAGCGCCGTGCCGCCGATCTGGCGCAGGGTGGCGTCGAGCGCATCGGTCGCGCTGGGGATGTCGATGCCGATCACGTGCGCGCCTTGCGCGGCGAGCACATTCGCAATCGCCGCGCCGATGCCGCGCGCCGCGCCCGTCACGACGGCACGCTGGCCGGCGAGCGGCTGGGTCCAGTCGAAATCCGCGCCGACGTTTTGAGTCATTCCGCCGGGCGCCGCGCCGATGCGCACGACCTGGCCCGACACGTACGCCGAGCGCGGCGACAGAAAGAAGCGCAACGTCGATTCGAGGCCGTTTTCGGCGCCTTGCGACACATACATCAGATTCACGGCGATGCCGCGCCGCGCTTCCTTGCCCAGCGAGCGTGTCACGCCTTCGAGCGCGCGTTGCGCCGTCCACTGGCGCGGGCTCGCGCAGGCTTCGGGCGGACGGCCGAGCACGACGATCCGGCCGGATTGGTCGAGCGAGCGGAGCGCGTCGTGAAAGAACGCGTAGAGCGTGTCGAGCTGCGCGCTGCTTTCGATACCGCTCGCATCGAACACGAGCGCCCGCACGCGCGCCTGGGCGCCGGTTGCGGGATCGGCGGGTTCGAAGCGGCCCGTCATTAGCCCGTGGCGGTTCGCGAGCGGCACCCACAGGCCCGCGCTGGCATGCGCGACGCTCGTCATGCCGATATGCGCGACGACATTGGCGAGCGCGTCGAGCAGTTGGGGCGCGGGGCCCGCGCCGACGGCGATGAGGCCGTCGAATTCGGGTGCGTCGGCGCGATAGCGGCGCAGTACCTCGGGCTTCGGCAAACCGAGCGAGCGCGCGACCCGCGCGCCCAGCGGCGAATTGACGAAGTTCAGGTAGGAATCGTTCACGTTATTGGCTCCTGGCCCCCGGACCGGCGGATGAACGACAGTGTGCACGGACCGCGTGACTTGCCGCAAGTTGGGGGGCGGATTTGCGAGGTCGGGGTGATTGCATGGGCATGTTGCGGTGCGTTGCGCTGGGTTGCTCGCGCGTGGGGCCGATTCTGTCAGCGGTCAGCCGCGTCGCAGCCGGAAGCTTCATCCCTCGCCGGTCAGGTCTCGATCGCGCGCACGGGAAGACGCTGCGCGGCGATCTTGCCGTAGGCGTCCGCGCTGGCCCGCAAGCCCCATTTTTCGAAGAACGGACGCAGGTCGTTGCCGGATACCGTACACATCGCCACCACGAACTCGTCGACCTTTTTCGTCTCCGATACGTTGTAAGGCAGAGGATGCTCGCGGTAATACTTGAACAGCCGGGTGAAAAGATTCCAGCCGTAGGCGCGCTTCAGCTGATCGAACATCACGAGCCGCACGAACGTCAGTTCCTCGTATTTGCCGCCCGGGTCCGATACGTAGTTGCGCGCCGCGCGGGCCAGATACTCGCGCGCCCGCTCGCGGGGCGTGATGCCGTCATATTCGGGCTCGTCCAGCCGGTTGGGCTCGCCCAGCTTCTCCTGCACATACAGCGAGAACAGGTTGACGGAGACTTCGACGAGCGTTTCCCATGTCCAGGAGTCCTGCTGGTGCGTATGTCCGACCTCATGCCAGATCGCCCATTCGTTGCGCAGGCGCGCCGGGTCGGTCAGATCGGTCGTGTTGTCCGCGAACATGCCGATGAATTGATCCGTGGCGTACATGTACACGCCGGTCCTTTCCTTGGGCGAGGTGCGGAAGTCGACCACGAAGTGCTCGCGCAGCGGCGTGCGCGCGTCGGTCGGTTTTGTGTCGTCGAATCCTGCCAGCGCATCCTGCATCGCCAGCACCTGCGCGATGGCCGCCAGAGTGGTCGATGGGTCGGCGATGGGCGCGTGCCGATACACGCTGCGTGGCAACGTAATCATGCTGTGCTGGCCGACGAGTTGAACGAACGGCGCGTCCGCGTAGTTGTCCAGTTGCGCCCGCCAGTCGTCCATGCTCGTGCGGTCTTGCACGAAAAGGGGCAACGGCTTGCCATCCGCGATCGATACGTCGATTTCAGTCGACGCGGCGGGCTTGCTGTTGGGCGAGGTGAATCGGATGAACAGCGGACCGTTCTGCCTCGCGACGAAGCGGTTGCTGCCGTTGCGTAGCGGCGCCGCCTGCTGGCCCGGCGACTTTCCGTACATGGAGCGGAAGCCGACCATGGCGCTTGCGCGATACCCGTTGGGCATGCCGCTGACGTTCACGCGCACGGTCTCGCCCATGCGCACGTAGCGCCCCGTCGGTTGCTGATCCGACAGTTCCATGATCGTGTTCATCCGTTTCATCTCGGCTTCGGCCGAAGGTAGCGGCGTGAATGAATAGCGTCCCGACCGGTTGTCGAAATTGGCAGCGGACGCTGCCGAGGCAATACACGCAAGGTCGACAAGTGTTGGAATCCTTAGCATCTGAACGTCCCTATTCGAGTTGTTTTTGGGAATACTAATGGATTGGCGACGAAAGCAGGGCGTTTGCCGGTCGCCGCCCTGCAGTAACCATCAAAATGATGCGTGGCGAATCGAGCCGATGGGTCACGCGGCCAGTTCCATCGCCTTGTCGAGCGCCTCCTTGCGCCGTTGCAGGTCGGCGAGCAGGCCGAAGTCGGCGGGAAAATCGTCGACCTTTACGACTTCTGCGCCATAGCGCGCGTAGTCGTCGAGCACCTTGCGCTCGTCTTCGTCGATCAGCCCGCGCTGTTGCGCCGCTTCCGTCCATTCGGCGAGATCGGCGAGGCTTTGCGGAATCGGCTCGATGCGGCCACGCTTGATGGCTTCGCGCAAGCGCTGCTCGAGATGCGCGACCTGCGGCGTCAGCGCGAACGCCAGCTCGCCGTAGCCGATTGCGTCGACGCTGGCGTGCGGCACGTACGAATCCGCGAGCAGCCGGTCGCGCGTGTCGCCCGGCGTCTGCATCAGCTCGGCGATCGTGCTGCCGAGCGTATCGGACGGCGCGCGATGCGGCAGGCCGAACGGAAACGCGAGCACTCGCACGAGGCCGGCTGCGAGACGGTTCGGATAGTTGTGCAGCACGCCATCGAGAGCGGTTTGCGCGCGATACAGCGCATCTTCGACACCCCATTGCACGAGCGCGAGATCGCTGCCGTGGCGGCCTTCGTCTTCGAAGCGCTTGAGCGTCGCTGAGATCAGGTAGAGCTGCGACAGCACGTCGCCCAGACGCGCCGAGATGCGCTCGCGCCGCTTCAACTCGCCACCGAGCACGAGCATCGAGACGTCGGCGAGCAGCGCGAAGACTGTCGAGAGTCGCGTTGCCGCGCGGTAGTAACGGGCGAGCGGCGCATGCGCGCGCTGCGGCTTCGCGATCAGCACACCGCCCGTCAAGCCGTGCACGAAGCTGCGCACCGCGTTCGACAGCGTGAAGCTCATATGCCCGAAGAACGCGTCGTCGAAATCGCGCAGCGCTTTCGCGCGGTCGGGTTCGCGTGTCGCGGCCATTTCCTTGAGCACGTACGGATGGCAGCGTATCGCGCCCTGGCCGAAGATGATCAGGCAGCGCGTGAGGATATTCGCGCCTTCGACGGTGATCGAAATGGGCACCTGCTGGTACGCGCGCGCGAGAAAGTTCGACGGCCCCATGCAGATGCCTTTGCCCGCGACGACGTCCATGCCGTCGTCGATCACTTCGCGGTTGCGCTCGGTGATGTGGTACTTCGAGATCGCCGAAATCACCGACGGCTTTTCGCCGAGATCGACGGCCTGCGCGGACAGGCGGCGCGCGGCGTCCATCACGTAGAGGTTGCCGCCCATGCGCCCGAGCGCTTCCTGCACGCCCTCGAACTTGCCGATCGCCGTGCGGAACTGTCGCCGCACGGCCGCATACGCGCCGACACCGCGCACCGCGATTTTCGACATGCCGACGTTCGACGACGGCAGCGAAATCGCGCGGCCCGCCGCGAGGCATTCCATCAGCATGCGCCAGCCGTTGCCGACCTGCGCGCGTCCGCCGATCACCCAGTCGAGCGGGATGAACACGTCGTTGCCCGAGTTGGGCCCGTTCTGGAACACGGCATTGAGCGGCCAGTGACGGCGGCCGATGTTCACGCCCGGATGACGGGTCGGAATCAGCGCGCAGGTGATGCCCGGTTCGTCGTCGCCGCCGAGCAGGTGGTCGGGATCGAGCGCGCGGAACGCGAGGCCGAGCACCGTCGCAATTGGCCCGAGCGTGATGTAGCGCTTGTTCCACGTGACGCGAAAGCCGAGCGTCTCGCGTCCCTCGAACGTACCTTTGCAGACGATGCCGACGTCGGGAATCGCCGCCGCGTCGGAGCCCGCGTATGGGCTCGTCAGCGCGAAGCAGGGGATCTCGTCGCCACGCGCGAGACGCGGCAGATAGTGATTCTTCTGCGCGTCGGTGCCGTAGTGCAGCAGCAGTTCGGCGGGTCCGAGCGAGTTCGGCACCATCACCGAGACGGCGGCCGCCGAGCAGCGCGTCGCGAGCTTCATGATGACCTGTGAATGCGCGTAGGCGCTGAAGCCTTTGCCGCCGTACTGCTTCGGGATGATCATCCCGAGAAAGCCTTTGTCCTTGACGAACTGCCATGCTTGCGGCGACAGGTCCTGCCAGATGGCCGTGGTTTCCCAGTCGTTCGCGAGGTCGCAGAGTTGCTCGCATTCGTTGTCGAGGAACGCCTGTTCTTCGACCGACAGCCTGGCCGGGCCATAGCCGAGCAGCGTGTCCCAATGCGGGCGCCCGGAGAAGAGCGCGGCGTCCCACCAGACGGTGCCCGCTTCGATCGCGTCGCGCTCGGTCGGCGACATGTCGGGCAGGATCTTGCGGAAAACGTTGAGCACCCTCGCGCTGAGCCATGCGCGGCGCAGCGGCTTGAGCGTCAGCACCAGCGCGGGAAGGACGAGCACGATCGACAGCAGGATCGTCGCCGTCACGCCGGCTGTGCGCGTCACGAAGGCAGCGGCGACCCACGCGACGAGGAACGCGAGCCACCATGATGCCCGGGCCTGCACATAGACGAGCGCCGCAGCGGCGACGATCAGCGCAACGATGAACCAGGTCATGGCGATCCCTCCTTTTCGTTTTTTCAGGGCGAGCGCGGCCCGCGATGCACGTCCGGCCCGCGATATCTTCGAGTTGTCTGATGCGGGGCGAGCGGCCCGCTCTTATCCGTTGCAGCCTGTGTGCCCGACGCTTCGAGCGGCGCGTCTAATGCGGTTTCGGCACGGAAGCGGCGTCATTTGAACGTGAAGGGCAGGCACCTGCGCGGGTGCCTGCGGTTGTTCCCGTGCCTTTTGCCGCAGCGTGCGTCAGCCGTGCGCCGCGTAATGCGTGGTGCCGTAATCGCGCGAGTCGGCCTGCCGGTCGGCTTGTGCCGGTTGCGCCGGTTGCGCGAACGATCCCAGTCCGGTGCGGTGTGCGGCGTCCGTCGACGGGTGTGCCTGCGGTGCTTGCGGCGTCGCTTGAGTCCGCGGTTCCGATGGGGCCGCCTGCGATCCGGCCTGCGCCGCCTGCCGCACCGCATCGCATGCGATGTCGTCGCTCCCCGCATCGCCGAGCACGGAGGCGAACACGGCGAGCTGGCTCGCGTCGGGCAGCGGCGCCTTCAGCGCGGACACGATCAGCGAGGCGAGTCGCGCGATCAGTTGCAGGTCGTTCATCGACTTGCCTTGCGAGAACTCGTTGATCAGGCTGTCGGTGTCGGCGCCCGCCAGCACGCCGGAGAGTGCGCCGATTGCGAAGTGCAGCCGCCAGCCGAGTTCCTCGCGCGGCAGGTGCGGCAGCGCGCGCTGGAACGCGTCGAAAAACCGCACGGCGACGGACGCATAGTGCGCGTTCAGGAAATCGCGGATGAACGGCGACGGATCGGTGTAGGCGCGGCCCAGCAGCCGCAGGAACGCCTTGCCGCCGATCCGCGTGTCGCGCGATACGCGCAGCGCCGGAATGAACATCGCGCCCAGCACGTGCTCGCAGGTCAGGCGCGCGCCGAGCAGTGTGTCGAAGCGGTCGAGCAGCTTGAGGCGCTCCTGATTCAGCAGGTCGAGGCGGCGCGACAGCATCGCGTGCATCAGCGCTTCCTTGCTGCCGAAGTGGTAGTTGACGGCGGCCAGATTGACCTCGGCCTTCGACGTGATCTGCCGCAGCGACATCGCTTCATAACCGCATTCGATGAAGAGCGTCTCGGCGGCATCGAGGATGCGCGATTTCGTGTCGCCGGGGTGGCGGTTCGTCGTCCGTGTTGTCATTGATGTCTCCCTTTGCCGGCTCTCACCGGCCCAAACAATCGATTCAAATTGGAATTTGAAACGTGCGTTCTTTTTCAGGATAAGAATGCAGTCCGTGATCGGGCAAGAGGTGAGTGTCGATAAACCCCTCTAAAAGTGTCCGACCGCGCGTGCCCTCGCAGACGACGCGGACAAAAAAGGCCGCTCCGAAACGAATCGGAGCGGCCTCGTATCTGCTGCATTGGCCCGGGCGCCGTGGCGCCCTTATGTTGGATGTGCGGTGCGTGCGTTCAGTGTACCGTCGCCGCGACCTGTTCGGCAGATTGTGTCATATCTACGCCGCGTCGTTCGCGGCTGAACAGGATAAAGACGGCGATCACGACGGCCACGATGCCGATCACGGTCGCCATCACGGTCGCGTAGTCGTTGCCGTGCGCTTCGGCGATACCTGCCTGGAGCGGCCCGTTCACCGACGCGATCAGATTGCCCAACTGGTAGACGAGGCCGGGAAAGGTCGCGCGAATTTCATCCGGCGAGATTTCGTTCAGATGCACGGGAATCACGCCCCATGCGCCTTGCACCGAAATCTGCATCAGGAACGCGCCCGCTGCGAGCAGCACGGGCGTCGACGAGAATGCCCACAGCGGCAGCACGGGCAGCGCGATCAGCGCGGCAATGCAAATGGCGCGCTTGCGGCCGATCCGCTCGGACAGCGCGCCGAAGAACAGGCCACCGCAGATCGCGCCGATGTTCAGGACGATCGTGATCCATTGCACGGTATGGGCGTCGTGATTGTGCTGCACGCGCAGGAAGGTTGGATACAGATCCTGCGAGCCGTGCGAGAAGAAGTTGAACGCCGTCATCAGGATGATCGCGTAGACGGACAGTTTCCAGTTCTGCTTGAGCGTGGCGACGAGGCCGGGGCGGGTCTTCTTTTCGAGCGTCTTGAACGCGGGCGATTCGGGCACGTGCGCGCGGATATACAGCACCAGCAGGGCGGGCAGCACACCGACGAAGAACATGCCGCGCCAGCCGATGTACTGGTACAGCTGACCGAACACGAGCCCCGCGAGCAGATAGCCGCTCGGATAGCCTGCTTGCAGCAAGCCGGAGACGAAGCCGCGCGCTTTGGGCGGGACGGTTTCCATTGTCAGCGCGCCGCCGACGCCCCATTCGCCGCCCATCGCGATGCCGAACAGGGCGCGCAGCACGAGCAGCGTGGTGAGATTCGGCGAGAGGCCGGACAGCAGTTCAAGCAGCGAAAAGCACGCGATGTTGACCATCAGCGTGGGACGCCGGCCGAACTTGTCGGCGAGGTAACCAAAGATGAGCGCGCCGACGGGCCGCATCATCAGGGTCAACATGATGGCGAAGGAAACCGATTTGATATCGGTGCCGAATTCGCTTGCGATATCTTTCAGCACGAAAACCATCAGAAAGAAATCGAATGCGTCTAGAGTCCAGCCTAAATATGCCGCGATCGTGACGTTTCTCTGTTCCCGAGTCCAGCTCATTTCAATTGTTCTCCTGTCTCCGATAATCCGTGCGATTCAAAAGCCGTTTGAAAGGCTTGAGGTGGCACGCCTCGCCCCCGTAGCTAAAGGCTTCAGAGAGTGTACGCCGACGATTAAGCGGTTGCATGCAACAAGCTGCTTCTATCCGTGCTAACCCCTGGATAATCGCTGAGGGAATCAGGAATAATGTCTGGGGAATGTAATTAATGTATTAATGATGATTGGATGGAGTTTGTAATTCGTAATTAACGGGAATAACAATTGCTGCCTTCTTTTATTTCGCAACGCTTGTCTTTAAGACCGCGCACGCTAGCCGATCTCGACGATTGCATCGCGATGGACCGTGATCCCGACGTGACGCGTCATGTCGATGGTCCGTGGCACGAGCCGGATGCGCATCGGCGGTTTGTCGTGGATCGCATCACGCGCGCTTATCCGGATGGGCTGGGCTACTGGTCGATTGTCGAGCGCAGCGCGCCGGCACGGTTCGTCGGGTGGGTGCTGCTGATTCCGGAAGACACACACGGGCCAGAGGTCGAGATCGGCTGGCGGCTCGTGCGCGATGCGTGGGGCAGAGGAGTTGCCAGCGAGGCGGCGCGTAGCGTTGTCGCGCATGCGTTTGGGACGGTCGGGCTGGAGTCGGTTGTGGCGGGTATTGCAGAGGGCAATGCCGCTTCGCGGCGCGTCGCACAGAAGCTGGGGATGAAGCGCGAGGGGAACGTGGACGGATATGTCCGGTTCAGGCTGACGCGAGACGGCGTTACCGACGTGTGAATGTGAAGCGCCTCGATGAGCAGACGCCCAAAACAAAAAACCCCGCAGGCTTATCGCTTTGCGGGGTGATCTGTTTTTAGCTTCGAGAGAGTGGTGCCCAGGAGAGGACTCGAACCTCCACGGTGTTGCCACCGCTAGGACCTGAACCTAGTGCGTCTACCAATTCCGCCACCTGGGCACGTCTCAAGCTAGACCGCTATTTTAACGAGAAGATTCTGCGTGTCAATGGGTATTTTGAAAACGCTTCATCTTTTCGTCTGGTTGTTCGCGCATCAAATGACTCGACGATCAACCGTTACTGCAACTTCCTGCGTTGCTTCCTCGGGATCGTAAAACCACCGCGAAGCGCAATACACTCACAACAATGAAAAACCGCCCGAAGGCGGCTTTTCATTTGAATCTGGTGCCCAAGAGAGGACTCGAACCTCCACGGTGTTGCCACCGCTAGGACCTGAACCTAGTGCGTCTACCAATTTCGCCACCTGGGCAAGGTGCGTTTGAAGCAGAGACAGCGATTATAGCGTCTCGAATAAGCGTGTCAAGCATTTCGCGAAAACATTCGCATGACAGCCGCCATGCTCGCGCACGAGCACCGCGTACTTCGCGCAAGCGCCCGCTGGGCGGCGCGTAGCGGGCGAGACGGGTGTTAGAATCCCCGCAGTAGGAGGCCGGCGTCGAACATCCGTCAAGGGTCCGCGCGACGGCCGGCGGGACCTCGGACGAGGCCTCGCTCAGGGCCGCATTCGCGGCCTCACGGTTGTCGACGGTCAGAGAGCAGTCGCAGTCATCGCAGTCACAAGAGCAGCAGTTGCAGTTCAAGTTCAGTTAGAGCAGCGTCATCCATCCGCCGACGTCCACGCAACGAGAACAATCATCGACAAGCCCTTGAGCAAATATCCGTATCCGATTCCGAGCCGCGAAGAAATCCTCGGCGTGCTGCGCACGAGTGAAACGCCGCTTGCAGCGAACGACATCGCCGAAGCACTGTCGATCAAGCGCCAGGAGCGCGAAGGGTTTTTCAAGCGCCTTGCCGCGATGGAACGTGATGGCCAGATCAGACTCGATCAGCGCGGCCATTATCAGCTGACCCATCCGTCGAACTTCGTCGCGGGCCGCGTGCAGGGCCATCGCGACGGCTACGGTTTTCTGATTCGCGACGACGGCCAGGACGACCTGTTCCTGCCGACGGGCGAAATGCAGAAGGTCATGCACAACGATCGCGTGCTGGCGCGCATCGTCGGCTATGACCGGCGCGGACGCCCCGAAGGCCACATCGTCGAGGTGACGGACCGCGCGAACAAACGCGTGATCGGCCGGTTGCTGAACGAGAATGGCGCGCTGATCGTCGCGCCCGAAGAAAAGCGCATCGGCCATGACATCCTGATCACGCAGAACACCAAGAAGGCCAAGGTCGGGCAGGTCGTGGTGGTCGAGCTGACGGACTTTCCGAGCCGTCATTCGCAGCCGCTGGGTCGCGTCGTCGAAGTGCTCGGCGATATCGACGATCCCGGCATGGAAATCGAAATTGCGGTGCGCAAGTACGGCGTGCCGCACGAGTTCAGCCAGGCAGCGCTCGACGCCGCCGCGAAGCTGCCCGACGAAGTGCGGCCCGTCGATATGAAGCACCGCGTCGATCTGCGCGACGTGCCGCTCGTCACGATCGACGGTGAAGATGCGCGCGACTTCGACGATGCCGTCTATTGCGAGCCGGTGAAGGTCGGGCGCGGCGACGGTTTCCGCCTGATCGTCGCGATTGCCGACGTGTCGCATTACGTGCTGCCCGACGGCGGCCTCGATGTCGATGCGATCGAGCGCAGCACGTCGGTATATTTCCCGCGCCGCGTGATTCCGATGCTGCCGGAGAAGCTGTCGAACGGTCTCTGTTCGCTCAATCCGAATGTGGACCGTTGCGTGCTCGTGTGCGACATGGTCATCACCGCGCGCGGCGAGATCAAGGCGTATCAGTTCTATCCCGGCGTCATGCATTCGGCCGCGCGTCTCACGTACACGGAAGTCGCCGCCGTGCTGACCAATACGAAGGGTCCGGAAGCGACGCGCCGCGCCGCATTGCTGCCGCAACTGCAGAACCTGTACGGCGTCTACAAGTCGCTCTTCGCCGCGCGCCAGAAGCGTGGTGCAATCGACTTCGATACGACTGAGACGTACATCGTCTGCAATGCGCAGGGCAAGATCGAGCAGATCGTGCCGCGTCATCGCAACGACGCGCACAAGCTGATCGAAGAGTGCATGCTGGCCGCGAACGTGTGCGCCGCCGACTTCATGAAGCGCAACAAGCATCCGGGCCTGTACCGCGTGCATGCGGGGCCGACGGCGGAGCGCCTCGAAAACCTGCGCACCTTCCTGCGCGGCATGGGTCTGACGCTCGGCGGCGGCGACACGCCGCACGCAAGCGATTACGCCGCGCTGATGGCGCATATCCGCGACCGTCCCGACGCGCAGATGCTGCAGACCATGCTGTTGCGCTCGATGCAGCAGGCCGTCTACAGCCCGGACAACATAGGCCACTTCGGTCTCGCGTATGAGGCGTACGCGCACTTCACGAGCCCGATTCGCCGTTATCCCGACCTGCTCACGCACCGCGCGATCTACGCGATCCTGCAGGGCCGCAAATACGAGCCGCAGGCGCCGCACGGCGTCGAGCTGAACACGGCGCTGTCGCCGCGTGCCCGCGCGCTGCAGGCGGAAGACGAGAAGCGCGGCAATCGTCCCAACCGCGGCCGTCCGAACACGGCGATCTGGGAAGAACTCGGCCTGCATTGCTCGGCGAACGAGCGCCGCGCGGACGAAGCCTCGCGCGATGTCGAAGCGTGGCTCAAGTGCTACTTCATGCGCGACAAGCTCGGCGAAGAGTACGGCGGCATGGTGAGCGGCGTGACGTCGTTCGGCATTTTCGTGCAGCTGGATGCGCTGTTTATCGAAGGGCTCGTGCACGTGACGGAACTGGGCTCGGACTATTTCCAGTACGACGAGATCAAGAACGAGCTGCGCGGCGAACGCACGGGCATTCGTTATCGGTTGTCGGATCGCGTGCGGGTGCAGGTGAGCCGCGTCGATCTCGACGCGCGCAAGATCGATTTCCGTCTGGTGCGGGACACGCCCGTGAAGTCGCAGTCGCATCGCGCGGCGCCTTTGGACAAGGCGAGCGATCTCGGCGGGCCGCGTGTGCGTTCCATCGATCGCGCGACGCAAGCCGACGGTGCACGGCGCAAGAAGGCGGCGCCCGCGCAGACGGCGGCCGTGAAGGAAGCGCGCACGGCGCGCAAGGCGGCGGCGTCGAAGAAGCGCGCGGCGTCGAAGTCGACTGCCAAGCCGGTCCACAAGAAGCGTTGATTCTGTATTAACGCCGCGTGCGTTTCGTGCGTGCGCGGCGCTCATTCTCATCGGGTGCGCTTTGACCGGTTCGATTGGTTCGGTCAGGCGCGCTCATTCAAAGGTTGTTTCAGTCATGTCACGTCTCAAGGTTCTCTACGGTTTTCATGCGGTGACGGCACGCTTGCGTCACGATTCATCGACGGTCGAAGAGATCTATTACGACCAGAGCCGCCGCGATCGCCGGATGAACGAATTTCTGGCCGTGGCGAAAGAGGCGGGAGTCCGCCTGATTGCCGCCGACGAGACGCGGCTGTGGGGTCTTGCGCATACGGAGCGGCACCAGGGCGTGGTGGCGCGCGCGGGCGATCTGCCGCTGGCGCAGAACCTGGCCGAACTGCTCGATGGCGTTCAGGGGCCGGCGTTGTTGCTGGTGCTCGATGGGATTACGGACCCGCACAATCTCGGCGCGTGTTTGCGGGTTGCCGATGCGGCGGGTGCGCATGCTGTGATTGCGCCGCGGGACCGGGCGGTGGGTTTGAATGCCACGGCGGCGAAGGTGGCCAGTGGTGCGGCCGATACGGTGCCGTACATTACCGTGACGAATCTCGCTCGCGCGTTGCGGGAGTTGAAGGATGCAGGGGTGTGGGTTGTTGGCACGGCCGGGGAAGCGACTACGTCGCTGTTTGAGACGAAGCTCGATGGGCCTGTTGCGCTGGTTATGGGTGCTGAAGGGGAAGGGATGCGCAGGCTGACACGTGATACGTGTGATGAGGTGATGAATATTCCTATGGCTGGGTCTGTGGAAAGCCTTAATGTTTCTGTTGCATCAGGGGTTTGTTTGTTTGAAGCCGTGCGGCAGAGGGGTGTTAAGAAGTAGGTTTTTTTGTCTGCGACGCTGGTGGGGTTTGCTTTCGCTTTCGCTGGCATCCGCGTGATGTTATTGGTTTGCTAGCGTTGCCCCTGTGCGGGGCGGCACCTACTTTTCTTTGCCGCCGCAAAGAAAAGTAGGCAAAAGAAAGCGGCTCACACCGCCAGCGCGTGTTCCTATCCACGGGCCCCCAACGTCCCCGCGCTTCAAACGGCAGTGACCCTGGCCGGTGCTCGTTGCCAACGCTTCGAACAATCGCATCACCGGCTTCAGGCACCCATACGACGGCAAGCGGCAGCGAATGGTATGTGCCGCCCAGGTGGCAAACAGTGTGTAGGGTGTCGCACCGCACAGGTTGGTGCTCTTACCAGAAACACCAGCCTTGCTACCAATCCGGAGTGATGCGTGTAAGGCGCGAATACCTACACACTGTTTGCCACCTGGACGGCGGCGGACTGTCTGGCGCGGCGCGCTGTGACGCGGGCACATGAAGCGGGTGAGGCGTACAGAGAGAACGTTGGCAACGGACGCGAGCAGGTGCGTTGCCGATTGAAGTGTAAGACCCTTTGGGGGCCCTCAGGCAAGAACAAGGATTGGCGGTGTGAGCCGCTTTCTTTTGCCTACTTTTCTTTGCGGCGGCAAAGAAAAGTAGGTGCCGCCCCGCACAGGGGCAACGCTAGCAGACCAAAGACACAACGCGGATGCCAGCGAAAAGGCAAAACCTGCCTGGGCCAAAAAAACCGACCGAGCCAAAAAGCAATGAACCCCACCTCAAACCCCTTGGCGCGGCTCGCGCTATCAGCAGCAACAACGCTACTGACAACAGCCTGCACCCCGAGTCTCATCAACCACCACACCTACTACACCGACACCTCGCGCCCAGCGCAATACCAGGACACCCGCATCCGCTTCCTCGTGATGCACTACACCGAGATCGACGAAAAACAGTCGCTAGAGGTTCTCACGCAGGAACAGGTCAGCGCCCACTACGTCATCCCCGATCATCCGAAAGAAAAAAACGGCGAGCCCATCGTCTGGCAACTGGTGCCGGAATCACAACGTGCCTGGCACGCGGGCCTCAGCGCCTGGCAAGGCACAACGGAACTGAACGCCGCCTCGATCGGCATCGAAAACGTCAACCTCGGCCCCATCGACACACCGCAAGGCCGCACCTGGCAACCCTATCCGCCGGAGCAGGTGAACGCGATGATCCGCGTCGCAAAAGACATCGTCACGCGATACAACATTCCGCCGACCCGTGTCGTCGGCCACAGCGACATCGCGCCGCAACGCAAGATCGACCCAGGCCCGCTCTTCCCGTGGAAGCAGCTCTACGATGCAGGCGTCGGCGCCTGGCCCGACGATGCGACCGTCGCAAAGGAACTCGCAGGCCGCGATCCGCATGCGCCCGCAGACGTCCGCGCGCTCCAGCAAAAGCTCGCGCGCTACGGCTATGAAGTCGCGACGGACGGCGTGCTCGACGACAGGACGCGCCGCGTGTTCGCCGCGTTCCAGATGCATTTCCGTCCCACCGATTACTCGGGTAATCCCGATGCGCAAACCGATGCGATCGCGCAGGCGCTGCTCGACAAGTACACGCAGGCTGCCGCGCCAGAACCAGCGCGGCCGGCGCCATGAACGAGAGGCGCACGCTCAACACGTGCAATAAATCCGGCCCCACGCTTCGACTCCGGTAAACTTGCAGTTTTCCGCTTGCCCTGGCATTTCCCATCATGACTCAAGACGAACTCAAGCAACTGGTCGGCCAAGCCGCCGCCGACTACGTAGTCGCCAACGTGCCCGAAGGGGCCATCATCGGTGTCGGCACCGGTTCGACGGCGAACTGCTTCATCGACGCGCTCGCCACGCACAAGTCGCGCTTTCGCGGCGCGGTGTCCAGCTCGGTCGCGACGACGGCGCGCCTGCAATCGCACGGCATCCAGGTGTTCGATCTGAACGACATCGAATCGCTGCCCGTCTATGTCGACGGCGCTGATGAAATCGATCACGGCGGCGCAATGATCAAGGGCGGCGGCGGTGCGCTCACGCGCGAGAAAATCGTCGCGTCGGTGTCGGAGAAGTTCGTCTGCATCGCGGACGCGAGCAAGGTCGTCGATGTGCTCGGCCAGTTTCCGCTCCCCATCGAAGTCGTGCCGATGGCGCGCACGGCAATCGGCCGCCGCGTGACGGCGATGGGCGGCGTGCCCGTGGTGCGCGTGACGAAGGACGGCTCGCCCTATATCACCGACAACGGCAACGAGATCCTCGACGTCAAGGGCCTGCGCATCAGCGATCCGCGCACGGTCGAAACGCACATCAATGCATGGCCGGGTGTCGTGACGGTGGGCCTGTTCGCAACGCGCGGCGCCGATCTCTGCCTGCTCGGCACGGCGAACGGCGTCGAGACGATCGACTACTCGAAACGCTGACTACTCCAGCCACCGGTGCGCGTGAGCGCAGCGCAACCGCGCCGGCGGTTATCGCGTAGTGCCATCGTACTCACGACGCGACGCTATCCCACGACGGCCAGCCGGACCGCTCCCATCTTCTTCTTTCCAATGCACGCGGTCCAAGTGGAATAGCCGGACCGCACGCATCTCTCGATATCCCGAGCACGCAACTGAGCGAGCGACGACAGCACTGCGTGAAACCCGTCGCCTTCGAGATCCGGGTATACGCGGGCTCTCGTCGACTGAACGCGGTACGGAAAGCGTTCTCCCGTAAGTAGTTAAGATTACGAATCGAAAGTGCGTCGCATGCACCGATCAGATAGCGCGCGTGCGCGCCCGCGGATGGATCGTAGTGACCTTGAGCATCGGAATATGTACGCTCGCGCACACTACGTGCACACGACCCTCTATAAGAGGCACCGTTCGAGCGCGACAGAGAGACGTTCCTGCGTAAGCCATCTGGCAATACGACCGCGACAAACGCACGCCTGACACGCGTCGCGGATCTCTTCGAATCGAAGAATCGCAAAACGTTTTTCGATCTCGACAATCACCCGGCAGCGATTTCAACTCTTCGAACACGCGTTGCGTGCGCTCGCGCACGCAACGCGCAATGTTGTCGCCGCATCTAATCGGATTGCACGGAAGGCGTGTCCGACGATCGCGAATCGTTGGTGGGATTGCGCACGGAATCGCTGCTGCCATCCCCGTACCTTATCGATGTGATTTGCGCGTTGCCGACGTGTATCGACGGCCGGCCGCGACATCACAGGGGACCGCGCAGAGTGGGCGACCCGCGAAAGCGAGAGCGTGCAGCAGCAAACAGGGCAGCAAGTTTGCTGCTGGGCACGATGGCTTTCCCGGTGCGAGCGACGACTATGCAAACAGCGGCGGCTAAACATCGACCATTGAACACGCGACGCAGTGGGGTAGGAATATGTCCGAGCTGGTGCATCGTGCGATCGATATCGCGCTAATCGTGCTGGGCGCTTTCGGCGCACTGCACCTGAACCTGAACTTCAACGTGGCAGCAGTGGGTCCTGCGCATCAGCTCGACCCAACGCTCGTCGCGTTCGTCGCGGCGCTGGCGTTATCGGTATTTCCAGCGTGTGGAACCTATCCGCCGCGAGGGCGGCATCCCGTCGCGAGCGTCGCCGGCCGGACGGCATTCGCATGGCTCGCCGTGCAGCTCTGCGGGCTTGCCTTGCTCTACGCCATTCATCGCGACAACCTGATTTCCATGCCGTGGTTCATCTACTGGACACTGACCACGGGCATCTCGCTGCTTGCTTCGCACACGCTTTTCTTTGCGGAATTCAGTGTGGCTCGCCAGGCCACCGCATGGCTGCACGGCGAGGAAACGGAGCACGAGCTGGTCGAGACCGAACCGCATACGGGCGCGGTCAGGCACGCCGTCAAGCGCGTCTTCGACGTCACGGTCGGCCTGACGATGATCCTGGCGCTGCTGCCCTTGCTCGTGCTGATTGCGCTGGTCGTGAAGCTGGACGGAGGTCCGTCGATATACGGCCATACACGCGTGGGCCGCAATGGCGAGAAGTTTCGCTGCCTCAAGTTCCGCTCGATGGTGGTCAATTCGCAGCAGGTGCTCGAAGAGTTGCTCGCGAGCGATCCCGTGGCGCGCGCCGAGTGGGAGCGCGAGTTCAAGCTCAAGAACGACGTGCGCGTGACGCGCATTGGCCACTTCCTGCGCCGCACGAGCCTCGACGAACTGCCGCAGCTATGGAACGTCGTTCGCGGCGAGATGAGCCTGGTCGGGCCGCGTCCGATCGTTGCCCAGGAGCTGGAGCGCTATGGTGCCAACAGCAAATACTACCTGATGGCGACGCCCGGCATCACCGGTCTCTGGCAGGTGAGCGGGCGCTGCGAAACCGATTACGCCACGCGGGTGTCGCTCGACGTCACCTACGTGAAGAACTGGTCGTTGCACAGCGACATCGGCATTCTCTTCAAGACGATCTTTGTTGTGATCAAAGGGAATGGCGCTTACTGACTTTGCGGAGATTGCAGTCTGAACGTCGCTCGTGGCACGAGGCAACGCGGGCATGGGCATGTACGAGAGGGCATCACCAGGCATCGTGGAATCAGTAGCACCGGGCCCGTATCCGCCGCGCATGGTACGCAGCGGGACAGCCAACACGCAACAGGGGGTTTGACCATGCAACTCAACCGGGTTGGCGAGAAGTGGATGACACAGGCGCGCACCGCGCGCCTGTCTTCGTGGCGGCAAACGGTATGCTCGCGTGCGCGGCTCGACCTCGCACGCGCGTTTCGTTTCGTCGCTTCCGGATGGGCAGCGCCCGCGGCCGCAGCTGTGCTGCTGTCGGGATGCATGCTGTCGCCGGGGATGACCTTCAGGAATATGCCGTCGGGCACCGTTGGGGCGGCGGGCGCCGCGCAGACCGCGGCGGGCCGCGCAGGCTCGCAGGATGCGTCGGGCAGCGATCGCGCGCCCGCGGGTTCGCTCGTCGAAATCACCGACGATCTGGTCTCGAAGCAGCAGCAGGATCGGCCGACGGGTGTGCCCGACAGTGTGCGCAATCTGTTCGCGAAGGCGGAGCCCTATGTGATCGGGCCGGGCGACGTGCTCAGCATCGTCGTGTGGGATCACCCGGAACTCAGCATGCCGGCGGCAACGACGGGAGGCGGGTCGAATACGGCTGGTGGCTCGGCCGTCGCGCCGGGCTACACGGTCGATACGAACGGCTTTATCCAGTACGCCTATATCGGGCCCATCAAGGTCCAGGGGCTCTCGGAGATGGGCGTTCGGGATATGCTCACGAGCAAACTGGGCCGCTACGTCAGGCAGCCGCAGATGACGGTGCGGGTCGAGACGTACCGCAGCAAGCGCATTTATCTGGATGGCGAAGTAAGAACGCCGGGCGTGCAGGTGCTCAACGACGTGGCGATGACGCTTCCCGAGGCGATCAACCGGGCAGGCGGCTTTACGGACAAGTCGGATCGCTCGAAGGTGTCGTTGACGCGCGGGGATGACACGGTGGTCGTCGACATGCCTGACATGATCCGCAACAACGTGAACCCGGACCGGATCATCCTCCGCGACGGCGACCTGATACGCGTCTATGCACAAAACGATAGCAAGGTCTTCGTGATCGGCGAAGTGCAGCGTCCCGGCGGGCTGCCGTTCAACAACGGGCGCATGACGCTGAACGAGGCGCTGGGCGACGCGGGCGGCATCAGCCAGATTTCCGGCGATGCGTCGCAGGTATACGTCGTGCGCGGCCGCGATGCGGGCCAGCGCGTGGTCTACCACCTCGACGCGACGTCGGCCTCGGCAATGGCCACGGCGGATTCATTCGAACTCAAGCCGAACGATGTCGTGTTCGTCGATGCTTCCTCGCTCGTCAAATGGAGCCGCGTCATTGGTCTGATCTTGCCCGCTACCCAGGCGGCTGCGACCACCCGGGCAATCGGCTACTGATACTCATATGCACGTGCCCGGCGTCATTGCAGGCACCGACGGAGAGATAGATTGAAACAGCGTGAATATCTGCTAGAGGGGTCGGCCGACGACGGCGTAATGCCGCCGGAGGGCGGGTATGTCGGCAAGCTTCTCGATACCCTGTATGAAGGCCGCAAGACCATCGTCGTCATTGCGGCGCTCTTTACGCTCGTGGGCCTCGTCTACGCGATGCTCGCGCGCCCCGTCTATCAGGCGGACATGCTCATCCACGTAGAGGATAGCGATGGCGCCGCGAAAAACGCGCTAGCCGATGTGTCGGCCATGTTCGCGGTGAAAACGGCAGCCTCGGCGGAGATCGAGGTGCTGCGCTCGCGGATGGTTATCTCGCGTGCCGTCCAGGCCACCCAGCTTTACATCAACGCCGCGCCGCGCTATTTCCCGGTGGTGGGACGATGGATCGCGACTCACCTGAACGTGTCGAGCTGGTCGGGCCGTGGCGGCTACGCATGGGGCGACGAGGCGATCACCGTGGCGCGCTTCGACGTGCCCGACCGGATGCATGGGGCGAGATTCATCCTCACGCTCAAAGGCGACGGCGTGTACACGCTCGCGCACAATGGCATGGACCTGCAGGGCCGCGTCGGCGAGACGCTGCACGTCGAAGTGCCGGGCGGCGCGATCGACCTGCTGGTGAGCGCAATCGACGGACACCCCGGCGCCACCTTCGAACTGTCGCGCTCGTCCGAACTTGCCGCGACCCTGGGTTTGCAAAGCAGGTTGATGATCTCCGAGAAAGGCAAGGAGTCGTCGGTGATCGGCGCGGCGCTGGAAGGCGACGACCCGGTGAAGACGAGCGTGATCCTGAATGCGATCGGCAACGAGTACATGCGCCAGAAAGTGCAGCGCACGCAGGAGGAAGCGGAGAAATCGATCGCGTTCCTCAACCAGCAATTGCCGGAGTTGAAGGCGACGCTGGAGCGAGCCGAAGAAGAATACAACCAGTTCCGTTCGGAGCACGGTGCGGTCGACCTGGGTGCGGAGGCCGCGGCCTTGTTGCAGAGTTCGGCGCAGGCGCAAAACCGCATTGCCGACTTGCGGCAGCAGCGCGCCCAGCTGGACGCGCGCTATATGCCCGACAACCCCGCGCTGATTGCGATGAACGGGCAACTGGAGGAGGCCGAGAAGGCGATGGCCGAACTGGCCGTGCAGACCAAGCGGCTGCCGCCCCTCGAACAAAGCGTGCTGCGCCTGCAACGAGAAGTCCAGGTCGACACGAACATCTACACGAATCTGTTGAACACCAAGGAGCAGTTGCGTCTGGCCAAGGCGGGCAAGGTCTCGAACGCACGTCTGATCGACAGCGCCGCCGTGCCGGAGGGCCCGATCCGGCCCAAGCGCGCGCTGATCGTGGTGGCGGGTTCGCTCACGGGTCTGTTCGTTGGCGCGGCGCTCGTGCTGTTCAAGCGCAGGATGAATAGCGGTATCGCGATGGTCGACGAAATCGAGGCAGGCGCGGGACTGCACGTCTATGCTTCCGTACCGCGCAGCCGCGTGCAGCAATCTCTCACGCGCCGTCTGCCAGAAGGCGTGCCGGGGACCTGCAGCGTGCTGGCGTGCACGGCGTCGTTCGATGCCGCCGTCGAAAGCCTGCGCAGCTTCCGCGGCGCGCTCGAGTTCGCGTTGCGCGATGCGCCCAATCATGTCGTCCTGCTCGCCGGGCCGACACCGATGGTCGGCAAGTCGTTCGTGTCGGTCAATCTGGCGGCGCTGCTGGGGGCGTCGGGCCAGCGCGTGCTGCTGATCGACACGGATCTGCGGCGCGGCACGTTGAACGCCTGTGTAGGCGTGCGTTCGAGCCCTGGCATCACGGACATCATGCAGGGCATGCACTACGAGAGCGCGGTGCATCGGCAGATCATGCCGGGTGTCGACTTCGTCGCGAACGGCGGCTATGTGGCCAATGCGAGCGAGCTGCTTCGGCATAGCCGCTTCAAGCGCTTCGTCGAATGGGCGGACCGGGAGTACGACGTCGTGCTGATGGACGCACCGCCCATCCTGCCCGTGGCCGACTCAGGCATCGTCGCCAACCTGGCGGGCATGGTCTTCCTGGTCGCGCGCCAGGGGGTGACGAGCGTGTCGGAGCTGCGCGAATCGGTGCGACGCTTCGAACAGATCGGCGTGCCCGTGCGCGGTGTCGTGTTCAACGACATGACGTCGCGGCCCGGCAAGTACGGCAGCGAATATGCCGCCTATGGCTACGCGAGCTACAGCAATACGGGTGGCGACGCGGGTACCGCGAGCTGAACGCATGACGGACGTCAGGGCTGTCATGCACGGCTGCGACGATGATCGATGCCTGCGCGTTCCTGAAGGCATTGATTCAATGACGATCGACGACGGATCGACATAGCCCGCACGGCGGACCATCGCGCGCTTGCGCGAGCGCGTCGTGCGGGTGTCAGGGATGTTCTCGAAATGCTTCCGTTTGCAACCGTGGTCTGCGCCTGTACGAACAGCGTACCGGGCGTTTTCCAATTCCCGCGACTTGCGCGCGTCGGCACTCGGTTCTCACTTACGTATGCGATCAAATCGCGCTGCGGCGTCGCATTCCGCACGCCCGGCGACAACAACGCTCGATGAGTGAACGGCAACGCTCAACATAATTGCGCGTTCTCCGCGCTCCGACGCGCTATCTGAAGATCCCGCTCGACGCGCTTCGAGAAGTTGCTGCGCGACACGCGCAACCCGCGTCGACGGTCGCCGGAGAACACGACTCTGGATTTGCGCGCAGCGATTCGTTTGCGGGCGCGTGACGGCTCAGCGTGCGTCGTGATTGACTTGTACGTTGCGCGTGGAACGGTCGTCGGCAGCGATGATCTCGTGCTTCAGGCCCGCCAGTCGGGATCCGGGCAGCCGCACAGGCGGCAAGGATTGCAGCAGTCGGCGCGCGCGGCTGTGCAGCGGCCTGTCGACGAACCAGTAGAGCGCGGCGCCGACGGCTGTCGCGATGACGATGATGACTGCGACGCCGACGGGCGACGTGGCGTCGAAGCCATCGATCGTCAGCAGTTTGCGCACGGCTTCGACACAGTACGGATGGCTCAGGTAGATCGCATAGCTGGCATCGCCTATGAATAGCGCGCCTTTCGTCAACGGACCCGAACCGATCTTCGATTCGAGGCTCAAGCTGCTGACGACCAGCAGGAAAGCAGGAACGCCGAAGTAGAGCAGATGTGCACGGGAGAGTTCGTTCCAGTTCACGTATGCCATCCATACATAGGCGGCGATGGCGATGCCCACGGCCAGCGCAGGCCTGATACGCACGCCGCGCTTCCACAGCCGGTAGACCACGAAGCCGAGCGGGAACTCGAAGACGCGCTGATAGGAATAGAACTCGGCAAACGCGTCGCGTGAACCCGACGCACTCGCTGCGCAAAAAATCACGAAGATCAACGCCGACGCGAACAACAGCCGGTGGCGACGCGTCAGCGCCAGCGAGATGGCCGCGACCACGTAGAACATCATTTCGTAGTTCAGCGTCCAGCCGACGAACAGCATCGGGAAGATCAGCCCGCTTTCCTTGCGATAGGGAATGAAAAAGAGCGACTTCAGCAGGTTGCCCAGGTCGGCTGTCGTCGAGTTGAACAGCGAAGGCGCGATGAGCGTGCCCGCCAGTACCACGAACGTCAGCACCCAGTAGAGCGGCACGATCCGCGCAATGCGATCGGACAGGAAGCGCTGCGCAGTGAGGCGAGGGCTGTCCAGTACCAGCGCGATGACGAAGCCGCTCAGCACGAAGAATATGTCGACGCCGAATTCACCGAGGGTGTGCCCGGTCGGCGCCATGATGTGATAGAAGATGACCGTGACAGCCGCAACGCCGCGCAACACGGTAAGGGACTGGAGCTTGTTCATGTAAGGGGCGCGGTCCGCGCGTTCCAATGCCGGCCGGAGCGGATGCTCCGCATTGCCGCGGTTATTCTGACATTACAAAGCTGCAAGCGAGTGCGCAGTTTTGTGGGTAACCGTACGCAATCCAGCAAATGGCGAAACGGATTCGCATACTGACCCCGCGCGGTCCGCCTGATCCGGACTTTCTCGCCTGATCGGGCCCCGCAGACCTTCGTCTTCGGCTAGCGCTGGCCATCTCTCGCAGAACACCATCCGGCTCATAGGGAGCATCTCGCTCTCCCATCAATCCAGGCTCAATAGGCGGGGATGTTAGTCAACGCACGTTTGACCGACAGGCGGGGTAGTAGCCTGAAAGCGTGCTCGCTGCGTGCAATGAGAATGCGCGCATGCATCGTGGAAATTGCTGTCACGCTCACCTGGAACTCTCATGAAGAAAGTGCTGAAAGCCATTTTGATGCATAGCTTCATCGGCGCCTGGCTCGGAAAAATTCCGGGTTTGCCCCGGCTCTACGCGAAGACCGTCTGGTGCCAGCAGATGAATAATTTCCTCGGCCTTTACGGCAGCTTCGAGGATGCCGAGCGTGCTGCGACGGATTTCAACAAGGTCGGCTGGAACGACGAGGGCATCGCGAAAATTCTCGTCAACGAGAAGCCGGAAGAAGCCGCACCGCAAGTTTTTCAGACCTCGCAGTTTGCCGTGCTGCTGTGGCTGACCAAGCTGCTGAAGTCAGGCAACGCGATCCTCGACGTCGGCGGCGCTGGTGGGGTCTTCTATGAAATCTGTATGCGCTATGGCCTTCTGTCTTCCCCCATGCGCTGGCACGTCGTCGACGTCCCGGCAATGGTGAAGCGCGGCATCGCTCGCCATCAACAGCTGAAATCGCCGATGATCAGCTTCGGCACGGAGCTCGTCGAAGCGCCGTCGTCCAACATCATGCTGATGCTGGGCGTCATGCAATATCTGCCCGATCCGCTCGGCGAGAAAGGGCCGGGCATTCTCGAAAACGTGAAGACTCTGCCGTCCCACATCCTCATCAACAAAGTGCCGCTGATGGACGACGGCGAAGTCTGGACGATACAGAATCATGTGACGAGCGCGATGCCGTATCGGCTCTTCAGCCGTCGGAAGTTCATGGACTATTTCGAAGCGCATGGCTACCGTCTGCGCGACCGATGGATGGTTCCGGAACTGAGCGTGGACATCCCGTTCCATCCCGAACGTGCCGTACCGTTTCTCGAAGGCGTGCATTTCGAGCGTCATCCCGCAACGGCAGCGACATAGAAGAGATGCAGTGGGAAAAGCGCGGCAGGCGCGCACGAAGGACAGCGGCGCCAGGCACAGGCTGCGCGGTGACGAACCCGGTCTCCCTGTTGTTGCCTGATAGAAGTGCATTCGCATTGTTTCTCTAACCGTGAAGGTGTCCCATGTCTGTGCCGAGCGATGCTACTGTGTTGACTGATCCATCGCACCAGTTGCCCTTCGACGACAAGATTCTTCAGGTGTCCACGAGCGAATTCAAAAGCAATTTCAATCTCCATTCATTCAAGTTCGAACATACGTTGCATCAAAGCGGCCTGTTCGAAATCCCCAGGATCGTTGAACTCGCCAGGCGGGTAATCGACCGCCATTCGAACCGCGATTTCAGTGCTCTCAACTTCAAGCGCGCCTCGATCGATGCGAAGTTCACGGCGATGCCGCAGAGCGAGCGGCTGGCCGAGACGGTGTCCCGTCTGGGTGAAATGGGTACGTGGATCAAGCTGAGCCGCGCGCAGGATTACGACCCCGCGTATGCGGAAGTGCTTGACAGCATTACGTCCGAACTTGAAGCCTTGTCGGGCTTGCCGCTGCGCGAGGACATCACGTGGGCAACTATGACGCTGTTCCTCGCGTCGCCGAATATCTCGACACCGTTCCATATCGATCACGAGACCAACTTTCTCTTCCAGGTGCAGGGCTCGAAGGACGTGTGCCTGTTCCCTGCGAGCGATCGCGAGCTGGTGCCGGATCGTGAGGTCGAACGCTTCTACAACGGAAATGCCGAAGCGGCGTTCTATCGTCGGGAAATGCAGGATCGCGGTACGGTCTACAGGCTCGAACCGGGACACGTGGTACATCACCCGCCATTGGCGCCGCACTGGGTAAAGAACGACGACAATATCTCGGTGAGTGTGAGCATTGGCTACTGCATGAGGTCTCTCGAGGACCGTGCGAGGGTTTATCAGGCGAACTACATTCTGCGCAGGATAGGTCTGAAGCCGGTGCCGCCGGGGCTCTCGTCCTTGCGCGACAGTGTGAAGAGAACAGTCATCTCCACGCTGGAGAGCCGCGATCCAAAGACCTATTCGGAAGTCGTCTTCGCGCCGATGACGCGGCTGAAATCACCGCTGAATGCGGTTCGGCGACTGGTCAAGCGCTGAAGCCGAACATCGTGGGCACAGCAGGCGAGCCGATACGCGCTGCTCGTGCCCACATTCGCATTGCTGAGGCTTGAATCTCATGATGCCGCAGACCCTCAGGATCCTGGCGTATCCGCGAGCGTGACTTCAAGCAGAATGACGTGGTCGGGCACGTCTACGGGGAGTTGACGCACGTCGCGTTGAGTTGTGATCGGCGCCGCCGACACGAGCGGATCGTACACATCGACACGGCGTGCCGTCGCACCGAAATCGACGTTGATGCGTGCAGGCGGCATCGTAACGGGCGTTCCCTTCGCCCGGTCCCAGATCTGCGATTCGTTCCACAGCACGAGCACGAAGCGGCCGTCCTTTTTCTGCAGCAGCAGACTGTTCGCCGATGGGGGCATGTCCGACAGCGTGTACGGGAGCGTGTTGCGCGCCGCGCTCTTGGCACGTGTCGCCGTGCTGGCGTTGAGGATCGACGTGAGATTGCGAACCGCGTGGGCCACGGGCTTGGGGCTGTTATCGAAACGAAACATCCCGAAGTGCATCTCGCCGCTCTTGTTCTGAGGATCGGACTTTTCGTCGAGCAGTTCGTAGACATAGATCCGCTTCACGCCCGCCGCCGCCGAATCCATATAGCCGTTCAAAATGGCCTTGGCCTGGGTCGCCTCGTCGACGCCGATCATGTACCAACCCGATTGCGGCATCGAGAAGTAACCGAACTCGGTGATGACGATCGGCAGGTTGAACTTCTTGACACTGTAAATGGCCGCGGGTATCCAGCTGCCGCCGGGCGAGTTGTAGGTAGGCTGATTGCCGTTTTGCGGGTACGCATGCTGATTGGCGTAATCGGCGGAATCGGCACGCGTTTCGACTGTTCGGGTGTCGAAGCCGGTGAGATCGTAGACGGGGACGCCCGCGAGTTCCTTCGTGCCGCGTACACGCGCGTAGATCTCGCGCTGGGCGGCGAGTCCGGCCGCCGCGCCCGTCAGGCCACGGTACGGAATGGGAAAGTTGTCGATCTCGTTGAAGCCTTCGATGGCCGCGATGCTGCCGGGCACTTCGGTATTCAGCTTCGCGGCCAGTTCGATCGACTCCGCGATGTTCGAGCGCACCAGAAAATTGAACCGCACGCCGTGCTGCGCGAGGTAGGAATACGCCCCGAACGGTGCGCTCGGGCCGGGCGTATAGTCGCGCACGTGGCGGATGCCGAGCCACTTCATATTGTCGGCGACGTTGCGCACATTCGCGTACGCGCCATCCGTGTAGTTGACGTGGGTAACGACACCGAGCGTGTCGATGAAGGCGTCGACAGGCATGGCTCGCACGGGATCGGCAGCGTACGCGGCCGATACCCATGCAAGCGCGCAAAGGGCCGCAGCGAGGCTTTCGAGCCGTCTGTGCAGCGTCGCCCGGCCTGCGCGGCGCGAACCATGAGAGAGGGATTGGCGGTCAGGCAGGGCAGGGATGCTTGCTACAGGATGCTTCACGGCGTATTCCTCGCGTACGAAGGTGGCCGGCCGCGGGCGCTTTGCTCCACGGCGGCTTCCTCGATGGGTTCGCCTCGGGTGGAGGCGCATGCAGCGCTCATTCTGAGGCGTCGTTGCATCCCAGGTGTGTGCGACGGCGAACGGATACCTGTTCCGCGGCACATCGGATTTCACTTGTCGTGCAAACGGCGCGGTCTGCAGATAACGCTCAGGCGTTCAGTATTGGGATGGCGCACGCGAATTGACACGCCATGAGCGACGGCGAACATTCGCAAGAGGGGACATCGGCCACACTTCGAGCCATATAAATAGCAAGGCGTGGCTTGTCGAATCCGGTCGTGTGCTGCGGTGACTTCGCGCACGGATGACGTCCGGTCATGAGCGATACCTCGGACCCTGTCGATGAAACACGCGCATGCCCCCAATCTGCTGATCAATGGTCGCTTCCTCGGTCGACGTGCGACGGGTGTCGATCGCTTCGCGTTCGAGACCATCCGGGCACTCGATCAACTGATCGAGTTGCGTGATCCGCTCGTGGCCGGATTGCAGGTCGAGATCATCGTGCCCGAAGCGCTGACTGGTATGTCCAATCCGTTTCGGCACGTCGGGCTGCGAGCCAGCGGTAAAGGCGGAGGTCTGCGCTGGGAGCAACTCGCGTTACCGCAGGCTGCGCGCGGCCGCTTGCTGCTCAATCTGTGCAACTCGGGACCGCTGCTGTACCGCCGTCAGGTGACGGTCCTGCACGATGCGGCGCCCACGCGCGTGCCGGACAGCTACAGCCGGTCGTTTGTCGCCTGGTATCGGTTGATGGCGCCGCGCCTTGGCCGCGTATCTCAGCGTGTCATTACCGTGTCGGAATTCTCGCGGCGTGAACTGTGTGACGCCTACCGGATTCCAGCCGGCAAGATCGGCGTCGTGTCGGAGAGCGGCGAGCACATGTTGCGCGTGCAAGAGGATGAAGGGACCGTGGCGCCCACGCTGAACGGGCGTCCTTTCGTGCTTGCCGTCGGGAGCCTCAACCGGCACAAGAATTTTCAGCTCGTGGCCGAAGCCGCGCGTCTCATCGACGATGCGCAGTTCGACATCGTGGTGGTGGGCGGCGGCGATGCGCGGGTGTACGGGGCGGGCAGGGATGCGTTACCCGCCTTCGTGAAGCACCTCGGCTACGTGAGCGATGGCGAACTGGCCGCGCTTTACCGGCGTGCAGCATGCTTTGTCTATCCGTCGCGCTACGAGGGCTTCGGACTGCCGCCCGTCGAAGCGCTGGCACTGGGCTGTCCCGTCATCGCTTCGAGACTGCCCGCCGTGCAGGAAGCGTGCGGCGATGCCGTGCTCTACACGTCGCCCGACGATCCCGCAGAACTGGCGCGCCTGCTCGAACGGATCACCGCCGACGCCACGTTGCGTGCAAGCCTGCGCGAGCGAGGCCGCGTACGGACAGAAGAACTGACCTGGCGCGCGACGGCTGCCCGGTTGATCGAGGAGATTTCGCCGTGGCTAATGTAACGCTTGCCCCAACCCCTGCTAACGACATACGTCGCTTTGGCCGCGTAGCGCTCGTACATGACTGGCTCGCTGCGTATGCAGGTTCGGAAAAAGTGGTCGAGCAGATTCTTCAACTGTTCCCCCATGCCGATCTGTACAGCGTCGTCGATTTTTTTCCTGAAGCGCAGCGTGACGTGCTGGGCGGGAAACGCGCGCATACCTCGTTCATCCAGCATCTGCCGCGTGCGCGCAAATCGTTTCGCCACTATCTTCCGCTGATGCCGCTGGCGATCGAGCAGTTCGATCTGTCCGGCTACGATCTCGTGATTTCGTCGAACCATGCGGTGGCCAAGGGCGTGCTGACGGGCCCGCATCAGGTCCACGTGAGCTATGTGCATTCGCCGATTCGTTACGCGTGGGATCTGCAGCATCAATATCTGGCCGAAGCGGGCATGCAGCGCGGCATGAAGAGCTGGATCGTGCGTCTGCTGCTTCATTACATGCGTATCTGGGATCATCGCACCGCGCATGGCGTGGATGCCTTTGTCGCCAATTCGGCCTTCGTGGGCCGGCGCATTCGCAAGGCCTACGGTAGCGATGCGACGGTGGTCTATCCGCCCGTCGATGTCGAGCGTTTCGAACTCAGCACGGAGCGCGAGGACTTTTACCTGATTGCCTCGCGCATGGTTCCGTACAAACGCATTCCGCTGCTCGTCGAAGCCTTCGCGGCGATGCCTTCGCGGCGCCTCGTGGTGATCGGCGACGGAACGGATTTCGCACGCGCCAAGGCATGCGCGACACCCAATGTGACGCTGCTCGGCTATCAGCCCGATGCCGCGCTGGTGGATTACATGCAGCGCGCGCGTGCATTCGTGTTTGCCGCGGAAGAAGACTTCGGTATTTCGGTGGTCGAAGCGCAGGCCTGCGGGACGCCTGTCATTGCGTTGGGCCGTGGCGGCGTGCGGGAGATCGTCGTCGAATCACAGGACCCCGAACGCGCGACTGGACTCTTTTTCGGCGAACAGACCGTGGCGTCCATCGTCGACGCGGTGGAGCGCTTCGAACAGTCGCCGCCGTTCCGCGCGGACGTGTGCCGCCGCAACGCGCTGCGCTTTACGAAAGAGCGCTTCAAGCGTGAATTCCTGGGCGTGGTGGAGCGCGCCGTCGAAGCCAGCCGGGTACCCGCCGATCCGGCGCCGGAGATTCGCCGCTGGCGTTCCGCCTGAGTCGTGCAACAACAGGTCGTTCACGCCTGCATGCAGTGAACGGACAGGAGGTGAAGCAGTGCCGTCCATATACGGAGTCCTGGTCATCGTCATCGGACTACTGGTGCTCTATACGTCATTTCGCGGCGCCATTTACGCGATGGCGGCGTTTTCGCTGTTCGCAATGACGCTTGCGCTGAGTCTGGGCACGATCGGCATCATGCCGGCACAGCTCTTTCTCGTTTTCTTTGCGCTAAGGGCGTTCAATCTCGTCGGCGGCAAGGGAATCGGCGACGCGCTCTCGATGGACAAGCCGGGCTTCTGGCTGCTCTGTACCTGCGTGTGGGGTGTCGCCGGCGCCATTATGCTGCCGCGTCTTCTGCAGGGCTCGACCTTCGTGTTCCCGGTCGACCGCGGTCTCACGGGCGCCATCGTGGTGCAGCCGCTCGGCCCCGTTTCGGGCAATCTTTCGCAGGCGATCTATCTGGTGGGCGATCTGGTCGTGTTTGCCTGCATGTATGCGTTCCTCAAATATCGTGGCGCCTACCGGGCGCTCGCGAACGGCATTTTTCTGCTCACGATCCTCGATGTGTCCGCGGGCGTGATCGATTTCGTCACGCATGCTGTGGGTCTGGATGTGATGTCGGTCATCAAGACGGCTCAGTACGCCGACTTGAGCGGCGAAGAGCTGGGCGGACTGGTGCGTATCACCGGCACGTTCGCCGAGACGTCCGCGTTTTCGAGTTTCACGCTGCCGCTGTTCGTGTTCTGCCTCAATCTCTGGCTGCTCGGCTATCGTCCGAAACTGGCAGGCGCGCTCGCGATCGCGACGGGCACACTGTTGCTGATGTCCACTTCAGGCACCGCCTATGTCGGACTTGCAGCGTATATGTGCATACAGGTGATCAGTCGGCCGGGGCGTGTCGCGCCCGGCGCCGTCGAGCGCCAGCAGCGCATGTGGATCATCGCCGCCTGCGCGGGCGTGCTCGGCACCCTCTACGTCATCCTCTTCATGCCGAGCGTGGCGAAAGCGCTGGCCGACTTCGTCGACACCACGGTCATGAGCAAGGCAGATAGCTCGTCCGGTATCGAACGAATGAGCTGGAACACGCAAGGCGTGACCAACTTTCTTGAGACATACGGGATCGGCGTGGGATTGGGCAGCATTCGTGCATCGAGCTTCCTCGTGGTGGTGCTGGCAAACCTGGGTATCGTGGGCGTGATCTGCTATGGGATGTTCCTCGGCAAAACGCTGCTGTCGCCCGTGTCGTCGCATTACCCGCTGACGGAACGCGCCGTCTGCCACGCGGCACGGCATGGCATGCTCGCGACCTTGATCGTCGCGTCGCTTGCAGCCGGCGTGTTCGAACTCGGCTCGACCTTCTACCTGTTTGCGGCTGCAGCGAGCGCGCTTTCGCAGCGCGTGCCGAGACGCGCGCCCGGGCGTCAGGAATGGGGCGCGCGCCGCATTCAGGGATGAGCGCCTCTGTTGTTGCTTTGCTCGATCGGGACGGGTGCAGGCAGCCATGAGTCGCATCGCATGCAGTGCACGCTTCGGCGTTCGGGATACGTGCGTTTGCGTGGGGTAGGCAGCAGTGCTGCGTCTGCGGCACCGATAGCATGGTCGTCGAGATGCTGGCTGGAATGGCTTGCTCCATTGGCGCGGTCGGAACGATTGAGTCCGGCGCAAGACGGGCTGTCTTTTCCGGTTTCCAGAAAAGCATGCATTGGCCGACGAGGTGAATGTTGAATTCGACTGTCTGTTCGCAAGTAGCCCTGTCCGGGGAAATGAGCCTGCCATCGTCCGCCAGGGATGCAAAGGTCTGCCTGATCTTCGCCACACGCGGGCGCGCCGAAGTGCTTGAACGTGTCGTCGCCTTCGTCGATTCGCAGACCGTGCGGCCGGATCTGATCATCGTCTCCTGTGTAACGGACGAGGATGCGGGCACGCTCGCAAGCCGACCCGGATTGCTCGTGATCAAAGGCCAGCCTGGTTTGACCGTGCAACGTAATCATGCGCTGAAGCACGTGCCGGGTGACTTCGATGTCGTAGTACTGCTGGACGATGATTTCCTGATGCACAGCAAATGGATCGCGGAAGTGCTCAAGACGCTGGACAGCGATCCCGCTATTGCCTGCGTCACGGGAACGGTACTCGCGGATGGCATCCACGGGCCGGGTTATTCCGTTGAAGAAGGACAAGCGATTCTCGCAACAGCCATCGACGTTCCGGCAATCCTGAACGTCGCGTCGACGGGCGGACCCTACGGATGCAACATGGCATTCCGGGCCAGCAGCATTGCCGGACTCCGGTTCGACGAGCGTCTCGTGTTGTATGGCTGGCAGGAAGATCGCGATTTTGGCGGCCAGATCTGGAATCGGGGCGGTCGTGTCGTGCGCATCAACACGGCACTCGGCGTGCATCTGGGGGTCAAGCGGGGCAGGGTGTCCGGCCGCAAGCTCGGCTATTCGCAGGTCATCAATCCGCTCTATCTGGCGAGAAAGAAGACCATGCCTTTGCGCGCCGCGCTCGATCATGTTCTGCGCAATGTCGCGAGCAACGTCGTGCGCAGCTTTGCGCCGGAGCCCTGGATCGACCGCCGCGGCCGGCTGGGCGGCAATCTGATCGGCCTGTGGGACTTCGTGCGCGGCAGGCTCACACCTGAGCGGGCCGCAAAACTATAAACGAACCCCGGAGCGCAAATCGCTGTGGGGGAATGGCCACGCCGGGGACGATGTTCGCAGTCGCGAAACCGCGCGACTTCCAGACAGCTAACCATCTGCCAACGAGGCGATGCTGCATGTACAAGACAATTGCGTTCAACGGCAAGTTCTTTGGCGCACCGCCAAGCGGCGTGCACAAGGTTGCCGAGCAACTCATTGCGGCGACGGATGCGCTGATTGCGGAGCAATCGGGCAATGCCGCGGACTACGCGCTCGTCATCCGAGATAGCGTCAAGGTCCCGCCTTATCGAAAGATCCTGTGCGTTCAGGAGAATCCGCTGGTTCGCCGGATACACCGGATAGCGTGGGAGCAATGCTATCTTCCTTTGGCTCGCAGAAAGGACTTCATTCTCAACCTTTGCAATCTCGGGCCACTGTGTCATCGCGATTGCGCGACGCTGATCCACGATGCACAGGTCTATTCCGCGCCGGAGTCTTATTCGCTGGGCTTTCGGCTGTGGTACAAGTTTCTGTTCTTCTTCATCGGCAGACGGCACAAGCTCATCGTCACCGTGTCGGAGTTTTCGCGGAACGAACTCGTACGCTACGGCGTTGCCAGTGCCGACAAGATCGTGGTCGTACACAACGGCTGCGACCATGTTCTGCAGGTGGCGCCTGATGACGGGCAACTCGCGACATTGAAACTCACGCCGAGACGCTATGTGCTCGCGCTCGCGAACACGCAAAAGCACAAGAACATCGCCATTCTTCTCAAGGCCTTCGCAAAGCCCGAACTGAAGGATGTCGCGCTCGTGCTGTTCGGCGGAGCGACGAAAGCCGAGTTCGAACAGCTCGGGCACATCGTGTCGCCCAATGTGCAGTTTGCCGGCCGGGTCACTGATCCGGAACTGGTGGGGTTGATGGTGAACGCTGGCGCACTTGCGTTCCCATCGCTGACGGAAGGGTTTGGTTTGCCGCCACTGGAGGCGATGGCGCTTGGCTGTCCGGTGGTGGCCGCACCGTTCGGCGCGCTTCCGGAAGTGTGCGGCAAGGCCGCTCTTTACGCGGACCCCCTGGATGCCAACGCGTGGAGCCAAAAGATTCGAGCGGCGCTCGACGATGAAGGCGTGCGCCAGTCTCTGATATCGGCGGGGCGTCGGCAGGCTGGCAGCTTCACCTGGAAACGGGCGGCGCGAAACCTGTTCGAGGCCGTGAAAGCCGTCACGCCCGCCTAGCGGAAATCACAAGCCGGAACTGTCGCTTGATTTGGACGATCTGCTTCACGCGCATAGGCGGTGTGTGGCTTTTCGAACGGTCTGTCACACGGCCCGCCCGTACATTGCGGTAGGCGCACACCCGTCGTGCGCCTTCGTTATCCGGACTCCGCTGTCCGTCACGCGACGGTGACGGGAATCGAAAGCTGCTCAGTCGACGCATGACGAAACGCACCAAAGAAGGGATTTGTCAGATGTCCACGCCGGCGCGCTGGCTTGCAAGCCGGTTTCGGAGGGCAGTGCAATGAAGAGATTGGACTCGGTTCAGGTGCTTCGCGCGGTCGCGGCCTTGCTAGTGGTGTTTTGCCACGCGGCGGCCGAGGTGGGCCACCATGGCGCACCCGCATCGCACCTGTGGCCGCTCATCAACACGAAGGGGCTGTTCGGCGTCGATATTTTCTTCGTCGTCAGCGGCTTCGTGATGATGTATATCATCTCGGGGCAACGCTCCGGGAGCACGACGGCCCGATGGTTCATCGGCGATCGCATCGTGCGCGTGGTGCCGCTCTACTGGGTGGCGACGCTGCTGTCGATCGCCATCGGTCTCGCGCTGCCCGCGCTCAAGAACAAGAACTGCTATGAAATAGCGTACGTTCTGCGCTCGCTGCTCTTCGTGCCGTCCACGAACCCGATGACGGGTGCGCCAGAACCGGTGCTGGGACTTGGCTGGACGCTGAACTTCGAGATGTTCTTCTATGCCGTCCTTTCGCTGGTCCTGCTACTCGGTATCCGGCGCGTTTATCTCGCGGTGGTGGCGATATTCGTGACGCTGGTCGCGCTCGGTCTTGTGTTGAAGCCCGAGTACCTCATCCTTAGAGGCTGGACGCATACGATCATTCTCGAATTCGTGTTCGGCGTGGTATTCGCGCAGTCGCGCCTCTCGGGATTCCGGATTGGCGCGCTTGCGCAGATCGCGCTGATTGTCGCGGGTGTGACGGGCTGGCTGATGACGGGGCCGTCCGCAGACGGCACATTCGACATGCGTGGCCTCATGTGGGGACCGCCTGCCGCGGCGATATTCGCCGGCGTCGTCATGGGTCGTCGCGATATCCAGTATCCGAAGCTGCTTCTGCTGATCGGCGACGCGTCGTACAGCCTCTACCTCACGCATCTCTTCATCATGCGCGGGTCGTCGCTGCTGGTGAGCCATCTGCCTGTCGGGCCTGTGGCGCGCGTCGTGCTGTTCTTTGCCATTTTCCTGCCTTGCACGGTGGGCTTTGCGATCTTGTCCTACCGCAGGTTCGAAATGCCGACCATGCGCTTCGGCCGCCGGTTGCTGCGGGCGCGGCCAGGCAAGGGGAGTGCTGTCGACGGCGTGTCGGCAGGAACCCAGCAGGCGAGAACCTGAGGCGATCTGGCGCACGTCGGGCGCCTTGGACTGTGTCAACGCGGACGGTTCATCGACCTGCGCTCCCGAATAGCCTGGAGAATTGACGCAGTTAAGAACGGGGCTACCAGGGCCGATTTTGGCGAATCGGCCTTTTCCGCAATCGCCGGAATTCACTGACGACATATATGGGACGCCATACCAGACTTTACGGGCTGCAACATCTGCGCTTTCTGGCCGCCTTTGCGGTATTGGCCCACCATATCCTCGAAGAGGCTTCGGGAAGTCCGCTGGCGCTCGTTGCGCCTTCCGCGCAGCGCGTCGGAGCGTGCGGTGTCGACATCTTTTTCGTCATCAGCGGGCTGGTAATGTGGCATACGACGGGAGGCTTTTCCTCGCAAACGTCGGCCAAGGAATTCTTCACCCGTCGTCTCACGCGAATCATGCCGTCTTATTGGGGATGTCTGGCCATCGTGGTAGCGCTGTCTTGCAGCGGTATCGCGTACCGGCACGTGCAGATCGACGCCGTAGGCTTGATCGAGTCGGTGCTGTTGCTGCCACCCACGACATCGTCCGGTCAGATCATGGGTGTTGCGTGGACGCTCGTCTATGAACTTTACTTTTACCTGATCTGTACGGCGGCACTTTGTCTTCCGTGGCAAAGATACCGGGCCGCGCTGATTGTTGCCCTGCTGGCCGGTGTGCCTGTCGTGCTCAATATGGTCGGCGCCACGACACAAGGCCAGTACTATGGCAACCCGCTCGTCATCGAATTTGTATGCGGCATCTTTCTTGGCGCGATTAGCGCACGGCTGCCTGAATTGAGCTCTCGTGTCAGGTGGCTGGTGTTGATGACGTGCGTTGCGCTTTTCTGGTGGGCTTCTATAGCCTCACCCGATGAAACGACCTCTGGCCTGTCGCCTTCATTCCGATGGTGGACCTGGGGGATTCCTGCGACGCTGCTGGTGGCCGCATTCGTGCACACGGACGACAGTGGCAGCCGGATCGGACGTGCCCTGACAGTGCTCGGCAACGCGTCCTATGTGCTTTATCTGACTCACGGATTCTGGATGAACGTGTTCGCGAGGGCCGTCAAATCCGGGACGTTCCACAGTTCGCTTAGTCTCTATCTGGCGGCTATCTGCGTGGCGGGCCTCGCGGTTGCGTTCTCAGCCGCTGTTCACCTTTACCTGGAGAAGCCGTTGCTTGCCCGGCTCGAGAGCAAGCGGTCGCGGATTCGCCAGACGGCACTGACCTGATGCTGCGTCGAGCAGAGCAGCGGGTCGGGCGATTCGCTTAACCGCTCTGAGACGTTCGCAGATAAAGGCGTGTCAATCCGATGCACCTTGTGGTCCGCGATGTGGGAATGCACTGCGGTCAGGCACGAGCGTAGATCGACTCCTTTGAATTCGCAGATCCCGCTGAGCGCTACGAAATTGAATGGCGGCGTGAAGTCGAGTCGGTCATAAGCAGCGTGGCCGCCCGCTCCATCCTTTGTTGAGAGGGAGGTACGATTACCCCCTCGCACAAAACCACGCGATCCCCTAGTCTACTGATCCGCCATCATTCCGCCAGGCGGCGTTACCGCCGACGTTACAGGCCGTCGAACGAGTCTCTTCGACAGGAAAGCGCGCACGGGCTCCTCGACATATCGCGTCAATACGATCGCGCTCACGAGCGTCACTGCACAAGCGACGACGATCGGAACTGTCGACGGCTCGTTTGGCTTTCCGATCAGCATGAACACAGCCCGGCCAATCGGAAAATGCAGGAGGTAAACCGGGTACGAGAGCCAACCGAGAAACTGCGCGATCTTCGCTTCGTAAGTCGACGCGCAGGACAGATTCGCGCCGACCATCACCAGGCAAGGCGCGACGCAGAAAATAGCCAATGCCGGATACACCCCGCGAAGCGACATCGGAAACAGAAACATCACGAGCGCAACGATATACAGACCGTATGAATTGCGCAGTACCTGTTTCAGGGCTTCCATGATGCGCAGATCGACGCCGGAACTCTTCAGGTTGTATAGCAGGACGCCAACCACAAAGCCGAATGACACACGGTAAAACCCGCCATCCATTCTGCTTCCGGACCAGCCTTGGGAGAAATCGACGATAGAGTGCCCATGGTTCTCGAAACTCGTGAGAGCTCCCGTGATCAGGAACATGAGACCGCTGATGACGATGATCTTGAACATCGTCGACCGGCTCAAGCGGACGACGATTACGAACGCGATGCTTGCCACCATTTCAAAGAAAAGCGACCACGCTGGCGGATTCGCCGGAAATATCTCACCGATCGTGAAATCGGAAGCCGCAACGGCGCCCGTCGTCGCCATGTTCGCGTTGCCGAGATGGCCTATATAAGGAGTGAAGAACAGATTGTGAATGGTTGCCGAAACGATGCTCGGCATCGGGTAGGTCGACAGGCCGAGCATTCTTGCATGGATCAGCACAGGCACGCCGATCAGCAAGGAAATCAGCAGCATCGGATACAGCCGGATCACGCGTCTTTTTACGTATTCGAGCGTGGTCATTCCGCCGAGCAGCCGTGTTCCATATGAGTGAGCGATGACAAAGCCGCTCAGCATGAAAAACAGATCGACGGCCACGTAGGCGTTCTTGAACGCCTCCTGACTGAAATGCGACATCATCACTGCGATGGCCGCGACGCCTCTCAAGCCGTCGAGTGCATCGTATCTACTGTTTTTCGTAGCCATCGCAACCCCATATTTTCTGTCCCACCACGGCGAGGTAGATGCCCCGCACCTTGACCATCGCTGTCAGTGAGTCTAGCGGCCCGGTTGGGGCGAATGTGTTCGATGGGCAACGCAGCGCCAGCATTGCCGGGCGCGCCACGCCGACGTCGTGGGCAGGCGTTTCCCAGAAATTGTTAGGCAACCCACGGAACAAATCCGGGAAAAAACTTACGCTGGGTCGTAGGGTACGCACACCGTGTGCTGAGGCGACCGCCGGTGCCGACATCCGCGCGCGACGCTGCATTTCTAACTTGGGGCCGTAGAGAAAATGAAGATATTCGTCATCAATCTCGACAAGTCTACCGATCGACTGAGCCACATGACAGTCCAGCTCGACAGGCTGGGCTACGCCTGGGAAAGATTCCCTGCCTTAGGGCCGGCGCACGTAGAAGCAATGAGTCGAACGCTGGATCTGCCGCTGCTGCGTGGCACGTGTAGCGCGCCTGAAAAGGGCGCGGCGCTCAGCCACTATTCGATCTGGAAAAAGGTGGTGGAGGAAGGCATCGATCATGCGCTCGTGCTCGAGGACGATGTTCATTTTTGCCGGGATGCGAGGAGTCTTCTCGATTCCCTGAACGAAAAGCTTTCGCGGGGATTCCGCTATGACATCATCAAAATGGAAACTTCCCTGGCGGGCATCATCATTGATCGAAAAGGCCTGAACCTGTCGGCCCGCACGGGACTGCACCGGTTACGGAGCAATCACACGGGTGCAGGCGCCTATCTGATTTCGAACGACGGATGCCGCAAGATGATCGAGCGCTTTGCATCCTCCGATCGCGCGGTCGATCTCGTCATGTTCAGCGGCGATCTTGAAGAGGTGCACATCTATCAATTGCACCCCGCGCCATGCATCCAGGATGTCTGGCTAAAGAGCGGAAAGAAGGGGATTGCCTCCGTGATAGGAGAGGAGAGAGCCGAGTGGAAGCCTGGGTCGGTCTGGGTTCAAAGAGCTAAAGCACCTTTCCGTGGCGTATATGATTTCATTCAAACGCTGCGTGTCTGGAATCAAGGTCTGGTGAAAATCAGGTCCAGCTATAAAGATGGAATCTGATCGATCTATCTGGCGAGACTCATTTCAGATGAGTCACGTCGGCCTGCTTAACCAGCAATAATTCTTCCCCGGCACTCGTGCCCGCGCCATGCCCGTGACATCGCAGTATTCGACGAGGGTCACGGCCTGCGTCACATTCGCCAGCACGCCATGAATGCTGCTTCGGGCGAATCGTCGTCGAGTTCCTATTGAATCGGGAAGTACTGCCCAACTCGGCGCGTCGCGCTGCGACGCGCCCTTGCGTTTGTCCAGCATCGCACGGTCACCCTTTTTCGCCGGGCCGCAGGACGAGAACGGGACTGCCGATCGTAAAGATCTCGCTGATCAAACCGGACCGGACCAGAGAGACGAGCAGAGTCGTCAGCAGCGTCAGTTCTCCCAACAGACGCGAGGCCACCATGCCCATTGCCCCCAATGGATCGCGAGCGGAATGGCGGCGACGATGCTGACGACTGCGGTCGCCACGCCGGCACGCGCGAGCACGCCATCGCGATGTCGGGGAATCAGAAAGTAAAGTCCGAGTGCCTGGTTGACGACGCTCAACGGCAAAACCAGCACGAAAACTTTCAGCACCGGGATGGATGACTGAAACCCTTTGCCGAACACGAGTGGCACCAGCCAGTCGGCAAGGAGCATCGTGAAGGCGACACCGCCGAGTGCGCCGAAAAGGAAGAAGGTCAATATTCCCCATGCGAGTCGGTTCGCCTTCGCCGGATCCACACCGACGAGATACGTGACCTTCGGAATGAGAATCTGGGAGGCGGGGACCGTCAGGCTGAGCGCAACGGCGATGAGTCGCTCGGCCACGCCGAACGCGCTGACCTCGGTGGCCGGCGCGAGCACGGACAGCAGGTAGGTCGAGGCCGTGATCAGCAGAACGGACGTGCCCGTGTAGATGAAAATGGTCTTCGAGCGCTGGATCAGATCGATACCGGCCCGGATCGACGAAAACCATCCGGAAAACTCTCGCCTGATTGCGCCGAAGCCCAGCACTGTTTGCAAGAGGCAGGAAGCCAGCAGCAGAAAGAAAACCCGCGAGAGATCGGATGGCTCATGGATGAACATGAAGATGAGGGCGAGCGACGTGACAAATCCGACGACCTCGATCATCACACTTGTTCTGGCGCGTCCCGTGCTCGTGTAATACCAGCCCGGGTTGAACGCGGCGAGCAGGCCGAGCAGCACCGTCGTGCAGCCTAGCATCGGATGGGCCGACAGCACGGGGGAGAATGCGACGGCGCCGAGCCCGAAAATCGCGGTGGGGATGCACAGCAGTATTCGGCCCGTCATGTGACTCGACAGGATGGCCGCGCGTTCCGCGCCGTCTTTGGCGTAGACCGTATCGCGCCCGCCGACGGTCGGGAATCCGAAATTCACGAATCGCCAGAGCGTGTTCGACAGCGACATGCCGGCCAGCACGACGCCATAGCCTGCCGGCCCCAGCGTTCTGCCGTAGAAGGGCAGGAGCAGCAGCGGGTAGACGTAGCGGACGACGTAGGCGATATACGTCGCAGCAAGCTCCGCGTGGGTTTTCGAGGGCTTTACCGAATCCATGATCGCACCGTGTAGCCGAACCGGATCGTTTTCTGCACGAGTCGATGCGAGTGTGGAAAGGCGCGCACTACGGCTCCGCTGGGCCAGAGCGACTGCTTCGCCACGAACAGCCGCGTCCATGCGCTGGCTTCATTGAGGTTCGGACCCGTCACCTTGACCGTGTCGTCGCGCCCGTAATCGAGCGACCGGTCCCGCTCGGCGAGCCGGTTGACCAGTTCCGGGTCCGGGAACATGATCACGCGTTCCAGGGTTTTGGCCGCCAGTTCGAATTCGGCAAGCGACGTGTCCGCGGGGGGCCGTTTCGCACTCTGGGCAACAAAGCGGGCAATGTCCTCGAATTTCGGGTCCGGCATGCGCACGAGCCTTTGCTGCCAGCCTTCCGTTTCGAGGTTGGAAACGAGGCTGCCGTCGGCGCGTCGGTCGAAGCGGCGCACGCTGTCGAGATCGGGCTCGACCAGGCTTTCGATCAGATGCCAGAACGCGAGCACTGATGAGATCGAGTCGCCGGGCTTGTAGCCGTTGCGCTCCGTCAGCAGTCCGGTTACGGACGGAAAGTGAGCACGCCCGAGATGCTTGTAGTCGCTGCGCGCGAGCTGGACACAGTGGCCCCGGTCGATGAGCTTGCTCTGCATGAGCATCTTGAAGGTGGAACCATAGAGACCGGTATCGCACAGCACGATGCCCTGCTTGCCTGCCGTGATGGTTTGCCACACTTCGCGAAACCGCCTGGCCTGCTCGACGATCTGCTCGTGCAGGTGCGCTTCGCGTCCGCTGCGCAACGCGTCGATGAACTCGCGCACGGTCGCGTAGTTGCCGTTCGGTGCCATGTCGGTGCCACTGAGCGCGCGCGCGAGCGCTGCGACCTTACGCACTTCGAAAGAATAGTCGAGTTCGTCGACTACGCCGTCGCCACCGTACACGAACGCGTCTCGCGCCGCGACGAGCCGCGAGATCATCAGCGGCTGGATACTGATATCGCTGCGGGCGGGAAGCTGCGCGGCATAGAGCTCGTACAGTTTCTGGAGCCCGAGTCCCCCGCGCGCGCAAAACAGCGCGACCACAGGGCCTTCGATGGCCGCCGTCTGTTCGAGGTAGACATGCAGTTTGCGGCAGTATTCCGCGAACACAGGACCCAGCACGTCCTGGACGAGCGTGTCGCCCGCCGTGCCAGAGCCGCGCTCCGTTTTGCGTTTCTGTGCCTGGCGGTGCTGCCAGTGATGCCACTGCGACTGGCCGCGCGCGAGTACGGCGTTGGCGCGCAGCAAGGCGACGTGCAAGCGGGAGCGCGGGCGCAGGATGGCCGTCATCCCGCAACGGCGCGGCATCGTGCAGTCAGCGACGAGATCGTCGCCAAGGTGCGCCATCTTCGAAAGCGGAACACCCGCTGCATCCGACACTGCCGCGAAGATCGTTCCATCGCGTTTCGTGAGCTGCAGGTCGGCGCTCGTATGAATCGCATCCCATTGCAGACCGGGCGGACAGATTGCCGTGATCAGTTGCCGCAGTGCGTCGCCGGACAAGCTCGTGTCGCTCACCACACGCAGCGAAACACCGCTTGCGCGGAGCCGTTCGAGCGCGCGTATCAACGGCAGATTCGGCACGAGGCATTCGCGTTCCACGGCGAGTTCGCACGCAATCCATTCAGGCACGTACGCGGTATCGACATGGACGAGTCCCAGCAAGCTGGATGCAATGCTTTCCAGGCGGACCTCGCCACGCCCGGCGACGTTGCGGGCCCGGTAAGCGATGTGCTCGATCTGGCGGCGGCGCCGGGCGAGCGCATGAGGGGCGAGTTCGGCCGGACGCAGCGCGAGACGTTCGCAGAACAGCTTCGCCACTTTCAACAGGCGTTGCTCCAGCGATGCGGGTTTGCGAAGCAGCAAAGTATCGAAGGCATCGACGCAAAGCAGGGTGCTTTGCGCTTCTTGCAGCAGCTGTGGGAGAGACTTCACGAAGGGCCATCCTCTCAGCAATCAAGCTGTGTTTGATTCATCGGCTCCATGTGCGGCCTGTGTGTCGCGGCGCGGAGCTCTGTATATCGGTCCAGTCGATGCATGGCGAGGACGCGCCTGCATGACTCTGCGGCCCATTGTGAACAATCACGGATGGCGTGTTTGTGCGTGGGCGTACGCAGGACAGGGTATTTGCCGGGCGTGGACCGACGGGGGACCGGGCCGCTTTCGGCCGGCTTTCGCGTCAGCAGGTCATCACGCGCGCCGGGTCAGTTTGCCGTGACGGGAGTCGATAGTTCCGAGGCGGATCGTTCGCTCGCCTTGAAGCTCGGTTTCAGAAAGTCGATGACATCGGCATCCGTGATCGGTTTGAGATGCAACCCGAATGCGGCGTTCAGCGAGGCGACGAGATGTTGCGCCCAAAGGGTATTCCACACCACGCCCGCATGACCGTCGGACGTGGCGGCGTTGTGCGGATCGTCACCAGATGTATTGGTGATGGCCCAGCCGGGCGAAAGACGCACCGTCTTGTAAGCCGGACGACCTTGCTCGTCGCGCGTGCCCCACAGTCCCGCGAACCAGGCGCGATCGCCAAGAAAGGCGATATGGCGATCCGACGCGGCCAGCTTGCGCAAGCCGTCGTCGAAGCGCTTTAGTCCGGCATCGATATTGGAGATCGCTTTGGCGGATTGCCAGCTGTCGAACTCGCCTGACCAGTCCGCGTTGCTGAGCACGCCAATGAGCAGGATGTAAGTTTCAGGATGGTGCTGGCGGATCAGCGCGACGGCCTTGCCGATTTCCCCGATCGCAGCGTTGATCCGCGCCGTGGGAAGCGGGCCGTTCGGATCGCGCGACATTTCATCGAGGATGTCGTGTTGACCGAGATCGTTGATGCCGATCCGGATCAGCACAACGCCGCCTTTCCAGGCCTGTGGCTCGGTGTCCATCAGAGCGACGAGACGGGTCGCCTGGCGCATCGGGTGTCCCATCAACTGATTGGTCCAGGCGCCGCTGATGGCAAAGTTGTAGCGGTAGTCTTCCTTGGCGGGCGCCCGCGCGAGCGAGCCGAATGCTTCGTCGAAGTACGCGCGATACTTGTTGGTGCCCCAGGCGCCCCATTGGCCCTGGTCGATCTGGTCGCCGCGCAACCGGCCCAGGACCTCGGTCCATTGCCAGGTGGTCGCGCGCCAGGGTCCGCCTCGCGCGTTCGGCTCTCTGGCCGTTCGCGAATCGTGATAGGACTGGCTGTCGGAATCCCCGAGCACGGCAAGGCGTATCCGGTCAGTCGGCACAGTCTGTCCGTCGGCGACAGCAGCGGCCGGCCGACGGGACAGGTCAGCCCCGGCCAGCCTGCCATAAATCAGGCCGGCCCCCGTCAGGACACCGCAAAAGACCAGCAGTAACACTCTGCGCAAACGAAACATAGCCGTACCACCTCATTCAATCCGCCCGCCATCCGATCGCAACCCGCCTGCAACCTGAAGCGTGCCTATCCGGCGTCGAATCTAAGCCTTGGCGCGGCTCAGGACTGCTGCCGGCGCGTCCGGCCCGCCAGCGGTTTCAGCCGTGCTGCCCTCGATGCCCGCCAGGCGCTCACGCAGTTGCTTGCCAATGACGGCCGCGCCCGCCGAGCGGAAGATCTGGTCGTGCATGCCCGGCACTTCGGTGACAACCAGGTTGCCAGGTTTGCCCGTTACGACTGACTGCCATCCCAGGTCGTGTGCGAACAGGCGTCCATTGAGCACCTGGCCACTGCGGAAAATCTGCACGTCGCCGTCATAGGGAGCGGGGCGATACCGCGCCTGCTGCGCCAGCAGATACTCGATGTACCAGCGGTTTTCCGACACCATATGCTCCGAAGCATTGCCCTGAATCAGGCCGAGCTTGAGAGCAAGATTGGCAATGCCGAGCCAGCGAACGATCCGATACTGGTTGAGGAACGAAACCATCGATGTCTCGCCTCGCAGGGCCTTGCGGAAATCGCGCGGAATGTTGTCCGCGCGCACCTGCATCTTGCGCAACTGCCGGTCGTACCACGGCATCGACTCGCGATAACCCGGGCACCAGGAATCGTTGAGGATGACGAGTTCGACCGTTTCGCCTTCGCGCCTGAGCTGATGGGCCGCTTCCAGCGACAGCGCGCCGAGCACACAGTGCCCCATCAGGATATACGGGCCTGTTGGCCGGGCCAGCCTGATCAGCCGCACGGCGTCCGCGGCGACGTCCTGGAACGCGCGCTGCGGGAACTCGCGCGGGGCGCCTTCCGGGATCATCGGAATGTCGATGATGGGGCGTTCGGTGCCGATCTGCCGCGCCAGTTCATAGAACACGGCCGTGTTGTTGAGCGCAATGATGGGCGTTCCCGGCGCGTTCTCGTTGAAGCGCACGATATTGCGCGCTTTCGCCTCCAGTTCGGCCTGACTCATGAACCCGCTGTTGCCGACGCCCGCCACGAATGTCGCCGTCGCCTTCGCGGCAGGGGGCGCCACCGGCAGCTTCGCGTCGATCTCGACGGTTTCCAGCATCGCGCGCCATTTCGCCAGATACCCGTCGATCGTCTCGATGTCGTACAGATCCGTGTCGCCTTCACACGAGATGCGCCAGCCGTCCGGGCGCCGCACCATGAAGAAGTTGAGGTCGTAGAGCGCGCCTGCGTTGAAGGAGGGCGAGGTCGTCGCGGCGAACTCGCCCCGGCGAACCTCATCGCCCACGCCGACGAAGCTTTGCTGCAGGGCGAAATTGACCGAACACAGCGGCGGGCGTTCCGCATCGGATACCTCGCCCGCCATCTCCATCATCTCCTCGAACGGCAGGTGCAGATGTTCGATGGCGTCGCTGAGCTTGGCGCCGCACTGCGCTGTGACGGCGGCAACCGTGCTGCCTTGAGGAATGTCGAGGCGCAGTATCACCGTGTTGATCAGCGGCCCGACCACGCCCTCGAGTTCCTGCTGGTCACGCACCGACATCTGCGTGCCCATGGCGACCTTCGTCTGGCCGGCCGCTTTTTGCAAGGCCATCGCGAGGCCCGCGGCCGCCACGCTGAACAGCGTGACGCCTTGCGCCTTGGCAGCCGCAATCAGGCGGTCGCTGAGCGCGCCGGGCAGCAGAATGGAGCGGATGATGCCCTGGAAACGTCGCGCCTGCGGCCTGGGACGGTCGCCGGGAACGTCGAAGCGGCTGAAATCCCGAAGTTCCTGGTGCCAGTGGGTGCGAGCGAGATCGAGCGCGCCGCTGGCAAGGAACTCTTCCTTCCACAGCGCGTAGTCGCCATGGTGAAGATCGACATCGGGGTAAGCGGGCTCGAGGCCGGCATGCACGGCGGCGAGTCCTTCCACGAGTTCGCGCACGAGGATCGCGAACGACCAGCCGTCCATCACGAGCGAATGGAAGGTCAGCTGGAGTTCGCCCTGCGTGATCGACCGGGGCAACCACACGGCCCGGAAGAAGGAGGGCGACGACAAGGCGAAGGGCGTGCGCGCCTGCTGTCCGCCCACACGCTCCGCTTCCGTAAGGCCATCTTTTTCCTCGAAGCCGGTGAGGTCGACCACTTCGAGCTGGAAGGGTGCGTGGCTCCAGACCTGCTGCCGCAGCCCCGCACCCGTCATCAGGAAGCCGGTACGCAATACCTCGTGCCGCGCGACCAGTTCGCGGAGCACCTGTTCGATGCTCGCGGCTTTCAGCGGCCCCGACAATTGCAGCCGGAACGCGATGTTGAGCGCGGAGGCCTTCGGCGACGCCTTCTGCTCATGCCAGAACCTCACCTGGCAGGCGGTCGCCGGAAACAGGGCGTAGCTGGCTTCGACCTCGTGAGCAGGGGCGATCTTCAAGGCTAATCCGTTCATCGCTCAGACTCCTTCTGCAACCCGACGCTTGAAATTGAGAATCGACGGCCGGGCGACGGCAGGCGCCACCATCAGCTCTTCCGCCGGCGGGCCATCGAGGCTCGCCGCCAGTTCGGCGATCGTCAGGTTCTTCATGAGCTGACGCGCATCGACACCCAGGCCGCGCTCGTTCATCCGCGCGACGATGCGGAACAGCTGGAGGCTGTCTGCGCCAAGGCTGAAGAACTGCTGGTCGATGCCGACATGCTGGAGGCCGAGCACGTCGCCCCAGATCGCAGCGATCGTCGACTGCGTCTGCGTCAGGGCCACGGGTTCGATCGTGATGGTTTCAGCCGCTGCGGGCTCGATCGGCATCGGGGCGGCCGGCACCACCTTGAGCGCCGCTTGCGGCTGACGCACGGGCGTGGCCACCATGTCCGCCGTCGGCACGGGCAGCGCCTTGCGGTCGAGCTTGCCGTTGCTGGTCTGCGGCAGTGCGTCGAGCGTCATCCACAGGGTCGGCACCATGTAGCCAGGCAACTGCCCGGCGACATGCGCGGCGACGGCACCCTGGTCGGCCTTGTCGGCAGCAGACGCGACGATGTAGCCCACGAGGCGCGGACTGTCGCCGACGGTATGCAGCGCGACGGCAGCGGCGGCCACGCCGGGCGCCTTGCGCAACGCAGCCTCGATCTCCTCGATCTCGATGCGGAAGCCACGCAGTTTGATCTGCTGGTCGCGACGGCCGAGGTGTTGCAGCGAGCCATCGGCGAGGCGTTTCGCCAGATCACCCGTGCGGTACAGTCGGCACGGCGCAGCGCCCTCGATCGAAACCAACCGGAATGCTGCATCCGTCAGATCGGGCCGATTGAAATAGCCCTTTGCGAGGCCGTCACCGCCGATCCACAGTTCGCCGCTCACGCCTTGCGGCGCCAGATGCAGGTCGTCGGTCAGCACATGCAGTTGCGTATTCGCGAGGGGCGCACCGATCACCACCGCGCCGTCTGCAACGACACGCGAAGCGGACGACCAGATCGTCGTTTCCGTCGGGCCGTAGAGGTTCCACACTTCAGCGCCCGTCGCCAGCAACGCGTCGGCGAGATCGCGCGGCAGCGGCTCGCCGCCGCACAGGATCTTGAAGCCCTGCGGGACCTTGAAGCCGGCTTCGAGCAGCATGCGCCACAGCGACGGCGTTGCCTGGAGAACGGTGGCAGCCTGCTCGTTCAGTCGCGTCACCAGCTCGTAGCCGGTGCGTACCTCGGCATGGCCCGCGATAAAGGTCTGCCCGCCAGCGATCAACGGCAGGAACAGTTCGAGACCGGAAATATCGAAGGAGAACGTCGTGACGGCAACGATGCGGTCTTTAGCGGTAAAGCCCGGCGCTTCCGCCATCGACAGCAGGAAGTTGCTCAGCGCGCGATGGGGAATCTCCACGCCCTTGGGCTGGCCCGTCGAGCCCGACGTGAAGATCACGTAGGCCGGGTCCGCCTCCGATACGCTGGGCAGCGTCACTGCCGTGTCGTCGCGTTGCGCGAGCAGCGTCTCCAGATCCAGCACGCGATGTGCGCCCGGTTCCAGCACCGCACGGCTGGCGCCATCGGTGAGGATGGCGGCGACGTCGGCGCCGTCGAGGATCTGGCGCAGACGCGCAGGCGGCATCGTCATGTCGAGCGGCACGTAGGCGCAACCGGCCCGCCACACGCCGATCATGGCGGCGACCGTCATCACGCTGCGGTCCATCGCGATGGCGACGCGTCCGCGCGGCGCGATGCCTGCCGCCACGAGACTGCGGGCGATGTGGCTGGCGCTTGCGTCGAGCTCGCCGTAGCTCAGGCGCAGGACTTCATCCGACACGGCCGGCGCATTGGGCGTCTGACGGGTCTGCGCGGCGATCATGGCCGGCGTCGTCTGCGACAGATCGTAGGCACGCCGGGAGTCGTTCAGCTCGTCGCGCAGGTGATGGATCTCGGCATCGTTGAGCAGCGACAGTGCTGCGACCGTCGTTTCGGCATCGCGGGCGATCGCCGTCAGCACGTTTTCGTAGTAGCCGAGCCAGCGCTGGATCGTCGCTTCGTCGTACACGTCGGTGTTGAAGTCGCAGTCCAGACGCAGACCCTTTGCCGACTCGATCACGTTCAGGAACAGATCGAAGTTGCTGTAGGCCTTCGCGTTCGGCGCGAAGCGCGTGGTCACACCCGCCATGTCGAGCTCGCCGTCGACCTTCTCCAGATTGAACTGCAGATCGGTCAACGGAAGGCGATTGAGATCGCGCTTGACACCGAGGTCGCGCACCAGCGCGCCATAGGTGTAGTTCTGCCGGTCACCGGCGTCGTACAGGTGATCGCGCACCGCCTTCATGTGCGTGGCGAAAGGCTGGTTGCGGTCGAACTTGACGCGCAGCGGCAGGAAGTTGACGCAGTGCCCGACCAGCAGCGCTTCGCCTGCTTGCGACTGGCCAGCCATCGGTGCGGCGATCACGACATCGTCATTGTTCGACAGGCGGCCGAACAGCACCTGCGCGGCGCCGAACAGCGTGGCGAACAGCGAGCAGCCCTGTTTCGACGAAGCCGTTTTCACCTGCTTCAGGAGATCGGCACCCAGATGGCGTGTCGTCGAAGCGCCGCTGAAGCTCTTGAGTTCCGGGCGCGGACGGTCGCCGGGCAGATCGGGCTGCGGCGCGGGGTTGCGATGGAGATTCATCCAGAAATCGCGCGTGTCCGCGTCGACGCCAGCCTCGTCCTGCGCCTTGGCGAAGGCGAGAAAACTCTGCACTTCGTCGAGTTCCGCCTGTGCGCCCGACACTTCCGCCGCGTACAGAGCGGACAGATCGCGCAGGATGATGTTGATCGACCATCCGTCGCAGATGATGTGATGGGCAGTGAACACGAAGGCCCACTTCTGGCTTTCGAGCCGCACCAGCCCGGCGCGCGCGAGCGGACCGCGTGTGAGATCGAAGACCTCGCGGGCTTCGGCATCGATGATGGTCTTCAGTTGTTCAGCGGCATCCGCGTGGCTGGACAGGTCGATCTTTTCGAGCGGCACGATCGTGGCCGGATCGGCGAACATCATGTCGCCGACACGTGAGAAGTGAACACGCAGCGCATCGTGGCGGGCGACCGTTGCCGCGAAGGCGCGTTCGAACGCGGCCTCGTTCAGTTCGCCGTTCAGTTCGAGCGTGAACGACTCGTTGAACGCGAGCGAAGCTTCGTTGCCCAGTTGAGCCGACAGCCAGATTTCTTTCTGCGGTTCCGTGAGGGCAGCCTGCGTAAGCGGTTCGGCCTGCGGCACGGAAGCCGGAGCGTCCTGCGTGTTGCCGAGAATGCCAACGCGCTGAAGCGCCGCGATACTTTCGATGAACGCATCGCCGATCTTGCGGATGTCCTCATCCGAATGGCTGGTCGTCAGGAAGCAGGGGAAGCCTTCCATGATGTGAACGCCAAGGTAGCGCATATACGGATAGAACAGGCTTCCCAGACGGTCTTCGCCTGCAAAGCTGACGTAGAACCAGCTCGAGAAGGATTCGGCGCGCGCCGCGATGCCGACTTTCTCCAGATGGCCATTGATACGCTGCACGAGTCCGTCCATGCGCGCGGCGAGCTTCTCCTGCAGCGTCGGGCCGGCCTCCTTCAGATGCAGCAGCACGGCTTTCATCGCTGCCAGCACCACGGGGTGACGCACGAACGTACCGGCGAAGAAGGTCGGCGGTACTTCGGGTACCGAAGCGTCGCCGAATTGCCACTGGCCGCCGTCGAGCGCATCCATGTACTGGGCGGTGCCCGCGAGCACGCCGACGGGCAGGCCGCCGCCGACTACCTTGCCGTAGGTCGCCATGTCGCCCTGGATGCCCCAATAGCCTTGCATGCCGGCCGGATGAACCCGGAAGCCCGTCACGACCTCGTCGAAGATCAGCGCGGAGTCGTTGGCCGCCGTGACCTCGCGCAGCTGCTGTACGAATTCCTTCGGCCGCAGATTCGGATGACGCGACTGCACCGGCTCGAACAGGACACCCGCGATATCGTCGATGTTGGCCTTGATCCACTCGAGGCTTTCGGACCTGGCGTAGGGCAGCACGACCATGTTGCCCACCGAGTTCTGCGGGATGCCGGGGGCGAGCGGGAAAGCGCGCGGGACACCTGCTTCGCTGCCCGGTTTGACGAGGACTTCGTCGAACTGGCCGTGATAGTCGCCGTCGAAGCAGACGATCTTATCCTTGCCCGTCACGGTGCGCGCGAGGCGCATCGCTGCCATCACGGCTTCGGAGCCGGTGTTGCAGAAGGTGACGCGCTGGTGGCCGGTCATGTCGGCGAACATCTGCGCGACCTCGCCCGCCAGCGGGGACTGCGGTCCGATCGCGAAGCCTTCCGCCATCTGCGCGTTGACGGCGTCCACCACGAAATCGGGCGTGTGGCCAAACGCGGTCTGGCCGTAGCCGTTGACGATGTCGATATATTCGTTGCCGTCGACGTCCCAGATCTTCGAACCCTTCGAGCGTTGAGCGACGACAGGATAGACCAGCTCTTTCCATTCCTCGCGGAAGCCGCTGGCCGTACGCGGATCGGCGAGCACCGCACGGTAGGACTGCGTACGAGCTTTCGACGTGGGCGTCTTCGCCGAGTAGCGGGCCGTCAGATCCGCGATGAACGCCGTCTGCGCATCCGTCATCTGCGCCGAGTTCGTGGCGCCGGGCTTGTACGCGGTGAAGCGCGTCGGGCGGTTTTCCTCGAACTTGATCTCGGGGCCGGCGGGCTGCACGGGCGCCGCGGCGGGCTTGGGCGCGGCGACCGCCACGACCGGCGCTGCTGCGGTCTGGATCACGGCGGCGGGCTGTTGAACGGCCATCGGCGCGCCTTGCAGCACGTCGAGCTGACGCGCCATCAGGGACTGCATCGCAGCGATCTGGTCGCGGATCACCGACTGGATATCGCCCGAAGCCGAAGGCGCGGCCATGACGGGCGCGGTCCCGATGGGGGCGGCCATAGCGGCGACGGCGACGGGTGCCGCAACAGCGACGGGCGCGGCTTCGACCACGGCCGGCGCGGCCGGCTGTTCCGGATCAGGCGGCATGGCGCCGTCGAGGAACTGCGCCAGCGCAGGTAGCGTCGGGTAGTCGCTCATGATCTGCCGGAAGCTGACCGTGACGTCGTAGCGGCGGCGCAACTGCCGGGAGACCTGCCCCATCAACAGCGAGTCGTAACCGAGGTCCCAGAAGGTCATGTTCGGGTCGGACGTATCCGGCGCCTCGCCGGAAATCTCAGCGAGAAGCGAGGCCAGTTCGGCAATGAGGCGCGGTTTGCGGTCGATTTGTACGGTTTGGTCCATGGCGGTCTTAGGAATAATGGTTATGGCATCGGGCGTGGCCGGCGCGGCGATTACCGCAGCGGCCGTCGTCTGGGTGCGTGGAGCAGCAGTTGCAGGCGCATCGATCCAGTGGCGTTCCGGTTCGAACGGATACGTCGGCAGCGAAACGCGGCGGGCGTTTGCCGACTGGACGGTCTTCCAGTCCGGCGTGACGCCGTTCAGCCACAGCCGCCCGGTCGCTTCGGCGAGCAACGCAAGCTCGCGGTCGCGCATCGCGAAATCGGGCAGGGAGGCAATCGCGGCCAGATAGCGGTCTTTGGGCAAGCCCTGCATCGCGAAGGTCGTGAGCGTCCGGCCGGGGCCGATTTCGAGCAGAAGCGGCTTGCCTTCCGCCGTCACCATGGTCAGCGCGTCGCTGAAGCGCACCACGTCGCGGCAATGGCCGGCCCAGTAACGTCCGGGCACGGGCTGATCCATCGACGCCCATTGCCCCGTCACCGACGACACATACGGAATCTTCGGGCGTGCGAACGAAAGCGTATCCGCGAGCTTCGCAAGATCCTCCACGACGCCGGACATCATGCGCGAGTGGAACGCATGAGACGTGTGCAGACGCCGATGCTCGATATCGCTCGCCTTCAGCGTAGCCTCGAAAGCCTCGATGGCGGCGAAGGGGCCGGCCACCACGCTGAGGGTCGGCGCATTGATTGCGGCCAGGTCGACATCGGCGGGCAGAAGGGGCCTGAGATCGGCCTCCGACAGTCGCACCACCAGCATCGCGCCCGGTTCCGCCGACTGCATGAGCGCGCCGCGCTTCGCGATGAGGTACAGCGCATCCTCGAAGGCGATCGCTTCGGCCACGCAGGCTGCAACCAGTTCGCCGACGCTATGGCCGATCATCGCCGTCGGCTTGATGCCGCGCGACATCCACAACTGCGCCAACGCATATTCGACCAGGAAGAGGGCGGGCTGCGCGTAGATCGTCGATCGGATGGGGTGCGGGGTGTCGTCGCCTTCCGGTGCCTCGCTGAGCAGCAGGGTCCGGATATCCAGCCCGAGATGGGGCGCCAGCGCCTCGGCGCCCTTGTCGATCCATTCGCGATAAACCGGCTCGGTGCGATAGAGCGCCTGGCCCATGCCCGGATATTGCGAGCCCTGGCCGGGGAACATGAAGACGACGGGCGGCGCGGCTTGAGGCGCCTGTGCTTCGATGGCGCCTTTTTGCAGCTTCGCCTTGGCCTGATCGACGCTGTCCGCGATCACCACGGCGCGATGCGTGAAGGCGCGGCGTCCCGTTTGCAGCGTCGCGGCCACGTCGGCGAGCGAGACGCCGGGATTCGCTGCCAGATGTCCGGCGAGATTGGCCTTCGCGCGTTCGAGCGCTGCCGCGCTTCTCGCCGAAAGCGGCAGTATCTGCAGCCCGTCTTGCTGCTCACCTGCGTCGACACGGCAAGGTGCTTCTTCCAGCACCACGTGGACGTTCGTGCCGCCGACGCCGAACGAACTCACACCCGCGCGGCGCGGCGTGGCGCTATCAGCCCAGGGACGCACAGTCTCGTTGAAGAAGAACGGGCTGTTCGTCACGTCGATGGCAGGATTCGGCGCATGGAAATGCGTGAGCGGCGGCAAGGTGCGGTTGCGCAGCGCAAGGGCCGCCGCCATGAAACCCGTCACGCCGGCGGCCGCGTCGAGGTGTCCGACATTGGCCTTCGCCGAGCCGAGCGCGCAGAACTGGCCGCCCTCGACGCCGCCCAGGCGGAATGCCTGCACGAGGCCCGCGAATTCAATCGGATCGCCGAGCGGCGTCGCCGTGCCGTGGGCTTCGATATAGCCCACGGAGGCGGGATCGATGCCTGCCTCGGCGTGCGCGATAGCAATTGCGCGGGCCTGTGCATCGACGCTAGGCGCGGTGAAGCCGACCTTGTCGGCACCGTCGTTGTTCATGCCGACACCACGGATCACCGCATAGATGGGGTCCTCGTCAGCAATGGCGTCGTCGAGACGTTTCAGCAGGACTACGCCCGCGCCGCTGCCGAATACGGTGCCCTTCGCGTTCGCATCGAATGGACGGCAAACGCCATCGGGCGCGCCCATCCCGCCTTCTTCGTAGAAGTAGCCGCGCTTCTGCGGAAAGGTGACGGACACGCCGCCCGCCAGTGCCATGTCGCAGCGTCCCGCCCGCAGGTTCTCGACCGCGAGGCCAATCGCCGTCAGCGAGGTCGAGCATGCCGTCTGTACAGAAATGGCCGGTCCCGTGAGGCCGAGCTTGTAGGCCGTGCGGGTGGCGACGAAATCGCCGGCGCCGACCAGCTTCTGATACTCGCCGATCTGGAACTGGCTCGTGAACTCGTCGATCACGCCGCGATCCGTGAGCACATGCTTGAGGAAGTAGGTGTTCATTGAGGTGCCGGCGAACACTCCGACGGCACCGGCGATCGTCGCAGGATCGTAGCCGGCATCTTCGAACGCTTCCCAGGCGATCTCGAGGAACAGGCGCTGTTGCGGGTCGGTCAGCGCTGCTTCACGCGCCATCACCCCAAAGAAGCCAGCGTCGAAGCGATCGACGTCCTGAAGTATCGGCCGCGCCTTCACATAGCGTTCTTCGCGGCGCGAGCCATCGTCGAAACTGTCTTCCAGTTCCGCTACGTCGAAATGCGTGATGCAGTCGCGCCCCGCGAGGATGTTGGCCCAGAACTCGCGGACATTGCGCGCGCCAGGAAACCGTCCGGACATGCCGACGACAGCGATCGATCCGTCTTGCAAGTCCCGGCGGCGCCCGATGGTCCGTTGCTGTGCGACCCCGAGCGCATTGCGCAGATGCGTGGCCAGTGCCTCGACATTGGGATGGCGGAACAGATCCACCAGCGCAACCCTGGCCGACACGTCGCGCGCGATGATGGCGTGTGCCCGCATCAGATCGAGCGAGCGCAGTCCGAGGTCGAAGAAGTTCGCGCGGCGATCGACGGGATTGCCGAGCAGCCCTTCGAACACGGCGGCCAGCTTCCCGGCGAAATCGTCGTCGATCGGCTCGGGTTCGACAGGTGCTGCGGCAGCAGGCGTATCGAGTCCCGCAAGCAGCGCTTTGCGATCGATCTTGCCATTCGGCGTCAGCGGGAAGTCCGGCAGGACACGCAGTTCCGTCGGCATCATGTAGTCGGGCAACGCCGCCTTCAGATGTGCGCGCAAACCGTCGAGAAAAACCGTGGCAGACTCGGCGTCGGCTTTCACGAAGCCGGCAATGGACTTGCCACGACGGCCCTCGAATGCCGCCACGGCCGCATCGGCGACGCCGGGCGCGACACGCAGCGCATGTTCGATTTCATCGAGTTCGATGCGCTTGCCCGCGATCTTGATCTGCCGATCGTTGCGGCCCAGGAAATCGATGGCGCCGTCCGCGCGACGACGGACGAGGTCGCCCGTGCGATAGAGCTTGCCGCCCGGGATGAAGACGTCGTCGATGAATTTTTCCGCCGTCAGCTCGGGGCGATTGAGGTAGCCGAGCGCCACGCCATCGCCGCCCGTGACGAGTTCGCCGACTTCGCCATCGGCGACGGGAACCAGCTTGTCGTCGACGATATAGACGCGCGTGCCCGCGATCGCGTCGCCGATGGGAATGGCGTCGCCATTGGCCAATGCTTCGCTGTCGCGCGGAATGCGGTAGCAGCAGGTGAATGTCGTGTTCTCGGTCGGCCCGTAGCCGTTGATGATCTGCAGCCCGGGATGCGCTTCCATGACCTTGCGGATATGCACGGGCGACAGCACGTCGCCGCCCGTCAGCACTTCCTTGAGGGGCAGAAAGGCTTCCAGCCGATAGTCGGCGAGCGCATTGAAAAGACCGGCCGTGAACCACGCACTCGTGACGCCGAGCCGCGCCATTTCGGAGGCGATCGTGTCGAGCGAAGGCTGGACTTCGTTGATGATCGCGGCGCTGCCGCCATTCAGCAGCGGACCCCAGATCTCCAGCGTGCTGGCATCGAAGGCGAGCGGCGCGAGGTTGAGAAAGCGCGTTTCCGGCGACAGGTTAGTGAAGGTCTGGGCGTGCACCAGGCGCAGAATCGCGCGATGCGGGACGATCACGCCCTTGGGCTTGCCCGTCGAGCCGGACGTATACATGATGTACGCCGGGTCGTCAGGGCCCGTCGCATGCATCGGAGCAGGATCGACAGCCGCCGACGACGCGACGATCTCCGCCAGATCGATCAGTACGCCATCCAGTCCGCCAATGCTGGCAAGCGCCGCCCCATCCGCGATGATGAGTCTCGGCGAGCAGTCGGCCACGATGAAATCGAGCTGTGCCTTGGGATAGGCGGGGTCCAGCGGCACATAGACGGCACCCAGACGCAGGATGGCCAGCATCAAAGCCAGCGTGTCCCGGCTGCGCGGAACCATGATGGCGCAACGATCGCCTCGCTCCAGTCCCATGCTGCCGAGGGCGGTCGCGAGACGGGCGGAGCGCTCGCCAAGCGCGGCGTAGCTTTCTTCACCCGTCGTGTCGATCACAGCGAGATGATCACCAAACTCGCCACATACGGCATCGAAGCGCGCCGCCACGCCAGGTCCATGACCTGCGCCGCTCGGCAAGTCGCTCAAATATCCATCTCTATGTGACATCTGCCGGTCTCCAGAAGTTTGCTGAAGGTATTGAACTGAGCCACGCGTGGCGCTTGGCGCTCATATGGGCGGGGCCGGTCACGGGAAGCGCAGGCAGCACGTGGCTGTCCACGCCTCAAACGCGAAATTTGCGGTAAGTGAAAGTTAAACTTCTGCGGGATGCCTATCCGTACGCCGTCGCACACACGAGCGACGCAACAACACTTTGAGCAGAGGAGTTCGTGCGGAATGGCGCCAAGCCGCTCCCGATGCCGCAAACAGGTGCATCGTGGCGATGCTCCTGACCTGCTTTCGGTGGTGTGAGCCGGGTTGCCAGTAAGCGCAATGTCGGCTGAATGAGGGCTGCGTCGACGCGACGGTCAACGAATGGCAGGGGTGTTGCGCGTGGCGAAACTGCGTCGAGGCTCGCGAGCAAGAGAGGATAGGCGCATGCTCGTAATTGTCGACCGTATATTTAGTTGGTACTGCGATGTAAATGGAGCGACGAAACTGGCTGCGAGAAGATACGAACAGGCGTGCGAGACGCGTCAGTTCATGTTGACGATCGACCAGTTCGTGCGTCGTGCCGCCACCGCTGCCGCGCAGGCCGGGCTGGAAGACAAGGCGAGAACGCGCCAGTGCGCCGCTTCTTCCGCCTCGCCGCCGACGAGGCGGGGTGTCGTGTCGCCGTGAACGGAAAGATCGAACTCGAAATGGGTCGGCGGCAGGATGAAGCCGGTGCCGAGCGCCTTCAGGCAGGCCTCTTTGCGCGCCCAGCTCTCAAAAAAGACGTTCTGCCGTTCCGCGTCCGGCAACGCGGTGAATTGCGCGCGCTCCTGGACGGAGAACACTTCGAGCGGCAAGCTCTCTTCGATCGGGCGGAACTGTTCTACGTCGATGCCGACCTCGAAACCGTTCGAGATGGCGAGCGCCGCCATATTCTCGCTGTGGCTGAGGTTGAAGCAGATCGTCCATTCAGCAGGCTGGGTTGCGCAGAACGGTTTGCCATCCGAACCATAGCGAAGGATGATCTCCGACGGTGCTAACGCGAGATAGCGACCAAGGAGGCGCCTGAGTTCGCCGCGACCTGCCACGTATCGGCGGCGATGCCGTTCGAAGCGGAACTTGTTGGCGCGCTCGCATTCTTCTTCCGATAACGTTTCCCAGTGCCCGTCATACTCGCCAGCGCAGAGATCGAGATCCCATTCCCACACATGTACTTCTTGCGGAGACGGCGGTGTAAGGAGAGAAGAGGGCATTGAAAGCGTGGACTCGACTGACGATAGGCTGAGCGATTCTACAGGATCGACATCAGCGGATCGCGCGCATCATCCGCTGCAATCAGCCATGACATGGTCTACGGTCCGTTCATCGTCGACGCATTCCTTAGGTAATCCGGATTGCTAATCGATCGGCAATGTGAAGTTGCATCGAGCGTACGGCGAATGCAAGACGATACGAGATTGAATCAACGTTGCAACTCGACGTTTGCACGGCACAACCAGGCGTCGTTTGAGCGATGAGATCCGCTATCGCGTGCGATCGCCAGCCGAATGCTGACGCCGCACGCTATCGCTTCACGGAACCGTTCAAAGCTGTCGATTGCTCACCTGCACGCTGCGAACCGCAATCGACGCCGTCGACATCATCGCAGCCGCACACTTCAGCTCACCGTTTCGGCTTCACGCAGGCGCGGCAACAGGCGGTCGAACTCGCGTTTCACGAGGCCGTAGCATTCGCATGCGCGTGCTTCGAGACCCTTGCGATCGAGCACGCGGATGTGGCCGCGGCTATGGTGGATCAGGCCGTCGTTGTGCAGCTTGCCGGCCGCTTCCGTGATGCCTTCGCGGCGCACGCCGAGCATGTCGGCGATCAGCTGTTGTGTGACGGACAGATCATCCGATGCGACACGGTCGACTTCGATCAGCAGCCACCGGCAAAGTTGCTTGTTCAACGAGTGATGCCGGTTGCAGGCAGCCGTTTGCGCAACCTGGGTGAGCAGTGCGTGCATGTAGAGCAGCATCAGGCGACGCAGGAAATCCGAGCGTGCGAACTGTTGACGCAGCGCTTGTGCCGTCATCCGGTACGCGAAGCCCGAGCACTGTACCTGCACGCGGTTCGGCATGGTTTCGCCGCCCGTCAGCACCGGCACGCCCGTCATGCCTTCGCGGCCCACTGCAGCGATCTCGACGGAACCGCCGTCTTCCATCGTCGACAGCATCGAGATGATGGCCGTGGTCGGGAAGTAGACGTGATGAATGCGTTGACCCGAATCGCACAGCAGTTGCTCCGTGCGCAGATGAACGAGTTCGAGGTGAGGGCAATGGCCTGCCACTCATGGGATGGCAATGCGCCGAGCAAATGATTGCCGTGCAGATCGGATTGAAGCGTCAACATGATCGGTCCTCGCATGAAGCCGTGCCCTGCACGACCCCTTGTTTTTTAACCCGGCGCTGCACGCTTCCCGATGTCTTGCCGCCTGGCTCGCGGCGAGATACGTACAGACCGGCCCCGTCAACCATCCGTCGATGCGGTTGTTTTAATCTCTGCATCGACGTTGGCATTTTTGCTGCGCCCACCATCTAGCGAGGACTGTGCCAATCGACTGGAAAATGAGCGCTGGTGCGGCGCAGCGTCGCGAGGAACTTTGTCGAATCGGCTAAAACGTATCGTTTTGTTTCAAAACTGCACAATGGCATTTGTCGGCGGATTCGAGAATTCATATTAACTTATAGCGACTAACCCACTGATTTTGCATGGGTTGAAAATAGCGGGGCGAATACCTCTCGGCCCCTCGCAGGTATGAAACACGGGCGAAACGCCCACCAATGAGTGATTCCGCTCTGAACGCGATTTGATTCAGATGTGTTCCATGAATTTAGTGTGCTGCCGCACCGAAAATCGATTTTTGGCGGAGAGCGGGATTTTTAGAAGGCGATTGTGTCGTACGAATACCAACGGCTGTCGCAGGAGTGTTGGCGCGTCCCGTTATTCTTCAGTTGGATGGGCTACTTCCAGCCGTGTGGGAAGCGCAAACGTTTTGCAGCAATAAATCGACTTGTCGCGTTGAGTACCAGGAGTTCGTCCTCGCGGCACCGTGCGCGCCTATATGGATAAAGCCTGTGTAGCGCGGCGCTCGGGCAAATGGAGCGCTTCATGAGCACCGCGTGGCTCGCGTTGTCGATGTCGGGCGGGCGCGCTTGCACGCGAGACGTTGAAGGCGCATTCACGCAGCGAGGCGATTTCGACCTGCGCGGTCTGCGTCCGGTTTGTCTCATTGATGAGAATCAAGGCGCGACCGTTCAATTCTTCATCGGTCGCGACGACCTGCTGTGCAGCGGCCGCTCCCGCTGGCACATGCCACCACGGTAAGCGCGGCTGCTACAGGGTGTCGGGCGAGAAGGCGCCGGCAGAGGCCGCCGCCTGCATCAGCGACGCGTTGATCCCGCTGCCGGTGCGAGCCCCCTGCAATTCGGTGACGGCAGCCGCCAGCGAATCGATGCTCGAAAAGACGTCGCGCCTGAGCATCCGGTTGGGAATCTCGACATCGAACTCATCTTCGATCGACAGCATCAGCTGCACGGTCCCGATGGCCGAGAGGCCGGCTGCATAGAGGTCTGCGTCGTCGGCGAGCATGTCGGGTGGCACGTCGAGTCGTGCCCATTCGGAAAGAATGCGTCGCAGTACCGTTTTCATGAGCGCAGCCCTCAATGAGTGTAGGCCAGCCGCTAGTGGCGTTGAGTCCGGCGTTGGGCTTGCGGCTGCCAGGGCCAGTCGAGGATCCATATGGTCAATCGCGACGGGTGTGCCGGTTGAATCTATTTAACGGATTGCGACGCGTCGGCGTCAGTGCGTTGGCACACGGAATGGCAAGGGTGCGGATAACGCGTTGCACGTCTTCAGGCACATGGCTCGCCTCGATGCCAAAGCGCGACAAAAGTGTGGGTACACGTACAGAGTGGGATGCTGAAGATCGGTTCCAATGGCGCTCAGATGTGTTGCATCGAAGCATTGACGCGTGATTGACAAAGAAGATGATTCGGGTGAGCGCGATGCATGTTTGCACAGGATGATGGCCAGACCGTTATTAGAGGAGGACATATCGGATAGCAGAGGCGCAGTACGCTCGACACGCAGACGGGCAGATCAATGGATGGAGCGGTGAGAGACGATACGTCCTGGTGATTTGCATGCGGACTGCTAATTGATTCGATCGGTAACAAACGTAACGAATGTAACCGCAAGGGATTATCGGACCTATGCGTGCAGTACTTTCGATGCAATTTTTCCCCATTTGCGCAGGCTGGTTGCGATGTGATTCAGGCTTCGCTTCACGACGCGTTACACGAAAGAAACAATTGTTCGGAGGGAATACCCTGTCGAGTAATTTCCCGACTGGCGCATCCAGATAAAGCAACGCAACGTATTGTTCACAAATAAAAAATGACACGAGGGCACGTGATCAACATTCATCGCAGGCGAGAAACGCCGCATCGGGGAGAAGGATGATGGAACAAACCAATAAAGAGCGTTCCTTGGTCAGCAAGGTCATGGATGGTCTTGTGACCGGGATCGTCGAAGAGAAGTACGGTGCGGTGTTACCGCCGCAAGACGTATTGTCGAAGGAATTCGACGTCAGCCGCACGGTGATGCGCGAGGCGCTGTCGATGCTGCTCGCCCGTCATATGCTCGACGTGCGGCCCAAGATCGGCACGCGCATCAGGCCGATGCACGACTGGCGCATGATCGACGAGGATGTCGTGAACTGGCGCTTTCGTGCGAAGCCCGATCCGACGTTCTTGCGCGACGTGATCGAGTTCCGTGTGCTGATCGAACCGCGCGCCGCCGCGCAGGCGGCCACGCGCGGCAACGCCTCGGACATCGCCGCGATCCGCGATGCGTTCGAGGCTTTCCGCAACAGCCCGCCCGGCGAACCCGGGCATCAGACTGCGGATGAAGCGCTGCATACGCGTATCGTGATTGCGAGCGGCAACCAGTTCTTCCAGCAGATGGCCGCCATCATTCGCGGTGCACTGTCCGCGTTGAAGCCACTCGTCGATCTGCCGCAGAGCGCATGGGAAGAAACGGTGCGGCTGCATTCGCGCGTGGTCGAGGCGATCGAACGGCATGATGCGAAAGAAGCGGAAACGGCGTCCATTGCGCTGATCGACTTCTCGATGAGCCGTCTGAGCGGTGCCGTGCCGGACGCTGCGGCATAGCAGGAAGACGAGGCAGCGCAGTTCGAGTTTCAACAGGTTTCACCCGGCAGCACCGGCAGCCCCCCAGGCCGCGCGAAGGCGAGTTCGACGAAGTGATACGCGACATCGGCGACAATGTCGGCTGTCACTCACTGGACGGACACTCTTCTTGCGACCGATGAATAACGCAGCAACCCACCACCATTCCGGGCATCTCGCGACATTACGCTGGGGCATCGTTGGCACAGGCCGCATCGCCCATCGTTTCGCGCAAAGCCTCGCGCATGTCCCCGACACGCGGGCGACGGCAGTCTGGTCGCGCCGCCGCGCTCCCGCTGAAACGTTTGCGCAGCAACATGGCGGACAGGCGCTCGACAGCTTCGACGCACTCCTTCAAAGCGGCATTGACGCGCTCTATATCGCGACCATGCAGGACAGCCACGCGCACTACGCGACGGCCGCGCTCGAAGCCGGTATCCATGTGCTGTGCGAAAAGCCCGCGACGGTCAACGCGGCGCAACTCGATCGCGTGATCGACAGCGCGCGCGCTTCGCAGCGGCTCTTCATGGAAGCGATGAAGCCGCCGTTCTATCCGCTCTACAGGAAGCTGCGCGCCCATCTCGCAGACGATCCCATCGGCGCGATCGGTCTCGTGCGCGCTGGCTGCTCGGTGCCGGGCGTGCCCGACGATCATCCGTCGCTGTCGTTCGAGCAGGCGGGCGGCGCGCTGCTCGATATCGGCATCTACGAGATGTTTCTCGCCGTCGACTGGCTCGGCGCGCCGCTCGACGTGCAGACGCTCGGGCGGCTCGGGCGGACGGGCGTCGATACGTTCGCGAGCCTCAATAGCCGCCACGAAAGCGGCATCTCACAGCTCTTTTGCGGACTGGATCTGTTCGGCAAGGGCGATGCGTTCATCGCGGGCACGCTGGGCCACATCACGATTCACGAGAACTGGTGGAACCCGGCGCGCGCGACGGTGCGTTACGTGGACGGTCGCGTGGTCGAGCTCGATGCGCCGTTCGAAGGCGGCGGCCTGAACTACGAGACCGCACATTTCTGCGAACTGATTCGTAGTGGCGAGCTCGAAAGTCCCATCATGACGCACGCGAAGTCGCGCCAGATGATCGCGATGGCCGATGCGGCGCGCGCGGCGCTGGGGCTCAGGTTTCCCTGCGAGTGACGCTGCGCCGCGGGCGCGCGCAATGATAGGATCGTCGCGGCCGGCGCGGGATGGATGTTCCGTCCCGTTTGCCCCTGAAAACCTGGCCGGCCGGTTTCGTTTCCCTTCCGTGTACAAGCTGTTTCGAGGAGCGCGATGATGCGCATGCTGGCCCGACTGTGGCGCGAGTACAAGAGTCTCGCCGCGTTTATCGTTCTGATGGTGCTGTTTCGCAGCGCGATTGCCGACTGGAACGTCGTGCCGAGCGGCTCGATGCTGCCGACCATCCGCGAGGGCGACCGCATCCTCGTCGACAAGATGGCTTACGATCTGCGCGTGCCGCTTACGCATATTGCGATCGCGCATCTGCATGATCCGCAGCGCGGCGACATCGTGACGATCGATTCATCCGCCGCGCACGAACTGATCGTGAAGCGCCTGATCGGTCTGCCGGGCGATATCGTCGCGATGCGCGACAACGTGCTGTACGTGAACGGTGTGCGCGCGAGTTATCAGCCGCTTGCGCTAGCGCCGCTGCCCGGCGACGTCGCTTCGCCCGGGGACTATCTGACCGAGCGCTTCGCGGGCGTTGCGCATGTGGTGCGGCTTTCGGAAGTCGCGCCCAGCCCGCGCCGCTCGTTCGACCCCGTGACGGTACCCGCGGGCGAATATCTGATGCTCGGCGACAATCGCGATGACAGCGCGGATTCGCGCTATTTCGGCTTCTTTCCGCGTGAAGAGCTGATGGGCCGCACGCGCCGCGTGGCGTTTTCGCTCGACCCGGATCACTACTACAAGCCGCGCTTCGACCGGTTCGGCACGCGGCTCGATGCAGTGGCGGCGCGATAGCGTGGCGTTACGGCTGCATCGCTAGCCGGTTGTTCGCGCGCCGCCGGTTTTTGCCTCAACCCCGGCGATTGGCGAGCGCCTGCACGCATTCCGCAACCAGAGCCGGGCCGCGATAGATGAAGCCCGTATAGAGCTGCACGAGCGATGCGCCCGCATCGAGCTTCGCCTGCGCGTCTGCGCCCGAGAAAATCCCGCCCACGCCGATAATCGGCACCTCGCTCCCGACCTCCGCGCGCAGCTTGCGGATCACCTCATTCGACGCATCGAACACAGGGCGCCCCGACAGGCCGCCAGCCTCGTCGGCGTGCGGCAGGCCTTGCACGGCAGTGCGCGAGAGCGTCGTGTTGGTCGCGATCACGCCTTCGAAACGGTGGCGCAGCAGCGTATCGGCGATTTGCTTGATCTGCTCGTCGTCGAGATCGGGCGCGATCTTCAGCGCGAGCGGCACGAGCTTGCCGTGCAGGTCGGCGAGACGCTGCTGTTTGTCTTTCAGCGCGGCGAGCAGCGCGTCGAGTTCGTCGGCGCCTTGCAACTGGCGCAGGTTCTTGGTGTTCGGCGACGAGATGTTGACGGTCACGTAGCTGGCGAACGGATAGACGCGCTCGAGGCAGTACAGGTAGTCGTCGGCGGCGCGGTCGATCGGCGTGTCGGCGTTCTTGCCGATGTTCAGCCCGAGCGTGCCGCGATAGCGCGCGGCCTGCACGTTCTTCACGAACTGGTCGACGCCTGCGTTGTTGAAGCCCATCCGGTTGATCACGGCGTTCGCCTGCGGCAAGCGGAACATGCGCGGGCGCGGATTGCCCGGCTGCGCGCGCGGCGTCACGGTGCCGACTTCGATGAAACCGAAGCCGAGCGCCGCCAGACCGTCGATGCATGCGCCATCCTTGTCGAGACCCGCCGCGAGACCGACCGGGTTTCGGAACGTGAGCCCCATCACGGTGCGCGGCGAATCGGGCACGTGCGGCGCGAGCGCGCCCGCGATGCCGGTGCGTCCGGCCGCGCCGAGCATGCGCAGGGTGAGATGGTGGGCGTCTTCCGCGTCCATGCGGAAGAGTTGGGCGCGTACGAGCGGATAGAGGGAACTGAACACGGCGGGGCGCCTGGCGGCTGAAAATGAGAACCCGCTATTTTAACGGTTCGGCGCGGCGGCTATCGACGTTTCGGTTTTGAAGGGATCGGGCGTCGCGGGCGGCCGCGACTGCGCGAAAGCAGATCAGCCTCGTTCGCCGCGTATCCCGCGTATGCCGGCTTTCGCGGCATCGACGGGGGAGAGGTCCAGCGCGGTGGGGTCGAGCACCTTCCATGTGCCGTCGAAAAGCCCTTCGAGCGGCGTGAAATTGGCCTTGTAAGCCATCTTCGGGCTTTCGCGAATCCAGTAACCGAGATACACGTGCGGCAGCTTGAGGCTGCGCGCCTGCTCGATCTGCCAGAGGATGTTGTAGGTGCCGAAGCTCGTGTGCGGCAGGTCGGGATCGAAGAACGTATACACCGACGACAGTCCGTCGCCGAGAATATCGATCATGCTGACCATGCGCAGCGTGCCGGGCATGTCGGGGTGGCCCGCATAGCCGGGATTGGCGGGCTCGCGGAATTCGACGAGGCGCGAATTGATGCGGCTTTGCAACAGGAACTGCTCGTACTGATCGCGGCTGTCGCGGTCCATGCCGCCGCCCGCGTGGCGCGCCGACTGATAGCGCATGTAGAGCGCGTAGTGCTCTTCGTCGTAATGCAGCGGCGCGACGGTGGCGATCAGGTTGCCGTGCCGTTTCCACACGCGCCGTTGCGTGCGGTTCGGCGTAAAGCGTTCGACGGGCACCCGCACGGGCACGCACGCGCGGCAGCCGTCGCAGTAAGGCCGGTACGTGAACACGCCCGAGCGGCGGAAGCCTGCGCGCACGAGTTCGGTATAGACGTCGGAGTTGATCAGATGGCTGGGCGTCGCAACCTGCGAGCGCGCGACGCGCCCTTCCAGATAACTGCAAGGGTAAGGCGCTGTTGCATAGAATTGCAGCGCCGAAAGCGGTGAAAGCGGCAGCTCATTCGGGTGAGTCACGTTAGCAGCTCTCGAAGCGTTTCTGGATTTGCCAATCCGGCTCGCTGCTCGACGGTAGCTTGCAGCGTGCCCGGCGGACGCGTCCATGGCGATTGTCATCGTTCACGCGGCGTCGGCCCTCGACGACGCTACGCATCACGCCGCCGGCGCAAAAAGATCGCGCACGACGGTCTTGTCGAACGACCAGGGGATTGGCGCTGCGTCGACATTCGCGCGCACATGCGCGACGAACGCCTTGCGCGCGATCTCGCGGCCGCCCAGCGACGCCAGATGCGACGTGTTCTGCTGGCAGTCTATCATTTCTATTTCGTGACGTCGCAAGTGGAAGACGAGCGCGGAGAGCGCAATTTTCGATGCATCGGTGACGTCCGCAAACATCGATTCGCCAAAGAACATTTTGCCGAACGACACGCCATACAAGCCGCCGACGCGCTTTCCCTCGTGCCACGTTTCGATGCTGTGCGCTTCGCCGCGCCGGTGCAATGCCGTGTAAGCCTCGATCACGTCCGACGTGATCCAGGTGCCGCGCTGGCCGTGGCGCGGCGCGAGCGCGCAGGCGCGCATCACGGCGGGGAAGTCAGCGTCGACGCGGATTTCCCATGCGTCGTCGCGCAGCACGCGCTTGAGTGTCTTTTTCAGCGAAGGCGAGATCTTGAACTCGCGCGGACGCAGGACCATGCGCGGGTCGGGTGTCCACCAGAGCACGGGCTGGCCGTCCGAGTACCACGGGAAAATGCCGCGCCGGTACGCGTCGATGAGACGCGACGGCAACAGGTCCGCGCTTGCCGCGAGCAAGCCCGGCGCGCCGCTCGCTGCGGACAGCGCGCGTTCGACGGGTGGAAACGGATCGTCGGGGCCTAGCCAGGGAACCATGCGACAGCTGTGGTGGTGGTCAGCCGTCGCGCAGCGAGCGGAAGATGTCGCCCGTGTGCAGACCGTAGTTGCCCGACGCGCGGTCGGTGAAGAAGAAGCGCAGGGTTTGCGCGACGGTCGGGAACGCGATGTCGCCCCATGGAATTTCGTGCTCTTCGAAGAGGCGCACTTCGAGGCTCTCTTCGCCCGCTTCGACGTCGAGATCGAGCAGCCGCGCGAGATAGAACAGATGCACCTGATGCACGTGCGGCACGTTCAGCAACGTGTACAGGTTCTGCACTTCGACGCGCGCGCCGGCTTCTTCCAGTGTTTCGCGCGCGGCGGCTTCCGACGTCGTCTCGCCCATTTCCATGAAGCCTGCGGGCAGGGTCCAGAAGCCGTAGCGCGGTTCGATCGCGCGACGGCACAGCAGCACCTTGTCATCCCAGACGGGGACGGTGCCGACCACATTGCGCGGATTCTGATAGTGCACGGTGCCGCAGCTCGCGCAGACGAAGCGCTCACGGTTGTCGCCGGGCGGAATGCTCAGGCTCACTGCGTGGCCGCAGACGGAACAGAATTTCATAGGAAAGGGATGGGAAACGGTGATGGGAGTGTATCACCGGGGAGCGGCGTGACGATGACGGACGGGGATGGAGCGTGGGCCAACCGTCGAGCGGGAGGACCGGTCGGGGCAAACGGGCTCGGCGACGAATTCTGGCGTGGCTGGCTGCGCTGCTTCACGGCGAGTCGGCCTCGAAGGGTTCGAAGGTCTCGCGCGCCCAACGGATTCCGGGCGACGTCCAATACGCGGATAGACGGTTGCGGACGTTCGACTATTCAATGAACACGGCGCAATACTGTGTAAACGTACAACACTGCGCCGTGTTTCGTGATTGCCAGCTATACGCTGTGACCGACCACTCGAAATCCGCCGCCCATCGAACTGGCCCTGCAAAAATTGCCTGTTCTGTATCAGTTGGCACGAGCCGGGTTCGCTCCGGCCGCGGCCGGCGGTAAGCCGGGCGGCGGCCCGCTGTCGGGCAGACTGAACATCGGCATCGAGCTGGGGCAGCGGAACGTGGTGAGGACATCGCTCGTCAGCGGATTGGCGACGCTGCCGGCGCTGGCGAGGTCGAGTACCGCCTTGCGTCCGTCGAAATCGAATGCGACGCGCGTGCGGCCCGGCGTGGCGGTCTGGATGATCTGCCCTTTTCGCAGCAGACGCATCAGAGCCCAGGGGCCGTCCGCGGCGATCGTGGAGGTTTCGGCGTGAATGCGAGGACTCGCGGTGACTTCGGCATGCACGCCGCCGCGCGGACCCGGCCAACTGACCGGGAACGGCGTGACGGGGCCGTGCTGGTACTGCGTGCTCTGGCCGTCGATGTCGATCGCGAAGGAGGTCACGGTCGGGTCCAGTTCCGGCACACGAATATCCGTCTTCCACAGCAACTGTTTGCCCTGGTCCCCGAAGAATGTCTCGCGGATCTGCCTGGCGTGCTGGAACGGTTCGAGGTCGGGACCCTGCACCGGCTCGGTCGCACCGGGCAAAGTACGGTAGCGCCACGGTGTGGAGGATGTGTCGACGAATGGCGCCAGATTCTTTGCGAAGAAATCGTCGATCACCCCGCCTTGCGCGAACACGCGCGTGAAGTCGTCGATGTTCACGTCACGCGTGCTGTCGGGAGCGAACGGGTAATTGCCCTCGACGGTCAGCCGGCAGGTGTCGCTGACGACGGCCTGCATCTGGCGCGAAAGCAGTTGGCCGATGCCCTGGTTCACCTCGTGCGAGCCCTGGACCGACAGGCCCAGCAACACCTCCCGAAACGGCGCCGGCATGGTGTTGGCCGCCATTTTGAGCTTCGCTGCGGCGTCGCTGGCGGGCGGCATGCTGTTGTTCGCGATCGCATTGTCGGCGACGGTCAGCGCCGTGTAGTAATCGTTGAGCAGGCTCGTCACGCCATCGAGCCCCGTCGCGCCGGCCTGTGCGCTCGCAGGCTGGTTTCCTGTCGGTGTGTCGCTGTTGCCCGTCACCATCTCGCGCAGCGCCGCGAAGTGGCTGTCGACCAGTTCGCGTTCGACGCGTTCTTCCGCGCGGATGCCGAATGTCTTGTCGGCTTTCTGGCTGAGCTGGTTCGTGGTCTTTTGCAGAAGCGAGCCGTCGGCGGATGTCATCGACTGTGTGAGCGTCGTTTCATGCACGGCCGCGCGCGCGAGCCGGGCGAGCGGGGAGTCCGGTGCAGCGAACTGGCGCAGCACCTGAAGATTGAACGCGAGGCTGGTTCCCGTCACCGTGCGGATGTCGGCGAGGAATGCATCCCACTGCTGCGCGTATTCGGTCAGGTAGAGCCGGCGGATCGCTTCCGTCAGCGGATCGTCGCCGCCCGTCGCCGTGCTGACGATTTCAGCCGTTTTTTTTTGAGCCTCGCCGAGATAGGAACGCCCCATCACCCATGCGTCGTCATCGCGTGCGGCCCGGACGAATTCCGGCAAGCGCCTGTCGAACAGGTTGCGGTAGCCGTCGAACGTAAAGAGGCCGGCCACGCCGCGCGACAAAGGGGCGCCGCTCGCCCGCGTGAACACGGTGCCGGCCTGGGGGCCGACCGCGCGCAACAGAGTGAATTCGTCAGGCGCCTCTTTTTGCATGTCCGCTTTGGCGCGATCGTAAAGGCGCTGTGTCGCATTGCTTCCATCGAGAAACGCCCGGGCCTGCTGAACCAGCGCGTCGTTGCGGATGAGCGGCGACTGGACGACACGCTCGCCAGAGAAAAGCTGTTCGACGTGTTCGATCATCGAGGCGCGCCCGCCGAAAATCGATGCACTGTCGTTCTTCGCCCAGTCATCCAGCACCCAGGCCTTGATATCGGTAGCGCTGAATTTCGCCTTGTCGTACAGCATCAGGTAGACGCGCAGCGCATCGTACGTGTTCTTGGCGTCCCTGTTTGCCATTGCGTGCGCGATGACGTCCTCGAGGCGATGGACGATGACGGGCAGCAGCAGATTGTCTTCGAGCGCGCGATACATGTCGCGGCTCGCATCGACGACACCGGGAGCACTGTACAGACCGTAACGGAAGCGGCTATCGGGGGCGGACAGGTCGAGGCCCGTCAATGTCGGCAGATAGCGGGCTTCAGTCAGCGTGTCGGGGACGGCCTCCGGTTTTGGCTCGCGATACAGCTCGGCCACTTTCGCGGCGAGTGCCTGCGTCTTGCGCGCGATTGCATCGAGATAGTCGCTGTTGTTGCCGAAGCTCATGCGCATACCCAACGCGAGCCAGACGAACAGCAGGATGCCGAGCGCATGACCAAGCAGGCGCAGCAAGCGGAAGCGGTATTCCCAGCGCAGGTTGGGACGCACCAGATGCGACTCCGGAATCACGATCTTCGCAAACAGATCGTGCAGGAAATAGCTCTGGTTGCCGGTCGACGCCGCCACATCCGTTTTCAGGAGGCTGCTGCGTCCAGCAGTGAGTCGCTGCACGACGGTAAGTGGTTCGGCGACGACGCTTTGCCCGCTCTGCAGGGCGCTGGTGAAGTACACGCCTCTTAGTGTCGCGTGTCGTTGCGTATCGTCATAGCGCGAATCGACGAACAGTTGCGCGAGCAGATCGGCAAGGGGAGCGGCAAGGGCAGCGAACGCTTCGGGCAGGACGGCGAGGCGTCGGCGACGGTCGGTATCGTATTCGTCCTCGAGGCGTGTGTTCAAGCCGCTCGCAAGACGTGTCACGAGTTGCCTCAGTTCGCCGTCGCACGCAACTGCGAGATTGTCCTGACCTGCCGAACCAGCGACGGGCAGCGTGAACCCCCACATCTGCGCGCGATGTTCCTCTGTCAGCGATCCGAAGTAATCGACAAACCCTGGCAGCCGGTCCATCTGTGTGATGATCAGATACACCGGAAAGCGGATGCCAAGCTTCGCGCGCAACTCGCCAAGACGTTCGCGCAACGTCTCGGCCTCAGCGGCGCGTACAGACGGGTCGGGCGCCGTCAGCACATCGAGACTGATTGCTACCAATGCTCCGTTGATCGGCGCGCGCGTGCGATGGCGGCGAAGCAGATCGAGAAAGCCAAGCCACTCGCCTTCATCGATACGCCGACGCCAGTCGGCCTCGCTCATCGGGAAGTCCATGCTGTGACGCGTGGTATCGCGGCTGGCGTTCTTTTCGTCCGGGGCACGTTTGTCCAGGAGCGCGGGCAATGATTGCGTCGACGCACCGTGATGCGTGTAGTACCCGGCCGTGTCGATCAGCACCGCGTCATTCGTCAGCCACCAGTCGACGTTCCTCGTGCCAACGGTCGTGCCCGGCGTCCGTGGTGCGGGACTGCCAACCGGAAATGCCAGACCGGCATTAAGCAAGGCGCTCGTCTTGCCGGCGGATGTCGAGCCAAGCGCAATGTACCAGGGCAGTTCGTACAGGTACCGGGTGCCCTGGAAAAGCCGTCCTATGCCGCGTGCACCCGTACGCATCGACTTGAGGCGCGCCAATGCGCCGTTGACGCGTGTCTCGACGTCTTTCAGCCGTCCTGCGGCGGGTGACGGATCTTTCCTGTTGCCGAACGTCAGGGCCTTTTTGAGGAATGCTTCGTCGCTGCGCATCCTCTGAACGACCCAGTACAGACCGCACGCAGCAAAGAGTGCGATTACCACTGCAATGGCAATCACACGGGACGCGACAGAAGCGAACGGCTCGGTATGTCCGAAACTGAGCAACGGCGCTGCGTACCAGATCAGCAGGCACAGCAAGGCACCGAATACGATGCTCGTCGAGCGGCCTTTGAGCCAGAGCAACACGCCAACCAGCAGCAACGCAATGACGAGCACGCGCATGCCCACGCTTGCAAAGGGCTTGAGCCCACCGAATGCGAGAAAGGGTCCCAGAAACCAGATCAACAGTCCGAGAACCACCAGCGCGAGGAACGCAAAGAACCAGCGCGATATCAGAAACGACAACACCTTCTTCATACATGAATCCCGATGGGCATGAGCGTGGTCAGGGCGTGACCATGATTTCGACACGGCGGTTCTGCGAGCGGCCTTGTGCGGTCCTGTTATCGCCGATGGGGTTCGCCTCCCCCTTGCCGATGGCTTCGAGCCGTGCAGCGGCTACGCCGGCGGCCTGAAGCATCTGCATGACCTGGGTGGCGCGTTCTTCCGAAAGCGCATCGTTCGACGCGAACTGGCGGCTCCTGATGGGTAAGTCGTCGGTGTAGCCCGTGACCGTGACTTTGCCGGGCACCTTGCCGACTTCGCTGGCGATTTTCGCGATCAGCGGACCCATGGCTGCATTCACGTTGACGCCGCCCGGCGGGAACATCGCGTCGCCCCTGAACGTGACTGAGCTATGACGTGCATCTTCATCGACGCTGACCGTGCCGGCGTCGATCTCGTTCTTCAGCAGTTCCTTGAGGTGCGGCAACCGTGGGGCAGGTGGCGGCGTCATATGGCCGATGTCGACGATCTGCTTCTCCACGACTGCGCCATGATCAAGCAGGTGATATTTGAACCAGCCGAACAGACCAAGCAATATCAACCCAAGCACGGCGAACGTAATCCAGACCGGAAAGTCGTAGAACGACATGCGTTTCCCGCGCGCGTCGGACTGCGCGCGAGGCGAGAGGGCGATCGGCACCACGCCTCGCTGCGTCTGGATTTCGTTGTAAAGCCGCTGACGCACGGCGTCGTGCTTGCGAGCCCCATCGGCCTCGTGCCGGTAGCGACCCATGAAGCCGAGGCTCAGAATGCGATAGATGACCTCGAGCAGATCGAGATGCTCCTGCGGCTCGGACATCAACCGCCCGATCAGCAAATAGATCTTGTCGCCGCCCTGGCGGTCCTCGTGGAACTCGGTGGCGAGCCCCTTGCGAATCCATTCGACGCCGGTCTCCCGCTTGCCCCAGGCCGTCTGCCCGGCAGACTCGTCGAGCGCGGTCGCGAGGCAGTATCGGGCGCCGATCATATGATCGCGCCGGATCCGGGCCTGTTCGCAGAGTCGCTGGAAGACGCGCATCTCCTGTTTCAGCAGCACGTGTAACTGATCGATACTCTTCGAGTCGAGATCGTTCGGCACGTCGGCGAGCGCGCGCAGCAACGGCCGCGCAGCTTCAAGCAGCGGATTGCGTGCTGCTTCGACGGCTCGCAGACGCATAGCGGGCGACTCACCCGCTGGGACGCTCGCCAGTAGCTCGGCCGTCGGATCCGGTTTCGGATCGGATGCGGGCTCGCCAGTGGCCCTGTGCATACCGGAGTGCGTGGGACGGTCGTCCGGTGCCACGGCCGTACTGGAATAGGGCAGTCCTGAGTCTGGATTCACTGTGTTCCCCTGATGTCATATGAACGGGCGCTTCTCACGAAGCGCACCTGTCTTCGAGCGTGCCGCGCTATCCGCGCACGCCCCACAGTTCCAGCCTGAGCCCGGGGAAGTCGCCCGCCACGTGCAGCGCGATGCCACCGTGCCGCGCGACTGCCTCCCACAAGGGGCCCGTACGTGAGAGCTCGTAGTACACAAAGCCCGCGTTGAACGGAATCTGACGAGGCGGCACTGGCAGTGCCTGAAGGGCAATGCCCGGCAAATGCGAGCGCACCAGATCGGGCAGACGTTCGGACGGTCCCATCTTGGCCTGCATCGCAAACTGCTGGACCAGGGCATCGGGCGGTATCTGCGCCGACACGGCAAGCACAAGCGAATTGAAGCTGCGCATTTCCCCCGGATCGACCACCGCGTTGCGCATGCCGTATCCCGCATCGGCGAATGGAATACTTTGTGCGCTGCGAACCAGCACCGCGTTGAGTAGCAGATGCGTATCATCGACGACAGGCTTCAGACAGACATGCGGCTCGATGTGCTGGTAGGGCGGATGGCTCTCGAGCGGCCGGCGTGTTTCCGGGCGCACATAGGTCGAGAGCTCGCCCGCCATGCTCAGCAGCAGCGCGTACAGATCGGCGGGGGAGGTGGTCGGGACGCGCCGCACATGTTGCAGTAGCGGTTCGTAGCGGTTGAGCGTTTGCAGCAGCAGATAGTCCGAGACTTCGGCAACGGTGCCGGCCTGGCCGTCGCTGCCTGTGAGTCGTTTGGCGAGCGCATCGGCGCGCAGACGGGTGAGATCGTGAATCTTCGCGAGCCAGCTCATCAGCAGCGCGCTTGCACCGTATCCGGAAACGGGCGGAATGAGCGTGTCGTCGAGTTCGATGCTGCCATCCGCGCGCAGCGTCTTGACCCGCGTGAGGGGCAATCCGATCCACGCATCGGTCATTTCTTTCTGCGGCACGAGCCGCAGCCGCAAATTGGATAGCTGGACGGTTTTGGGGCCCTGGCCGACGGAGTTCGTATCGCGGAGTTCCGTATCGAATACCGCGTAGCGCGCCAGCGAATGCGACGATTCGTCGAACGTCGTTTCCTCCGCGTTGGGGACGCGGATGGGCACGGCGAGATGGATGACCTGGTCCAGATGTTCGGCGCGCACCGTCAGCGGCGCGGGCGGCGGCGTAGTGCCTGGCGTATCGAATGGCGTCCCGTCTGCGAACACACCACTCGCCGACTTGACGATGACCTTGCCGAGCGCGAGCGCTTCTGTGTCGATCGCGTAGTGCGAGAACCCGAAGAAAAAAGGCGAGAGGGGAGCAGCGCGCTTGTGTGCGAAATACTCGATGTAGCGTTCCTGCTGCTGAAAGAGTTGCGGACGCAGGAACAGTCCCTCGCTCCAGGTGACCTTGTTATACCAGCTCATGCGTAGGGTCCGTTACTTGTTCTGTTGTTGTGCATCGGTGATCTTGATCGCACTGGTGTCGAGATTGATCGTCAGTTTGAGTTTCGGCGCGAAGCGATACCACGCGGCCGGTGGCGCGGGTGGCAGCGACCAGGTGGCGCGCCATACGGCATTCGGTAGATCGCGGTATGCCGCGATGACACCCAGAGTGGTCGTTGCCTGCTCCGCATTCCGCTCGATGTATCTGGTTTCGCCAGGGCGCAGTTGAAACTGGTCCCGCACGACGAGATCATCAGCGAGTACGGTTTTGTCTTTGCCTTGCAGAGAAAAAAAGTCGGCTGCATTGAACGCATCGGCGTTCTTGAGTTCGTAAATGCGCACCACGATCGGCGCGGCGCGTTTCTGATCATCGGGATTGACAGTGGACGACGCGGTCACCGTCAGGTCCATCTTGACCGGTTCGTGAACGGCTTTGGGATCGTTGCTCGCGCATGCGGCGAGTCCGAGCACAGAAGCAAGTGCAATGACGCGAGAGGACGGGCGCATCGGAAGTAAAGAGGCGAGAGTAGAGCGTGGAAAGGTCCGGCGCGCGCCGGACCTCATATGGCAAGGTGCTTACGCTTCCTTGTTGAGCTTGATGTCGTAGCCGGCCGTGACGGCGCCGCCGCTGCCGCCCTGGGCGTTCTGCACGACGTATTCCTGCTTGACCTTGGCAAACGACAGACGAACCTGTTCACGGATGCCGTCGTCGGTATTGCTGCCCGACGGTTGCACCTGTGTGACGATCACATCGCTCATCGTGATCTTCAGATATTCGAGCGGGTTGCCGCCCGCCTTGCGAATGGTCAGCACGGCCTGATCGATGTGTTTGCCCGTCAGGCAGTACTTCATCAGGTTCGGGCTTGCACGGTCGACGAGGTGTTCGAACGCCAGGTCTTCGACGGTCGCCTTGCCGGCGCCGCCGCCCGAGCCCATATGCATGTTCGATTGCTGGAGGATCTGCCAGCCCCAGCTACGCACTTCGATTTCATTCTTGTGCGCAGCGTCCTGCGATTCGCCATCAATGCCGTTGATCTTGATGAAAATATCCTGTGCCATCTAGTACTCCTTCCTTGAGTAAAAAACATGCTGCCAACGCTAGCTTTACGGACATCCTTGCCGAATCAGGGGATGCTCTGTTCCGCTGCGGTTGCCACTTTGATTACGATGAATGCGCTGATGTTTGCTCTGCGACGCGCTCCAATGCTCGCAGGCAGGGTGCGCGTTGCGGCAGACGCTCCGACACCGAAGTGCCCTTCACCGCGGGAATGGCGCGCTCCAGGTAGTCCTTTATCTCACGCGGCGTGGGTTCGATGAACGGAACGCTGCACACGACCGTCGCCCCTGTGACTGGCCCGTCATCGAGTACGCCGAGCACGGCTTTGGGATTCTTTGGCAGCGCCCGCGCAAGGGCGACGCTCAGCCCGGTCGAATCTCCCGCGTCAGTGCCTTTTGCCAAACTGCGCGAAAGGCGGACCCATGCCGTGTTTCCCGTCGCGATCTGGTTCAGAACCGCGTCGAGGCGTCCCGCGCGGTTCAGAGATTGCACCGTGGCGCGCGCGCCATGGGCCTGGATGTCTCGCGTAACCTGTGCAGGCGTGAGCGGTTGCGCGAAGACGGGGCTCGCAGCAACGAGCAGCGCAAGCGCGCAGTGAAGATGTCGCTTCATTGGACAATCAGCTTCCTGTCGGTGCTTCCATTGATTTGCTCGCGAACTTCTCGGCGCAGGATGATGCAACCGTGCGACGCCGTATGGGTGAGGTTGTCGCCGTGAATCAGAAAGGCGCTGCGACCGAAAGTGTGGGTGCCCGTACCCGGTGCGAGATCCATCGACACGGGTCCTGTGTGGACCGAGTGTCGTGCGCTTCGGATCTGATAGGTTCCGCGAGGAATCGGACCGACGTTTGCTTCACTTTCCATTGCGGGATTGTTGCGACCTTGCCCCGCTCCCGAATAACCATCCGTTGCAGTCAACTGTCCATCGGGAGCGGTAAGCGTTCCCGTTCTCTGGTTGTACGTCCAGGCCATCGCATCTCCTGTGAGGGTGGATCTGTCGTCGGCTTCGACGACAGATCACGTGGTGCATCGAGTGGTCGAAGCCGGTCAGGCCGCTTCCTTTACGGACGGCAGCCGTGCGACGAGACGCAGCGACACGGTCAGTCCTTCGAGCTGGAAATGCGGACGCAGGAAGAACTTCGCCTGGTAGTAGCCGGGGTTGCCCTCGACGTCCTCGACCACGACCTCGGCCGCCGCCAGCGGACGGCGTGCCTTGGTTTCCTGCGACGAGTTAGCCGGATCGGCATCGACGTAGTTCATGATCCATTCGTTGAGCCAGCGCTGCATGTCCTCGCGTTCGCGGAACGTGCCGATCTTGTCGCGCACGATGCACTTGAGGTAATGCGCGAAGCGCGAGCATGCGAAGAGATACGGCAGGCGGGCCGACAGATTGGCATTGGCCGTCGCATCCGGGTCGTAATATTCGGCCGGTTTTTGCAGCGACTGCGCACCGATGAACGTCGCGTGATCGGTGTTCTTGCGATGTACCAACGGGATAAAGCCGTTTTTCGACAGTTCGGCTTCGCGGCGATCCGAAATCGCGATTTCCGTCGGGCACTTCATGTCGATGCCGCCGTCGTCGGTCGGAAACGTGTGACACGGCAGGTTCTCGACGGTGCCACCCGATTCGACGCCACGAATCAGCGAGCACCAGCCGTACAGCTTGAACGATCGATTGACATTGACACCCATCGCATACGCCGCATTCGCCCACGCATAGTTGCGATGGTCGGAGCCGTTGGTGTCTTCCTCGAAATCGAATTCGTCGACGGGGTTCGTGCGGGCGCCATACGGCAGACGCGACAGGAAGCGTGGCATCGCGAGTCCGATGTAGCGCGCGTCTTCCGTGTTGCGCAGCGAATTCCACGGCGCGTATTCGAGATTCTGCGTAAAGATCTTCGTGAGGTCGCGCGGGTTTGCGAGTTCCTGCCACGACTCCATTTGCAGCACCGACGGCGAAGCGCCCGAGATGAAGGGCGTATGTGCCGCTGCCGAGATCTTCGCGATCGAGCCCAGCAGATCGACGTCGGGCGGCGTGTGATCGAAGTAGTAATCGGCGACGAGACAGCCATACGGTTCGCCGCCGAGCTGGCCGTACTCTTCTTCATAAATCTGCTTGAAGAGCGGGCTTTGATCCCATGCCAGGCCCTTGTAGCGCTTGATGGTGCGACGCAGTTCTTCCTTCGACACATCCATGAAGCGGATCTTCAGGCGCTCATCGGTTTCGGTGTTCGATACCAGGTGATGCAGGCCGCGCCACGCCGATTCCAGCTTCTGAAAATCGTGATGGTGAAGGATGAGGTTGATCTGTTCCGAAAGCTTGTGATCGATCTGCGCGATGATGGCTTCAATGCTTTTGTACGCATCGTCGCTGATCGTAGTCGACTGCCGCAGCGCCTGTTCGGCGAGCGTCTGCACCGCATATTCAACGGCTTCGCGAGCCGCCTCGGTCTTGGGGCGGAACTCCTGTGACAGCAGTTGTGAAAAATCGCTCTGCGTGTGTGTCGCGGCTCTGGATGAGGCCTGTACCTGTTGTGTTGCCATCGTATTTCCTCTGTCGTGCTGGAGTCGGTTCGTGCTGGAATGGGTTCCGTCAACGCCCGGCGATCAGTTCAGCGTGTTGGCTGGGTCGTCCTGTTCTGCTGCGTCTGCCGCTTTCGGTTTCGGCGCGGCGGCGAGCGCTTTCAGCAAAGTGGGATCGGCCAGCAGCTTGTTGACAAGTGCTTCGGCACCGGACTTGCCGTCCATGTAGGTTTGCAGGTTGGCCAGCTGGGTGCGGGCCTGCAACAGTTCGCGCAGCGGCTCGACCTTGCGGGCGAGGGCAGCAGGCGAGAAGTCCTCCATGCTTTCGAAGGTCATATCGACCATCAACTGACCTTCGCCCGTGAGTGTGTTCGGCACGGCGAATGCGACGCGCGGCTTGATGGCCTTCATGCGCTCGTCGAAATTGTCGACGTCGATATCGAGGAAGCGGCGATCGGCGACGGCCGGCAACGGCTCGACGGGTTTGCCGGAAAGGTCGGCCAGCACGCCCATCACAAACGGCAGCTCCACCTTCTTCTCGGAACCGTAAACCTCGACGTCATACTCGATCTGAACACGCGGGGCGCGGTTGCGCGCAATGAACTTCTGCGAACTATTTGAAGCGGACATGCATGACTCCGTAAGCGTGGGAAATAGTCGGGAGGGTTATTGGATCTCGCCGACGGGAACAGGAGAGGCGGCGTCTTCCATTGCAGTGCTGTCGACCGCGGCGAACACGATTGCTGTGGACGGAGCGGCATTGCAGTCGGCGACGTCGATATCGATGCGCGACAGCGTGCGCTTCGACGAAAACGCGTCGAGCCAGAGTGCGGAGAGTCTCGGCAGAATGTGCTGTTCGATAAATCCGATCAGCACGCGAGCGCCTGTTTCCCGAACGAGGCAGCGCGCAACGATGTAGTCGACCACGTGCTCGCTGATGTGCAGGACGATGTCGTGACTGTCGGCCATGCGGCGCGCGACGCGGCCAAGATGCAGACGCACGATGCTTGCAAGCGACGCATGCGCGAGCGGCCGGTACGGCACGACGGTCACACGCCCGAGAAATGCCGCGGGAAAGACCTTCAGCAGTTCGGGCGTCAGCGCTTCACGCAGGCCTTCGTGGTCGGGGGCAAGGGCTGCGTCCGCATACAGGGTTGTTGTCAGGTCAGAACCTGCGTTGCTCGTCAACAGGATCGTCGTATTGCGGAAGTCGATGTAGCGGCCATCGCCGTCCTCCATATAGCCTTTATCGAAGACCTGGAAGAACAGCTCGTGCACGTCGTGGTGCGCCTTCTCGATTTCGTCCAGCAGCACGACTGAATACGGGCGGCGCCGCACGGCTTCCGTCAGCACGCCGCCCTCGCCATAGCCGACGTATCCCGGCGGCGCACCCTTGAGGCCAGAGACGGTGTGGGCCTCCTGATACTCGCTCATGTTGATCGTGATCAGGTTCTGTTCGCCGCCATAGAGCGCTTCAGCGAGCGCTAACGCGGTTTCCGTCTTGCCGACACCGGACGGACCCGCGAGCAGGAACACGCCCAAAGGCTTCTTCGGATCGGTAAGGCCGGCGCGCGCTGTCTGGACCCGCTCGCTGATTTGACGCAACGGCTCCGGCTGTCCGATCACGCGAGCCGCAAGGGTTTCCGGCAGCGCCCGCACCGCTGTGATTTCGTCTGTGACCATGCGGCCCACTGGGATTCCAGTCCAGTCGGAGACGATTTTCGCGACGATCGCTTCGTCCACTTCGGGAAATACGAATGGTGTTTCGCCCTGCAAATCGTGAAGGACCTGTTCAAGTTCGGCGAGCATTGCGACGGTCGGCGCGGCGTTGTCGTGCTGTGTGTCGTTCTCTGCGATTGCGGCTTCACGCGCCGCGGCGAGCGCCTTGGCGGCTGAAAGTTGAGCTTGCCAATGCGCGTCGATTGCTTTTGCTTCGGTGGAGAATGCACTGATTCGCGCCTTTGCCGCTGCGAGCGCCTTCTGCGCATCGAGTCCGATGCGTGCCTCCTGTTCGAGCAGGTCGCGTTCGATGATTGCCGCTTGAAGCTTCTGGCGCACGGCCTGCAGTTCGCGGGGCGGCGCATGCTGTGACAGGGCCACGCGCGCGCATGCCGTGTCGAGCAGACTGATGGCCTTGTCGGGCAATTGCCGTGACGGGATATAGCGGTGCGACAGCGCAACGGCGGCTCGGATCGCCTCGTCGCGGACGACGACACCGTGATGGTTGGAGAATGTCTTCGTAAGGCCGCGCACCATGTCGATGGCCGCGGGCTCCTGTGGTTCGGCGATCTGTAGCACCTGGAAGCGCCGCGTGAGGGCACGGTCTTTCTCGATGTGCCGCTTGTATTCGGACCACGTCGTCGCGCCGATCATCCGCATCGTCCCGCGCGCCAGCGCAGGCTTGAGCAGATTCGCGGCGTCGCCCGTTCCCGCCTGTCCGCCTGCACCGACGAGGGTGTGGATTTCGTCGACGAACAGGATGGTGGGCGCCGCCGATTTGATGGTGGCGTCGAGCACCGCTTTCAGGCGCGATTCAAACTCGCCTTTCATGCTCGCGCCGGCAAGCAACGCACCGACATCCAGCGTCATCAGCCGCACGTCGGCCAGTGCGGGAGGCACGTCGCCGCTGGCGATGGCGAGAGCCAGTCCTTCGACCACGGCCGTCTTGCCGACGCCCGCCTCGCCGGTGAGCAGGGGATTGTTTTGCCGGCGACGCAGGAGGATGTCGATGATCGTGCGGATTTCCTGTCCACGGCCCGTCACGACGTCGATCTCGCCGGCGCGGGCCCGTGCCGTCAGATCGGTGCAGTACTGGTCCAGAGGCGTCCCATTCGAACCTGTCGGCAGCGCTTGCGATGCTTCACCGGGCACTGCGGCGGAAAAATCCGTGTTGTCGTAGGGCGAGTCGGACGCTTCGGGTGAACCGTCGATCCAGGCGACCAGTTCGTCAGAAGGTACGTCGACGGGAATCCGTCCAAACGCCGGCGATATGGAAAGCAACACGCGCCGCAATTCCGGGGTTCCGGCGATTGCGGCGACAAACCACGCGCCACGTACGCGCCGATCCGCGAACTCGAGCGTGGCGAGCACCCATGCGCGTTCGATGGCGAGTTCGATGTGATGCGAGAAGTCGCTGATCGAACCGGCGCCAGTCGGCAATGCAGCAAGTGCCCGGGCGAGATCACGTCGCAGCGTGGCGGGATCGATACCCGTATGACGCGCGATGCGATGCAGGTCGCTGTCCGCTAACTGCATCAGTTGATGCAACCAGTGGGCGAGCTCCACGTAAGGGTTGCCGCGCAGTTTGCAAAACGTCGTGGCGGACTCGATGCTGCGGAAGAGGGTGGCCCCGAGTTTTCCGAACAGCGCCTGGCGAGAAATCGTCATGAACTGGTCTTCTATTGAATTTATTAGTATTGCGTATCGAACAGGGCGTTCCTTCCCTCGCAAGGCAAACTTTCGATAGCCTGCCTTGTTTGTGTGATTTCGAAAGAAAAGCCAACCGTTTTATGCCGGTTTTTGAATTATGCGAGTCTCAACTTGAATCAGTCAATGTCGGGATTGGGGGTGGTTTATCTCATATATTATTTGGAGGTTTATTGATATATGGTAAGGAGCAAGTCTGGATGTAGAAGAATTTTTGCTCCATGGTTCATGTATAAATATATGAAAATAAACGGAAAAATGATCGGTAAAAGATCATTTTCAAGAATTTTCAATGTTCTATTGGTGCGTGATTTTTCTTATATGGGTAGGGTGATTCGTACAAGGCGATTCTCATAATCTCTCAAGTCTTTATGGGATTTTAAATTTATCTCGAATTAAAGCTCTAGGTTTGATTTTTGGCTGTCGAAGTTTGTTATGGACATCATATTCCGGTTGTGAGTTAATTCGGTATGCTTATCCTTCGTGGATCAAGTCTCATCGAAAAGCATCCGAAATTGACGCAATGTAATGACATTTCCCATGTACTTCAGCACGATTTTCCGTAAGCCTTCGCCCTCGCGCAGTAGCCGAATAAATGGGCGACGCGCTTCATGGACACGCGATGTCGCCAGCGGGTCGGATTGCGGCGCGTCGCTGGAAAGAGCAGAGGGGAACTCGCCTGGCAGCATCCGGACGGAGCAGTTTTCACCGGGTGCATCGCTCGATAACAACGCGATCCTTGCTCTGTTGGGTGCTTCGGCGGATTCGACGCGCGAGGCGTCAGTTCGAGAACGCAACCAGTCGCCCGGCCACATCGATCGTGCCGATCTCATGGCTGCGCTCAAGAATCAGTATTACCAGGCGCTCGAGTCGCCGCATGCCTTTCCGTCTGCTCCATGGCTGAGCTCGACGCTGCCGCAACAAGACGACGCATGGACGCTGTTCTCTGCGGGGGACGATCGTCGCGACGACATGTCCGCGCCCCTCGGGGATTTGCTATCGGATATCGAGAAAGTGGAAGACGCGTTTGGCCCATTGCGTCGTGGTGCTTCCGATGTCGGGCAGCCCGAGGCGATACCTGAAGTCCTGAGGTTGTTTGCGCCTCCTGAATACCACATGGCGGCGGCGCGCCGTGCCGCGGCGGTACCGCCGACGGTAGCGCGGCGCGACCATCACACGCTCGCCATCGACAGCCCATTGGCTGTGCTGGATCACTCCTCGAATCGCACGAATTCAGAATAGAACGAATGACCGGCCAGCCGATGCAGCACGTTACTTCGGGCGCCATGCGCCACGTTTCGCCCGCTACACAGATTGCACATGTCGAAGCGGAGATTCGCCGTCAGCCAGCGCTGGCCGCACATCGCTGGACACTGTTTCAGTTGCTCTGTATCACGTATGAGTGGCCGCGCGCCGTGCAGCAACTTCAGGTCTACGCCCAACTCGAACTGTCACAGGCGTCCGTCGCGCAGGCGTGTCGCGATCTCGTCCGTGCGGAGTTGTGGCGCGGGAAAGTGATGGCAGGGTTGCAGAAACCCGGTGTGGTGGTCGACGGCGCCAGCGGATGGATGGAAGGTATGCTCGACGCGCTTCGACTTGCCGCTAAAGGCCAACTCGATGCATCGGATGAGGCGCGCGAACGCGCGCTCGAACTTGCGCCGCTCGTCAGCGGTAAGAGCGCCGGGCACACATTCGACTGGATCGGCGACAGCGACTCGCGATTGGGTCCCGTCTGCGAGGTGATGACGGCTGGCCGCTATCGATGGCTTTCGCTCGCAGACATCCGCAGTTGGCGGATCGAACGCCCGACGACGCTGATCGACCTCGTGTGGGCGTCGTGCACGCTCACGCTGAAGGACGGCACTGTCGTGCGTGGATTTATGCCGGCACGCTATCCGATTGCCGCTGATCCGGTGGAGCGCGTTCCAGAAGCGCTCCAGCTGGGCTGCGAAACGATATGGCGTGATGCCGGACGGACAGGTGTGATCGCTTCCGGGCGGAAGACGTGGACGACGAGCGCTGGCGACTTCGATCTGTTCGAACTGGCCGAGTGCGAGTTTGGCGTTGAACAGGTCGACGATAGTGGTGCATATTGCGACGCGGAGAGAGGGCAGGCCCGATGAGTCGCAAACGCTATCTACCCGATCGGACGGCGGCCGCACCGCGCCGGGCGGATGCGCTTCTGATGCCCACGCTGCTCGACAGGCTGCGTGATGATGCGCCTCACCGGCAAATCGAGACGCCGGATGAATATGCCGTCACACGCACGCAGTTGCGCGACATCGTCCAGCGCGATCTGGCGTTTCTGCTGAACGCGACCAGCATCGAAGATCTGATTGACCGCAAGCGCTATCCGCATGCTGCAGCATCGACGATCAATTTCGGTGTGCCGCCGCTCGCCGGCGCATTCGTGGCCTCACATAAGTGGGCAGACCTCGAAGAGACGATCCGGCGAGCAATCCGGGAGTTCGAACCTCGGCTCATTCCCGACTCAGTAAAGGTCGTGCCCTTGACGGAAATGGATAGCAAGGGGCGATACAACCATCTGGCCTTCGAAATCCGGGGAATGATCGACATGAACCCTTATCCGCTGGAGTTCATGGTGCAAAGCTCGCTGGATCTGGAAACGAGCCGCCTGCACGCGAGCACCCGCTGACCAGCACAGGACACATATATGGACCCGCGACTGCTCGACTACTACAACCAGGAACTTCTGTACACGCGCGAACTGGCGGGCGAGTTTGCGCAGATGCATCCAAAGATCGCGCGCCGGCTCGGGATGCAGGCCGGCGAGATGACCGACCCGTATGTCGAGCGGCTGATCGAGTCGTTCAGCTTCATGGCCGCGCGCATGCAACTCAAGCTCGATGCGGAGTTTCCCCGTTTCACGGGGCGACTGCTCGAGGTGATCTATCCGAACTACGTTGCGCCCACGCCGTCGATGGCGGTCGCGCGGTTTTTTCCGAGCCCGAAGGAAGGCAATCTCGTCGAGGGGTTTTCTGTGCCGCGTGGCACGGCACTGAAAAGCCGCACGCCACCGGGCGAGAAAACGGCTTGCGAATTCCGCACCAGCCAGGACGTCACGCTGTACCCGCTGGAGATTACCGAGGCGCGGCTTACGGGGATTCCACCCGATATACCCATGCTCGACCGCTATGTGCCGCCTCATACGCATGTACGCGGCGCATTGCGTTTGCGCCTGCGGTGCACGGGTGAGGCCAACATCTGCGATCTGCAGGGGTTGGATCGGTTGCCCATTTATCTCGCCGGGGATGAGCAGGTCGCGTCGCACCTTTTCGAATTGCTTCACGCAGCGGGTGTCGCGTCGATCACGGGCGAGCCCGGTTCGTTCGGCGAGGTCGAGCGCCCCTTCGGTGCCGTCGTGCAAAACGCGGTCGTGCACGAAGGCCTCGGCACCGGGCAGGGTCTGCTGCCACTCGTCTGGTCGAAATTCCATGGGCACAATCTGCTTCACGAATACTTCGCGTGCCCGAGCCGCTTTTATTTCTTCACGTTGACGGGATTGCGGGAGGGGTTGAAAAAGACCAAAGGGCGCGAAGCCGAGATCGTGGTGCTCCTCGATCAGTCGCCGGAGCGGCTGGCCGGACTTGTCGACGCATCGCGGTTCGCGCTGTTCTGCGCGCCGGTGATCAACCTGTTTGCGCGCAAGATCGAGCGTATCGAACTGAACGAGGCCAGCACCGAGTTCCATCTCGTTCCGAAGCGTCTCGCGCCGCTCGATTACGAAGTGTATGCGGTCGATTCGCTGACCGGGCAGGTCGGCAAGGAATCAGCGGAACTCGATTTCCGGCCGCTCTATCAGACGCTGAACAACGATGAAGGCAATCACGGACGTTACTTCTCGCTTCGCCGCGAACGTCGTCTGATGTCGGACTCGGCACGCCGCTACGGCACGCGCACGCCATATATCGGGACCGAGGCCTTTGTCTCGCTGGTCGACCAGCATGAAGCGCCGTATCACGAAGGGATGCGCTACCTGTCCGTGGACGCCTGGCTGACCAATCGGGATCTACCCAACCTGTTGCCTCGCGATGGTGTCAATGATCTGAAAGCCAGCGATTCCGTGCCCGTGGTGAGCGTTGGCCTGATCCGCGCGCCCAGCACGCCGCGAGCGCCGTTCGCAGAGCGGGAGAACGCGTGGCGGCTCATCCGCCAGCTGAATTTCAACTACCTGCCGCTCGAAGATATGGATCACCGTCCTGGCGGGCGAGGCATACGCGACATGCTGCGCCTGTTCCTGACGGGTGACGATACGAGCCCACAGCGGCAGGTGGAAAGCCTCGTCGGTGTCAAGACGCGGCCGGTCGCGAGAAAGTTGCCCGGCGGCGGGCCGCTGGTGTTCGGCCGGGGCATTGAATGCCAGTTGACCGTCGACGAGTCCGGCTTTTCCGGCGTGAGTCCCTACCTGTTCGGGCTCATTCTCGAACACTATCTGGCGCGGCACGTGTCGATCAACTCGTTCACGCAGACCGAGCTTCACTCGATGCAACGCGGCAGCCTGATGCGCTGGCCGGTTCGCATGGGCACGCGCGGAGTGGCGTGATGAAGCGGGCACCGTTCACATCGATGCTGCGCGAGGCGGCGCTATCGACGGACACTATCGAACTGCTGCGGACCCGGCCGTGGGTGTACGGTTATCTGTCGCTGATGCGGCGCATCGGCGCTGATTGCCGCATCGATCCTGTCGGTACGGCGCTGCGTCCCGGTGCCGAGCCGTTCCGGCTGGGTCAGAAGCCGAGCCTGGCATTTGCGCCACGCGAGATCGCGAGCGTGGGCGAACTGGATGGGCGTCTGCACGTCCGCCTGTTCGGGCTCGGCATGCTGGGGCCGAACGGGCCGCTGCCTATCCACATGACGGAGATTGCTCGAGAGCGTGAGGAAAGCCGCCGCGATCAGACGCTGGTCGATTTTCTGGACATCTTCCACCATCGCTATCTGACGCTGCTTTACCGAGCCTGGGCTGCTGCACAGGCAACGGTCGGGCTCGATCGTGCGGGGCCGGACAGTGAACGCTTTTCGTTCTACGTCGCGAGCCTGACTGGTCAGGATACGAAAGAAATTGCGCAGCGAGCCTTGCCTGCCCACGCACAACTGGCTGCGTCGGCACATCTCGTTCGCGAAGCACGCAATCCCGATGGCTTGCGCATGACGCTCGCGCGCTATTTCGGCGTGCCGGTGGCGATCGACGAATATGTCTTCCATTGGATCGACGTGGCGCCGGAGGATCACAGCTATATGGGCAAGCCTGGCTCTGCCGCCACGATGGGCGATGGAGCGATGCTCGGCGAGCAGGTGCCCGACCGTCAGCATCGCTTCCGGATCGTTATCGGTCCGCTCGATATCGACGAATACCTGCGCTTCACGCCACGTGGAGCGGAACTGCCGCGGCTCGTCGACTGGGTGCGCAGCTTCATCAGCCGTGAATTCGAATGGGAGCTGGAATTGCGTATCCGCGCCCAAAGCGCACCGCCCGCCGTGATGGGCGGTCCTCAGCAGCTCGGCTGGTCAGGGTGGCTCGGTCGTTCGCCTGGCGGCGAGCCGATTACCGGCATGCGCTTCGAGCCCGAACGCTACGTCGATCAGTTCGTCGATCAGTCCGTGGATGCGGCTGGCGTGCGTCGCATCACCCCGCAACTGGAAGGACAGTATGAGTAGCAGCAAGAAGCAGGGAGCCTCGAAGGCATCAGTTGCCAAGGTTGCGGCGCCATTGCCACACGACTGGATGTCGCCTGTCGACCCCGGCGCGCCGTGCGGAGTCGACCTTGAGTACGATCCCGAATTCGTCGTGCTTTCGGCACAAATGGCCGCGAAGATGGATGCGCAGTATGGCGACTTCGTCGGCACGCCGGAACCGGTGAACTGGAGCGAAGTCGATCGCGATTGCCGGCGCCTGATGATGCGCAGCAAGGACATGCGCCTGGCCATTCCATTCGCGCGTTGCCGCACGAGGCTTGCGGGATCCGCCGGACTGGCAGAGGGCCTGGGATTGCTGGCCGCGTGGCTTGCGGCTTTTCCCGACGCGATTCAACCGCAGCCAGGCATGGATGACGATCAGGATGCGGTGCTTGAGATTCGAATGAATGCGCTTCAGGCGCTGACCGATACCGATGGTCTGCTTTCCGACGTGCGTGAGATCGCGTTGACGCGTTCGACCGCGGCGCGCCTGCAGGTGCGGGACGTCGAGCGCGCGTTTGCGCACCCGCGTCCGGGTGATGCGCTCGCGCCTGAATCGGTCAGACGACAGCTCGACGATCTGCGAATTCAGCAACCGGACATGCTGGCGGGATTCGACGAAGCGCTCGCAAGCATCGGTTCGATCGAGAGGTGGTGCAAAGAGCACTTGGGCGTCTACCAGCCGGACTTTTCTGCGTTGACACGGTTGCTGCAACGAGTCGTTGGCGATGGTCCGCGGCACCCTGCGTCGCCATTTGCCTCTGCGGTCGATGAAATGACGCCGGCCGATCCGGCAATCGCCGAAACCAAGAATGAAGATGCGATAACCAGACCTGTGGACCTCGCTGAACGCGCCGTTGCTGAACCGGTCGCGCCGCGCATCACTGCCGCTTCGCACAGTCGCGAGGCCGCGCTGGAGCGCATTCGCGAAGCGCGTCACTGGTTCGAACTGAACGAGCCGAGCAGTCCCATACCCGTACTTCTGCGGCGAGCCGAGCAGTTCGTCGGCAAGCGGTATGCGGAAGTCGTCAAGGCGATACCGTCCGAGTTGCTTGCGCAATGGGCGACCGAGGAGGAAAACCAAGGTGCCTAACGAAACCAAACAGATGAGTGCAGCAGGGCTGAGCGCGTTAAGGGCTCGCGAGGGTGCCGTCCTTCATTACTACAACGACATAGCGAACAACTGCACATTTGGCGTGGGTGGCCTGGCGCATCATGGCCCGTGTACGGACGATGAAATGCGTCGACCCGTCAGCGTCGCAGACGTCAACGCGCAACTGGCGGTGAGCGTGCGCAGCGCCGAGGTCGCCGTCCGCCGGCAGGTGCAGCGTCGCGAATTGACGCAAGATCAGTTCGATGCGCTGGTGAGTTATGCGTACAACACCGGGCCGTCGGGGGCACGTCCGGTTCTCGCCGCAGCTAACGCAGGACAGGACGCCGATGTCGTCGCCCATATGAGCCGGAACGTGAATGTGCATCCGCGAGACGTGCATGGCCGTCGACTGCAACCCGTACGGTCGGCAGGGTTGGTCAACCGTCGCCGGGAAGAGGCGGCGCCTTTTCGGACAGCGGCGGACGCGCAATGAAGTTCGCCATTCTTTTCCTGGGCGGCCTCGTGTGCACGTCGCTTCACGCAGCGACCGTCAATCCCATCGACGAGATCGCCGGCCGCAGCGGATTACCGGCGAGCGAGGTCGCTGCGCTAGTGGCGAACTGCGACGCCAGTCAGGCCAGCATGAACTTCTGCGCATGGCGCGATCAGGTCGTTGCCGAGCAGAATCTGCATCTCGCTGTGTCGCGTAAGGAGGCGGATTCGCCGGCGTGCAAGGTTCGCCTCGAAGAGCAGGTTTCGAAGTGGACGAGCCAGCGCGATAGCGCATGCAAGCGTCAAAGCGAACGCGAGTGGGGAAAGGGCTCCATGCGTCAAACGGCACAAACGATCTGCATGAGCAAGGAAACGGAACGACTTGTTGGAAAGGTGGACGCCTTTCATTGTCGCTAATCGAGGCGATGGTCTGGAAACCTGCAATCTGATTGCGGTTCCCCGCGGTTACGGATAACGCGGGAACCGACGTGCAGGCGAAGGGGAGTTCGTCATCAGACGGTCGAAGAAATATGGAGTGTCTTTAGTCATGCTAACGTTTGTAAAGAGCCGGACCATAACGATGAGCGGTCCTGCGTTGCCCGTATCGCCACTGGGAGAACCGGCGCTCGAACTGACGGGCGTAGCGGGCGAGGAAGCGCTGTCGGCGATCTACGCGTACACGTTGTCGTGCCGCACGCCGCTGGAGATGCCGGAGTCGGAGGCCGCCAACCTCGATCTGAAGCAGATGATCGGCAAGGAGCTGACGGTCACGATCCAGCTCGAAGGGATGGGTACCTTCATTGCGGGCATGCAGGGGATGGCGGGTGCGTCCAACATCGGCGCGGGCACGCGCGAGATCAGCGGCATCGTGACGGAAGCGCGCTATGTGAGCCAGTCTGACCGGCAGAGCAACTACGAGCTCGCGCTCAGGCCGTGGATCTGGCTGGCCGACCAGACGTCGGACTACCGCATATTCCAGCGCAAGACGGTGGTGGAGATCATCGAGGACGTGTTCGGCAAGTACATGTACTCGTACGACCTGCGGCTGAGCGGTTCGTATCCCGTGCTCGACTATCAGGTGCAGTATGGGGAAACGGATTTTTACTTTATCCAGCGGCTGATGGCCGAGCACGGCATCTACTGGTTCTTCGAGCATTCGGGCACGTTTCACCGGATGGTGCTCGTCGATCACCTCGGCGCGCACAGGCCGGTCGAGAGCACTGCCTACCAGACGCTGTGGTATTACCCGCCGGGTCACAGGATCGATCAGGAATACATCGACGCGTTCGATATGAGCGGTGCGCTGCAGTCGGGTCGCTGGACAACGAACGATTACGACTTCAAGAAGCCGATGGCCGGGTTGATCGCGCAGAACGAACTGCCGCAGGAGACGGCGCATAACGATTTCGAGCGCTACGAGTGGCCGGGGGATTACACGGAACGGGAGCATGGTGAACAGTTCGCGCGGCTGCGGATGGAAGAAGTGCGTGCGCATGGTGAGCGCGCCTCGGGCAGCGGCCAGGTGCGCGACGTGGTGTGCGGCACGACGTTCCGGCTGGAGGGCTATCCGCATCGGCCGGCAAACCGGGAATACCTGGTGATCAGCGCGTGGTTCTCGGCCACGGAGATCGGTGCGGCGAGCGGTTCGGGCGAATACACGATCAGCAGTGCGTTCGTGGTGCAACCGGCAACGACGGTGTTTCGTCCATCGCGTACGCGCTATCCGAAGCCGCGCACGAGCGGGCCGCAGACGGCGATCGTCACCGGCCCGGCGGGCCAGGAAATCTGGACGGACCAGTATGGCCGTGTGAAGCTGGGTTTCCATTGGGACCGCTCGGGGGTGAAAGACCAGAATGCGTCGTGCTGGATACGCGTGTCGTATCCGTGGGCGGGCGGTGGATTCGGTGGGGTCAATATTCCGCGCGTGGGCACGGAAGTGATCGTGGACTTCGAGAACGGCGACCCCGACCGACCGATCGTGGTCGGGCGGTTGTACAACGCTGCGACGATGCCGCCGTGGGATCTGCCGGGCAATGCGACGCAGAGTGGACTGCTGTCACGCTCGCTGAAGGGTGGTGCAGGTAACGCGAATGCGATCCGCTTCGAGGACAAGAAAGGCGCGGAGGAAGTATGGATTCACGCGGAGAAAGACCTGCGCGTGGAAGTGGAGAACGACGAGTCCCACGCGGTCGAGCATGACCGGATAAAGACTATCGAAAATGACGAGACCACGATCATCGGCCGTGACCGTATCGAGACGGTGGGCAACAACGAGCAGGTCGATATCAACGAAAACCGTCGCCACAAGATCGGACGCAACGCGTTTCTCGCCGTGGGCCGCAACTACGCGAGCCAGATTGACAAGGATCGCATCGACGAAGTCGGTAATAACCGGCACGAAAAGACGGGTGCGAATTACTTTGCAGAGACGAGCGGCAACGTCGAGCAGACGGTGCAGGGGCATCACAAGTTGCAGGCCAGTCAGCGCATCGAGCAGAAAACACGAGTTTTCGAGGTCGACGCGGCAGAGACCATGGTAATCAGAGGCCCCGGAGGCACGATCACGATCGACGCGACGGGTGTCGTGATCGAGGCGGCCTCGATTCGCCTGAAGGGGGCGGTTTCGCAATCCAGTGGAAGCGGTAATTCTCTCAGTCTGAACGGTGCGTCGGCGATTGGAGGACTGATCAATTGCTCGGAGCGTGTGCGATGAGCAAGACGTTCGCCCGTGAGATGCTGATCGGCGCGCACGATCGGGCTGAATACTTCTATCTGTTGGTCGATCCGCTTGCCGGATATGACGAATACGCAAGGATTGGCGTACCGCGCCTTCAGGAGTCGCTGGGCGAAGAGGTGATGACGGTGGTCGCGCGCGCGGATCTGGCGCATGAGCCCAACTCGTGCCCACGCCTCGTCGCGTTGTCTGCGCCGGGCATGCCACCGAATGTGGAACTCGTCGACGCATCGATTCGTCACTCGGAGCAGGAAGCGGGATATGACCGGCGCTACGTCTGCGGGTGGCTGAGCAGCGCAGAGCATCCGTACTCGCTCGCTGCATATATCGAGCAGCAATGCGTTGTTGAAACCAGGCGCGGCAGCCAGTTCATACCGTTCTTCGAGCCCATGCGTCTCGAGTTGCTTTCTGCGACCTCCACCGCGGATGCGAACGTGCTCCGAGGGCCGGTAAGGGACTGGCTCTATCCCAATGCGAGCGGAGTGATTACCCGTCTGCCGCAGGCAAGGGCCGACGCGCAACGCATTTCGGAAGCCGGCCTGACGGTGCAGGTCGGGGCGCCTTGGGTGGTGCGCCTTCTGGCGGCATGGCGCGCCGCTCAGGCGGATGAACTTGCCTATACCCCGGCGCGATGGCGCGGGCCGAGCCTTTTGCCACCCGACGCAGCTTCACGGGCGTACGGGCAACTGCTGGATGCAGGCGATCTTGGATTGACTGATTTCGAGGATCAGCTCGTATTTGCACTGCACCGGCTGTTCATCCATCCCCGACTTGATGCGTATCCACAAGTGCGTAGTGCAATTGCACGCGCAGCCGCTGGCGAGGCGTCTCTTGCAAGTCAGTTCGAAACAGTCAGCGACGCCATGTGGGCCCAGATCGTCGCGACGTTGTCGTAAGGAACACCTGTGGCCGATTCTAAGAAACTCAACCAGAGCGCGCAGCAGACTGCGCAATGCCAGCCGGGAACGTGCAAGGCGTGTGGTCGAACCGGTATTCCCGTGCTGCCGCTACGGTATGCACCGACACCCGCCATCGGTGCGAAGTACAACCGGGGCACGGAAGCGCAGTTCCGGGACAACAATGTGCGTGTGCTACGCCAGGGCTATGTGTATGCGCTGCTGGACCGCAAGGTATGGCAGGCATATCAGGTGACGCCCGAAGGCGCGTTGCGGCAGTTCGATCCGTTGCAGCCGCCAGCGGGTCCGGTCCAGTCCCTGTCCAAGGCCTGCATCAGCGAAGGCCACGATGTAGCTGCATCGTTCATCAACATCGACAGCCGCCATTCGGTGGTGCAGATCGCGTTCGCGAATGATGCGTGGCCGAAGAAGGTGTTGGACGACTACCGCGCCGGCAAGGCTCCGATGACGCGCTTTTCGACATACAACATCGGGCAGTTCAAGACAGATCCTTCGGCGGCGGGCGTCGCGAAGACGGACGTGGTGATGGCGCTGACCGACACGCTGCAACTGGCGAAGCAGGTATGGGAGTACGCGCCAGGCACGCAGGATTTCGACAGCGTGCACGCCTTTTATTCGCGGGCACGCCGGCTCGGTGCGATGCAGGCGTTCGTTACGGCGGGAATCGCGAAGTACCAGTTGAAACACGGTGTGCCCGTCGTGCTGCTACCCGATCCGATCGGCACGGTGCAGGAGTACAACTCGCTGCGCAACCTGTCCGTGCAGGAGCGCGCGGCCTGGGCGTCCGACCCGATGCGCCGGTATCAGTACTTCACCTCGCGGGCGCTGCTCGGGCTGAAGGGGCAGGAGGCGAAGATGGCTGCGCAGCAGGCGGCATCGACGGTCAAGGCAGAGGCCGAACGTGTTCAGCGCTGGAACGAGAACCCATATCTCGCAGCCAAGGCACCTTTGCCATCGGTGGACGTCAAGGACGCTACCGCGCGGGAGACCGCGAGCGTCACGAAGGACATGCACGGTCGGCTCGAAAAACGTTACAACGAAGGGGCGCGCAAGAAGTTTCAGGACGAGTATGACAGGACGATGGCTTCGTACCAGAAGCGCATTGATGGGTTCGGAAAGAGCTGGGCGCAGTGGTGTGAATCGTCCAGCTGGCTGGAGGTGTGTGAACACGACTACGACGGCGATAACGTGAAGTCGGGTTCAGGCTGCGCATACACCCACATGATGTCGTTGTGCCTGGCAGGCGGGTCGAGCGAGGTGCCTGAGCCGATCGATCCGAAAAAGAAGGACCAGACTCCACCGCTGACGGGGCCGACGCGGATTCTGTGGAACAAATGGCTTAACGATAAAAACAGCCCGCCGTATAAGGCGTTGCTTGCGAAGAACACCAACTTCCTCGCGGGGCTGGCGCCGAGCTTCGATGACCAGAACAAGCTGAGTCTGAACGACTCGAGCAAGCTATACGAAGCGCTCAAGGCGGTGCTGACAAGTAACGACGCCGGCGAGGCGTATATGCAGCCGGCATTGCGGCAGTCGGTGGGCGTGCTCGTGATGGCGGTGAACAGTGCCGTCGGCAGTCTTCATGCTCACGTTGGCGATGGGGTGAAGCACGCGCAGAAGCATCTGAACATGGGTGTGGCGTGGCTTTACCAGCGCCAGCACGTGACGCGCGTCACCGTCCAGCTGACGGTGTCGGAGTACGTTCAGCTGCTGAGCGATCAGTTGCACGAGGGGATGGCACAGTCCGGCAGGAAGGTACGCGCGCTGATTCTCGGCGGCATGATTTCGTTGCCCAATGCCGCGGTGAGGAACCGGACGATCACCGTCACGCTGTGGGCGCTGGAGAGCGCGGAGTCGGTAAAGAAGCGGCTGCTGCAGGTGCAGGGCAGCGCATCGCAGGAAATGTACACCGCGTTCGGCCGGCTGGTGGTGGGCGTGGAGACGCTGGAACCGGGAGCGATCAGGGTATTGAAGGGTATCGAGATGGGCTCGCGCACGGCATACCAGTTCGCCAGCGGGACGGTGAGGAATCTGCGGCTGGCGGCTGGGGGCAAGGATGCGCTGCTGGCGTACCTGTCGCTATACGGACAGTGGGATAGTCTGCAGACCAATATCGCTACATTGAAGACGACCGTCGGGGCGGCCTATACGGAGACGTTGATCGGGGTATGGTCGGCGTCGGTGGGGGTGCTGGGATCGACGGTGGAACTGACGGGCGTGGCCACCCAGGTGCTGGCAAAGAGTGCGCAGCCACTGGCGACAGGAGCGGCGGCGGCTGGCGCGCTGGAGCGCGCGGTGGCGGTTGGTGAGTTCTTGGCGAAGCGCGCGGGTGTGATTGCGGCGGCGTCGAGTTTTGTGGATGCGTCGCAGGATGCGTTTATGGCGGGGCGGGCGTTTGGGCAGGGGGATGGAAGTGCCATGTATGCATACAGCGGTGCCGCCGTGCTTTCGCTCGGTGCTGGAATATTCGGCGTAGCAGGGGCAATGGCGCCAGAAGCGATGCTTTTTGGCCCGCTCGGCGTGGCCCTAATTCTCGGTCTCGCTGCGTACGGAGTTGTGCAATGGGCCAAAAGCGCTGAGTCGACACCAATGGAGATGTGGGCGCGCCGCTGCTACTTTGGCGATCACAAGGGCGGGTCGGTTGCATGGACCGGTGTGAAAGATGCGGACGAGGCCATTGCGGCGCTCAACGCAGTGTTGCTGGGGATGAGTGTGGACCTGGGCTTCGAAGCTTCACTGCGGCCAATGACGGGTATGGCGGCGCTGGCTGCGGATGGAATGGCATTCGATCTTGGACATACGCTGACCTACCGCATTGTGCTTCCGGACTACAACCCGGCGACATCAGCGTACGCATTTACTCTTGGCGTGACCCGACATGGAGGCGGAACCCAGGTGCTGGTGGCACGACAGGAGCACACATCGGCGCTGGGCAGTTCGCAACCGGCTCCGAAAGGCAAGGCAGATTACGACACTGCGACGCTTTCGCCCGCGGTATTTACGAAGGACGCGCCTCAGGTGATCAGCGGCGCGATTGTTCTCAACAGCGGGGAGGAAGGCGGCAATGACATTGAGATTGCGTCGGTGCATGTGAAGTACTACCCGGACCGGATGGATGAATACGGTTTTGCGGAACTAACAGTTCAGGAGAGTCTGTGATGGCGGACATGCAGCCGCTGCTGAATCCCCCGGCACAAGGATGGGAACGTGATTTACCCGGGCCGAACGATCGGCCTCATGCGACACCCGGACTGTTCTCAAACGTGCCAAACCACGTCGACAATATTTTTGTGGAGCTATCACGCGCCTATCTCGATTTTCGCGGTCTTCTCGTTTGGATAGCTCCTCTCATGTTCCTGGCCCCTTTTGGAATGATCTGGCTTGCATTCCTAACGTTTGACGACGCCAATCCGATGCCACTCGGTCTTCTTCTGCTAACTGCTTTTGTCTTGATGATTGGAGTTTGGGGAGGGAGTGTCGGAGTACGAATGGACATATCTCCACCCCGCGACTTACCGCTTCGCTTCAATCGAGCACGTCGCAAGGTCTACGCCTACGAGTTCAAGGCAATCTGGTGGAACCCCTTTGTGCGCTGGCCGGTGTGGACAGTCTCATACGACTGGGACGATATCCGTGCCGAAGCGTGGCGTCAGCGTGGCGCGACAGCGAACGGTGGCTATATCGTCAAGGCGGGTGTGGTGCTCTCGGTCGTCAAACCCGGCACGAACGAAGTGATCGACCGGTTCCAGCTTGGCGCTAAAGCTGGAGGCGAAGCGGCATGGGCTTACGTCTGCACCTATATGCAACAGGGTCCGCAGGCATTGCCGCCATCGAAGCGGAAGCCACGCGACTGGAACAACGAACCGACGATGAATCTGGCACGCCTGCTGGCGCCGAAAGTGAAATGGCCTGAAGCGATGGATGTCGAGTCGAGGACTGCGTCATCACTGGATCACGTCACCTGAGCGTTGCTCCCCGATTCTCCACGCCTGCGACACGTGCCTGATATCCCGATGGATCATGCAGATTTCGCGGCACCATGCAAATTAAGTAGAGATGCCAATGCGTCATATCGTTCTTCTCGGTCATCGTCATCAATGTCCTGAACACGGAGAAGGTGCTGTAACTAGTGCCTCGACCGGCTTGCTCGTCAATGGCAGAGTCGCGGCGGGTGTTGGGGACACGATCAGTTGCGGGGCGGTCATCGTGAGTGGCGCGCCGTCCGTCGCATTCAGCGGCAGGAGCGTCGCGCGCGTAGGCGATATAACGAGCCACGGCGGCGTGTTAATCGAAGGCGATGAAGGATTCGGTCTGGAATGAGGCGAAAAGCCTGAATTCGTATCCATCGACTGTGAGCCAGGGTCGACTCGTCGTCGCACACAGAAGTCGTATTGCGTATGTAGTCCCCGTGCAAACCTGAGCAGAGTGAAGTCAATGAACGTTATCTGGATTTCATCAAATTTTGTCGACGCTATTGCATAGGTTAGGTTTTCGCCGTTAAGTAAATTAGGTTGTTCGTATAACGGACTGTTTGATCGGTTTGGCATCGTATCGATTGTCTGTCAGAACCGATTTTCCGATGGGTAGCAGGATTGAGACAAGGTCAGGAAATATCTGCCGTCTCTTACTGACGCTGTCGGGTTTTGTCCGAACTTGACGGTCCTACTTTCAGTAGATGCGCCAAAAATATCGTCCATCATATTGGTGTGAGTGCAAGAAATGTCGTGAGGAAATTTAGTCATGCTTATATTGTATGAGGGCCGCACTCTCACGATGAGCGGTCCCGCGTTGCCCATATCGCCACTGGGAGAACCGGCGCTCGAACTGACGGGCGTAGCGGGCGAGGAAGCGTTGTCGGCGATCTACGCGTACACGTTGTCGTGCCGCACGCCGCTGGAGATGCCGGAGTCGGAGGCCGCCAACCTCGATCTGAAACAGATGATCGGCAAGGAGCTGACGGTCACGATCCAGCTCGAAGGGATGGGCACCTTCGTTGCGGGCATGCAGGGGATGGCGGGTGCGTCCAACATCGGCGCGGGCACGCGCGAGATCAGCGGCATCGTGACGGAAGCACGCTATGTGAGCCAGTCCGACCGGCAGAGCAACTACGAGCTCGCGCTCAGGCCGTGGATCTGGCTGGCCGACCAGACGTCGGACTACCGCATATTCCAGCGCAAGACGGTGGTGGAGATCATCGAGGACGTGTTCGGCAAGTACATGTACTCGTACGACCTGCGGCTGAGCGGTTCGTATCCCGTGCTCGACTATCAGGTGCAGTATGGGGAAACGGATTTTTACTTTATCCAGCGGCTGATGGCCGAGCACGGCATCTACTGGTTCTTCGAGCATTCGGGCACGTTTCACCGGATGGTGCTCGTCGATCACCTCGGCGCGCACAGGCCGGTCGAGAGCACTGCCTACCAGACGCTGTGGTATTACCCGCCGGGTCACAGGATCGATCAGGAATACATCGACGCGTTCGATATGAGCGGTGCGCTGCAGTCGGGTCGCTGGACAACGAACGATTACGACTTCAAGAAGCCGATGGCCGGGTTGATCGCGCAGAACGAACTGCCGCAGGAGACGGCGCATAACGATTTCGAGCGCTACGAGTGGCCGGGGGATTACACGGAACGGGAGCATGGTGAACAGTTCGCGCGGCTGCGGATGGAAGAAGTGCGTGCGCATGGTGAGCGCGCCTCGGGCAGCGGCCAGGTGCGCGACGTGGTGTGCGGCACGACGTTCCGGCTGGAGGGCTATCCGCATCGGCCGGCAAACCGGGAATACCTGGTGATCAGCGCGTGGTTCTCGGCCACGGAGATCGGTGCGGCGAGCGGTTCGGGCGAATACACGATCAGCAGTGCGTTCGTGGTGCAACCGGCAACGACGGTGTTTCGTCCATCGCGTACGCGCTATCCGAAGCCGCGCACGAGCGGGCCGCAGACGGCGATCGTCACCGGCCCGGCGGGCCAGGAAATCTGGACGGACCAGTATGGCCGTGTGAAGCTGGGTTTCCATTGGGACCGCTCGGGGGTGAAAGACCAGAATGCGTCGTGCTGGATACGCGTGTCGTATCCGTGGGCGGGCGGTGGATTCGGTGGGGTCAATATTCCGCGCGTGGGCACGGAAGTGATCGTGGACTTCGAGAACGGCGACCCCGACCGACCGATCGTGGTCGGGCGGTTGTACAACGCTGCGACGATGCCGCCGTGGGATCTGCCGGGCAATGCGACGCAGAGTGGACTGCTGTCACGCTCGCTGAAGGGTGGTGCAGGTAACGCGAATGCGATCCGCTTCGAGGACAAGCCAGGCTCCGAGGAACTGTGGCTGCAAGCCGAAAAGGACATGCGCACCGAAGTCGAGAACGATGAATCGCACTCGGTCATGGCAAACCGCACCAAGTCGGTAGGTGGCAACGAAACCACGAGCGTGGCCGGAACCCGAACTGAAACGGTGACAGGCAACGAGACCATCACGCTTAATGCAAACCGCGAGCGCTCAGTCAAGCTGAACGACACCGTCGAAGTCGGCGCAGATCAGAAGACCACGATCACGGGCAAACAGCGCTACGAAGTCAAATCAGATCGGGACCGCATTGTCGGCGGCAACGACACGCTAAAGGTCACGGGTTTCCGGGAAGAGGAAATCGCACAGACGAGCACGGAAACGGTTCATCTGGCGAAGACTTCGAATCTGCTGACCACTCACACCGTGAAGGTAACGGGACACCAGTTAATTCAGGTAGGTAGCGGGCAGGAAGTGCACGTCACCGGCGATGTCGTATTGACCTCCACGACGAAGATCAGCCTCGTATGCGGCAACTCGCAGATCGTCATGGACGCTGCCGGCAACATCAATATCACGGGCGTGAATGTCACGTCGACGGGCTCGTCGACTCACGCCGTAAACGGTTCGACCGTGACGAGCAGCGCGACGGGCGAGCATACGGTCCAGGGGGCCGTCCTCAAACTGAACCCCTGAAGGCGACTGATCGATGCAGAACTGGCAACCGACAAATCCGGTCGAGCGTCGCCTGATGGCTGCTCACGAAGACTGGCTGCGCTTCGCAAAGGACCAGCACGCTCGCCTGCTTTACTGGCGCACCGATGCGGCCGACCTTGAACTTGTCAAAGCGTATTTTCAGAGTCAGGAAGAACTGTCTTGCGCTGTTATTCGTCTGGTGTCCCCGTTCGAGGGCGCCGCGCAATACGCGGACGCACTGGCGCAGGAACTCGCCCGTTTCTATGAAAACCGCAGAGAGGGTTCCGCAGCACGCGGCGTGACGGCGGACTGGACGCCGCCACTGCGCGGCAGTGAGACATCGACGCAGTATCTGCTGATGCTGACAGGAAGTCTGATAGCTCATCATCCGGACATTTTCCCCGGCGTCGTGTTGATACTCGCGCCGGGGATCGTGTCGAAGAACCGGGAGTTCGAGCGCTGGCTCGACCTGTTGCTAGACGACATGAGTCAGCAGGCTTGGGGTTCCGATCGAATCCGGATCGTGCAGTACGGTGCGGCGACGGATCCGCTTGCATGGTTGCAAGGACGCCAGCCTGATCGCGTCCGCGTGATTCATGGGCGGTATCAGATGCGGTCGGTGTCGCGCGAGTTGGTTGCTCAATCTGGCGAGCGTGGTCCTTCGGGACAGTTCAGACGACTGTTTGTCGAACTGTCCGAGGCACTGGCGCACGATGATCCCAAGCGACTCGAAAGTCTGCGCCGTGCAGCACTGGAAGTGACGGCCGGTCAAAAATGGCCTGATCAAAGCGCTGTTGTTCATCTGCTCGCGGGCGCCGCTTATCTGAAATGGCAATCTCATGACGAGGCGTTGGCTGCTTACGAAGAGGCCACGCAGCGTGGTCAGCAGGCATTGGAGCAAGGGCATGCAGCGGGGAACAAGCTGATCGTAAACGGTCTGTTTGGCGAAGCGAGTGTGCATCTTATACGTGGCCGGTACATGGATGCCGTTCGGTGCTATGACGTGGCCGCTTCGCATGCAGCGGCGGAGCGGGACGGCATTCTTGCAGTCGAAGCCCGGCGCATGCAGGGCTGGTGCCTCGAGAAGGCAGGCCGTCACCAAGAGGCACTCGACGCGGGTTTCACGGCGCTGGACGCGGGGCACTGGATCGAGCCTGCATTGCGTGCGAACAGCAATCTGCAACGGGTGACGGCGTGGATGCTCAACCAGACCGGCTTCTTCGAGAAGTCACATAAGCGGCGCGAGGAACTTGTTCCTCGCCTGAAGCACCTATACGGCGACAACTGGGCCGAGGCCATCAAGCCTCTGGCGGCGCAGGATGTTTCGCGGCAACTTGTCGATGACGCCGGTGACGGGGAGGCGTCGTGACAATGCTTGCAGCGACGCACCTCACGCCCGTCGTGGGTATCGATGTACACGAGGTGACCATTCCGCCGTCACCGGCGCCAATTCCCATTCCACATCCGCACGTGGGTTTCGTGCTGGATTTACAGGAATACATCAGTGCGGCAAAAGCGGTAATCGGCAGCATCGTGTTCAGCTTCGTCGAAGAACAGGCGACAGCGTTTCTGGAGAAACATCAGGACGAAGTCGACAAGATCGCGAACAGCAGCGTCGTCAAGTCGGCAACGGGTGCCGTGAACGATGTGATGAACAGCAGCGTCGTGAAGGCAGGCATGAGCGCCATGCACGCCGTCAATGAGCTATCGCAGAACGTAACCGATGCGCTCGGCGGCAATGTCGGAAATGGCGGAGGTGGACGGCCCATTTTCATCAATGGTTTCATGCGCGCGACTGCAGGCACGCATACTTACCACGTCCCGGGTCTGCACTTTCCGTTGGGCGCGGGGTTTGCGGGTACTGACGCGACAGGGCCATCGCAGGACTCCGAGTCGTTCATGGGCAGCCGTACGGTACTGGCCAACAACGATCCGCTATCGTTCCTGGCGTTGCCCGCGCTCAGTTGCTGGTTCGTGGGTATGGAACCGATGGGGCACAACAGCGCGCATACGGATCGCACATACCCGTCGTTGCCCACGTCTGTGTTGCTGCCTATTCCGGCAGGCAATCCCGTTCTGGTTGGTGGGCCGCCCGTGATGAACATGATGGCGGTGGTCGCCGCGTTGTTCAAGGCATTTCGTGGGTCGAAGCTGGCGAAGAAGCTGTTCGACAAGTTCCCATCAGGCTATATCAAGTGCGTGATCTTCGACGCGGAGCCGGTTAACTCGATTACGGGTGAAGTGGTTGTCCAGCAGAACGATTTCGTCATCGATGGACGATTGCCCTTGACATGGGATCGCTACTACGCGAGCCACGATACGTTTATTGGCGCTCCCGGTCGCGGTTGGCAGAGTCCGGCCGATATCCGCGTCGAACTGGTGCGGGACGGCGGGCAGTTTGGCGCAGCCGTCTATTTCCCGGACCACGCGACGGCGTTTGATGAGTTTCCCGTCGCATCCGGCTGGGGAGAGCGTCGCTACGATCGCCAGCATGGCCATGCGCTATATATTCAGGATTGCATACTGATAATACGTGCCCGCGCCGGCATCGAATATTCGTTTGCACTGCCGGAACATTGGCGCGACGAGGTGCCACCGCTTGGGCAACGCAAACCCTTGGTCGTGAAGCTGACGCAGATGTCCGATCTGAACGGCAACGGTTGGCGGATGGTACGCGATGCACAGAACACACGAGGCGGGCCAGTGCTGCAGTTCATCGAATGGTCCGGCGATGCGCCCACCGGACGTGCCGTTCAGTGTTTTGCTGGCGACGTGGAGGGATGCATCGGCAGGGTCATCCTGCGTAATGCGCAAGGGGGGACTCATCCGCTGGTTCGGTATCGGCAGGACAGGTCAGGTGCGCTGGTCTCGGTCCTCGACGCGCTGGACGTGCCGTATAGATTCGAATATGGCGATGCGCAGCAGATGGTCCGGCATACGGACCGCAATGGGCTGTCATTCTGGTACCGGCATCGATTGCATGAGGATGGTGTATGGCGTGTCGAACGAGCGTGGGGTGATGGCGGCCTCTACGACTATCGCTTCACATACGACCCCGAACATCTGGAGACGCGCTTTACCGACTCGCTTGGCCATGTGACGGTGCTGCAGTACAACGACCAGCAGTGGCCGGTGGCGCGTATCGACGGACTGGGCGGCGTGCGCAGCTACCAGTACGACGGGCAGGGACGCACGAGTGCGGAGGTGGACCCGGCGGGCAACACGACGACGTGGGAGTACGACGAATACGGCAACTTGCTCGCGCATACGTTGCCGGATCGAAGCGTAGTGCGCACGCGCTACGACAGCGATCATCGGCCCGTCGCCATTACCGACCCTGAAGGCGGCGTATGGCAACAGGCGTGGGATGCCCGGGGCAATCTGCTGAAGCAGTTGACGCCGTCGGGCATCGCGACCGCGTTTGACTATGACGCGCAGGGCCAGCTTGCGCAGGTGACTGATCCCGCCGGTCAATCGACGATGCTGGCCTACGACGCGCTGGGGCATCTGTCGAGCCTGACGGATGCACTGGGTCGCACGACCGCGTTTTCGCACGACGCACGAGGCAATCTGATCTGGCGGAAGGCGCCGGGCGAAGAGCCGACGGCATACAGGTGGGACGCAAAAGACCGGCTGGTGGCTTGCGAACTTCCCGGCGGACGCCACGTGCGCTGCGAATTCGATGCTGAAGACAACCTGATCCGGTATCAGGACGAGTCGGGTCACACGACGGCATTTGGCTACTACGGGCAGGGGCAGCTGGCGAGCCGCATCGATCCGGACGGTGGCGTTACACGCTATCACTATGACACCGAAGAGCATCTGACGGGTGTGACGAATCCGCTTGGTCAGACGTGGCATCTGAAGCGCGATGCGGCCGGGCGACTGACTGAAGAAATCGACTACTACGGGCAGTCCCGTCGATACGGGTACGATCCCGCCGGTCATCTGATCCGCACCATCGATCCACTCGGCCATGCACTGTCAGTCACTTGCGATGCGATGGGGCGCATTACGCGTCGGCGTGTCGAACGGGAAGGCGGACAGGAAGAGCGGTACGCGTATAACCGCAGAGGGCAACTAACCGAGGCGCGCAACGCGTGCAGCACGGTTCGGCGCGTGTACGACGTCGACGGCAGACTCACCGCCGAGGCGCAGCAGCAATCGGAGACGCTCGGGACGCTGGAGTACGTGTACGACGATGCAGGGCGGCTTCAGACGCAGCGTCGCGAACTGAAGCATCTGGTGGATGAAGTCTGTTTGCAGCAGACGCTGGTGTATGGGTACGACGCGGTTGGTCAGGTGCAGCGTGTGCAGATAGACGGGCACGAGCCAATACGCTTCACGCGAGATATGGCGGGGCGGCTTACCAATACGCGCTGTAGTGCTGCCCTTGGCCACCGCTACGAGTACGACCGCGCAGGACGGCTGAGCGAGCACGTCACGATGCGCGCGGATCATCGCGACGAACATACCGGTTACACCTACGACGCCAGCGGCAATCTGGTGATGCGGTCGGACAGCCGGCTCGGGGAGGATCGGTATCGCTATGATCCGCTCGGCCGGATCGTCGAGCATACGGATCCGGCCGGGCGTTTGCGTCACTTCGTCTATGACCTGCATGGCGACCGCTTTCGGGCCCATAAGGATGGACAGGGCCGTGTGTTGCAGCACGAAGATGGCGAACTGTGGCGAATGGATGTGGCGGGACAACTCGTCGAGCGGCAGAGCCGTGCGACCGGAGTGCAACGGCTGGAGTGGGACGAGTTCGGAAGGCTTGCGTGCTTCGAGAATACGCACAATGAGTGCTGGCGGTATCTGTACGACGCACTCGGGCGGCGGGTAGGGAAAACGGCTGCGGAGGTGAGGCGACGCGTCGAAGGTGTCAGGCATGGACAGCAGGGGGCGCGCACGTGGTTCCTGTGGGATGGCGACGTGTTTGCTGGCGAGCTGAGGCGCGGGGCGGACGGAGCGGACCAGGCCTCCATCGCGGCGGATGCGGGGCGGTTTTATGTCTATCATCCCGACAGCTTCGAGCCGCTGGCGATGCAGGTCGTGGCGCGGTCAGGCGATGCGAGCGTGGTGGATGGTGAAGCCGGGCTGTACTATTACCAGAACGATCCGAATGGCGCGCCGGTCAGATTGCATGCGGGCGACGGACGGATCGTGTGGGAGGCGCACTATGGTGTGACGGGGAAGGTTGATCATGTTGAGACGTGTCTGATCGATCAGCCGGTGAGGTTGCAGGGGCAGTACCATGACGCCGAATCTGGCCTGAGCTATAACCGGCATCGGTACTTTGATCCGGATACTGGCTACTTCATCAGTCATGATCCCATTGGGCTGAACGGCGGTATTAATCCGTACCAATTTGCACCCAATCTGTTCGGATGGGCAGACCCTTATGGGCTGTCAACTGTTTACCTTAGAGACAACGAGGTATATGTAGGAAAGGCAAAGCAAAACGCGAAAACGAGATATAAAAACGGTTCGGTCGCTACAGACATTTTAACGGGCATTCCAAATACCGATGTCGCGCAAGGTGTCGAGCAGATAGTTTATGAAAGAATGAAAGAAAGCGATCTAGCTCACTTGATGACAAATGTGCGGCGTCCTGTAAATATGGACAACAAGAAAAAAGTCTGGAGAAGACAGAGAGGCGAAGAATGGTTGATGGCCGAGTTTGGGGTGAACTATCAAGATGTGATTGATGAGAGGGTGGCTTCCCACTATAAAGGAAGGAAGTGTGCAAATGCAGCTAAGACTCGATAAGTTAGCGATTGATGAGATTAGGAATTTACCTCTCTCGAATATTTCCGTAAAAATAGAACGATTTGGTGCGTCTATTAATATTCTCAACGCACTGAATTCGCGGCTTGCCTACAGTCAAGTGCCGATTGTGTTGTCTATCGATGGGCGAGAGCAATCCAGCGAAACCACGTTAGTGGGCTTGGATATATTCCAGGTTTTATGTTGGGCAGGCGACATTTCCATGAACGCCGTATTAACGCTTCCTGTTCAAAGTATTGAACAGCTCTCGAAGGTGCGGGATATCACCAGATTGAGATTGCGAGGCTATTTTGATAAGAAAATTGATCTTGGTGTGATTGAGAAGTTTAGTAATCTCGTAGAACTGGAATTTGAACTGGGAGTGAATAAAAAGCAATTGGAAGTTATTAATAAGTGTAAAAAATTGCAAACACTTGCAGTCGCTCGCCTTGATCTGAATGGTCTGTTTCGAAATGAAAATATTAATAAATTAAGAGTGGGTCAATTACTTTCGAATTCCCGTTTATTGGTCGACAAGACGCCAAATCTCGTTGAGATTGATTTGGAGAAATGTAAGGACCAAGGAAATTTTGCATTCATTTCGGAGTTGCCAAATATCTCGTCGCTCACCTTTCGGTACGTTAAGAGCATGCGTAACATGTGTATGACTAAAAATCCCAAAAAACTTAAAACATTGCAATTTATCGGTGCGAGTGCACTTGAAAGCGTGGGTTCTTTGGAGCAGGCGGACGAGTTGGAGAATTTGCTTATGACAGATCTGGAGAATGTTGAAGTGGACGATTTCTTTGTGCTAAAAAAGCTGAAATCGCTTAAGTGTGCCTATGTGACGTTTAAGGATCCAAAAAAGAATGCAAAAGTCAAGAAATTTATAGAGGATGAGGGTTGGTTATATCAGCAGCCCGGACTGTAGGATTGCATGTTACGAAAAAAATGGCCGCAAGAGCGGCCTTTGCTCGTCTAATTCGGCGGTGGTAATCACAAGTCGGCCGTGATCGACAGCGATCACTTCAAACTCGGTTGCGCGAATCGCACGCTCGGGATGTGGGTGCCGCAATGGAACCGCGAAGCGGGTGAGGCGATCCGCACGCGCTTGCAAGGCGTGGGCGTGAGCCGCGAGAGCGGGCATGAGCGCTTCGATGGCAGCGAGGTGTTTCCCCGGTCCGACGAGGCAGGCAACGTAGCAGCCTTATACGGCCGCAAGATCCGCGATAATTTGAGTGCGGGCACGGCGTATCACATGTATTTGCCGGGGCGAGTACGCATATAACCACAGGGGCAGGGGGCAACTGACTAGGCGCGCATCGCGTACAACACAGTCCGGCGCATGTATGACATCGACGACAGACTCACCGCCGACGCGCAGCAGCGGGGGACGCTCGGTACGCGGGTACGTATACGACGCTGCAGGACGGCCCTAGACGCAGCATCGGGAACCGAAGCATCTGGCGGATGAAGTCTGTTCGCAGCGAGCAGACGTTGGAGGACGGATACGTGGCCGTTGGTCAGAAGCAGGGCGTGAAGATAGCCTAGACAGGCATGAGCCAATAGAATTTACTCGCGATACAGTGGGCCGGCTCGCGCGCCGCGTGAATTCCGCGAGGAGCGCAAAACGACTCAACAGCGTCACCGATTGACCTTCAGCGGTTACGTTGAGACTTAAACGGACCCCAAAAAGCAAAAAGGGCTACACGCCAACGCGTTGTAACCCTTTGCTTGTTTGGTTGCGGGGGTAGGATTTGAACCTACGACCTTCGGGTTATGAGCCCGACGAGCTGCCAGACTGCTCCACCCCGCGTCCGTCGAAGAAAAAATTATAGGGCAACCGCATGCTCAATGCAATCAGTTTTTAAGAATCGACATGAAAGTGCAGAAAGCGACGGTGATCTTGCTCGCGGCGACAAGTGCATCGAAGGCGCATCGAATGTCCGTCGCGACTGTGAGAGCATGGCCACGTAGCGCACAACACGTGCGCTAGAATCGCCGTTCTTCGACGCCGCACGAGACTTCGTAACGCGTGTGGCTCGCATCCATCAACGCTCTCTCGACACGCCATGGACATCGCTCACGATTTGCAGTCGATCGCTGCGCAGGAACACTCGCTTGTCTTTCATCACTTCGATGCCGACATCACATGGCAACTCGGCGCGTATCTGCATGAGGTCGCGAAAGCGCGCGGCCTTGCGATCGCCATCGATATCCGCACTTTCGGCCAGCCCATGTTCTTCTCGCTGCTGGAAGGCGCGACGCCGGACAACGTCAACTGGGCGCGCCGCAAGGGCAACACGGTCGCGCATTTCCGCCGCAGTTCGTACGCGATCGGGCTGAAGCTGCAGGAGTCGAACGGGACGCTCGCCGACAAGCACAGCCTTCCCGTGGCCGACTACGCCTCGCATGGCGGCGCGTTTCCGCTGACCGTGAAGGGCGCGGGTGTGATCGGATCGGTGACGGTATCGGGGCTGCCGCAGCGCTCGGATCACGAGCTCGTCGTCGAGGCGCTGTGCGCGCAACTCGGCCACGACTACAGCAAGCTCGCGCTTGCGAAGGCCTGACGCATGCGCGTGCCGCCCTATGCCTTGCTCGGCATCGCCATCGTCGCCGAAGTGATCGCGACCTCGGCGCTGCGCGCGTCGGAAGGCTTCACGCGTCTCGTGCCCGCGCTCGTCGTGCTGCTCGGCTACGGCATTTCCTTCTACTGCCTGTCGCTGACGCTGAAGAGCCTGCCCGTCGGCATCGTGTATGCGATCTGGTCCGGCGTCGGGATCGTGCTGATCACATTGGTCGCGATCGTGATGTACCGACAGGTGCCGGATATGGCGGCTGTCGCGGGCTTGAGCCTGATCGTCGCGGGCGTCGTGGTGCTCAACCTGTTTTCGAAGATGCAGGCGCACTGACGCCGCGCGGCGTTGACTGCTAGCGAATCACTTGCAGCGAATCACCATCGAACGGTTCTTCACGCTCGCCGACACCACGTTCGTGACGCTGCCGCCTGCCAGGCCGCCATCGTCGTTGTCCTTCGAGACGATGTCGTAACCCGTCGCGCCGCACGCCTTGCCCGCCAGCACATAGCACGATGCCCAGCTCGAACTCGCGTCGGCGCCGCTGCAGCTGACCGCGAAGCCGGTTTCGCCGTTGGGCAGATTGATCAGCTTGGTTTCGTTCGACGACGCGCATGCGCCAAGGCTCGCAATCGCGAGTGCGGCAAGCGGCAGCGCCGCAGCACGAATCGCGTGGGAGACAAGAGGGTGGCGCGCGCGCCGTTCGATCGACTTCATTGTGTTTCCTTCCAGAAATAGGCTGTGACGCGAGCGCGGTGAAACAGGAGCCGCCAGCGACGTCAACCCGATGTGGGCGACGAACTATCGCTGGCGCGCCGCACATCGAACGTGATGCGGGCCTCGAGGCTCGACGGGACGGCGACGCCTCAGGATTGCGGCCGGAGGCTTGGGTGTCCCATTTCGGACAGATCGATACGGATGTTCGCCTGGCCGACGACGCGCCGGCTTTCGGCGCCTTCTTCCGTGGCCGCATCTTCCCAGATGCTGATCGCCTTCGGAATATCGATGCCGTGACTTTCCGCGTATGCGAACCACGCGTTGGCCGCGTCCGGTTCGGGGATCTCGCGCTCTCGAAGCCAATATTTTCCCATATCGTCGGTCCTCGTCCGGAAATTGCAGGCGGCGCGCCCGTGAGCGCCTGTTGGCGTGGCCACACAGAACTTATCGCGCGGCGCGATGACTTACCATGTATCGCACGTGGCGTGCCGCGTGCTGTCAATCCGATGACTTGCAACAACAGCTAACGAGAGGCGAACATGGCAGAGCGGGTGAGCGGCCCTTATCGGGGCTATTACATCAGCGCATCGGCGCGGCTCGTGCCGCCGCACGAGCAGGCGCGGCGCGCGGGCGAGCGGGAAGGGCTGTACGTCGGATCGGTCAGTCTGTCGGAGCGCGGGCCCGACGATCCGCACCGGATAGAAACGCTGATCGAAATCGGCGACGAGCATCGCTTCGCGACGGAAGACGAAGCGCTGCTCTTCGTCGAGAAAGCGGGCCGCGCGTATGTCGACCGGCTGCTCGACGTTGAGTGATTCCTGGCGCTCATGCGCAGCATCGGCGAAACGCGTGCCTCACGGCAGCGAAGCGGCCCCGGCAAAACGCGCCATACCCGACGCTGGACCGCCGCATGCCGCAACGGGTACCATAAAGCCCGCTGATTGGGCCAGTCGTCCGCATGCCGGTTCTCGCGCACCTGTGCGGCACTCGCCTGGAACGCCGGATTTTCCCGATGAGGTCACCATGGAGATTCGTTTTCCCGCGGACGCGCCCGCCTACCGCGACTTCAATCTGACGCTGGTGTTTCCGGCGCTGGTCGACGGTGAACGGGTGCCGTGCGCGATTTCCGTCGAAGCGCTCGAAGATCATTTCGGCGCCGATGGGAACGACACCGACGCCTGGCGTCGCGCATTCGATGCCGGCCGCGAGCGTATCGAAGCCGTCGCGCGCGAACATCTGCTGATCAGCAACGGCACGCCCGTTTTGCTCAAGAGCGGCCACTTCCCGCCGGGCAATCTCGCGAGCAGCTGAGCGGCATGAAGCGTTTGCGGGGCGGCGCCGTCACGCCGCCTGCGCGCCACCAGCCTGCCGCACCGCACGCTGCGCAGCCGTCAGCGACTGCGCAATGCCCGCTTCATACGATGTCTTTCCGACGGGACCAATCAACCTGGTCAGCGCCGAGTCGTCGAGGACGACGGGGTCCGTCAGCAGGTAATGCATTTCGACCATTTCGCGCAGCAGCGGGTCGAAGAGACCCATGATGCGCAGCATCGTCTTGTTCGCCACCATCCGTTTCGGTTCGCGCTGCGCGAGCGCGTAGGCGCGTTCTGCGATGTCGCGCTGCGTGATGGTGCCCGCGCCCGCCAGATGCAGCACGCGGCCAAACGCTTCAGGCGTGCGTGAAAGGCGTTCGACAACAGGCCCCACATCGGGCATGAACACGAATTCATGCGGCACGTCGATCGGGCCGATCATCTGCGCGCGCGTACCTTGCGCCGCGCCTTCGAAGACGCCATGCAGCAGGCTGCGCTCGACGCCCGGACCATAGAAGTCCGGCAGGCGCAGCACGAGCGTTTCGAGCCCGTCGTGGCCATGCGCGTCGATCACGAGATTTTCCTGCGCGAGCCGCATCTTGCCTTTGAACGTATGCGGCTCGCGCGGATGCGACTCGGTGACGGGCATGTTGCGCGCGCGCCCATATGGATAAACGGTGCCAATCAGGACCAGGCGCTGCACGCCGGCTGCACGCAGTCCGTCGAGCGTCTTTTGCATGAGCAAGGGATGCTGCTCGAACTGGTGATACGGCACGCCGACCAGATACACCGCAGTCTGCAAGCCAGATGCCGCGGCGGCGATCGAGGCGGGATCGTCGGGATTCCACGTGAAGACTTCCGCGAGCGGATCATGACCGAACGACGCCTGTAGCGCCTGCCGCCCGCGTCCGATCACCCGATAGCTTCGGCCCGCCGTGCTGAGCGCGTGGGCGATGCTGCGTCCGGCGGCGCCCGCCGCGCCGAACAGCCCGATCTGTGCTGCGTTTTCCATGACATCTCCCGTCGACCGCGCCAGCGTTCCGTCAGTTGAAACTGAGCGCGAGAAATATACTGAACACTGTTCATTGAACGATGTTCAGTTTAAATTGACTTTTCAGTTTGTCAACCGGAAAATCGCTGTCATGGGAATCGCCGAAAGAAAGACTCGTCAGAAACTGGAACTGCGCACGCGCATCCTCGATGCCGCGCGGCGCATCGTCATGCGCGAGGGCTTTGGCGCGCTGTCGATGCGCAAGATCGCCGACGCGATCGAATACTCGCCCGCCACGCTGTATTTGCATTTCGAAAGCCGCGATGCGATTGCGCGCGCGCTGTGCGCGGAGGGCTACGCGCAACTGCTCGCCAGTTTCGAGCCGTTGATAGCCATCGAGGATGCCGCCGACCGGCTCAAGGCGATCGGCCGCGCGTATGTCGCGTTCGGCGTCGCGCATCCGGAAACGTATCGGCTGATTTTCATGGAAGACCCGTCGTATACGGGCGCGGCGCTCGTTGGCGAGGCGAACACTGATGGGGGAGACGACGCGGACCATGCAGACGACAAAGCCTTCCGTCTGATGATCGAATCGATCGACGCGCTCAAGGCAGACGGCCGTCTGCCCGGTGCGCCCGACAGCCAGGTATGCGCCGAGGCGTTCTGGGCGACGATGCACGGCATCGTCGCATTGCATCTGACTTGCCCCGTGTTTCCGCGCGCGCCGCTCGACGCCGTGGTGGACGCCGCGCTCGTCGCGTGGTTCGGAGCGGGCGACGCGACAACAGCGGCGAACAACGGCGAAACGACAGGCGAGGGCGCTGCGCCCGATCAGACGCAGCACGTCGACAAGCCGTCAAAGCCGCGGCGCGTCGCATCATCGAAACCAAAGGCCGCATGAGCCCACGCCGGCGCGTCCAAGCCTGCCGGTTTCACTGAAGAAGTCCGATACGCGTGCTACCTTTTGCGTCGCATGCCCATTCAACCGCTTCACGCACACACCATGTCGATACCCGAATCGTCCCGCGGCTCCGACGAGCTGATCGCCTATGTCGCCAATCGCATTGGCTTCATCGAACTGAACCGGCCGAAGGCGCTCAACGCGCTGTCACTGGACATGATGCGCGCGATGCACGCGGCACTCGACCAATGGCGCGAAGATCCCGACGTGCTGGCTGTCGTGGTGCGCAGCACGAGTGAGCGCGCCTTCTGCGCGGGCGGCGACATCCGTTACCTGTACGAGTCGTTCCGCCGCGGCGACGGCGATGCCGTGGACACGTTCTTCATCGACGAATACCGGCTCGACCACGCCATCTTCACCTATACGAAGCCGTATATCGCCTTCATGAACGGCATCGTGATGGGTGGCGGCATGGGCATTTCGCAAGGCGCGCATCGCACGGGCGGCTTGCGCGTCGTGACATCGACGACCCGCATGGCGATGCCGGAAACACGCATCGGCCTGTTCCCCGATGTCGGCGCGGGCTGGTTTCTTGCGCGCACGCCGGGCGCGATCGGCCGCTATCTCGCTGTGACGGGCGAGACGATCGGCCCCGCCGACGCGCTCTACGCCGGTCTTGCCGACGCGTGGCTGCCCGATGAAGCGATTCCCGCGCTGATCGACCGCCTGAAAACGCAGTCATTCGAGCAGGGTGCCGACGTCGTCGCCGCCGTGCTGCACGAAGCGCAATCGCACAAGATCGTGCCGACGCCCGATACGTCGCCGCTCGCCGACGCTCGCACGTCGATCGACCGGCACTTCGCGTTGCCGGACCTCGTGCAGATCATCCAGTCGCTCGATCGGGAAGGCGATTGCACCTACGCCGACTGGGCCGAGCAAACGGGCGCCGTGCTGCGCGAGCGCTCGCCGCTGTCGATGGCCGTTGCGCTGGAAGTGGTGACGCGCGCCGAAGGCACGATGGCCGAATGCCTGCGCCGTGATCTGGACTTGACGCGCTCGTCGTTCGAACGCGGCGACGCGCCGGAAGGCATCCGCGCGCGCATCATCGACAAGGACAACAAGCCGCAGTGGCGCTTTGCGCGCATCGAGGACGTGACGCGCGCGGACGTCGAGAAGATGTTCGACAGCCCGTGGCCCGCGAACGAGCATCCGTTGCGTGACCTGCAGGGCTGAAGCAAGAGAAGAAGAAACGGGCGGGCGCGGCCTCAGTCGTCGCTCGTCATGAAGGCGCGCATGAACACGAGCGCGCCCCAGCCCCACATCGCATTCGACGCGAAGCCGAGCGCAAGGCGCGGCAGCATGTTGCCCGTCGGCCAGATGCCGCGCAGGGGATCGACGACGAACACGCTCGCCGCCGTCAGTACGATGCCGCCGAATACGAACGCCTGAACCCACGGCGCGTGGCGCTCAGGCGACACGCGCAGCAGCCACGCCATCAGCACGCCCCACACCGAACTCCAGATCGCGTTGGCGATGAACTCCGGCAGCCCGACGGGCACGAACGGCGCGGTCGAGAACCCTGTCGGGTCGATGAGTCCGGCGGCGTGCAGGAGCGCGAGGGTCGACTCGTGAAAGAACAGCGACGCCAGAAAGCCAGACACGAACGGCAGGATGATTTTTTGCATGCTTGACAGCGACGGTCGCCGGGCGTCATTGACTTTGCGCAACGCCCGCGCAGGTTGATCGGAACGAGCGCCATTATATCGGCGGCGCGGAGCGGATCAGGTGCGCTGGCGGACGGTTCGCTCGCGCGGCGTATGCTGCAGCGTCAGGTAAAGCACGAAAGTGGAAAACCTAAGCTCAAAAAAATCGTTCAAAAGACAGAGCGCGGTCCATAGACTGTTTTCCCATGCAGACGGCGCAGCACGCATGAAGCGTGTGCGGGAAGCACATGCAAGGCGCCGCCGCCCGACACGCATCGCGCACATTGAATACCGCGCGCTGCGTGCGCCGATCAGATCGATTCACTTGAGAGAACCCGTCGCGATGTCCCATCCGATGCCCATTCGCGCTCGCCCGGCTGCGCCGTCCGCGGCGCGCGATTCCGGCCTGCCGGGCAGGCCGCCTCGCTGTCGCCGCTGAACGCGGTCTTCTTCAATCATCCGTTTTCGATGCGCTGCGCGTGCGCGGCAGGGCGCACTCACGCCTGTCGCATGCAACTGCACGCAACGCGTCGCGTCATCCCTCAGACATCAGACGAACAAGGCAGGAACTGCAGATGAATGTGTTCTGGTTCATTCCGACTCACGGCGACAGCCGCTATCTCGGCACCTCGCAAGGCGCGCGCGCAGCCGACTATGACTACTTCCGGCAGATCGCCGTCGCAGCCGATACGCTCGGCTACGAGGGCGTGCTGCTGCCGACGGGCCGCTCGTGCGAAGACGCATGGGTCGTCGCGTCGAGCCTGATTCCCGCCACGAAGCGCCTGAAGTTCCTCGTTGCGATCCGTCCGGGGATCTCGTCGCCGGGACTGTCGGCGCGCATGGCGTCGACCTTCGACCGCCTGTCGGGCGGGCGTCTGCTGATCAACGTCGTGACGGGCGGCGATGCCGCCGAACTCGAAGGCGACGGCCTGTTCGTCGATCACGACACGCGCTACGAAATCACCGACGAATTCCTGCGCATCTGGCGCGGCCTGCTGACGAGCGCACATCAGGGCGAGAGCTTCGATTTCATCGGCAAGCATCTGACGTCGAAGGGCGGCAAGGTGCTGTATCCGCCCGTGCAGGATCCGCATCCGCCGCTGTGGTTCGGCGGCTCGTCGCCGGCGGCGCACGAGATGGCGGGCGAGCACATCGACACGTATCTGACGTGGGGCGAGCCGCCCGAAGCGGTGGCGAAGAAGATCGCCGACATCCGTGCGCGCGCCGCGCAGCACGGCCGCAAGATCAAGTTCGGGATTCGTCTGCATGTGATCGTGCGCGAAACGGAAGACGAAGCGTGGGCTGCCGCCGACAAGCTCATCAGCAAGCTCGACGACGACACGGTTGCGCGCGCGCAGGCGTCGTTTTCGAAGATGGATTCCGAAGGCCAGCGGCGCATGGCCGCGTTGCACGGCGGCAAGCGCGGTTCGCGCAAGGAGCTGGAGGTGTATCCGAACCTGTGGGCAGGCGTAGGGCTCGTGCGCGGCGGCGCGGGTACGGCGCTCGTCGGCAGTCCGGAGCAGGTCGCGGCGCGCATGCAGGAATACGCGGATCTCGGCATCGAAACGTTCATCCTGTCCGGCTATCCGCATCTCGAAGAGTCGTACCGCTTTGCCGAACTCGTGTTCCCTCTGCTGCCGGGGCGGCAGCGCGCGGCGGTGAGCGGAAACCTTCCGCTGTCTGGGCCGTTCGGCGAGATCGTCGGCAACAACTATGCGCCGAAGGCGTCGCAAAGCTGATCGTTGTCCATAGGCGATGCGCAACGACGCATCGCTTGATGAAAGGAGTGCTGGTTTATGTCGACTGTTTCTGGCAACCGTGCTGCGAGTGTGAGTCTCGTGCGCCTGAATCTCGGGCCGTTCGCGCTCAGGTTCGCGCCGTGGATCGTGCCGCTCGTGATCCTGCTCGCGTGGGAAGTCGCCGCGCGCAGCGGCGTGCTGTCGACGCGTGTGCTGCCCGAGCCGCTCGCCGTCGTGAAGGCCGCGTGGTCGCTGATCGAGTCGGGCGAAATGTGGGCGGACGTGAAGGTCAGCACGTGGCGCGCGGTGTCCGGCTTCGCGATTGGCGGTGGCATCGGCTTCGTGCTCGGCCTTGCGACAGGTCTGTTCCGACCCGTCGATATCGCACTCGACACCACCGTGCAGATGATCCGCAACATCCCCGCGCTCGCGATGATCCCGCTCGTGATCCTCTGGTTCGGCATCGAGGAAGAAGCGAAGGTGTTTCTGGTGTCGCTCGGCGTGTTCTTCCCTATCTACGTGAACACGTATCACGGCATCCGTTCCGTCGACGCCAACCTGATCGAAATGGCGCGCAGCTACGGCGTGAAGGGCTTCGCGCTGTATCGCGACGTGATCCTGCCGGGCGCGCTGCCGTCGATTCTCGTCGGCGTGCGCTTCGCCTTCGGGCTGATGTGGGTCACGCTGATCGTCGCGGAAACGATCTCCGCGCAATCGGGCATCGGCTACATGACGATGAACGCGCGCGAGTTTCTGCAAACGGATGTGGTGGTGGTCGGGATTCTGTTGTACGCGGCGCTCGGCAAGCTCGCCGACATGCTCGCGAAAGGCCTGGAGCGCGTGTCGCTGCGCTGGCATCCCGCGTATCAACGAGGAACGAAGGCATGAGTACGAGCACATTGTCCGTATTGATGGGCGGGATGACGGGCGTGGATATCGAAGCCGAACGCCGGCAGCAGGGCACGCACGAGCTTGCATCGACGCAAGCACCCGCGCTGCGCGAGATCGCGCGTGAAAAGCAGGATATTTCGGTCGAACTGCGCGGCGTCGGCAAGCGCTACGGCGAGCGCGCGGTGCTTGCGGACTTCGATCTGTCGATCGAGCGCGGCAGTTTCGTGTCGATCGTCGGGCGCAGCGGCTGCGGCAAGTCGACGTTGCTGCGGTTGATCGCGGGTCTCGAAGCGCCGACCTCGGGCACGCTCGACAAACACGCCGACGGCTCGCAGCCCTTCGACACGCGGATCATGTTTCAGGACGCGCGTCTGCTGCCGTGGAAGACGGTGCTGCAAAACGTGATGCTAGGACTCGGCCGTTCATCGCGGGACAAGGCGCGCGCGGTGCTCGACGAAGTCGGCTTGCTCGAACGCGCGAACGACTGGCCCGCGCAGTTATCGGGCGGCCAGCGGCAGCGCGTCGCGCTGGCGCGCGCGCTCGTGCATCGGCCGCAACTGCTGCTGCTCGACGAACCGCTCGGCGCGCTCGATGCGTTGACGCGTATCGAAATGCACGCGCTGATCGAACGGCTGTGGCGCGAGCATCGTTTCACGGCGCTGCTCGTCACGCACGACGTGCAGGAAGCCGTCGCGCTTGCCGATCGCATTCTGCTGATCGAGGAGGGCAGGATCGCGCTCGATCAAGCCGTGCCGCTCGCGCGGCCGCGTGAACGGGCGACGGCGGCGTTTGCGCAGATCGAAGAGCGCGTGTTGCAGCGTGTGATGAAGACACGCGCAACCGACGAACCATCGCTTCACACACAAACCGTGCATGCACGCGATATCCGCTGGGCAGTCTGAACGCTGGCCGGATACTTTTTCATCGACCCACCGGAGCTATCCGATATGAGCATTTCCGCGATCAACGTACGCAACCAGTTCAAAGGCAAAGTGAAGGAAATCATCCGCGGGCCCGTCGTGTCCGAAGTCGATGTCGATACACCGTTCGGCATCGTCACGTCGGTCATCACGACGCGCTCGATCGACGAACTCGAACTGAAGGTCGGCGCGGAAGTGGTCGCGCTCGTCAAGTCGACGGAGGTATCGATTGCGCGCCTGTGACGCGCTGTTACGCGCGACGCGCGGCGGTCGCTGAGCCGCAGCGCGTCGCAGATTCACACGCTGCCCGCTATTTCGCGTTCGTCGCGCTGGCGGGCGGGTGAACCGACATGTCGTCGTTGGGCGGCTTGCGTGGCTTCTTGACGGGCATGTTGTCGGGATTGGTCGCGCTCGCCGCGCCCGAAGCCGCCGCGGGCGGCGGTTTTACCATCGGCGTGCCGCCCCCTTGCGGCGTGACGGTCTGGCCCCACGCCACCTGCGCAACACCCGCCGATGCCGCCAGCACGGCGGCGCTTCCTATCGACGCCCATGCATGACGTCTGAGTTTCATCATCGTCGCAATCATTGGGTTCTCCCTGCGGTTTTTTTCGTTGTCGCTAGGCGCGTGCCAGCCCCTGCGGCTACGCGTTTTCTTCGCATCCTGTCACCGTGCGGGGGCGCGTCGCGGCCCGGGCAATCCCGGCTGGAAGTGCTAGCATGAACTCAGCATCGACTGGCGCATTGCCATACGGGCGGCGCGCCGCCAACGAATGCGGAGGCTGCGATGACGAAGTCCTTGAGTGCAGATGCAATCGATACCTTGCGGCAACTGAACGACATCGGAACGGGGCAGGCGGCGCCTGCCGTCGAGCCCGTCGTCGAGAAAGAGTTGCTGGGCGCAGGGCTGGTGGCGAAATCGGGGAAGGGCGCGGGTGTCGAAATCACCTGCGACGGCAGGAAATACCTGTCCGGCGATTGCGATTGATGCTGACGAGAGAACCTGAGACGGAGGGACGCGCGATGGAGCCGAAAGGCATCGACATGGGCGACTATCAGGAGCGCTACAAGGAGTTCGAGATGGAGGTCTGCGTCGAGCAGGTGCTCACGGGCGTCAAGGCGCACTTCCGTATACTGAAGGACGACGCCGTGATGCTGGACTGGCGGCTCGTGCCGATCGACGGCTTCTGGTCGACCGAGCACGCGGCGGCCGAAGCGGGATTCCGGGCGGCGCGCGAGGCGATTGATGTCGAACTTCTCGCGGCCGGCGGATGAGCGTTTTACACGGCGCAAAAAAATAAAGCCGGATGCTCTCAGAAGAACATCCGGCTGAACTACACCTGCAACAACAGACTGCGTGGTACTACCAGGGTACGGCAACTTCACACTACTGGTGCTTCCAGATACTGCTACTTCGCCATCAACGGTACTGCTTTACTACGGTCAAGCTTTGATTGCGGTACTGCTACATCTGGAACTGCAACTTCGAGACTACCTGCTGCCACTTCGACTACCACTACAACTGCAAGTACTGCGTGCTACCAGTGCTGCTCGATACTGCTGGGTACTGCCTGCTGCGAAACTGCTGTGTGCTTGCGGTCCGGCTTCGGCTTAGTGGCCGAAGAACACCGAACCCGGGCCCGTCACGGGCTCATGCTTGCCAGCTTGCGACGAACCGTTTTGCACGCCACCGTAGGCGTTTGCGTTGGCTTGTTGCGCTTCAGCTGCCAGCGTTTCTGCGTTCTGGCCTTGTTGCGATGCCGGTGCGCCAACCGTCGGGTTGTAGTGCGGAGCCGGACCGTAGCCGCTTGCGAAAGCGGGAGCAGCCAGCGTGGCGGAAGCGGCGATCAGAACTGCGGCGATAAGCTTGGTCTTCATGGTGAACTCTCCGAAATGTTTTGATTCAGTAAGACGTTGCGGTCTTTGCTTTGCAGCGGTCTGTTCGCAACGTCGATGGAAGCCAGTGTATACCCCTACTATCGGTTTTTTGTGCCGATAATTTGAAATTACTATTCTGAGATTAGAAACAATGCTGGGAGGTAGGCTGGGCGGGGTTTTGCTGCGTATGCGCCCTTATAAACCAGGCGTCGCGGGCGGAAAAACCTTAGGGAAATCATGGGCTTCCGGGGTTGTTGCAGCGCAAAACGAGGGGTGAAGGGCCCGCTTGCGGTAAAATTGCGGGCTGAATTCACGCTGTTTTCTTTCTGGTCTGCCGCCTCATGTCTTCGAAGCCTGTTTACAGTCCCCGCCGCGTATCCGTGGCGCCCATGATGGACTGGACTGATCGCCATTGCCGCTCGTTTCACCGCACGCTGTCGCGGCACACCTGGCTGTATACGGAGATGGTGACGACGGGCGCGCTGATCCACGGCGACGTCGAGCGCCACCTCGCGTTTACCGCCGACGAAGCGCCCGTCGCGCTCCAACTCGGCGGCAGCGAGCCGGACGATCTGGCGCGCTCGGCAAAACTCGGCGAACAGTGGGGCTACGACGAGATCAATCTGAATTGCGGCTGCCCGTCGGAGCGGGTGCAGCGCGGCGCATTCGGCGCGTGTCTGATGAAGGAGCCGCAACTCGTCGCCGATTGCGTGAAGGCGATGCGCGATGCGGTGTCGGTGCCCGTGACGGTGAAGCACCGGATCGGCGTCGATGACGTCGAAGACTACGCGTTCGTGCGCGACTTCGTCGGCACGATTGCCGAGGCCGGTTGCGAGGTCTTTATCGTGCACGCGCGCAATGCGATCCTCAAAGGTCTCAGCCCGAAAGAGAACCGCGAGATTCCGCCGCTCAAGTATGACTACGCGTATCGGCTGAAGCGCGACTTTCCGCAACTCGAGATCATCATCAACGGCGGGATCAAGACGCTCGACGAAGTCGAAGCCCATCTGCAGCACGTCGACGGTGTGATGCTCGGCCGCGAGGCGTATCACAACCCTTACGTGCTGGCCGATGTCGACGCGCGTTTCTACGGCTCGACGGATGCCGCGCCGACCCGCGAAGAAGCGGAAGCGAAGCTGATCGAGTACTGCCGCGCGGAACTCGCGCGCGGCACGTATCCGGGCGCGATTGTGCGTCATGCGCTGGGGCTGTATCGCGGCGTGGCGGGTGCGCGCGGATGGCGGCGCGTGCTGTCGGACAGCAAGAAACTCCAGGCGCGCGATCTCGCGATTTTCGACGAAGCGCGACAACATTTGCGCGAGCCCAGCGAAATCTTTGAATAAAGGGCTTTGCAAATACGGTTCGTGTTTGTATAATCTCGCTTCTTCGTTGCTGAGCACCGCTCTGCGGCAGGCGGCGAAGATGTAGTGCAGTGGTGGCTGTAGCTCAGTTGGTAGAGTCCAGGATTGTGATTCCTGTCGTCGTGGGTTCGAGTCCCATCAGCCACCCCAGAGAATTGAGCGTTATCAAGTAGTTAAAGGTGTTCCCGAATTGCACATAGCGAAATTCGGAACGGAAAATAGAATTTCGGAAGCAAGCCCGCACAATGTGCGGGCTTTTTTCGTTCGGCGCGCATACCAGAAGGAATATTCGGGGGCGTGTGATAAGCAGCGTTTTTCACAGTAGCGACGTTTCGGATGAGCCCGATGTTTCTTTGTGAGCGGGCGCGTCGAATAACGCGCCCGACTGCAGTGGGTAGTCGGCGGGAAACGTTAGTACTGCTGCTACCTCTGAAAAACTTCGGCCCTGCTCGCAATGGAGTCTCGGATACCGCGGGCAGTATTTGCACTACCGGACCGCAAGATAACCGCCACAGCGACAAACCGCGAGCGAGATAACTATGAATCGGAAAGCAATTCCTCAGGACGTTCAGGCGCGACTGCTCGCTGAGAGCCGGCGGAGATGCGCCGTCTGCTATGGGCTACATAAAGATCTCAAGGTGAAACGCGGGCAGCTAGCCCACCTGGATCAAAATTCTTCGAACAACAATCCGGAGAATATTGTTTTCTTGTGCTTTGACCATCACGACATTTACGACTCGACAACACGCCAGTCGAAAAATCTCACCCATGGCGAGATTCTCACGTATCACAAGCAACTGTTAGAGGACCTCCAGCGTCAATGGTCTTCCGGCGAGTTTAGTGCCCCCCCGCCTCCTGCCCCGATCTCCGTCATCCTCAACGTCCAAAATACTGGAGGGGCGGGCGGTGCTGGCGGGATGTTTGGAGGCGGTGGAGGTGGAGGCGGAGCGCCCGGCGGCAGCGGCGGTGACGGCGGTCAGGCTAGCTCTTTCCCAGAACTCAAGGCATGACCTATCGGCTAAGCGTCACGCACTCCGGTGCGACTCTTATTTCCTGTCCCATCAGCACGATTTACGGTCGCACTCTTGCTTTGTTTGGTCTTTTGTTCCCTAGCCATCTTCAAGAACGGCCTCAAGACGCGCCAGTCGCGCTGGGAAAACTCGTCCGCACGATTGAAGACTCCCTGCAAGAGGACCTAGAGGCACACTCCCGTTGGTTGATGCTGTGCGCTTCCCAGACTGAAGAAGCGGCTGTTGTCGACTTATCGAGTGACTCGGAGCGCGTCAAAACTACTCTAAGCGACTTTCACGGCGGTCATGGCGGAGATGGTGCGTGGCCGGCGGGAGGCGGCGGCGGTGGCGGGAGTGGCCCCTTGGGCAGCAACGGCGGCAGCGGCGCGGAAGGTGCAATGTTGCTGTTCGAATACGACTCCGACGGGCACCTAATTGATATTGAGGCTTTCGTTTTGGCCGGAAAATTCGATTGGAAGGCGCCTCCGCGGGTCGCTGCTGTCATGCCATATCTCTTTGGCGGGGGTGGTGGCGGGGGTGGCGGCGCAATCAGTATGCAACCCAACAACCTCCGATGAGATGCAGCAGCGTAGAACGCAAATGATCGTTGCGATGCGCGAGGAGAAGGTTCGCCTCGGAGCTTTGGGGGGCATCATCCCGAAAGGCTAGTTATTCGGTCGCTTTTGCGATTTTGACCTTGCGTCGGTCGTAGTGTCGATGCGTCGTGCTGGGGTTTGCGTGCGCTGCGAAGTCGTACGCGTCGTCGTCACGCTGGTCGAGCTTTGCGGTGATAGCCGTCGGCCGGATGTCGGAGAGCGCGAAGTACTCGCCGTGCTCGGTAATCATCAGTTCCATCGCGCCGCGCATCGGTCGATTGATGCGGTTCGCGATTCGTTGCGCTGCCTCGTGCATCTTTTTGGCCTGGTACTCGGTCGCGATCTCCGGATCGAACGCGCCGATGTAGCTATACATCGCGTCCTGCCATACGGACGACCACCCGCTCTTCGAATAGGGCTGGCCAGTACGATTCGGAAAGAGGAACAGGCTGGCCACTTTGCGGTCGCGCTTCGCACGCTCGACGACTACGCGCAGGCGCAGCGACCATTCGCGCAGTTTATAGACTGCGCGCTCCCCTTTTCTGCGTTTTGCGTTTTCGACGCGCACGCCGGCGTCGATCAACCCGGACATGTGAAACGGTCGGATCTCAGCGGCGCGGAAGCCGGTGAGGTAGCAGAACATCGCGGCGAGCCCCATCGTGCGATATGACTGCTCCTGCTTGAGCGACCAAAGATAGAAGCGCACGACCTGGCCGCGTTCGACCACGCGGACGTCCTTCTCCGTCTTGTTCTGCATCATCCCAACGAACGGATTCGCCTTGACAAGGCCCCATCGGATCGCGTAATTGCAGATCGTCGTCATCAGCGCCATGTCCTTGTTGGCGCCGGCCGGCGCGCCAGCCCTCGCGCGCTGTTCGAGATATTGATAGCCGTGGATTGTCTCCAGACTGAGCGGTGCCATGCGGCCAAAGAAGCGCGTGAGGCGCTCATACTGACCTTTGCGGACCTGCTTGCCCTCGCGTGACTGATCGCGGTAATGCATCGGGTCGACTTCATCGCGAAAGCGCTCGATCATCTCGGCCACGGATCCGGAGATGATCTGCCCAGCCTGAATGTCGAGCGCCTGGCGCTTCGCGGTGCGCTCGGCGACCGCGATCATGTGGCGATCGCCGAGCGGCGCCGTGGCCAGAGTCTGGCTGCGGCCGTCCGGGAACTTGTACCAGTACGAGATGCGGCGAGCCCCCGTGCGCTTATACAGTCGGTCGACGCCGGTGGTTTCGTTCTTTGCGGTGCGTTGCTCAGTTGAACGCTTGGAGGTTTGGCGATGCATCGTAGCGTGATGTCTTCTTGTCAGTTGATACGCCGAGCTTCATGTCGCGATAGGCGCGCGCGACCTTCGGCAGGCCGTTGCGGTCGACGACGTAGCGCCAATGGTTCTGATCGAGCCACTTGATCATGGCGGCGCGCTGGTTCGGCCGGCAATCGACGAGTGCGGCCAGTTCTGTCGAGGTGAGATAGTCGCTCATCGGTTCAGCTCCTTTTCGGCGGCGGCCAGTGCAAGGTTGAGTTCGGTCATGGCGTCGTGCGAGCCGCCTTTGTCCGGATGCGCGACGCTCGCGCGGCGCCGAAAGGCAAGCCGCGCCTCGACGAGACTCATTTCGTGCGGATGCAGCCCGAGTACTTCCCGCCAAGGTCGCTCCGCGCGCGGGGCGGGCAGGGCTGTGAAGCCGGTGAAAGCTGCGGCCATCATATCGCCAGTGCCCCAGCGCGCGATGCCACGTAGCGCGTCGATCGTTTTGACGATCGCCAGCATGTTGTGCTCGACCTTGTCCCAGCGGTCGCACGCGAAACACATCTGCTTGCCGTCGTATGTGAAATAGACGGCGACGCCTTCGTCGTCGGGCTTGCGAAAGTTCGCGTAGGGCAGACCGTCCTGTCGTAACGGGACGTTTGTCGAAACGACGAGGTCGCGGCCGCCGAGTCGGCGAACCTCCGCGACGATGGCGTCGCGTGCGACGGCAAACGTGGTGCTGAACTTCGCGCGCGATCGCCGATACGGTTCAGTTCGCTTGCGACCGGTCGGCCATTGAAGCGGGTAGGCGGTAGTCATTCGTTGTATTCCTTCAGATCTTCGATTGCCTGGATCATCTGGACGACATCGACGCTCGCGAGCGCTTGGGTCGCGCGTTTGAGCGAGGCTCGGATAAACATCGCGCCGAATACTCCGGCCGGGCCGATCTCGATGTAGTGACCAAGGATTGTCGTTACGCGATCGATCTGTGCGGCGAGGCCTGCAGCAAGGTTCACAGTTTCCGTCGTCATGCGATCGCTCCGAGTTCGTGCATCTGGCGCAACTGCGCGGCGACGTCGGGCGGCACGTCGAAGAACTGCAGGGCGCCTTTGCATTCGACGAATGGAACGGGGCGCGCGTCGACGAGACGGAATCCATAGGCTCCGTCGACATGCCATTTCGAGATGCGGTCCGCTGGCGCAATGCACGCCGTAATGGTGACGGCGCCGACGATGCCGCCCCGTTGCAACTGATCGAATGGCGGCAGCTCAATCGTCGGGCCCCCGCGCGACCAGAGCGGATCCTGCGCGTCTTCGTATTCGGCGCGGGTCATACTCTTCGACGCATGCACAAGCACGCGGCCGCGAAACTTCGTCGGCCAGCTGCGATTTTCGATGTCCTTCAGAACGCCGGCTGCGATCGCTGCAGAGCGCGCTTCCCCTGTGAGATCTGGCCTGACGATCAGCCACGCCCACGGCTGGCGGATGGAAAGAGCCTTCATGCTAGGATCCCCCTAAAAATTGGGACAGAAAAGCCATGGAAAAAATCGATGTCACGTATCGGCAGCGTAAAGATTGGACGCCTGAATCTTGGAATCAGGTAATGGGGATTTACGGCGCATTGAGGGAATGTGCTGCAATATTCGCGACTGGGGTTCTCGAGAAAGGTGCGGCGCCGACGGTTATATTTCACGCGGCATTTGCTTACGCGCTTGCTTGCCTGTCGGACGGCGTCCATAGACTTAAGAATGCCGGTAAGCCGATCACGTTTGCGGATGACGTCCAGGTCACAAAAAAGATTACCGACGTCAGCGTCCTTTTGAACGAATGCCGTAACGCGGCATGTCACATCAATAGCGGTCTGCATGAAGTCGACACAACGCGCCTGTATCTGCCTCCAGTCTTCGGTAAATGTGAAGAATTTGTAGATGTGAAAGGAACGCTGATTGGTGCTAGTGATTACGAGGACGATTGCGCCGTTTTCTATGGAAGCATGCGCATCTATCGTGATCGTCACGTCAAGCGTGCATTGATCGAGGCGTCTGCAGGGCTTGAAGAGCTGTAGGTGATAGTGCTGGCTCCGACGGTCACTCATGCTTACTCCGGGAATTCGTCGTGCGTGCGACCATCGAGCAAGCGGCCAGCTGCCTTCTTGCCGATCCTTGCGCTGATGTCATAGCAGGTGACTGGGTCAGACCAATGTGAGCTCCAGAGATGCGATTGAATCCGCGTGTTGCCTTCTTCATCGTTCAGAGGCACGCGCGATCCATCTGGCAGATAGATTCTGTCGTCCTCGCTGTCGATGCTCGCCGGATACCATTCGCCCCATTGCTTGAACAGGAACGGCACGTTAGCGGCTGCACATTGATCGCGTAACGATCGCGCCCAGTACGGATGCATCGGTCGCGCACCGTGTCCACTCTCGCCGCCGGCGATCACCCAGTCGATTCCATCATCGAACCCTGTCCACGAGGCGACAGCACCGCAGTGCTGGCACAGCGGGACAACCTCATCCCCGCCGGTGCTCGTGTCGACAGCGTCGACGTCGATGTAGTGCGAGTCTGGGCACACGTCCATGCAGGTGATACCCGTGGGGTCCAGATATCGCCTTAGATCGATGGGGCCGAGCATCGGCTCGATGCTGAGGAAGCGGACGGCGGCGGGCACCTCGAGCAGCTTTGGAATATCGCGATCAGCTTCTGCCTGGTTAATGATCGTCGCGCCGAGCCACACGCGGCCGTCGCCAATCAAATCGAAGGCGAGCCCGTCGCGCTGCGTGTATGGACGCACATTGCCGATCCGCTTCGTGAGGACGAGCCAGTCGAGATTCGGCGTATCCCCGATCAGCTTGAACAGGTCCATGCGCCACGCATCCGGCACAGCGTTGTCGAACACATCGGCCAGCGATGCGCAGAACACGCGCTGGCGGCGTCCGTGCTGGGCGAAGAACTCGGCATGCGCCTTGTCCCATTGCAGTGGCTTGCGCCAGTTCGCCGCCGACGTGCGGCGTCGCGGAGCACCCGGGCCCCAGTTGATCGCGGCACCGCCGGCGAACCGTGCATTGCGTGCCTCGGCATAGCAATGATCGCAGCCGGGCCCGACTTTCTGGCAGCCTTCCCACGGGTTGAAGGTGTGGTCGGTCCATTCGATTTTGCTGTTCTCGCTCATGCTACGATTCCTCCAACAAACGGAGACCGGATATGACCGACGGGGAATGGGTTATTGCTTTCGCTACGTTCGCGGGGCCGATTTTGGCCGTGCAGGCGCAGAAATGGGTTGAGCGCGCGAGAGAGTTCAGAAATCGCAAGAGCGCGGTTTTTCATATGTTGATGGCAACTCGCGGCGCTCGTTTGTCGCCCGATCACGTTCGCGCGTTGAACATGATCGACCTTACGTTTTATGGGAAGCCTGAAGGCAGGGCGCATAAAAGGACGTCTGGCGAACAGGCCGTGCTCGATGCATGGCACGAGTATCACGACCACCTTTCGACACCAAACGTGGCTGATCTTCCCGACCAGAACGCTTTCGCCGAGCGACGTGAGGATCTGTTCATAAACCTGCTTTCCGAGATGGCAGCAGACCTCGGTTATAAATTCGATCGCGTGGCTCTTAAAAAGAGCTGGTATACGCCCGCTGCGCATGGCGATACAGAGGCGCGTCAAGCGGAATTGATGCAGAGCGCAATTCAGGTACTCTCCGGTCGCGCGCCGATCAAGTTTGAAGCGTTTGATCGAAACCAGCATTAGCCTTCTCCCTTCTCTGCGCTTGCAGCGATAGCGGTGCTCATCTCGACCGCCTTGTTCACCGCGTCGCGCGCTTCATCGAGTGCTGTCGCGGAGATCTCCATGCCGCGTGCGATGCACGCGAAGAGTCCGCCGACCTTCGTCGCGACGAGTTGAATCACCGCCTCCGTATCTTTCGCCATCGCACTGTCGTCGACATTGGCAAACTGGATCCGACCGCCTACACTCGAAGATGCGGGCGCCCTGTGTTCCCTCGAAACGCCCGTACCGCCTGCCTCGCCTCCTTCGGGAGCGGGGCTTTTTTCTGCGCTGTAAGCTTCAGCGGCGCGGCGATTCCATGCGCTGATGGCTGACCCGGCCTCGAGATGCATCAGTGCGCCTTGCATGCCTTGGCACTTCCAATCAGCACAGCTCGCGCCATAGTGGCGACCCATATGCTTCAGTTCCGGCTCGCCGCCGCAAAACGGGCATGGCAGTAGATTTTTGCTGTTCTCTCTCATTCAGGCCTCAAGATTTTCAATGCGGTTGCCGACAACCGATGCATGGAAAACATCAGCCTTGACCCAAACGACCCAATGTGGAGCCTTGCGCGCTCCATGGAAAACACCGTTCGCACGATCCGGAAGGCACGCGGGCTGCGTAATCCCGAAGACTGCGTGCAGGGAACGCCGGACCACGAAGACGTGACCGTCGAGTTCCTGAAAGATCTGATGCGCATGATGGGCGACGATCCAGATGCGCCTGATGAAGATGACGAGCTCGGCGTCGACGCCGCAGGCTGAACTGCGTCCGTCGTTTTCCGACGAGCTTTCAGCATCGCACCAAACGACATGCCGATAGCGAGCGCGAAGAGCATGTAGACGGCGCCGATCAGCGCGCCAAGAGTGATCGTGTTCACAGGTCCTCCTTGTCGCTGGCTGTGGCGCTAACGGCGCGGTCGAGGCGCTCGATTTCAGCGAGGATTAACGCGCCGGCCTTCACGAGATTGCGACGCGGCGTTGTCGGCTTCCACCATTCCAGCGCCCAAGGCCAACTGCCCGGTAAGCCGCCAAACGATCGCGCCGCTTCGCTCGCGTATGCAGCTGCAGCTTCTGCGAGTTCGCCGGACGTATGCAGATCGTCGCGCTCAGGCGTCCACCATTCGATCTCCATTTGACGGACACGCTCAGCAAGTACGTCGCGCGTTGCGCTCGTCAGCGGTGACGTTTCCACAGGGTTATCCACTTTTTCTGTGGATAACTTTTCAGCCATTTGGAATACATCCCATGCGAGGACGGTACCGTATTCCGCATAGCCGTCGCCTTCAATGCTGAGCACGTCTTCGATGTAATCCGGCGCGACAACCTGCCGCAAAATCTGCTCGAAACGTTCGCGCTGGGTGCTCACGATTCACCTCGAGCGCGCTTGATCGCATCGGAGAGCGCGACCATGTCCGCCCAGTACTCACTCTTCGACGGACGGAAATCGGGATCTTTGGTGATGAGCTGCGCGAACAGGCCGTCGAGCGCGGCAAGGGCCTTTTCGAGCAGCGCGGCGAGATCCGCAGTCGGCGCCGGCGGTTGCGGACCGTATGGTCCATGCAGGGTGAGAGTGGGGAGGAAGCGCGAAGGCTCGAGTTCGTTGTCGACCTTCATACAGAACACGCGGCCGCCCTGTGATACCAGAGCGACCATCAGCCGTTCCTGCTTCGTATCGCCGCCAATATAGAAGCCCTCGCTGTTCAGCATCGCGCGGACTTGCGGCTGCAACAGGTCGACTTCCTCGGCCTGGCCAATCAAGATTGGATTGCGGGGCATCATTTCGACTCCTTGAGCTTTGCACGAATCGCGGCAATTTCGAGCTCGGCCTGTTCTGCCCAGCCCTCGCCGTGTGTCAAGACGAGCTTGATCAGCCAGTGCAGGCAATACGCCTGCTCATCCTCCGCACGAGTCTTGATTTCGGCGCCGGCGGCGCGGAAGATGTGAGCGAACGAGGCGAGTTGGAAACACATCAACGAGAGCACGCGATGCAATTCCGGCGTGATATCGGCCGGATAGACGAGCTGCGTCGCGTCGGCTTTCTCCAGCGCAGCCTTGATGCGCGGATGCAGCTCGAGATGATCGAGATCCGGATCGACGACGTTATTCGACATCAGAATCGAAAAGCCAAACGCGACACGGAAGACGCCGCCCGGTGCCGTGTCCAGGTAGGCCTTAACGCGGTCATAGAACACGCGCAGATGCTCGGGGTCGTCCTCGTCGAAGAATGTCGGCTCGTCGGCCTCGGAGTCGGCGGTCGAAGGGTAATATCCCTTAGATATCGATTCGAGCAACCCGCACAGGCTGAGCGTCTGTTCGATGTCATTCGACGAGACTTTCGCCATCTTCATGGTGACTTTCGTAGTGGTGGTTTGCTGCGTGCTCATTGGCGTGTCTCCGGCACCGCGTGAAAGCGACCTTCACTGTGTGCGATGAACTCAACCATCGCCTTGACCGCATCGTCGCGCTCGGCGTTGCTGATGTAATTCATGCGGCCGACGGCATCGTTGAGCGGGAAAACAAGCAACACGAATCCTTGGTCGGTGAACACGTCGGCGAGTACTTCCGCGACGTCGTTCATCGCCTTGCGGTGACGCGGTTCAATCGGCTGATGGTCGTCCATATCGATTCCTAAAAATGACTGGGCCGAAGCCCGACCAAAACAAACGCGCTCCGAGGGTTAGCGCGCCGTACTACTCGGTTGAGCGGCGCCACGCGCAATGACCGTCTTACCGATGGTCAGGGTCACGTGTTCACCGCGATCGCACGCGAGCATCTCGACAAACGCGCTGCACAGGCCGTGCGCTGCGCCGTCGGTCGGCCGGTGCGATGTTGCGTAGGTGCGCGCGCGTTCGAGGAACTGCGCCCGGCGGCGCGCGGCTTCGTTTCGCATCACTCGCCCGCGATGCGGTAGTTCGCCGGCTGCGTGTCGGTGCGCGATTGCAGATCGGCCGGTTTCAGCGAACAGTCGAATCCGGCGGCGCGGTACGCGTCATAGACTTCCTTGCTGACCTGACAGCGGATCAGCACGGCGGCCTTCTGAAGGTTCGTCTTCACCGTCTGATCGTCGGTGACTGTCGACTGGCGGACCGTCTCGGCGGCAGCGACCTCGAGCTTGCAGTCCTGCAGGCTGTGCGACGCACCGCCGACCAGCGAGACGCCGGCGATCGCGCCGCCGAACTGGACGGTCTGGCCACAGTTCATCTGGGAGAAAGAAGAGGCATAGGCACCCAGCACCGGCGCGCTAACATTGCGAACGGTCTCCGTCGTATGTTCCGGCGTCTGAGAGAACTGGATAGAGCCTTGCGCGGTGGATGTGGCAGCGGACTGCTGAGTAGCGGTCGCGGTAGTACTCGTTTGCGCATGTGCGTGGCCAGCAATAGCGAGTGCTAGAATCAGCAGCACGACGGTGGATTTCATGTTCATCGTTGTCACCCCCAAAGGTGGTCGGTCAGGCCTTCGGTACCCGAAATACCGAAGGCCTTCTTCATCAATGGCTGTACGAGTAGGTGGCCGCGAGGTTCGTGTAGCCGTATGCGCTCACGTCCGTACCGACGCCCGACTTGCTCGAGCCGTAACCATCGCCGGACGTGTAGCCGCCGGCATTCGCGTTCGACGTGCTGCCCGTATAGCTGCCTGACGCCGAGACGCCGCCGCCGATACCCGAGAATCCGTACGACGCGGCGCCGGCGCCGATGACAGTGCCGCCGATCGCATAGCCGCCGCCAGCCGAGTTGCTCCACTGCGACGAATAGCCATTGCCGTTCTGGCCTGCCGACGCCTGGGAGCCGCCCGACGTGCTCGACGACGAGCCGAAGCCGCCGCTGAACGACGAGGTTTGATTGTTCGAATAGCCGCCCGCGAACGCGGCCGGTGCCGCGGCGAGTGCGAGAGCTGCTGCAACTGCGAGGGTGATGCGCTTCTTCATGGTCTGCCTCAAAGGTTGGTTGACCGCGCGGTGGTCCGGCCGCGCCCGGTACTGCAATTCAAATTTCCCTGCTGCGATACATCTCGACTTCTTTCTCCAGCTCGCGCACGCGTGCCTGCGATGCCATCAACAACATCGCGGCGCCGGGCGCCGTGCGCGGCGTCGACGGCGCGGGCAACTTCACACATGCGTCGGCAAACCGCTCGAGCGCGTCGATGGAGCCCGTCACGCTGTGGTAGTGCTGCGTTCCGATCGTGCCGTCGAGAACGACAGTCAGACCGGCGTCGCGCGCGAGTTTGATGAGCTGCTCGTTCATGGCCGGTTGTCAGTCGGAAAGGGCCACGCGGCGCCCGGGTTAGCCTTGTTGAACTGTTCCGCCGGCGAGGCGCTCTTCGCCGTTTTCTTGACACCAGCGCTTTTCTTCGCCGCCGGCACTTTCTTTGCGGCGGGAACCTTCTTCACCGCGAAGCGCTTCTTGACGTCAGCTTTCGCTGGCGGTTTCGGTGCGCTGGCGGGCGTCGTCTTCGCGGGCGTGGGCGTCGGCCGCTTCGGCTTCATGTCACCCTCGATCTGTTTGCGTACGGCACCCGGGTCGATACCGCGCACGCGCGCCGTCGCTTCGAGCAGTTCCGGCTTCGAGTTAAGCGAATACGATTCAGCGACGGACTCGCCAATCAATGCGATGTCCATCACCAGACGACCCAGCGCCTCAGAGTCGCTCTGCTCAAACTTGTCGACCTTCTTTGCGAAATCAGCTTCGCTAATCGCCTTCGAGCCCCAGTCGTACAGTTTCGCGAGACGGCGCTGGTTCTCGTTCCAAAGACGCCGATAGAACGTAACGGCGACGATCTTCAAGTCGAAATCGTCGAGGCCAGTGCCTTCGTGTTTCGCGCGCACCTGACGAAAGAGCTCACCGCGATATGCATCGGCCGCCTTTTTCTTAGCGTTCTCCGCGGATTGCGACGGATTGGATGCGCCGGTGCTGCGCGCCTGGATGCCCTTGTCGGCCAGCGCCTTCTTCAGGTCTGACTTCTGCATGACGTCGATCATTTCGCCGCCGTGCGGGCTCTCAAGCAGTGCGGCCGACTTCACACCCTTCGCGCCGATGATCTGACGATAGGTGCGTTGCTTCGGATCGTCGTAGCAGCGCTCGTCGAGCTTGACCCAGCCACCGACCAACGCACCGTGCTGATACGGTTGCGTGACTTTCGCGTCTTTGCCCGCGATGACCTTGCGTCCAGTTGCCTCAGCTTCGACGCGTTTCTGCGCGGCTGCAGCGTCGCGCTTCTTCGCATAGCACGCCGGATCGGTGCAAACGTCTTTGCTCTTCACGTCGCCGAACAGATCGGACTGGTTGCCGGTGCGCTTCGGGCACGGACCGCATGCGCCAGCTGCGGGCACCAGTTGCTCGTCAGCCGTTTTGAACGGTGCCTGATCGAGCCGGAGCATGTAATTCGTCTGGACATGGTCCGAGGCCTCACGCAGCGACATGGGTTCGCCTGTCCAACGCGACGCCGTGATCTCTTTTGCGGCTTTATCCTGCAGATCTGTCGGCATGCGCGCGATGACGAGCGCGGTTTTCGCGTTCAGTTTCCCGTCGAAGAAGAGCTTGCGCGTCGACGCATTGAGCGCGCACAGCTTCAGCCGCTGCGCGACGTATGTCTTCGTCTGGCTGACTTCGACAGAGATCTGCTCGAGCGTGTGGCCGCGATCCGACAGCACCTTGTAGCCGTCGGCTTCTTCGAGCGGATGCAGATCCTTGCGCTGCAGGTTCTCGACGATCTGGATGTGCAGCACCTCGTCGTCCGATAGATCGCGCACGAGCACTGGCACATCCTTCAAGCCTGCTGCAGTGGCGGCGCGGTGACGGCGCTCGCCGGCGACGAGTTCGAAGAGCCCCGGCTCGTCCGGCCACGGGCGCACGAGCATCGGCTGCAGCAGGCCGTGTTTGCGCACGCTCGCGATCATTTCGGCCTGTTCTGCCTCGGAGAAGCGCTTGCGTGGATTGGTCGGCGACGGCCGGATAGAACCGAGCGGCATGAAGTCGACGGATGCGTCTTGTGTGGTCTGCACGGATCTTTCTCCTTAGTGTTTCGTGACGCCGTGCGGCACAGCATCAGCGGCGATGATGTCGCGCATAATTCCCTGCAAAGCACGCTCGCTGAAACCGCGCGTCGGAATGAGGGGCGCGACCTTAACGGCTAGTTCGCGGGCGAGCGACATGGCGTGGCGCCATTCGGGCGAAACGCGTGGGTTGTCGAGCCACAGCGGAATCCAGTTGCCTTGACCGTAGATCTCGTCATAGCGTCGAAGGAGCACGCGGCGCGTGTGCGAGACAATCTCTTTTGTGAGCGCCTCGTCGTGTTCGACGAATGTGTGTTCTGCACCCATCGCATAACGGCAGTGCGGCGCAGTCAAATGGTCGAAGTCGAGGTGCGCAATAATGTGGCCGTCCTCGCCGAGTGCGACGATCTTTCTGTCAGTGTCGGTGGCGCGCGTGTTGTCGAAGATAAAGATCGTTTTCATGATCGGGATTCCTTCGTTGTCCGCGTCATACGCCGACGCTGGGCGGCGCGCAGATGCGCGCGAATGAGTCGATGTGCTTCGCGCAGGTCGATGCTTCGGTCGTGGAGTGAGGCGAGGATCTGCCACGGCGTCGGCACCGGCGCGCAGCGCCTAGGACGCCTGGTCTTCAAGGAACGATGACTGCAGGCGATCGCGGCCGGTATCGACGGGCAGATCCTGCATCGCCTGTCGGAGGGAATACGTATCGATCGGCTGAATGCGCAGCTGCCGGCCCACCATCTTCGCGGCGGCTTCGTCGACGAAACTCATCGAATAGATGGCGCCTTGACCGAAGAGCTTCGTGAACGCCTGCGTCGCGTGGCTATGGCCAACTGCCTCGAATGCGGGAACGTCGACGCGCACGAAGGCACAGCCACCGAGCGTCTGCTCCGTGACACGGCCAGCGATGCGAGCGTGGCCAAACAGTTCGATGATTGCCCACTGATCAAACTTTTCTGAGGTCGTCATTTCAAGTCCTTGAAAAAGCGGGGCGCCGAACAAGCCGCCCACCGAACTCGCCACACGGGGGAGTGACGAGAGACCACCGAGAAACCTATTTGCAGAGATCGACGAACATCGTGAGTAACCGCGTCTGTTCGCGACTGAGTTCGAGCACCGTGGCGCCGCGTTGCAGCGACACAGAGCCATCGAGCCAATGAGTGAGCACCGCGTCTCCGACGCCGAGCGTGAAATCGGCGACGCGCGGATCCGGCTTGACATCGGTGTCGACCGAATTGACAGCCTTCTCCGGTTCGCTTGACAGCGCCGGCTTCGCATTTGCTTTCTTCGTCGGCGCTGCTGGTGCTGATTCTCTCGACAGCGATTCCTTCGCCGCGGGAAGGCTTGCTTCCTGACCGGGCAGGAAATAGCGGCCGCGATCGCGGCGGATCGAGCCGTTCTTCAGCGCCTGCGTGATGTACGGCGAGATCCCGACCTCCGCATCAATACCCATCGTCTCGCAGAGGTCCTTCGATGACAGCGGCCCTTTCTCGCGCAGAGAAGCGATCGCCTGTTCGGCACGCGTCGTCTTCCCATGTTTCGCGCCGCCTGTCTCGTTTTTCGAGGCTTTCGGCACGTCTTTCGACGCTTTCGTTTCGCCGGCATCGACGTTTGTCTCGGCGTCGGCAGGCTTTGTAGCTTGCGTAAACGTGATGGGATTTGCCCAGGCTGTCGACGGACGCGCTGGTGCCTCCGCCGACGGGAGCTGCATGGCGGGCGCAACTTCCTCGACGCTCACGTTCGCGTCGGCGGCGCGCGGAAACATGTTCGGATGGACGGTGTCGCTCACGGCTCACCCCAGATGTGCTGCCGCGGCGTGCCGCGGGAAATGACGCGTGGCGCGTGCAACGGCCGTATCGAGCTCCATCACCGCGGCATCGCCTTGGAGATGCGCGAGTTCATACAGTCGCGGCAGGCCTGACTGGACTGAGTCCATCACCTCTTCGCGTGTGGCAGCGCGTCCCTCCGCATACCAGAAGGTCTGCTCGGGCTCGCCGATCTTGAAGAGCACGCCGCCGGGTGCCTTGAACGGCTTATACGAACGGGTGACCCACACCAGCGCGACGCCCGGGTTACGCGAGAGGCCGAGGCCTGCCGGATCGACGCGGTCTTCGGGAAGGCCGCTTGCGCGCCGAACAGCTTTCGGACGCGCGAGGAACGGGCAGGCCGATGCTGCGAACTTCGCGCAGTCGGTGTGCGACGGCGGCTCGCTCGAAGTACGGTTGACGGCGCACATCGGGCCAATGACGAATGCCATGTACTTACCGAGCGGCTCGCCGCAAAGCCAGCAGCAATGCCGGTTGTGGCAGATCGCCAACTTCTTCTGGTCAGCGACACGGAAGTCAGGCTTACCGTCAATCCACGCGACGAAGTACGGCACCGGATAGCCGCGCTCGTCGAGCGGCAGAGCGCGCATACGCGCAGGGAGTTCGGGAAGGCCTTCGCGCAGCTGCTGGCTCATAGGTAATCCATCACGGAGAACGCGCCGCGACCACGCCTCCGTAAGAGCCCGGTCATCGTTCGCGGGGGCGGGGAGATCGAAATCGAACGCGGCGTCGAAACGCCTCGCGACCGTGGTGGCTGTCCAGGCGATTGCGCCGGACGATGCGAGTGCGAGGCTGATGTAACCGAGCGTGTTCATGGCGTCAGTCCTCGTCGGTGTCATTCGCGGCACGGCGTTTGATATCGACAGTGCCTTCGTCGAAACCGAGCGTCGTCTGGATAGCGGCGGCAGCGCGCGGCGTAACCATGCGGCCGGTGCGGCGCTGCGGACGACCGACGATCTGTGCGCGAACGGCAGCCTGCACGGCGGCGCGCACAGCGGGATTGAGCAGCGCTTCATCGGGCGATCCCTCGACGCCGAGCGTGCGACACGCTGGCGCGAGGAGATCGTCGGGAAGGCGGGAGGGAGTCGGACGCATCGCCGTCTCACATGCAGCGCGAGGACTTCACGCACGCAACGTCCTGCGAGCTGGCGGCCATCTCGGCCTCATAGGCCGAATAGCCATGCCAGAGCAGGTACACGAAGAACACGCCGAGGAGCGCGAGCACGTTGCGCGCGACGCGCAGCGCCGATTTCACAGCGCGAGCGCCGCGCCGCGTGCTGGCAGTGGGATTGGCTTGCTGTTGCTGGGACATCGTTCGCTCCTGTGTTGCGATCTGTTGGAGCGAATATTAGGCAATGCCATATCTATTGTAAAGAGGCAATGCCATATTTTTTCATGCGAGTGCATATGATGCCTTACCGGAGCGGCACCAAAATAGCGGGATAGGGAGGAGGGAGCGTTAGCCGGCGCGGCCGGCGTGTACTTCGACGAGGTGGTTCGAGACTGCGAGAACGAGTTTCAAGAGGCTGAGCGCCTGAGCACGGCTAACCACAAGCGGCTTCGAATTGATCTTGCCGTCCTGGTAGATATCGATGTGAAGCGACGTTGTCACTTCGCCCGCGCGGGCTTTCCGCGCCCGTGCTTCGGCGGCGCGCGTAGCTCGACGGAAGGCGGTGAGATCAACCACTCTTCCGGTGGTGTCTCCGGTTCGATGATCGTCCATCCTTTGCAGACCCTCGGTCGGGGGTGAGGCCAAGGTCTGCTAACGCAGCCTCAACCTCTTTGTCAGAGGGCAATTCTGCATCCGCTACAACTTCGTCAATTCGTCGATTTGCGACCGAAACGGCCTTTTGAGCGTCCGTGACTGTTACCAGTATTTTGTGTATGGCGAGCAGCTTCTCGGTTGGGACGCCGAGAGCGTCTGCCTCCATCGCGGCGCGGGCAATCATCGCGACAACGTTCGAGAACGGACTGTCTCCCTGCTTGCCATGCGCATAGCGGCTGAGTTCCATGTACTGATCTTTCGGATCCAAGTCCGAAGGCGTGCGCGTCCCCCGCCCGATGAGCTGGACGAAGCCTGCGATCTTGCCCACGCTAGGCGCCGTCGATACGTACTCGAGCCCCCAATAGTCCGGACCCGCGACGTCGCTGAAGTATTGCACGAGGTCGGCAATCCGATTCTTGGCGATGCGGCCGTACTTGATCCAGTCCTGAACGGACGCTGGTTTGACGCCCATAGCGTCCGCGAACGCCTTCTTAGTGACGCCTTTTCGCTCGATGGCGCGTGCGATCGCTGCGCCGAGTTCTGTTCCAGTAAGCATTGCCTAATTTGACCCGCATAACGCCATATGCGGCAATGCCTTGCAAAGATGAGGCAATGCCATATAATGCAGCGCATGAGCGAAACGAACTCTGAAGCTGTCCTGCGGGCCAGCAAGCTTTTGGGCGGCCACGCTGCGCTGGCGCGCGCGATCGGGGTGAAACCACCGACCGTGCAGCAATGGCTCAATCGAGAGCGTCCTGTCCCCCCGGTCCGCTGTGTTGCGATCGAGCGCCTCACGAACGGCGAGGTGACGCGGAAAGACCTTCGGCCCAACGACTGGCGAGACCACTGGCCAGAGCTTGCGATAGCTGCCGTGCAGCACGAGGAGGGCGTCTGAGATGCGCCATTTCAAATCGAAGTTCGCGCGTCGCGGCGGCCGACTGACCCGGAGCACGAAGACCTTCGCCGGGAGCGACTGGAGGGAAGCACTTAACCAACGGGCGCGAGAGATCAACGCGTTCCGTCGCGCTTCGATCCCGCTTCCCAATTTCGAGGTAGGTGCGCGCGTGCCTTGCCTGTACCCGGGCGAGCCCGACTCGGGGATCACGACGCTCGAAGCGGAACTCGGTGCGCCGGACGGATGGCGAGATCGGGTCGATGAGAAGAGACGAGACGAGCTTTCGGAATTTATCCGCGGGCAATGCGAGCTGTTCAGTGAGAAGCCAAGAGCGCCTTTATTTGCTCCAGTTGTTTCCGCATTGCGTCGATTGACTCGTCGGATGCGCCTGAATTCAGGAAACCGGCAATAGCTAACTCTGACGCCGCGCTGAAGTCCCGTTTCACCCCATGAAGTACGACCTTTTCGAGGTTTTTGACGATGCAGGCCAAGAGAACGTTGTTCGCTTGCGCGATGCCGGACAACTTTTCGATGTTCATGAGGGTTCCTTTTCGTGAAGAAACGGTGCGTGTGGGAGCCACCGATTCTAAACGGGCTGTGAACCCTCACCAATTTTGCTCGCGAGCCTGAATGGCGGCGCGCGAGCTGCAGGACGTACTGGGCGACGTCATTGACGCGATGCACCGCTACCCAGCGATCCGCAAACAGGTTTTGCACTGCCTCTTTGACGAGGAAGGTCTGAGAAGCGGTGTGTACGAGATGGTGACGGACACGTTCACCACGACAAAGCAAGACGGCACAGAACTGTCGCTGCACACGAGAAACATCTTGCCGTCGACGTGGCTGCTGCTCTTCGCATCGGCCGTATCGAACGGGGTTGTACCGGAGATGGCGCTGCCTGGCGGCGCGTGAATTTACGGGGCTTTGCATGGTTTCCATGCAAAAAATTTTCGCCAATCGCCAACAGGTGTATCAACAGGTGTTCCGATGACATTTGACTATCACAGCCCATCCGGACGACCGCGAAAGCCGGCCGCTCCCGTTCCCGATCTGCCGTCGCCGCGCGCGAGTTCTGCTGCGCCGCGCTTCCTGCCCCGCGAAGAGATCGAGGCCTGCAATACCTACCACGAGGTCTGCGCGCTCGCTTGGAAGCACCGTCGGCACCGCGGTATGTCGCAACCGTATCTCGCCGCGACGTGCGACCTCATCCAGCAGCACGTTTCCGACTACTTCCGCCCCGACGAACGCGATGAAAGTGGCCGCAAGCGCCGCAAGCTGCCTGCCGACAAGGTCGGCGTCGTTCAGGAGCAGCTTGGCAACTGCGCGATCGCGCAATGGCTGGCGCGCGATATGGCGCTGCGGCTGGTCGAGGAGTACTTCGCGATGGAGACGGTGCGGTGACCGACGCTGACGCCCAACGGCGGGCCAATGAGGCGTTGCGTACTGCGCGCGCCCGGGCAGGAGACAACGAGGAGGCAGTGAAGGGCGAGTTGCTGTCGATGATGCGTCGCGACGAGCAGCTGCACGAGGCACTGACTGTATTGGGACTTGCGCGCTTGCGCGAGCTGCAAAAACCACGTCACTGACGGCGGACCTATGAACGTAAAGCCGGGAGATCGCGCGCATGTTGTTGGCACTGGCACCGTGAATGACGGCGCGATTGTGCGCGTTCTGCGCCTAGATGGAGTTCTGAGTTTCGCGTGCGCCGAGCCGATCTGGTTGATAGAGGGCAACAGCATGCTGGGTTTCAAGATGGGGCCGCTCATGATCCCGATCGGGGTCGTTTCCGAAGCGGTGGCGCCCGACCGCGTTCTGCAGCGCATCGACGATGCAGATCCAGCCAACGACACTCGCGAGCCGGTTGAGCTCGCCGATCCAGTTACCGATCCGGAGACAGTGTGTCGCACCATTTAACGAACTGCACCTGGGATCTGATCGACGTTCCCTCGGAACTGAGCGGTCTTGGGCTGCTGGTGTTGCTGCGTCTTGCACACCTGAGCGTGCAAAGCACCGGCGAGTGCACGGTGAGCGTGCCTGAACTCGCGGTCAAATGCCGGATATCCGACAGCGGCGTGCGTCGGCAAATCAAGGTGCTGGAAGCGATGGGCCTCGTCACGCAGTTTAGAGAGGGGCGCCGGATGTTTTTCCGCGTGAACGTGGCGGCGCGTGATGAGCAGCAATGACGTCCAGACCGCGCGGCCGATCAACGCAGGCCTTGTCGAGGCCGCGATCCGGCGTCACGTCGACCATCGACGCAACACGCTGATTCCTGAGGCAACGGTGCGTTTCGAGCGTCCAGGCCAGCGCGGCTTCGATGAATACCGTGCGGACTTCATGATGGTCTCGGACGCTGGCTATGGCACCGAGCTCGAGGTCAAGGTGTCGATCGCCGATTGGCGCAAGGATCTGTCGAAGCCGAAGTGGCTGGGCATGCCCTCATGGATCACGCGCTTCGTCTATGTCGTCCCCGAGCAGCTCGGCATTCCCGCATTTGTGCCTGGCCACGCCGGCATCTGGCATGTGAAGCCCGCTCGCGTCGACCACTTCAGCTCGCATCCCGACGGCTACGAGATCGTGCTCGCCCGCGCGCCACACGTCCTCGGCCGCGAGAAGGTGCCTCAAGCCGTGATCGGCAAGTGGTACCGCAATCTCTACTACCGCTATTGGGAACAGCGCATCGACGCGCAGCGCCGCATTCCCCGACATGTCCGCGAGGCCGTATCACCATGAAACCATGGACATGGCGCCACGCCATTATCAAGTCGGCGCTCCCGCCCACGACGCGGCACGTGCTACTCACACTGTCGTGCCATCTGAATGACCTTGGCGAGGACTGCTTCCCGTCGACAGCAATGCTGGCGGAAGAGACCGGTCTTTCGGAGCGATCGGTCTGCACGCACCTCGCCGTCGCCGCCGAGCTGGGTTGGTTCATCGTACGCAAGCACGGTTACGGCAAGCAGAAGTGGGCTCGCCATGAGTACTTCCCGCGCATTCCGGAAGGTTTCGAGGTCCCGGATCGTGCCGAAGAAGGCACTGAAGGACGTTCAGTGCCTATGAAAAAAGGGCGCAATAAAAAGGCACTGAAGGACGTTCAGTGCCCTGTGGATAAAGGCGCTGAAGGAGGTTCAGTACCTTCGGAAAAGGCACTGAACGTCGTTCCGGAAGGCACTGAACCTAACGACAAAAAGGCACTGAAGGACGTTCAGTCTAATACTGCAGTTAACCCTTCAACTAAAGCAGCAGCAGACGCGTGCGAAAACACGGCTGCCGCTGCTGTTGAAAAAATAAGCAAACCCGAAACCGCATCCGAGGCAGAACTCACTGAGTTGCTCATTGCCCTGGAGCGCGATCGAGGCAAAGACCTGACGATCGACCGCAGCCGAGATCGCGTGCATGTGCTGCGCTGGGTAGCCGACGGCTTGACTGCAGACCAACTGCGCAGCGCACACGCAGCGGCCGCGGCGGCGCGCAAGCGCGACACCGACGATCGTCCGACGTACGTCGGCTTCGTTGCCACTTTTGTCGCTGCGGTGCTTGCGCCGGACAACGCGTCGCCAACCCCGAGACCCGGTTTTGACGCCGCCGAGTGGCACCTCACGCCCGAAGGTGTCGATCGCCGCGCCGCCGAGCTCAACGTGAAGCCGCGCAAGCCTGACGAGGATTGGCGCTACTACCGCGTGCTCGTCGTCAAAGCCTCGAACGATCGGCGCGCCGCCGAATTCGTGCTGGCGGATGCCACGCGTTTTAACGCTCTCGACCTTTACCAGTTCGCGCGCCAGACGTTCGGCGACGCTCTCATGCCGGTTGACGACTATGCGTCCTGAGTTCGAACCCAGCGCGCCGCCGCGCACGTGCGTGACATGTCGCCACGCAGGGCTGAACCCGCCTGCGAATCTGCCCATGGCTTGCCGTCATCCGATTTCTCCGCTCGATCCGATCAACGGCTGGGGGAGCACGTGCGCGACGATGCGCAGCCTTACTGGCCCGTGCGGGCCGCATGGAGATCTGTGGGAGAAGCGGCCGCCGCGCGAGAGCAAGCCGGGATTCTGGCGAACGATCTGGACGGTGCTGACGGGGAGGCTGTTTTGAGCAACGTCATCGATATCGACGCACTGCGCGTCGCGCGCAAGAGCAGTTATGTGCGCGCCGCCGGCGAATGTCGCCACATGCACGTCACGCTCGACGACAACGGTGACATCGTGAAATGCGACGACTGCGGCGTGCAGCTGTCGCCGTACTGGGCGCTCGGCCACTTCGTCGAGTACTACCAGCGCGCGATCGCGAAGCTGAGTCGCGGCGAGAACGAACTCCGGAACGCGCAGGAACAGGGCATCTCGTTGCTGGCGGCGCGCCGCATCGAGCGTGCGTGGCGCAGCCGCACGATGGTGCCGTGCTGCCCGCACTGTGGCGAAGGCATCGCCCCGAAAGACGGTTTCGGCGGCACACAGATCAACAAGGCGATTTACGAACGGCGGCGCGCCGCCAAGCGAGGTGAAGCATGAGCCCAGAACGTGCACTTCTCGGGTCGGTCGAGACGTTCGCTGGAGTGCGGATCATTGAAAGCCCGCTTTGCGCGGACGTACCGCGGATGACGGTCAACCCCGATTTCGCGCGCCTTATGCCTGCGCAGTTCGTCGCTGAACTGAATAGCTGGATGCGGAAGCGCTTTGGTACGACGGACGTCATGGTGCGCATTGACGATCGCACGGTCGCAATGAGCCCGATAGCCGTCGCTGAGCTGCGCTCAATGGTCGCCGCTTCGAAGTTTGGCGGAGGGGTGCCGGTATGAAAGCGACCATCCGCGCCGACGGCTTCCTGTTGGTGTCTGCAGAGACCGACCTTGAAGCATATGCGCTACAGCGATGGGCGCGAGAGAACCTAGGCGCCGATTGGTTCGACGCGACGGCACGGCAGCCGCAAGCGAAGATCATCCTCGACTGGTCCGATTGGCTCGTAATTACCCCTTCTGGACCCGAGCTCCGCGCGAAGGTGCCGACATGATCGAGAAGCTGCTCGCATATGAATCAATGGGAGCCGGAGAAATTGAAATATGCGAATTCCCGGAGCGCATTCCGATGACGATTCCCGATCGAACCGGCAGCGTCTTGCGGGAGATTCCAAATCCGGCGGCGTGGGGTCTCGAGCCATACGACCGCGTGAAGACGGTTCACGTCAACTACTCGCTGCGCGGGCACGTCGATTTGAAAGTCGTGCGCGAGATCCAAAAGGTTGAGCGCCAAGGCTATACGTTCGTCGTCTCGCGTATATCGCACACAACGGAACACTACGTTCCTGCAGAGGGAATCGCTGAACTCGGCGACGTGCTCGCAGTAATCCGGCTCGAACACGGCGCTCGCATCGAAAAAACGGTCGAGCGACGTGAAGAAGTCGCCATTGGCATCGGAGGCCCAGCCTACTGGATGTCGCGATGAGCAAGGGCACCGTCCGCTTTCCTGAGAGCGCAATCGTCGACGGCCGCATCGGCACGTCGCGCATCACAGAGACGATCGCGGGTGCGGCGGCGCGCCTGGCGTCGGCGGACCGCGAACCTCTCCAAGGCGCCCTGCAGAAGATCGCGCGCGGCATCGCGACCCAAACCGGACAGACCGCACAGCAAGTTATCGCGGCATGGGGCGCGGTCGACTATTCGCAGGCGCTGTCGCCGCTCGAGCGTATGCAAGCGCTCGGCCGCCTCGGCACCGGCCGCATGAACAAAACGGAGGCTGCATATGAGCATGTGCTGGCGGCGCGGCTTCATGCCGGCGAGATCCTCTGGTACCGCTTCGAGGCATTCAAGCTTCGTCTCGCAGACAACACCTTCTATACGCCCGACTTCCCGGTCATCACGGCGACCAATGAACTCATATTCATCGAAGTGAAAGGGCGCTGGACCGACAAGGCGCGTGCGAAGACGAAGATCGCCGCTGCCCAGTTTCCACATCGATTTCTCGCAATTCAACGTGACGGCCGCCATGGCTGGCGCGTGGAAGACCTCACCAGCCGCAGTTGGTGACAACCCTCGACCCCGGAGCATCCCCATGAGCTACTCGATCAGTTTCACCGTACCCACGAAAGCGGAAGCGAAGGCGCGCGTCGCCTCGGAAATGGACGCGATCGTCGCGTCGCAGCCGCTCCACCGCATTGACCGCGATCCGGTTGTCGCAATCGCTGGGTCTTTCATCGACCTGCTTCGCGACGACGATTCGAAAGACGTTCAGGTCATCCTTTCCGGCTACCTGTCATACGACGGCCATTCGTTCGACGACGTGAAACCGAATCTGAATACGTTGTCCGTGAGCGCGATCGCATACAGCGTTCCGCGCGCCGCCATTGCGACCGATGCCGACGTCGGTGACGCAGCCGAAGCCGAAGATCGTGCAGCGGAAGATCGCGACCCGGCCGACGTCGACGGGGAAGACGGCAAGAAAGCCACCGAAGGCTGATCGCGGAGCAACGCATGCGCATGACGTTCATCATCCCGGCCGCATTCACCGTATACGACGTGCCCCAGCGCGACCGACCGCCCTGCGTGCTCGAGCTGGAGGTGATCGAACTCGTGCGCACGCATGCCAATCCCGGCTGGAGATTCCGCAAGACGGTGCGCCGAGGCGGACGAATCACGTACACCGCGTACGTGCGCTTGCCTGGCTGGATCACGGCGCCGGAGAAATGGCCGCGCCTCGAAACGGGCGAGGTCGAGATCACGGTGCCGATGCATTTCAACCAGCGGGCCGCCTTCCCAGAATTCCCGCCGGGCAAGAACCGTGTTCGCCTTGATGACGTCCTGCAGTTGCGGGGCGAGCCGTGCTGACACGCAAGAAACCGCTGCAGCGCACGGAGTTCAAGCGCAAGCCGCACTCGCCGTTCAGCAGCCTCACGCCGCGTAAGCAATGGCTGCGCAACAGCGAGATCAAGCGCCGCACGCGCAAGAAGCGCGAATGGCACGACGCGAAGATGCGCGATGCCTGCCGCGACCAGATCTGCTATCTGCGCGTCCCATTGCTTTGTCCGCTGCGCGATCCGGAGGAAACGATCGTGCCCGCGCACAGCAACGAGAGCGAGCACGGGAAGGGCGGCGCGCGTAAGGCCGATGACAGGTACACGGTGCCGGCGTGCTTCTGGTGCCACGCATGGCTCGATCAGGGTGATGCGCCGCGAGCGCTCAAGTTTTCGACGTGGCGGCGCGGTTACCGCGAGTGGTCGCTCGTGCGTGACGGCGCCGTTGATGAATCAGTGGAGTAGATAGATGAATAACCAACGACAGTCGGCGGCGCGCATGCCGGATTGGAGCGCTGAAGAGGACGCGATTCTGATTCAGCGCTGGGACGAAGGCTGGACCGCGAAGCAGATCCTTCGCGAGTTGCCTTTGCGGACGGAGCCGGCGCTGCGCAAGCGTCGTGACGTCCTGCAACTGCCGGTGCGACGTCTGTTCGGCTCGGGAATCGTTCTTCGAGCAACTGAGAAAGCCATCTGGAAGGCTCTGAAGGGCAAGCAATCCACACGCGATGAGCTGGCGGCGCGTGCTGGCGTGTGTTCGCAATCGATCTCCAACTTCATCAAGGAGAACCGCGCCGAGATCCACGTGGGCAAATGGACGCGATCGCCATCGGGCAAATACGTCGAGGTGTTCAAGGCCGGCAAAGGCATCGACGCGCCGAAGCCACCTCCGAAGCCGCGCGCGCAGACCTACGCGGACTGGTGGCAGCGGCTTAAGCGCGATCGTCCGGACGTCGCAGGGCATCGCATCGCTCGTGACAACCATCGTCGCGACATGCGTCAGGGGAAATTGATTCGGCGGGATCTGGCAGCCGAGGCTGTGTTTGGTCCAGCGGCGCACAGCGCATGACGGACGAGCTCGAGCAATGGCAATTCAATGATCCTGCCGACGTGCTCGAGCAAAAGCGGGGTGAGCGGTGCGTTGGGTGTATCCACGCTGTGCTGCGCAAGGATGCGCTCGAGGCGCCAAAGAGAGTTTGTAAAAAAGGCCGGAAATACGGCAAGCGATGTGCGCAATACAAGGAAACCACCAATGACAGAAACGGTTGAAACACTATTCCGCACGCCGCAGGACGCACTGATATTCGCGTTCAACTATTCGATGCAGCGTGCGGACCGCTCGCTCGTCGACCGCATGGCATCACCGTCGCCGCGCACCGGCAAGGGATTGAGTGGCAACGACGGCGCCGGGCAGGCCGGCATGATCCGGCGCGAGCTCGAGCAGCTGACGGATATCGAGCGCGCGGTGCTCGTTGCGCGATTCGCGCCGAGATCATGGCCGTGTGCGTGCGGCCGCTCATGCTGCTCCGGATACACGCCGAACCCCGAGTATCAGCAAGCGATCAGCCTGCTCACGCAAGCCGCGATGAGCGTTCTCGCCGGTCGCATCGTGCACTACCAACTGCGCCGCGGACTGGTTGAGAAGGCCGCAGGCATGAAGGTCGAGATCAAGGCGCTGGCGCTTAAGTGCGAGGTGTCGGAGAAGACGGCCGACGCGCATTGGCAGGTCATCAAGCTGTGGTTTCAAGGGCGCTCGAAGCCGAAGGTAAAGCCATCGAAACGCAAGCGCGCCGCCGCGGGCGAGGCGACTGCAGACGTCGCGGATGAGGCGCATCTCCATGACGAGACGATCGAGCAGCCGGATCTGGCGAGTTCGGTCGACGGACTCGAATCGAAGGCCCGGAAGCGCGCCGACGAGATGCTTTCGACGCTTCCGTTTATCGAATCTGCACACTGACGCTTGACGACTTCCGTTTTCGACCGTAAATTACGCGTCAATCTGACACTGTGAATAAGTGTCTCCATAGCCCGCACGGTCACTCCCGCGCGGGCTTTTTCATTTCGACAACTGTTAGTTTTGCGATTTCCACGCGTCGAAACTGAGGGGCGACCAACCGCCGAGCGGGTTCAACGGTCGCAGAGGCTTTAGCGGCTTCAGGGGTTTGAGCGGCTTGAGGGGCTTGAGCGGTTTCAGGGGCTTCAGAGGTTTGAGGGGCTTAAGCCCGCTTTCCGGCGCGCCAGCAGAGGGCATCCACAAAGCAGCCTTTCCGTTTTGGTCCTGAAACGTCGCATTCTTCACCGCGCCGAGCCAGTTGCCGGTGACCGCAGAGAAAGCGTGGCCGTTCGAGACGAAGGCGGTCCAATTCATCCCGGCGTCGTAGAGATAGCCCGATTGAGGTTGATACCAGCCGACCAGCGTGCAGTCCTTATCGTATACCGCGTCCATTCGCGAATCCTTCTTAATGTTATGGACGAGGGAAGTGGCGGTTGCCGCGATTTTTTAAAGGCGGCGTAAACCCTGGTCGTTCCGAACTGGCGAAAACGATGAACAAACCGAAGCCCAAGGGCTCCACGCCCAAGATCGCGCGCCCGCGCCTCGGCGAGAGCGTCATCGTGCGCGCGCCGTTCTTCGCGCAGCCGACGGTCGCGCTCGTGATCAGTCTGTACGAGGAAGACACGACCGACATCGCGGTGCAGGCCTTCCCCGTCGGCCGCGATTCGCTGCAGATCCCGGCCATTCCCTACTTCGACAGCGAGCCGCCGTCGGACGTCCGCTCGGCAGCGTGGGCCGCCTGATTGCCTCCTGAATGTCCTCACCATGGCATCGCCGTTCACGATATCTGTTGCCTCGAACGCGGCGGCAGTTGCACGGGGACTGTCGGACATTGAGCGCAAGCAGCTGCCGTTCGCGATAGCACAGACGATCACGGCAGTCGCGCGCCTCGCGGCGAAGGCAGAGAAAGACGCAATGCCGAAGATCTTTGATCGGCCAACGCCGTTCACGGTCAACTCGGTCGCGGTGAAGGGTGCGACGAAGTCCAACCCTGAGGCCGTCGTCTATATCAAGGACATCGCGGCAGCCTACCTTGCACCGTATGAGTTCGGCGGCACACACAAGCTGATCGGCTCGGGCAAGACGTGGCTGAATCCCAAAGATCTGACGCTGCTGAACAAGTACGGCAACCTGTCGACGACGACGCTCAACAGGCTGAAAGGCAGACCGGACATCTTCGTCGGGACGATCAAGACGCGCAGCGGTGAAAGCATCGGCGGCGTATGGCAGCGGCCCGCGCCCACAAAGGTGGTGCGTACGCCAGGCGCGAAGACGAAGGCACTGCGCGGCCAGAATCAGAGCGGACACCTGAAGCTGCTGATCCGGTTCGGTGATGCCAAGCCTGTCAGGCAGCACCTCGAGTTCGGTAGCCGCGCACAGGCGGTCGTGCAGCGCGCGTTCCCTGTCGAGTTCGGCAAGGCATTGGCGAAGGCGGTGGCGACGCGCCGCCGGTGATGCGAGCGGCGATGCGGACCGCCCGGAGAGACCCGCCCAGCAAGGCTTTGCGCGACATGCCTGTTTTTTGAGCAGCGGGGAGGGTCAGCACCACGGTGGGGCGGGTCCTTCCGGGCGCCCTTCCGGCACACGGGCACTGCGCGCGCCCGTTTCTCCCGTTCTGTTGAGTAAAAAAATCCCGTTACACGTTACACCTATGGCGGCATCAAACGCAGCGCAAAGCCACGCGGCGTCTGGGAAGCGTGGTGTAACGGACGGTGGCGGCAAAACTCGGGGGAAGGCGAAAACCGTTACACCGGGCGTCGTTACACCGGCGGGCAGCGACGGGATGATCGGCAAGGCGGCGCTTTGCGAAGCGCTCGGATGGACGCGACCGAAGCTCGACCGTCGGCTCGACGGCGACGAGAACTTCCCGATCGCGCAGCGCGGCACCCGCGCCGGCGGTTGGGCATTCGATCTCGTCGCGGTGCGCGCGTATCTGGAAAGCGGATCGCGCGCGGCGGCGCCGGCACCGGCGACTTCCGCCGACGTGCACTTCGATCAGCGCAGCGATCCGAAGGCCTCGGGCAACCCATACCCGGGCGCGAAGTACTCGGTCGTGCCGCCGGCGGGTGTCGAGCCCGTCGTTCACGCCGGTGAGCAGAGCGCGCGGCAACGGCGCGACGCGGTGCAGGCCGAGATCCTCGAAGACAAGCTGCGGCGCGATCGCGGCGAACTGGTGCAGGCCGAGGTGATGCGTCAGGTGATCACGAAGATGCTCGTGCACCTCGGCAAGGGGCTCGACCGGCTCGCCGACCAGGTGGTCGACAAGCTCGGTCTCCCGCAGGAAAACGCGGACGACATCCGGGATCTGACCGACGACCTGCGCGCCACGATGGTCGACGAGCTGAACGTACTGCTAGGTCCCGATGCTTGAGCACGCTTACGCCGACGCATACCAGATCGGTCGCGAGGCCTTAGCGGCATTCATACCACCGAAGCGCGAGACGGTGGCGCAGTACGCGGCGATGAATCGCCGGCTGTCGAATCAGGGTGGCGGATTTGTCGGCCGCTGGCACCACGAGAAAGCGCCGTATCTCGTTGCGCCAATGGAGACGCTCACGCGGCTCGACTATCTGACGACGGTGGTGGTCGGGCCCGGCCAGTCGGGCAAAACGGAGATAGCGCAGAACTGGCTGCTGAAGTCGGTCGCCAACGATCCGGGCGACATGCTCTGGTACATGCAGACGGACCCCGGCCTCGAGGCGTTCGTCAAGAGCCGGATCAACACGCAGATCCGAAGCCACGCCGAGATGGCAATGAAGCTCGGGTCGAAACCTGTCGACGATTCGCTGCACTTCAAGATGTTCGACGCGATGCGTGTCGAGTTTCTTTCGGCAAACGACAACAACCTGATCAACAAGTCGGCGCCGAGAATCGTCGCCGACGAGGTTGATGCGTATCCCGAATCGCTGGGCGACATCAAAGCTGTGCTCGACGTGCGGCGCCAGACGTTCGGGCGCCAGTCCATGCTGCTCGCGATGAGCCACCCGGACCGCGCGCGAGGAATGGTTCCGGAGCGTGACTGGACCGCCGGCATCATGGCGCTGTACGGCGATAGCGATCGACGCGTCTGGTACTGGCCGTGCCCGCACTGCGGCGCGTGGTCGAGCCCGGTGCCAATCGCCGCACGGTACATGACGCTGCATTATCAGGACGACTGGAGCCTCGACGAGATCCAGGAAAAGGCTCGCCTGGTGTGCCCGGTGAACGGCTGTCTGATCGAGGACCGCGAGCGGCGCGCCATGAACCTCGCTGCGTACCGCTCGCCATTCGGCGGGTGGGTCGGCGATGGGCAGGAGATCTCGCAGGACGGCGTCGTGACCGGCGAGCTCGCGGCGCGCGACAGTGCTGGGTTCTGGATCGTCGGCGCCATGTCGCCGTTCATCCTGGGCGGCATCGGTGGCCTCGCACGTGCGAAAGCGAAAGCCGAGCGCGAGTATGAGGTGGACGGCGATGACAAGACGCTTCGTCAGGTCGTCGCGAAGCAGTGGGGCTTTCTGTATTCGCCCAAGCGGGGCACGGGATCGATCGACGCGAACGTGCTTGCCGAGCGCGCCGAGGCGGCGCTCAAGCTCGCGGAGATCCCCGAGGGCGTTCGGTTCCTCACTGCGGGTGTCGACGCGAACGGCGGGCGCTTCGAATGGCTGGTGCGCGGCTGGGGCGTCGACGGCGAGAGCTGGGTGATCGAGAAGGGGAGCCTGCTCGGCGATCCGGCGACGAACGCCGACGACTGGGACCAGCTGCTCGAGATCATCACGCGCACATATCCGCTGGCCGACGGCACGCGGCGCCGGATGCCGATTCGCGCTTTCGGCTTCGATAGCGGCGGCGAAGCGGGCGTGACGCAGCAGGCGTATTCCGCGTGGCGACGGTGGCGAAAGATGGACGGCATTGTCCGCCTGATCGGCAGGATCGCAGGGCGCGACGCGTGGACCGTACTTCCCACGAAGGGCGCCAGTGCGTTGCTTGCGCAGCGGCTTGTCGTGACGTATCCGGACACCGCGCGCAAATCGAACCGCGCGGCCGCCGGCGGCACCGTCCCCGTTGCGCAGTTCAACCCGAACAGCTTCAAGGACGATCTGTCGGGGCAGCTCCAGTCGGCCGAGATCGGCGAGTGGTACGTGCATTTTCCATATGCGCTGCGCTCTCCCGAAGAACCTCACGTCTGGTTCGAGCAGCTGACCGCCGAGACGCGCGCGAAGAACGGGCGATGGGAGAAGGCCATCAAGAGCCGCCGGAACGAGGCGCTCGATCTGATGGTGCTCACGCACGTGATGGCGCATCTCCACGGCCTGTCGCAGATCGACTGGAATAAGCCGCCGTCGTGGGCGGCGCCGTGGGACTCGAACACATCCCTGATCGCGGGATCGGCCACACCGGCGCCGAGCGCGCCGCAATCGACGTTGGGCTCCGGCACCGCGCAGCAGAAGTCGAAATCCGCTGTTCACCGTTTTCGCTAAATCCTATGGCCACTACAGATCTCAGCTCGCCGTACTACGGCATGAGCGATGCGCAGCTGCAGGCCGCGCTCGCCCAGGCGCAGCAGGCCCTGATCGATCTACGCACGGGTGAGAAGGCCGTCACGGTGTCGTACGCGCAGGGCGACGGTTCGAGGAGCGTGACGTTTCAGCAGACAAGCATGGCCAACCTGCGCATGTTGATCGCCGAGCTGCAACAGGCGCTCAACCCGGGCGTCTGTATCAATCGCCGCCGCTACATCACGCCGGTGTTCTGATGGGTAAAGACATCACGCTCGTCGACGTGCGAGGTAATCCCATTCGTCGTGCGCGCGGCGAGTATCCGAACGGTATGCCTCTCGGCAGCCAGATTGGCGCCGCGTATTTTCCGTACCAGGCCGCGGAATGGCAGACGCAGGAGATGGGCGCGTGGCTGCCATGGATCCGTTCGCCCGATGCGGAGATCACGCAATTCCGCGATCGGATGGTCGCGCGCTCGCGCGATCAGGTTCGCAATGACGGGCGGTCGAGCGGTGGTATCACCAGGATACTCGACAACGCGATCGGCGCTTCGCTGCGCCTGTCCGCAGCGCCCGACTATCGCGCGCTGCGTCTGATCAGCGGGGCGAACTTCGATATCCAGTGGGCGAAGGAATTCGCGAGCGCTGCCGAGGCGCGCTGGCGCCTGTTCTCGAACGACCTTGGCCGTTACAACGACGTGTCGCGGCAGCTCACCGTCTCGCAGCAGCTGCGTCTTGCGCTGCGTCACAAGCTGATCGACGGCGAAGATCTGATCGTCAACTACTGGAAGCCCGAGCGCGTCGACCGCGGCGCCGCACATTACGCGACGTGCTATCTCGTCGTGGACCCGGACCGCCTGTCGAACCCCATGCAGATGGTCGATACGAGGCACTTGCGCGGAGGCGTCGAGGTCGACGATGACGGCGTGCCGATCGCGTATCACATCCGCCGTGCGCACCAGAACGACTGGTACAACGCCGTCGAGAGCATGGAGTGGGAGCGTGTCGAGCGCGAAGATGACGACGGCTGGCGGCGCGTGATTCACGACTATGACCGCGATCGCGCTGGCCAGAACCGTGGTATCGGCGTGTTCATTCCGGTGCTGGCGCACGCGAAGATGCTCGCGCGCTACTACGGGATCGAGTTGCAGGCCGCCGCGCTCGCTGCGTCGATCGGCACGTATGTCACGAGCCCATACGATCCGGCCGAAGTGCAGGATGCGCTCGGGGGCGATCAGGAACTCAAGTTCTATCAGAGCCTGCGAAAGGACTGGAACGATGAGCGCCCGGCCATGTTCAACGGCGTGCGTGTGCCGGCTCTCGCGCCGGGCGAGGAGATCAAGGCACTGACGTCCGATCACCCGCACAACGGCTTTACGGAGTTCGTGCACGAGATGCAGGGCTGCGTCGCCTCGGCGCTTGGCGTACCGATCGAGCAGGTCACGCAGGACTGGTCGAGAAGCAATTACTCGAACATGCGCGGCTCGATGCTCGAGGGTTGGAAGACGCTGATCCGCCGTCGGCTGGATTTTTCGGCCGGCACCGCGACGCCCATGTATGCAGTGTGGCTCCGCGAATCGATGGAGAACGACGAGCTGCCGCTGCCGAAGGGCGCGCCCGACTTCATTGAGGCAGCGACAGCGTACGCGGCGTGCTCGTGGCTCGGGCCCGCGCGTGGCTGGGTTGATCCTGTCAAAGAGCCGCAGGGCTCCATTCTCAAGATGGATGCCGCGCTCACCACACTTAAGCAGGAAGCGGCCGAGCAGGGCCTGGACTGGGAAGAAGTCATCGATCAGCGGCAGATCGAGATCCAGGCATTCAGGGAGCGCGGCATGCCGCTGCCCGAATGGGGCGGCGCCGAACTTGCCTCGCGTACCGACGAACCTCCCGAAGAGCCAAAGGCAGCATGATCAACTATCCCCACCTTGCCACGCGGCTTTTCAATGTGCCGATAGCGATCCTGCCGCACAAGGCAGAAGTCGTGATGGCCGCGCTCGCGGACCGCTTCGGCATCTCGCATCTCTTTCGCGGCGACGGCACGACGCTCGAGCTGACGAACGGCGGCGCGCGCGCGTTTCTCGATGCCGAGGACGATAGCGAAGAAGCGCAGTACAAGCCCTATGACGTTGCGCAGGGCGTGGCTCGCATTCCGATCGAAGGCACGCTCGTGCACAAGCTCGGCATGCTGGAGCCCTATTCCGGCATGACGGGTTACGACGGCATTCGCGCGCTGCTGAGCATGGCGCTCGGCGATCCGGATGTGCGCGCGATCATGCTTGATATCGACTCCCCGGGCGGCGAAGTGGCGGGCTGCTTCGATTTGGTCGACGCGATCTATGAGGCACGCGGACGCAAACCGATCTGGGCCGTCCTCACCGAGAGCGCCTATTCGGCCGCCTACGCGATCGCAAGCGCCGCTGACAGAATTATCGTCCCGCGCACGGGCGGTACCGGCAGCGTGGGTGTGATCTGCATGCACGTCGACATGTCGCAGGCACTTTCGAAAGCCGGCATCGACGTCACCCTTATTCATTACGGTGCGAAGAAAGCCGACGGCAACGAATTCAATCCGCTGTCGAAAGAGGCGCTCGCGCGCTTTCAGTCCGACGTCGACAAGATGGGCGAGATCTTCGTCAAAACCGTCGCCCGCAATCGCGATCTCAAAACGGCCGTCGTGCGTGACACGGAGGCCGGCACCTTTCTCGGCGCCGACGGCGTCGATATCGGCTTCGCCGATGCCGTCATGGCACCGGACGAAGCTTTCGCGTCCCTGCTCGAAGAGCTGGGCTGATTCATCCCACCATCAGGGTAAATCCAATGAGCAATACGTTACGCAACCTCATGTCACGAGGTGGGTTGAGCTTCGCCCATCTCGGCCGCGGCTCTCGTGCATCGGACGAGAACGACAATTCGAACGACGACAGCGGCAAGGGTAAGAAAGGCAAGCGCGCGTCCGACGAGGACGATGGCCAGAATCGCGAGGACGGCGACGCCCGCGGAAGCCGCGCTGAAGGCGATGGTGATGGCGACGGCGATGGCGATGGAGACGGCGACCAGAACAACGAAGGTGGCAAGGGCAAGAAGGGCAAGCGTGCGGCTGACGATGATAACAACAGCGATCCGGACGCCGAAGACGATGACGATGAGGAAGAGATGCGCGGCAACAGCGCGGCAGCTCGCGCGCGTCGTCGCGAACGCGCGCGCTGTGCCGCGATCTTTGCGAGCAAGGGCGCCGGTCGCAACCCGGTTCTGGCATGCAAGCTCGCTTTCACGACGTCCATGACGCGCAGCGAGGCGATTGAGGTTCTCGATGGTTCTCCGGCGCCGGAAGGTAGTCGGGGACGTCGCCAGAATCCGAACCTCGGAATCGACAGCGATCGCAGCGCGAGCAGCGAGCAGTCGATCGCGGCGAGCTGGGACGTCGCGTTCCAGAAAGCCGGCGCGAAGCGTCGCCGCTAAGCGCAGGAACCTTAGTTCAATCTCTCACTCTGGAATCCGATCATGGCTCAGACTCCTCTGCTTGAAAACCGGCACGATGGTGGCTTCCTCGTGTCCGAAGCGCGCGGCCACCGCTCGCGCGACCCGATGACGTTCAGTGGTGCGGTGAAACACCTTCCCGGCGAGGTCGTCGCGAAGAAGGCGGGCGGCACTGCGGCAGCCGCGGCGAAGGCCGGCAACACCGGTAACGGTGCATTCACCCTCGATGCCACGACGCCGGTACTACCGAACGCGCAGGCAGGCATCTACGTCGTGCGCTGCACGGCGGCCGCGGCGAACAGCGGCACGTTCCGCGTGTTCGATCCGACGGGAGACGTCATTGGCGACGTCGTCGTCGGGCAGACATTTTCCGATGGCATCAAGTTCGCGATCGCCGACGGCGCGACGGATTTCGTTGTCGGTGACGAGTTCGACGTCACGGTGTCACTCCTCTCCGCGTCGCTGGTGCCGCTGAATCCGACGGCCACCGACGGCACGCAGATCGCAGCTGGCATCGGGTTCGGCACCTACGACGCGACGTTGGCGGACGTGCCGGGTCTTGCGGTGGTTCGCGACGCGGAAGTAAACGGTGGCGAGTTGATCTGGCCGGCGGGTATCACGACGGCACAGCTGAATGCCGCAAAGGGGCAACTCGCCGCGCTCGGGATCATCACCCGCTAACCCCTGTCTCCGCAGATCTCCCTCGTTTGTCCCGTGGCCGCGTTCGCGGCCATTATTATTTTTGGAGCCAATAATGGCCAGTTTGGACGTTTTCCATCAGGATGCCTTTTCGACCATCCAGCTCACCGCTGCGGTCGACAAATATCCGTATCAGCCGCAGGGGCTCGGCGATCTCGATATCTTCGATGACGAGCCGATCCGTAATACGACGCTCGCCGTCGAGCAGCGTCAGGGCCAGCTGATCCTCATCCCGACGTCGCCGCGTGGTGCGGAAGGCACGCAGCGTGTCACCGAAACGCGCGCAGCACGTTACTTCCGCGTGCCGCGTTTGATGCACAGCGACACAATCACCGCGAACGAAATTCAGGACATCCGTGCGTTCGGTACCGAATCTGAACTCATGCAGGTGCAGGCGGAAGTCGCGCGGCGTCTAAGCGGCCCGACGGGCATCCTGAAGAACATCGAATACACGTGGGAATTTCACCGTGTGGGCGCAGTGCAAGGGCTGCTCCTCGATGCGTCGGGATCCGTGATCTACAACTTCTTCGACGAGTTCGGCATCACGCCTGCGGCGGAAGTGCCTTTCGATCTCACGGCACAGACCGCGAACAGCATCCGCCCAATCTGCAACGCCATCCGGCGCGCAATGATGCGCAAGGCGCAGGGCGCATGGTTGCCGACGACGCGTGTATACGCAATGTGCGGCGATGCGTTCTACGACGATTTCGTCAACCACGTCGACGTCATCCGCACGTACATCAACTGGTCGGCGGCCGCAGATCTTCGCGACGACAGCCAGGGCGCCGCGTTCGACACGTTCAAGTTCGCTGGCATCTACTGGATGAACTACCGCGGTTCGGACGACAACACGACGATCAAGATTCCGGACGACAAGGTCAAGTTCTTCCCGGTCGGCGCACCCGGCGTATTCCGTCGCGCGCTGGCGCCGGGCGAATCGTTCGAATGGGTGAACACGCCGGGCAAGCCGATGTACGTCATTCCCATCCCCGACCGCGATCGCAATTCGTTCTGGAAGATGGAAGGCTATTCCTACCCGCTGCATATCTGCACGCGGCCGGAGATGCTGCAGACCGGCCGCGCCGGCGCATAAGCCAATGCCGTTCGATTGGCGCGCCGTCACCGACCGGATGAACGGCGTGGTGATGAAGACGTTCGGCGAGGCGGAACGGGTGATGTACATACCCGTCTCTGGTGCCGTTCCGTACGAGATCGACGGCGTATTCGACGAAGCCTTCCTCGAGCTCTCAATCGTCGACGGCGCACAGGTTGCGACGGTTCAGCCGCGGCTGGGGATCCAGCAATCGCAGTTCGCCTCGGCGCCGGTGCAGGACGACCAGCTGCAGATCATCCGCACAGGCCTCGTCTATGTCGTGCGCGAAGCGCGGCTCGATGGATGGGGCGGCGGCGGTCTCATGCTCAATCTGGTTAGTAACGTCGATGGCTGATCCCACAGGACGCGCTGCGATGCGCCAGCTGGTCGTGGCCGCATTGCAGGGAGCAGCTGCCGCTCCAACGATCCAGTCACCCGGAGATTGGAGCATGCCACCGTCGAAGCTGCCGGCGATCCTCGTGCGAAATGGTGCCGAGCGCAAAGCGTCGTTAGGAACAAACGGGCAGACGCAGTTCAACACGGATTTCGTCATCGAGATCCGGGGAATCGTTTCCGGGTCGACTGCGGAGGTCGCGCAGGACGCCCTCGATACGCTCGGCGCGACCATCGAGGACATCCTGCTGCGCGACGTCGGCATTCGAGGCGAGACGCAGGACTTCCCGGCCATCGATACAACGACGGAATACAGCTCGGACGGTCGCGTGCATTTCGCGGCCGTCAGTATCGCGCTGCACTTCCAGATCTATGAGGCCTTCGAGCCCGATGTGAATAACACGCTCGAGCGCATGCAGCTCACCGTCGACCTCGCGAGCCCGTTTGACCCGAACGGGACGTACCCCGATCCGCCATTCCCCGACGCAATTCCACCGGCACCTCGTAGCACGGGGCCCGACGGGCGTGCAGAGGGTGTTATCGACCTCGATTTTTCTGATTAGGAGTGACGCATGTTCGTCAAACCCGCAGCGGGTATGAAGATCCGCGACCCGGATATGAAGGACTTCCTGCCCGACGAGGGGCGCGACGTGCCGGACGATCACCTCTATTGGGTGAAGCGTTTGAGCGACAAGGATGTCGAGCTCGCCGAGCGGCCCGAGCCGAAGGAGGCTTCGCCGCAAACCGAGGTCGAAGTGCGTGATCAGGATCACGCCGAAACCAGTGCCGTTGACGATACGTCGACGCATCGTGAAGGGAGCGCCTGATCATGACGGTACCGTTCAAGAACATTCCGGCCGGTGACCAGATCCGGGTTCCGCTTTTCTACGCGGAAGTCGACAACAGTCAGGCCAATAGCGCCACCCAGACACAGCACGCACTCGTCATCGGTCAGATCACGTCGGCCGGCGCCGCGACGCCCAACATTCCCGTAATTTCCCAGGGCGCTGCGGACGCGAAATCGGCGGGCGGTCCGGGGTCGATGCTCGCGCTGATGACAGCCGCTTATCGCAATAGCGATAGCTTTGGTGAAGTCTGGTATCTGCCGCTCGCCGACGATCCGAGCGCCGTCGCCGCCGCAGGTTCGATTAACTTCACTGCGGCCGCAACAGCAGCCGGCGTTCTGTTCCTGTACCTCGCCGGGCAACTCGTCACGCAAAACGTGACGTCGTCTCTAACGGCGGCGCAACTCGCGACCGCACTCACGGCGACGGTTAACGCGAACACCGATTTGCCTGTGACGGCTGCCGTCGACGGCACCACCACCTCGAAGGTGAACTTCACGGCGAAGAACAAGGGGCTCGCCGGCAACGACATCGACATTCGCGTCAATTACCGCGGCGCAGCCAACGGAGAGGTTACGCCGACGGGGCTGGCGTTCACGATCACGGCGATGACTGGCGGGTCCGTGAACCCGTCATTGACCACCGCGCTGGCGAATCTCGCCGATGCGCCGTTCGACTTCATCGTGATGCCGTACACGGACGCGACGTCACTCGATGCGCTGAAGTCTTTCCTCAACGATACGAACGGACGCTGGAGCTGGTCGAAGCAGATCTACGGGCACTTCTTCGCAGCCTATCGCGGCACCGTGGGCGCGCTCACGACGTTCGGCGTCACACGGAACGACCAGCACGGGACGGTGATGGGTTTCAACGACTCGCCGACCCCCGCATGGTTGCTGGCAGCAGATTACAGCGGTGCGGTCGCGGCGGCGCTACGGGCGGATCCCGGTCTGCCGCTGCAGACGGTTGCATTGTCGAGTTTCCTGCCGCCGCCGGTCGCGTCGCGCTTCGCGCTCACGGACCGCAACACGTTGCTGTTCGACGGTATCTCCACGTTCACGGTCGCCGACGATGGCACGGTCGCGGTTGAAAACCTGATCACGACCTACCAGAAGAACCCGTTTGGCCAGCCGGACAACAGCTACCTGCAGGTCGAGACCCTGTTCCTGCTGATGTATGTTCTCCGCCGCCTGAAGGGCGTCGTCACGTCGAAATACGGCCGGAAGAAGCTGGCAGCGAATGGCACGCGCTTCGCGCCCGGCGCAAACATCGTGACGCCGAACACCATCCGCGCTGATCAGATCGCCGAATACAAGGCGATGGAGTTCGAGGGCTACGTCCAGAACAGCGACGCGTTCGCGGCCGGCCTCATTGTCGAAATCGATTCGCAGAATCCGAGCCGCGTCAACGAGCTGTGGGACGGCACACTGATCGGCGGCCTGCGGATCTTCGCGCTGCTCGCCCAGTTCAGGCTGCAGTAACTCACGCTGATGCCAAACAGGCCGCCTCCGGGCGGCTTCTCTTTTTTGTGAGCACGAAATGTCGAACACGAAAAATCGCATTGCCGGCACAGCGTATCTGTCGGTCGACGGCGTGTCGTACCCGGTAGCTGGCGATTTCGAATACGACCCGAGCGAGCGCGCTCGCGAATCGCTGACCGGGCAGGACACCGTCCACGGCTTCAGCGAAAAGCCGAAGGTCGGCTCTATCAAAGCCACGTTGCGCGATATGGGTGGCCTGTCGCTCAAGCAGATCAACCAGATGGACGACGTGACGGTCACCGTTGAGCTGGCGAACGGAAAAACCGTCATCGGCCGCAACATGTGGACCGTCAATCCTCAGGGGGCGAAGGCGGAAGACGCCACGTTCCCCGTGGAATGGGAAGGTCCGGACGTGTCGGAGAATTGATCCGTGCAAGAAACCATGACCCTCACGTTTCGCCGTCCGATTACCGCCGGGAAGGGCGAAAACGCAAAGACGTACACCGAGCTGCAGCTGCGCGAGCCTCTCGCTGGAGATTATGAGCAGGCCGAGAAATCGGGCGGCAAATATGGGTTCGTCGTTGCGCTGGTCGCTATCGTCAGCGGCGTGCCCATCGATGTCGTCGACGAGCTTTTCTCCAGCGAGATCGACGAAGCGGAGGACTTCTTTAGCGGCTTCGCCGATGAAGCGGTCCTCATGCCGGATGTTCGCAGCCCGGATGAGTTCTCGCTCGAGCTGCAGGCGCCCGTGAAGCTGACGGACGACGCGACCGCGCTCAATGCGACGAAGCTCGATCTGTGCGAGCCGACCAACCTGCAGCGCCGCAAGGCACGACAGGCTGGCGGCCCGTTCGCGTCATCCATCGAACTGATTTCGATCGTCGCGCGGGTGCCGCGCAAAACGGTCCGCGCGCTGAGCGCACGCGATTTTCACTCCGCCACCGGCTACTTCAACGGTTTTCAGATTCGCCGGCGGCCCGACTGAGCATGCTGGTCGCCGGCGCGAACGCTCTCCCGGACGGCTGGGAACAGATGCTCGCGGACGCCGCGCACTTCTGGGAGATCGCGCCGGCGTCGCTCTGGAACGCCACATGGAGTGACGTCGAGTGGCACCTGATCGAAGCGAAGCGCATCCTTTCGGCAAAGCCCAAGAATGGCTAACAACAAGATCCAGTTCGTCATCACCGCGGTCGACCGCGCGACCTCGACGGTCCGCAAGGTCAAGGGTTCGATAGCGAGCACCTTCGCGCCGGTCACGGCCTTGGGCAAGTCGCTGGCCTCGCTGAGCCGGGAAACTGGACTGAGCCGTCTGGTGCGCGGCCTTACGTCGGCGACGCGCGCAGCTGGCGGCCTGCTCGCCAAGATCACGATGATCGCGACGCCTCTCGGTCTGCTCGGTGGCCTTGGATCGATCGCCGGGCTCGCATCGATCGTGACAAGCTGGGGCCGCGCGGGACAGGAAATCGACCGCACGTCGACCTTGCTCGGTATCAACACGCAGCAGCTGCAGGAATATCGCGGTGTCGCTCGCCTGGCAGGCCTCTCGACCGACAGCATGGACGCGTCGCTGCAGGCTTTGGGCGACACCATGCAGGGCGCCGTAAACGGCCGCGCGCCGGAGACGCTGGCGCTGATGAGCGCGTGGCAGATCGGGCTGCACCGTACGGCCGATGGCGCCGTCGACGTGTCGCGCGCGATGCTGGACGTGTCCCGCGCCATTCGATCGAATCTCAGCGCGGGCGGCAACATCCAGTCCGCGCGCCAAATTGCCCAGGCATTCGGTGTCGAGTCGCTCCTGCCGCTGCTTATCAAAGGGCCGAGCGCGATTCAGGATCTCGTGCGGCAGTTCGACAACCTGCACGCGACGATGGATCCGAGCGCGATCCGGCAGGCAGAGGAATACGCGCAGAACATCGCGAAGCTCGAGCTCTCCGTCGTCTCGCTGAAGGACGCACTGGGCAACGCACTCATCCCTGTTTTGCAGCCCGCTATCGAACTGATGAGCGAGTGGCTGGCCGTTCCCGAGAATAAGCAGAAGCTCATTGATGGCGTCGCCGGCGCTGTGCGCTTCCTGTCGGATGAGGTCAAGAGCTTCGACTGGGAGAAGGCGAAGCGCGGCGCGAGCGACTTCTTCGATCTGGTATCGCGTTCATACGAGATCCTGATGCACGTCGCACACCTGGGCTCCCGAGTTGGTACCGGCTTCGAGCGATTCGGCAATGCACTTCGTGGCAATGGCCTGAGCACGAACGACGAGCTGGCCGCCGGCATCAATGGCAACACGACAACGGCTATCGATTATTTCCAGTCGCGCGGATGGTCGCGATCCCAAGCGATCGGCATCGTCGCGAACCTGCAACGCGAGAGTCAGGTTGACCCCACGGCGGTCGGCGATAACGGTCAGGCATACGGAATTGCGCAATGGCACAAGGATCGGCAGGACGCGTTCCAGAAATGGGCTGGTAACTGGATCGGTAACTCGACGCTCGAGCAGCAGCTCGGTTTCGTCGACTACGAGTTGCGCAACGGCAATGAGCGGGCTGCGGGTTCGGCGCTGGCTGGCGCGTCAACGCCGGAGCAGGCAGCGGATATCGTCTCGCGTCTGTACGAACGGCCAGGTGCTGCAGATAGTGAAGCGGCGGCGCGCTCACAGTTCGCGGGCCAGCTATCCGGACTTTATGGAGGCGGTCCGACGGTTGCGGGCGCAAATCAACCCGGCGCCGACTCGACGCAGGCGTCACTCGGGCCCGGAGAGCAGGTCGTGAAGGTCGATATCAACCTGCAGGGTGCGCCGCGCGGCACGCGCACGTCTGTCAGTTCGTCGCGAAACGTCAATACGAATGTGCGCACTGGCCAAACGATGGATCTAGGAGCTGCTCTATGAACGTAGGTGGCGGCGCGGGTGCCGTGCTTGGCACAACATCCGGCATCACGAATCTCGCCAGCTCGCTCGCCGCGCGGCTCGGTGGGACGATGGGATCATATTTCGACCGGTTGCGTCCGGCGTCATTTCGCGGCATGCCGTTTGTCTCGCTCTCGGCGGAGGGCTCTTTTGGTCGACGGAATGTGCTTCACCAGTACCCAAAGCGCGACACGCCATGGGCAGAAGATATGGGGCGTGCGGCGCGTCGATTCCAGGTGCTCGGGTTTCTTGTTGGCGACGATGTCGTCGATCAACGCGAGGTCCTGATCAAACTGGTTGAGACGGAGGACTCCGGGGAGCTGATTCACCCGACTTATGGCCGGCGGTCCGTCAACTTGATGGATTTCCGCGTCATTGAGCGCTGGGACAAGGGCCGGTACTTTGAGCTGCAGTTTGATTTCGTTGAGAGCGGCAATCGGGTGTTTCCGACCGCCGCAAACGGGACGACGAGCCTCATTGCATCCGCTGCAGCTGCGCTCGGGCTGTCCGCGGCCGCCGACTTTGCGGCTCGCGCATTGAGCACGCTCGCCTATGGTGCTTCGGTCGTCAACATGGCCGTCGGAACAGCTCTCAGCTGGTACACGACCGCGAAGAATCTGGTGGGCGATGCGCGAAACCTCGTGCATCTCGTGTTTAACCTGCCGGGAGCTTTCGGCCGTTTCGCCGGAAGTGCGACCGTGCCGACATTCAGCAAGTATCCGGGCGCGCAAGTATCGACGGCTACGACGGTCGATCAGGCGATCGTTCAGGCGGTTCAATCGCGCACGGCAGTGTCGACGGCATCAGATGCACTGGCGGCGGCTGCGGCAGGCCTCGACGCGAGCTCGACCGACGCATATGCGAGTGGCGCGCAGGGTGTCGCCAACTCTTTGCTGGCGGCCGCGCCGAGTCCGGCCGATGGAATGCGGCTTCTGACGTCACTGGCCGACTTCTATCCGAGCGCTCCGACGACGTCGTCGACGATCGGCGGCGCGATGGCAACGATGCAATCCGCCTCCGGCGATCTGTTTCGCCGCGCGGCAATTGCGTCGGTGGCGATTGCCGCGTCGAGGTATCAACCGACGTCCTCGGATGACGCCGCGGCCGTTCGGGAGACGGTCACGACACTGATTGATGCGGAGATCGAGGTCGCCGGCAATCAGGGCGAGGATTCGACTTATGGCGCTCTGCGCACGTTGCGTGCTGCCGTCGTGCAGGATCTGAATAAACGTGGCGCGGGTCTCGCGGCGATCGCCACGTTCAATTTCAAGGCCAATCTTCCGGCACTCGTGATCGCGCAGCGTCTCTACCGCGACGCCAGCCGAGCCGATGAGCTCGTGGCGCAAGCCAACCCGGCACACCCGGCATTCATGCCTCAGACATTCAAGGCGCTTTCTTCCTGACGATGGCCGACGATCTGACTTTGATGCTCGACGGATCCAACGTCTCGGGCTGGGAGCGCATTCGCGTGACGCGAGGTATCGAGCGACTGCCGAGCGAATTCGAGATCGAGATGACGGACCTGTTCCCGGGCCAGCTCGAATCAATCAGCGCAATACCCGGGCAGAAGTGTCAGGTGGCTCTCGGGGACGATGTCGCGATCACCGGGTATGTCGATCGCGTTATTCCAGGTGTCGCACCGGAGCGCCACTTCATCAGGGTGATCGGCCGTGGGAAATGTCAGGATCTGGTCGACTGCAGTGCGGTATGGCCGGGTGGTCAGATCAGTGGGTCTAATGCGCTGCAGATCGCACAGAAGCTTGCGAAGAGCTACGGCATCACCGCGACAAGCGACGGCAACGATGGACCGAGCATCCCGCAGATCAACCTGATGATCGGCGAATCGGCGTTCGAGGTCATCGAGCGTGTTTCGCGATATGCGGGGCTGCTCGCGTATGACTTGCCCGACGGCAATTTGAGACTCGCGCGCGCGGGCGTCGAAGCGCATACCTCGGGTTTCATTTATGGCGAGAACGTTGAGGAAGCGGAATTCGAATGGGCGGCAGATCTGCGTTATTCGCAGATCGATGTGTATCTGCTCACGATGCAGACGATGGGCGATGCGGGCGTGAATCTGGTGCCCGTCGCAACAGCCACCGACGCGACAATCGACCGATTTCGCAATTTGTATGTCGTCTCCGAGCAGGTTCAGGCCGGCCGCAACATCGCGCAGGAGCGGGCGAACTGGGAGGCGGCGCGCAGGGCAGGCCGATCGCAGGCCGTTCGGGTACTGACTGACAGTTGGCGGGACGGCAGCGGGGTGCTTTGGACGCCTAACACGCTCGTTCCGGTCACGATACCGCCGCTCAAGATTCCGAAAGAGACCTTCATGTTGATTTCCGAAGTCACCTACACGCTCGACGAAGAGGGCGGCACCCACGCGTCCCTTCTGCTGATGCCGCCGGCGGCATTCACGCCTGAGCCGACCATCTTGCAGCCGCTCTCACCCGACGTCGTGCGCGGCGCGCCCAACGCACCATGAGCGACTATCTGACGCGCACGGCACGGCGCGTATTGAATGGGCTGGCACGCGGCATCGTGCAACTGGTCGCTGATGCGGGCGACGTGCAGCGGATGCAGGTCAAGTTCAGCCCACTCGAGACCATCGACAACATTCCGCGCTGCGCGGAGTACGGTTTCGTCTCGAACCCTCCCGACGGATCGGATGCGGTCGTGATCTTCAGCGGCGGCGATCGCTCAAACGGCGTGGTGATCGGGACGGGAAACGCCACCTATCGGATGAAGCAGCTCGCGAGCGGCGAGGTGGCGATTCACGATAGTCGTGGGCAGTCCGTCTATCTGACGGAGTCAGGCATCAAGGTCGACGGCGGCGGTAACCCGGTCCTGTTCACAAATCTGACGAAGCTGCGAGTCGAGGCGCCCATCGAGAGCACGGGCGACATCACCGACAACGTCGATACGACGGGACGTAGCATGTCGGCCGATCGGCAGATATACGACGGTCACTCACACGACGTCCCGAATATCCAGCTCGGCGGAAGCACTCGCACGTCAAACCCGCCGAATCAGCCGGAGTAACCGATGCCCGATATCACGATCGTTTGGGACGTCGACAACAGCCGGGGCGACTGGCAGCTCGTGGGGCCCGCGCTCACCACTGGCAACGATCTCGACAACGGCATTCTTATCAGCCTGTTCACCGATCGCACGGCGAACCCCGATGACCCGATTCCGGATGGGACAAATGATCCGCGGGGATGGTGGGGTGATCTCGGCGAGGATGTGCCGATCGGATCTCGCCTATGGCTTCTCAGCCGCGCAAAGCAGACGCAGGAAACGCTCAACAACGCGGTCGACTACGCGCGCGAGGCGCTCGAATGGATGATCGACGACGGCGTGGCGGCGCGCATCGACGTGCTTGCGCAATGGGTCCGATCTTCGTTCATGGGCCTGCAGGTCATTCTCTATAAACAGGACGGCACCACCGTGGCATCGAAGAGCTACGCGTGGGCCTGGAACCAGATCTCCTGATATGCCATACGCACGCAAGACACTCGCGCAGATCCGGGCTGACGCGATGGCCGATATCGCGGCCGCGCTCGAGGGATCAGACCCACTACTGCGCTTCGCAGCATTGAAGATCATTGGCGTCGTGCTCGCGGGCATGACGAATGAGGAGTACGGGTATCTCGACTGGATCGCGAAGCAGACAAACCCATTCACGGCCGAGGGCGAGTACCTGCAGGCTTGGGGCGCTTTGAAGAAGGTTTATCAGAAGGACGCGAGCACGGCGCAACTGTCGGCCACGTTCCAGGGCGCCAACGGCAAGCCGCTCAGTGCCGGTACGGCGATTGTTCGTGGTGATGGAGCGACGTATACCGTCCTGACGACCCAGACAGTATCCGGTGGATCGGTAACCGTCACGATCGTCGCCGACGTTGCCGGCGCAGCTGGTAATGCTGATGCGGGAACCGTCGTATCGCTTGATGTGGCCGTTGATGGAATCCAGTCTACGGGTTCCGTCTCAGGCACTGTGGCGTCGGGCGCAGACATCGAGGATCAGGAAGAGTTTCGCGATCGCGTGCTCGAGGCGTATCAGCAAACCCCGCAGGGCGGCGCGGCGCCGGACTATGTTCAATGGGCGCTCGCCGTCGCGGGAGTCACACGCGCTTGGTGCGCGCCGAACGGATTCGGTGCGGGCACCGTGGTCGTGTATGTGATGCTTGATGACGCGCAGGCGGCACATGGAGGGTTCCCTCAAGGCACGAATGGCGTGTCACAAAATGACAAGGGGCCCGGCGGTCTTCCGAGAGCCACGGTTGCAACAGGCGACCAACTGGTTGTCGCCGATGCGATCGTATCGAAGGAGCCTGTAACAGCGCTCGTTTGGATCTGTGCGCCGATACAGAACGTGCTTTCATTCATACTTTCCGGCACCTCGAGCTGGTCGACAGCGACGAGAAATGCCGTCGAGGCAGCCATTGCGGACGTCTTCTTCCGGAATGGTGACCCGCGCGGCGCCACGATTGATCGCTCGGACATCGAGATCGCAATAGGTTCTGTCGCTGGCACGTCGGGATTTGTGATCACTTCTGTAACGGGTGTAATTAGCGGCGTCACCACGCCATACCCAGGGAATATCACGGGCAGCTTCGGTTCTCTCCCGCTCCTTGGCGGCGTCACATTCAACGCCTAATCCATGCTCGCACCGAATCTCACTTCAGCGGACTTTCTGTCTGTATTGCAGGCGCTTATGCCGCGCGGCCGCGTCTGGCCACGCGACGGAGACGCCGTTCAGACGAAGACTCTTGCGGGCTGTGCGCCGACATTCGCGCGTCTGACAGCCCGTTCCAACCAGCTGCTCGTCGACGGGTTCCCCACTTCGGCATATGAAGTTTTGCCGGAGTGGGAGTCGTCTCTGGGGCTGCCAGATCCATGTGCAGGCGCGGCGCCGACCGTCCCTCAGCGTCAGCAGCAGGTCGTTGCGAGGTTCGCAAACAGCGGCGGCCAATCGCTCGGGTACTTCATCGATTTCGCGGCGGCGCTCGGCTATTCGGTCGTCATCGAGCAATACACACAGGCACGCGCAGGGCTGCTGAAGGCTGGAGATCCTGTCAATGGATATGACTGGAATTTCGCCTGGAAGATAAAGGCCCCATTGAACACCGTCGTGAGGGCAGTAGCAGGCGCGATGGCAGCTGGAGATCCACTCGCAGCATGGGGAAACAACGTTCTTGAGTGTGAATTCAATGCCGTCAAGCCGGCTCACACCATTCCGATATTTGCTTACGCATAAGAGGTCATATGTATCGTATCGACGACGCAACCGCCGCGACTTCGCTCCCGGCGCCTGAAGCCGCTAGTGCGGAGGGGTTTTTCACGGAAGGCAATCCCGCGACCGGAACCCCCGCAACAAATGTTCGCGGCTCATGGCTGAACATGATCCAGGAAGAGTTGCGTGCTGTCGTGGTTGCCGCTGGCTTGACTCCCAGCAAGACAACTTACAATCAACTCCTTGCCGCTATCGCAATCCTCTCCAGGACAGGCTACCAAGGTTCGACACGCATCCGGCTAGCGGCGAACCTGACGCTTTATGTCTCGGCGACGGGCAGCGATAGTAACAATGGCCTCACGTCGGGCAGCCCCTTCGCGACGCTCGGCAAGGCATATAGCGTCCTTCAACAGAACTATGATCTGAACGGCTTCACTGCCACAATTCAGATGGCAAACGGTGCCTATTCCGTAGGGCTGGCCGCTGTCGGCCCTATCATCGGAGCGCTAGGCGCGCCAAGTGTTGTGATCCAAGGCAATACCGCAGCCCCCGCGAATGTCACGTTCACGGTAGGGGCTTCTACGAACATATTCGTAGCATCTAAAGGGGCTCAATATCAGGTGCAAGGTGTCACGTTGGCGGGTGGCTCTGGCGCGCAGGCCGTAGTGACGACGGATAATTTCAGTGAGATCGATGTCGGCGCGGGCGTTGTGTTCGGGGCATTCTCAGGGGGCGCGCATCTGTTTAGCAACGGCGGTGTAATACGGCTGACTGCCAGTTACTCTATTACAGGCGGAGCCGCAGTACATGCCTTGGCGTCGAACGGAGGCGCGACAATAGGATTCGCGACGGGCATCACAGTCACCATTACCGGCACGCCGGCATTCTCAACGAGTTTCGTGAACGCCGGGTTTCTCGGCCTAGTCACAGCATCATCGGTGGTGTTCTCTGGATCAGCTACGGGAGTTCGCTACTCCGCAACCACGAACGGTGTGGTAAATAGCGGAAGCGGAGGAGCCAATTTCTTTCCGGGATCGACGGCAGGAGCTACGGCGACTGGCGGTCAATACTCGTAAGATGACGTTGATCCCTAACGCTCGGAGTTTCGTGCTGTCGCTGGAATAGTCGCTCCGCGCTCCGTCGACCATATTCCATAAGTGGCAATTCCACGAATCGGTGCAGTACTTCGGTAACTCCGAGCGTGACTATTGCGTACGATGAGAATCCGGTAATGACCAGCAGCGTTCCCGCTCCGTTCGGCGCGGGGGCAACCGCATGCCAGAATTCACGCATCAGCATGCTGCACGGAAAGTGCGATAAATAGAGACCATACGAACGCGTGCCGACCCAAGACAGGGCCTTCGAACCAACAAACGCCGCGTTACGCTGAGACAATGCTGCGGCGAATACAACGCATCCCGAAAGGACCGGCGTATAAAACAATTGGCTTCCGTCGAATATCAACGATGCGTCGCGAGTCAAAATATAGAGTGCAGGCATTAGCAGCATGCATCCGAATCCAAGAATTCGTAGCGGTCGATCATACTTTGTGTCGAATCTTGCTACGAAACTTTCAGAAACGATGTAGACGATCACGCCTACTAAAATCGGTTGATACCAAGGCCCCTGCAGAAATTCGCCTAGAAGTGAAAATCGACCTAGATGCTCTGTCAGGTACGGGTTCCGCACAAAAGGCTCAAGTGCGACGAACGCGGCGATGCAAGCCCATAACAAGGCACGCTTGCTCTTCAGGCCGAAGAAAACGAAGGGATAAATTAAGTAAAATTGTTCCTCGATCGCCAGTGACCAATAGACACCGAATGCGCCTAAGCTTTCCCTGCTCACGAATTTCCAGTTTGCGAGCATAGTCAGCACATAAAAGGAACTCTCAAGGTTTTGAGTGGTAGACCCAAAATATCCAGCGGTGTTTGCAATCGTCGACCCTAACAAAATCAATCCAACCCAGATCAACGAGAGCGGCTGAATCCGCCAGAATCGCCGCCACATGAAGGCTTTGATGGATGATGCGGTTGACGTGCGTCGGTGTGCGAATAGAGAAAGCGTGATTGAGTATCCAGAAATCACAAAGAATAATGTGACTCCCGGAAATGGAGCGATGAATTTTCCACCCCATATGTCCCATGGAATAAACATAATCGAGTGATCGAAGATGACGAAGATAATTGCGACGCCGCGCAGTGCGTCAAGCTCGATCAGTCTTCTGTTGGAATTCATTGTAAGGAGCGGTAAGACGAGCCGCTCATGATACCTCAAGCGGCTTTCCATTCCTTACGGTTGACGGAGGCTAGTTTCGCAGGAGCGACTTTACGATCGGCCCGATCACGTCAGCCTCGCGCTGCGCTTTGATCGCATATAGTGCGTCGTTCGGGTGACCACCGTCGGTCAGCATCGATTGCCAGTTCGGCAATGACTGAATGTATGCGTATTGCTTTACCAGTGGGACGTTCATTGTCTGTGCCACATTGTCAATGACTAGTGAGTAGGTGGCCAGATTCGCATACACTGGGTTCGTCACGGGATTCGGCTCTTCCAGTACGACAATTTTCCCCTGAGCCCATGCCAGCGCGATGAACTCCAGCAGATCGTTCTGGAATAGCGCTGGCGACTCGTTGTTGCCGGGGTTCGAATCGTTGATTGCGAAGTTAAGGAGGACGATCTTCGCTGGCTCCTGGGCGATCGATACGGAGAATGGTTTGTCGTAGACGACGCTTCCCGCGATTCGATCTTCGAGGGTTGCGCCTGGAACGGCCCTGTTTTCAACGGATATCGCCGACGTGCCGAACTGATTTCGCAGCAGCTGCTGCAACAAGGCAGGTGGGTTGTTCGGCGTCTGTCCATATGCGCCGTTGATTAATTGATAACCCCACATTGTCGAATCGCCCTCGGCGTCAATAATCACCGGAATGGGTGAAGCTACCGGTGTCGAGGCGGGCTGAGTGGTCGAGGCCGGTTGATCCGGCTGCGCGTTGCCGGGTTTTCCACCATTACCACCCCCGCATGCGCTAAGCGTAGCCGCGCAACCCAGTGACATTGCTATAGCTGTGGCTCTCCACCTTGCACCAGGAAATCGGGCTCGCCGGTCAGGTCGATCGTCGCACCGACCCGGCGCATACGCTGCAACACACGTTCGATTGTCTCGCCGTCTAGCTCGAGGCGAGCCATCGCGAAGAACAGCATTTGCGGCGCCATTGGGCGCGGCGCATTGCCGCCTGTGTATTTTCGCCACTGATGATCGCCCGCTATGCCGAACAACTCCGCCAGTTGTTTGCCGGTCATACCCAGCTCTTTTTTCAGGTCGGCAAGATCCTTCGTTGTCGGAGGCGTGTATTGCATGGAGGTGTGGGCGCGCGCGAACGCGAAAAGTAAATTTCATGGTCTGTCCTTTCGGGATGAGGGCTGCGCGGATGCGCTACCACTGAGCCGAATAATAGACCTTTAGGGTCTAGTGTCAAGTGTCGCTTTGCCATCGGCCGCCTTCGGGCGGCTTTTTTTATGCAGCTTTCATGGGAGCTAGTTCGTCAATGGCGACTACCGAGGATTTTTCGCTCGTCAAGCTGCTGTCTGGTATTTCGGCGTCACTCGTTGTGTGTTCATCGATCCTGTCCGCCGGCTACATGCGGATGCGCAAGCAGCTGTCGGACCTGAAACGGGACGAATCGAGCAGCCAGCTCGACATTCGCCGCGACGAGATCGAGGCAAAGAGTCTGGAGAGCCTGGACCGGGCCTCAAAGGAATGGGAGTCCCAGTATCACAAGGCGATCGCGCGCGAAACGCGATATCGAAGGTTGCTCGCCGTCTCCGAGGCGCGATATCGAAAGATGGTGCAGCAGGCGGCCGAAGACAGGCTGCAGGACCGGTTGAAGATCGAGGCGCTGGTTGCCAGCCTCGCGGAGAAAGACCGCTTTATCGCGCAGCTGCAATCGCAACTCGGAGGCCGTCGACCGACGGATACCCCATGACGAAAGGCGAACACATCAAGGCAGTCTGGTTTCGCGTCGACCTGTACATCATCAACGTGCTCGTTGTGCTGCTCGCCGGCGCCGTCGGCGCGGCGATCATGAACTGGATGAACTCCGCCGAGCGCACCTTGCTCGTTGCGCGGTTCCCGGTTGTGCGTGCGGAAGAACGGGCAGCATGCACGCGCGAGTTTTCATCGCAGATCAACGGCCTCAAGTCGACGCTGGCGGCGCGCGAAGAGATGGACAAACGCACGGCCGCCGACGTCGCCGACATGAAAACGCTCATGCAGACGACGAACGAGCTGGCGGCATACACGCTTCGCTTTCTGGGCGATCGCGCGCGAGTGAACGATCAGCGTACGGCCGCGATGCTCAAGCAGACGAAGGAAGCCGCCGCGGCCGCCTCCGCCGCGCAAAAGACCACGGCGACAGTCGAGCAGAAGGTGACCGACGTCGCGGTGAAGACCGACGAGGCGGCCAGCACCGTGCAGGCCGTGAGCAAGAAACTGGACACCGCTGTGCGTCCGGCACTGCCAGCGAAACCCTGGGCCGGCGCCCGTTGAATCCGGCGCCATTCTGGCGCCTTGGAGCAATCCCTCATGACACCCGAAACGCTCGCCGCGGCGCTGCAGATATCGCTCGCCCGTGCAAACCAGTGGGCCGACCCGCTTAGCGCTGCGATGGCGCTGTACGACATCGATTCTCCGCTCCGCCAGTCTGCATTCGTCGCCCAGTGCGGTCACGAATGCGGCCGCTTCGTCTGGCTGCGAGAGATCTGGGGGCCGACGCCCGCGCAACGTCTATATGAGCCGTTCACGCCGAAATCTAAAGCGCTTGGCAACAGCCAGCCCGGCGATGGTTTCCGGTACCGCGGCGGCGGCCTGATCCAGATCACTGGCCGATACAACTATCGGGTGACCGGCCAGAAGATCGGTGTCGACCTCGAGGGCAACCCGGATCTGATCGCCGAGCCGTCGACGGCTGCGCTCGCGGCCGCGCAGTTCTGGAGTGACCGTAACTTCAACGCCTATGCCGACGCCAGCGCATTCCTGACGCTCTCGCGCGCGATCAACCTAGGCAATCCAAATAGTGCGGCGCAGCCAGAAGGAATGGACGACCGCAACCTTCTTTATACGAGCTGCAAGCAGGCGCTCGGCATCTGATTTAAACCGCCGCGTTCGCGCGGCTTATCAACAGGAGATTGACCTTGAACTCATCGATGTGGGCGAAGTTTCTCGCCGCTGTTTTGCTGTTCGCCATGTGGCTCGCACTCGTGATCACGAAGATCGTCCCGGCTGATCCGCTCGTTTTCGCGATCAGCCAGGCACTCGTGGGGCTGGGTGTCTATCACGCGTCCACAGGTGGTTTCTCTTCGAAGTCGTCGGTGACTCCGCTTATCGAGGGTGCGCAGCTCGGCGAGCTCGCCGGCGCACCTCGCGAGAAGGAACGTTCGGTGCAGGTGTCGGTGTCGACGCCCATCACTGCGGCAGCGCCGCCCGCGCCTGTCCCCGCTCCAGCGGCCGCGGCGGCGACGCTGCAATGATCCGAGCGCTCTGCGCGGCCATCGCGCTCGCGAGCCTGTCGGGCTGCGCGTCGCTCTGGTATGCGGGCGTGGCTCGCTATGAGGTTGAGCCGATGCAGGATGCCGCGGGCAACCCCAGTGGTTGCTGCGTCCTGCGTGTGTGGAACGGTAAGCAGATGGCCACCGTCGACGCGACCTTCACACGCACCCCAACAGGGGACTTCACCATCTCGCTCCGGGAAACAGACGTCGAAGCATTCCAGGGGCAAGCAACGGCCGCAACTGCGGCATCAGACGTCGCCGCGGCCGCCGCCAGCGCAGCCGTGACGGCAATCAAAACCCTCAAGTAAGAGACCCACATGAAACGACTACGTATGCTGCTTGCGGCAGGCCTCGCCGCGTCCCTAACGCTGCTCGCGGGCTGTCCGGCCACGACTCCGACACTTTCCTTCCAACAGGCGACCGCGCTCGTCTGCGCTGATGCCAATACGGTCGTCCAGATCATGACGGACGACGGCGTGTTCACTGGTGGCGCGCTGAACACGCTCAACAACGACTTCAAGCCCGCACTCAATAAAGTCTGCGCGTCGGGCGTAACGGTTACCAAGCCGAACCTGCAGGCGCTCGTCGACGTGGGATTGCCGTTGCTGAAAACGCTCGTGAATGCTTCGAACCTGCAGCAGCAGATGAAGAACAGCGCGAACGCAGCTATCGATGTGGCAACGCTCGCGGTCAATACGGCGATTGCGTTGCAGCCGGCGACGTCGACCACAACGCCAGCTGCACCGGCTCCGGCCTCGGCACCAGCGGCGGCTAGCGCGGCGGTCATTGCGTCATGAGCAGACGGATCCGCGTGGCATTAAGCGGGTCCGGCTTTCGCCTCGGCGCGCACCTTGGCGCGCTGCAGGCGATCGTCGACGCCGGCTACGAAATCATCGAGCTCGCAGGCACCTCGGGCGGATCGATCGTCGCAGCGATGTATGCGGGCGGTATGCGTCTCGACGACATGCACCAGTTATGCATGCGGATGGACTGGTCGCCGATGATGCGATTCTCGCCCTGGGCGGTGCTGCGCTTTCAGGCGCTTTGCACGGGTAAGGCGCTCGAAGCGTTTCTGAAGGACGGGAGCGGCGGCAAGACGTTCGCGGACCTCGAACTCGACCTGAAGATCGTCGCGGCCGATCTGCTGACGGAGAAAGAATTCCAGTTCTCGCGTCAGACCACGCCAACGGTGCCGATTGCGGTGGCGGCGCGGGCGAGCGCGTCGATCCCAATTGTCTTTCCGCCTGTCAGCGCCGCCGGCGCGCTCCTCGTCGACGGTGGCACGGCCGACAATGTGCCGGTGAGCGATCTGACGGTCGACGAGGTGCCACGGCTGGGCATCTATCTGGTGTCGGACGACACGGCGCTCAAACCGGGCACGTACGGCTTGAGCACGCTCGCGCCACGGATCATTGACCTGATGCTGGCAGCAAACGAGACGGCGCACGTGGATCTGGACCAACGGAGCGGGGCGACGATCGTGCGTGTGCCGACCGGTTATGCGAGTTCGTTCGACCGCAACATGCCGTACGCCACGCGCCAGCGGCTATACGAAGACGGCTACAGGAACACGCAGCTCGCGCTCTCTTCGATCTAACCCTTCGGCAGGCTTCCGCCCATCGCTCCCAGCCTGATTTTCTCCGCGAGCATCGCGTCGATGACGGCCTGCAGCTGCGCCTTCAGGTCGCCGTCCCGCTTGTTCCACATCGCCAGCTGGGCGTCCAGCGCGTCGGCGTGAGCCTGCCGGATAACGGCGCGGGCGCGATGCACCTCGAGGATCAGGCGGCGCACGTCGGCGTCCTGGTGTCGACGCCACAGATCCCTCAATTCGTTGTCGCTGACGGTCGGAAAGTCGGTCGGGGTGAGGCGCATAAGTCGTCAAAAACACTGTACGTTTATACAGTATAGCGGATGCGTTTTCCAGCCCCGAATTTCGGAACGGGTCTCTTGAAACCCGCATGAAATCGTGGGGCGATCTGCTATATTTGTTCCGACGACCGGTTAGTCATGTCCAACAATGGCGGGGCGGCGAGCGAAATCGACGGCTGGATTGTGATTCCTGTCGTCGTGGGTTCGAGTCCCATCAGCCACCCCAGAGAATTCAGAAACGGCATTGCGAGAAATCGCAATGCCGTTTTTGTTTTGGCGTCCGTGATATGCGATGCGCTGTCGTTCGAAGTGTCGAACGGCAGCGCATCAGGTCAAACGCAGATTCATCCTTTCCGTAACGGCTTCAGCATGTCCTTCAAGCCGTTGTGATCGATCTCGTGCATCAACGCGAGCAGCCTGCCGATCTCGCCAGGCGGAAATCCTTCACGCGCAAACCAGTTCAGATAATGTCCCGGCAGATCGGCGATCACGCGCCCTTTGTATTTGCCGTAGGGCATCGTGCGCGTCACGAGCAATTCAAACTGTTCGACATTCATTTCAAGTCCACACATCCAGCGCCAGATAGTTAAGCCCGTTTCCGCCCATGATGCCCGCTCACATGCGCGCCCGCATCGCGCTCGAGCCCGAACACATCGATGATCGCCACCAGACCGACAGCCGCTACCAGCAGGAAGGCAATGCTGAAATCGGCCGGCGTCACAGATTGCGTTTCGTGCCCGTGCAACCACGCCGCGAGCCGCAGCGCGATCGCGCCGAGTGCGACGCCCATGCCCATCGTCATTTGCGAGAGTGTGCTCGATAACGTCGATGCGCCGCTCATCTGCGGCTTCGGCACATCGGCGAACGCGAGTGTATTGACGGCCGTGAACTGCAACGAGCGCGACAGGCCGCTCGCAAACAGCACGACGGCCATCGGCACGAGCGGCGTCGAAGCCGTCAGCAGACTCATCGCCGCAATGCTGAGCGCGGCGAGCGCGCCATTCACGAGCAATACGGGACGAAAGCCGAAGCGCCGCATCACAGGCGTCGTCACGAGCTTCATCGACAGGTTGCCGGCGAACACGATCAGCGTCAGCAGCCCCGAATGGAACGCGTTCATGCCGAAGCCGAGCTGGAACATCAGCGGCAGCAGAAACGGCACAGCGCTGATCGATACGCGAAACAGCGAGCCGCCGCCCATCGCGACAGCAAACGTCTTGATGCGAAACGCCGTCAGATCGACCACGGGATGCGCGCTGCGGCGCAGATGAAAGAGGGCGCCGATGCCCGCAGCGAGTCCTGCTGCGAGGAACGCGAGCGCTTCGCGCCACGGCGCGTCCGAGCGGCCGAGCAGTTCCATCGCGTACATGATCGCCGTGCCTGCGATACCACACAGCGCGAAGCCGATGCCATCGAACGGACGCTTCTGCGATTCGCCTTCCGCGGCGATGAAGCGCCACGCGAGCACGATGCCGAGCATCCCAAGCGGCACGTTCAGATAGAAGATCCAGCGCCACGACGAGTACGTCGTGATGAAGCCGCCGAGCGGCGGTCCGATGACGGGCGCGACGAGTCCGGGCCACGTGATGATCGAGATCGCGCGCATCAGGCCGTCCTTGGGCGTCGCGCGCAGGACGGCGAGGCGTCCGACGGGCACCATCATCGCGCCGCCGATGCCCTGCACGATGCGCGCCGCCGTGAACTCGACGAGCCCGTTCGTCATCCCGCATGCAACCGACGACGCCGTGAACACCGCCAGCGCCGCCGTGAACACATTGCGCACGCCGAAGCGGTCGGCGGCCCAGCCGCTGATTGGAATGAACACGGCGAGCGTCAGCAGATACGACGTGATGCCGATCGACAGATCGACGGCATGCACGTTGAACGACTGCGCCATTTGCGGCAGCGCGGTCGCGATGATCGTGCCGTCGAGGTTCTCCATGAAAAACGCCGCGGCCACGAGCGTCACGATCAGCGACTGCCGTCCGTTCGAAGGAGCGGATGACGTGGACGGCGCATCTGACATCGACATGATTCTCCGAACGTTGTAAGCGCATCGAAACCGGCCATGTGTCGGACCAGGTCGCGGCGCGGCCAGCCGACATTCTAGCCACGCACGCGGTTCGCGCGGACATGGTAATTTCGCTTTTTACCGATTTATCACCCGCAAGAACACGAACAGGAACCAGGCGATGGAATACCGCAGACTCGGCGAAACAGATGTGAAGGTCAGCCTGATCGGTCTCGGCACGATGACGTGGGGCGAGCAGAACACGGAGCGCGACGCGCACGAACAGATCGATTACGCGCTCGCTCAGGGCGTCACGCTGATCGACGCCGCCGAGATGTACCCGGTGCCGCCGCGCCCGGAAACGCAGGGCTTGACGGAACGCTACATCGGCACGTGGATCGCACAGCATCGCAGTATGCGCGAGAAGATCGTGCTCGCGACGAAGATCGCAGGTCCTGCGCGTCAGCCGCACAACCCGCGTCACATTCGCGGCGAGGGCAACCAGTATGACCGCAAGAACCTCACGGAGGCGCTGAACGGCAGTCTCAAGCGTCTGCAAACGGACTACGTCGATCTGTACCAGTTGCACTGGCCCGATCGCAGCACGATGACGTTCGGCCGCCCGGCGTATCCATGGATCGACGACGCGTACACCGTGCCGATCGAAGAAACGCTCAGCGTGCTCGCGGATTTCGTAAAGGAAGGGAAGGTGCGCCATATCGGCGTGTCGAACGAAACGCCCTGGGGCGTCGCGCAATTTCTGCGCGCGTCGGAGAAGCTCGGCTTGCCGCGCATCGTGTCGATCCAGAATCCGTACAGCCTGCTGAACCGCACGTTCGAAGCGGGGCTGTCCGAGTTCTCGCATCGCGAGCATGTCGGGCTGCTCGCGTATTCGCCGCTCGCGTTCGGCTGGCTGTCGGGCAAGTACGAAGGCGGCGCGCGTCCTGCGGGTGCGCGCATCACGCTGTTCGAGCGCTTCCAGCGCTACAGCAAGCCTCAATCCGTGCAGGCAACGACCCGTTACGTCGAGCTGGCGAAGCGCCACGGTCTGTCGCCCGCGCAGTTCGCGCTTGCGTTCGTCAACAGCCGGCCGTTCCTGACCAGCAATCTGATCGGCGCGACCTCGCTCGATCAGCTGAAAGAGAACATCGCGAGCGCCAATGTGAAGCTGTCGGCGGAAGCGCTTGCCGAAATCGACGCGCTGCACGAACTGCAGCCGAACCCCGCGCCTTGAGCGGCACGCCGCGCGCCGCGACGTCCATGTCGCGGTTCGCGCTGGCGGCAAGGGTTCGCACGGGCGCACCCGCACCCAATCGCACGATCGCGCGACCCAGACCCAGCAGTCGCGCCGCTTACGCCCCCACTTTTTACGATCTCGTTCGATCCGTGTAGAGTGGACCGTTGCCGCGCACCGATGCGGGCGCCCGACGGCGCGCGAATCCGCACCTGCCGCACGAGCGGCAATCGTAATCAACAACACAACGACCGACCCCCACGACGATGAACGCCACGCGTCCCACTCCTTCGTCCGCCGCTTCGACCTGGCCGATTTTCGTGCTGCTCGCTATCGCGGGACTTTTCTACGTCAAATGGTTTCCGTATTACAACCGCGCGTTTACGGCGGCCTCGACGCATTCGATCGGCGCGTCGATCCTGATGGGCAAGGCGTCGAGCCCGCCTGCGCCGTCGTGGAGCGCGGCGCTGGCCTACGCGCTCGCGTACGGCAAGGCAATCTGGCAGGCGATGTTGCTCGGCCTGCTGCTCGGTTCGGCCGTGCAGGCGCTGCTGCCCGCGCACTGGGTGGCGCGGCTGCTCGGCAAGACGGGCTTTGGCAGCGTCGCGGCGGGCGGCCTGCTGGCGCTGCCGGGCATGATGTGCACCTGCTGCGCGGCGCCCGTCGTCGCCGGACTGCGCGCGCGCCAGGCTTCGCCGGGTGGCGCCATCGCGTTCTGGCTCGGCAATTCGGTGCTCAATCCCGCGACGCTCGTGTTCATGGGTTTCGTGCTCGGCTGGCATTGGGCGGGGCTGCGGCTCGTGCTCGGCATCGCGATGGTGTTCGGCCTCGGCTATCTGGCGAACCGGCTCGTCACGCCCACAGAAGCGCAGGCGGCCGATGCGCGCCTCGTCGAACTGGTCGGCGAGCAGCGTGACGGCAACCCGTTCGCGCGCTGGCTATCGATCTTCGCGCGGATGGCCGTGCGCCTCGTGCCGGAATACATCGTGCTGGTCCTGCTGCTCGGCGCAGCGCGCGCGTGGCTCTTTCCGCAAGTCGGGCCAGAGATCGGCAACGAAATCGTATGGATCGTCGCGCTGGCCGTTGCGGGCATGCTGTTCGTGATCCCGACGGCAGGCGAGGTGCCCATCATTCAGGCAATGCTGTCGCTCGGCATGGGCGTCGGCCCCGCGGGCGCGCTGCTGATGACGCTGCCGCCCATCAGCGTGCCGTCGCTCGCGATGCTCGCGCGCTCGTTCCGGCCGCGCGTGCTGACCGTCGTGGCCGTCGGCGTGGTCGCGTTCGGCGTGCTGGCCGGGCTGCTGGCCGTGGCGCTCGGCTTCTGAGCAAGCGTCCGTAATCAAAACGCGGCGTCGCGGCGGCGAATCTCGTCCTACACTGGGGAGGCAAGCGCGCGATCGCGATGCATCGCCTGGTTGCATGGACGCTGCCTTGTTGCACTGCAAGACGCAGGCGGACGGACGCAAATGCTACGATGGCGCCCGTTCATGCTGCCAACGCGGCGCAAGACAGGACGAATCATTCAGCTGCACAAAACGGCGTGCAAGCGCCAACCAGTTAATTCAGGACATCGCATGGCCCAACAAAAGACCAATCCGAAACTCGAACAGGCGCTGACGCGTGGGGATCTCGCTATCCGTCAGGCCAATTCGGCGCGCGCGACAGCCGTGCTGCGCGCATTGGGCAAGATGATCATCGACGCATCGGCGACGATCGGCGTCGAAGCGCATACGTCGATTCCCGACGGCGACCGCATTTACGATCCCGTCGAAGGTATGTGGCCGCAGGCGCTGCTCGTTTCGCTCGATGGCCCCGTCGAGGAAGCCGACCCGGAAGAGTTGCGCACGATCCGTTTGCGCTCCGACGATCCCGGCACGATGTTCCGCGTCGAATGGCATCGCGCGGACGGCAAGATCGGCCGGCAGGAAGGCGGGCCGTTCGCGACGGTCGAGTTCATCTCGGACGTCGACGTGCCGTGGTCGGACGACGAAGAGTGATCTGATTCAATCTGCTTGAGGGCGCCGCCGCGCAGGAACCTGCGCGCGGCGCCCTCAGCGCATCATGCGGCGGCGAAACAGCACCGCCGATACGCAGAACGGCACCACCACATAGGCGGCCAGTACGGCCACATGTAGCGCCGCGTCGCTCATCGGACGGTCGAGCAGCGCCGGGCGGATCAGGTCGACGGTGTGCGCAAGCGGCAGCAGTTGCGCGGCGAATTGCGCAGCGGGCGGCAATTGCGACAGCGGAAAGAACACGCCCGAGAGCAGCAGCATCGGCGTGAGCACCAGCGTCTGATAGAACATGAAGAAATCGTACGAGGGCGCGAGCGCCGTCACGATCATCGCCGTGCTCGCAAACGCCAGCCCCGCCAGCACGATGACGGGCAGCGCGATGAGCATCGACGGAAAGCTCGCATAGCCGAGCGCGCCCGCCACGACCATGATGGCGGCGCCCGACAGCACGGCCTTGCTGCCCGCCCACACGACCTCGCCGAGCACGATGTCGCCGAGTGTGAGCGGCGTGTGCATGATCGCTTCCCAGGTGCGCTGCACGTGCATCCGAGAAAAGCCCGAATACGTCGACTCGAAGCTCGCCGACATCATCACGCTCGACGCCACTGTGCCCGCCGCAAGGAACGAGATGTACGAGACTCCGTCGACATGTCCGACCATCAGCCCGAGGCCGAAGCCGAGTCCGAACAGATAAATCATCGGATCGGCGAGATTGCCGAACATCGACGCGAGCGCGAGCTTGCGCCACACCAGATAGTTGCGCCGCCAGACGGCGATCCAGTTGACGGCGTTCGCGGGCAGCGCGGCGAAGCGCTCGCGTGCCGCGGCGTGTTCGGGGGTGTCGTAAGTGCGTAAGTCCATGTGTGCTGTGCGCCTGGATGTCGTTGGCGAATGAGTGTGTGCTCGTCAGTCCTGCATTTCGCGCCCGGTCAGGCGCAGGAACACGTCTTCGAGATTCGCCGGCCGGTGCAGATAGCGCAGCCCCACGCGCTGCTTCAGCCGCGCGTGAACGGGTTGCGGGTCGTCGACATAACAGAAGAGCGTTTCGCCGCTGATCTCGGTGCGCACCGAGAGCGGCGCCAGTTCGTCGCGCAGCGTGACGGGATCGGGGCCGTACACTTCGATGACGTCGCAGCCTATTTCCGAAGCGATCAATTCATTCGGCGCGCCTTCCGCGATCTTGCGTCCTTCCTCGATCACGCACAGCCGGTGACACAGACGCTCGGCTTCTTCCATGAAGTGCGTGGTCAGCAGAATCGTCTTGCCGCGCGCGAGCAGCGAGCGTAGCCGCTCCCAGATCAGATGGCGCGCCTGCGGATCGAGGCCGGTGGTCGGCTCGTCCATGATGAGCACGTCGGGATCGTTGATGAGCGCGCGCGCGAGCGTGAGCCGCCGTCTCATCCCGCCCGACAGTTCGCTGACGCGCGCATCGGCCTTGCTTTCGAGGCGCGCGAATTCGAGCAGCGTCGGCGCCATCGCGCGACACTGCGCGGCGGACAGGCCGAAGTAGCGGCCGAACACCAGCAGGTTTTCGCGGACGGTGAAATCGGGATCGAGATTGTCGAACTGCGGCACGACGCCGACGCGCGCCCGCGCAAAGCGCGAGCGGACTGGAATCGGTTCGCCGCACAGACGGATGCTGCCCGCATCGGGCGCCGCGATGCCGAGCAGCATGCGCAGCGTCGTGGTCTTGCCGGCGCCATTGGGACCGAGCAGTCCGAAACATTCGCCCGCGCGCACATGAAACGACAAGCCGTCGACGACAGTCTTCCCGCCATAGCGCTTCTCGACCTGATGAAATTCGATTGCAGCTTCGGACATACGTGGACGGATGCTCCCTGAATAGGTGCTTGTCGGGTACACAGCGCGGTGCAAAGCGGGTGCAAAGCGCCATGCGGCTGCCTATTTTAGGGCATCGTGCGTGCCGCGTTTGGCGCATGGATGCGTATCGCTGGCGGATCGGGTGCACGATCTTGCAGCGCGTCATGCCGGACTGCGCGGGCCACCGCACTTAGCGTTTTCCATCCCTTGCATGTCGAATTGCGGCGCACCATGATTCAGATGAGACCGCGATAGTCGCGGGCATGGGGGGAAGCAAAATGGCGAGCTACAACAAGATTCTGCTGTGCTACGACGGCTCGCGTGAAGGCCGCAAGGCATTGCGTTGCGGCGCGAATCTGGCGCTCGATCTCGGCGCGGAAACGCATTTGCTGTCGGTCGTCGACATGCGTTCGAGCATCGCGCAAAGCGCGGGCCTGTTGACGGACGTCGCGTGCGGCAGCTTCGAAAAGACCGCGCGTGAAATCCTGCAGGAAGGCGTCGACTGGCTCACGGAACGTGGCGTGAAGGCGACGGGGCATTTCGCGTTCGGGCATCCCATCGACGAAATTGCCTCGCTTGCGAATGAATTGCACGCCGATCTCGTGGTGGTCGGGCATCGCTGCCGCACGGGGCTGTCGCGCTGGTGGATGGGCGCGGGCAATACGCCGCTGCTTGACCGCGTCTCGTGCAGCATTCTGGTTGCGTGCTCGTCGGCGGCTGAAGAGGAACAGGCGGCTGCGTGACGCAGCCGCCGTCGGCGCACGTGGCGTGAAGAAGCGTCAGCCGTTCAAATCCACGGCTGACAGCTTCCAGGTAAAGAGTCCCTGGCGAAGGAAGATCGCTGCATAGCGCGTGTCGCCGACGCCGTGCTGATAAGTCACGACGAATTCATTGACACCGCGGTAGCCCGCCGTGGTTTGCGGCGGTTGAGGCGGCGTGTTGCCGTTGGCGTTAGCCTGGCTCGACGCAGGCGCAGGCGCAGGCGTTTGTGGCGAATTGGGCGCCGGATTGTCTGCTGGCGCAGCGGGCGGCGGAGGCGGGCGCTCGCCCGGTTCGCCGCGTGGTGGAATGCCGTTGAGCAACGCGGCGACACCATCCGGCGTCGCATAGGCATCGACGAGCGGGCCTATCAATGCAACACCGATCATCGCGCCGATGGCGGCAAGCGGATTGCCGTTGTGTTGCACGTCGAGCCGGCGCGTCAGCAATCCCGTGACCTGTAACTTGAGGCTGTCGCGCAGCGCCGGGTAATCGACGTACGCATTGACCGTGTCGACATCGCGGGAATCGGCGGCGCGTTTGAGCCGGTCAAGTGCGATATACGGCGATGCGTACGCATAACCCAGTGCAGCCACGACGACGATCACGATCAACGCGATCAGAAGTGGCCGACCCACCCGGCCTTTCATCTTTACCAGACCTGCCATTGTGCAGAACGCTCCGTTTTCAATGTCGATCAGGTGTGGACCCGATCGGCACTGAAACGATCCCACGAGTTTGCAAGCAAGCGTTTCCGGACGTCGATATCAAGCGCATGCGGCGCGCTCACGCCGCCTGTTGGGCCAGCTGATCGCCTTGCTCGGCAATCGCGCGATCGATCATATTGCAGACGGCGTCCACCGTGCCGACCATGATGAGCCGCGACGACCCGTGATAGACCCGCACGGGTGCGCGCCGCGCCGGTTCCGCATTGAGGCCCGAGTTCAGCGACACGCGCGCAAACGCCGGCTGCGCGGATGGCAGCGCCTGGGGTTCTTCATCGAACAGCGATGCCGTGCGGCCCGCGACGTTCGACGCAAGCGCCGTCAGCGAACCACAAGGGACAAGCTCGCGCAGATGGCGCAGACGACCGAACTGGCGAAAGGGCAGCAAGCGGGCAAGGCGTTCCATGAGTCTCTCCAGACAGTGTTCAGCTAATTAGAATTCAGTCGGCCGGATCAGCCCGACCGCGATGCCTTCCAGCGCGAACTCCGCGCTGCCGGCCTGAACAAAAATGTTTTCGTAATCGGGGTTCTCGGCGATCAGCTCGATACCGTTGGGCCGGCGCTTCAGGCGCTTCACAGTCACGTCGTCACCCAGACGCGCGATGATGATCTGGCCATCTTTCGCTTCGCTCTTCTTCTGTACGGCCAGCAGATCGCCGTCGAAGATGCCCGCGTCGCGCATCGACAGGCCGCGCACCTTCAACAGGTAGTCGGGCTTGCTCGAGAACAGCGACGGGTCGCACGTGTATGTCTGCGAGATATGTTCTTGCGCGAGGATCGGGCTACCGGCTGCCACGCGACCTACGAGCGGCAGTGACAACTGCATGATGCTCGCGTGCGGCAGCGTGAACTGGTGCGGGGAATCGTCCTGGCCCGCAAGCAGACGGATGCCGCGCGACGCGCCCGCCGCCAGCTCGATCACGCCTTTGCGCGCCAGCGCCCTCAGGTGTTCTTCCGCCGAATTGGCGGAGCTGAAACCGAGCTCGGCGGCAATCTCGGCCCGCGTGGGCGGGAAGCCCGTGCGCTCGATGGCGCGGCGGATCAGTTCGAAAACCTGCTGCTGACGTGCGGTGAGTTTGGTCATGGCGCCACTGTATGGATAGACAGGTGACTGTATTTTTATACAGTATTCGGCGCATTTCAAGCTTTACTTTAAGTTCGTCGCGCCGGGTGTCGTGTGAACGTCGAAAGCCGACGCTGTAACGGCCTAAAGAACGCGTGCACGGACGCAAACCATTCCTTTACCACTATTGCGTATTAAAAAATGAAGAAACATTATTTTTAATGATGAAGCCGCCCGGATAGACTGGCCTCCATTGATGCAGCAGCAACGCCCGCGCAGCGGCAGAGGCGCTTGCCGCTTGCGCAGCAGCGAAACGCGGCAATCAGCGGAAAACAGGCAGTCACACCAACAAGACGGAGAAGGTCGATGGGCATTCGGATCACGGGGTTGGCAGGAGCACAGAAGGCAAGGCGCAGCAGCGCGAAGCGACTGGTCGCGGCGCTCGCGTTGGGCGCAGCGTCGGCGGTCGGGATGATCGCGCAGGCGCATGCGGATACGACGCTGCTCAACGTTTCTTACGATCCGACCCGCGAGTTGTACCAGGACGTCAATCAGGTCTTCGGCAAGGAATGGAAGGCGAAGACGGGCGAGTCGGTCACCTTCAAGCAGTCGCACGGCGGCTCGGGCGCGCAGGCGCGTTCGGTGCTCGACGGCCTGCAGGCCGACGTCGTGACGCTTGCGCTCGCTTACGACATCGATGCACTCGCCAACAAGGGCCTGATCGACAAGAACTGGCAGAAGCGCCTGCCCGACAACGCGTCGCCGTACACGTCGACGATCGTGTTCCTCGTGCGCAAGGGCAACCCGAAGCACATCAAGGACTGGGACGATCTGGTGAAGCCGGGCGTGTCGATCGTGACGCCGAACCCGAAGACCTCGGGCGGCGCGCGCTGGAACTATCTGGCGGCGTGGGCGTACGCGGCGCATCTGCCGGGCGGCAACGACCAGAAGGCGAAGGAATTCGTGTCGAAGCTATATAAGAACGCAGGCGTGCTCGACTCCGGCGCGCGTGGCGCGACGACGAGCTTCGTTCAGCGTGGCATCGGCGATGTGCTGATCGCATGGGAAAACGAGGCGTTCCTGTCGGTGAAGGAATTCGGCACCGACAAGTTCGAGATCGTGGTGCCGTCGGCGAGCATTCTGGCCGAGCCGCCCGTCGCCGTGGTGGACAAGGTGGTCGACAAGCACGGCTCGCGCAAGCTCGCCGACGCATATCTGAACTTCCTTTATAGCGAGGAAGGCCAGGAGATCGCCGCGAAGAACTTCTACCGTCCGCGTTCGAACAAGGTGCCGGCCACGCTGACCGAGAAGTTTCCGAAGTTGAAGCTGTACACGGTCGACGACTCGTTCGGCGGCTGGACGAACGCGCAGAAGACGCACTTTGCCGATGGCGGTGTGTTCGATTCGATCTACCAGCCGCAGTGAAACCACGCAGCGGCCATGTTTGAACAAAGGCGCGCCCTCGGGCGCGCTTTCGGCAATGGTGCGACGGCACGCGTTGCAACGCATAAAACCTGAAAGAGCTTTCGCATGACGACGTTGACCTTTCGCAAGCCGAGCGCGATACCCGGCTTCGGCCTGACACTCGGCATCACGCTGGCGTATCTGAGCCTCGTGGTGCTGATTCCGCTCGCGGCCACTTTTCTCAAGACGGCTACGCTCGACTGGAGCCAGTTCGTGCGCGCCGTCACGTCGCCGCGCGTGCTCGCGTCGTACCGGCTGACGTTCTTCTCGGCGCTCGGCGGCGCGCTGATCAACGCGGTGTTCGGCTTTCTCGTCGCGTGGGTGTTGGTGCGCTACGAGTTTCCGTTCAAGCGCATCGTCGATGCCGTCGTCGATCTGCCGTTCGCGCTGCCTACATCGGTGGCGGGCATCTCGCTCGCGGCGATCTATTCGGGCAATGGCTGGGTCGGCCAGTTTCTCGAACCGCTCGGCATCAAGATCGCGTTCACGCCGGCGGGCGTGCTGGTCGCGCTGACCTTCATCGGCCTGCCATTCGTCGTGCGGACCGTGCAGCCCGTGCTCGAGGAGTTCGAGCGCGAGCAGGAAGAGGCGGCCGCGTGCCTGGGCGCGTCGCGCTGGCTGACGTTCCGGCGCGTCGTGTTTCCGTCGGTGTTTCCCGCGCTGCTGACGGGTTTCGCACTGGCGTTCGCGCGTGCGTTGGGCGAATACGGCTCGGTGATCTTCATCGCCGGCAACGTGCCGATGAAGTCGGAGATCACGTCTTTACTGATCATCACGAAGCTGGAGCAATACGATTACGCGGGCGCGACGGCGCTGGCTGTCGTGATGCTGGTGGTGTCGTTCCTGATGCTGCTGCTGATCAACACGCTGCAGTGGTATCTGCAGCGGCGCACGACCCGTGGCCGCACGGCGCCTTCCGTGCCGGTCGTGTCGTCGGCCGCGCTGACGGGAGGTGCGCAATGAGCCAGGATTCCGTGTTGCTATCCCGCTCGGGCGCGGGCAACGCCAACGCCGCGCGCCGACCCGATCCGGTGACGGAGCCGCGCGTCGTGCGCTGGATTCTGACGGGCATCGCGCTGCTGTTTCTCGCGCTGTTCCTCGCGTTGCCTCTGGTCGCCGTGTTCTATCAGGCGTTGAGCAAGGGCGTTGCGTTCTATTTCGAGTCGCTCGCGGATCCCGATGCCGTCTCGGCGATCAAGCTGACGCTGCTGACGGCGGCGATTGCCGTGCCGCTGAATCTGGTGTTCGGTCTTGCCGCGTCGTGGTGTATCGCCAAGTTCGAGTTTCGCGGCAAGGCGTTGCTGACGACGCTGATCGATCTGCCGTTCTCGGTGTCGCCCGTGATCTCCGGCCTGATCTACGTGCTGATGTTCGGCGCGCAAGGCTGGTTCGGACCGTGGCTCGCCGATCACAACGTGCAGATCATCTTCGCAGTCCCCGGCATCGTGCTCGCGACGATCTTCGTCACGTTCCCGTTCGTTGCGCGCGAGCTGATTCCGCTGATGCAGGCGCAAGGCAACGATGAAGAAGAAGCGGCGCACGTGCTCGGCGCGTCGGGCTGGCAGATCTTCCGGCGCGTCACGCTGCCGAACGTCAAATGGGGCCTGCTGTATGGCGTGATTCTGTGCAATGCGCGCGCGATGGGCGAGTTCGGTGCGGTATCCGTCGTGTCGGGCCATATTCGCGGCCAGACGGACACGATGCCGCTGCACGTCGAGATTCTCTACAACGAATATAACTTTTCGGCGGCCTTCGCCGTGGCGTCGGTGCTCGCATTGCTCGCACTTGTCACGCTAGGCCTGAAGCTGCTCGCCGAGCGTCACATGTCGGCAGAACTGGCGAGCGCGCGCGATGTGCCCGCCCATGCCGGTCCCGTGAGCAAGCCGTCCACCCAGTCGACGAATACCGCCGCACAATCGGTCCAGTAAGGAGAGTTGTCAAAGATGGGCATCACCGTACGCAATCTGCAAAAGCGCTTTGGCGATTTCACCGCGCTCGACAACGTCTCGCTCGATTTTCCGCCGGGCGAACTCGTCGCGCTGCTTGGACCCTCGGGCTGTGGCAAGACCACCTTGCTGCGCGTGATCGCGGGCCTCGAATACGCCGACGCGGGCCAGGTCGTGCTGCAAGGTCAGGACGTCGCGGAAGTGGGCGCGCGCGAGCGCAACGTCGGCTTCGTGTTCCAGCATTACGCGCTGTTCCGTCACATGACGGTGTTCGAGAACGTCGCGTTCGGCCTGCGCGTGAAGCCGCGCAAGGAGCGCCCGTCGGAAGCCGTGATCCGCGAGAAAGTGCATGAGTTGCTGAAGCTCGTGCAGCTCGACTGGCTCGCGCAGCGCTACCCGTCGGAGCTGTCGGGCGGTCAGCGGCAGCGTATCGCGCTGGCGCGTGCGCTCGCCGTCGAGCCGAAAGTGCTGCTGCTCGACGAACCGTTCGGCGCGCTGGACGCGAAAGTGCGCAAGGAACTGCGCAGCTGGCTGCGCCGTTTGCACGACGACCTGCATATCTCGACGATCTTCGTCACGCATGACCAGGAAGAAGCGCTGGAAGTGGCGGACCGCATCGTCGTGCTGAATCACGGGCACGTCGAGCAGGTGGGCAGCCCGCAAGATGTCTACGATCATCCGCAGACCTCGTTCGTCTACGAGTTTCTTGGTGCGGCGAACCGGCTGCATGGCAGCGTCGACGGCAAGGGTTTCGTCGTCGATGGCGCCGCGCAGCCGATCGCAATCGAAGCGAACTTTCAGGGCCCGGCGTTCGCCTATGTACGTCCGCACGATCTCGTGCTGTATCCGCAGGCGTCGGGACATCGCGACGGCATCGTCGTCGGCGTGCGGCGCGTGGTGACGCTGGGCGGCTCGGTGCGTGTCGAACTGGAAGGGCACGAAGGCCGTGTGCTCGAAGCGGAACTCGACCGCGAAACGTGGCGCGAGTTGCAACTTGCGATCGGCGACGGCGTGACGGCCGTGCCGCGTTCGTTGCGTGTGTTCCCCGCGCATTGAGTGATGGACTGAACGACGTCGCGTCAACCCAGGCATTGAAAAACAAACTTACTCTGGCCGAACCGGAGACATCGATATGAATTTCCAGCAGTTGCGCTTCGTGCGCGAAGCCGTGCGGCAGAACATGAACCTGACGGAAGTCGCGAACGTGCTGTACACGTCGCAGTCGGGCGTCTCGAAGCAGATCAAGGATCTCGAGGACGAACTGGGCGTCGATATTTTCATTCGACGCGGCAAGCGTCTGACGGGGCTGACGGAGCCGGGCAAGGCGGTGCATCAGCTGATCGAACGCATGCTGCTCGACGCAGAGAACCTGCGTCGCGTCGCGCGCCAGTATGCGGATCAGGACAACGGCCACCTCGTCGTCGCGACGACCCACACTCAGGCGCGATACGCGCTGCCGAAGGTGGTGCGCCAGTTCACTTCGGTTTTTCCGAAGGTGCATCTCGCGCTTCGCCAGGGCAACCCGCAGCAGATCGCGCAGATGATCATCAACGGCGAGGCCGACATCGGCATCTCGACGGAAGCGCTCGACCGTTATCCCGACATCGTCACGTTCCCGTGCTATTCGTGGCATCACGTCGTGGTCGTGCCGAAGGGGCATCCGCTCGTGGGTCGCGAGAACATCACGCTGGAAGAGATCGCCGAATACCCGATCGTCACGTACGACCAGGACTTCACGGGCCGCTCGCACATCGACCAGGCATTCGCGAAGGTGGGCGCGCTGCCCGACGTCGTGCTGACGGCCATCGACGCCGATGTGATCAAGACCTACGTCGAACTCGGCATGGGCATCGGCATCGTCGCTGCGATGGCGTTCGATCCGAAGCGCGATACCGAACTCGTCGCGCTCGACACGCAGCATCTGTTCGAAGCGAGCACGACGCGCATCGGCTTGCGCAAGGGCGCGTTCCTGCGTGCCTACGCGTACCGGCTGATCGAGATGTTCGCGCCGCAATTGCACGAAGCGGATATCGCGAGCCAGTTGCGCGAAGCGGCCTGATGGCGCCGTGTCCCGTGGCGCGCTTAGGCTCGCCATAGGCTCGCGTTTTCATCGATGGCGGCGGCGGGCGCATCGCTTACAATCGCCGCCATGAACACTTCTACTTCTGCATCGCGCGCGCTGCCGCGCATCGCCGTGCTGGCAACGGGCGGCACGATCGCGGGCGCGGCGCCCGACGCGACCAATACATCGGGTTATCAGGCAGGCGTCGTCGGCGTCGGGCAGTTGCTGGCCGCCGTGCCGTCGCTGGCGGCCGTCGCGAACGTGCAGGCCGAGCAGGTCGCGAGCGTCGACAGCAAGGACATGACGCTCGCGCTGTGGAGCGTGCTCGCGCAGCGCATCAACACGTTGCTGGCTTCCGATGAAGTCGACGGCGTGGTCGTCACGCACGGCACCGATACGCTCGAAGAAACCGCTTATCTGCTGCATCTGACCGTCAAGAGCGACAAGCCCGTCGTGCTGACGGCGGCGATGCGGCCGTCGTCGGCGCTGTCGGCCGACGGCCCGCTGAATCTGCTCAACGCCGTGATTGTCGCGGGCAGCGCCAAGGCGCGCGGGCAGGGCGTGCTGGTCGCGTTCAACAACCGCATTCACAGCGCGCGCGACGTCGTGAAGACGAGCACGTATGCCGTCGATGCGTTTCAGTCGCCCGAGATCGGCGCGCTGGGCTGGGTGCAGGACGGGCGCGTCGAGTTTCAGCGCAGCGTCGTGCGGCCGCATACGGGCGCGACACCGTTCGCGATCGAGTCGACCGGCGCGGCATGGCCCATGGTCGAAGTGGTGACGAGCTACGCGGGCGTATCACGCGTGGCCGTCGACGCGCTCGTATCAGTGGGCGTGAAGGGCATCGTCGTCGCGGGCACGGGCAATGGATCGATTCACGCGACCGTGCAGACGGCGCTCGCCGAAGCTGCGTCGAAAGGCGTGGCGATCGTGCGGTCGTCGCGTGTCGGCTCGGGGCATGTGATGCGCAATGGCGCAGCCGCCGACGATGCACTCGGCTTCGTCACGGCAGGCGCGCTCAATCCGTACAAGGCACGCGTGCTGCTGATGCTCGCGCTTGCGGCAGGTCACACGACGCCGGTTGCATTGCAGCAAGTCTTCGATACGTACTGATTCCTGCCGCCTCACAAGACGGCGCGATGGTTTCTCGCGGATATATCGCGTCGCTCGTACACATTCCCTCGCATGGAAGCCTGCTTTGCGAATGCCGCATAGCAGGCATTCGTTCAGACGTTTGGCTGAACATCGTCTATAACAGTCAGTAGCCCGACGCACGGCAAGCTTTCAGATGCCATCGCAAACGGGTTCCGTTGCACTTGCAACGGCTTGCGATGCCATCGTACGCTGCACCAATTCCGTTCATGTCTTTCCAGTATCCGTCGTTGCAGGTTCAACAAACCGCACCAGAATGACAGGAGACACTCCGATGAACGCATCCCTGAAGTTATTGCCACTCGCCATCGGCGCCGCACTCGCGGTCCTTCCGGCCGCGTATGCGGCGCAGGACAACGTGCAGACGCTGTCGAACTTCAAGACCACGGGCAACACGAAGCCGGCCGAAACGGTGCCGCAGACGGGCACGCGCGCCGACGCGCTGCGCGAGAACCTGAAGGCGATCAAGTTGCCGCCGGGCTTCAAGATCGAACTGTATGCCGTCGTGCCCGAGGCGCGGGCGATGACGATCGAGCCGTCGACGGGCGTGGTGTTCGTCGGCACGCGCAAGGATCGCGTGTGGCAGGTGACGGACCGGACCAAGCGGCGCGTCGCCGACGACGTCGTCCAGTTCGCGAGTTCCGTCACGTTCAAGGTGCCCAACGCCGTGTGCTTCTCGCCGGATGGCGTGCTGTACATCGTCGAGCAGAACCGTGTGCTGGCGTTCCCTGCCGCGCAGTTCTTCGGCGAGGGCGGCCCGGACGTGGCCGCCGCAGTGGTCGTGCCACAAGGCAAGCTGATTCCGACGCAGTTCGAAAGCTTCAACCACGGCGCGCGTTATTGCCGCGTCGGGCCTGACAAGAAGCTTTACATCGCGCTCGGCCAGCCGTGGAACGTGCCGCCGAAAGACAAGCTCGCGGAGCTGGACAAGAACGGACTCGCGGGCATCATCCGGATGGACCAGAACGGCAAGAACCGCGAGGTCTATGCACATGGTGTGCGCAATTCGGTGGGCCTCGATTTCAATCCGAAGGACAAGTCGCTATGGTTCACCGACAACCAGGTGGACGGCATGGGCGACGACATCCCACCGGGCGAACTGAATCACGCGACGAAGGCGGGCGCGAACTATGGGTTCCCATGGTATGGCGGCGGCCATGTGCGCACGGAGGAATACAAGGACCAGACGCCGCCTGCGGGTGTGGTGTTCCCGATGGTCGAGTACGCTGCGCACGCGGCGGATCTGGGGATGTCGTTCTATACGGGCAAGATGTTCCCGGAGAAGTACCAGGGCGGCATCTTTGATGCGGAGCACGGTTCGTGGAACCGGACGAAGCCGATCGGTGCGCGGATCATGTTCACCCCTGTCAAGGATGATGGCTCGGTCGGGGAGACCGAGGTGTTTGCGGAAGGGTGGTTGACGCCGAACGGGGAGTACATGGGACGTCCTGTCGATGTGCAGCAGTTGCAGGATGGGTCTTTGTTGGTGTCGGATGATTATGCTGGCGCGATTTATCGGATTTCGTACGCGAAATGAGGCGCTTATTCGGGTATTCGATCGTGGCTGTGTTCGTTGTGGCAGGTTTCGCCTGCGCGGCGAATGCAGCCGATGTCGCCAAGGGACGGGCCAAGGCTGTGCAGTGCCAGGCATGTCATGGAATGGATGGGGTCGCCAAGATTCCTGAGGCGCCTAACCTGGCGGGGCAGAATGAGGATTATCTGGTTAAGGCGTTGAAGGACTTCAAGTCGGGGGCGAGGCAGAATGACATGATGTCGTTGGTCGCGAAGCCGCTGTCTGAGGATGATATTGCTAATCTGGCGGCGTTTTATCATAGTCTCGGGCGGTGAGGTTTTTTGTTGTCTGCGACGGTGGTGGGTTGGCTTTGGTTTTGCGGTGGCATCCGCGTTTTGCTTCTGGTTTGCTAGCGTTGCCCCTGTGCGGGGCGGCACCTACTTTTCTTTGCCGCCGCAAAGAAAAGTAGGCAAAAGAAAGCGGCTCACACCGCCAGCACGTGTTCCTATCCACGGGCCCCCAACGTCCCCACACGTCACACGGTAACCCGTTGTTCGTTGCCCGTTGCCAGCGCTTCGAATGAACGCCTCACCCGCTTCGAATACCCGTACCTAGGCCAGCGGGAGCGAATGGTTTGTGCCGCCCAGGTGGCAAACTGTGTGTAGGTGGTCGCGCCACACAGGTTAGTGCTCTTACCAGAAACACCAACCTTGCTACCGAGTCCGGAGTGAAGCGCGTATGGTGCGAAAGCCGACACACAGTTTGCCACCTGGGCGGCGGAGGACTATCTGGCGCGGCGTGCCGCGACGCGGGCACGTGAAGTGGGTGAGACGTAGAGGGAGAACGTTGGCAACGAGCGCGAACCAGGGCGTTGCCGTGTGAAGTGTAAGAACCTTTGGGGGCCCTCAGGCAAACACAAGCACTGGCGGTGTGAGCCGCTTTCTTTTGCCTACTTTCTTTGCGGCGGCAAAGAAAAGTAGGTGCCGCCCCGCACAGGGGCAACGCCTGAAGCACGAAGGCAAAACGCGGATGCCAGCGAAAACCAGAGCAAACACACCAGCGTCGCAGACAAAAAAAAAGAACCAAAAACCAAACCACAGCAGGACACCCGACGATAACGTCTGACCGACCAAGGCTTCCCCGTTATCGCCGGGTGCCGCTGCGGACCCCACTTGCCGCTCTCAGCCCAGAGCGACATGATTTGCCCAATCCGATGCGTGCCGCGCGCCGGACCAGGCGCCCCACCTGTCGCTGCCATGAACGGACATCACGGCAGCCGTTGCTGCGTTAAAAGCGTGACAGGCTCGCTCAAGCCGCCTTCTGATCTGCTGCAGGCGCCTGCGCGACTTCAAAGTTCGCCATGATTTCGAGCGCGCGAACCATCGCCGAGTGATCCCATGCCTTGCCGCCGTTCGCCGCGCACACGCTGAACAGTTGCTGGGCACTAGCCGTATGCGGCAACGCGATGCCAAGCTTGCGCGCGCCATCGAGCGCGAGGTTCAAATCCTTCTGGTGCAACTCGATCCGGAAGCCAGGATTGAACGTGCGCTTCGTCATACGCTCGCCATGCACTTCGAGAATGCGCGACGACGCGAAACCGCCCATCAGCGCCTTGCGTACACGCTCCGGATCCGCGCCCGAACGCGCCGCGAACAACAACGCTTCCGCGACGGCTTCGATGTTCAACGCAACGATGATCTGGTTTGCCACCTTGCAGGTCTGTCCCGCGCCGTTGTCGCCGATCAGCGAGATGTTCTTGCCCATCAGGTCGAACAGCGGTTTGGCCAGATCGAACGACTTCTGCGGGCCGCCGACCATGATCGTCAGCGTCGCGTCGCGCGCACCAATTTCGCCACCCGAGACAGGCGCGTCGAGATAGTCGCAGCCCAGCTCGTTGATCTTCTTCGCAAACGCCTGCGTGTCGAGCGGCGAGATCGAGCTCATGTCGATCACCAGCTTGCCCTTCGTCAGGCCCTTCGCCACGCCGTCATCGGCGAATAGCACGTTTGCGACGTCGGGCGTGTCGGGCACCATGATCACGACGATGTCGGCCGCCTGCGCGACAGCCGTCGAATCAGCGACCGACGTGGTCGTTTTGGCGAGATCTTCCGGCACCGGGTACGCGCCATTGACGAACAGCGTATGGCCGCCCTTGATGAGATTGCGCGCCATATGCGCGCCCATGATGCCGAGGCCGATGAAACCGATCTTTGCCATTGAATGAGTCTCCAGTGAATAAGGTTCGAAATGTGCTCGTTTGTGTCGTTGCGATCCGGCGAAGGTCAGGCCGACACGCCGGCGCGTTTCACGCCCGCGACGCTCTCCAGCCAGCCAAGGCCTTCTGCCGTCGTCGTGCGCGGCTTGTACTCGCAGCCGATGTAGCCCTGATAGCCGACTGAATCGAGCAGATCGAACAGGAACGGATAGTTGATTTCGCCCGTGCCCGGCTCGTTGCGGCCCGGGTTGTCGGCGAGCTGGATATGGGCGATCTGCGCGAAGTTCTTTTTGATCGTCGCGGCGAGTTCGCCTTCCATCCGTTGCATGTGATAGATGTCGTATTGCAGGAACAGGTTGTCGGAGCCGACGGCCTGAATCACGTCGAGTCCTTCCGACGAGCGGTTCAATGCGAAGCCCGGAATGTCGTACGAGTTGCACGGCTCGACGAGCAGCTTGATACCTTCCTTCTTCAACGCGGCAGCGGCGAAGCGCAGGTTGTCGACGATCGTCGCGCGCGCCTTGTCGGCATCGACGCCCTTCGGAATGCCGACGAGGCAGTTCAGTTGCGGCACCTTCAACGCCTTCGCGTATTCGATCGCACGGCCGACGCCTTCCTGAAACTCGCCGACGCGATCCGGCAGCGAAGCGATCCCGCGTTCACCCGCTTCCCAGTTGCCGGCGGGCAGGTTGTGCAGCACCAGCTTCAGCTTGTTCTGTTCGAGGCGCTCGGACAACTCAGCGATCTGATAGGGATACGGGAACAGAAATTCGACGGCGTCGAAGCCCGCGTCGGCGGCCGCTGCGAAGCGGTCGAGGAACGGGACTTCGTTGAACAGCATCGTGAGATTCGCGGCAAATTTCGGCATGTTGCTTTTTCTCTCTGGTCGGTCAAATTGAACAGCACGGCGCGGGCGGAGGCGCTTCGTCCTCGCTGAGGTTCGAAGCGCGCCCGCCCGGATGAGGCGGATACAGCAGATGCGTGATCAGTCGAGCAGGCTGACGGCGCTCGGCGCATCGGCGCGGCTCACCGCGAGTTCTTCGAACTCGTTGATCGCGTCGATTTCGGCGCCCATCGAAATGTTCGTCACACGTTCGAGAATCACTTCGACGATCACGGGCACGTTGTACTCGGAGAGCATCGACTGCGCTTTTTCGAGGGCCGGCTTGATCTCTTCGGGCTTGAACACGCGGATCGCCTTGCAGCCGAGGCCTTCTGCGACTGCGACGTGATCGACGCCATAGCCTTCGAGTTCCGGCGCGTTGATGTTGTCGAACGCGAGCTGCACGCAGAAGTCCATATCGAACGCGCGCTGCGCCTGGCGAATCAGCCCCAGATACGAGTTGTTCACCACGACATGCACGTACGGCAGCTTGAACTGCGCGCCCACGGCCAGTTCTTCGATCATGAACTGGAAGTCGTAGTCACCCGACAGTGCAACGATGGGGCGCTGCGGATCGGCGGCGCGCACGCCCAGCGCTGCCGGAATCGTCCAGCCGAGCGGGCCAGCCTGGCCGCAGTTGATCCAGTTGCGCGCCTTGAACACGTGCAGGAACTGCGCGGCGGCGATTTGCGACAGACCGATCGTGCTCACGTAGCACGTATCGCGGCCGAACACCTTGTTCATCTCTTCGTACACGCGCTGCGGCTTGATCGGCACGTTCTCGAAGTGCGTCTTGCGCTGCAGCGTGCGCTTGCGCGCCTGGCATTCCTCGACCCATGCGCTGTGGTCCTTCAGCTTGCCCGCAGCCTTCCATTCCTTCGCGACTTCGACGAACAGTTCGAGCGCGAGCTTCGCGTCGGACACAATGCCCAGATCCGGGCCGAACACGCGGCCGATCTGCGTCGGTTCGATATCGACGTGCACGAACTTGCGGCCCTTCGTGTAAACCTCGACGCTGCCCGTGTGACGGTTCGCCCAGCGGTTGCCGATGCCGAGCACGAAGTCGGAGGCGAGCATGGTCGCGTTGCCGTAGCGGTGCGACGTCTGCAGACCGACCATGCCCGCCATCAGCGGGTGATCGTCGGGAATCGCGCCCCACGACATCAGCGTCGGGATCACGGGCACGCCGATCGTTTCAGCAAACTGCACGAGCAGGTCTTCAGCCGCCGCGTTCAACACGCCGCCGCCGGAGACGATCAGCGGCTTGGCGGAATCGTTGAGCAGCGTGAGCGCGGCTTCGATCTGCTTGCGCGTCGCTGCGGGCTTGTAGATGGGCAGGGGCTCGTAGGTATCGATGTCGAATTCGATCTCGGCGAGCTGCACGTCGATCGGGAGGTCGACCAGCACGGGACCCGGACGGCCCGAGCGCATCAGATGGAAGGCCTGCTGGAACACGCGCGGCACGAGAGCCGGCTCGCGCACCGTGACGGCCCATTTCGTGACGGGCTTGGCGATCGATTCGATATCGACGGCCTGGAAGTCTTCCTTGTACAGACGCGCACGCGGCGCCTGGCCGGTGATCGCGAGAATGGGGATCGAATCGGCGGAGGCGGAATAGAGGCCGGTAATCATGTCGGTGCCGGCGGGGCCCGACGTGCCGATACACACGCCGATGTTGCCCGGCGCTGCACGCGTATAGCCTTCCGCCATGTGCGATGCGCCTTCGACGTGGCGCGCCAGCACGTGACTGATGTTGCCTGCCTTGCGCATGGCCGAGTAGAACGGGTTGATGGCGGCGCCGGGAACGCCGAAAGCCGTGTCGATGCCTTCTTTTTCGAGCACGAGCACCGCTGCGTCGACGGCTCTCATCTTGGCCATGAATGTCTCCTGGAAGTCTGTAAAGCGGATGGGTGTTAGGCACACTTTAAGACTGCATCCAAGGTTTGATAAGATCGATCACGGTCGCTTATTCCAAAACAAAAAGTATGGAATGCGGGTGGGGCGCCTGTTGGGGCGCGAGACCGGGAGACGCCCGTCGTCAGGGCCTGGAGAGACAAAAATGGATCGCTTCAAACAGATCGAAACGTTCGTGCGGGTTGCAGATGCGGGCAGCCTGGCGTCGGCGGCGCTCGAGGAGGGCGTGTCGCCGGTGATTCTCGGACGCCGGATCGACGCGCTCGAAAAGCGCCTTGGCGTCAAGCTGATGTACCGTTCGACGCGCAGGCTCGTCGTCAGCGAAGAGGGCGCGGCGTTTCTCGAACGCTGCCGCGGCCTGCTCAGCGAATGGGATCAGGCGGAAAACGAACTGATGGCGGGGCGGCGTTCGGTCAACGGGCATCTGATCGTGTCGGCGCCCGCGGCTTTCGGGCGTAAGCATGTTGCGCCGCTCGCGCCCGAATTTCTGAAGGACAAGCCGGAGCTGCAGGTGTCGTTCAATCTGACTGATCGCGTCGTCGATCTGGTGCGTGAGGGCTACGATCTGTCGATCCGCATCGGTGGTGCCGTTGATCCGAACTTCGTTGCTGTCAAGCTGGCGACTAACCGGCGCGTTGTGTGCGGCACGCCCGAATATTTCCGCAAGCATGGCAAGCCGAAGTCGCTCGAAGATCTGCCTGCGCATAATTGCCTCGCGTTCAATCTGCAAGGCGGACAGAACCGTGGCTGGTATTTCCGGCGCAACGGCAAGCTGACGACGGTGCGTGTCGGCGGCACGCTCGATTGCAACGACGGCGAGCTGCTGCACCGCTGGGTGTCGGAAGGGCTCGGGCTCGGCTGGCGCTCGACGTGGGAAATCGATCAGCAACTCGCAAGGGGCGAGCTCGAGACCGTGCTCGATGAATATGCGCTGCCTGATTACGATATTCTTGCTGTGTATCCGCAGCAGCGGTATGTGCCTGCGAAAGTGCGGTATTTCATTGATTATTTGAAAGAGGTTTATGCGCGGGCTGATTACTGGGTTAATGCTGGTTGATGTTGGCGTTTTTTTTTGCCTCGCGGCGGTGGGGTGTTTGGGTGTTTTCGCTGGCATCCGCGTGATGTTGTTGGTTCGCTAGCGTTGCCCCTGTGCGGGGCGGCACCTACTTTTCTTTGCCGCCGCAAAGAAAAGTAGGCAAAAGAAAGCGGCTAACACCGCCAATCCTTGTTCCTGCCTGAGGGCGCCCAACGGGTCTTACGCTTCACACGGCAACGCCCTAGTTCGTGCTCGTTGCCAACGTTCTCTCTGTACGCCTCACCCACTTCACGCTCCCGCATCTCAGCACGCCGTGCCAGATAGTCCGCCGCCGCCCAGGTGGCAAACGGTGTGTAGGCCGTAGTGTTTCACACGCCCCACTTCGGACCAATAGCGCATGCGCTCCACCCTGTAAGAGCGCTAACTTATACGACGCGATAACCTACACACAGTTTGCCACCTGGGCGGCACATACCATTCGCTGCCGCCGGCAGTTATGCGGGCATTTGAAGCGGGTGAGGCATCTGTTCGAAGCGCTTGCAACGCACGGAAACAAGGACGTTGCCGTGTGAATGGAAGGGACGTTGGGGGCCCGTGGATAGGAACACGGGCTGGCGGTGTGAGCCGCTTTCTTTTGCCTACTTTTCTTTGCGGCGGCAAAGAAAAGTAGGTGCCGCCCCGCACAGGGGCAACGCTTGCGAACCAATAACATCACGCGGATGCCAGCAAAAAAACAAGCAAGCCACACCAGCGTCGCAGACAAAAAAACCCCTTACCCAACAACAATCGTCCCGCTCATCGTCTCGTGACCGGAGCCACAAAAAATATCGCACAAGAAATCAACGGTGCCAGCCGCGCCGGCCTGCGCCGGCACCCGCACGACTGCCCCAGGCGGCACATCCGCCCTTACGTTGTACTGCGGAATCGCAAACCCCATAACCGTATCCTGAGCGGTCAGCTCAAACACAACGTTCTCATGTGGCGCGAGCTTGATCTGATTCGGCGTGAACACGAACTTACGCGCATTCACCTTGACAACGCGCGGCTCGGCGGCGCGAGCATCGAAACGGCCCGCGACGGCAAGCACGGCGCCCATGGCAACAAATGTGAAAAGACGACGTCGCTTCCTGTCGATGGCAAAAGTCTGCATGGCGGTCCCCCTTATGAAGTCTTGATCGGCATTTCATCGAGCGCGAGCGCACCTGAAGGTCTCGCGACCTGCACCTGCCGCCATCCCAGCCCGCGATACGGCTCGGACGCGTCCCACGGAACCGGCAGCTTCTTGGGCTGCGACATCGCGGCCGGCAGCGGGAACATCAGCGAGCGCGCCGCGTGATGCGCGATGTTCCCCGTCACCATGTGATGCTCCTGATGGATATGGCCGTAGAACACGGTCACGTTCTTGCGCCGGCTCAACACGTCGATCACCTGCGCGCCGTCGCGCGTCGCCCAGTCCCATTGCGGCGCGAGATCGAATAGCGGCCGGTGCGTGAACACGACGATGCGCGCGTCCTGCGGCTGCTTGTCGATATCGTCGGCAAGCCACGCGATCTGCTGCTCGCCGACGCGGCCCGCCGGATCCGACACGTTGTCGATCGTGATGAAGTGCACGCCCTTGTGATCGAACGTGTAGTGCGTCTGGCCGAAGTGCTCCTTGTACGCCGCGCCCGCGTCCAGGCTCGCGTCGTGCTCGCCCGGCATCAGGTACAGCGGCTTCACCTTCAGTTGCGCGATGATCTGCTGGAACTGGCGCATGCGTTCGTGACGCAGCGCGGTGTCGTCGGTGGTGTGCGTCAGATCGCCCGTGAAGATCACGAAATCGGGCGGCGACGGCAGCGCGTTGACGGCGGCGATCGCCTTCGGCAGCGTGCCTTTCGAATCGGGATTCACGCGGGGGCCTTCGAAGCCCCAATGCGCATCCGACAACTGGACGAAGTAGAAATCGTCGTCGCGTCCATAACTGAAGCCGGGCAACGCCGACGCGAATGCCGCACCGCCGACGGCCGCCAGGCGCAGAAAATCGCGCCGCTTCAGACATTTCAGATTGTTTTGCATGGTTCTCCTCGCGAGTGAATGACTCATTTGCGGTACTGCGAGTCCATCCTTTCTATTCCCACTTTATTTTTTACGGCAGTTGCGAAAACCGGGAATAAACTGGATTCGAGATGGGTTTTGCAGCCGTGAAGTCTGGGCAAGCCTGGAGGCGATCGGTGAATGAGACCGGAAAACATGCGGGAGGCGATGCGCGCGCCGAGGCTGCGCGCAGTCTGCGTTTTCAGCAGATGGCGCTGCCGCATCTCGATGCCGCGTACAACCTTGCGCGCTGGCTATGCGGCAACGGGCACGATGCCGACGACGTCGTGCAGGAAGCGTTCATGCGCGCTTACCGTTTCTTCGACACGTTCCACGGCGAGACCGCGCGGCCCTGGCTGCTCGCGATCGTGCGCCGCACGTGGTACACGGAATGGCGAAGGCGCTCGGGTGGCGTCAACGCGACGATCGAGTTCGACGAGAACCTCGACGACGAGACGTTCGAAGGCTGGAGCACGAACTCGCCCGACCCCGAAGCGCTGATGATCCGCGATGAAAACACGCGGCTCGTGCACGAGGCGCTGGAAATGCTGCCTGTCGAGTATCGCGAGGTGCTGATCCTGCGCGAGCTGGAAGAATTGAGCTACCGCGAGATCGCCACGATCGCAGATCTGCCCGTCGGCACGGTGATGTCGCGGCTCGCGCGGGGGCGACGCAAGCTGGCGACGGCGTTGACGTCGTTGCAATCGAAGGGGAGCGCGCAGTCGAGAGGCGGCGCGCGCGATGGGGGCGCCACGCAGCGCGCGCCGGACGGGGCAGACGATGTGCCGGGTGCGCGGCCAGCCATGCGCGCATCGGCGCGGACCCAGGGTCCACCGCCCGGGGTCGTGCCCGATACCGCACGTAAAACCGAAAGCGGCTGGATGCCGCACGCTCCCGGCGCGTTGCCGGGCGGACTCGCACAGGAGGCGCCAGATGGACTGTAACGAAGCACGGCCGCTTCTCGATGCGAATGCGGACCACGAACTCACGCCGCCGCAATCACGCGACGTGCAGCGGCATATCGAAAGCTGCGAGGCCTGCCGGAGGGAGAGCGAAATGGTGCGGGCGATGAAGGGCGCGGTGCGCTCGGCCAATTACTACCGCGCGCCGGATGAACTGCGCGCGAGGATCATGACGGCGCTGCCGTCGACGGAGCTTGCCGCGCCGCAAGGCGCAACGCGCGACAGCGAAATGCGGCCCGAGCCGCGCGCGAGGCGGCGTAAAGGCTGGTTCGACTGGGTGCGGCTGCCGCAATTGCCGCAACTTCCGAAAGGCGGCGGCTTCGGCCCGCTGGCGGGCGAAGGCGCGGGCGGCGCGATGAGCGGCGGCGGATGGCACACGGGCGCAGCGTGGCGCGGCGGTCTCGCGCTGGCGTTCTGTGCGCTCGTCGCGGCGGGCATCGCGGTGACGCTGCACCGGACGGGCGAACCGATGCCGCTGGTCGACGAGCTGGTGGCGAGCCACGTGCGCGCACAGCTGTCGGGGCACGATATCGACGTGGTGTCGTCTGATCAGCACACGGTCAAGCCGTGGTTCAACGGCAAGCTCGACTACGCGCCGCCCGTCGAGGATCTCGCCGCGAGCGGCTTTCCGCTGGCGGGCGGACGGCTCGACTACGTCGGGCATCGGCGGGTGGCCGTGCTGACGTACCGGCACGCGAAGCATGTGATCGACGTCTACGTGTTCCCCGAGGACGACCGCGCGGCGGGCAAGCCGGGCGCGGCGATCGTGCAGGACGGCTATGCGGTGGCGCGCTGGCGCGACGACGGGATGATGTGGTGGGCCGTGACGGACGCCGCGCCCGAGTCGCTGACGGCGTTGCAGGCCGCGCTGACGGCCCGGCTGCATGGCACGGAGCCGGGGGCGCCGTATTCCGGCAGTTGAGGGCAGTTTGAGCGCGGGTGAAAGGCAACCCAGCGCATTCGAAGGGCGGCTGGCGGCGCGTTTTCGCACTGCCAGCCGCCCTAAATCATTGAAAACACGCCCGAATCCGGCAGATGCCACCTGCTTTATCTTGCAAACAGTGCCGATTCGGGTTATATTCTTCGGCTTCTCACTTGCCACACCGGTTCCGACGCCCGGGTGGCTTCTATCCATAAGTCAGCACAAGGAGTGAACATGCGTCATTACGAAATCGTATTCATCGTGCACCCCGATCAAAGCGAGCAAGTGCCCGCGATGATCGAGCGTTACAAGTCGACGATCACGTCGCACGGTGGCCAGATCCACCGCATCGAAGACTGGGGCCGTCGCCAACTGGCCTACATGATCGAGAAACTCGCGAAGGCTCACTACGTCTGCATGAACATCGAATGCGACCAGACCACGCTCGACGAACTCGAACACGCGTTCAAGTTCAACGACGCCGTTCTGCGTCACCTCATCGTCAAGATGAAGAAGGCCGAAACCGGCCCGTCGCCGATGATGAAGGAAGTGCAGCGCGAAGAAGCCAAGAAGGCGGCTGCATCGCAGCCGACGGAAGCGCAGGCTTAAAGCAGAACCATTAAGCCATCAGAGTCACGCGGCGCGCTCTCACCCAGCGTCCGTAAAAGGAATCGATGAACCGGCTGCAACTCACGGCGAGCGTCGTCGAACGCGAAATAGTGCGGTACACCCCCGCTGGCGTTCCGATTGCAGGCTGTACGTTGCAACACCGCACGCAGGTCGTCGAAGCGGGCGTTGCCCGAACCGTCGAGCTGATCATGCAGGCGGTCGCGGCCGGCGAGGCGAGCGGCAGGCTGGAGCGGGTTGAAATGGGCGTTGAAACGCTCTTCACCGGCTTCCTGGCGAAGAAAAGCCGCAACGCGAGAACTCTGGTGTTTCACATCACAGAATTGCAGGACATTGGAAAGGACTGAACATGCCCCGCCCGACTGGTAAGAAATTCGACAAGCGTCGTCAGCAACAAAACCCGCTCTTCAAGCGCAAGAAGTTCTGCCGTTTCACGGCTGCAAACGTCGATCAGATCGACTACAAGGACATCGATACGCTGAAGGACTTCATCGGCGAAAACGGCAAGATCACGCCGGCACGTCTGACGGGTACCAAGGCCCACTATCAGCGCCAGCTCGACACGGCAATCAAGCGCGCACGTTTCCTCGCGCTGATGCCGTACACCGATCAGCACAAGGCCTAACCGGACGACGTCACAAGGAGCATCCGAATGCAAATCATTCTTCTCGAAAAAGTTGTGAACGTCGGCAACCTGGGCGACATCGTCAAGGTCAAGGACGGCTATGCACGTAACTTCCTGATCCCGAACAAGAAGGCACGCCGCGCAACGAAGGAAGCCATCGCTGAATTCGAAGTTCGCCGCGCAGAACTGGAAAAGGTCGCAGCTGAAAAGCTGACGGCTGCTCAGGCACAAGGCGAAAAGCTGGCTGGCCTGACGATCCAGATCGCTCAGAAGGCTGGCGTCGACGGCCGTCTGTTCGGCTCGGTGACGAACGCCGACATCGCCGAAGCACTGGGCAAGCAAGGCTTCGCAGTTGAAAAGGCGCAAGTGCGTCTGCCGGAAGGCCCGCTGAAGATCGTTGGCGACCACCCGGTTCACGTCTCGCTGCACACGGACGTCACGGTTGACGTCACGGTGTCGGTGCTGGGCGAGCACGTCTAAGCCAGGCAGAAAATAAGATCGCCAGGCAGTTGCTGGCGTGAAGGGCAGGGGCCGGGAAACCGGCCCCTGCCTTTTTTATTGCCCGCATTGGCTTTGCTCGCGCTGCGGCGATTCGATTTTCAGGATGCTATCCCGCCGTCCCACTTTGCCTGATAATTCCACCCCATGAACGCACCGTCGAAAGATCCTCAAATCGAGTCGCTGAAAGTCCCGCCCCATTCCATCGAGGCCGAGCAATCGGTGCTGGGCGGTCTGCTGCTCGACAACGCCGCATGGGACCGCATTGCCGACTTCCTCTCGCAAAGCGATTTCTACCGCTACGACCACCGCCTCATTTTCGAGCACATCGGCAGGCTGATCGCGTCGACGCGTCCCGCCGACGTCGTGACCGTCTATGAAGCGCTGACCACCTCGGGTAAGGCCGAAGAAGTCGGCGGGCTCGCGTACCTGAACGCGCTCGCGCAGAACACGCCGAGCGCGGCGAACATCCGGCGTTATGCGGAAATCGTACGGGATCGTGCGGTGCTGCGCCGGCTGGTGTCCGTCGCCGACGAAATTTCCGCCGATGCGTTCAATCCGCAGGGCAAGGAAGTCCGCCAGCTGCTGGACGAAGCGGAATCGAAGGTGTTCTCGATCGCCGAAGACGGTGCGCGCGGCACGCAGGGCTTCCTGGAAATCGGGCCGCTGCTGACGCAGGTCGTCGAGCGCATCGACACGCTGTACCACACGGCCAATCCGAGCGACGTGACGGGCACGCCAACGGGCTTCGTCGACCTCGACCGGATGACGTCGGGCATGCACGGCGGCGAGCTCATCATCGTGGCGGGGCGTCCGTCGATGGGTAAGACGGCGTTTTCGATGAACATCGGCGAATACGTGGCCGTCGAATACGGTTTGCCAGTCGCCGTGTTCTCGATGGAAATGCCGGGCACGCAGCTGACCATGCGTATGCTCGGCTCGGTCGGCCGACTCGACCAGCACCGCATGCGGACTGGGCGCCTGACGGACGAAGACTGGCCGAAGCTCACGCATGCCGTCCAGAAAATGAGCGAGGCGCAGCTTTTCATCGACGAAACGGGCGGCCTGAACCCGATGGAACTGCGCTCGCGCGCGCGGCGTCTGTCGCGCCAGTGCGGCAAGCTCGGCCTCATCATCATCGACTACTTGCAGCTGATGAGCGGCTCGTCGTCGGGCGAAAATCGCGCGACGGAAATTTCGGAAATCTCGCGTTCGCTGAAAAGCCTCGCCAAAGAACTCGACGTGCCCGTGATCGCGCTGTCACAGCTGAACCGCGGTCTCGAACAGCGCCCGAACAAGCGACCGATCATGTCCGATCTGCGCGAATCAGGTGCAATCGAGCAGGACGCGGACGTGATCCTGTTCATCTACCGCGACGAAGTTTACAACCCGGACAGCCCCGACAAAGGCACCGCCGAAATCATCATCGGCAAACAGCGTAACGGTCCAATCGGCCCCGTTCGGCTCACGTTCCATGGGCAATTCACGAAGTTCGATAATTTTGCGGGCGCGCAGAATTTCTACGGCAGCGAGTAGCACACTCCGCGCGAACGGGGGAACCGGGTTGCGCCCGCCGTTGCGCGCGCGCACAAAACACGGCTGCGCGCCACACCCGGAATGGTCCGGAACGGTACAATATTGCGGTTTTATGACAGCCCCACCGTGACCATTTTCTGGGACCCCAATGTTCGGTCGATTCATGCCCACTGAGGGCAAATTTTTTGAAATCTTCAACGCTCACGCGAAGCACATCGTCGCGGGGAGCCACGAACTCGAACTGTTGATCGACAACCTCGGTGACGCCGAGATCCACAAGCAAAACGTGCAGACGGCCGAAAAAGCGGCCGACAAACTCACGCACGAAACCATCGATCTGCTGCACAAGACTTTCATCACGCCGCTCGACCGCGACGAAATCCACAAGCTGATCACCACGATGGACGACATCCTCGACCTGATGGAGGACGTCGCCACGGCCATTTCGCTGTACGACGTGCGGGCGGTGACGTCGGAAGCGAGCCAGCTCGCGCACATTTCGACCGCTTGCTGCGAGCGCGTGCAGGCGGCCGTCGCCATGCTGTCGGACATGAAGCAGGCGCGCGAGATCCTGAAGGCGTGCGAAGACATCGATCGTCTGGAATCGGACGCCGACCGTGTGCTGCGCTCGGCGATGTCGAAGCTGTTTCGCGAGGAGGACGACGTCAAGACGCTGATCAAGCTGAAGGCGATCTACGAGCTGCTCGAGTCGATCACCGACAAGTGTGAGGACGTGGCGAACATCATCGAAGGCATCGTGCTGGAAAACGCCTGATGCATTCGATACAACTCGCCATCTGGGCGGTCGCGACGCTCGTCGTCGTCGCGCTCGTGTTCGACTTCATGAACGGCTTCCACGACGCGGCGAACTCGATCGCCACCGTCGTCTCGACGGGCGTGCTGAAGCCGCAACAGGCCGTCGCGTTCGCTGCCGCGTTCAACGTCATCGCCTATTTCATCTTCCACCTGAAAGTCGCGCAGACGGTCGGCAAGGGCACGATCGACCCCGGCATCGTCGATCACTACGTCGTGTTCGGCGCGCTGGTCGGCGCGATCGGCTGGAACATCGTCACCTGGTACTACGGCATTCCGTCCAGCTCGTCGCACGCGCTGATCGGCGGGCTGGTGGGCTCGGCGCTGGCGAAATCCGGCTGGGCCGCGCTCAACTGGGACGGGCTGCTGAAAACGGTCACGTTCATCATCGTGTCGCCGCTGCTTGGTTTCGTGCTCGGCTCGTTTTTCATGCTGCTGGTGTCATGGATCTACTTCCGAACGCCGCCAAGCAAGGTCGACAGGCGCTTCCGCCGGCTGCAGCTGGTGTCGGCGGGTCTGTACAGCCTCGGCCACGGCGGCAACGACGCGCAGAAAACCATCGGCATCATCTGGATGCTGCTGATCGCGACGGGCTATGCGTCGGCAGCGGCCGATGCGCCGCCGCTGTGGGTGATCGGCGGGTGTTATCTGTCGATGGGTCTCGGCACGCTATTCGGTGGCTGGCGCATCGTGCGGACGATGGGGCAGAAGATCACGAAGCTCAAGCCTGTCGGCGGCTTCTGTGCGGAGACGGGTGGCGCGATCACGCTGTTCCTCGCGTCGTTCCTCGGCATTCCCGTATCCACGACGCATACCATCACCGGTGCGATCGTCGGTGTCGGCGCGACGCAGAAGTTGTCGGCCGTGCGCTGGGGCGTCGCCGGCAATATCGTCTGGGCGTGGGTACTGACGATTCCCGCGTCCGCCGTGCTCGCGGCGGCCGGCTGGTGGCTCGGTCACCGCTTCCTGTAAAGCTGCGCTAAAAACGGCGCGCCGCGGTCAGATCAGCGGCGCGCTGCCTCCATCCATCGGGACGATCGCGCCCGTCACGTAGCTCGCGCGGCGGCTCGCCAGAAACAGCGCGACGTCTGCTATTTCTTCTGGTTTCGCGAAACGTCCGAGCGGCACGCGGGCTTCGCCGCGCGCGAGCGCATCGGCGGCCGCGATGCCTTCGCGCGACGCTTCCAGTTGCAGTGCCTCCTCGACACGCTCCGTCATCGTTGCCCCCGGATTGATCGCGTTGATGCGGATGCCATAACGCGCGTAATAGTGCGCGAGGCCGACGGTGGCAAGCATCAGCGCCGCGTTGGCCGCGCCGCCCGCGATATGGATATCGCTCGCGATCTTGCCGCCCATGCCGATGATGTTGACGATCGTTCCCGGCTCCTTCGCCGCGCCGGATTTCACGCGCTCGGCCATGCGCCTGAGCACTTCCTGCTGCGGGTAGATATACGGGAAGTATTTCGCTTCCATCGTCGCCTTGAACGCAGCGGCATCGAGCGATTCGGGGTCGTAGCGGCGCGCGGCGCCCGCACTGTTGATCAGGATGTCGATCGGGCCGACGGCGGACGTCGCTTCCTCGACGACGTCGGCGGCGCTATGCGGCTCGTGCAGATCGGCGCGCGTCAGGTGGACATGCAGCCCCTCGCTCGAAAGCTGCTCGCGGGCGCGGGCGAGGTTGGCGGGATCGCGTGACACGATCGCGACTTTCGCGCCTTCCATCGCGAACGCCCGCGCGCACGCGAGTCCGATGCCCTTGCTGCCGCCTGTTATCAGAACCACTTTGTCTTTGAGCCCGAGATCCATCGTCGTCACCCGCCGTTAGGGAAATATCGTCAAAAGATAGCAGAGGTGCGGCGGCGCGGGTGAATCGGGCGTCGATGGCCGACGCCCAAATCAATAGTTCGCGAAGCCCGCGATCGGGTCGTCGTTGGTTTGCGTCGGCGCGGGAATGGGGCGCGAAGCCGTCGACGCGCGCATGATCTGTACGCCGCCTGATTCGCGGTTGTCGCCGGAGAACTGCGCCTGGCGAGCCTGGCGCGCTGCGACGGCGGCGGGCGGCGGCGGTTCGTAGGCATCCGCGGCGGCGTCGATGGCATCGGGCGCGGAAGTGGAGGCAGGCGAGGGCGCAGCGCCGTAGACGCGTGACGGTGTGGCGTCGGCGGGCGCGGCGGCAACCGGCGAAGCGACTTGGGTCGGCGATATGGCGCCCGCTGCGCGCGCCTGCATTTGCGCGGCGCTCATGCCGGGCGGCGGCGGCTCGAACTGATCGGCGGATGCTGCCGCGGTGGCAGCCGTGGCGGCCGTGCCCTGATTGACCACTGGCGCGGCTTGAGCACGATTCTGCGTCACGTAAGCGCTGCGGGGCGCGCCATACGTGCCGCCAGCGACTTCGGGCGCGGCCGGTGTCCTCGGCGCGGCTTCTGTCGCTGCAACCGCAGGCGCCGAAGACACAGGCGCCGCAGCCTCGTAGCTCGGTGCATCGAATGGCGTCGTCGTTGGCTTGTTCAGCGCGGGCGCCACCCGGCGGATACCGTCGAAACGCTTCGCCCAGTAGGGATTGGTCAGATAGTCGAGCCGCACGGTGCCGCCCGTCGACGGCGCGTTCACGAAACGCAGCTTGCCGACATAAATCCCGACATGCGAATGCGGGCGTCCCGTCGTGTTGAAGAAAATCAGGTCGCCCGGCGCGATCTCGTCGGGTTCGATGGAGTCGCCGCGCGAACTCATATCGGCCGTCGTGCGCGGCAGGTTCACGGAAGCCGCGCGCTGCACGACGTAGTGCACGAGTCCGCTGCAATCGAACCCGCTATCCGGCGTATTGCCGCCCCAGCGATACGGCACGCCGACAAGGCTCATGGCCTGAATCGAGATTTCCTCGCGCCCGATGCTGTGGTCGACGAAACGGGGGAAGCCCGGTGGCGTAGTGCGATACGCGCCGCCCGACGACGCATACGATCCGCCCGAACTGCGCACGGTCTTCTGCGGCGCGCCTGAGCAGGCGGCGAGCAGGGCGACGACCAACAGTGACAGCGCGAGGCGAAGCATGAAAGCGAAGGCGAGCGAAAACGCCCGCCAGAAGCCGGTGATGCCCGATGGTAGCCCGTCTGACGGGCCTCTCGCAAGAAATCTTGATGAGTTACTTGAAGTTTACGCGCTAAATGTCGATTTAAAGCGACCGGCGATATGCCCATCGCATAACAATCAAAGCCGAAACCCAAAGAAAAAGCCGCTTCCGGCGTGCACCGGAAGCGGCTTTTGAACCAGCGAAGAAAAGCGCGTTAGAGAATGTCCGACGCGTAATCAGCCAGCCGCGAACGCTCGCCGCGCGCCAGCGTCACATGCCCGCTGTGCGCCCAGCCCTTGAAGCGATCGACGACATACGTCAGCCCCGAACTGCCTTCCGTCAGATACGGCGTATCGATCTGCGCGATGTTGCCGAGGCAGATGATCTTCGTGCCCGGACCGGCGCGCGTGACGAGCGTCTTCATCTGCTTCGGCGTCAGGTTTTGCGCCTCGTCGATGATCAGATACTTGTCGACGAACGTGCGGCCGCGCATGAAGTTCATGCTCTTGATCTTCAGGCGCGAGCGGATCAGTTCCTGGGTTGCCGCGCGGCCCCATTCGCCCGCTGCGTCGTCGGTTTTTTGCAGCACTTCGAGGTTGTCGTCGAATGCGCCCATCCACGGCTGCATCTTTTCCTCTTCAGTGCCGGGAAGGAAGCCGATGTCTTCGCCGACGGGAACCGTTGCGCGCGTCACGATGATCTCGTTGTAGCGCTTGTCGTCGAGCACCTGCGCGAGACCAGCCGCCAGCGCGACCAGCGTCTTGCCCGTGCCCGCCTGGCCGAGCAGCGTGACGAAGTCGATCTCCGGGTTCATCAGCAGGTTCAGCGCGAAGTTCTGCTCGCGGTTGCGCGCCGTGATGCCCCACACGTTGTTCTTGTGGTGGCCGTAGTCGCGCAGCGTCTGCAGGAGCGCCGTCTTGCCGTTCAGTTCACGGACGATCGCGTGGAACGTCGGCTCGCCATTCTGCGGCTCGAGATAGACGAACTCGTTGACCAGCATCGACGCGCACAGCGGACCCGTCACGCGGTAGTACGTGGTGCCCGTCTTGGTGTCCTGCCAGCTCTCCATGTCCTTCGCGTGCTTTGCCCAGAAGTCGAGCGGCAGTTGACGGATGCCGGAGTAGAGCAGGTCCTTGTCTTCGAGAACCTGGTCGTTGAAGTAGTCTTCAGCGGGCAGGCCGAGCGCGTGCGCCTTGATGCGCATGTTGATGTCTTTCGACACCAGCACGACCTGGCGGTCCTCCCGGTCGCGCTGCAGCGCGCGCACGACGCCGAGAATCTGGTTATCCGCCTTGCCTTGCGGCAGGCCTTCGACGGGCTCGATATGCGTGAGCTTCGTCTGGAAGTAGAGGCGTCCCAGCGCTTCGCGGCTACCCAGACGCGCGAGCGAAATGCCTTCCGACATTTCACCTGCATTCGCGACGAGCGAATCCAGCGTACGGCTGACCTGACGCGCGTTGCGCGCGACTTCCGACATCCCCTTCTTGTGATTGTCGAGCTCTTCCAACGTCATCATGGGCAGATAGACGTCGTGTTCCTCAAAACGGAAGAGGCAGGTCGGATCGTGCATCAGCACGTTGGTGTCGAGCACGAACAGCTTGCGAACCTCCACCTGCGCAGTCTTGGCCGTGCCTTTCTTCGTGCCGGTGCGGGTCGGTTTGGCGCTGGCGGCGGCGGGCGCTTGCGCTTCGGCGGAACCCTTGCCACGAGCGACGACAGGCGCTGCCGTGCTGGGCGCTGATGCCGGCGCAGCCGGGACGGGCTGCAGCAATGCGGCCGTCTGCTTCGACTTGCGACCGCGCTGTGGCGCGATTTCGGCAACGGGCTCGGCGACGCTCTGAACGGGGCGCAGCGTGGTGGCCGCGTTGGCGGCGTGCGTCATCGGTGCGGCGACGTTGGCGCGGCCATATTCGGCCGATGCGGCTTGCTCCCCTTCATACGCCTGTTTTCGACCAGGCTTTGCAGGCTTCGCCGTGTATTCATCAGGCGGCAACAGATTGCCGAGCTTGCTGGGTGGGGTAGGCAAAGGCATGGTTTCCCTCGAGTAAAGCGGGTCACAATTCTTCGCCGCCTGCCGCAAACTGTCGTGCGTCGTGCGCCCGCAATTTGCGTCCGGTGGCGCGTGTCGGATTAGTAATGCCGGTTCGCCTGGTCTTCGATCGGCTCCTTGACGAAAGTGCGCTGCGAACGTCGCAAACTGCTGCGCGCAATTAAAAAAGCCGCCGCCCCGGCAGACGGGGCAAGCGGCTCGACTTCGGTCATCGCATTGCGCCTCGTGGCTCGCCTCATGGCCGTACTGTCAACGGCGATGACGACGCGATCTGCAGCGCAACTGCGGAAAAAAGTATGTGAACAGGCACTCATTGCGGCCCAATATAACGCGCCTCAAAGCGCTTGTACAGCCTCCAGAATCTCGTCGACGTGCCCCGGCACTTTCACGCCGCGCCATTCGCGGCGCAACACGCCTTCAGCATCGATGACGAACGTGGAGCGCTCGATTCCCCGTACTTCTTTGCCATACATTTTCTTCAATTTCATGACGCCGAAGAGCGTGCACAGCGTTTCTTCCGGATCCGATACCAAGGTAAACGGCAGTTCCAGCTTGGCCTTGAAGTTATCGTGCGAACGTACGCTGTCGCGCGATACGCCGATGATCTCCGCGCCCGCTTTCTTGAACTTCGGATACAGGTCGCGGAACTGCAGTCCTTCCGTCGTGCAGCCGGGCGTGTTGTCCTTCGGGTAGAAATACACGACGACTTTCTTGCCGCGCAGGCTGGACAGCGTGAAGTCGCCGCCCGTAGCCGGGGCGGTGAAATCGGGAACGGGTTTATCGACTGCGATGGGCACGAGGTCCTCCGGTTTGTTATCAATTGTTATCGGTGTCGGCGGCGGCGTGGGCCGCGCCTGAGCGCATTCTTCGGGATTGCTGGGTGTGCTTCGGGACGTGCTGCGCGTTCGGCAAATGCGGTCTCGGACAGTGGGCGAACGCGTGTCGAAAGATGCCCCGCATGCCGCGCGCCTAGTCGGGCTGAACGATCAGTTCGCCGGAACGGCCTGGAATCTCGCCCCACGTCACAGGGTACGACGGCAGTGTGTCACGGTCTAGCGTGGCGTGATAATCGCCCATCGTGGCGAACGTGTGGCCTTGCGCGCGCCAGCCGGCAAGCAGTTGCTCGAACACGGGCGCGAGTTTCTGGCCTTCGAGTTCCGCGTGCAGCGTGAACACCTGATCGTGCGGATTGTTTTCGGTGCGCTTCAACATCCACTCGGCGACGTTGTGCGTGTCGATGCCGTCGATGCCCAGCACTTCGTCGAGCGTGGGCAGCGTGGTCGGCATCTGCACATGCGACAACGTGCGGCCGCCGACGACCGGGAAGTACGGCGTATGCCCGCGCCCGTCGGACGCGTACTGCATGCCCCACGCGTCGATCTGCTCGAACGCATGGCCGTTCATCTGCCAGCCTGCGGCGCCGTGCGTGACGGGCGGCATGCCGAAGATATCGGCGAAGCGGTCGTGGCTCTTCTGCATCTGCGCGACGGTCCAGTCGCGCGGACGCGAACGCACGTTGTCCTGCCAGTAGACGTGATCCCACGTGTGAATGCCGCATTCGAAGCCGGCTTCGTGGATCGCGCGCATTTCGGAGCGGGCGCGCGCGCCGATGTCGGGGCCGGGCAGAAGCACGCCGTACATCAGCTGTTTCACGCCGTAATGCTCGACCACCGACGTGCGCGACACCTTCTTCAGAAAGCCGGGCCGCAGCACGCGCCGCATCGCCCAGCCGGTGTGGTCGGGGCCGAGGCTGAACAGGAACGTGGCGCGCGCCTTGTAGCGGTCGAAGATACGCGCGAGATTCGGCACGCCTTCACGCGTGCCGCGCAGCGTATCGACATCGATCTTCAGGACGATCAGAGCCAAGCGCGGCAGCCCTTACTGTTGTTCGACGAGGGCGCGTGCTTCGGCGACATGCCCGCGGTACGCTTCGAAAATCTTGCGCAGCGCTTCGTCGAAGGTCGATGTCGGCGCCCAGGAGAGTTCCTGCATCGTGTTGTCGATCTTCGGCACGCGGTTCTGCACGTCCTGATAGCCCGCGCCGTAATACGCGCCCGACGACGTTTCGACCAGTTGCACCTTCTTCGCCGTTTCCGCGTACTCGGGGAATTCGGCGGCGAGCGCGAGCATCTTGTGCGCGAGCTCGCGCACCGAGAAGTTGTTGGTCGGATTGCCGATGTTGTAGATCTTGCCCGTCGCGACGCCGTCCTTGTTCTCGATGATCTTCATCAGCGCGCTGATGCCGTCGTCGATATCCGTGAACGCGCGCTTCTGCGCGCCGCCGTCGACGAGGCTGATGTTCTCGCCGCGCACGATATGGCCCAGGAACTGCGTGACCACGCGCGACGAACCTTCCTTCGGCGTGTAGATCGAGTCGAGGCCCGGGCCGATCCAGTTGAACGGACGGAACAGCGTGAAGTTCAGGCCTTCCATGCCGTAGCCCCAGATCACGCGGTCCATCAGTTGCTTCGAGCACGCGTAGATCCAGCGCGGCTTGTTGATCGGGCCGTAGGTGAGGGCGGACTCGTCCGGGTCGAACTGCTCGTCCGAGCACATGCCATAGACTTCCGACGTGGACGGGAAGACGAGGTGCTTGCCGTACTTCACGGCCGAACGGACGATGGGCAGGTTCGCCTCGAAGTCCAGTTCGAACACGCGCAGCGGCTGCTTCACGTAGGTTGCAGGCGTGGCGATCGCGACCAGCGGCAGGATCACGTCGCACTTCTTCACGTGATACTCGACCCACTCCTTGTTGATCGTGATGTCACCCTCGAAGAAATGCATGCGCTCGTGGTTGACGAGATCGCCGAGGCGTTCGGTCTGCATGTCCATGCCGAACACTTCCCAATCGGTCGTTTCGAGAATTCGCTTGGACAGGTGATGGCCGATGAAGCCGTTCACACCCAGAATCAGGACTTTTTTCATGTGTTACGGGAAGATTGAGTGAGCTGGGTGAATTCGGCGGGGGTGACGACGCGCTCGCTTGTCTGGTGCTGATCGTCGCGCTGATGCCGCAATTCGTGGATCGCGACCACGCGGCCGTCGCCGCATGTCGCAAAAAAGCCATTATCGCCTACGTGGATGCCGGGCGGCAAATCCCCGCCTGGCGCGCCGGGCGGCGCCAGCCGCGCGCGCGCGACGACGAAGCGTTCGCCGCCGATGTCGGTAAATGCCCCCGGATACGGCGGCGCGACGGCGCGAATCAGGTTGTACACCTGCTGGCCGCTCTGGCTGAAGTCGATGCGCCCGTCTTCCGGCTTGCGTCCGCCGAAGTAGCTGCCGTGCGCGAGATCGTTCGGCAGATGCGGCGCTTCGCCCTTGAGCAGCGCGGGCAGTGCGCGCCATAGCGTCTGCTCGGCGGCCACGGTCACCTTGTCGAACACCTGCGCGGCCGTGTCGTCGGGCAGGATGGGCACGGGCGTCTGCGCGATGATCGCGCCCGCGTCGGGCTTCGCGGCCATTTCATGCAGCGTCGCGCCCGTCTCGGTTTCGCCGTTCAGCACGGCCCAGTTGGTGGGCACGCGGCCGCGGTACTTCGGCAGCAGCGATCCGTGCATGTTGTACGCGCCGCGCGGCGCGACGGCGAGTAGATCGACGGGCAGCATGTGCCGGTAATAGAACGAGAAGATGAAGTCCGGCCGCGCCTCGACGATGCGTGCTCGCAATTCAGCGCTCTTGGGATCAGCGGGCGTGACGACGGGAATGCCATGCTCGGCGGCCACCGTCGCGACGCTGCCGAACCAGATGTTTTCGGTGGGGCTGTCTTCATGCGTGACGACCAGCGCGACGTCGACGCCGCGCGCGAGCAGCACCTGCAGGCAGCGCACGCCGACGTTGTGATACGCGAAAACGACGGCGCGCGGCTTCATCGGATGAGTCCCTGGTCGTCGCCCGTGACAGGCGCGGGCTGCACGCCCGGGATGACCGACTGGCGCGGCTGCGCGGCAACCGGTTCGCCGTTGCGTTGTTCGAGGATGGTTTGCACCAGATAGCGCGGCCGCGCGCGCACCTGCTGATAGATCCGGCCGATATATTCGCCGAGCAGGCCGAGCGCGAAGATGATCACGCCGAGCATGAAGAACGTGATCGCGAACAGCGTGAACACGCCTTGCACTTCCGCGCCGATGATGAAGCGGCGAATCAGCAGCAGCACGAACAGGGCGGCCGAGCCCATCGACAGAATCACGCCGATGAACGACAGCCATTGCAGCGGCACGACCGAAAAGCCCGTCACGAGGTCGAAGTTCAGGCGGATCAGGCTGTACAACGAGTACTTCGATTCGCCCGCGAAGCGCTCTTCGTGCGCGACTTCGATTTCGACGGGGTTTTGCGCGAACGTGTAGGCGAGCGCGGGGATGAACGTGTTGATTTCGCCGCAGCGGTTGATCGTGTCGACGATATGGCGGCTGTACGCGCGCAGCATGCAGCCCTGATCGGTCATCTTGATGCGCGTGATGCGCTCGCGCAGCCGGTTCATCACCAGCGACGCCTTGCGCCGCCACAGGCTGTCCTGGCGCTGGATGCGGATCGTGCCGACGTAGTCGAAGCCCTCGCGCATCTTCGTGCACAGCTTGCCGATTTCTTCAGGCGGATTCTGCAGGTCGGCATCGAGCGTGACGACGATCTGGCCGCGCGACTGCTCGAAGCCCGCGAGGATCGCCATGTGCTGCCCGTAGTTGCCGTTCAGCAGGATCACGCGGGTCGTGTCGGGACGGGCGCGGAACTGCTCGGCGAGCAGCGCCGCCGAGCGGTCGCGGCTGCCGTCGTTGATGAAGATCACCTCGTAGCCGGTGCCGAGCGCGTCGAGGGCCGGGTACAGGCGCGAGAACAGTTCGCCGAGCCCCGCTTCCTCGTTGTACACGGGGATGATGACCGAGAGTTCGGGCGCGACCGGGCGTGGGTCCGTTTGATTCATTTCCGCTGGGTTTCCGCTTGGTTGACCGCTTGATTGACCAGATTACCGGCCGTATTGTTCGCAAATCTCGTTGACGGCGCGGCACACGCGCGCGACGTCGCCTTCATTCATCTGCGTGAAGAGCGGCAGCGTGAGTGTAGTCGCGCCATAGTGCTCCGCATGCGGGTACATGCCCTCCTTGTAGCCCATCGCGCGATACAGCGAGAACAGGTGGAGGGCCGGGTAGTGCGTGCCCGTGCCGATACCGCGTTCCTTCATCTGCTCCATGAACGCGGCGCGGCTGAGCGACAGGCGCGCGAGCGGCAGCGTCACGAGGAACATGTGCCAGTTGCTGTTTTCGAAGTCCGCGAGCGGCAGGCCCATGCCGAGCCTGACGGCCGCGCCGCCCTCGAAACCATCGAAGTACTCGCGCGCGAGCTTCTTGCGCTGCGCATTGAAGCGCTCGATATGCTGCAGCTGCCCAAGGCCGACCCGCGCCGCGACGTCCGTCAGGTTGTACTTCCCACCCAGCAATTCGCAATCCATGCCGTCGAAACCCGTACGCACGATACCCTGCAGCCGGTATTTCTGCGCGAGGACGGCTTCTTCCTCGTTGTTCAGCACCAGGGCGCCGCCTTCGATCGAGGTCAGGTTCTTGTTTGCGTGGAAGCTGAACGACACGATGTCGCCGAGCTTGCCGATGCGTTCACCCTTCCATGTCGAGCCGAACGCCTGCGCGGCGTCTTCGATGACACGCAGCTTGTGGGCGCGGGCGATCGCGTAGAGGCGGTCCATGTCGACGGGCAGGCCCGACAGGAACACAGGAATGATTGCCTTGGTACGCGGCGTGATCGCCTTTTCGAGCAGGCTCAGATCGATATTGCGCGTGGCCGGGTCGATATCGACGAACACAGGCGTCGCACCCACTTCCAGGATCACGTTGCTGGTCGACACCCACGTCGCGGGCGTCGTGATGACTTCATCGCCGGCGCCGACGCCCGCGATGCGCAGACCGATTTCCAGCGTCGCCGTGCCCGAGTTGAACGTGCGCACCGGGCGGCCGCCGCAGTATTCCGACAATGCCTTTTCGAACGCCTGGTTCTGCGGGCCCGTCGTGATCCAGCCGGAGCGGAGCACGTCGACTACACCGCGGATCGTTTCTTCATCGATCTCGGGACGGACGAACGGCAAAAACGGAACGGATGACTGGGTCATGGATGGTTTTGCTCGATATTAAAAAGGGTCACGGGCTGCTTTTCTTAACGAAGCCCGGCATTTAGCTTTCATTAAGCTTAAATTGACGCGCTTGCGCCGATCAGTGCCGGAATGCGGCGGCGATAATGTGCGAGTTCCGCTCCAATGTCCAGCGCTCGAAACAATTCGGAATACGTTAGCAGACGCAGGGCTGCTTGCCAGGGGCGTTTCCTCTACGTCCGAACCGGGTCGGGCAGCCGCCCTCAGCTGCGCGCCACGAGGAACACGCCCACCAGGATCACGCCGATGCCGACGAGACGTTGCGCCGACAACACTTCGCCGAACAGATACCACGCGGCGAACGCGTTCACAACATAGCCGAGCGACAGCATCGGATAGGCGATCGACACATCCACGCGCGACAGCCCGACGATCCACACGACCACGCTCAGCACGTAGCAGGTAAGCCCGCCGATGATGGGCGGCTGTGTTGCGATGCGCCAGCCGATCGGAATGATGTTGGACATCGTGAAGTCGAAATGACCGACGGCGTTCGTGCCGGCCTTCAGAAGCAGTTGGGCCGTCGCGTTCAGCGCGACGCCCGCGAGGATGCAGAAAAGCGAAATCGGGTTCATCGAAGGAAAGTTCGGGTGAGGGAACAGGTCATTGCTGCGCCTGCGGCTCTGACGCCGCGGCCGGGGCGGCGCCTTGCGAGGTGCCGCCTGCATCGGCGGGAAGCGGCTTTTCCACGATCACGCGGCGGGTATCGCGCGCGACGACGGTCATGGGCAGATGCTGGTCGCTGAATTCCTTGTAGCGGTCTGGCGACATCAGCGCCATCGCGTAGCGGTCGGCCTTCCAGCGCTCGACCCATTGCGGGATCGTCGGCACCCATTTTTGCGGTTCGACCGACACGCCAAACGCCAGTTCGTCCGCATGCTCGACCATGATCGTCGTGTGGTCGATATAGAAAGGCAGCGTGTGATCGAGCACGCCGACCGAGTAGAACGGCGTGTCGGCGGGCAGCTTCGCCAGCGCGGTCTTGATGGCGGGCGCCAGCGGCGCGCCCGACGACAGCCGGCCGAACGCGTCGTGGCCCGTGCCGGCGACCGTCGCGAGCAGCACCCAGCCGATGCCGAACGCCGTCGCCGCGCCCACGATGCCCGTCGACGTTGCGTTCGCGCCTGCGTTCAGGCTCGCGGCGCCCGGCGTGGTGTTCATGGCGCCGGCGGGCAGACCGTTCTGCGCGCCGTTGGTAGCGCTGCGCCTGCGCCGGTTGATCCAGATCGCCACGAGCGTCAACACGAACCCGATCGCGAGCGCCGCGAACACCCATGTGCGGAATTCCAGGTACAGCGCATTCGGATTGCGCCGGTCGCCCAGACGCCCGAGAAACACTGCGCCGAAGCCGCCCGCCACGAGGAACAGCGCGTAGCCCGTCAGATGCCGGTGAAACTGCTCACGCGTGACGAGGGGCAGATACATGCCGATCACGAGCGCGATCGCGGGCGCGATGGGGAGCGTGTACGACAGCAGCTTCGAGTGCGACGCGCTGAAGAACAGAAAGATGAACGCGGTCCACACGAACAGCAGCGTGACGGGCGCAAAGCCGTTCGCCTGGCGCGGCATGCGCAGCGCATGGCGCGCACTCTGAAACGTGAGGGACAACCACGGCAGGAAGCCGACCAGCATCACGGGCACGAAGTACCAGATCGGGCCGGGCCGGTTCTGCTCGGGCGTCAGATAGCGCCTGAACTGCTGGACCACGAAGAAGAAGTTGAAGAACTCGGGGTTGCGATCCTGCACCAGCACGAACCACGGCGTGACGACCGCGAAAAACACGATCAGCCCGCTCACCAGGTATAGACGCTTCCAGATCGCCCAGTCGCGGGCGACCACCGTGTACAGCACGAGCACGGCGCCCGGCAGGATCAGCCCGACGAGGCCCTTGGACAGCACCGCGAGCGCCATCGAGGCCCACACGAGCCACATCCACAGCCGCTGCTCGCGCGCGGCGAGCCCCGGGCGCTGCGCGAGCAGCAGCGCGCACAGTGTGACTTCCATCCAGAACGACAGGCCCATGTCGAGCGTGTTGAAATGGCCCATCAGATACCAGTACGGCGCGCTTGCGAGCACGACCGCGGCGAAGAAGCCCGTCGCAACATTGAATACGCGTGCGCCGGTGTAGCCGATCAGCAGCACGCCCGCGAAGCCCGTCAGCGCGGTGTAGAGGCGCGCCTGCCATTCGCCGATGCCGAACCACGCGAACGACAGCGCGTTCGCCCAGGTTTGCAGCGGCGGCTTCTCGAAGTACTTGTAGCCGTTGTAGCGCGGCGTGATCCAGTCGCCGGTGACGAACATCTCGCGCGCCATTTCCGCGTAGCGGCCTTCGTCGCTCGGCAGCAGATGGCGCCAGCCGAGCGGCACGAACCAGATCACGGCCAGCGTAAGCACGAGCAGCAGGACCGTCGTGCGATTGAGCGTCAGCCCGGACGGCTTGTCGTTCATGTGTTTTTCAACCTTTGTCGGCGCCGCTGTCGCGGCTTCTTTCTTATTCCGTTCGGACGGGGCCTATGCTGCGGCGCGTTGAGGCGTCGCGCAGCGCGAATTCCGCTGCCGGCTTGCCGTCAGCGCGCTCGGGCAGGGTGTGGCGCGACTACGCTGCAGCCGGTGCGGCGCAGCGCGCCGGCGCGCATTGTCCATGCGCGGTCCTTAACACAACCTTATGCAACCTGATGGCGCGTGCTTCGGGCGGCGCGCTTCGTGGCCCGCTTCGTGGCCCGCTGTCGCCCGCTTTCGGGCGCCGGGCCGCGCAGTGTACTTGATCCGTAAGACAGCGAATCCAAAAACGCCGCGGCGTTCTCTGGACGAGCCCGCGCAGGCGCAGCGTTCAGCCTTCGATCAGCAGCGCGGCGGCGACCTTGCGGCCTTCCGCCATCAGGATGTTGTAGGTCCGGCAGGCAGCCTTGAAGTCCATCGTCTCGACGCCGATGCGGTGGGCGGCGAGCGCGGCCGTGAGGCGCGGATGCGGAAAACGCAGGCGCTCGCCGCTGCCGAAGATGACGACTTCCGGCGCGGGCTCGATCAGCAGCGCGAAGTGCTCGGGCGAAAGGGCCTCGAACGACGCCACCGGCCAGCTGATGACGGGGCTTTCCGGCATCACGATGATGCTGCCCGTATGACGTTCGAGATTGATGTCGACATAGCCGGCGCCATAGCCGGTGACGGTGTTCAGGGCGCCGCTTGAATCCTGGTGTAATTTCAAACTGGTTTTCCGTGGTCGTCGTTAGACATGCAGTCGCAGTTCGACCGGCATGCGCAAGCTCGGGTTCAATGCCACAGGGACGGTCGAGACGCCGGGCACCCGCGCGAACCGCGGCTGGGGCACGTCGCGCGCGTGGGCGGGTGCTTGCCGCCGTACGCTGCCACGTGCTCCAGGCTTGCAGAGCCTTGCGTGGTGCATTGCGGAAGTCGGTCAAAATCCGCTAAATTATAACTTTTTAGCCGCCCGGCGGCTCCCTTCAGGTTCGCGCGCTGCCACAAGCCGCGCCCGCAAGGCTGGCGATCACGCCCGCCGCTGCCAGTGGGGTGCTCCGTGTGTGCCCGGAAAGCGTCGACAGAAGGCACCACCCGTACGCCTGTCCGGCCTCCCGACGGCCGCGCGCCGCTCACGTCCCGTATCATGCTTGGCGCCGGCCTGGTCCGGCCCGCGCCGCGCGGCCCGGGACCGCCCGCCGCGCAATCCCGTCTCATTGCTTGCCCGCTGCGTGGGGCGAGCGCTCCGTGGTCCCGCTCACCCGGTGGTTCCCGCTCATTTACCCAGGACGAAGTGCCCGTCGTGAAACCGATACTTAAATCCAACAAGCTGTTGAACGTCTGCTACGACATTCGCGGGCCCGTTCTCGAACATGCGAAGCGCCTCGAAGAGGAAGGCCATCGCATCATCAAGCTGAACATCGGCAATCTGGCGCCGTTCGGTTTCGAAGCGCCGGATGAAATCATCCAGGACATGATCCGCAATCTGCCCACCTCGTCGGGCTATTCGGACTCGAAGGGCGTATTCGCGGCGCGCAAGGCGATCATGCATTACGCGCAGCAGAAGGGCGTCGTGGGCGTCGAACTGGACGACATCTACATCGGCAACGGCGCGTCCGAGCTGATCGTGATGGCCTTGCAGGCGCTGCTCAACGACGGCGACGAAGTGTTGCTGCCCGCGCCCGACTATCCGTTGTGGACGGCGGGCGTGAGCCTGTCGGGCGGCACGCCCGTGCATTACATCTGCGACGAGTCGAACGCATGGATGCCCGACCTCGACGACATCCGCGCAAAGATCACGCCGAACACGAAGGCGCTGGTCGTCATCAACCCGAACAACCCGACGGGCGCGCTGTACTCGGACGAGCTGCTGCTCGGCCTGATCGCGATCGCGCGCGAGCACGGCCTCGTGATTTTCGCGGACGAGGTCTATGACAAGATCATCTACGACGGCAAGACGCACACGTCGATGGCGTCGTTGTCCGAAGACGTGCTCACGGTCACCTTCAACAGCCTGTCCAAGAGCTACCGCTCGTGCGGCTACCGCGCGGGCTGGATGTGGGTGTCGGGGCTGACGGGCGAGAACCGCCGCCGCGCGAAGGATTACTTCGAAGGGCTCGGCATTCTGGCGTCGATGCGCCTGTGCCCGAACGTCCCGGGCCAGTATGCGATCCAGACGGCACTGGGCGGCTATCAGAGCATCAACGAACTGATTGCGCCGGGCGGGCGGCTGTACAAGCAGCGCGAGCTCGCGTACGACATGCTGACGGCGATTCCCGGCGTGACCTGCGTGAAACCCGAGGCGGCGCTGTACATGTTCCCGCGTCTGGACCCGAAGCTGTATCCGATCGAAAACGACCAGCAGTTCATCCTCGATCTGCTGCTTGAAGAGCGCGTGCTGCTGGTGCAGGGCAGCGGCTTCAACTGGAAAACGCCGGATCACTTCCGCGTCGTGTTCCTGCCGAACGTCGATGACCTCGCCGATTCGATCCACCGGATCGCGCGCTTCCTCGACGGCTATCGCAAACGCCACGCGGCCTGAGCGCGGACACTCCGCGCCCGAACCGATTTACCAATCTCTCACTCGACACACACGCTGCATGGAACCGATCAAAGTTGGACTGCTGGGCTTCGGCACGGTAGGCAGCGGCACCTTCACGGTACTGCGCCGCAACCAGGAAGAAATCAACCGACGCGCAGGCCGCGGCATCGAGATTGCGCGCATTGCCGTGCGCAATCCCGCCAAGGCGACAGCGGCGCTCGGCAGCGAAGCAGGCACGGTCGCGATTACCGACGACTTCGGTGCGGTCGTCGACGATCCCACTATCGACATCGTCGCTGAAATGATCGGCGGCACGGGCATCGCGCGCGAGCTCGTGCTGCGCGCGATCAAGAACCGCAAGCATGTCGTGACGGCCAACAAGGCGCTGCTCGCCGTGCACGGCACGGAGATCTTCGAAGCGGCCCGCGCGAACGGCGTGATGGTCGCGTTCGAGGCGGCCGTCGCGGGCGGCATCCCGATCATCAAGGCGCTGCGCGAAGGCCTGACGGCCAACCGCATCCAGTACATCGCGGGCATCATCAACGGCACGACGAACTACATTCTGTCGGAGATGCGCGACCGCGGCCTCGACTTCGCGACGGCGCTGAAGGCGGCGCAAGAACTCGGTTACGCGGAAGCCGATCCGACCTTCGACATCGAAGGCGTGGACGCCGCGCACAAGGCGACCATCATGAGCGCGATCGCGTTCGGCGTGCCCGTGCAGTTCGACAAGGCCTACGTCGAAGGCATCAGCAAGCTCGCGGCGATCGACATCAAGTACGCGGAAGAACTCGGCTACCGCATCAAGCTGCTGGGCATCGCGCGCCGCGCCGACAACGGCATCGAACTGCGCGTGCATCCCACGCTGATTCCTGCCAAGCGTCTGCTCGCCAACGTGGAAGGCGCGATGAATGCGGTGGTGGTGCATGGCGACGCGGTCGGCACGACGCTGTACTACGGCAAGGGCGCGGGCGCGGAGCCGACGGCTTCCGCCGTGGTCGCCGATCTCGTCGACGTGACCCGCCTGCATACGGCCGACCCGGAGCATCGCGTGCCGCATCTGGCGTTCCAGCCGGACCGCCTGTCGAGCACGCCGATTCTCCCTATCGACGAAGTGACGAGCGGCTACTACCTGCGTCTGCGCGTCGCCGACGTGACGGGTGTGCTGGCCGACATCACGCGCATTCTGGCCGACACGGGCATTTCGATCGACGCGCTGCTGCAGAAGGAATCGGAGCAGGTGGACGTATCGAAGAAGGGCGAGACGGACATCATCCTGATTACGCACGAGACGGTCGAAAAGAACGTCAACGCGGCGATCGCGAACATCGAGGCGCTGAAGACGGTCGTGTCGAAGGTGACGAAGCTGCGCATGGAAGCGCTGAACTGACGCACCGCACACACGTAAAGAGGCTAGCTCATGAATTACATCTCCACGCGCGGCGCCGGCATCGGCGAGCGCCATACGTTCTCCGACATCCTGCTCGGCGGTCTCGCGAAGGATGGCGGTTTGTATCTGCCGAACGAGTATCCGAAGGTGTCGGCGGATGAACTCGCGCGCTGGCGTGCGTTGCCGTACGCGGACCTCGCGTTCGAGATCCTGCGCAAGTTCAGCGACGACATTCCCGACGAAGACCTTCGCGAGCTCACGCGCCGCACTTACACGGCGCAGGTGTACTGCAACGTGCGCGACGAAGAGAACGCGGCGCAGATCACGCCGCTGAAGACGCTCGGTGTCGAAAATGGCGCGCCGCTGTCGCTGCTCGAACTGTCGAACGGTCCGACGCTCGCGTTCAAGGACATGGCGATGCAACTGCTCGGCAACCTGTTCGAGTACACGCTCGCGAAGCACGGTGAAACGCTGAACATTCTCGGCGCGACCTCGGGCGACACGGGCAGCGCCGCCGAATACGCGATGCGTGGCAAGAAGGGCATTCGCGTGTTCATGCTGTCGCCGCACAAGAAGATGAGCGCGTTCCAGACGGCGCAGATGTATTCGCTGCAGGACCCGAACATTTTCAACATCGCGATCGAGGGCGTGTTCGACGATTGCCAGGATATCGTGAAGGCCGTATCGAACGATCACGCGTTCAAGGCGCAGCAGAAGATCGGCACGGTCAACTCGATCAACTGGGCGCGCGTCGTTGCGCAGGTCGTGTACTACTTCAAGGGCTACTTCGCGGCGACGAAGAGCAACGACGAGCGCGTGTCGTTCACGGTGCCGTCGGGTAACTTCGGCAACGTGTGCGCCGGTCACATCGCGCGCATGATGGGGTTGCCGGTCGAAAAGCTCGTCGTCGCGACCAACGAAAATGACGTGCTCGACGAGTTCTTCCGTACGGGGATCTATCGCGTGCGCAAGTCGTCGGAGACGTATCACACCAGCAGCCCGAGCATGGATATTTCGAAGGCGTCGAACTTCGAGCGCTTCGTGTTCGATCTGCTTGGGCGCGATCCCAGGCGCGTGCTGCAGTTATTCCGCGATGTCGAGGAGAAGGGCGGCTTCGACTTGCAGGCGAGCGGCGACTTTGCGCGCGTGCAGGAGTTTGGTTTTGTTTCGGGGCGTAGCAGTCACGACGATCGCGTCGATACGATTCGTGACGTGTTCCAGCAGTACGACACGATGATCGATACGCATACGGCGGATGGCCTGAAGGTTGCGCGTGAGCATCTGCAGGCAGGCGTGCCGATGATCGTGCTGGAGACGGCGCAACCGATCAAGTTCGGCGAGACGATTCGCGAAGCGCTCGAGCGGGAGCCGGAGCGTCCGGCCGCGTTCAGTGGGATCGAGGATTTGCCGCAGCGGTTCGAAGTGCTGGCGAATGACGCGGAGCGAGTGAAGGAGTTCGTGGCAGAGCGGACCAGATAAGTTTTTTTGTCTGCGACGCTGGGCGGTGTTTTGGTATTTGCGCTGGGATCCGTGATTTGCCTTTGCGCTGGCATCCGCGTTTTGCTTCTGGTTTGCTAGCGTTGCCCCTGTGCGGGGCGGCACCTACTTTTCTTTGCCGCCGCAAAGAAAAGTAGGCAAAAGAAAGCGGCTAACACCGCCAGTTCTAGTATTTACCTGAGGGCCCCCAAAGGTTCTTACGCTTCACACGGCAACGCCTTGTTTCGCGCTCGTTGCCAACGTTCTGCCTCTACGCCTCACCCACTTACGTGCCCGCGTCGCGGCACGCCGCGCCAGATAGTCCTCCGCCGCCCAGGTGGCAAACTGTGTGTCGGCTTTCGCACCATACGCGCTTCACTCCGGACTCGGTAGCAAGGTTGGTGTTTCTGGTAAGAGCACTAACCTGTGTGGCGCGACCACCTACACACAGTTTGCCACCTGGGCGGCACATACCATTCGCCGCCGCTTGCCCAAGTATGGGAATTCGAAGCGGGTGAGGCGTTCATTCGAAGCGTTGGCAACGTACGCGAACAGACGCGCTGCCATGTGAAGTGAGGGGACGTTGGGGGCCCGTGGATAAGAATAAGGTCTGGCGGTGTGAGCCGCTTTCTTTTGCCTACTTTTCTTTGCGGCGGCAAAGAAAAGTAGGTGCCGCCCCGCACAGGGGCAACGCATGCAGACCAAAGCCATAACGCGGATGCCAGCGCAAACACCATGAAGGCCGCAGCGACCCAGGCCCCCAATCGAAAGACAAAAAAGCCCCCCGGCATCGCAGATATAAAAAAACCAGCCAACTACACACCTCGTCCCCTCCCGCTACAATGATTCTTTCCGAATCGTCCCCATCCGCTCCGATGTCCACACCATCACCTGCGCCGCGCGCACCGATGCTCTCGACAGCCGACGCGCTAGCGACCCTACTCGGCGCCGCCGCGCAAATCGCCGGCAAGGAAACGCTGCCGACGCTCGAAGCGATCAACCGGGTGCTTGCCGCCGACGTCATCTCGCCCCTCGATGTGCCGCCAATGAACACAAGCTCGATGGACGGCTACGCGGTACGCGTCTCGGAGCTATCGCAGGGCGAGCGCCGTCTGCCCATCTCGCAGCGCATCCCGGCCGGTCACGCGCCGCAACCGCTCGCCGAGGGCACGGCAGCGCGCATTTTCACGGGCGCGACGGTGCCGCCCGGCGCGGATGCCATCGTGATGCAGGAGCAGACGGAAGCGGCCGGCGACGAAGTGACGATCCTGCACACGCCGAAAGCGGGCGAATGGATCACGCAGCAGGGCGCCGACATCCGCAAGGGCGCGACGATCCTGCCCGCCGGCACGCGGCTCACGCCGCAGGCGCTGGGCCTCGCGGCGTCCGTCGGTTGTGCGAATCTGGAGGTGGTGCGGCGCGTGAAAGTCGCCGTCTTCTTCACGGGCGACGAACTGACGATGCCCGGCGAGCCGCTCAAGCCCGGCGCCATCTACAACTCAAACCGCTTCACGCTGACGGGCCTGCTGCAAAAGCTCGGTTGCGACGTGACCGACTACGGCATCGTGCCCGACAAACTCGACGCGACGCGCACAACGCTGCGTGATGCCGCGCAAGGTCACGATCTGATCCTGACGTGCGGCGGCGTCTCGGTGGGCGAAGAGGATCACGTGAAGCCCGCCGTCGAGGCGGAAGGGCGTCTGTCGATGTGGCAGATCGCGATGAAGCCGGGCAAGCCGCTCGCGTTCGGCGCAATTCGCCGCACGGCGGCGCCCGATGCACACGACACCGGCTCGAACGAAACCTTCTTCATCGGCCTGCCGGGCAACCCCGTGTCGAGCTTCGTCACGTTTTTGCTGTTCGTGCGTCCGTTCCTGCTGCGCCTCGCCGGCGTGCGCACGGTGACGCCGCGCGCGCTGTCGCTGCGCGCCGACTTCACGCAGCGAAAGGGCGACCGCCGCAACGAATTCCTGCGCGCGCGGGTCAACGCCGCGGGCGGTCTCGATCTGTTCCCGAACCAGAGTTCGGCCGTGCTGACGTCGACGGTCTGGGGCGACGGCCTGATCGACAATCCGCCGAATCATGCGATCAGCGCCGGCGAGACCGTGCGTTTCATTCCTTTTTCCGAATTACTGAACTGAACGCGGCCGCAATAAGGTTACGATCACGCCACCCCCAGGTCGCTATTGAGCAGTTACCGACGATGAAGATCCAGCTGAAATATTTCGCCAGCGTGCGTGAAGCGCTCGGCCAGTCCGACGAATCCGTTGACGTACCCGAAGGCATCGCGACGCTCGGCGACGTGCGCGCGTGGCTGCGCGTGCGCGGCGGCGTGTGGGCCGAGACGCTCGCCGAAGGCCGCGCGCTGCGCATGGCCTGCAATCACGTGATGACGGACGCGGACGCGCGTATCACCGACGGCTGCGAAGTCGCGTTTTTCCCGCCCGTCACGGGCGGCTGACACAGCCAGCGAGGACCGATATGACTGTCCGAGTCCAGACAGAAGACTTCGACCTGTCGACGGAAGTGGCCGCGCTGCGCGCGCAAAATCCGAAGGTGGGCGCCGTCGCGTGCTTCGTCGGCACGGTGCGCGACATCAACGAGGGCGAAACCGTCGAGACGATGGAGCTCGAGCACTATCCGGGCATGACGGAGAAGTCGCTGGAGGCGATCGTCGAGGCGGCGCGCGAGCGCTGGCCCGGCACCGAGGTGTTGATCGTGCACCGGGTCGGCAAGCTGATGCCGCTCGATCAGATCGTGCTGGTCGCGACGACGTCGAAGCATCGCGGCAACGCGTTCGCGTCGTGCGAGTTCGTCATGGACTACCTGAAAACCCAGGCGCCGTTCTGGAAAAAAGAGAAGACCGAAAGCGGCGAGCGCTGGGTCGATGCCCGTGTGTCCGACGACGACGCACTCGCGCGTTGGGGACTGAAGTCGTTGAATTCGCGCTGAATTTGCGTTGAATCCCCGCTGAATTCGAAAGCGGATTAAGCGTTATTCGTTGAACGTTTCAAAAAAATAACGCGGCCCGATAATCCCGGGTGAAATGTTAAATCGCGATTCTCCAATCACGAATCTCAAATCGCGACGGTTAATCCTGACCATTCGATCAGCTTAATCGTCGTCGCGCGATTTACCGATGATTTTCGCCGGAAATGGTTCGCCAAGCGGCCGCGCATGTTCGGCCGCGTGCTCTTCGCGCGAGCGGCGGCGCGGCGCGATGCGATCCAGTAAATCCTGCTGCTCGGCGGGAATCTGATAATCCCAGCCGAACTTGCTCAGCTGCAGGCTCTGCGCGATACGCAGCGCGGGCTCCATGAAGCGCACGGCGGCCGGCGGTTCGTAACGTGACTCGACCGTGTCCAGGAACAGAAACAGCCAGCGGCTGAAGTGGCGCGGCTCGAGGCCCGCCAGCGGCATGTGCGCCTGTTGCACGTTGCCGCGATACTGCTTCGCGCCCAGCACCAGCGATCCCCAGAATACGCACATCTTCGGCAGATGCTCGTCCCAGCGCCTGGCGAGCTTCTGCTCGAATGCCGGGCCGAGCAGTGCATCGGCTCGCACGCGGTCGTAGAACGCGTAGACCAGCTCGCGGATGTTGTCCTCGGTGGGTTCGGCGTAACGCGGGGCGAGTCGCTCGATAGCGGGAATATCGGAAGAAATATCGGACTTCATATCTGGAACAAAAGTGAGTCGGGGCAAACGCGTCATCGCAAACGTTTTGAGCGGACGCGCTCTAAAATCAGAAAAAGTGCGCTTAAAAGGAAAGTTACCGTTTATAGTTACGCGAAATAACGAGATAAACGTGGCAATAAGATGTGTTATCGACGCATGTTATTGCCCGGCAGCAGTACCGGCGTTAGTGGAGCCGGCGTGAACATTCCGCACGCTGACTCCGTCGCGATTTGCCTTTCAATGAGACTCACAGACTATACCGATTACTCGCTGCGCGTGCTGCTTTACCTCGCGGTTCGTTCCGAAGGACTGGCAACAATACAAGACATCTCCGATGCTTATGGCATATCGAAGAACCATCTGATGAAGGTGGTTCAGCGGCTCGCCGAACTTGGCTGGGTCGAGACCGTGCGGGGGCGCAACGGCGGTCTGCGGCTGTACGAACATTCGTCGTCGTTGACCATCGGCGAAGTGGTGCGGGCGGCCGAGAACGACTTTGCGCTGGTCGCCTGCTTCAACGGCGCCGACGCTAACGGCTCGCATCGCGAATGTGTCATTCAGTCGCAATGCCGGCTGAAGAACATTCTCGAATCCGCCCGCACGGCTTTCTTCCGTGAACTCGACAGCTATACGATCCGCGACATCGCCGAGCCGGCGTCGCCGCTGATGTCGCTGCTCGGGCTGAAGCCGTCGGCGACCGTCGTGCCGATCGTGCCTGCCGTGTCGACGGGTACCTGAGCGCAGGGTGGAGCGGGCAGCCCGGGCGCCGCCGCCCGGCGGCCTCACGGAACGCCCGTTCGACCGGGCGCACCTCGCGCCGGGCGTGTCCGCAGGCCCGGGCCGGCCTGCGCTTGCCGACTGCCCGCCGCCTGCGCGCGCCGGGTCGCGCATCCTGCTTCGCACCTTGCTTTCGCCCGATCCTGCGTCGGGCTACACTCCGCTGTGTCGACGGACTTCCGGCGCCGTTCGCGCGTCCCGCACGATCGTGCCGCTGCGTGCAGATTCTCTCTCCCTGATGCAAAAAAGCGCTTGAAACTGGCAGAAAACGCCTCATTTTGGTGGTAATCGAAATTGGAGGTCTCCTAGATGAGAGTCGACAAACTCACCACTAAATTCCAGGAAGCGTTAGCCGATGCGCAAAGCCTTGCCGTCGGTCATGACAATCAGTACATCGAGCCGGTCCACCTGCTAGCGGCCCTGGTCGCGCAGCAGGACGGCTCCGCGCGCTCGCTGCTGTCGCGCGCCGGTGTCCATGTGCAGGCGCTGCAAACCGGCCTGGCCGACGCCATCACGCGTCTGCCGCAAGTGCGCGGCACGGACGGCAACGTGCAGATCGGCCGCGATCTCACCGGTCTGTTGAATCAGGCCGACAAGGAAGCGCAGAAGATCAACGACACCTACATCGCGAGCGAAATGTTCCTGCTCGCGATCGCCGACGACAAAGGCGAAGCGGGCCGTCTGGCGCGCGAGCACGGCCTGTCGCGCAAGTCGCTCGAAGCGGCCATCGTGGCCGTGCGCGGCGGCGCGCAGGTGCACAGCCAGGACGCCGAAAGCCAGCGTGAAGCGCTGAAGAAATACACGATCGACCTGACCGAGCGCGCCCGTGCGGGCAAGCTCGACCCGGTGATCGGCCGCGACGACGAAATTCGCCGCTCGATCCAGATCCTCCAGCGGCGCACGAAGAACAACCCGGTACTGATCGGCGAGCCGGGGGTCGGCAAGACGGCGATCGTCGAAGGTCTGGCGCAGCGTATCGTCAACGGCGAAGTGCCCGAGACGCTCAAGGGCAAGCGCGTGCTGTCGCTCGACATGGCGGCGCTGCTCGCGGGCGCGAAGTATCGCGGCGAGTTCGAAGAGCGTCTGAAGGCCGTGCTGAACGACATCGCGAAGGACGAAGGCCAGACCATCGTCTTCATCGACGAAATCCATACGATGGTCGGCGCGGGCAAGGCCGAAGGCGCGATGGACGCGGGCAACATGCTCAAGCCTGCGCTCTCGCGCGGCGAGCTGCATTGCGTCGGCGCGACCACGCTCGACGAATATCGGAAGTACATCGAAAAGGATGCTGCGCTGGAGCGCCGCTTCCAGAAGGTGCTCGTCGACGAGCCGAGCGTCGAAGCGACTATTGCGATCCTGCGCGGCTTGCAGGAGCGCTATGAACTGCACCACGGCGTCGATATCACCGACCCGGCAATCGTCGCGGCGGCGGAACTGTCGCATCGCTACATCACCGACCGTTTCCTGCCGGACAAGGCGATCGATCTGATCGACGAAGCGGCGTCGAAGATCAAGATGGAAATCGACTCGAAGCCCGAGGAGATGGACCGGCTCGACCGTCGGCGCATCCAGTTGAAGATCGAGCGCGAGGCCGTCAAGAAGGAGAAGGACGAAGCGTCGCAGAAGCGCCTGCAACTGATCGAGGAAGAAATCGAGCGGCTCGACCGCGAATATTCGGATCTCGAAGAAATCTGGACGGCGGAAAAAGCAGCCGTGCAGGGCAGCGCGCAGCTGAAGGAAGAGATCGAGAAGACGCGTGCGGAAATTACACGCCTGCAACGCGAAGGTAAGCTGGAGAAGGTCGCCGAACTGCAGTACGGCAAGCTGCCGCAACTCGAGTCGCAACTGAAGGCGGTCACGAAGGCCGAAGCGGAAGAGCAGAGCAATCCGACCCGTCCGCGCCTGCTGCGCACGCAGGTCGGCGCCGAGGAAATCGCGGAAGTCGTGTCGCGCGCAACGGGCATTCCCGTGTCGCGGATGATGCAAGGCGAGCGCGAGAAGCTGTTGCAGATCGAAGAGAAGCTGCATCAGCGCGTGGTCGGCCAGGATGAAGCGATCAGCGCCGTCGCCGATGCGATCCGCCGTTCGCGCGCAGGTCTGTCGGACCCGAACCGCCCGTATGGCTCGTTCCTGTTCCTGGGACCGACGGGTGTCGGCAAGACGGAGTTGTGCAAGGCGCTCGCAGCGTTTCTGTTCGACGCGGAAGATCACCTCATCCGCATCGACATGAGCGAGTTCATGGAGAAGCACAGCGTCGCGCGTCTGATCGGTGCGCCGCCGGGATACGTCGGCTACGAAGAGGGCGGTTATCTGACGGAAGCGGTGCGCCGCAAGCCGTACAGCGTGATCCTGCTCGACGAAATCGAGAAGGCGCACCCGGACGTCTTCAACGTGCTGCTGCAGGTGCTCGACGACGGCCGCATGACGGATGGCCAGGGCCGCACCGTGGACTTCAAGAACACGGTGATCGTGATGACCTCGAATCTCGGTTCGCAGGTGATCCAGTCGATGGTCGGCCAGCCTGAAGAATCCGTGAAGGACGCCGTCTGGGAAGAAGTGAAGCTGCATTTCCGGCCGGAATTCCTGAACCGGATCGACGACGTCGTCGTGTTCCATGCGCTCGATCGCTCGAACATCCAGTCGATCGCGAAGATCCAGCTGGAACGCGTGCACGAGCGGCTTGCGAAGCTCGATATGCAGCTGGTCGTGTCGGATGCGGCGCTGGAACTGATCGGCAAGGTCGGCTACGACCCGCTGTTCGGCGCGCGGCCGTTGAAGCGCGCGATCCAGCAGGAGATCGAGAACCCGGTCGCGAAGCTGATCCTCTCCGGCAAGTTCGGTCCGAAGGACGTGATTCCCGTCGAGGTGGACAACGGCAAGCTCGTGTTCGACCGGGTGGTGCACTAAGCGTCAATGAACGGGGCGTCGGGGATCGACGTCCGGTTCTGCATGCAAAACAAAAAGGGCAACGAAGGGATTCGTTGCCCTTTTTTTATGCGCGGCGCTTCGGCAAAGGCCGCGCACAGCGAACTGCTGCGCTCAGGCGTTCTTGTTGCCGAACAGACCCGCGATCTGGCCGAGCGCGCCCAATGCGCCTGACATGCCGCCTGCGTCGAGCTTGCCGTCCGCGGGCACTTCGCCGTTCGGCGTCGCTGCGTTGATCACGTGCGGCAGCACCTGCGACAGCAGGCCCGTCACCATCGACGGTTCGACGCCCGCCTTCGCCGCCATATTGGTGACGGCTTCCGAGCCGAGCACGTTATGCAGCGTGTCGGCGGCGATCGGCTGGTTTTCGCCCGTGCCGACCCACGAGCTGATGATGTCGCCCGCGCCGTTTTGCTGGAAGCGCTGGATCAGACCGTTCAGGCCGCCCGGCTGGTTGTTGACGAATTCGAGCGCGGCAGCGATCAGCGCAGCCTGGCCACCACCGCCTTGCGGCGAGTTGCCGCCGCCGAGCATGGAACCGAGGGAGTCGAGTAGGCTCATGGCAATCTCTCTTGAAAAACCGGTGCGACGTGTGTGAAGCGCGCGCCGGCGGGGAACGAAACGCCGCGCGGAGCGCGGCACCGATAGCCTATGACAGGCATTAACAGGCGTGAGGCAGTGCGGCCACTGGACGCTGATGGATAGCGCGTCCTTATACGCCCGACGCAGCGGACGCGGCCTTGCTCTTCTTGGATTTCTTCGACTTCGAAGCGGTCGTTTCCGACGCCATCGCAGGCGCGGAGGCGGCCGTAGCGGCGGGTGCCGATGCTGCGGCGGCGTCAGCCTTGCTCTTCTTCTTCGACTTCGAGGCTTTGCTGCCCGAGGCGGCGTCGGCAGGCGCGGAGGGCGCTGGCGTTTGCGCCGTGGTTGCGGCGGGAGCGGGCGCGGATTTCGACATCGTGCCAGCCGGCGCCTTGGCGGGCGCGCCCGTCGGCGGCGCGGACGAGCCGTTGATCGTCAGGCCCGCCGCTTCGAGATTCTTCACCGACTTCTGTCCGATGCCCTTGACCCGATTGGCGAGATCGTCGGCGTCCTTGAACGGGCCGTTCTTCGTGCGTTCGTCGATGATCGCTTTGGCGTGGACGGGGCCGATGCCCTTGACCGATTCGAGCGCGGCCTGGTCAGCGGAATTGACTTCGACAGCGGCCGCGAATCCCGCCGACAGCGACAGGACGAGCGCGACGAACAACATCAACAGCTTTTTCAACATGGCAATCACTCCATTGAGGGCAAACAGGTAGCCGGGAACGGACGACGCTTTCATTTGAGCAAGCACTGCGTTCAAGCATAGGACAATTTACTGTCCTCTTTCACCGAACGGCGCGAGACGAGGCGTGAATCGGCCGATTTATACCGTTCGGATCGTGACAAGACAATGCGAACTCACCAAATTTAAAGCTTTTGCCCGTTCGTTGTGCTGTCTTGCAGTGTGGATGTCAGAGGAGTGGGAGACGGTTGCGACGCCGCGTGGCCGCGTGCCGTGCCCGGCTTGCCCGCGCGCGGCGGCGCGGCCTGATGCGCCGTTGCGCCGCGCACTTCGAAGCGCACCGAATCGGCGCTCGATCCATCCGCATTGACGAGTTCGAGCACGTGCCGGCCCGGCCACGGCAGCCACAGCACGCGTTCATCGCGGCCAAGCGGCTTGCCGTCCAGGCGCCAGTTGGCGCGCCCGGACGAGCCGCTCGCGCGTTCGAAGACGATGCGCTGGCGTGCGGCCGGGATGTCGGGATCGAGCGCGAACAGCGTGCCGTCCGTCGGCGAACCGATGTGCGGCGCGGCATTCGAAGACGACACGGCCGTTTTGTCCGATGTGCGCGGCATGTTCGCTATGCCCGTCGCGTTGCCGGTTGAAATGGCATTCGCGGCCAGTCCGACTGTCTGGGTTTGCGTACCGTCGACGAACCATTCGTTGCGGGCGGGCTCGACGTTGCCGTCAAAACGCACGCGCGTCTGCACGACGCCTGCCGGCACACGCGGGGCGACGCTCGGCACGCGCCGGTGCAGGTAGCCGACGATAGCGGCCCAGATCGGCGCGGCGCCCGTCACACCGGACACGTCCCACATCGGCTGGCCGTCCGCATTGCCGACCCACACGCCGACCGTGTAGCGCGACGTGTAGCCAACCGTCCAGTTGTCGCGCATATCCTTGCTGGTGCCCGTCTTCGCCGCGGAGAAAAAGCGCGTCGCGAGCGGGCTGTCGAAGCCGAAGGTGCGCGTGCGCGCGTTGTTGTCGGACAGCACCGTCGTGATGATGTAGCTGGCGTCGACGCTGAACACGCGTTGTTGCGCAAGCGCGGCGGGCGGCGCGCGGCGAGGCAGATCGAAAGTCGGCGCGGCGAGGCCGCCGTTGGCGAGCGCGCGATACGCGTTGGTCAGCGACAGCAGCGTCACATCGGCACTGCCGAGCGCGAGCGAATAGCCGTAGTAGTCGCCGCTTTGTTCGAGCGGCAAGCCGAGCGCGGTGAGCGTCTTCGCGAAGCGATGCGGCGTCACCATCACGAGCGTGCGCACGGCAGGCACGTTCAGCGACGAGCCGAGCGCGGTGCGCACGCTGACCCAGCCCTTGAAGTCCTTGTCGTAGTTTTGAGGTATATACAGGCCGCCGCCCGCCGCGAGATCGAGCGGCGCGTCGTCGAGCAACGAGGCGGTGGTGAGCCGCCGTTCGTCGATGGCCTGCGCGTAGAGGAATGGCTTGAGCGTCGAGCCCGCCTGGCGGCGCGCGAGCACGGCATCGACGTCGCGTGCCCCCGACAGTCCGCCCGACGAGCCGACCCAGGCGAGCACGTCGCCCGTCGCGTTATCGAGCACGACGACGGCGCCGTCGTGCACGTTGCGTGGATGCGCGGGCGCGTCGAGTTCGACCAGCGTGCGCGTGAGCGTGTCGCTTGCGAAGCGCTGGAGCCTGGCATCGAGGGTGCTCGTCACGCGCGCGCCCGCGACGGGATGCGTTTCGCTTGCGACGCGACGCGCGAAATGCGGCGCGAGCGTCGGCGCATCGGGCGAGACGGACAGCAGGGCAGGAGCAGGGCGCGCGAACGCGAGTTGCACGAAGGCGGGGAGATTCACGCAGCGCTCGGGCGCCTGCATGTCGCGCAGGATACGGCATGCGCGGTCGCTGACCTTCGCATACGGCGCATTCGGCGCGCGGATCAATGCAGCGGCAACAGCGGCTTCGCGTTCGTCGAGACCGGACGGCGCCTTGCCGAACAGCGTGATCGACAGCGCGGACAGGCCAATCGTCTCGCCGCGAAACGGCACGAGGTTCAGATAGGCTTCGAGAATCTGATCCTTGCGCCAGGTGTGTTCGAGCCACAGCGCGCTGACGGCCTGATTCGCCTTTTGCGCGATCGAACGTTGCCCCGAACGTTCACGGTCGTCGTTGAGCAGACCGGTCAATTGCATCGTGACCGTGGATGCGCCGCGCGTACGCGTATTCCACAGGTTCGCCCACGCGGCGGCCGCCGCGCCGCGCCAGTCGACGCCGCTGTGTTCGTAAAAGCGTTTGTCTTCCGATACGACGATCGCTTCGCGCAGCGCCGGCGAGACGTCCGCGAGCGCGACCCAGTCGCCGCGCCGCTCGGTTTTGTCGATGCGCGTGCGTTGCAGCGGCACGCCATCGCGCGATAGCAGCAGCCAGTCGGAGCTGCGCCATTGCGTGCGCACGTCGTCGAACGTAGGCAGCGCATGGGCGGCGAGCGGTTCGGCGAGCAGCACGACGCACAGCGCGATCCGCGCGAACGCGATGCGCCAGCTCTGCTGTCGGGGCAGAGCATGGCGGCAAATCGCATTCGTGCATTCACGCATTGCGCGTCCCTCCTTACTTCGCAGTAGCCGCTGGCTTCACGACGACGGCGGCATTCGGCAGCACGCCGAACGTCGACGGCGCGTAGAGCGCTTCGACGCGTGTCGGCGGCAGGCCGAACGTGCCGACGTTGTTCAGCCGCACCGTGTACTCGACCGAGAACTTACCCTTCGGCACGTAATCGTAGTACGCGCGATAGCCGTCGAAGCCGCGTTCGACGAATGCCGGCCACGCCTCGCCCTTCGACTTCTCGCCTTGCGTCGCGGCCTCCGAATCGCGGCCGAGACCCGACCCGAGAATCGTCGCGCCCGCCGGAACGGGATCGTTGACGACAACCCAGGTCATATCCGTCTGCGCGTCGATATCCAGATGCACGCGCACGATATCGCCGCGCGTGTTCACGCCCTTCACGGCGGGATCGATCGGCGTGACCGTTTTCGTGATCCGGTAGCCCGCTGCGAACGGCGCTTTCAGCGCGACGGCGGCGAGGCTTTCGATCGTCGCCCACGGCTTGCCCGTGCCGTCGTGCATCAGCGTCAGGGACACGGGCGCGCTGCGCGTTTCAGGCGGCCACGGGAGCAGCTGGCTGCGCGTGTCGGCCGTCTTCGTGATGGCCGTTGCGGACGCATAGTTCGCCGCGGTGGCAGCGGGCTGGCTCCACGAAATCGTCTTGTCCGTCGAGCCGAGTTGCAGCTTCGTTTGCCCTGTGACAGGCACGCTCTCGAATACCTGCGAGAAGCGCTGCACGGCAATCGAGCCCCACAGGTTCGCCGTCGTCGTTTGCCAGGCGCCGTTCTTCTGCAACGCGAGCATCCCCGCGACGAGGCGCGGCATCTCGTCCTTCCAGGCGGGCATGTCGACGAACGTGAGCGCCGTGCGCGCCGCGTTGGTTTCCGTGCCCGACATCAGCCACCACAGATCGTCGTTGTCGGCCGTCGAGAAGGTGAGGCGTGTGCCCTGATACGTCAGCCGCGCGTGGATGATCTGTTCGACCTGTGCGAGTTTTTCGTCGCGTTGTGGAATGTCCTTCACGCGCGAGAGCACCGCGTAGTAATCGAGCACGGCCGACGTCGGCCACTGGTTCGGCGCGATTTCGATCGAGCCGAGCATGCTTGCACGCGCGGCGCCGTGACGCGACAGCGCTTCGAGCGCGGCGAGCTTGCGCAAATCGAGATCCTTGCGCGGCGCCCAGAAATTGCGTTCGAGCCGGCCTTCGACAAAATTGACCAGGCCGCCTTCGAGCTTCGCGCGCAGATCGTCGGGCAATGCGAAGCGCGGGTCGAGCTTCGCGGCTTCGTCGGTGACGGACAGCAGATAGGCGGTGAGCGTGGTGCTGCCCGTGTTGCCGCTGTCGTCGCCCGGCGGGAAGTAGTTGGCGAGACCGTCCTTGTCGAGATAGACGGGCATGCGCGCGACTACGCCTTGCCAGCGCGTGGCGTCGCGCAAACCCAGTGCAACCGACGTCTGCTGTTCAAGGCAGCTATACGGATAGCGCTCGAACCAGCGGCGCACGCCGGGCATGCCATCCGACAGCTTGGATTGCAGCGATACCGCGATGCCGCCGCGTAGCGCACCCGCTTGCGTAGCCGTGGCGTTCGGCGGCGCGGCGACGGGCAGCGTGAACGCGCCGTCGACTTGCGTGAGCGTCGCCTGCTGCACGGTGATGGGGATGGCTGCCGTCACGCGCTGCGTGACCTTGAGCGCATCCGTCGCGTGCGATGCGCCTTGTTCCGCCGCGCTGACATTCCAGGTCAACGCCGCGGGATTGGCTTCGGAAAGACCATCGGGCGGCGAGACTGTCCAGGCGACTTCGCGTGCAGAGTCGGCAGCGAGATCGACGGTTTGCGTTTGCAACGACAGCCCAGGCACGTTCGGCGTCACAACAACCTTCATCGCGCGCGTGGTCGTGTTGCGCACCGTGAGCTGCGCGCGGAACTGGTCGCCTTCGCGCACCAGCGGCGGCAAGCCGGAGATCAGCTGCAGATCCTGCGTGCTGCGGATCGACGTGCTGCCCGTGCCGAACGTGCCGTCGCCGACGGCTGCGATCGCGACAATACGGAAGCTCGTCAACGCGTCGTTGAGCGGCACGTCGACGGTCGCTTCACCGTTTGCGTCGAGCGTCACGCGGGGGTTCCACAGCAGCAGCGTATCGAACAGTTCGCGCGTCGAGCTGTGTCCACCGCCGCCGCCCGCGGGCACGGCCTTGCGACCGAAGTGCCGGCGTCCGACGATCTCCATCTGCGCCGTTGACGTTTCGACGCCATACGCGCGCCGTTGCAGCATCGCGTCGAGCACGTCCCAGCTGTTGTTCGGCATCAGTTCGAGCAGCGCTTCGTCGACGGCGGCCACCGCGATCTGCGTGCCGGCGGGCGCGGGCTTGCCGCCCGGCATCTGCACGCGCAGCTTCACATGCGCCTTGCCGCGTACCGTGTACGACTTCGCGTCCGGCGTGACCGTTACGTTGAGCTTATGCGCGGCCGTGCCGACCTTGATCTCGGCGAGACCGTAGCGGAATGCGGGCTTCGACAGATCGACGAGCGGCGTCGGCGCTTCGTAGTAGCGGCCTTCGTACCAGAACGCGCGCGCCCATTCGAGCGGTGCCTTCCAGCCCCACGTGAAGAACGAGTACCACGGCACTTCGCGGATGCGTCCGCGCAGCGCGAGCACCGACACGTACACGTTCGGTCCCCACGCTTCGTTCACTTTCAGCTCGACGGTCGGGTCCTTGCCGTCCAGTTTCACGACATGCGTTTCGACGATGCCTTCCCGTTCGACGGCCACCAGCGCGGTGGCGAAGCGGAAGGGCATGCGTACCTGGAAGCGTGCGGTTTCGCCGGGTTCGTAGGCGCTCTTTTCGGGCAGCACGTCGATACGGTCGGTGTTTTCGCCGCCGAACCACAGGTCTTCCTCACGCGTGACCCACACGGATGTCGTGGCCGTCGATGCATGGCCTTCGCCGTCCTTCGCGGTGACGACGAGATCGACATTGCCCGCTTCCTTGAGCTTCGCGTCGCAGGTCATCAGGCCGTGGTCGTCGCTCTTGCCGCTGCACAGCGTGCCGAGGTCCTTCGTTTCCGTGTGGTTGTCGTACGCATAGAAGCCGCCGACCATGCGCTTTCGCGACGTGATCGTGATGCGCGCAATGCCGCGTACTTCCAGCGGCACGCCCGCGCGCGGCTTGCCTTGCAGATCGACGGCGAGTGCCTTCACAGGCACTGCGTTGCCGACCGACACCCATTGCCCCGACTTCACGCCCGCGACGACGGCCGCGGGCCATAGCGTCGCGTTGCCGCTGATCGTCTGCACTTCGCCGTTCGGATCGGCGAACGTGGCTTCGAGCGCGAGGCGCTTGGGCGCATCGACTTGTGGCAGGCTCTTCAGGCTCAGGCTGCCTGCGCCGTTGCGGTCGAGCGTGACGGGTTCCTTGTCGGCGATCAGCTTCGACGTGTCGTCGTCGGCGGCCTGTTCGCTTTCTTCGTCATCGGATGACGATGTGTTGGCGTCGTTGCGCTTCTTATAGGGCGCAAAGCTGAACTCGGGATACGTGCCGGCGAAAGCGGGCGTGGTGCTCTTCATGAGCGCCGACACCTGCACGGGCAGGCCCGACGCGCCGCCGCCCGACATATAGTCGATCTGCAATGTGACGGGCGCTTCGCTTGCGGCGACGAGCGGGTGATTCTTTTCGTCGCGTACGGCGATCGTGCCTTTGAATACGGGCAGTCGAAACTCCTCGACGCGGAAGCTGCCGGACGAATAGCTATGGCGCGCCGAGTCGGCGCCGCTGTCGTCGTCGCTATCGTCGTTCGATGTGTTGTCGTTCGACGCCGTGCTCGCATCGCCGTCATCGAGCGAGACGCTGTATTCGCCGAGCTTCGCCGCGGCGGGAATCGCGAAGGTCGAATCCGATGTGTGGTCGGCGGCCCACTTGAGTGGCATGTGCCAGGTCTGTCCGCTGCCGAGATGGCGGATCGTCAGGCGCGTCGGATACGTCTTCGGAAAGGCGAGGCCGTGCATCGTCTCGACGCGGATCATGTGTTTCATCGACACCGTCTCGCCCGCGCGCAGCAGCGTGCGGTCGAACACGGTATGGGCGCGCACGGTCTGCTGGATGCTCGTGTCGGTCGGCACGTTGAAGCGCCATGCTTCGATGCCGCGGTTCCAGTCGGAGCGCACGAACGCCATGTCGTGGCCCGTCTTCGGATCGTCGATGCGCGCCGATACGAAGAAGCCATCGAAGCTGTCTTCCTTGCACTCGTTGCGTGACGTCAGCGACTGGTTGATCGTCAGCACGCCGTGCGCGTCGGTCTTGCCCGACGCGAGTTCGTCGCCGTTGCAATCGCTCACGTGCACGTCGGCGTTCGGCACGGGCTGGCCCTTGTCGAGCGTCGTCACCCACACGACGCTGTTCTCGCGCCCCTGTTTGAAGTGCACGCCGAGGTTCGTGACGAGCACCGCCGTGCGCACGTACATCGGCGCCTGCTTGCCGAGCAGCGATGCGCCGAGCGCAGGCGACGCGAGTTCGATCACATAGAAACCTGGTTTCGTCACGGGCACGCCGACCACTTCGAAAGGCCGCAGCGCTTTTGGATCGGCCTTCGGCAGCGCGAGCGTTTCGAGGTTCGATTGACCCGCGAGCAACGACAGCGAGCGGACATCGATCAGCGGATTTTTGCGGTCTTCGGCCGGGTCGGCATCGTCTGGCCTGCGCGGCACGATCACGGGATGTGGATTGTGCGCGAGCAGTTGCGGCATCTGCTGGGTGATCGACTGACGGTCCATCATGAACCCGTCGAAGCGGTCGACGTTGCGCATCCAGCGGCGGATGTCGCTGTCGGCGTCGACGCGCAGCTTCGTGAACTGGGCGTTGCCCGCGTTGAGCCCCGCGATATGAAGATCGGCTTCGACGTTGCGCAGCGTGACGGGCACGAGCGCGGGCATATCCGGTTCCGCGAAGCGCTCGATGATGCCGAACGTTCCGGACGAAAACTTTGCGAGCGGCGGCATCGGCGCCGTCGCGGTCTTGAGCGGGAAGAGGTCGGCGTTGGTCAGCGCGCGGCCGCTGACGTCCTTGAGATTCGAAGGGAGTTCGATGGTCAGGTCCGCGCGCTCGGGCAGCGGCGCGGCGAATTCGACCGTGGTGATTTGCGGGTCTTTGTCGTCAGGGGAGAAGGTCGGTTTGATTTCGCCGCTTGGCCCCTTGATACGGATTTTTTCCGCATCGGTACGCAGGATGGGCGCGTTGAACTGCACGCGCAGCGGCCGCAGAGGCGTGCAAGGCGCCTTCGCGTTCTCACGCTCGCAACTGAAGCTCGCGGCGAACGGCTCGCGCACGTTGAAGTCGAAGCGGCGTTCGACGTCGTTCGTAATGCCGCTCGGACTCGCGACACCCTTGCCGTAGACGAGTTGCGCCTTCGTGCCGGACGGCAGCGTTTGCTGGCACTGTAGCGTCAGCACGCGCGCCGCTTCCTTCTGCAGACGGAAGCGCTTGAGCAGTTCGGTGCGGGTCGCGGTGTCGACATTCTTCACGGGAATCCGGTTGCCCAGACCACTCGATTCGCACCAGACGTGCTGTTGCACCGACGCATCCGTCGCCGGGCCGTTGAGCCGCACGACGAACGCCTGGTCTTCCTCGATTTCGCCGCCATAGGGCTGGACGTTCTGCACGAACGGGCCACCCGTTTCGAACGCGTAGTGACGCGGCCCCGTCAACGGCTGGCCCGCCGACGATTTCAAACCGTCGTTCAGATCGACTGAGCAGGCGACGCCGGGCGGCAGATCAGCGGTGAAATCCCAAGCCCAGGTCTTGTCGTCGATCCAGCGCGGCTGGCCAGCGCTCGCCGCCGCGTCGTTGCACTTGATGCGCGCGGGCGCGGGCAGATCGGGTGCGCCGAACGCGACCATCGATTCGTCGAACTTGACGACCACCTGGCGGACTTGCGCGACCTTGCCTTGTGGTGTGACCTGCGTGATGCGCGCTGCATCGGCGCGCCAGGTGACGCCGATGAGAAGACCGAGCATCGCAGCCGCTGCGGCTGCCCATATCGCTTGACGTTTGATGGTGCCGCTTGGCATCGACTGCGCTCCCGGTTTCATTTTTCTTTCGGATCGCCGCCGATTCTAACTGACGCTTACGACGTTCCCAACCTGCTTCACAGGTAGGATCACGCTGACATCCGCGCATTGTCACGCGTTGTCACGGGTTGTCAGATAGCGCTTGACTTAGAGTTCACTCGAAGTCCTAACCTGAGTTCCGTCATGTCGAAAGCTCTCACCATCGGTCAGGTCGCCGCGACGAGCGGCGTCTCCACGCATACGCTGCGCTACTACGAGCAGGCGGGATTGTTGCGGTCCATCGGCCGCGCGGACGCGGGGCATCGCCTGTACGCGCCTGCGGATCTCGACTGGCTGCAATTCGTGATGCGCCTGAAGGCGACGGGGATGCCGATCGCGGGCATGCAGGCGTTCGCTGCGCTGCGTGCCGAAGGCGACGGGACGTTCGGCGCGCGCCGCGCGATGCTGATCGAACATCGCGACGCCGTGCTCGCGCGTATCGCCGAGTTGCAGACCAACCTCGAGGCGATCAGCGACAAGATCGTGTTTTATGAGGCCGCAGAGCGCGAAGCATCGACAGGACATATCGACAACTCATTTGTAAAGGACTCGCCATGAATCACGCACACGACGATCGCTACGCACGCGGCTGGGACAAGCTGAAGGAAATCGACGGAACGGCAGGGGAGAAGGTGATCGCGTCGCTCGCACCGATTGCGCCGGATTTCGCGCGGCTCCTGATCGAGTTTCCGTTCGGCGATGTGTATAGCCGCCCGCAACTCGACCTGCGCGCTCGTGAAATCGCGACGATCGCGGCGCTGGCCGTGCTCGGCAACGCGCAGCCGCAACTCAAGGTGCATATCGAAGCGGCATTGAACGTCGGCTGCACGCGCGACGAGATCGTCGAAGTGTTCATGCAGATGGCCGTGTATGCGGGTTTTCCGGCTGCGTTGAATGCACTGTTCGCAGCGCGCGAAGTGTTCGAGCGGCGCGATGAAGAGGAAGCGGTGGAGGCTGCTGTCTGAGGCGTTGGACCGATCAGTGCGGGTTGGCGGAAGACTTGGAATGCAACTAACGGTCTGTTTTTTCGCCATTCTCCGAGGCGACCTTTGCGGGCCGTTCGAAAGCTCAGTCTACAAGGGGAGATCGTCGGATTGCGAGGAAGCAGGTCGGTGCACGGAGGGTTTGCGCAACGACGTTGGCGTAGGCTCGAAGTGAAATCAGGCCGCGCTATCCGCCTGCTGCACGGCGCCCATCCGCACCGACCGTCCGCTGATCGTCCGCAGATACACGGCGAGACCGATACCCGCGATCAACAGGCTGGCCGTATTCGCGAGCCAGAATCCGCGCGCGCCCGTGAACGATTCGGGTACCCAGCCGCCGACGTCGAAACCGAGCGCATAACCGCCGCCCAGCCCGACGCCCCACAACGCCACGGCATAGATCACGGTCGGCACGACAGCCACGCGATACGCGCGCAGCACGAACGCCGACGTGATCTGCAGCGCGTCGCACAGATGGTAGAAAACGACGATCAGCACCAGCGGCATCGCCGCCTGCACGACCTGCGGATTAGGCGTGTAGCCCTCGATGATGACGGGCCGCAGTGCGAGCACGATCACGCCATAGCAGCACGCGATCGCAACGGCCATCGCGATGCCGTGCCGCGCGAGCGTGCGCGCGGCCTCGAAACGCTGCGCGCCGAGCGCCTGCGCGACGAGCGTCGACGTGGCGATGCCGATCGACAGCGGCGTCATGTATAGCACCGCACCGATGTTGCCTGCGATCTGATGACCCGCCAGCGTCGTCGTGCCGAAGCGCGCAATAAAGAGCGCCATGAACGTGTACGACGTGACCTCGATCAGATACGACAGTCCCATCGGCACGCCGAGCTTCAACTGTGCCGCCTGACGCCGCCAGACCGGCCAGCAGAAGTGCCGGAAGATCGCGAACGGCCGGAACACGTCGAGCTTCGTCATCACCAGCATGCCGACGACGGCGAGCGTCCAGTTGATCAGAATGCTGGCGAGCGCGGCGCCCGGACCGCCGAGCGCCGGCAAGCCCAGCTTGCCGAAAATCAGCAGGACGTTGAGCGGCACCTTCAGCAGCAACGCGCCGATCTGCAGGATCATCACGAGCCGCGGCTGGCCGACGGCATTGGTCAGCGAGCTGTAGACGCGAAACGCGAGGCTCGCCGGCAAGCCGAACGCGAGTATCTGCAGATAGGACACGGTGCGCTCGCGCAGCGCCTCGGGGGCACGCGCAACCTGCAGCAGCGGGTGAGGGAAGTAGAGAATCAGAAAGCCGATGACGGCGAGCGCCAGCGCGAGCCACAGCGCCTGGCGCACTTCCTCGCCGATCTCTTCGTAACGCGCCGCGCCGTAGAGCTGACCGGCGATCGGTTGCAGCGCCGTCAGAATCCCCGTCAGGCCGATATACACGGAGATGTAGATCGATGAGCCGAGGCCGAGCGCGGCGAGATCGGTTGCCGAAAAACGGCCGACCATCGCCGTGTCGATCACGCCGAATGCGATGATCGCCAGTTGGCCGATCAGCACGGGCCACGCTAGCCCGGCGATTTTCCGCACATCGGCGAACATGGTCAGCCGGCTTTCTTCGGACGCCACGGGCGGCGCTTGACGGGCGGCTGCGGCCGGTCGATGCGCACGTACAGGCGGAAGCGTTCGTCGCGGTCGGCGACGCGGCGGCCTTCCCAGACGAGTTTCCAGACGAAGTTCGACATCGCGCTCGGCTCGCCGAAGTCCTGCGTGTCCTGGCGCAGGAGCACGTCGCAGTCTTCATCGAACGAAAAATGCATGTCGCCGAAGTAAGCGAACGTGGCGATCTGCGCGTCGCCGAGGCGCGCGGGCGAAATGCAGTTGTAGTCGGCCGGCAGGTGCGCGGCGATCTGCTGGGCCACGTCCTTGTAGGTCCGGCTGTAGTTGACGACGGGCAGCCACAGCGTCATCAGCAGCACCCACATCAGCGTGGTGCCTGCGCTCGACAGCACGACGCTGCGCCACAGTACCTTCGGATGACGCGCCACGCGCCATTGCACCAGCACGAACCAGCAGACGGTCACGGCGACCGCGCACACGAACGACAGGATCTTGAACTGCGGCGTGAAGCCCGGCGCGAGGCGCGCGAGGTTGCGCGCCAGCTGATGCGGGAAGCCCGTCATGCCCGCGAGCCACACGAGCCAGACGAACGAGCCGAGCACGGTGAAGCTGAGCACCGCGAACCAGTCGATCGCATTGATCGCGCCGCGCTTGAGCGTCGGCAGCGCGAACGCGGCGATGACGGCCAGTGCGGGCGTCAGCAGGATGAATAGACGGTTCGAGCCATGGCTTTGCAGCACGACGAGAATCAGCAGCGGCGCAATCACCGACAGCGGAATAGCGATGTGCGGCGCGCGCCGCACGCCGGCCCAGCTGAACCACGCCCAGATCGCGAGCGGCCACGCCGGCCACGCGAACAGCGACAGGTTTTTGACGGCGTAGAGCAGCGTCGAGCCATAGGGGCCCGCGAACGCATGCAGACTGCCGCGCATCCATTGCTGGAGGAACCAGACGGCGTCGTCGGGGTAGAGCGCGATGGCCGCGAGCGGCCACGCAACCGACAGCGCCAGCGCGACGGGCAGGCCGGCCAGCATCAGCGTGCGCCAGTGCGTCTCGTGCACGATCACCATCATCGCGAAGGTGCCGATCAGCAGCGCGCCGACCAGCACAGGACTGCTCGACAGCGTGACGAGGCCGATCGCGCCACCCCAGATCAGCGCGCCCTGGACGGGTTTGTCGATCATCCGCACGAGGCCGTAGACGAGCATCGCGATGCAGGCGAACTGCGCGATCTGCGGCGTGGTTTCGTGGCCACGTTCGGCGAGGCCGAACGTGGCGAGCAGGATCAGCAGCGCGCCGTCGCCGAGCGTGCGGCCATAATCTCGCGGCTCGGGCTCGCCGCCGAAGGCGTATTTGAACGGCTGGACCTCGGGCCCGCGACCGAGCAGATAGGCTGCGTACCAGACGAACGCGCACGCCACGCAGAACAGCAGGCCGGTGAACACGCGCGACGCATTGCTTGCATCGACGAGCGGGTCCAGCACGCGGATCGCGCTTGCGCCGAGCCAGTAGCCGAGCGGCGCGTCCGAGGTCATGTACTTGCCGACCAGATTCGGCAGCAGCCAGTCGTGCAGCGAGCCGTTGGCCATCGTCCACATGACGCCGAAGCCGGCTGCATCCTCGTTCTTCCATGGGTCGCGCCCGAACAGGCCAAACGACGCATACACGACGCAGATGGTGAGCAGCAGCCAGCGCGGCAGCGCGCTGGTAGCGGAGGCAGTGAGGCGAACGACAGATCTCATGCGGTGTTCGTGTGGGGCCGCGCGCGTGGCAGCCGTGAGTTATTGGTGGAGCGCAGGAGGCGTCTCGGATTCAGGCATGCGGCATTGTAGACGGGTGGCGCGGTGCGCGTCACACGCTGCCTTACAGACGGTTGCACAGCAGGTAAACGGGCGAGGGTCGGGCGGGGTGTCGATGCGAAGCCGGGCGGTGAATCGACACGGCGTCCACCGACAAAAAAGGGCAGCTTTCGCTGCCCTTTTTGCATCGTTGCGGCCCGGACGAAAGTCGGGGCACACACGTGTAACCGGCGGGGTATTACTTGCCGGCCTTGCCCGAAGCGCGGGCGCCGAACTTCTTGTTGAACTTCTCGACGCGGCCTGCCGTGTCCATGATCTTTTGCTGACCCGTGTAGAACGGATGCGATTCCGACGAGACTTCGATCTTCGCCAGCGGGTACGTCTTGCCTTCGAATTCGCCCGTTTCCTTCGTCTGGATGGTCGAGCGCGTCACGAATTTGAAGTCGATCGACATATCGACGAACAGGACTTCGCGGTAATTCGGGTGAATGCCTTCTTTCATGGTCTTTCCTTTAATCTGGCGGTAGCCAACCCGGGAGCCGGAGAATTCCGCAACCGCGAGCCACTTGCCTAAGGTCGAAAAACGGGGATTATGCCAGAAAATCAGACCTTTGACGAGGTTGCCGAAGGTTTTTTGGCAGACGCGGCACAGCTTCGTTTTCAGCCGTTTTTCCTTTGGAATCAGCTATTTGTATCGCCAAGTGCGCCCGTGCTGGCCGGGTCTTGCCGGTAATAGCGCGCGAGCAGCCGATAGAGCTCGGGATATTCCGCCTCGAACTCGCGTGGTTTCACGAACAGCGCCTCGCTGCAGACGGCAAAAAATTCCGATGGGTGATCGGTTGCATACGGATCGATCAGCGATTCACGCTCGAAGCGCGTCCAGCGGCGATCCGGCACGGCGTCCACCTTCGCGCAGAACTGGTCGTACGCGTGGTCGAACACGTCGGCCCATTGCGCGGCATCGAGCGGCGCATGCAGCTTGCGAAAGAGGGGCGGGTGGCCATCCGCTTCGCCCGTCACCATGTCGATCTTGTGCGCGAACTCGTGAATCACGACGTTGTAGGCGTCCGCGCTGTCCGTCATCTGCGCGTCTTCCCAGGACAGAATCACGGGGCCGCCTTCCCACGCTTCGCCGCTCGCATCGTGCTCGACTTCATGCACGACGCCGTCTTCGTCTTCGACCGTCTTGCGGATCACGAACTCGCCCGGATAGACGATCACGCCGACCCAGCCGCGATACAGTTCCAGCCCGAGATTGAGCACGGGCAGGCAGGCCTGCACGGCAATCGCGACGGTGATCCGTTCGGTCAATTCGAGATCGTGCGCGGTCGAGAATTCCTTTTGTGCGATGAAGAGACTCGTCATCTCGCGCAGGCGCTGCAGATCGGCGGGCGCCAGATGCGACAGGAAGGGCAGCCCGTCGAGCGTCGCCTGCCAGAGCGCGTCGTCGATCGCGTAGGTGCGTAGCGCGCGGTCGCGGCGGCGCGTGTCGAGCCATCGAGTGAGTTTCGAAAACATCGCGTGCCTGGATTCGTTTGAGTGATCGATGCTGAGCGGTTGCGAGATATGCCGGACGGCGTGCGTGACGCTCAGGCTTTCGTGTTTTTGGCGCGCTTCAACGCGGCGGAGGCGCGCCGCTTCTGGATCAGTTCGTCGGCACTCTCGCCAGCGAGACGGCGCTGCACGTAATCCAGATCGTCGCTCAGTTCCGCTTTGAGCTTTTGCGCTTCCTTCAGTTCGCGCTGCACGGATTCGATCCGCGCATCGAGCGATTCGACCTGCTGCGCGAGACCGTCACGTATCTGCTGCAACGATTCCATCGAATAGCCGCGGCGTCCGCTTTCGGTGTTTTCGAGCGGGCGCTTCAGCATTTCGGTAATGCCCGCCAGCGAAAACCCCAGCGCGCGCAAACGCAGGATGCGCGAAAAGCGTTCGAGGTCGTCCTCATCGTACAGACGATAGCGGCCTTCGCTGCGGCTGGGCGTAACCAGTCCGCGTTCTTCGTAGTATTTGAGCGTGCGCGGCGTGACGGCCAGGCGTTCGGCGGCGTCGCGCACGGTCAGCAGCGTGGGGGAATCGGCGTTCGGCATGGTGATGCTTCACTGGTCGGCGGGGCGTGAAGCATTATAGAGATAGGTGCGCATTCGCATCGCGGCGTGCGCAGGCGGGGAGCGTGAAAATAAAAAACGCCTGCTCGAAAGCAGGCGTTTTTGCGGTCGGAATGTCGATGGCTATTTAGCCGCCACCGCGACGCATCATGTCGAAGAACTCGGCGTTGTTCTTCGTCTGGCGGATCTTGTCGAGCAGGAATTCCATTGCCTCGACTTCGTCCATGTCGTGGATGAACTTGCGCAGCACCCAGATCTTTTGCAGGATCTCGGGCTTGATGAGCAGTTCTTCGCGACGCGTGCCGGACTTGTTCAGGTTGATGGACGGATAGACGCGCTTTTCCGCGAGACGGCGCTCGAGGTGCACTTCCATGTTGCCCGTGCCCTTGAATTCTTCGTAGATCACGTCGTCCATGCGGCTGCCCGTTTCGATCAGCGCCGTGCCGATGATGGTCAGCGAACCGCCTTCCTCGATGTTACGGGCCGCGCCAAAGAAGCGCTTCGGACGCTGCAGTGCGTTCGCATCGACACCGCCCGTCAGCACCTTGCCCGATGCCGGGACGACCGTGTTGTACGCACGCGCGAGACGTGTGATCGAGTCGAGCAGAATCACCACGTCGTTCTTCATTTCGACGAGGCGCTTGGCCTTTTCGATCACCATTTCGGCGACCTGCACGTGACGCGCAGCCGGTTCGTCGAACGTCGAAGCAATGACTTCGCCTGCCACCGAACGCTGCATTTCCGTCACTTCTTCAGGACGCTCGTCGATCAGCAACACGAACAGGATCACGTCCGGATGGTTCTGCTTGATCGCATGGGCGATGTGCTGAAGCATCACGGTCTTGCCGGACTTCGGCGACGCGACGAGCAAACCGCGCTGGCCCTTGCCGATGGGCGCGATCATGTCGATGATGCGGCCCGTGACGTTTTCCTCGCCACGCATTTCACGTTCGAGCAGCAGCACCTTGTTCGGGTGCAGCGGCGTCAGATTCTCGAACATGATCTTGTGCTTCGAGGCTTCCGGCGGCTGGCCGTTGACCTTGTCGACCTTCACCAGCGCGAAGTAGCGCTCGCCGTCCTTCGGCGTGCGGACTTCGCCTTCGATCGTGTCGCCCGTATGCAGGTTGAAGCGGCGGATCTGCGACGGGCTGATGTAGATGTCGTCCGTGCTGGCGAGATACGAGGTTTCCGGCGAGCGCAGGAAGCCGAAGCCGTCTGGCAGCACTTCGAGGGTGCCGTCACCGAAGATCGTTTCGCCCGTTTTGGCGCGCTTTTTTAGAATGGCGAACATCAGTTCCTGCTTGCGCAGGCGGTTCGCACTTTCGATCTCGAGACCATTGGCCATCTCGATCAATTGGGACACGTGCTGAGTCTTAAGCTCGGATAAATGCATACGGAGAACCCGCAGAGAAGGTGCGACCTGAATTGAAATCTGGGAGGAGAAGTGAGCGGAACCGCTCAAGGACTTACTCGTCTTTTCGACGTTTTATGGATTCTAGCATAGCACACGCCAAAACCAGCCTGCGCGGCCGGTTCTTTGTCGGCGCATGATTCTTGTTGTCTGTTGTCCAGCGACAACAAGAATCATGCGGCTCGCTTCATGCGCGGCGTCACTTCACTGCCGACGCACTGCGCGAGCCGGGCAACGCGCTTGCTGCGCGCGTGCCGTGCATGCAGATTAAAGGTTGCCGTCGAGGAACGCGGTGAGTTGCGACTTCGACAGTGCGCCAACCTTCTGTGCAGCAACCGCGCCGTTCTTGAAGAGGATCAGCGTAGGGATGCCGCGCACGCCGAACTTGACGGGCGTGGATTGATGTTCGTCGACATTGATCTTGGCGATCTGCAGGCGATCAGCGTAGTCCTTCGCAACTTCGTCGAGGATCGGCGCGATCATCTTGCACGGGCCACACCATTCCGCCCAGAAATCGAGCAGCACGGGTTTGTCGGATTTGACGACGTCCTGTTCAAACGACGCGTCGCTAATATGCTTGATGTGTTCGCTCATTTGTGTGAATACCTCTTTCGGTTCGAGGCCTGCTTTGAATGCCCGCCACGATACAACAAAATCAGAAAACTTTCCGTTCGCTTTGCCACAGGGCAAACCATGAAGCGCACCGCGGGAAGTATCGTGGGGACACCTTCAGGAGGGCGGACTGGCTTGGCTTTGCGGGTCACTTGAACGTCAGTTTAGCCTAAATTGCTATGCGTTGCCCGTCGTGATAGTACGCATTCCGACAGTAGGGTTTCGCGCCGCGCCTCACATCACTTCACGTGATACCGATGTCGATGCCAGGGCGCGGCGGGTCCCTCGTGACACCACCTATCTGGAGTTCGCGCGCGCGAACACAAGAGGGCATCGACGACGTTCGAACGGGTTTCTGCGTCTTTTGTCGAGCCAGCCTCTCGCGCGGCGCAACGAGCGATGTTAGAATACGACGTGACGGGCCTCCTCGCATGGAGGGGCGGTCAACCTGGTCAGGTCGGGAACGAAGCAGCCACAGCCGTTTTCCGCCAGTGCCGAGGGTCAGGCTCGTCACCTTCCTTTTTTCGCCTCTGTTTCATTTCCCCTCGTTGTTCTCTTCGCAGCGTCGTTCGTCACGCAGCAGGTTCTATCGCTCCCTTAGCGAAATTCAATGAAGCGTCAGAGCGTTGTCACGCCTTGCCTGAGCACGCCATCGGGCGCGTGATCGATTCGTCTTTACGCGTCAGTCTTGCTGATACAATTTCCGGATGACCTATCAAGTTCTCGCACGCAAATGGCGGCCGAAGGATTTCGCTTCGCTCGTCGGACAGGAGCACGTGGTGCGCGCGCTCACGCACGCGCTCGACGGCGGCCGTCTGCACCATGCCTATCTGTTTACCGGCACGCGGGGCGTCGGCAAGACGACGCTGTCGCGGATCTTCGCAAAGGCGCTCAACTGTGAGACGGGCGTCACGTCCACGCCATGCGGTGTATGCCGCGCGTGCCGCGAGATCGATGAAGGGCGTTTCGTCGATTATGTCGAGATGGACGCGGCGAGCAATCGCGGTGTCGATGAAATGGCCGCGTTGCTGGAGCGTGCGGTGTACGCGCCCGTCGATGCACGCTTCAAGGTCTACATGATCGACGAAGTGCACATGCTGACCAACCACGCGTTCAACGCGATGTTGAAGACGCTGGAAGAGCCGCCGCCGCACGTCAAATTCATCCTCGCCACGACCGACCCGCAAAAGATTCCCGTCACGGTGCTGTCGCGCTGCCTTCAGTTCAACCTGAAGCAGATGCCGGCGGGTCATATCGTGTCGCATCTCGAGCGCATTCTCGGCGAAGAAAACATTCCGCACGAAGCGCAAGCGTTGCGCCTGCTCGCGCGCGCCGCGGACGGTTCGATGCGCGATGCGCTGTCGCTGACCGATCAGGCCATTGCCTACTCGGCGAACCAGGTCACCGAGGAAGCCGTGCGCGGCATGCTCGGCGCGCTCGATCAAAGCTATCTGATCCGTCTGCTCGACGCGCTGGTCGCGGGCGACGGTGCGGCGGTGCTGTCGGTTGCCGACGAAATGGCCTTGCGCAGCCTGTCCTTCTCGACGGCGCTGCAGGATCTGGCGAGTCTGTTGCACAAGATCGCGTGGGCGCAGTTTTCGCCGTCGTCGGTGCTGGACGAGTGGCCGGAAGCCGCCGATCTGCGCCGTTTCGCCGACACGCTGAGTCCGGAGCAGGTGCAACTGTTCTATCAGATCGCGACGATCGGCCGAAGCGAGCTGGGTCTTGCGCCTGATGAATACGCTGGCTTCACGATGACGCTGCTGCGCATGCTCGCGTTCGAACCCGCGCCCAACGGTGGCGGCGGAGGCGGCGTGACGCCGGCTGGGCGCTCGAACGTCCCGGCTGCTGGAGCGAAGCGCACGGGCGCGCCCGTCGCGGCGGTGGCTGCCGCGCCGCAGGCGCGCACGAGCGATGCGCCGACAGCGGTTCCTGCGACTGCGGCCACTGCGCCCCGCGTCGCTCCCGTAGCGAAACCCGAACCTGCACCGGTTCAGCCGCAAGCGGTTCCCGAAGCGGCCGTGCCGTCAGCGCCTGCGCCCGAAATCCAGGCCGCGCCCGTCGATGCCGCCGTCACGCCGCTGTCGGCGGCTGCGGCTTCGGCTTCATCCGAATCCCTAGCGAACGTCGTTTCCCCGGTTGCATCGATCGCGCAACAGGAAGATACCGCCGCGCCGCAAGACAACGCTCCCGCGCAAGCCGAATTCGCCCCGCGCCGCGCTGGCGGCGCGAGCGCGGCGCTCGACGTATTGCGCAACGCGGGCCTGAAAGTATCGACGGGAGGCCGTCCGGCCTCAGCCGCACCCGCAGCGGCGACGCCATCGGCGCCTGCCAAAGCCGCACCGCGCGTCGCCGTTCGGGTGCCGACGCCCGATCCCGCGCGCCGCGCCGCGGCTGCCGCGCAGCAGGAAACCGCCGCGCGCGCGCAGACGCCGCGTGCCGCACAGCCGCAGGGCGGCTCCGGCGTGCCGCCGTGGGAAGACATCCCTCCCGACGACTACCTGCCCGCATCGTCGGACGACGCGTTCTTCGCGCCCCCCGACGACAACTTCATTCCCGTTTTCGACAGCGGCCCGGACGACATGCTGGTCGGGCGAGGCAATGCGCCCGCTGCGTCCGCGGCGACAGCCGCGCCCGTCGTCGATATCCGCACACTGCCGCCCGCCGTGCCGCTCGATGCAATCGGCGTCGACGGCGACTGGCCGGCGCTTGCCGTGACATTGCCGCTCAAGGGCATCGCTTATCAGCTCGCGTTCAACAGCGAGCTGATGGCCGTCGAGGGCAAGACGCTCAAGCTGAACGTCGCGGTCCAGCTCTACACCGAGCCCGCGCAGATCGCGAAACTCAAGGCGGCGCTCGCCGAGCGGCTGGGCAACGAGATCGACGTGCAGGTCGAAGTCGGCCCGGTGCGGCGCACGGCTGCCGTGCTCGATTCGATCGAGCGCGCGAAACGCCAGCAGGAAGCCGAGCGCGAGATCGGCGCGGATCCTTTCGTGCAATCGCTGATCCGCGAATTCGGCGCGAGCATCGTGCCGGGCTCCGTTCGCCCGCTCGCGCCGGGCGCCGAAGGCGGCCAGAGCGCGGCCGGTCACTGACTTCCGCGCGCGCCGCTCATCACGCGTGCGCGCATGCGCCCAACCGAATCCATTATTACGAAGGAGCAAGTCCATGATGAAAGGTCAACTCGCCGGGCTGATGAAGCAGGCCCAGCAGATGCAAGAAAACATGAAGAAGATGCAGGAGCAACTCGCGCAGATCGAAGTCGAGGGGCAGTCGGGCGCGGGCCTCGTCAAGGTGACGATGACCTGCAAGAACGACGTGCGCCGCGTGTCGATCGATCCGAGCCTGCTCGCCGACGACAAGGACATGCTCGAAGACCTCGTCGCCGCTGCCTTCAACGATGCCGTGCGCAAGGCAGAAGCCACCGCGCAGGAAAAAATGGGCGGTATGACCTCCGGCCTGCCGTTGCCGCCGGGATTCAAGCTGCCGTTCTGACAACGCGCAGCGTGTCGCGCGCGGCGCATCGCCTCATGGCCTGATGCCCGCGCGTTCGCCGTTCGTTGCAGAACGGCGCGGCCTCGCGCGCCGGAACACATTCGCGATTCAACCCACACCACGTCGACGCCGCCGTATCAGCATGAAACAACCCTCCGCCTTGTCGGCGCTCGTCGAAGCGCTGCGCGCGCTGCCCGGCGTCGGTCCGAAGTCCGCGCAGCGTATGGCGTATCACCTGATGCAGCACGATCGGGAAGGCGCCGAGAAACTGGGCCGCTCGTTGCTGTTCGCCACCGAGCATCTGCAGCACTGCGAGAAGTGCAATACGTTCACGGAAGCGCAGATCTGCGAGGTGTGCAGCGACGCCGAGCGCGATCCGACGCTGCTGTGCGTCGTCGAAACGCCCGCCGACCAGATCATGCTCGAACAGACCATGACCTACCGTGGCCTGTATTTCGTGCTGATGGGGCGGCTCAGCCCGCTCGATGGCATCGGCCCCAAGGAAATCCATTTCGACCGGCTCGTCAAACGCGCGTCGGACGGCGTCGTCAAGGAAGTCGTGCTCGCAACCAACTTCACCAACGAAGGCGAGGCGACGGCCCATTATCTCGGCCAGACGCTCAAGGCGCGCGGCCTCTCCGTGACGCGGCTCGCGCGCGGCGTTCCCGTGGGCGGCGAACTCGAATATGTCGACGCGGGCACCATTGCGCGCGCGATGCTCGACAGGCGCTCGATGTAGCGGCGCGTCGTCCGAACCACATCGCGTGACAGCAGGACCGCCCGGCCAGCACAACGAAGATCAGGAGACACATGAGCGCATCCACTTCAACGCCAACGGAAAAGCCCGAAGCGGAAAAGCCCAAGGGACCGCTCGCGGGCGTCAAGGTGCTCGAACTCGGCACGCTGATCGCGGGTCCGTTCGCCGCGCGCTTTCTCGGCGAGTTCGGCGCGGACGTGATCAAGATCGAAGATCCGAAGGGCGGCGATCCGCTGCGCAAATGGCGCAAACTCTATCCCGAAGTGGGCGGCACGTCGCTGTGGTGGGCCGTGCAGGCGCGCAATAAAAAGTCCGTGACGATCAATCTGAAAGCCGACGAAGGCAAGGAAATCGTCCGCAAGCTCGCGAAGGAAGCGGATATCGTCGTCGAGAATTTTCGCCCCGGGCTGCTCGACAAGCTCGGCCTCGGCTATGACGTGCTGTCGGCGGAAAATCCCGGCCTCGTGATGGTGCGCCTGTCCGGCTACGGCCAGACGGGCCCGTATCGCGACCGTCCCGGCTTCGGCGCGATTGCCGAATCGATGGGCGGCCTGCGCCATATCACCGGCTATCCGGACCTGCCGCCGCCGCGCATCGGCATTTCGATCGGCGATTCGATCGCGGCGCTGCACGGCGTGATCGGCGCGCTGATGGCGCTGCATCATCGGCAGGTGAACGGCGGCAAAGGGCAGGTCGTCGATGTCGCGCTTTACGAAGCCGTGTTCAACATGATGGAAAGCGTGGTGCCCGAATACGGCGTGTACGGCATGGTGCGCGAGCGCACGGGCGCATCGCTGCCGGGTATCGTTCCGTCCAACACCTATCCGTGCCGCGACGGCAGCATTGTGATCGGCGGCAACAGCGATCCGATTTTCAAGCGTCTGATGCTCGCGATCGACCGCGAAGACCTCGCGAACGATCCTGCCCTCGCGCATAACGACGGCCGCGTGCCGCGTACGCAGGAAATCGACGGCGCGATCGCCGCGTGGCTCGCCAGCCGCACGATCGACGAAGCGCTCGACGTGCTCAACGCCGCCGACGTGCCCGTGGGCCGCATCTACAGCGTGGCCGACATGTTCACCGATCCGCAATACGTCGCGCGTCAGATGATCCAGACGTTCAAGTGGCAGGACGGCCGCGACATCACGCTGCCGAACGTCACGCCGAAGCTCTCGGAGACGCCCGGTGAGACGCGCTGGCTCGGGCCGGAACTGGGTGAACATACGGATGAAGTTCTGCAAACGCTGGGTTATGATGCGGACCACATTGCAAGGTTGCACGCGCAACAGATCGTGTAGCGGGCGCCTGCGTTAGCGCACGAAGACGGGCGGACCAGCCCGCGATAGAACAAAAACCGGAGACAGGACCATGCAACGAAGAAGCTTCCTCGCAGGCGGCGCGGCACTCGCGGGCGCCTCGCTCGTCGGCTCGCCGCTCGCGTTCGCGCAAAGCAAGCTGGAAACGTCGAAAGTCTCGATCGCCGTCGGCGGCAAGAATCTCTTCTACTACCTGCCGCTCACCATCGCCGAGCGCCGCAATTTCTTCAAGGACGAAGGGCTCGACATCGAAATTTCCGATTTCGCGGGCGGCTCGCAGGCCTTGAAAGCGGCTGTCGGCGGCAGCGCGGACGTGGTGTCCGGCGCGTTCGAGCACACGCTGTTGTTGCAGGCGAAGAACCAGTACTTCCGCGAATTCGTGCTGCAAGGCCGCGCGCCGCAGATCGTGCTCGCCGTGTCGAAGAAGACGATGGCGAACTACAAGACCATCGCGGATCTCAAGGGCAAGAAAATCGGCGTCACGGCGCCGGGTTCGTCGACCTCGATCATGGCGAGCTTCGTGCTCGCCAAAGCCGGGCTGACGGCGAAGGACGTGTCGTTTATCGGCGTCGGTGCGGGGGCAGGCGCGATCGCCGCGTTGCAGTCCGGCCAGATCGACGCGCTTGCCAATCTCGACCCGGTGATGACCAAGCTCGAACGCTCGGGCGAGATTCGCATCGTGTCGGATACGCGCACGCTCAGCGACACGCGTACGGTGTTCGGCGGCAATATGCCGGCTGGCTGCCTGTACGCCTCGCAATCGTTCATCAGCAAGAATCCGAATACGACGCAGGCGCTGACCAACGCAATGGTGCGTGCGCTCAAGTGGCTGCAGACGGCGACGGGCACCGAACTGATCAACACCGTGCCCGAGTCCTATCTGCTCGGCGACCGCGCGCTGTATCTGGATTCGTGGCAGCACGTGAAAGAGGCGATGTCGCCCGATGGCCTGATGCCCGCCGACGGCCCAGCGACGTCGCTGAAGACGCTGCAGGCGTTCGACGAGACGATAAAAGGCAAGCCGATCGATCTGTCGAAGACCTGGACGAACGACTTCGTGAAGAAGGCGCTCGCCACGGTCAAGGCATAACGCGTCATCCAGCCTCGATTCAATCTCGACCGGTGCCGGGCGTGTGCCCGGCGACACGCGCGCGGGATGACATAGCGACATCGAACCAACCAAGCATCGAAACAAGCGAGCCGAACGATGACCGTTGCCGCCCTGGCGCTCGAAAACATCACCTGCACGTTTGCCTCGCGCGAGAAGCACGGGCAAAGCTACACCGCCGTCAAGGACACGACGCTGCGCATTGCGCCGGGCGAGTTCGTCTCCGTCGTCGGCCCGACGGGCTGCGGCAAGTCGACCTTGCTGAACGTCGGCGCGGGGCTGCTGGAGCCGTCCTCGGGCGCGGTGACGGTGTTCGGCAAACCGCTTACGGGCATCAACCGGCGCGCGGGCTACATGTTCCAGGCCGACGCGCTGATGCCGTGGCGCTCGGCGCTCGACAACGTACTGGCCGGTCTGCAGTTTCACGACGTGCCGCGCGCCGAAGCCCTCGCGCGCGCCGACGAATGGCTGAAGCGCGTCGGTCTCGGCGGCTTCGGGGACCGTTATCCGCATCAATTGTCGGGCGGCATGAGAAAGCGGGTCGCGATGGCGCAGACGCTGATTCTCGATCCCGACATCATCCTGATGGACGAGCCGTTTTCGGCGCTCGACATCCAGACGCGCCAGTTGATGGAAAACGAACTGCTCGATCTGTGGGCCGCGAAGCGCAAGGCCGTACTCTTCATCACGCACGATCTGGACGAAGCGATCGCGATGTCGGACCGCGTCGTGGTGCTGTCGGCGGGGCCGGGCACGCGGCCGATCGGCGAGTTCACGATCGATTTGCCGCGCCCGCGCGATGTCGCCGAAGTGCGCTCGCATCCGCGTTTCGTCGAACTGCACGCGCAGATCTGGAGTGTGCTGCGCGATGAAGTGCTCAAGGGTTATCAGCAGCAACTGACGGTCGCGCCGGAGGGCAACTGAAATGTGGAAAGCATTGCGTCCGAACCGCGCGAATCTGGTGATCTGGCAGTGGCTGCTGCTCGTGCTGTGCTTCGTGCTCTGGTACGTGTTGACGAGCCCGACGCTGCTACCCGCGTTCTATTTCGACGACGCGAACAAGGCCGCGTTCTTCTTCGGCGAGCCGCAGAAAGTGCTCTTGCGGATCTGGGAATGGTTCGCGTCCGGTGAAATCTATCTGCACCTGTGGATCACGCTGATCGAAACCGTGCTCGCGTTCGCGCTCGGCACGGTGCTGGGGCTCGGCGTCGGCTTGTGGCTCGCGTTGTCGCCGCTCGCTAGCGCCTTGTTCGATCCGTACATCAAGGCGGCCAACTCGATGCCGCGCGTGATTCTCGCGCCGATTTTCGGCGTGTGGTTCGGCCTTGGCATCTGGTCGAAAGTCGCGCTCGGCGTGACGCTCGTGTTCTTCATCGTGTTCTTCAACGTCTATCAGGGCGTGAAGGAAGTGAGCCCGGTCGTGCTCGCGAACGCGCGCATGCTCGGCGCGAGCCGCAAGCAGCTGCTGCGCGCCGTCTATCTGCCGAGCGCGATGAGCTGGGTGTTTTCGAGCCTGCATACGTCGGTGGGGTTGGCGTTCGTCGGCTCGGTGGTCGGCGAGTATCTCGGTTCTGCGCGCGGCGTCGGCTATCTGATCCTGCAGGCCGAAGGCACGTTCGATATCAACACCGTGTTCGCCGGCATCCTCGTGCTGACGGCCTTCGCGCTGATACTGGATGCGATCGTCGGCGCGATGGAGAAGCGCCTGATGAAATGGCAGCCGAAGAGCGGCGAGACCGAAAAGCTCTGACCGCCTGATGTTCCAGATACGAACGGCGCGTGACCTGCGAAGGCCACGCGCCGTTTGTGTCTGAGGCACGGACTGATGCTTACGGCGTGATCACGATTTTGCCGAGCACGCGCCGCTGTGCCATGTCGTTGAGCGCGCGCGCCGTGTCTTCGAGTGGATAGCGCGCCGACACGAGCGGCTGGAGCTTGCCTTCGCGAATCCAGCCGAGCATCTGCTGAAATGCGGCGGCATTGCGTTGCGGCTCACGCCGCGCGAAATCGCCCCAGAACACGCCGACGATGCTCGCGCCTTTCAGCAGCGCGAGATTGAACGGCAGCTTCGGAATGTCGCCGTTCGCAAAACCGACGACGAGATAGCGCCCGCGCCAGCCGATGCTGCGAAAGGCGGGTTCAGCGTAACTGCCGCCGACTGGGTCGTAAATGACATCGGGCCCGTTGCCGTCGGTGAGCGCCTTGATCCGTTCGCGCAGGTCTTCCGTCGCGTAGTTGATGGTTGCGTCGGCACCATGCGCGACGCAGGTCGCGAGTTTCTCGTCGCTCGATGCCGCCGCGATCACGCGCGCGCCGAGCGCCTTGCCGATTTCGACGGCGGCGAGTCCTACGCCGCCTGCCGCGCCGAGCACGAGCATCGTTTCACCCGCTTTCAGCGCCGCGCGATCGACCACGGCGTGATGCGACGTGCCATAGGCGAGCGTGAAGACGGCAGCCGTTTCGAGGTCGGCGTCGTCGGGCAACGGCACGCACGCGCTCGCGTCCGCGACCGCCTGCTCGGCGAAGCCGCCTTGCTGCGTGTAGGCCACCACGCGCATGCCGGGCCGGAACTGTGTGACGCCGTCGCCGACCGCGCGCACGATACCCGCGACTTCCGCGCCGGGCGTGAAGGGCAGGGGCGGCTTGAACTGATATTTGTTCTGGATGATCAGTACGTCGGGAAAGTTGACGCTCGCCGCTTTGACGTCGATGACGATCTGGCCGACTTGCGGCACGAGGTCGGGCAGTTCCTCGATGCTCAGGCCTTCAGGCGGGCCGTACTGGTTGCAGCGGATTGCGCGCATCGTGTCTCCCATCGGTCGATGTGTGTTGCTGGCTTCACGGGTTCATGCATGGTTCATAAGCGTGCTGCCGGTTGCGTGCCGGTCGCGTGGTGGAGGCAACGCGTGTGCCGCGGTGACGCCATCATCTGCCGGCTCGTTGAACCCTTGCAGCGAAGCAGTGTAAAGCAAGCTCGAACGACCGTACGCTTTCATCGTGCCGCTGCGCACATGCCGCGCCGCATGAAAAGCATAGGCATGCACGGGGCCCGTGTGTCGTTCGCGTGCCTTGTTTCCTCGGTTACAATCGCCGGATGCGAATCCTACTCAGCAATGACGACGGTTATCTGGCGCCAGGCCTTGCTGCGCTTTACGAAGCGCTGAAGCCGCTCGCCGATGTCACCGTGATGGCTCCCGAACAGAATTGCAGCGGCGCGTCGAATTCGCTCACGCTCTCGCGCCCGCTGTCGGTGCTGCGCTCGGCCAACGGCTTCTACTACGTGAACGGCACGCCGACCGATTCCGTCCACATCGCATTGACGGGCATGCTCGACCATACGCCCGATCTCGTCGTGTCGGGCATCAACAACGGCCAGAACATGGGCGAGGACACGCTGTACTCGGGCACCGTCGCCGCGGCGACGGAAGGCATCATGTTCAACGTGCCCGCCATCGCGTTTTCACTCGTCGATAAAGACTGGGTGCATCTCGAAGACGCGACGCGCGTCGCGGCCGAAATCGTCGCGCATTATCTCGAGCGTCCGTTGCCGGGCTATCCGTTGCTGAATGTCAACATTCCGAACCTGCCTTACGAGCAGCTGCGCGAGTGGCGCATCACGCGCCTCGGCAAGCGGCATCCGTCGCAGCCGGTGATCCGGCAGACCAATCCGCGCGGCGAGCCGATCTACTGGATCGGGCCGTCGGGCAGTGCGCGCGATGCCAGCGAAGGCACGGACTTCCACGCGGTGGCCAACGGCTTCGTGTCCATCACGCCGCTGCAACTCGACCTGACCCATACGGCAATGCTGCCCGCGGCGCGCGACTGGCTGAGCGCCGGGAGCCGCGCTTCATGACGGGCGAGCGCGCAAAACGCTTTCCGCTTGGACTCGAAGACCTGGTGCGCGAGCCGCGCCGGGCGGACGCGCGCGGCGCGAAAGCGGGGGCGGCCAGGCCGGCTGCATCCAAGCCCGCCGCGACCAGGGCGGCCGTACCCAACCTGAACACGCAGGCCGCAGACCGCAAGCGCAGCGGCGTGAGCGGCGCCGTCGCCGCAAAAGCGCCGTCGGGCGCGAAGGGCGCGGCCGGCATCCTCAATTCGAACGCGAAGTCGGCCGGTTCGTCCGCGCGAACGCCTGCGATTACAAAAAGTCCGTCCGCAATCGTCAATACGAAAGGCGTCACCACGATCCGCAATGACGGCGCGCGCAACCAGTTGCCGCGCCCCGTGACGGCATCGTTCGAACGCACGGGCGCGCCCAACGTCGCGTTGACGAGTGCCGTCACGCTGACCTCAGAACGCGTGCGCGAGCGGATGGTCGAAAGGCTGCGGGCGAACGGCATCACGGACCCGCGCGTGCTCGACGCGATGGCGATGGTGCCGCGTCACATGTTCGTCGATCCCGGTCTCGCCACGCAGGCTTACGAGGACGCGGCGCTGCCGATCGGCCATCACCAGACCATCTCCAAGCCTTCGGTGGTCGCGCGGATGATCGAGCTGGCCGCGCAGGGCCGCACGCTTGCGAACGTGCTGGAAATCGGCACCGGCTGTGGCTATCAGGCCGCGGTGCTGAGCCACGTCGCGCGCGACGTGTATTCGATTGAACGCATCAAGCCACTTTACGAGCGTGCGAAGACGAACCTGCGCCCACTGCGCATCCCGAACATCCGTCTGCATTACGGCGACGGACGCATCGGTTTGCCGGCGGCAGCACCGTTCGATGCGATCGTGATCGCGGCAGCCGGACTCGATGTGCCGCAGGCGCTGCTCGAGCAGCTTGCCATCGGCGCGCGGCTCGTGGCGCCTGTCGGATCGCAGGACGGACAGTCGCAGGTACTCACGCTCGTCGAGCGCACGGGGCCCGCGCAGTGGCGCGAATCGCGGCTTGATCGCGTTTTCTTTGTCCCCTTAAAATCCGGAGTGATTTAACCCCGATGAGTATGTTTCGCGCGATGCAAAGAACAAGCCTGAATGTCCCGTTGTCCGTCGCTCAGCGCAGCGTTTGCGTGGCCATGCTGTCCGTGCTGGCCGCATGTGCAACGCGGCTCGATCAGGCGCCCGTCGTCGATCGCTCCGGCACCCTGGGCACCGTCACGCAGCCGGGCGCCGCGCCCGGCGCGCAGCCTGCCGTGCCGCTCGGCCCGCCGCCTCCGGGCTACTACCGAGTGAAGCCTGGCGATACCTTGTATAGGATCGCGCTCGAAAACGGTCAAAACTATCGCGACATCGCCGCGTGGAACAACCTGACGAACCCGAACCAGATCGAAGTCGACCAGTTGCTGCGCGTGGCGCCGCCGGGCGCGAACGGCGCACCCGTGGTGCCGGGTGTCGCGACGGCGCCGATCGGCGGTGGCGCGGTGCAGAGCGCGCCGATTGCGGGCGTGCAGCCGGCGCCCTCGGCGGGTGCGGCCAACCAGCCGCCCATTTACGGTGCGGCGCCGGGCGCCTCCGGTGCACAGGCGCTCACGCCGCCGCCCGCTGCCAGCGATGCGACGGCGTCGAATGGCAACGTGACGTTTGCGTGGCCCGTGCGTGGCCCGTTGTTGAACGGCTTTGATGATTCGAAGAACAAAGGCGTGAACATCGGCGGATCGGCGGGCGAAGCGGTAAAGGCTTCCGCTGATGGTCGCGTGGTTTATGCAGGAAATGGGCTGCGCGGTTACGGCAATCTCATTATCATCAAACATGACGCGACGTATCTCACCGCGTATGCACATAACCGTGCTTTGATGGTAAAAGAGGGTGACGCGGTGACCAAAGGTCAGAAGATCGCCGAAATGGGCAACAGTGATTCGGACCGCGTGATGTTGCATTTCGAAGTTCGCCGCCAGGGTAAGCCTGTCGACCCAATGAAGTATTTGCCGCCGCAATAAGCCAAGCGATACGACCATGCCGAAATCGAAGCGCCGCCCATCGCAAGCAGAGACTGAGTCCGTGAGCCGTGCCACGCCTGTTTCGGTGGACGACGCTGGCGCTTCGGAGGTCGATGACGACAACGTCGAGGACCTCGACAACGCGAACGATCCCGAAGAGCGTGCATCGGGTCGCGACGAGGAATCCGAGGGGCGCGAAAGCGCAAACGATTCCGCGCCCGACGCCGACGATTTTCGCGCGCTGCTGCAGGCCGAACTCACGGCCGACACGATCCAGCACTACCTGAACCGGATCAGCGTCAAGCCGCTGCTTACCGTCGAGGAAGAGCAGCGCTACTCGCGCCTTGCGAAGGCGGGCGAATTCGAAGCGCGCCAGGTGATGATCGAGCGCAATCTGCGGCTCGTGGTCAGCATCGCGAAGGGCTATCTGAATCGCGGCGTGCCGTTGCTCGATCTGATCGAAGAGGGCAACCTCGGCCTGATGCACGCGATCGAAAAGTTCGATCCGACGCGCGGCTTCCGCTTCTCGACGTATGCGACGTGGTGGATTCGCCAGAGCATCGAGCGCGCGATCATGAATCAGGCGCGCACGGTGCGGCTGCCTGTGCACGTGATCCGCGAGCTGAACCAGGTGCTGCGCGCGAAGCGCCACCTCGAAAAGAATTCGATGAATTCGGGCGAAGCGGCCGAGCGCCGCGACGCGAGCATCGACGATATCGCGTATCTGACGGGCAAGACGACGGACGAAGTCACCGATATCCTGGCGTTGAACGAGCACACGGCGTCGCTCGATGCGCCGCTCGATCTCGACCCGGCGAGCAGCCTGCTCGATCTGCTGTCCGACGACCAGAGCCAGTCGCCCGATGCCGAGGTGCAGCACCGCGAGCTCGAGACGCTGACGCGCGCGTGGCTCGCGCGGCTCTCCGACAAGCACCGCCATGTGATCGAACGCCGCTTCGGGCTGAATCACATCGAACCGGCCACGCTCGAAGAACTCGCCGACGAAATGGGCCTCACGCGCGAGCGTGTGCGCCAGATCCAGCAAGAGGCGCTCGTGCGTCTGAAGCGCTTCTTTGCGTCCAATGGCGTTCGGAAGGACGCTGTTCTCTAGAAACTGATGACTCCCATTCTGGTATTCGACATCGAGACGATTCCCGATGTCGCCGGCATTCGCCGGCTTGAAAGTCTTCCCGCAACGATGTCCGACGAAGAAGTGGCCGAGCACGCGTTTGCGGCGCGGCGCGAGAAGACGGGCAGCGATTTTCTGCCGCATCACCTGCAGCGTGTCGCGGCGATTTCCTGCGTGTTCCGCGACAACAGTGGCTTTCGGGTGCGGTCGCTTGGTACGACATCGGACGGCGAGGCTTCGCTCGTGCAGTCGTTTTATCGCACGATCGAGAAGTACACGCCGCAGCTCGTGTCGTGGAACGGCGGCGGTTTCGATCTGCCGGTGCTGAATTATCGTGCGCTGGTGAATGGCATTCGCGCGAACCGGTTTTGGGATCTTGGCGAGGATGACCGCGATTTCAAGTGGAACAACTACATCAGCCGATACCACGCGCGGCATACCGATTTGATGGATGTGCTCGCGATGTATCAGGCGCGGGCGAATGCGCCGCTCGATGCGCTTGCCAAGCTGTGTGGTTTTCCCGGCAAGCTCGGGATGGATGGCGGGCAGGTGTGGCACGCGTTTCAGGCTGGGCGGATCGATGAGATCCGTAATTACTGTGAGACGGATGTCGTTAATACCTATCTGCTTTATTGCCGGTTTCAGTTGATGCGCGGTGGGTTTTCGCCGGAAGAGTATGCGGATGAAATCGCACTCGTGAAGAACTCCTTGGCGCAGGAGGCGGCGCCACACTGGGCTGAGTATCTCTCTGCGTTCGATAATTAGTGGGTTTTGGTGTCTGCGACGCTTGGGTGGTTTGCTTTTGTTTTTGCTGGCATCCGCGATTTGCCTTCGTGCTTCACGCGTCGCCCCTGTGCGGGGCGGCACCTACTTTTCTTTGCCGCCGTGTACAGACTGGAGACATGGTTGACACATGTACAGAGACATCGCTGACACATGATGGTCAGGGTTTTACTGTCTTCAGGTCAAGTTTTGCGACTCGCTGATGGGCGAACCAGATCTCGATCACCCCGTCGTCTTCTTCGCTCGGGCGGGCTGCCACCTGCAGCCCCTTGAGCGCAATCGAGAGCTTCACTTTCTCGCCTCGCACGCGCACCACGCCGCTTGCATTGACCTGTAGCACTTCATCGCCGCAACCGTATTCGGGCTCGGGCAGCCGCTCCGGCATCCTGCGCAGGCTGCACGCGTAGCGGGTGACCGGCACCGCCATCCCCAGTGCCTCGTGCGGTCGTTCGGTGTTGTACACCTGCCGCCAGCGATCCAGTGCCTGCTGCACGTGCGCGTGCGTGGTGAACGTGTGCCGCTCCAGCACTTCAGCCTTCAGCGAGCGGTGAAACCGTTCATCCTTGCCATTGGTCTGCGGGTGATATGGGCGGCTGTAGCTCACCTGGATGCCCAGCCGGATCAGCCAGACCGCGAGCTCGGTGAGCTGCCCCGGCGCACTGGGCGAGCCCCACGGCGCGCCGTTGTCGGTGTTGATGCGCGATGGCAGTCCGTAGCAGCGAAACGCCCGCTCAAGCTCTGCCTGCACGATCCCGGTGGTGGTGCGCGCGCAGGCGCTCAGCACGATGTTGTAGCGCGAGTGGTCATCGATGACCGTCAGCGGCGCGCAGCGCCCGCTCTCCAGGGTCGGGAAGTCGCCCTTGAAGTCCATCTGCCACAACGAGTTCGGATGCTCGTGCTCGAAGCGTTGCCAGTGCTGGCGCTGGCGGGACGCCTGTTCATCAATGAGCCCGTGGCGTCGCAGGATCTCGGTGATGGTGGCGGGCGCGGGAACCTCAATCTGGCCCAGATCGCGCAGGCGCCGTGCGATCTTGCGTCCGCCCCAGCCATGCTGGCGGCGCAGGTCCAGCACCAGTGCCTCGATGTGCTCCGGTGAGCGTGTGGGGCTGTGATGCGGGCGCCGGGAGCGGTCGGCCAGCCCCTTGCTACCCTCAGACTTGTGGCGGGCGAGCCACTTGTAGCCGGTCTGGCGGGTGATCTTGAATTTACGGCATAGCTCGCTGAACGGGACCGCCTGTGTGGCGGCCTCGCAGACGAAATCTTCGCGACGATTCATGGTGTCTTTTACATCCCAGGGCATGGTTGGAATCCGGGCGTTTGATTACCCGAAAGTGTCAGTCATGTCCCTGTACACCTGTCAGCGATGTCTCCAGTCTGTACACCGCCGCAAAGAAAAGTAGGCAAAAGAAAGCGGCTCACACCGCCAATCCTTGTCCCTGCCTGAGGGCCCCCAGAGGTTCTTACGCTTCACACGGCAACCACGTGACCCACGCTCGTTGCCAGCGCTCTTGCGGTGCGCCTCACCCGCTTCACACACCCGTACTACAGCATGCCGTACCAGACGGTCCACCGCCGCCCAGGTGGCAAACGGTGTGTCGGCCCAGGTACTCCACACGCCTCACTTCGGACCAGTAGCGCACGTGTTCCACCCTGTAAGGGCGCTAGCCTGTTCGGTGCGACAACCTACACACAGTTTGCCACCTGGGCGGCGCAACCCATTCGCTGCCGCCGGCCTTGGTGCGGGTATTCGAAGTGGGTGAGGCGTTCATTCAAAGCGTTGGCAACGAGCACCGACCAGGGCACGGCCGTGTGAGGCATCGGGACGTTGGGGGCCCGTGGATAAGAAGATGGGCTGGCGGTGTGAGCCGCTTTCTTTTGCCTACTTTTCTTTGCGGCGGCAAAGAAAAGTAGGTGCCGCCCCGCACAGGGGCGACGCTAGCGAACCAATAACATCACGCGGATGCCAGCGCAAAAAACAAGCAAACCACCCAGCGTCGCAGACAAACAAAAATCAACCCATCTCTACAACTATCGGCTGATGATCCGAAGCGCGGGTCGCGCCATCGACCTCACACCTACGTAATCTCGTCCGCAAATCCTCGGTAACGAACACAAAATCACAGGTCAGCGGCCCATCCGCCCATTGGACCTTGTCATAGACACCCGCCGTCATAGGCGGCGTCTGCCCGGGATGCAACGCGGTCCACGCATCGATAAAAGAAGGACTACCGTCGAGCGGCTCCAGCATCCGCCGATAGGCGTCACTGCCATATGCGCTATTGAAATCGCCGCAAACGATCGCGCTGACAGGCCGCCCGGTATCAGCAAAAGGCCCGATCGCATTCTCAGCAGGAACGGGGTGAGCCGCATGCCCAGCGGCCTCCTGCTGCAACTGGCGCAGCCGATCAACCTGCGCAAGCCGCTGCTTAAGCGAATAAAACTCGAGATGCGTCACGATCACCCGCACGGGACCGCCCGGCGCGCGCAGCACAGCCTCGAGCGCGACGCGCTGCATCGACGGCGCCTCCGGATCAGCCGGCCACGGCAACGAATGCCGGATCACACGCTCGACGGGCAGACGCGTCGCAATCGCATTGCCGAATTGCCGTCGCGGCGCCGCGGGCGCATCGAGCTTCAACGCGGGCAAATCCGCGCCGATTGCCTCCAGCACCGTGAAGCCGGGCAGGGCGTCGGCAATCTCGGCGAACTGGTCGTCGCCCGGATGACCCGCCAGCACCGAAAAGCCGCGCGTGACCTCCTGTATGCAAAACACGTCGAAATCGACGAGCCGCCGAGCCTCGTCGATCGTGCGCGACAAGTTCACGTCCCCGTGCGCACTGCGTCCCCACTGGACATTCCAGCTGATCAGTCGCATCGTCAAATCTCCGTCGGTGTGTGTCGTTCGTCTACAATCTCGTGTTTGGTCCCACTTTTACACAGTCTGTCAGGAAGTCGCAGGTGTCCGAAACTGTCCCCCACATTGGTAAAACGCGCTCGTCCAGGAAGAGCAAGCAGGCGCGCGAAGACGCTGCCGCTGGCCCGTTCAAGGCGCCCGAACTCGATATTCAGTCGCTCGACATGGAAGCGCGCGGCGTCGGCCGCACCGTCACGGAAGACGGCTCGCCCGGCAAGGTCATCTTCGTCGAGGGCGCGCTGCCCGGCGAACGCGTCACCTATTCGAGCTACCGGAAAAAACCGAGCTTCGAACAGGCGCAGGTCGTCGATATCCTTAAAGAGAGCGTGATCCGTACGCGCCCGCAGTGCAAGTTTTTTGGCATCTGCGGCGGCTGTTCGATGCAGCATCTCGACGTGCGCGCGCAGATCGCCGTCAAGCAGCGCGTGCTCGAAGACAATCTGATGCATCTGTCGAAGCTGCGCCCGGAAACCGTGTTCCGGCCGATCCACGGCCCGTCGTGGGGCTACCGCTATCGCGCGCGCCTCACCGTGCGCAACGTCGTGAAGAAGGGCGGCGTGCTGGTCGGTTTCCACGAAAAGAAAAGCAGCTACGTCGCCGACATGACGAGCTGCGAAGTGCTGCCGCCGCATGTGTCCGACATGCTGGTGCCGCTGCGGCACATGGTCGAAGCGCTGTCGATCCGCGACCGCATGCCGCAGATCGAACTGGCCGTCGGCTCGTCGGTGACGGCGCTCGTGCTGCGCGTTCTGGAGCCCATCAACGAGGCCGACGAACAGGTGCTGCGCGATTTCGCCGATCAGCACAACGTCCAGTTCTGGCTCCAGCCGAAGGGTCCGGACTCGGTCTATCCGTTCTATCCGCTCGATGCGCAGCTCGACTACACGCTGCCCGAATACGGCATCCGCATGCCGTTCCGCCCCACCGACTTCACGCAGGTCAACCATCAGATCAACCGTGTGCTGGTCGGTCGTGCGCTGCGCCTGCTGGCGCCCGCGAAGACCGACCGTGTGCTCGATCTGTTCTGCGGCATCGGCAACTTCACGCTGCCGCTCGCGCGGATCTCGCGCGAAGTGGTCGGTATCGAAGGCAGTGAGGTGCTGACCTCGCGCGCGCTCGACAACGCGAAGGAAAACGGCGTCGACAGCCATACGTCGTTTGCGAGCCGCAACCTGTTCGAAGTCACCGCCGACGACATCCGCGCGCTCGGTCACTTCGACAAGTACCTGATCGATCCGCCGCGCGAAGGCGCGCTCGCGGTGTCGAAGGCGCTGGCGGACATCGCGCAGAGCGGCGAAGGGCCGTTGCCGAAGCGCATCGTCTACGTGTCGTGCAACCCGGCGACGCTCGCGCGCGACGCGGGCCTGCTCGTGCACGAAGCGGGCTATCGCTTGAAGGGTGCGGGCGTCGTGAACATGTTCCCGCATACGTCGCACGTCGAGTCGATTGCGCTCTTCGAGCGCGACTGAACGTGACGGGCTGAAGCGTCCGCCCAATGCGAAAACGCGGAAATGCGGACGCCAGAAACAAAAACGCCACGGTATGAACCGTGGCGTTTTTTCTTATTCCGTCAGGCGGCTCAGAACTGCCACCACGACTTTTCCTTGCCCGGGCGGGCATGGCCCGTGATGTACGGGCTGTCCGGGAAGGTGCCGGCCAGGATACGCTTCGTGTCGTCCGCAAGCTGCGGCTGATCGAGCTTCTGATACGACAGCATCATGATATGCAGCGCGTCTTCGATCGCGGGCGCGTTCTTGTATTCCTTGATCGCGAGCTGCGCGCGGTTGATGGCGGCCACATACGCGCCGCGGCGGTAGTAGTAGTCCGCTGCGTGCACTTCGTGCGACGCCAGCGCGTTCACGATATAGCGCATGCGCTGAGCCGCGTCCGGTGCGTACTTGCTCTGCGGGTACTTGTCGACGACGACCTTGAACGCGTCATACGACTCGCGCAGCGACTTCGGATCGCGCTCGCTCATGTCCTGACCGGAGAAGCGGCCGAACAGGCCCAGGTCGTCGTTGAAGTGGATCATGCCCTTCAGGTAGTACGCGTAAGGGATGTCCGGGTGATCCGGGTGAAGCTGGATGAAGCGGTTGACGGCCTGGTCGGCGGCGTCCGTTTCGCTGTCCTTCCAGTTGCAGTACGCGACGTTGATCTGCGCCTGCTGCGCGAAGTGGCCGAACGGGTCGCGGCCTTCGAGTGCTTCGAAATATTTCGCGCACTTGCCGAAGTCACCACCGCTCAAGGCGTCTTGCGCCTCCGTATATAATTTATTGTTGGTCCACGTGGCTGTTTCGTCGGTCTTTTCCGGCAGGCCGTGACAGGCCGCTACCAGCGTAACGGCCGCCATGGAAGCGCCATAGAGGGCTGCTTTCCTGGCCAGCTTTTGGGCCACCGTCTTTCGAACAGTTTGAGTAATGATGTTCAAGGCTCGCATTTTCCAGTCTAGCTTTACGTCCAGGTGACCCAGTCTCGATGACCCGTTCCAATACTCCGCGCCCCGGTCAGGGCGCGCGGAAGAGCAACAAAGATTATAGCCCAAGCGCCGACCCCGCCAACGTATCGGCAGGTGAGCCGGGCGCCGATACCCTCGACGACGATCTCGTCGACGACGCGCTGGCCCCGCCGTCTGTATCCGCTGCGGAGCAAGGCTCCGCGCGGCGTGCAGACGAAACGCCGCGCGTCGTCACGGTGCCGCCCGAGCTTGCTGGCGAGCGGCTCGACAAGGTGCTCGCCAAAGTCTTTCCGGAGTTTTCACGCAGCCGGCTGCAAAGCTGGATCGAGGCGCAGCGCGTGCGCGTCGACGGGCAGCCCGCGAAGATCCGCCACCCGGTGCCGCTTGGCGCCTCGATCGAGCTCGTGCCCGATCTGCTGCCCGAGCAACTCGCGTTCACGCCCGAACCCGTGCCGCTCGATATCGTCTATGAGGACGACACGCTCGTCGTGATCAACAAGCCGGCCGGCCTCGTCGTGCATCCCGCTGCGGGAAACTGGAGCGGCACGGTGCTCAACGGCCTGCTGCATCGCTATGGCGAAGCGGCGGCGGGCCTGCCGCGCGCGGGCATCGTGCATCGGCTGGACAAGGAGACGTCCGGGCTGATGGTCGTCGCGCGCACGCTCGAAGCGCAAACCGATCTCGTGCGCCAGCTGCAGGCGCGTACGGTGAAACGCCGCTATCTCGCGCTCGTGTGGGGCAACATGCGCGACGAAGGCACGATCGACGCGCCGATCGGCCGCGATCCGCGTGAGCGCACGCGCATGGCCGTGGTGACGGGCGCAGCGGGCAAGCCGGCGCGCACGCACTTCCGGCGCATCGATTCGGCGATATGGGAGCGGCAGCCCGTATCGGCCATTCACTGCGATCTCGAAACGGGCCGCACACATCAGATTCGCGTGCATTGCGCGCACATCGGCCATCCGCTGCTGGGCGACCCCGTTTATGGGCGGGCGCGCGGCAAGCGTTCGGTGGCGCCGCTGCCGGGCGGCTTCGCGCGCCAGGCGCTGCATGCGTGGCGGCTCGCGCTGGTTCATCCGCGCACGGGCCGCACGATGCAATGGCGCGCGGACGTGCCGGACGATATCGCTGAACTGTCCGAAGCGTTGGGCCTCGGCCGCGAGCACGAAGCCGCGTACGAAGAGGATTTCGACGAGTATGACGACGACTACGACGATGAAGCCGAAGCATCGATCGAAGACGGCTACGACGATGAAGACGATGCCGACGACGAAGCCTCACCCGACAAGGACGACCGCGCATGACGCTGCCTGAGCTGACCACGAACGATGTGCTGCGCCCCGAGTGGTCCGTGTCGCCGCGCGTGCGGGCAGTCGTCACGACGCGCAATGGCGGCGTGAGCCTGCCGCCGTTCGGCACGTGGCGCGATGGCGTCGACGGACCGGGCGGGCTGAATCTCGGCAGGAAGTCGGGCGACGAGCCCGTGCATGTCGAAGCGAACCGCGCACGTCTGATGAAGCTGACAGGCCAAGATGAAGCCGCGTGGCTCTCGCAGGTTCATGGCGCGACCGTCGTGAATGCCGACGACGTGCTGGCCGCCACACAGCGCGGAGAGCCTCTGATGCAAGCCGACGCCAGCGTGACCGACCGGACGGGCACGGTATGCGTGGTGATGATCGCCGATTGCATGCCCGTTTTGCTGTGCGATCCGCAGGGGCGCGCGGTGGGCGCCGCGCATGCGGGCTGGCGCGGTCTCGCGTCGGGTGTCGTGGAGAACACGGCGCAGCGTGTCGCGTCGCTCGCGGGCACTGACATGTCAGTTCTGCATGCGTATCTCGGCCCCTGCATCGGTCCGCAGGCCTTCGAGGTCGGACCAGACGTGCGTGACGCCTTCATGAAGGGTGTCGGCGGCGCACAACGCGATATTGTCGCCAGCGCCTTCGCCGAGCACCCGTTGAACGCCGGCAAGTACCTCGCGGATCTGCCGCGGCTCGCACGCTGGCGTCTTGCGCAGATCGGCGTGACGAACGTGGTGGGCGGCGATCATTGCACGGTCACCGAACGCGAGCGTTTCTACTCATATCGACGCGATCGCGAGACGGGCCGGATGGCCGCGCTGATCTGGCTCGCGGATCAATGACAAAAGCCGCTAACTGCCGCTGAGCAAAGACAATTTTGCTGCGCGCGAGATGACGTCGATGAGGGTCTCATACATTCTTATGCTGCACTGCGCGAACGTAAGAAGACCTATGCGGTTGCGCAGTGCATAAGCGTTCCGCGCGTTCCTCCATGAGCCAGACGAGCCCGTCATAACGGGCTCGTTTTGCATTGCACACCACGAACGTTTGATCCGCTGGTAAATCGCCTTGATATACATCGGGAAAACGATGATGAAAAAATTATCGCAGTGCGGCAAAATCGGGAACAAGCATTGACATGCCTTGCGATGGGGCGCAAGAATGTTCTCCACTGGGCAAGGGCGTAACGCGGTCGCGATCCACTCGCGCCTTCCGCGCAAGTACCTGCCTCTCAACCCGTCCGCGAGGACCTTTCGGTTAAAAGCAGGCATGGCTGCATCTCAAACTTCCTCGACTTCTTCTCGCACGGACACCTCATCGGACCGCACGCAGCAGCAAGCGGATGCGGCAGGGGTGCATCAATGGTTCGATGCCTGGATGAACGCATGGCGTTCGATAGGCGCGCAGGCTGCAGCAAACGGCAATCCATTTAGTGTTCCGGCCATGCCCGACTTCGCGAAAGCGGCGACGGCGCAGACCGGCTCGCTGCCGTTCGCGAATCCCTTCTTCGAACAGCTGGCCAAACAGTTTGCGCAAACGCAAGCTCAACCGGGCGGTCAGGCCGAAGGCCAGCAACCGTTCAACGCATTCTTCGGGCAGGCATTCAATCCGCAGCTTGCGCAACAGTTCACGCAGCAGCTTGCCGGGTTGAAGGTGCCGAGCGCATCGATCCCGTCCACGCGACTTCAGCAGTTGCAGTCCGACTATTCGCGCGAGGCGATGCAGTTGCTGCAGCAGTCCACACAGACCAGCTCGTCGGCTATCGAGCTCAAGGACCGCCGCTTCAGTTCGGATGCGTGGAAGACGACGCCCGTCTACGCGTACACGGCAGCGTGGTATCTGTTGAACGCGCGTTATCTGCAGGAACTGGTCGATGCGCTCGAAACCGATCAGAAAACCCGCGAGCGCATCCGCTTCGCCGTGCAGCAATGGACGGCAGCCGCCTCGCCGAGCAACTTCTTCGCGCTGAATCCCGAGGCGCAAAAGACGCTGCTCGAAAGCAACGGCGAAAGCCTGCGCCAGGGCGTGATGAACCTGCTCAACGACATGCAGCGCGGCAAGATCTCGCAGACGGACGAATCGCGTTTCGTCGTCGGCAAGAATCTGGCGATGTCGGAAGGTTCCGTCGTGTTCGAAAACGAGCTGATGCAGCTCATCCAGTACAAGCCGCGCACGGCCACCGTGTACGAGCGGCCGCTGCTGATCGTGCCGCCTTGCATCAACAAGTACTACATCCTCGATCTGCAGCCTGAGAACTCGCTCGTCGCGCACGCGGTGGAGTCGGGCCATCAGGTGTATCTGATTTCGTGGCGCAACGCCGACCAGTCGATCGCCGAGAAGGGATGGGACGACTACATCGGCGACGGCGTGCTGGCCGCGATCGAAACCACGCGGCAGATCAGCGGCCGCGAGCAGATCAACACGCTCGGCTTCTGTATCGGCGGCACGCTGCTCGCGACGGCGCTGGCCGTGGCGTCGGCGCGCGGCGAGCATCCGGCGGCGTCGATGACGCTGCTCACGGCGATGCTCGACTTCGCCGACACGGGCATCCTCGACATCTTCGTCGACGAAGCGCATGTGCAGATGCGCGAGCAGACCATAGGCGGCAAGAACGGTACGCCGCCTGGTCTGATGCGCGGCCTCGAGTTCGCGAATACGTTCTCGTTCCTGCGCCCGAACGACCTCGTGTGGAACTACGTGGTCGACAACTACCTGAAGGGCCGCACGCCGATGCCGTTCGACCTGCTGTACTGGAACAGCGATTCGACGAGCCTGCCGGGTCCGATGTACTGCTGGTATCTGCGCAACACGTATCTGGAAAACAAGCTGCGCGATCCGGGCGCGTTGACCACATGCGGCGAGAAGGTGGACCTGTCGCGTATCGACGTGCCGACGTTCATCTACGGCTCGCGCGAAGACCACATCGTGCCGTGGGAAACGGCGTATGCGTCGGTGCCGCTGCTGACGGGGCCGCGCAAGTTCGTGCTGGGCGCGTCGGGGCACATTGCCGGCGTGATCAATCCGCCGGCGAAGAAGAAGCGCAGTTTCTGGTCGGTAGCCGGCGACGATAAAACGCTGCCCGACAATCCCGCCGACTGGCTCGAGAGCGCCACGGAAACGCCCGGCAGCTGGTGGCCCGAATGGACGAGCTGGCTCGGCCAGTTCGCCGGCAAGAAGGTGAAGCCCGCGGCGCAAGCGGGCTCGGCCGAGTTCCCGGTGATCGAGCCCGCGCCTGGACGCTACGTGCAGCAGCGCGAATAATCGTTCGGGTGCCGAATCATTTGGCTACGGTCGCCGTCGAAGTAAAAAGAGCGACCGCCGCGACACGGATAACGAGTGACGACGGATGGAGTGAGACAGACGCTGTATCGCAGTAATGCTGACTTGACCGGATTATCAACTTGACGGGGTACTGTGGAGCATGTCGCCGCAGCCCCGGAGGAAACGAAAATGACTGACGTAGTGATCGTATCGGCGGCCCGCACGGCTGTCGGCAAATTCGGTGGGTCGCTGGCGAAGATTGCGGCGCCGGAACTGGGCGCCACGGTGATCCGTGCCGTGCTGGAGCGCTCGGGCCTCAAGCCTGAGCAAATTAGCGAAGTCATCCTCGGTCAGGTGCTGACGGCAGGCTCGGGACAGAACCCGGCGCGTCAGTCGCTGATCAAGGCCGGTCTGCCGATGGCCGTGCCCGGCATGACCATCAACAAGGTGTGCGGCTCGGGCCTGAAGGCCGTGATGCTGGCCGCCAACGCGATCATCGCGGGCGACGCGGACATCGTCATCGCGGGCGGCCAGGAAAACATGAGCGCGGCGCCGCACGTGCTGCCGGGCTCGCGCGACGGCTTCCGCATGGGCGACGCCAAGCTGATCGACAGCATGATCGTCGACGGCCTGTGGGACGTGTACAACCAGTACCACATGGGCGTGACGGCTGAAAACGTCGCGAAGGAATACGGCATTTCGCGCGAAGACCAGGACAAGTTCGCAGCACTTTCGCAGAATAAGGCGGAAGCCGCACAGAAGTCGGGCCGCTTCGATGATGAAATCGTGCCGATCCAGATTCCGCAGCGTAAGGGCGATCCGCTGTCGTTCGCAACGGATGAGTTCGTGCGCCACGGCGTCACGGCCGAATCGCTGGCAGGTTTGAAGCCGGCTTTCTCGAAAGAAGGCACGGTGACGGCGGCGAACGCGTCGGGCCTGAACGACGGTGCGGCGGCGGTCGTCGTGATGTCGGCGAAGAAGGCTGAGGCGCTCGGTCTCACGCCGCTCGCGCGCATCAAGGCGTACGCGAACGCAGGCGTCGATCCGAAGGTGATGGGCATGGGCCCGGTGCCGGCATCGCGCCGCTGTCTGGAACGTGCGGGCTGGGGCGTGAACGACCTCGACCTGATGGAAATCAACGAGGCATTCGCGGCGCAGGCGCTGGCCGTGCACAAGCAGATGGGCTGGGACACGTCGAAGGTGAACGTGAACGGCGGCGCGATCGCGATCGGCCACCCGATCGGCGCATCCGGCGCCCGGATTCTCGTCACGCTGCTGCACGAAATGCAGAAGCGCGATGCGAAGAAGGGCCTCGCGTCGCTGTGTATCGGCGGCGGCATGGGCGTGGCGCTCGCGCTCGAGCGTCCGTAAGCGGTCGTTTCACAAGGAGGCCGCCGCGCGTGCCGGTGTCGCCTGACGGCGACTGGCAGCGCGGCGCGGTCCGGTACTTTGGCGCGGATGGCTGCATCGAACGCGCCCGATGCATCGGACATTGGAAGGCGAAGCACGAGGCGGCTGGCGTCTCGTAAAACGATAATGGAGTGTGTGTTATGTCACAACGAATTGCGTACGTAACGGGCGGCATGGGTGGCATCGGCACGAGCATTTGCCAGCGTCTGCTTAAGGATGGCTTCAAGGTCGTCGCGGGCTGCGGCCCGAATTCCCCGCGTCGCGTGAAGTGGCTCGAAGACCAGAAGGCGCTGGGCTTCGACTTCGTTGCGTCGGAAGGCAACGTGGGCGACTGGGAGTCGACCAAGGCCGCGTTCGACAAGGTGAAAGCCGAAGTCGGCGAAATCGATGTGCTGGTGAACAATGCGGGTATCACGCGCGACGTCGTGTTCCGCAAGATGACGCATGAAGACTGGACGGCCGTGATCGACACGAACCTGACCAGCCTCTTCAACGTGACGAAACAGGTGATCGACGGCATGGTCGAGCGTGGCTGGGGCCGCGTGATCAACATCTCGTCGGTGAACGGCCAGAAAGGCCAGTTCGGTCAAACGAACTATTCGACCGCGAAGGCGGGGATTCACGGTTTCACGATGGCGCTCGCGCAGGAAGTGGCCACCAAGGGCGTGACGGTCAATACCGTTTCGCCGGGCTACATCGGCACGGACATGGTGAAATCGATTCGCGCCGATGTGCTGGAAAAGATCGTCGCGACGATTCCGGTGCGCCGTCTGGGCACGCCGGATGAAATCGGGTCGATCGTTGCATGGCTGGCGTCGGACGAGTCGGGCTTCTCGACGGGGGCCGACTTCTCGCTGAACGGCGGCCTGCATATGGGCTGATCCGTGAGCGTCCTGTTTTGTCGCAGCAAGAACAACGCAGGACGTTACATGGTTCAGATGTTTCTGGCGGCGTCTCGTACGCGCAGTGTTTCGCTGTGCGTGCGACAGGACGCCGTTTCTGCGCTTCATTCGCGCTCAAAGGCGTTACATGACCACTACTACAAAGAAAACAGCCGAACGACTCATTAAGAAATATCCGAACCGTCGACTGTACGATACAGAGACCAGCACTTACATCACGTTGACCGATGTGAAGCAGCTCGTGCTGGATCAGGAGGATTTCAAGGTCATCGATGCCAAGAGCAACGAAGACCTGACGCGCAGCATCCTGCTTCAGATCATTCTCGAGGAGGAGAGTGGCGGCCTGCCGATGTTCTCGTCGATCATGCTGTCGCAGATCATCCGTTTCTACGGGCATGCGATGCAGGGCATGATGGGCACGTACCTGGAAAAGAACATCCAGGCGTTCATCGACATTCAGAGCAAACTCGCGGATCAGTCGAAGGGCCTCTACGAGGGCAAGACGATGAATCCGGAGGTCTGGTCGCAGTTCATGAACATGCAGGCTCCGATGATGCAAGGCATGATGACCAGCTATATCGAGCAGTCGAAGAACATGTTCGTGCAGATGCAGGAGCAGATGCAGAACCAGGCGAAGACGATGTTCAGCACGTTCCCGTTTACGCAGCCGACGCCGCAAGGGAATCCGGAGCCGGAGAAGAAGTAGGGCGAGAAAGCGCCCGTCGCGTGGTTGACTCCGCCCGGACACGCGCCGGGCGGCGCGTCGTCGCCGGCACAGTTATTCTTCGATCGCCTTCAGAAGGCGGAAGGCTTTGCCGCCGAAGTCGTAATAGTACGTCCCGTTGCCTTTTTCGCTTCGGCTGCCCCGAATCACGAGCAGGCTACTGTCCTTCCGGTAGGACAGCGGTTCGGTTACGTCGAGTGGCCAGTCGGAAACCGTGAAGGGAAGCATGGTGACGGCGCCCGTCGGTGCGTCGATGGCCGCCGCCATGACGCACCCCGCGCCGCATCCCCAACTGGCCATCACGAAATGGCCGGCGAAATCAACGGGATGCTTCTGGGCTTCTCTCAACTGCGTCGCATAACGTCGAGTTTGCGCGGTCGCCAATTTCACGGCTGCTTTTCTATGTACTGTTTCTGGAGCAGCAGGATAGTTCTCGAATTTCGGGATCACGTCCGAGGCGAAACCGGGAATCGACACCGCGCATAGCAACACGATAAGGCTGAGTAATTGGCGCATAAGATTTAATACCAATGATGTTTTTTCCAGAAATCTCGCGCTGTCTTGGCGGAATGATATCGCCCGTATATATACCGGATGCCGCCCTGACATTCTTCGACGGCATTTCCGAAAGAATGTTCACCATGCGGATTCAACCCGTACTGAGCATGAAGCAGCTGATAAAGGCCGCGAGCCGTGGAAGCGCCATTGCGGGCATTGACAATCCCGGCTGATTCCTGAGCCATGATCCACAGTAGATCGTCGAAGTCGGCGGAGGAAACGGACTCGAGGTCGATGGCGGTTCTTAGCGCCGATTGAACATAAAGCGGAATCACAGTGGTCGCTTTTTGCTGCCAGGTTCTTTTCGCATGTTTAATTGGCCGGTGATCATGCGGGTGTTGAGCGTTCATCTATTAGTCTCTGTCATTAAGATTAATTCTATTTGTAGACGTTGTTCTTCCGTGTCCGCGGTTGGTCACTTTGCGTTTGAGAAAGAAAAGTAATAGAGAAACGATTCCGATGGAATCGGAGTGATGTAATGATTTGTCAATACTTGTGCAAGCTGGATAGCCGGACTTGACGCAGTCGTTTCGCAGTTGCACGGAGCAGGAACAGCGTCGTCGAAGGGACGCGCCCCGGCAAACCCGGCGCACCCCGTCCACGGTATAATCCGAGGTTGCTTGCGCGGGCCCAACCGACTTCCCACAAGATCCACATGGCCCCATTTCGCGACGGACCTCGCCACGAGTGCACCGTCGCACGGTGCACCCACGTTTGCCGCGATTCCGGCGCCCGGGCTGCACGCCCAAGCCCTCATATATCGCGTCACTCATCGCTCTCGCCGGACCATTCTCTATGTCGCAGACTTCCACCCCCGCCGCGCCGACCGCTTCGAATCCGAAGGTCGGGTTCGTTTCACTCGGATGCCCGAAAGCCCTCGTCGACTCCGAACAGATCATCACGCAACTGCGCGCGGAGGGCTACGAGATCTCCGGCACCTATGACGGCGCGGACCTCGTGGTCGTCAACACCTGCGGCTTCATCGACGAAGCCGTTCAGGAAAGCCTCGATGCCATCGGCGAAGCGCTCACCGAAAACGGCAAGGTGATCGTGACCGGCTGCCTCGGCGCGAAGCAGAGCGCGAGCGGCTCGAACCTGATCGAGGAAGTGCATCCGAAGGTACTCGCCGTAACGGGCCCGCATGCGCTGGGCGAAGTGATGCAAGCCGTGCACAGCCATCTGCCCAAACCGCACGATCCGTTCGTCGATCTCGTGCCCGCCGCGGGCGTCAAGCTCACGCCGCGTCACTATGCGTATCTGAAGATTTCCGAAGGCTGTAACCACCGCTGCACGTTCTGCATCATCCCGTCGATGCGCGGCGACCTCGTGTCGCGTCCCGTCGCCGAAGTCATGCTCGAAGCGGAGAATCTCTTCAAGTCGGGCGTGAAGGAACTGCTCGTCATCTCGCAGGACACGAGCGCCTATGGCGTCGACGTCAAGTACCGCACGGGTTTCTGGAACGGCAAGCCGATCAAGACGCGCATGACGGACCTCGTCGGCGCGCTCGGCGAACTCGCCGCGCAATACGGCGCATGGGTGCGTCTGCATTACGTCTATCCGTATCCGAGCGTCGACGAAGTGATTCCGATGATGGCGGAAGGCCCGTTCAAGGGCCACGTGCTGCCGTATCTGGACGTGCCGTTCCAGCACGCGCACCCTGAAGTGCTCAAGCGCATGAAGCGTCCCGCGAACGCCGAGAAAGTGCTCGAGCGTGTGCGCGCATGGCGCGAGATGTGTCCGGACCTGACCATTCGCAGCACGTTTATCGCGGGCTTCCCCGGCGAGACGGAAGAGCAGTTCGAAACGCTGCTCGACTTCATCCGCGAGGCGGAACTCGATCGTGTTGGTTGTTTCGCGTATTCGCCCGTCGAAGGCGCGGGTGCCAATGAACTCGACGGCGCGCTGCCCGACGAAGTCCGCGAGGCGCGCCGCGCGCGCTTCATGGAAGTGGCGGAAGAAGTGTCGGCGAAGCGCATCGCGCGCAAGGTCGGCAAGACGCTGAAGGTGCTGGTCGACGAAATCAATGCCGATGGCGGTATCGGCCGCACGGCGGCGGATGCGCCGGAGATCGACGGCGTCGTCTATATCGCGCCCGCGACCAAGGCGTCGAAGCGCTACAAGGTCGGCGATTTCGTGTCGGTGAAAATCACGGGCGCCGACGGCCACGATCTGTGGGGCGAGGTCTAAGCAATGTCGACGATCTCGCGCGCAAGCACGCCTTCGATCCTCGCGCTCGGCGAGGCCATGATCGAATTCAACCAGTCCGAAAAAGGCCAGCCGACTTATCTGCAAGGCTTCGGCGGTGACACGTCGAACTTCTGCTTCGCGGCTGCGCGGCAAGGGGCGTCGACGGGCTTCGTATCGGCTGTCGGGAACGACCAGTTCGGTCGATTGCTGCTCGATCTGTGGCAGCGCGAGCATGTCGATACCTCGTTCGTGCGGGTGGACGATCAGGCGCCGACGGGCGTGTATTTCGTGTCGCACGGTCCGTCGGGCCATCAGTTCGACTATCTGCGCGCGGGTTCCGCCGCGAGCCGTTACGCGCCGCGCGATCTGCCGCTCGATGCCATCGCAGCGGCCAAGGTCGTCCATCTGTCCGGCATCAGTCTCGCGATCAGCGTGAGCGCGTGCGATGCCGCGTTCGCCGCGATAGCGCACGCGCGCGCGAACAACGTGCTCGTGAGCTTCGACACGAATCTGCGCCTCAAGCTGTGGCCGCTCGCGCGGGCGCGTGCCGTGATGCTCGAAGCGATCCGCCAGACGGACATCTGCCTGCCCAGCTGGGACGACGTCACCGAACTGACGGGTTTGACGGAGCGCGACGACATCGTCGATTTTCTGCTCGCGCAAGGGCCGCGCGTCGTCGCGCTGAAACTCGGCAAGGAAGGCTCGTATATCGCGACGCCTGACGAGCGCCGCGTCGTGCCCGGTCATGTCGTCAATGCCGTCGACGCGACGGGCGCGGGCGACTGCTTCGGCGGCGCATTCATCGCGCGTATCGCCGAGGGTGACGATCCCTTCCAGGCGGCGCGTTACGCGAACGTCGCAGCGGCGCTGTCGACGCAAGGCTTCGGCGCCGTCGCGCCGATTCCCGACCGCGCGACGGTCGAAAAACTTCTCGGCGCCTGAGCCCACACTGAAGCGCGCAGGGTTCGCCCGCATCGCAGCACAATGGCGTCAGATTCAACGCGGAAATCCGCCAACTCGGGTATGTTCAGCAAGGCAAGGTCACGCGCGTCTTCAACGACGCCCATGACATTCATCTGAGACAAAGAGAGAGGAGCAAGCGATGCAACGTGAAGTGGTGGTAGTGAGCGGCGTACGCACGGCAATCGGCGACTTCGGCGGCAGCCTCAAAGACTTTGCGCCAACGGATCTCGGCGCGCGCGTCGTGCGCGAGGCATTGTCGCGTGCGAGCGTCTCCGGCGACGAAGTCGGCCATGTCGTGTTCGGCAACGTGATCCATACCGAGCCGAAGGACATGTACCTCGCGCGCGTCGCAGCGCTCGACGGCGGCGTCGCACAGCATGCGCCTGCGCTCACCGTGAACCGGCTGTGTGGCTCGGGCCTGCAGGCAATCGTATCGGCGGCGCAATCCGTGTTGCTCGGCGACGCGGACATCGCGATCGGTGGCGGCGCGGAAAGCATGAGCCGCGCGCCGTACATCATGCCGTCGGCGCGCTTTGGCCAGCGCATGGGCAACGCGAGCATCGTCGACATGATGCTTGGCGCGCTGCACGACCCGTTTCAGACGATCCACATGGGCGTAACGGCCGAAAACGTCGCGAAGAAATACGATATCTCCCGCGACGCGCAGGACGCGCTCGCGCTGGAATCGCACCGCCGCGCGGCGAGGGCGATCGAAAGCGGCTACTTCAAGGAACAGATTCTCCCCATCACGATCGCGTCGAAGAAAGGCGACACCGTCTTCGACACGGACGAGCACGTCCGCATGAACGCGACAGCCGACGACTTCGCGAAACTGAAAGCTGTGTTCGCGAAGGAAAACGGCACGGTCACGGCGGGCAATGCGTCGGGCATCAATGACGCAGCAGCGGCCGTCGTGCTGATGGAGCGCAGCGTCGCCGAGAAGCGCGGCGCGAAGCCACTCGGCCGGCTGGTCTCGTACGCGCATGCGGGCGTCGATCCGAACTACATGGGCATCGGCCCCGTGCCCGCGACACAGAAGGCGCTGGAGCGCGCCGGCCTGAAGGTCGGCGATCTCGACGTGATCGAAGCGAACGAAGCGTTTGCCGCGCAAGCGTGCGCCGTCAGCAAGGAACTGGGCCTCGATCCCGCAAAGGTGAACCCGAATGGCTCGGGCATTTCGCTCGGCCATCCGATCGGCGCAACGGGCGCACTCATCACCGTCAAGGCGTTGTACGAGTTGCAGCGTATCGGCGGCCGTTATGCGCTCGTGACGATGTGCATCGGCGGCGGGCAGGGCATTGCAGCGATCTTCGAGCGGATCTGATCCGTTCGGGAGTCGGGACGGCGACGACGTGACGTCTCGCCGCTCCGTCTCTGAACGAACTTGCGGTATAACCGGTCGAAGCGGGTTATCGAGGTATCAGGTGTTAGCAGGACACCAGACAGGACGCCAACAAGCCGGTTGAAAGGAAATAACGGATGCAGGAAACCAGGTCGAAACACAGGGCGTCGTGGCCCGCGATGATCGCGGCCGCGGCATTGGCTGTTGCGGCGGCGATGCCCGTCGCGACTCATGCGGAGAGCGACGCCGTCAAGGAACTCGCGGCGCCGCCGCCGATCCAGTTGCCGCTCAAGCCCAGCCCCGAGTTCGCGAAGTTTCCGCAGTACGCGGGTACGCTCGGCCAGCGGCAGATCGTGCTGCGCCTGGGCGCGAAAACCGACGACCCATCCGGCGTGCACGGCGAATATCAATTCGCCGACACGGGCGAGGTGATCCTGATCGCGGGTGACCGCGACGGCGACACGCTCGAAGTCGAAGAGTCGAACGACGGCACGCATATCACGGGCAACTGGGTCGGCAAGTTCGCCGCCGATGGCTCGATCGAAGGCGAACGGATGAATGTCGACGATTCCAATCCCCTGGAATTTTCGTTGCGGCCGCTCGCAGCGGGACAGAAAGCGCCGTCGGCCGCGCCTGTTCAGGCTCAGAAGCCAGCGCAACTGCCAACGCAGCAACCCGCGCAGCCTCGCACCGGCGGCCAGCCCGTCAACGGCGTGAACAATCTGACGATCGGCGAATAAGCGCCGCGCGCATCACTGACGAATCCAACTATCTCTGACCATGACTCAAAAGACTCCGAAGCACGGCTTGCAAACCCGCATCGTTCAGCCTGATGATCAGCTGACACCCGGTTGGGAATCGTTCTCGGTGCCCGTGGCGCGCGCCTCGACGGTCGTTTTCCCGGACCTCGCGGCGATGCGCGCGCTCGACTGGCGCAACGACGCGCAATGGCGCTACGGCCTGCACGCGACGCCGACGTCGATCGCGCTCGCACAGCGCCTTGCCGCGCTCGAAGGTGGCAATCATGCGCTGCTGCAGCCGTCGGGGCTGTCGTCGATTTCGAACGTGTACTTCGGCCTTATGAAATCGGGCGACGACGTGCTGATTCCCGACAACGTCTATTCGCCGAACCGCGATCACGCCGAGTGGCTCGCGAAGGACTTCGGCATCACGGCGCGCTACTACGATCCGATGATCGGCGCGGGCATCGCCGACCTGATCCAGCCGAACACGAAACTGATCTGGCTCGAAGCGCCGGGTTCGGTGACGATGGAAGTGTCCGACATTCCCGCGATCACGGCTGTGGCCCGCGCGCGCGGTGTCGTCACGGCGATCGACAACACGTGGTCGGCGGGTCTCTCGTTCCGTCCGTTCGATCACGGTGTCGACATTTCGATGCAGGCGCTCACGAAGTATCAGTCGGGTGGCAGCGACGTGCTGATGGGCGCGACGATCACGGTCGACCGCGAACTGCATCTGAAGCTGAAGCTGGCGCGCATGCGGATGGGCATTGGCGTGTCGGCGGACGATTGCTCGCTGATCCTGCGCAGCCTGCCGTCGATGAAAGTGCGTTTCGAACAGCACGATAAAAGCGCGCTCGACCTCGCGAAGTGGCTGAAGACGCGTCCGGAAATCGCTGTGGTGCTGCATCCGGCACTGCCCGATTGTCCCGGCCATGAATTCTACGAACGCGATTTCACGGGCGCGGGCGGCCTGTTCTCGGTGGTGTTCGACGCACGCTATACGCCGGAGCAGATCGACACGTTCTGCGAATCGCTGGAACTGTTCTCGCTCGGCTGGAGCTGGGGTGGCGCGCAAAGCCTGGCGATGCCGTACAACGTCGCGTCGATGCGAACCGAAGCGCAATGGCCGCATCGCGGCACGCTGGTGCGCTTCTACGTCGGTCTCGAAGAAGAAGCGGATCTGCGCGCGGATATCGAGCGTTGCCTCGTCGCGCTGGGTTGAAGCTGTCGCGCGTGAAGCGCTCGTAGCGCTTCGTCGAGGCAGAAACTAAAAAGCCCGCTCGGTTTCGAGCGGGCTTTTTGTTTTGATCCAACGAAGCGCAGCGAACGGCGCGGGCTCAGAAAAGCCGCAACAGCCCATCCAGACCAACGTGATTAAACGCGACGCTCGCCGCTTCGCGCACAACCGGCTTCGCGCGAAACGCGACGGACAGGCCGGCCGCCGCCATCATTTTCAGATCGTTCGAGCCGTCGCCCATCGCGATGGCGCGGATCGGCTCGATGCCGAGCTTGTCGCAGGCTTCACGCAGCGTGCGCGCCTTCACGTCGGCGTTGACGATCTCGCCGAGCACGCGGCCCGTCAGCTTGCCGTCGATGATCTCCAGCGTGTTGGCACGCGTGAAGTCGAGACCGAGGCGCGCTTGCAGCTTGTCGGTGAAAAACGTAAAGCCGCCCGATACCAGCAACGTCTTCATGCCCGCGGCCTTCGCGCCCGCCAGCATTTTCTCCGCGCCCGGCGACAGTTGCAGACGCTCTTCGTAGACCTTTTCGAGCGCGCTGGCGTCGAGGCCTTTCAGCAGCGCGACGCGGCGCGTCAGGCTCTCGTTGAAGTCCTTGATCTCGCCGCGCATCGACGCTTCCGTGATGGCTGCCACTTCCGCCTTCAGTCCGCAGAAATCCGCGATCTCGTCGATGCATTCGATCGTGATCAGCGTCGAATCCATGTCCATTGCGACGAGGCCGAAATCGGTCAGCCGGCGGCCGGCTTCGACGAACGCGTAGTCGAGCGCATGCGTTCCGCAGTAGACGTCGAGGTCGGCGCGCTGCGCGAGGTCTGCATTGTCGATGCGCACCGCGCACGAATCGATCACGGACAGTTTCGAGCCGCGCGACAGCGCGACGAGCGGTTTGTGGTGTTCGGCGGCAAGCGGCGTGAGGCTTTGGATGACGAGATTCATGTCGACGCGGAAAGTGGGCGGCAAGACAGCACGGGAAATCCGCCTATTGTAACGGTTCCGCGCGTCGCGGCCGGGCAGACGGGGAGGGCGCGTTGGGTGACGGTGTCGACGTGCCGTCGGTTCTGACTTCGCGACCGGGCTATCTCAAAAATATCCCGCTAATAATACTTTGTACTACGGAATGAATCGATGAGCCAAGCGGGGTTTACCACACGGCCTTTAATTGATTCGGATCGCTAATATTCCCTGCGTTGTTTGACAACATCTCGGCAAATGGCGCGGCTTGTCAGATGACGGGCGGTCGTGATGCGCCTGTCGGAAGTCTGCCGATGCGATTGCCTGTCTTAGAAAATTCCAGGGAAAACAGAGCGATTATGGACACCCGTATCATCGAGCATCTTGCATCGACGTTGACACGAGCCGCACGGACGGCCTCGGTGTGGATCGCGTCGCTTTCGACGGCGCTGCTTCTCGCGGCCTGCGGCGGCGGGTCGGGGGTGGCAGCGTCGGACGTAGCGGGCGGCAACGTGAACAACAACGGAGCGGTTGCGCCCGCTGCGGCTTCCAGCGCAAGCGACGCCAGCGCGACCACACCCGATCAGCCTGCCTCAGGCGCCACGCCAGCCAGCGACCCAGGCGGCCAGCCCACGCCAGGCTTCCAGGTTGGCACGACGACCTTCGACGCCGCGCTGCCGCCCGAACCAACCCTACCGACGTCCACGCAAATCTGTCAGTCGCTGGACGCGGCACTGACGGCGCAACCGAATGGCCTGCTGCCCGATAGCGCCGACGCAGCCAACACGGCCCCCGACACCGCACGCATCCAGGCCGCGCTGACGGCATGCACGAACGCCGCGAGCACAGGCCTTTCGACAAACAAAGTGGTGCGTCTGCGGTCTGGCGCGAACGGGGCGAACGCGTTCCTGTCCGGCCCGCTGAATCTGCCGAGCGGCGTCACGTTATGGATCGACGAACGCGTGACCTTGTTCGCATCGCGCGATCCGCGCCAGTTCGACAAGACCCCAGGCACGGCGAGCTGCGGCCTGATCACTGCCAGCGACAACGGCTGCAACGCGCTGATGACAGCCGCCAAAACGAGCAACAGCGCGGTCGTTGGCGATGGCACGATCGACGGGCGCGGTGGGAGCCAGCTCGTCAGCAGCGTGCGCGACGATCCGAATCTGCTCAAGCGCGCCGACGGCTCCGCGATGAGCTGGTGGGACATCGGCTATGAGGCGAACGTCGTGCAGAACAAGTCGCAGAACAACCCGCGTCTCATCCAGATCAACAATGGCAGCAATTTCACGCTGTATCGCGTGACGTTGCAGAACGCGCCGAAGTTTCACGTCGTGCCGAGCGGCGTGCAGGGCTTCACTGCATGGGGCGTCAAGATCTACACGCCGACGGCCGCCTACGAGGCGATGAACAACTACAAAGGCGTGCCCTACAGCACGGTCAACGCGAAGAACACCGACGGCATCGACCCGGCGAGTTCCGGTCAGATCACCAGCAATCCGGGCAACCCAGGCAAGCTGACGGGCGACGCGAGCAACATGCTGATCGCGTACACATCGATCCGCACAGGCGACGACAACATGGCGATCAAAGGCGGCACTGCGGCCGTCAACGGTCGCACGTACAACATCACGGTCGCGCACAGCCACTTTTACGAAGGACATGGGATGTCGATCGGCAGCGAGTCGGCGGGGTCGGACAACGGTGTGGCCAATGCAGACGTGACGCCCGTTGGCGGCGTGTATCCGAGCGTGAGCAACGTGAACGTCTATGACCTGACCATCGACGGCGCCGACAACGGTTTGCGCATCAAGTCCGACTGGAGCCGCGGCGGCCTCGTCTCGAACATCCGTTATTCGAATGTGTGCATTCGCACGGGCAACCAGACGTCGGACCCGGAGGCGCTGATTTTCTCGCCGTACTACAGTCCCACGAAAAGCCTCGGGCTGTATCCGAACCTCCAAAGTATCGTGCTCGACGGCATACGCATCGTGAACGCATCGAAGTACACGTTCCAGGGCTTCAATTCGGCGAGTCCCGTTCTGCTTGGGTCGGGCTGGTCGGCGGGAACGATTGGATTCCCGACACCGCCCGTGGTCAATCCCTTGCTGATCTCGCTGAACAACGTGGTTGCGGATGTGGCGCCGCTGAATATGACCGTTGCGGACGCACAATTCTCGATTGGCGAAGGCGGCACGACGTTGCCGTTGCAGCCCGGCAGCGGCGTGACGTTGATGCGCGCGGCGGGCTCGCAAGTGTCGCCCGTCGATTGCAGCAAGGCGTTCGTGCCGTTCCCGGCGAAGTCCTGATCGAAAGTGGCGGGCGTGATGCGCATCGACGTCACGCCCGTCGCAGCATGCAAGCAACACGGCATCGGCATGGTTCATACTGACGGCTCGAAACGTTCAGCCGCGCTCGCGGCGAAGATCAAAAAGGAGACGCCCATGCACCCGTCCAACGCGACGTCGAACGATGCCGACATCGCCCGCCAGTTCGATTTGCGACACCTCGACGCGTCGTTCCACGCGGACCCGTATCCCGTCTATCACGCGTTGCGCACGCACGAGCCCGTCAAGCGCATGCCGGACGGCTCGCTTTTTCTCACGCGCTATCGCGACGTGCAGGCCGTCTATCGCGATCCGAAGACGTTCAGTTCCGACAAGAAAGTCGAGTTCGCGCCGAAATACGGCGCGACGCCGCTTTTCGAGCATCACACGACGAGCCTCGTCTTCAACGATCCGCCGCTGCATACGCGGGTGCGCAAGCTGATTGCAGGCGCGCTGACGGCGCGTGCGATTGCCGCGATGGAGGACGGGCTGGTGCTCCTCGTCGACGGCCTGCTCGATCGCGCGACGGAGCGCGGAGAAATCGATCTGATCGGCGACTTCGCGGCGGCGATTCCCGTCGAGGTGATCGGCAATCTGCTCGACGTGCCGCACGACGAACGCGAGCCGTTGCGCGACTGGTCGCTCGCGATTCTCGGCGCGCTCGAACCTTCGCTGACGCCTGCGCAACACGAGCGAGGCAACCGCGCGGTAACGGAGTTCGTCGCGTATCTGAAGGATCTCGTCGCGCGACGCCGCGCGGCGCCCGGCGATCCGCAACACGACGTGCTCACGCGCCTGATCCAGGGCGAGGCAAATGGCGAGCAGTTGTCCGAAGTCGAGCTGCTGCAAAACTGCATCTTCATCCTGAACGCCGGTCACGAAACGACGACCAATCTGATCGGCAACGGCCTCGTCACGCTGAGCGAGTGGCCGGACGAACGCAAAGCGTTGCTGCGCGAGCCAGCGTTGATCGACAGCGCCGTCGAAGAATGCCTGCGCTTCGAGAGTTCGAATCAGCTCGGCAACCGGATGACGATGCTCGATACGGAAATCGGCGGCGTGCCGGTGGCGGCGGGCACACCCGTCACGCTGTGCATCGGCGCGGCGAACCGCGATCCCGAGCAGTTTGCGCAGCCGGACCGCTTCGACATCCGCCGCATGCCGAACCGGCATCTCGCGTTCGGCTTCGGCATTCATCAATGCGCGGGATTGTCGCTTGCGCGCCTCGAGGCGCGCATCGCCATTGGACGCTTCGTGCGGCGCTTTCCTTCATACCGGATCAGCGGCGAGCCGACGCGCGGCGGGCGCGTGCGTTTTCGCGGATACGCGGCCGTGCCGTGCGCAGTCGGGTGAATTCGGCGCACCCTAAGCGCAGACTCGAAGCGGTGTTCCGGCATCCGTAGCTTTTTCCGCCTCCGAGGCAAGACTTACAGCGGGATGGCGGCGCGCTGCTGCGACCGTCCCGCATGAACATGGCGGGGCGTGCGAAGCGGCCAGCGTGGGCGCTGGGCACGCTTGCTGCTTCGAAAGGAGTTCAACTCCCGGGAGCGCGCGATGGCTCATATGATCTGGAAAGGCGCGATCAGCTTCGGTCTCGTCCATGTGCCGGTGCAACTGTATCCAGCGACCAAGTCCGAAAAAGTCGGCTTCAACCTGCTCGACAAGCGCTCGATCGATCCCATCGGCTATCGGCAGATCAATAAGCGCACGGGCAAGGAAGTGACGCGCGACAACATCGTGCGCGGCTTCGAGTACGAGAAAGACCGATATGTCGTGATGACCGACGAGGAAATTCGCGCGGCCAATCCCGAGTCGACGCAGACCGTCGATATTCTCGCGTTCGTCGACGCGCCCGACATCCCGTTTCTCTATCTCGACACGCCGTACTACCTCACACCCGATCGCAAGGGCGAGAAGGTGTACGCGTTGTTGCGCGACGCGATGAAGGCGACGGGCAAGATCGGCGTCGCAAATGTCGTCATGCACAACAAGCAGCATCTGGCCGCGCTGATTCCTGTCGGGCCGATGCTCGCGCTGAATACGCTGCGCTGGGCCTCGGAAGTGCGTCCATTCGACGAGTTCAAGGTGCCCGACGAAAGTGCGAAGAAGACGGGCGTGACCGCGCGCGAACTCGACATGGCGAAAAAGCTGATCGCCGACATGAGCGACACATGGGACCCGTCCCAATACAAGGACACGTTCCGCGACGACATCCTCGCGCTGGTCGACAAGAAGGTGCAGGCCGGTAAGACGGAAGAAGTGATGGATATCGACACGCCTCGCGAGGCACGCCGGTCGGCGGACATTCTCGACCTGTCCGATCTGCTCAAGCGTAGCCTCGGACGCGGCGGCAAAGGCAAGGGCGCCACGCGCGCAGCGGCCAGCGAGGACGCGGACGACGAGGAAGCGGCACCCGCGAAACGACGCGCGCCAGCGAAGAAAGCGACCCGCCGCGCGACCGGGGCCACTGCGAAGACAGGCTCCGGGACAACTGCGCGCAAGAGCACGGGCACGGCCGCGCGCAAGCGCCGCGCGGCCTGAGCACGGTTCGCGCCGCTGACCAGGCCCACGCAACGCACAGCGCACATCGACCATGGCCGACAAGCTCGAAACCTATCAGCGCAAGCGCCGCTTCGATGACACGCCGGAGCCGTCGGGTGTCGCGGCACGCGCGAAGCGTTCGAAGACTGCCATGCGCAAGACCGCGAAACAGGACAGCTTGTCGTTCGTGATCCAGGAACACGACGCGCGAAACCTCCATTACGACTTCCGTCTCGAACTCGATGGCACGCTCAAGTCCTGGGCAGTGCCGAAAGGGCCGAGCCTCGATCCGTCCGTCAAGCGGCTGGCCGTGCGTGTCGAAGATCATCCGCTCGATTACGGTTCGTTCGAAGGCACGATTCCCGAAGGCAACTACGGCGCGGGGTCGGTCATCGTGTGGGATCGCGGCACGTGGGAACCGACGGGCGGCGAAGCAGGCGCGCGCGACGCGTACAAGGCCGGCAAGCTCAAGTTTCACCTGAACGGCGAGAAACTGCACGGCGGCTGGACACTCGTGCGTAGCCACATGCGCGGCAGCGGCGACAAGGAACAGTGGCTGCTCATCAAGGAACGCGACGAAGACGCGCGCAGCGAAGCCGATTTCGACGTGCTCGAACAGTTGCAGGGCAGCGTGCTGTCGGATGCGCCGGGCGCGCGCGGCGGCGCGAATGGCAAAAGCGGCTCCGGCAAAGCCGCTGCAGGCAAGTCGACGAGTAAAGAGGAGCGTGCAAACGCATCGATCAAGGCGACGAAGGCCGCCGCATCGCGCAAGGCGAAAGGCGTGCGCAGCGACCGCCCCGACATCGTCGCGACTCGCAATGCCGAATCGCTGCGCGAACTGGCCAGTCATCCGTCGATAGAAGGCGCGGTGAAGGCGAAGCTTCCCGCCGCGCTGAAGCCGCACCTGGCGATGCTCGTCGACAGCGCGCCCACGGGCGACGATTGGGTCTACGAAATCAAGTTCGACGGCTATCGCGTGCTGGCGCGCATCGATCACGCGTCGAAAGACGCCGTGCAGATTTTTACGCGCGCAGGCAACGACTGGACCGCGAAGTTCAGCAAGCAGGTCAAGGCTGTTGCGCGCATCGGACTGGACAACGCGTGGCTCGACGGTGAGGCCGTCGTGCTCGATAGCAATGGCGTGCCGAGCTTCCAGGCGCTACAAAACGCGTTCGATGCAAACCGGCCGCAGGACATCACGCTGTACCTGTTCGACCTGCCGTATCTGAACGGCTACGACTTGCGCGGCGTGCCGCTCGAACAGCGTCGCGCGATCCTGCATGCGGTGCTCGAAACGGTCGACGACGACACGCTGCGCTTTTCCGAGGACTTCGGCTTCGACGCCGACCAGTTGCTGAAAAGCGCCTGCGACATGCAGCTCGAAGGCATCATCGGCAAACGGCGCGACAGCTATTACGTGTCGGGCCGCTCGCCTGCATGGATCAAGCTCAAGTGCAGGCGCCGCCAGGAATTCGTGATCGGCGGCTATTCGGAACCGGCGGGCAGCCGCCAGGCATTCGGCGCGCTGCTGCTCGGCGTCTACGACACGAAGGGCAAGCTGCAATACGCGGGGCGCGTCGGCACGGGTTTCGACGCGGCCAGACTGCGTTCGATCAAGAAGGAACTCGATGCGCGGGAGACGACCTGGATGCCCTTCGCGAGCGAGCCGAGCGAACGAAGCCGCACGCCCGTGCATTGGGTGAAGCCGGAACTCGTCGCCGAATGCAATTTTGCGGAATGGACGAGCGACGGCGTCGTGCGACAAGCGTCGTTCGTCGGTTTGCGCAGCGACAAGCCTGCAAAGCAGATCGTCCACGAAGCGCCAGGCAAAGGAGCCGACGTGCAACAGATCACGGAAGAGATGAACGCCGCTCAGGCGAAGACATCGACGGCGAAAAAGCGCGCGTCGAAAGCGGCGGATGCCGAGCCGACGCCTGCGACGAAACGTGCGAAGGCGAGCGGCGTGGAATCGGGAGGCAAGACGGCGACGAAGTCCGCCAGCAAGACAGCGACCGCGACGGTTGCCGGCGTGCGCATTTCGCATCCGGACCGCGTGATCGACAAAAGCACCGGCACCCGCAAGATCGAGCTTGCCGAGTATTACGCGTCGGTCGCGTCATGGATGCTGCCGTTTCTGAAGGACCGGCCGGTCGCGCTCGTGCGCGCGCCGGAGGATATCGGCGGCGAGCTGTTCTTCCAGAAACACAGCCAGAAGCTCGCGATTCCGAACATCACGCAGCATCCGGGGCTGGACCCGGACCATCCGCCGCTGCTGACCATCGAAAGCGAAGCGGCGCTGGTGGGCGCCGCGCAGATGGGCACGATCGAGCTGCACACATGGAACGCGGTGGCCGCGAACATCGAGAAGCCCGACCGCATGGTGTTCGATCTCGACCCGGACCCCGCGCTCGGCTGGAAGCGGATGATCGAAGCGGCGCAGCTTACACGCGAATTGCTCCAGGAACTCGGCCTCGTGTCGTTTTGCAAGACGAGCGGCGGCAAAGGGTTCCATGTCGTCGTGCCGATTGCGAAGCAACTGGGTTGGGACGACGTAAAAGCGTTTACGCAAGCCGTCGCGCAGCATATGGCGACGGCGCTGCCGAAGCACTTTGCCGCGAAGATGGGCGCGCAGAATCGCAAGGGCAAGATTTTTGTCGACTACCTGCGCAACAACCGTGGGTCGAGCACCGTCTGCGCCTATTCGCCGCGCGCGCGGCCGGGGCTGGGCGTGTCGGTGCCGATCGCATGGGATGAAGTGCCCGGCACGACGGCGGGCGATCAATGGAATATCGCGAACCTGCAAGAGCGGCTAGACGCGCTGAAAAGCGACCCGTGGGCCGACTATGCAAAGACGAAACAGCGCATCACGGCTGCCATGCGGCGCAGGCTGAATATGGCCGATCACGATTGAGCGCTGCTTCCACGCAGCGGCAACGCACGAGACGCATCAGCGTCATCGCGTGCACATCAGGGAGAGAATCATGAAGACATCGCCACAACATGCGACGGGCGACGAGCACGAAAAGCAGGCCACGCGTCCCGAAGGCAACGATCAATCCAACGTACCGAAGCGCCCGTTTCACGAACAGGCCGCGCCATTGCCGCATGAATCGGATCAGAGCGCGGACTCGCAGCAGGAACATGAGCCACGCGGCGTCGGCAAGCAGGCGCATCGCGATCTCGAACGCGGGCTCGAAGACACCGACCGGCGCGGCGGCGATGACTATCAGGAACGCACACAGAACGACGCGCAGGCCAACGAAAACTCCACCGAACCAGGCAAGCGCCGCTGACCCGCAAGCCGATGCGCGCGCAACGGGCACACGTTAGCGCGCTTCAGCTCGCCGCGCGGTCCAGTTCGTTGTCCCAGTAGGGCGGGTCGCCGAAATGCGCGGCGAGGAAGTCGATGAACGCGACCGTTTTCGGCGGTACGAACGCGCGCGACGGATAGACCGCCCAGATCGCGACGGTTTCCCCAAGTGGATACGAATCGAGCACCGTCACGAGTTCGCCGCTGCGCAGATGCGGCGCGACATCCCAGGTCGATTTCAACGCGATGCCGAATCCCGCCAGCAACGCATCGCGGATCACTTCGCCGTTATCAGTCGCGAGACGCCCGCCGACGCGTACCGTCAACGGTCCCGCTGGCGTGACGAACGACCAGTCGCGCTGATCGGAGAGGATCACGCATTCATGCTGCGCGAGATCCGACGGATGATGCGGCGTGCCATGCGCGGCCAGATACGATGGCGCGCAGCAGATCACGCGACGGTTCGCCGCGAGCCGCCGCGCGATGAGCGTCGAATCTTTCAGCGCGCCCAGCCGGATGCCGACGTCGACGCCGGCATCGACGAGATCGACGATCTTGTCGGTGAGCCGCAGATCGACGCTCACACCCGGATAGCGGCGCAGAAACTGCGTAATCACGGGCGACACATGCTGCCGTCCGAACGACGACGGCATCGACACGCGCAGCCGCCCCTGCGGCTCGGCCTGGCCACGCCCAACCGACGCACGCGCGGCGGCCGCCGCGTCGAGCAGCGTTTCGGCGCGGGTCATGAAGACTTCGCCTTCCTGCGTGAGGCTGACGCGGCGCGTGGTCCGGTGCAGCAGGCGCGCACCCAGCAGCCGTTCGAGACTGGCGATGCGCGCGCTCGCGACGGCGGGCGACAGCCCGAATTCGCGTCCCGCCGCCGACACGTTGGCGAGCAAAGCGGCGCGCACGAACAGCGCGACGTCGAGCAGATCGAGTCGCTCGCGTTCATCGGTCGACGCCTGGGGGATCGGATCCATGGATTATTCGGAAATTCCAGAAGATGTTTCAGTCATTATGTTGGTTTTCGCAGCGTAAAGAATTTTCTACAGTGGAGTCAATGCGATCGGCGCGGTGCTTCGAATGAATTGCCCGCCGTTGCCTTCGAATCTCTGGAAAACCGTCACAGAATCAAGGAGCCGTCATGAAAGCTATTGGCCTGACCCGTTATCTGCCCATCAATAACCCCGAGTCGCTCATCGATATCGAACTCGACAAACCGAAACCCAGCGGCCACGACATTCTCGTGAAGGTCGAGGCGATTTCCGTGAACCCGGTGGATACCAAGGTGCGCGCACCGAAGGACACGGTCGAGAAGACGCCGCGCGTGCTCGGCTGGGACGCAGCGGGCACGGTCGAGGCCGTCGGGCCGGACGTGACGCTATTCAAGGTGGGTGATCCCGTGTTCTATGCGGGCAGCATCACGCGACCGGGCGCGAACAGCGAGTTTCATCTGGTCGATGAGCGCATTGTCGGCCGCAAGCCGGCGACGCTCGATTTCACGCATGCGGCCGCGTTGCCGCTGACGGCGATCACCGCGTGGGAAGCGTTGTTCGACCGGCTTGGCGTGTCGCCGCAGGGCGCGGATGCGGGCAAGTCGGTGCTGATCGTTGGCGGCGCGGGTGGGGTTGGCTCGATTGGCATTCAGCTCGCGAAGCAACTGGCGAAGCTGACGGTGATTGCGACGGCGTCGCGGCCGGAATCGGCGAAATGGGCAAAGGAGCTGGGCGCGGATCATATCGTCGATCATTTTGGCGATATGCCTGCGCAGTTGAAGGAGATCGGATTTGAGCAGGTCGATTATGTGTTGATGTTCAACGACACCGATCGGCATTTTCCGGCTGCCGCTGCTGTGATCAAGCCGCAGGGCGGGATTGCGACGATCGTCGAGAATGCGCGGCCTGTTCCCGTCGAGTTGCTGAAGGCGAAGAGCGCCGCGTTTCATTGGGAGTTCATGTTCACGCGGTCGATGTTCGGGACGCCCGATATGATCGAGCAGCATAAGCTTCTGACTGAAGTGGCGCGGCTGATCGATGCGGGTACGTTGCGGACGACGGTGGGTGAGGATCTTGGCAAGATCAATGCGGGGAATTTGCGGCGCGCGCATCAGTTGCTGGAGGAGGGGCGGGCGATTGGGAAGTTGGTGTTGACCGGGTTTTAGGGTTTTTTTCTGCCTGCGATGTCGCGGGGGATTGCGCCTTTTGCGGCGCGGGCGTTGATGTTTGGTGTTTTGGTTTTTTGGGTTTTTCGTTGGTTTCTGCGGTTTGCCTTTGCGCTGGCATCCGCGTTTTGTTAGCGTGCTTCACGCGTTGCCCCTGTGCGGGGCGGCACCTACTTTTCTTTGCCGCCGCAAAGAAAAGTAGGCAAAAGAAAGCGGCTCACACCGCCAATCCTTGTTCTTATCCACGGGCCCCCAACGTCCCCACGCTTCACACGGCAGTGCCCTGGTTGGTGCTTGTCGCCAGCGCTTTGAATGAACGCCTCACCCGCTTCGAATACCCGTACCTGGGCCACCGGCAGCGAACGGTCTGCGCCGTCCAGGTGGCAAACTGTGTGTAGGTTGTCGCGTCGTATAGCCTGGCGCTCTTACAGGGTGGAACGCGTGCGCTATCGGTCCGGAGTGAGGCGTGCGGAGCACCAGGGGCCTACACACAGTTTGCCACCTGGGCGGCGGTGGACTGTCTGGCACGGCATGCGGTAATGCGGGCGCGCGAAGCGGGTGAGGCATACAGAGAGAACGTTGGCAACGGACCCGAACCAGGGCGTTGCCGTGTGAAGCGTAAGACCCTGTGAGGGCCCTCAGGCAAACACAAGGATTGGCGGTGTGAGCCGCTTTCTTTTGCCTACTTTTCTTTGCGGCGGCAAAGAAAAGTAGGTGCCGCCCCGCACAGGGGCAACGCTTGCAAACCAATAACATCACGCGGATGCCAGCGCAAACTGCCAGCGCAAACTACCAGCGCAAACCAAAGCAAACCGCACCGCGAAGGCACCAACGCAAACACCAAATACCAGCGCAAAAGCGAGACGACACCGACAACGCATGCGCAGCCAAACACCCCCGCCGCGCGCAGCGCAAAAAACAACGCCAACCCCCGGGTTAATCCCAGCCCAAACCCAACTCCACGCCAACCACTTGGCGTTAGACTTCCCGTGCAACATGCAAAAAAACCGCCGCGCGCGGCCAGCGCGATCGCACCTGCATGGCGCCGCGCGGCAGCACAACAACGAGGTGACAGTATGAGCATCAGCTTCAAACTTCCCGCCGTTTCTGTTGTCGCTTCTATCGCATGCACAACGCTTGCGCTCGCCGCATTGCCGGCACCCGCGCACGCGGCGACACCCATCACCGTGACCTCGCAGGCGCCGACCGACGGTCCCATCCGCTATACGGTCAAGGTCACGTCGAAACAGTTCGGCAACTCGCAGGAAACGCGCACCATCCGCTCCGGCGAATCGGACGACTTCACGTGGAAAACCGTGCCGCCCGGCGGCCCCGTTGCAGCCGATGGCGACTGCCCAGACCTGTCGTCGCTGCCGCTCGACACGAACGGCGCCATGATCCGGCAGACGCAGATCCGGTTCGCGCCTGTCGTCGCCAAAGACGGCACCGCGACCGTGCAGATGAACTTCCAGGCGCAGACGCCGAAGGGCACGAAGGCCGTGTCGAACAACGGCAAGTCGCTGAAGTGCCCGAACTACACGAGCGTCAGTCAGGTGCTGCGCTTCACCATGCCGACCAATGGCAGCACGAAGACGCTGACACTCAGCGATGGCTCACAGGTAGCCGTGTCGGCCAAACGTTGACGCAAGCATCCCGGCATCTGAGCCGGTTATCGCAAGCCGTGCACATCGACTGAATTGCATGCGGCGTGCATGCATCGATTGCGGCGCGCGCCTCGCGCCGCACGTCAGCGTTTCGAACGCCGTTCGATAAGCCGCGATGCCAGAAACCGGTGCTCCGGCGAAAACAGTCGCCGGTACGTGAGCAGCACGGCGCCCACGGTCCCCAGCGCCGACGATGCCGCGATCAGAAACATGATCACGATCTGATAGCGCACGGCCTGCAGCGGCGATTGCCCGGCGAGCACCTGGCCCGTCATCATCCCCGGCAGACTCACGACGCCGACCACGGCCATCTGATTGAGCGTCGGAATCATGCCGGCGCGCACCGCCTGACGCGCCGGTCCCTGCGCAGCTTCCCAGCGCGTCGCGCCGAGCGCGAGCGCCATGTCGACGCGGTCGCGGCGCGCCGTCAGTTCCTCCGTCATCCGTTCGATACCCAGCGACACGCCCGTCAGCGTATTGCCGAGAATCATCCCGAGAATCGGAATCGCATATTGCGGCTCGTACCACGGTCGAATCCGGATCACGGCAAACAGTCCCACGGCTGCCACGAGCCACGCGCTCGCCCAGATCGACAGGATGCTGTCGACGCGCTGCCCGGCATACGTGCGCGAGCCGCGTCCCGCGCCCGCAAAGCCCGCGATCAGCGTCATCGCGATCATCAGCGGCAGCACCACATACCAGCGGGAGTACGCGAACACCCACGCCAGCACATAGCCGATCGCGAGCAGCTGGACGACGGTGCGCACGGCCGCCCACGCGAGCTTGCGTTCGAGATCGAGCTTGAGCAGAACGGAGACCGCGCCGTTCACCACGATCAGCAGCGCCGCGAGCGCGACGTCCCAGAGGCTGAGGTTCTGCAAGGTCATCGCGGCGTCTCTCCGGTGTGCGCGGACGTATCCGGCAGAGTGGACTGCGCATCGTCGAGCACGCCGGCGCGCATCGTCAGATGACGGTTGCTCACGCGCGCCGCTTGCGCCGGATCGTGCGATACCCATAGCCATGCGCGCACCTGCGGCGCGGCATCGAACCACGCGCGCACCAGGCCTTCGATCGCCAGCGCGGATTCGGGATCGAGCGATGCCGTCGGTTCGTCGAGCAGCAGCACGTCCGGCGCGAGCTGCAGGACGCGGATCAACGCAGCGATCTGCGCTTCGCCGCCCGACAGTTCGCTCGCAAAACGCTCGAGAAAATCGCTCGCGCGTCCTGCCTGCGACGCGAGTGCGGCCGCCTGCGCGCGATCGAAACGCACATCGCGATACGCACGCAGCGTGTACGGATAACGCAGATTGTCTTCGACGGTGCCGTCGAGCAGCGCGGGCCGCTGACGGATATACGCGACGTGGCGCCGGTAGCGCGGGATCGCCGCGCGCGCGATGCGCCTGCCGCGCCACAGCACCTGGCCGCTATCGAGTGGATCGAGCAGCGCGAGCGCGCGCATGAACACGCTTTTGCCCGACCCGGAGGGGCCCGTGATCGCAATCCGCTCGCCCGCACGGATGGCGATGCTGGTGGCGTGCAGCAGTGTCTGGCCGCGCGTCGCGTCGCGCCGCACGAGGTCTTGCGCGTGGACGAGGGGCGCGTCCGTCATGTGAGTGTCGTGGGGCATGGCATATTGGAATGTGTCGCAGCGCATCATCATAACGAAGCGCGCACGCGGGCACAGCACGTGCTGCGCAGACGAATGACGCTGGTAATTTCTCGGAGCCCCCATGGCTGTGCTGCATTCGACTGGCATATCCGTCGGCAAGACAATCGGCAAGACCTTTGCATGGCTGTTCGCGGTGCTGGTGATCCTGATCGTCGCGCTGGCGGTCTTTGTTCTGACGTTCGACTGGAACCGCGCGCGGCCCTATGTGAACGACAAGGTCAGTGAGGCAATCGGCCGGCCGTTCGCGATCGAAGGCGATCTGAAGGTGGGCTGGCGCCATCCCATCGGCGAAACGGGCTGGCGCTCGTGGGTGCCGTGGCCGCGCTTCTCGGCGCAAAACATCACGATCGCCAATCCCGACTGGACTAAACAGAAGCACTTCGCGACGCTCGACGAAATCGACTTTCAGGTGAAGGTGCTGCCGCTGCTCGCGCATGACATCGTGATCCCGGCAATCAATGTGGTGAATCCATCCGTCGATCTCGAACGGCTCCTTGACGGACGCAACAACTGGACGTTCAAGCTGAAGTCGTCGGCGGGACCGTCGGAATGGAAGCTCGATCTGCACGACATCCAGCTGAACAAAGGCAATATCGCGCTTTCTGATCAGCAGAAAAAAATCGACATGCAGGCTGTCGTCGATACGCTCGGCCAGCCCATCCCGATCGGCGAAGCGATGAAGCAGCAGGAAGAGGCGTCGCGCAGGTCGTCGGCGGAAGTGGTCGGCAAGCAGGGCGCAAAGCAGTTGACCGCGCAAGCGAAGGCGGCCGCTGCATCCGAGGCGTCAGGCGCGTCGGCGGTGGCGCCTGCCGTGCCTGTTGCATCGGGCGCGTCCGCGCCGGCGGCGACGGCCGGCGTGGGCGCTTCGGCGTCCGTGGCCGCGTCCGGCACGCCCGCGAGCGCCGCAGGCATCGCCGTCGCGCAGGGTACGAACGCGCCGCAATATGGAATCGGTTGGACCGTGAAGGGCACCTACAACCGCTCGCCGATATCGGGCAGCGGCAAGCTCGGTGGCGTGCTCGCATTGCAGGACACTGCGCGACCGTTCCCTGTGCAGGCCGACGTGAAAGCGGGCGATCTGCGCATCGCACTGGTCGGCACCGTCACGGATCCCGCGCATCTGGCCGCCGTCGATCTGCGCCTGTGGCTGCAGGGCACGAGTCTCGATCATCTGTATGACCTGACGGGCATCACGCTGCCCGAGACGCCGCCGTACGCGACGGAAGGCCATCTGATCGGTAATTTCAAGCCGGGCGCCAGCGTGTTCCGCTATGAAAATTTTACAGGCCGCGTGGGCGGCAGCGATGTGAACGGCACGGTCATCTACACCCAGCGCGCGACGCGTCCGCTGCTCGAAGGCACGCTTGTCTCGAATCTGTTGCAGTTCAAGGACCTGGCGCCGATCATCGGCGCGGACAGCAACGCGAGCAAGGCGAAGCGCGGCGACACCGCGCGCCAGCCATCCGACAAGGCGCTGCCGACCGAAGAGTTCAAGACCGACCGCTGGAAGGCAATCGACGCGAACGTGAAATTCACGGGGCGCCGCATCATCAAGGACCCGACGCTGCCTATCACCGATCTGTACACGCACGTCGTGATGACGGACGGCGTGCTGTCGTTCGAGCCGCTCAAGTTCGGCGTCGCGGGCGGCTCACTCGCATCGAACATTCATCTCGACGGCAGCGCGACACCGCTCAAAGGCCGTGTCTCGACAGAAGCGCGTCACCTGAAGCTCAAGCAGTTGATGCCGACCGCGAAGACCATGCAAAACGCGCTCGGCGAAGTCAACGGCGATGCCGCGCTGTCGGCGACGGGCAATTCGCCCGCGGCGCTCGCAGCTTCGTCGAACGGCGAAGTGAAGCTGCTCGTCACCGATGGCGCCGTGAGCCGCTTGCTGATGGAAGCGGCCGGGCTGAACGTGGCGAACGTCGTCTATGAAAAGCTGTTCGGCAATCGCGACGTGCAGATCAATTGCGCGGCGGGCGACTTCGTCGTGACGGACGGCGTGCTCGATTCACGCGTGTTCGCGCTCGACACGCAGGACGCCGTGATCAACGTGGACGGCACGGTGAACCTGAAGAACGAGTCGATGGACCTCGGCGTGCATCCGCATACGAAGGGCTTCCGCATCTTCTCGCTGCGCTCGCCGCTCTATGTGAAGGGCACGTTCAAGGACCCGCACGTCGGCGTGAATGCGGCGGCGCTCGCGGTGCGCGGCGGCGCGATGGTCGGGCTCGGTCTGATCAATCCGTTCGCCGCGCTGATTCCCCTGATCGCGCCGAGCAACAACAAGCCCCTACCGTGTCAGCAACTGATGGCGGCAATGGAGGCGCAGCATCCGACGGCGCCGCCGCCGGGACAGCGCGAAAAGGCCAAGGCCGTGGCGCTGCCGCCGGGGACGCCGGGTGCGTCGGCCGTCTCGCCGTCGACAGCACCGTCGAAGCAGCCTGCAAAGCCGAACAACGGCGCGACACTGCCGGGGCCCGCAAACGCGGCCGAATACAAAGGAAGTTGAGCGCGGGCGGGGATGTATTGCCCGCAATGATTGACCCGCAAAAAACGCCACGGCCGCGAAGCTTCGCGGCCGTGTTTTTGTGTGAATTGCTACGGATACCTGGCGGGATTCAACGTAGCGAGCGCGGTGTTGCGTCGCCCGCTGCATCCTGACGACGCACGCCGCGCCGCGTACTGGCGGCCGTGCGCGTCGCGCCGAACTCGGGCAGGATGCGCGCTCTCGCGCGGCTCGCGAACACGAGAAAACCGAAACCGTCGGCCTCGTACCAGTAACCGCCGTTCTCCAGTCCGTCTAGCGGCTGCTCGAGCGCATTTGCGATGGATTCGATGCAGCGCCGCCGCAACTCGGCGACGGCGGGATAGGGCGGATGCGCGCCGCGCACGCTGCATAGCAGGACGTCGAGTCCCGGCAGCACATGCGCGTAGAGCACCGGCTCATCTTGCGCGCGGGCGCGCGCAATCTTGGTGTCGAGCTGACCGAAGGGCTTGAAGTGTCGCAGCACGGCGAGGAACGACTCATCGCCGTCCACCTTCGCGCGCCTGCGCTTTTTCGGGAAGGACATAAAAACTCGCCTGAAAAAGAATTGCAAGAAACGCAGCGTCCTCATGCGACCACTCCCGGCTTCGCGCGCCGCACGTCGATCTTTTATAGCATACGAAAATGCCGGATACACGGTGATTCGTCTGTCTCACTCCATCGTTCCGTGCGAACCAGGCCGAATCGCGTCGCCGTGCGCTTTCGCATCCCCTGTGCATCTGGTCTCAATAATAGACTCACCCGCGCTGCGCGTGTTTCCGACACCTTAAAAAAAGACATTTTTATGTGCGCCAAGCCCTGCTCGGCGCGCATTGAAATATCCGTTCGGCCCGCCGATAATGGCCGCGTCCCAGTTGCGGCGCGGCTTTGACGCAGATTGCACCGGTCCGGCGCGTCGACGGCGCGGCGTATGGGTGAAAATATCGATAGCATTGGTCGCGCCGCGACGTTAGAAGCGCGGCGCACAGCGATGATGCATGCGCATGGCTCATGATTGCGCGCCTGTTCCACATGTCGGGAAGCGGTTTGCGTTGCCTCGCACGTTCATGCCGCATTGCGCCAGCCATCCATGAAACTGTTCACCAAAGGCCTACTGCTGATCGCGTTGCCGAGCGCCATCGAACTGGCGCTGCTCGGTGTCGTGTTCGACATGCAGGCTCAGACCACGCGCGCCGTCGAGCGCTCGTCGGACAGCAAGCAGGTCCTCTATCAGGCGACCGCGCTCGAAAACCCCGTGCTTCGACAAGTCGCGCGCGTGCGTACGGGGATCGTCGCGGGCGACGCGTCATTCATGGACCGCCATGCGGCGTGGGTCGATATCGGCGACCGGCTCGCGCGGCTCGAAACGGCCGTCGCCGACACGCCCGAGCAGGCCGCGCGCGTGCAACGCATGCGCGAAGAGGTGGACAGCTACCGGCAGCAGGCGCTGTCCGTCGCGCAGTCGCTGCGCACGGGCGCGACGATGAAGCCGTTCGTCACGCTCGAAGGCGGCGAGTTGCCCGCGCAGGTGATGCGCTTTCGCGCGCAGTTGAAAGAATTCATCGACGAAGCGTCGCGGCTCGAAGTCGAGCGTAATGCGACGCTCGCGAAAACGCGCCAGCGCCAGCAATGGACGCTGGCGGGCGCCGTGATCGCTTCGATGCTGCTGTGGGCGGGCACGGCATTCGGCTTCGCGCGCAGCATTGGCCGGCGCCTGGACGTGCTGGCGGAAAACGCGCAGCGGCTCGCCAGCGGGAAACCGCTGCCCACACCGCTATCGGGCAACGACGAAATCGCCGCGCTCGATTCCGCGTTGAATCGCACCAGCGCGCTGTTGCGTGAGGCAGACGAGAAACAGGCCGCGCTCAAGACGTCGCTGCAAATGCGCGCGGAGGAACTGGCGGGCGTCAACGAGACCTTGCGCCAGGAGACGCAGGACAACGAGATGTTCATCTACAGCGTGTCGCACGATCTGCGTTCGCCGCTCGTGAACATGCAGGGTTTCTCGAAAGAACTGCAGGTTTCGTGCGACGAACTGCGCGCGACCATCGACGATGCGCATCTGCCCGACGTCGAACACAGGCGCCTTGCGCACGTGCTCGATGGCGACGTGCAGGAATCGCTGCGCTATGTGCGCTCGTCGGTGACGCGCGCCGCGGCCATTATCGAAGCGCTGTTGCGCATTTCCCGCGTGGGGCGGCTCGAATATCAATGGCAGCGTGTGAGCGTCGGCCGCGCGGTCGCGCGTGCCGTCGACGCGCTGCAAAAGCGCATCGACGAGCGCAAGGTCGTGGTCGTCGTGCGCGATCTGCCCTCGGCATGGGGCGATCCGTCCGCAATCGAACAGGTGTTCAGCCAGTTGCTTTCGAACGCAATCAATTTTCTCGATCCGTCGCGGCCGGGGCGCATCGAAGTCGGGGCGCTCGACGGTCTCCAGCCGGACACCACGCAAGCGTCGGCGCCAAGAACGCGCACATACTTTGTGCGCGACAATGGGTTAGGGATTCCGGCCGCCTACATGTCGAAAGTATTTCGCGCGTTCCAGCGGCTGCATGGCGATGTCGCGCAAGGCGACGGCATTGGCCTCGCGCTCGTGCGGCGCACAGTCGAACGTCACGGCGGGCGGGTGTGGGTCGAATCGGCGGAGGGCGCGGGGTCGACGTTCTTCGTCACGCTGCCCGACCAGCCGATGCGCTATTGATGCACAATCGACGCACATGAAAACCAGCGGCGCCCCTGCGCAAAGGCGCGGCAAGCCGTAAGCCAACGGCCGCATAATAGCGGGCAGGTGAGTCGTACCATGACGCGGTCGCAGATCACGCGCAACGCATCAAACAGATGCGGCGCACGGGCTTCGGAGGGAACATGTCACACGGGGAAGCGGTCGGTAAGTCGGTCGGCATCGTGCTGGTCGAGGACGATGACGGGCATGCTACGCTCGTCGAGCGCAATCTGCGGCGTGCGGGGATTTCAAACGGTTTTGTCCGCTTCGGCGACGGCCAGGAGGCGCTCGATTATTTCTTCGGCGAGCCGCGCGCCGGCGACCGCGCCAATGGCCGCCCGGCGCGCGACGAACTCGCGAATTACGTGGTGCTGCTGGACCTGAAGATGCCGCGCGTCGATGGCTTCGAAGTGTTGCGGCGGCTGAAGGAGTCGCCGTCGACGTCGTCGATGCCCGTGATCGTGCTCACGACCACCGACGATCCACGCGAAATCGAACGCTGTTACGAACTGGGCTGCAACGTCTACATCACGAAGCCGGTCGAATACGATGCATTCATCGAAGCCGTGCGACGGCTGGGCTTTTTCCTGCAGGTCGTGAAGCTGCCGCCGGGGCAGCGCTACGCACCGGCAGCATGACTGCCGATGCGTTGAAGCATTTCACGGATAGTCACGCAATGTTCACGAAACAACGCCGCAATCCTCGTTCGTCCCATTGAACTGAATCATCTGGCATGACAGAAGACGTGACCACGCTACCCGCCGCCCTCGTGCTCGTCGTTGACGACGACGAAGGCATCTTGCGCCTTGCGCGCAAGTCGCTGGAGCGCGCCGGCTGCCGGGTCGAACTGAGCAGCAGCGTCGAGGCGGCGCATCGCGCGATCGTCGCGAATCCGCCCGATCTGATCGTGCTCGACTATCAGCTCGACAGCGCGGAGACGGGGCTCGATTTTTTCCGGCGCCTGCGCAACGAAGGCGTGCGCATCCCTGCCATTCTCGTCACCGGCTTTACCGATGAATCGCGCGTGATCGAAGCGCTGCGCTCGGGCGTGTCCGACGTCGTGCCGAAAACGGGCGACTATCTCGACTATCTGCCCGAAGCCGTCGAACGCGTGCTATCGCAGATGCGGCTGCAGCGCGCATCGGCGGAAGCGCTGCTGCTGCGTGAGCGCGAGGCGCATTACCGGATGCTGTCGGAGGCGCTGCCTCACCTCGTCTTCACGTGCGATGCCCATGGCGACTGCGATTTCGTGTCGAAGCAATGGGTCGAATACACGGGGCTCGACGGCGCGCAGGTGCAGGGCCTCGCATGGCTCGACGCCGTGCATCCCGACGACCGCGAAGCGACGCGCCGCACCTGGCTCAGAACGGTGCGCGGCGACGGCGCCGACTATCGCAGCGAATTCCGCATTCGCCGCCACGACGGCGCGTACCGCTGGTTCGACGCGCGCATTGCCGCGGTGCGCGATGCGGGTGGCGTCGTCAGCAAATGGTTCGGCAGTTGCACGGACATCCATTCGCAACGCGAAGCCATCGAGGAGCGCGAGCGTCTGCTTGCATCGGAGCAGGCCGCGCGCCAGGCGGCGGAAGAAGCGAACCGCGCGAAAGACCGTTTTCTGGCCATGCTGTCGCACGAATTGCGCACACCGCTCACGCCGGTGCTGGCGGGCGCGCGCATGCTCGAAATGATGCAGGACCTGCCGGACGCGGTGCGCGCGGGCGTCGTGATGATTCGCCGCAACGTCGAACTGGAGGCGCGTCTGATCGACGATCTGCTCGATCTGACGCGGGTGGCGAACGGCAAGCTGCGGCTGTCGCTGGAAACGGTCGACGTGCACGACGTGATCGACAGCGTGCTCGAACTGTTTCGCAGCGAGATCCAGACCAAGCAGCAGGACGTGCACATCAGCACGGATGCGCATCATCATTTCGTGCTCGCCGACCGAGCGCGGCTGCAGCAGATGCTGTGGAACCTGATCCGTAATGCCGCGAAGTTCACGCCGGACGGCGGCCATATCTATGTGCGCACGCGCGATGAGCGGATGCACGTGCAGATTTCGGTAGAAGACACGGGCGTCGGCATCGAGCCCGAGCAGATCGGCAAGCTCTTCAACGCGTTCGAGCAGGGCAGCCAGAACATGTCGCGGCAGTTCGGCGGGCTGGGGCTGGGACTCGCGATCACCAAGGCGCTGACGGACGCGCACGGCGGCACGGTGACGGCACAAAGCCCCGGCGCACACTGCGGCGCGACGTTCACGATCACGCTGCCCACGGCCGCGGAGCCGCACGCCGAGCCGGTCGCGCCTGAGGCGGCGAGCGTGCAGCCGGCAGGCGGGCTGGGAATCTTGCTGATCGAGGACCACGCGGACACAGCCGAAGTGATGGCGCAACTGATGCGCACGCTCGGCCATGAGGTGACCGTCGTCGGGAGGGTGGCCGATGCACTCGCGGCGACGCAAAGCGCCACCTTCGATCTGATCGTCAGCGACGTAGGCCTGCCCGACGGCACCGGCCTCGACTTCGTCAAGGCATTCCGCGAGCGCGACGATGCGCCTGCCGTGGCATTGACGGGCTTTGGGAGCGATGAGGATATCCGGCGCTGCCTCGAAGCGGGCTTCACGTCGCATCTGACCAAGCCTGTCAATTTCTCGCAACTCGAGCAGGTGATCGAGAGCGCGGCAGCCGTGAAGACGCAGAAAAACGCGGGCGAAGCCCGAGCGGGCTAGCGGGGTTGGAGGCGCGCTGCGCTTGAGCCTGGTAAAAGAAAAGGGCGTGTTGCGCGCAAAGCGCAACACGCCCTTCAGTTGATGCAGGCACCGCTTGCGTGCCGATTCGAAGTACCGTCGTCAGATACGCGGCGAATTCTTCAACGAATCGCGGATTTCACGCAGCAGCAGCACGTCTTCGGGCGTGGGCGGCGGCGCTTCGGGCGCGGCGGGGGCGGGCGCGCGCAGCTTGTTGATGAACTTCACCATCATGAAAATGATGAACGCGAGAATCACGAAGTTGATCGCCACCGTGATGAACGAGCCATAGCCGAACGCGGCGACGCCCGCCGTCTGCAAGTCCTTGTAAGACTCGGGGTTGCCCTTGAAATTCTCGGGTATGTGTCCGAGCAGGACGAACTTGTTGGAGAAATCGAGGCCGCCCGTCGCGACGCCGACGACAGGCATGATCAGATCCTTCACGACGGAGTTGACGATAGTCGAGAACGCTCCGCCGATGATCACACCGACCGCGAGGTCCATCACGTTACCTTTGAGGGCAAATTCCTTGAATTCAGTAATCATGCTCATCGGGCAGTTCTCCTTGAAGTCGATGGCGACATGATAGCCAACGATCGGCACGACGTGAAATGATTTGGCGCCGGATCGCAACGATCCTTCAGTACACCAGGCTCGTTCGGCCGATATGTCGCAGAAGTGACGAGGAAACGTCGAGCGTGCAAACGCTGCGCCAGCAATCGGACAGAACGTGAAGCGAAGCGCTTAAATTTCTGCTGCCCGCGCCTGTTCGATATGCGCGGCGAACGTGCCAGGATCGGTATTCGTCCCGCATAGCAACACACCGACGCGCTTGCCTTGCAGTTGCTCACGCAACGGGCCGAGCAGGGCGGCCGTGGCGGCGGCGCACGCGGGCTCGACGGCCAGCTTCAGTTGCGTGAACAGGGTGAGCATCGCGGCACGCAATGCGTCGTCGGTGACGGTGACGAGACGGTCGACATGCCGACGGCACAGCTCGTAGCTGTATTGCTCGGTATGCGGCGCCATCAGCGAATCGGCGATCGAATGCATGTGGGACATCTTGACCGTGTGATTCGCGGCGAAGCTGCGGCTCATCACGTCCGCACCTTCCGGCTCGACGCCGAACACATGCACGCGCGGATTGGCGAGACGCAGCGCCGTCGATATGCCCGCCGCAAGCCCGCCGCCGCCGATGGGGACGATCACGGCATCGAGATCGGGTGTCTGTGTCGCCCATTCGTAGCCGAGCGTCGCGGTGCCGAGCACGGTCCGGTAACCATTGAACGGATGCACGAAATAGCGGCCTTCTTCGGCCTCGATACGCCGCACGATCTCGAACGCTTCATTCACGTTGTCGGCCATCACGACTTCCGCGCGATATTGCCGGCACAGCGCAATACGCGCCGGATTCGCCGCGTGCATCACGACGACCTTCGCGCTAATGCCCATACGCATCGCCGCGTAGGCGACGGCGACCGCGTGATTGCCGCCCGACACGCAGGTCACGCCCGCAATACGCTGCGCTTCGTCGAGCGCGAGCAGATTCGAGAACGCGCCGCGTGCCTTGAAACTGCCGCCCGCCTGCAGCAGCTCGAACTTGAAGTTGACAAGCGTGCCTTCGAGCGTCGGAAAATCCATCCGGTCGAACACGGGCGTTCGCACGACCCACGGCGTCAGCGCAAAATGCTGCGAAGCGATGTCGTCGAGCGTCGGTATCGGTTCGCCGTCGATCGTGCGGTCGGTGTGCTGCGGCGTGGCGGTGGACATGGCGTGCGTCGTCTTGTGGGTGAGGTCCGCGTTGTATGCCTTGTTGTTGTGCTTGTTGTTATGTGTTGCTTGCGTCAGTGCGCGTGCGCATCGACCGACATGCTGTGAATGAACTTGCCGAGGAACCGCTCGCACTGCGCCAGCTGATCGAGCGTGACGAATTCGTTTGCCTTGTGCGCCTGCACGATGTCGCCGGGGCCGCACACGATGCTCGGAATGCCCGCCAGCGAGAACAGGCCCGCTTCCGTGCCGTACGCAACCTTGCGCTTGTCCTGATCGCCCGTGAGCGCGCGCACCAGCTGCGTGATGGCCGCCTGTTCCGTCGAATCGAGGCCGGGCGCTGCGGCGATTTTCGTGAACTCGATCGCGGCTGCTTCGTGTTCGCGCTGCATCTTCGGCAGCAGGGTTTCACGCGCGTATTGATCGATGCGCGCGAAGATCGGCTCGGGATCGAGCGTCGGCAGATTGCGGAACTCGAACTCGAAGCTGCATTCGGCGGGCACCGTGTTGATCGCGTTGCCGCCCTTGATCGTGCTGGTTTGCGCCGTCGTGAACGGCACGTCGTAGAGCTCGTCGAACGGGCCTTGCTCGCGGAACTGGTCGGCCATGTCGCGGATGTAGCAGATCAGCCGCGCCGCGTATTCGATTGCGTTCAGGCCTTTGGGCGTGAGCGACGAATGCGCCGCGAAGCCGCGCACGCAGCACTGGTAAGCGTTGATGCCCTTGTGCGCGATGATGGGACGCATGCTGGTCGGCTCGCCGACGATGCAGCCGTCCGGCTTGACGCCGCGTTTCATCAGATCGGCGATCATCAGCGGCGCGCCGACGCAGCCCACTTCTTCGTCGAACGAGAACGCCAGATGGATCGGCTTGGCCAGTCTGGTCTGCTGCATTTGCGGCACGAGCGTCAGCGCCGCGCCGATAAAGCCTTTCATGTCGCAGGTGCCACGCCCATAGAGCTTGTCGCCGCGCACTTCGGGCTTGAACGGGTCGCTGTCCCATTTCTGACCGTCGACGGGCACCACGTCCGTGTGTCCCGATAGCACGATCCCGCCATTCGTCTCGCCGTCATGCGCCGGAATCGTCGCGAACAGGTTGGCCCATTTGCCGCTTTCGTCGTGCGTGAGGGTGGCTTCGACGCCGCGTTCGCGCAGCGCGTCACGCACCGTCTCGATCAGGCCGAGATTCGGATTGCGGCTGACCGTGTCCATCGACACGAGGCGTGTGACCCAGGGAAGCGAAGCGGGGGAAGAAGACTCGGCGGAAGCAGCGGAAGGGGACGACGTTTGGGCGGACAGCGCTTTGTCAGCGACCTGTGACATGACTTGGGCTCCAGCTTGGGTGTGTTTTGATGATACCCAAAAAACGCTTAATTAGCCAAAGCTCATAAAGCCAGGTTGCTTGTGGGACGGGGCTTTGCGCGATGCAGCAATTGATGGTGCGCGCTGAAATCGTTATTGGCGACGGGTCAGGCTCGTGGCTTGTCAGGCGCGAGCAACGTGAGCAACGCGTGTTCGTACGCGCGATAGACGGGCGCGATGCTGGCGAGTTCGACGCGCTCGTTGGCCGCATGAATGCCTTCGCATCGCACGCCAAAACCGCACAACGCGGGCACGCCGAGCGACGCGAGGTAATTGCCGATGTTCGACGGTCCCGCGACGGCCAGCGGCAGAGCCGCGCCCAGCGCGTTGCGTGCCGCGTGATACAGCGCGTGTGCCATCGGATGGGATTCCGGCACGCGGTACGCGGGCCAGCCGTCGATCCATTCGATCGACGTCGCGAGCGATGGATCATGTTGCGCATCCTGATCGCAAACGATGCCTTCGATCAGGCGTCGCGCTTCGACGGCATCGAAGCCTGGCGTGAGGCGGCAATCGAGGGTGAGTTCGCAACGATCCGGCACGCTGGTGAAGGTGCCGTCGCCCGCGCGGATGCCGGTGACGGTCAACTGCGCGGGGCGATCGAATGCGCGGTCCACGGGCAGCGTGGCTGCGTTCAGAGCCGCAGCGAGGCGCGCGCCGCGTATCGCCGCATTGAGTCCGCGCGTGCTGCTTGCGCCGGAGTGTGCAGCGATGCCGCGCACGACGAGCCTCGCGCGAATGAACCCGCGCGCGCCAACGATGATGCGATCGAGTCCCGGATAGCCGATGAACACGCCATCGGGCTTCACCGCATCAGGCGCATCGAAAAACGCGCGGGCGCCGCCGAAGCGGCCCGTATGCTCGTCGAGATCGAACAGCACGCAGAGCGTCCCAGCAAGCGTATCGGTGCGCTGCGCGAATGCCGCGGCGAGATGCGCGAAGATCGCGACGGCCGCCTTGCTGTCCGCGCTGCCGCGTCCATAGAGCCAGCCGTTTTCAATGTGCGCGGCGAGCGGCGGATACGCCCACATCGATTCGTCGCCGAAGCTGGCGGTATCGAGCGACGCGTTGAGCACGTAATGCGGGCCAGCGCTCGCGCCGCGTATTTCGATGTGAAGGGCGAGCGGCGCTCCATCGGCGGAAACGAGGCGGCGCGTGTGCACGTGGTGCGCGCTGAACCAGGCTTCGATGCATTCGAGCACGGGCGCGCGCGTATCGATACCACCCCGGCTCGGCACGCGCACGAGCGCCGTCAACAGTTCGACGATCGATGCCGTGTCGACAGCGCCCGTCATCCGCCGGCCTTACGAAGCGACGCGCCGGTCCGCCGCGCCCTTCGTCGGCGTACCGAGCGCACGCAACGTTTCTTTCACGGTCGCGACGCGCACGGTGAAATCGGGACTGCGGCTTTCGATACGCAGCTTGTCCTGGCCCGCGAGCTTGATGTGCTTGTGCTTCTGCACCATCTCGATGATCCGCATCGCGTCGATGGGCGGATTCGGAATGAACTGCAGGCCGATCACCGCTTCGCCTGCATCGATCTTCGAGATGCCGAGCGGTTTCGCGGCGAGGCGCAAGCGGTGCGTTTCGACGAGCGCATGCGCCTGCGGCGGCATCTTGCCGAAGCGGTCGATCAGCTCTTCCTGAATGCCGTCGATGGCATCGCTGTGCTCGCAGTTCGCCAGCCGCTTGTACAGCGACAAGCGCTCCTGAACGTCGCCGCAATAGTCGGCGGGCAGAATGGCAGGCGTGTGCAGGTTGATCTCGGTCGTCGCCGCCAGCGGCGCGGTGAGGTCCGGCTCCTTGCCGTTCTTCAGCGCCTTGACGGCGTCGTTCAGCATGTCGGTGTAGAGCTGGAAGCCGATTTCGTGAATCTCGCCCGACTGCTTGTCGCCGAGCACTTCGCCCGTGCCGCGAATTTCGAGGTCGTGCATCGCGAGATAGAAGCCCGCGCCGAGTTCTTCCATCTGCTGAATGGCTTCGAGCCGCCGTTGCGCCTGCTTCGTGAGCCCCTGCGGATCGTGCACGAGCAGATACGAATACGCCTGGTGATGCGAGCGGCCGACGCGTCCGCGCAACTGGTGCAACTGCGCGAGACCGAATTTATCGGAGCGGTGAATCAGGATCGTGTTTGCGCTCGGCACGTCGATACCTGTTTCGATGATCGTCGTACAGAGCAGCACGTTGGCGCGTTGCGCGACGAAATCGCGCATCACGCGCTCCAGTTCGCGCTCGTGCATCTGTCCGTGCGCCACGGCGATACGCGCTTCCGGCACGAGCGCTTCGAGCATCTGCCGGCGGTTTTCGATCGTCTCGACTTCGTTGTGCAGGAAGTACACCTGGCCGCCGCGCTTCAGTTCGCGCAGCATGGCTTCGCGAATCACACCGTCTTCCTCGCGGCGCACGAAGGTCTTGATCGCGAGGCGCTTTTGCGGCGCGGTCGCGATCACCGAGAAATCGCGCAAGCCTTCGAGTGCCATGCCGAGCGTGCGGGGGATAGGCGTCGCGGTGAGCGTGAGCACGTCGACTTCGGCGCGCAGCGCTTTCAGCGCTTCCTTCTGGCGCACGCCGAAGCGGTGTTCCTCGTCGATGATGACGAGCCCCAGCCGCTTGAACTGCACATCCGACGACAACAGCTTGTGCGTGCCGATCACGATGTCGACGGTGCCTTCGTTGATCTGCTGGATCGACGCGCTGACTTCCTTCGTGCTCTTGAAGCGCGACAGTTCGGCGATGCGCACGGGCCAGTCGGAGAAGCGGTCGGTGAAGGTCTGCGTGTGCTGTTCGGCGAGCAGCGTGGTAGGCGAGAGCAGTGCTACCTGTTTGCCGCCCATCACCGCGATGAAGGCCGCGCGCAACGCGACTTCCGTCTTGCCGAAGCCGACGTCGCCGCACACGAGGCGATCCATCGGCTTGCCGCTCGTCATGTCGCCGATCACGGCGGCAATCGCAGCCGCCTGGTCGGGTGTTTCCTCGAAGCCGAAGCTCTCGGCGAACTTCACGTAATCGCGCGGTTCGAGCGCGAACGCGTGGCCTTCGCGCGCGGCGCGGCGCGCGTAGAGATTCAGCAGTTCGGCCGCCGTGTCGCGGATCTGCTGCGCGGCCTTGCGCTTGGCCTTTTCCCACTGGCCCGAGCCGAGCGCGTGCAGCGGCGCGCTTTCGGGGTCCGCGCCGCTGTAGCGCGAGATTACGTGCAGTTGCGCGACGGGCACGTAGAGCTTGCTGTCGCCCTGGTATTCGAGGTGCAGGAACTCGGTTTCGCCTTCGCCGAGATCCATCGTCACGAGGCCCATGTAGCGGCCGATGCCGTGCTGCGAATGCACGACCGGGTCGCCGACCTTCAGCTCCGACAGGTCGCGCACCATCGAATCGACGTTGCTCGCCTGTTCCTGGCGGCGGCGTCCCGCGCGGCGTGCGAGCGGCCCGTACAGTTCCGTTTCGGTGAGAATCGCGACGCCTTCGCCCGGAATCGCGAAGCCGTTGGCGAGCGGCGCGACGCCGAGCGCGAAGCGTGCGTCGGAGGTCAGCCAGTCGCCGTAACTGTCGGCGGAAGCGGGGCGCAGCGCGTTGTCCGCGAGCAGTTGCGCGATCGTCTCGCGGCGACCCGCCGATTCCGCGGCGAACAGCACGCGGTTCGGCGTAGTGGCGAGCCAGGCGCGCAAGCCGGCGACGGGATCGTCGGCGTGGCGGTCGATGGCGAGATTGGGCAGCGGCACGGCCCAGCCGCCACCCGCATTGCCGGGCAGCGACAGGCGCGCGAACGGCTTGGCGAACGTGAAGAAATCGTCGTCCGACAGGAACAGGCGCTGCGGCTCGAGAATCGGCCGGTCGCGGTCGTGCGACAGGAAGTTGTAGCGCTGCTTCGTATCTGCGGTGAAGCGCCGGATGGCCGCGTCCAGATCGCCGACGAACGCAAGCTGCGCGCCCTCAGGCAGGTAGCGAAAGAGCGTCGCCGTTTCTTCGAAGAACAGCGGCAGATAGTATTCGATACCCGCCGACGGCACGCCGTTGCCGATGTCCTTGTAGATCGACGCACGGCTCGGGTCGCCCTCGAACACTTCGCGCCAGCGGCTGCGAAACGCGGTGCGCGCGGCTTCGTCGAACGGAAACTCGCGGCCGGGCAGCAGGCGCACGTCTTTCACAGGGTAGAGGCTGCGCTGCGAATCGGGATCGAATGCGCGGATCGAATCGACCTGGTCGTCGAACAGGTCGATCCGGTACGGCAGCGGCGAACCCATCGGAAACAGGTCGATCAGCGAGCCGCGCACGCAGTATTCGCCGGGACGCACGACCTGGCTCACGTGCTCGTAACCGGCCAGCGTCAACTGTGCCTTCAGCTTCGCTTCGTCGAGACGCTCGCCCTGCGAGAACGAAAACGTGTACGCCGCCATGAAGGAGGCGGGCGGCATCCGGTAGAGGGCAGTCGTCGCGGGCACGAGCAGGATGTCGCAGCGGCCTTCGCCGAGGTCGTGCAGCGTGGCGAGACGCTCGGAGACCAGATCCTGGTGCGGCGAGAACGAGTCGTAGGGCAGCGTTTCCCAGTCGGGCAGCAGGCGCACGCGCGCCTCCGGCGCGAAGAACGCGAGTTCCTGCGTGAGCCGCTGCGCATCGACGGCGCTCGCGCAGACGACGGCCAGCAAGGGCACCTGCGCCTTGTACGCGAGGTGATAGCGCGCGATCAGCAGCGCATCGGACGAACCGTGCGTGCCGTCGAACACGAAACGCTGGCCGGCCTTGACCAGCGCGAGGGGCGTTGAGGAGGAAGACTGCGTGGATGCGGCGATGTCGGGCATAAAAGGGAAACGGCCTTTGGGTGACGCCAATGAACAACGGTTCAACGATCGACTGCAAACGGATGACGGCAAACGGCTAAAACACCATCGGCTCGCGAGACACGCACCAATGAAAACCGCCAGCGGACGCCTCGTGGGCGCGTCGCTGGTGTGCGTGAGCGGCAAGTTTACGCGTGCCGGGGCATGCGTGCCGGAGACCTATTATAAAATCCGTCCTTCACTTTCACCTGCAACCCGTCCGTTCCGTGACTTCCCGCCTCTTTGCACTGATTCCTTGCGCCGGCACCGGCAGCCGTTCGGGCGCGCCGATGCCCAAGCAATATCGAACCGTCGCGGGACGCGACATGCTGTATTACTCGCTCGCCGCGTTCGACGCATGCAGCGAGTTCGCGCAGACGCTCGTCGTGATCGCGCCGGACGACCAGCACTTCGACGCGCGCCGCTTCGCGGGCCTGCGCTTCGCCGTGCGGCGCTGCGGCGGAGCATCGCGGCAGGCTTCCGTGCTCAACGGGCTGCATGCGCTCGCCGAGTTCGGCGCGCGCGACGACGACTGGGTGCTGGTGCACGACGCTGCGCGCCCCGGCATCACGCCCGCCCTGATCCGCGCGCTGGTCGGCACGCTGAAAGACGACGCGGTGGGCGGCATCATGGCGCTGCCCGTCGCGGACACGCTCAAGCGCGTGACGCCCCATACCGACAACCGCATCGACCACACGGAACCGCGCGACGGCCTGTGGCAGGCGCAGACGCCGCAGATGTTCCGCATCGGCATGTTGCGCGACGCGATTCTGCGTGCGCAGGGCGACGGCCACGATCTCACCGACGAGGCGAGCGCGATCGAATGGTCCGGTCATGCACCTAAACTGGTTCAAGGCAGCCTGCGCAATTTCAAGGTCACGTATCCGGAAGATTTCGATCTGGCCGAAGCGATACTCGGGCGCGGCACGGCCGGCTGACGGGCGCCTCGTCGTCATCGCTTAAGAATCATCACAACGCTTTCACGAAACAACGGAACCCCACGCATATGGATTTGAGAATCGGACAAGGCTACGACGTTCACGCACTGGTGCCAGGACGCCCGCTCATCATCGGCGGCGTGACGATTCCGTACGAACGCGGGCTGCTCGGCCACTCGGATGCCGACGTGCTGCTGCACGCGATCACCGACGCGCTGTTCGGCGCTGCCGCGCTCGGCGATATCGGCCGTCATTTCCCCGATACCGCGACCGAGTTCAAAGGCGCGAACAGCCGCGTGCTGCTGCGCGAATGCGCCGCGCGTATCGCCAGGGCGGGCTTCACGATTCAGAACATCGACAGCACCGTGATTGCGCAGGCGCCGAAGCTCGCGCCGCATATCGACGGGATGCGCGCGAATATCGCCGAAGACCTGAATCTGCCCATCGACCGCGTCAACGTGAAGGCGAAGACCAACGAAAAGCTCGGCTATCTGGGTCGTGGCGAGGGCATCGAGGCGCAAGCGGCTGCGCTGTTGCTGCGCGCCTGACGTTCGCTGCGTTTGTTGTACAGAGCGGGTCAGATTTGCCTGATTCGCGTGTGCGCGTTTGCGTGAACGTGCATCATTTGCCGCTTTCACCCGCTAACGTGCATTAAAAAAATCGACAGGCGGCGTTGCGCATTTTTGTCGATATTTGTCCGCTTAAAGTGGTCCGCATGAAGTCAAGCGGACGGACAACGACGGCGGTCGATACGCCGGTCAATCAGGCGGGGCAGGCGAAGGGCCACGTGCGAGGTCTCAACGGGCTGAGAGCGCTGGCCGTCGTGCTGGTGTTCCTGTCGCACAAAGCGCACGTCGAGACCGTGGACGTCGGCAAGCTCGGCGTCTGGATCTTCTTTCTGATCAGCGGTTTTCTGATCATCGGGGAACTGCATCGCAATCGTGTGCGCATCGAAGCGGGCAGCGCGCGTCGCGAAGCCGTGATGTGCGTGTTCTTCGTGAAGCGCGCCTTGCGCATCTTCCCGATCTACTATTTGCTGCTGTTCGCGCTGACGATCGCGCATGCGTTGTTCTATCAGCGCGAGGTCGATCTCGGGCTGGCGTGGCATTACTTTTTTCTGTCGGACTACTGGATCGGCGTGGTGAAGGACGGCTGGCCCGGCACGGTGTCGCATTTCTGGAGTCTCGCCGTCGAGCAGCAGTTCTACCTCGTCGCGCCGTTTCTGCTCGTGCTGACGCCGGCGTCGCGGCATCGGATGGTGTGCGCGTTCGTGGTGCTCGTGGGCGTCGCCGGCCATCTTGCGATGCATGTCGCAGGCGCCAGCGAACCCTTGATCTACGCGTTATCGCCGCTGAATTTCTCGCTGCTCGCGCTCGGTGGGCTGTGCGGGATGTTGGGGCAGGAGAGTGGCCTTGCGCGCGCTGCGGGGCGGCTCTCGACTGGCATGGCCGGCGCGCTCGGCGTGCTGGTGTTTGCGACGCAGCCAGTTTGGAGCAACTGGGTATTGCCGTTTTCAGCCGTCGATTCTGCGTGGATCGACATCGGCCTCGCGCTCTCGCTGTGCGTGCTGTTCGAGTGGATCGTGAACCGCCCGGGCAGCATCGTCGTGTCGGCGCTCGAATTCAAACCGCTCGACTATCTCGGCACGATCAGCTACGGCTTCTATCTGTTCCACAACCTCATTCCGTCGAAACTCGGCTTCGTGCCGACATGGTTCGCCGCGCCGACATGGATTCACACACTGTGCGCTCTGGCGCTGCAATTCGCGCTTGCTGTGCTGCTCGCGCATCTTTCGTGGCATCTGATCGAGAAGCGGCTGCTCGAACTGAAGAAACCTTTCGAGACGGCGATCGGGCGCCGCTTGCCGGCGCGCCGTCTGCGCACCCAAACGCAAGCGCGCTGACTCGTGCGTCACGAAAGCAAAACGCCACGCATTGCGTGGCGTTTTGTTTCAGGCACGAAGTGCGAACGGCTTATTTCCCTTCAGCCACGATCACTTGCGCTGCCGCATTGACGACAGCCGCGATACGGCCGACGTCGCGCAATTGCGTCGAGCTCATGCCCTCGTTGACTAGCGTATCGAAGTGCGATTTCACGCAGAAATGGCACTTGCCGATGATCGACGCCGCCAGCGCGTACATTTCGAAGCGGCGCTTGTCGACGCCGCCGTGCGACGCGTACGCGTTCATCCGCAAGCCGGCCGGCTGCGATTTCAGATCGGCGTTCTCCGTCATCTCGACGTACGGATACCAGACGTTGTTCATGCCCATCAGCGCGGCGGCCGTCAGCGCGCCATTGACTTCTTCCGGCGACAGCACGCCCGCTTCGCGGATCGCGGCGATGATCTTCGGGCTCTTCGCAGCGAACGCGGCGGCCAGCGCGACGCCAACGGCATCGGTGCCTTGCAGCGACGAGCGCGCAATCGTGCCGTCCAGATTCAGGCGAATGTCCTTCGCGTAGTCGGGAATAAGTTCTTTAATCGCGGCGATGAATTCCATTGATATCTCCTATCAAATTGCCGATAAAAAAGCCCGCTGGCCTTTTCAAGCTTAGCGGGCTTTCAACTGCGAATCCTTACAGCGTCGCGCCGCCGACTGCGCGGTTGCACGGGCACAGTTCGTCCGTTTGCAGACCGTCCAGAATACGCAGGACTTCTTCCGGGTTACGGCCGACGTTCAGGTTGTTCACCGAAACGTGCTGGATCGTGTTGTCCGGATCGACGATGAACGTGGCGCGCAGTGCAACGCCCGCTTCCTTGTCGCGCACGCCGAGCTGGTCGATCAGCTCGCCCTTGACGTCGCCGAACGCGTAATGGTTCAGCTTGTTCAGGTCCTTGTGTTCACGGCGCCATGCGAGCTTGACGAACTCGTTGTCGACGCTGCCGCCGAGCAGAACGGCATCGCGCTCTTCGAAGTCCTTCGTCAGCTTGCCGAACTCGACGATTTCCGTCGGGCAAACGAACGTGAAGTCCTTCGGGTAGAAATAGATGATCTTCCACTTGCCCGGGAACGACGATTCGGTGATTTCTTCGAACGCCGACACGCCGTTCTCTTCGTGGTTGTTGAAACCCGGCTTCGCAGCGGTGACGGTAAAGGCTTCGAGCTTATCGCCGACAGTTTTCATGCGTTGACTCCTTGAGAATTGGCAAATGAGATTCAAAACAACCCGCTCAAACTACCTGCTGGCTGTAACGAACACGTTACACGCTAACACTATAACTCTATTAATCAATCGGATCAATAGTTTTTTTCTAACAAGGTAGATAGATTTTCTCGAATACGGCGATAGTGCAGTTTGGGAATAATCGGTTTTGCCCGAAATCGGGGAAAAGATTGCACAAAAAAGCGGCAGCCTGAAATGGACATCGGCTGCTTCAGCCGGATTTCTGTCCGTTTCAGACGCTTTTGGCGAGCGGGAACTCGATTGTCACTTCGAGTCCCGGCAGCGGCGTGCGATTGCGCAGTCTCAACGCGCCCCGATAGCGTCCGACGAGCCGTTGCACGATCGCCATTCCAAGCCCCGTACCGTTGGCCTGCGTGCGCGCCGAGTTGACCCGGTAGAACGGGCGCGTGACGAGCGGGAGCTGGTCTTCGGGGATGCCCGGGCCTTCGTCGACCACCGACAACTCGACCCGCGAATGCGACACGCGGGTCTCAAGAATCACATGCGGGATGCCATCGGACTCGGACAGCCCGTACTTGCGCGCGTTCTCGATCAGATTGCCGACGACGCGCCGGATATCCGTCTCGTCCGCTTCGATCACGGCGGACGGCGCCAGCCGCGTGACGAGCCGCATGCCGTCTTCGCTCGACATCCGCGCCGCCAGTTCTCCTGCGATCACGGAAAGATCGACAGGTTCCGGCATTCGTTGGACAGGGCGCGCGTAATCGAGGAAGCGTCCGATGATCATGTCCATCTGCTCGATGTCGTCGATCATCGCGTCTTTGGTCGCCTGGTCGGACGGACTCATTTCCGTTTCCAGCCGCAGACGCGCAAGCGGCGTGCGCAGATCGTGCGAAATGCCCGCGAGCATCAGCGCACGGTCCGCTTCGAGCTGCTCGAGGTCCTGCACCATCTGGTTGAAGCTTCGGTTGGTTTCGGCTGCGACGCCCATGCCGCGCTCCGGCAGTTTCTCGGGCGCCTGGCCCGAACCGACCTTGCGCGCGGCCATCGCGAGTCGCGCGAACGGCCGGTTCACGAGACTCGTGATGAACGCCGCGCCGAATAGCGATAGCGCGAGCGCAAAAATACCCCAGCCGGCCCACTGCAGGCCCGTCACACTGTCTAGCTGATCGCGATCGAGGGCGACCCAGTAATCGTCGTCGTCGATCTTGAAGCTGATCCACACGCCGGGGATGTCGTTCACCGATTGCGCGATGATCGTGTCGTCGCCGAGGCGTCCGCGGATGTCATGCTCGATCAGACGGTTGAGCGATTCGTCGGGCTGGAGCTTGTACTTGTCGGTGGTTTCGCGCGGATACACGCGCACGCCTTCATTGCTCTCCAGATCCTGCAGCAGTGCGCGCCGAAGATCGGGATCGGAATAGAGGAGTGCGGTGCGCGTGAGCTTGACGATCGCGACGAGCTGCAGCGCCACGCGCTGCGCGCGCGGCTCTCGCTCGATCACCCGGAAGCTCTGGAACCAGGCGGCGAGGCTGACCGCGATCAATAGCGCGATCAGCAGGAACGTTCGCCAGAACAGGCCGCCGAACGCGAGCGTCAGGAGGCGCCGGTCGATCCGCATGCGGCCTTCTTATGGAAGAAGAGAGACAACTGGAACGGCAAATTCAGGCTGCGCCGTCTGGGATGAACACGTATCCCAGACCCCAGACCGTCTGGATGAAACGCGGGCTGCCCGGGTCCGGCTCGATCAGCTTGCGAAGACGCGAAATCTGCACGTCGAGGCTGCGATCGAACACTTCGTATTCACGGCCGCGCGCCAGTTCCATCAGCTTTTCGCGCGACAGCGGCTGGCGCGGATGACGCGCGAATACCTTCAGCACCGAGAACTCGCCCGTGGTCAACGGGATTTCCTGGCCGGCCTTGGTGAGCGTGCGCGTGGCGAGGTTCAGCGCGAACTCGCCGAACTCGAACACTTCCGACGTCTCCGACGGCGCGCCCGGCAGTTCCGACGGCGACTGGCGGCGCAGCACCGCGTGAATGCGTGCGACCAGCTCGCGCGGATTGAATGGCTTGGGCAGGTAGTCGTCGGCGCCCATTTCGAGGCCGACGATGCGATCGACATCCTCACCCTTGGCGGTGAGCATGATGATCGGCGTGCGATCGTTGCTGCCGCGCAGGCGCCGGCAGATGGAAAGGCCGTCTTCGCCCGGCAGCATCAGGTCGAGCACCAGAAGGTCGAAACGTTCACGCACCCACAGCTTGTTCATCGAGGGCGCGTTCTCGGCGACATAGACGTTGAAGCCCTGCTCGCCGAGGTAGCGGCGCAGCAGATCGCGCAGACGCGGGTCGTCATCGACGACGAGGATTTTCGAAGGGTTTTTGGTTTCCATGGTCGGCATCTTAGCGCGATTAGAGAGAGGTGCACGTTTGCACCAATTATCACGTAACAGTCAGTTACAAAATTTACCCGGCCTGTGGCACGACGTAAAGCCTTGGCGCTTACACTCCTTTACTGTTTGCGCCAGTTCGGTAGATACTTCACTCGAATAAAGCTCTCGCACCCGGTTTCAAGCCGGAGTCAATACACGTATCTGAGGTTGCCGGTTGCCGCGCCACGAAGGGAAAAAGATGAAGGGAGGGGTCTGGCCGAACATGCGCCTGAGCGTGATCGCTGTAGCTGTTGCGATCGTGTTCGCGAGCGCGTTGAGCCCGGTTCCCGCCTATGCCGATTCCTCGACGGAACGCAACACCGATACGCGCCCGCCCCAGCGTCCACATACGCGTTCGGGCCGTCAGCCGCACAATCCCAACGCCGATAGTCCCGCATCCGACACGATCATGCGAGCAACTGCCGTGCCGCCCGATCTCGACCAGCGTCGGCGCGACGGGCATATGACGCCTGAAGAACGGCGTTTGTTGCGGCAGCATATCGAAGACGCCGTTCGCGAACTGTACAAACGCTGACGCCTGGGTTTCGCGCGCAGCAATCGCCGTCGACGCTTTTCCAGCGCGGGCGGTGCATAGCCATTCATCCAGTGAGGCATCGATGAAACGACGCGAGTTTCTGACGATGGCGGCGGCAGCGAGCGCCTCGCTATCGATGCCGCGCGTGTTCGCCGCGCCACACGCAAGCAGCGGCATATCGACGCAACTGGATGCGGGCGCAACGGGTCACGCGCCGGGCAAGCTGCTCATCCTGATCGAACTCAAGGGCGGAAACGACGGCTTGAACACCGTCATTCCTTTCGCCGATTCCACTTACTACGCGCTGCGGCAGCGCATCGCGATACCGCGCGACCGCGTGCTCCCGCTGGACGAGCGTACGGCGCTGCATCCCGCGATGCGTGCGCTACTGCCAGTCTGGCGCGATGGACAACTGGCTGTCGTGCAGGGTGTCGGTTGCGTGCAGGATCACGCATCGCACTTTCGCTCGACGGAAATCTGGGACACGGCATCGTGCGCCGACGTGTATCGGCGCGACGGCTGGGTGACGCGTGCGATCGGGCAGTGGTCGGCGAAACAGCAAGGGATTGCGGCGGCGTCATTCGGCAGCGCGGAGCCGGGGCCGTTCGCCGGCTTCACGGCTCGTGTCGAGGCGGACGGCGCATGGGCGCGTGTCGATGATCCCGATGCCGCGCCGCACGTCAATCCGATCGACGAAGGCGAGGGCGATCGCGTTTCCGGCGCCACACGGACCCTTCAGGTCAGCGCCCCGACGCTTCGCGATTCGATCGATGCCGCGCTGCGCACCGTCGTAGACGGCACGCGGCCGCATACGTGCGGCGCGATCCGGCTGACGCTCGATGGTTTCGACACGCATAGCAACCAGCCCGTGCGGCACGCGGCTTTGCTCGGGCAACTCGCCGAAGGCTGCGCGACGCTTCGCGCGGAACTCACGCGACGTGGCCGCTGGCACGACACGCTCATCATGACGTACTCGGAATTCGGCCGATCCGCGCGCGAGAACATTCACCGCGGCACCGCGCATGGCGGAGCCGCGACGCATTTCGTGATGGGCGGTCGGGTGCGCGGGGGTAGGTACGGTCGCGCGCCCGATTTCGCGCAAGTTGATAGCGCCGGCAATCTGCCCGTCGAGATCGACTTCAGGCAGCTTTACGCGACCGCGCTTGGCCCGTTCCTGAAACTGGACGCAAATGCCGTGCTTCAGGAAGACGTCTCGCCACTGCCGCTGCTGCACACCTGAATGTCAGTGCTTGCGCGCTGCTCGCCACGCGACCCACAGCTTGCGGATCGGCGTGAGTGCGATGCGTTGATGGAGTACGTGGTAGCCGTCGCGCTCGATCTCGTCGAGCAACGCCAACGCCAGTGCGCCCAACGCGCGCAGCGTGCGCTGCGAGTGACGCTCGCCGACGGGTAGCGCGTCGAGCGCCTTGCGGATCGCGTCGCGAGCGCGCGCCGTCTGGAAGCGCATCAGTTCGGTGAACGCGTCCGTGTATTTACGGTTGATCAGATCCGCCGCCGTCACGTTGTAGCGCTGCATCTCGTCGATGGGAATATAGATGCGGCCATGCCGCGCGTCGTTGCCGAGTTCGACGACGATCTGCGCAAGCATCAAGGCCTCGCCGAGCGGCGCGGCCCACACCTGAGCCTGCGACGGATCGCGCGCCGTCGCGCGCGCGACGACGGAGGCGAAGTTGCCGCCGACCCCCGCCATATAGCGTCGCAGGTTCGGATAGTCGAGATAGCGCGCCTGGTCGAGGTCCATTTCAAAGCCGGCGATCAACGCCTGCAACGCAGGGTACTCGGCCTGCACGTCGGGCAGATGCGCAGCGAGCGCCTGCGACACCGGGTGCGTCGGTTCGCCCGCTGCCAGCGCCGCCGCTTCCTTTTGCCACCACGCGAGCTTCGTGCGTCCGATCGTCGGATCGGTCGTTTCCTTCACGGTTTCTTCGAACTCGCGCCGCAGCGCGAACAGCGCGGTGAGCAGCGGCTGCCGCGCGACGGGCGCCTGGCGCAGTGCGTAGTAGGTGCTCGAGCCGGGAGGCGCTGCTTTCTGCAGGCAGTATTCGTCGAAATTCACTGGGATTGGACTTGTGGGGAGGCGGTCGCGCACGGCTGTGCGCGAGAGACCGAAAATTGTAGCATCGACCTTATTCGACAGATGCAGACAAGCGCAAACCAATCGGTTAGAATCTCGCGCTTACGCTTTTGGACGTGCGTTTTCGGCGCGTTCGTTCGTGGTGGTGACGGGTCTGGTCCTACAGGTTCGGATTTGTCCACGCGAACGATATTCGATGAAAATGTGGCGTTCATTCGCCGGCGAGACATCGGGTGCTGCACCTCACGCATCGCCCGGCTGCGAGGATGGCGAAATTGGTAGACGCACCAGGTTTAGGTCCTGACGCCCGCAAGGGTGTAGGGGTTCGAGTCCCCTTCCTCGCACCACTTGTTCTCATTGCTGTACACACGAACCCCGCCCGTATCCGACGCGCGGGGTTTTGTGTTTTTGGGCCCCGCCACGACGATCGCGCAGACTCGCGCCCAATCAATCGACGCGCACAAAAAAACCCCGCGCGAAGGCGGGGTTGGCTCACCACATCGAAGATTGGCGGCTGCTTAGTGGCAGCGCTTTTCCCAGTGATGATGCACTTTCACCTTGTGGCACTCATGATGGTGGTCGTACGCGAATGCCGACGACATGCTCATGAAACCAGCGGCAGCGGCGACCAGTGCCAGAACAACCTTCTTCATTTTTCGATCCTTAAAATCAGAGAGATAGAGCGAGCGGCGATCGTAGCAAGTCAGGTTTACGATTGGCTTGGACGCGGTCGTTCTGTGCGTCAAATGCGGTGCAGATCGCGAAGCGGGCGACCGATTGATCTGGTTGCACGCACAACCAGATTCTCCTATCCTGCCCTCTAACGAGCTTCGATCCTTTAGCGCATCACAGCGCAAGAAGAGGAGAGTGCAAATGGCATCGACCGATGTTCGACTACCCTCAGACATCGGCGCGCATGCCGACGCCGAACACGCGTTGCGCGTGCAACTTGCGGGCACGTATCGCGTGTTCGCGATGCTCGGCTGGACCGAGTTGATCTACAACCACATCACCGTGCGTGTGCCCGGCACACACAGCTACTTTCTGATCAACCCGTTCGGGCTGCACTACACGGAAGTGACGGCGTCGAACCTGGTGAAGATCGATGTCGACGGGAAGGTGCTCGACGGCTCGCCGCATCCCGTGAATCCGGCAGGCTTCGTCGTACATGCCGCGCTTCATCGCGCGTTGCCCGATGCGCATTGCGTGATGCACACACATACGACGGCGGGGCTCGCCGTCGCATGTTCGCAGACGGGCCTCGTCAACAACAATTTCTATTCGGCACAACTGCACGAGATGGTCGCGTATCACGACTTCGAAGGCATTACCGTGCGCGTCGACGAAGGGCCGCGCCTCGTCGCGAATCTCGGTGACAAGCGTTTGTTGATCTTGCGCAACCACGGCCTGCTATCGATTGGCGAAACGATCGCGCAAGCCTTCGCCCGGCTCTGGACGCTCAACCGCGCCTGCGAAATTCAATTGGCAACGGCGACACTCGGGCCCGCACGCCTGATCGGCGACGAGATCGCCGCGCGCTGCACGCGTGACTCACTACAGTTCGATCCGCGGCATGGCGCAGGAGAAGATGTGCTGAATGCGTTGCTGCGTCAGGTGGATCGGATCGATCCGTCGTATCGCGACTAGAACGATGAGCGCCGTCGTGCGAGCTGGCTTGTGAATGAGTGTTTAAGGAATTACGCAACGACGGTTCCGACGGCGCCACGCAAGCGCCGATCGATGAGCGTGCAGCCGCACTTCGTCTGACTGACTACGCTGCGTTACGCGCGATCGCGGTTTCGATCACCTTGTCGAGTGCTTCGCTGAGCGCGATCTTCTCGCGGTCGTCGAGGCAATCGAACAGATCGGTGTTCCACTTGCGCGCGATGGGCATCACTTTGCGATAGAGCGCACGGCCTTCCGTGGTCAACGATACGAGCACCACGCGGCCATCGTCCGCGCTCGCTTCGCGTTGCACGAGGCCTTGCCTGATCAACGCCTCGGCGGCGCGGCTCGCCTGACTCTTGTCGAGGTTGGCGTGGCGCGCGAGGTCCATGATCGAGAATGGTCCGAACGATCCAACCGATGCAATCACGCGCGCCTCGGGCAGCGTCACGTCTAGCTTGGCCATATACCGTTCGCTGATGCCCCGCTCGGAAAGTTTATTCAGCACGTGCAGACGATACGTCAGAAACTGTTCGAGTCCGGCTTTATCGGAGGCCTTCATGGTCTTCCCGTTGTGAGTGGATGCAGTCCGGTGATGTGATTGTTGCTGCATCCGCTCGCGCGGTCAACGCGGGCCAAACCTGAGTCGCGTCATCTGCTCGGCTTCGTTCGCAAGCAACACCGCCGCATCGCGAATCGCGACTTCTAGTGTGATGGGACCAGGGGCCGGTGAGAAGCATCCGCTGAAATGCTCGGCAAGTTTCGGCAGCGCGGATGGGTCGACAGCGCCCGAGAGCAGCGTGGCCGGCACGCCCGCAGCGCGTGCATGCCGACAAGCTATAAAGGGCGCCTTGCCGTGCAGCGTTTGCACGTCGGAGCGGCCTTCGCCGGTGATGAGCCAGTTCGCGCCTTCGAGCGCTGCGTCGAGGCCGATTTGTCGCGCGACGACTTCCGCGCCCGGCTCGAATTCGGCGCCCAGCATATGCAGTGCGAAACCGAGTCCACCTGCCGCGCCCGCGCCAGGCTGGTTGCGCGCGACACGGTTCATCGCCGGTTCGACGAGATCGGCGAAGCGGGCGAGGGCGGCGTCGATCGTCGCGACCTGTTCCGGCTTTACGCCTTTTTGCGGGCCGAAGACTGCCGTTGCGCCGTGATCGCCCGTCAACGGGTTGTCGACATCCGACATGCCGACGAACGTCGCCTCGCGCAGACGCGCATCGAGGCCCGATGCATCGACGCGCGCCAGTTGAGCCAGTTGCTCGGGCGTCGCGTCGAGCTCATGTCCTTGCGCATCGAATAGCTTGAGCCCGAGACCGGCCAGCAGACCCGCGCCGCCGTCGTTCGTGCTGCTGCCGCCGAGCGCGACGAAGAAGCGCCGCACGCCCACGTCCAGCAGCGAGCGGATGGTTTCGCCCATGCCGCGCGTGCTGCGCTTTTCCACGGGAACGCCCATGCCGACAGGGTCCGTAATGCCGACAACCTCCGCCGTCTCGATGATCGCGCTGCCGTCGGCAAGCAGGCCCGTCACGCCTTCGCGCGCAGGACCCGCTGCGCCGCGCACCGTGAGCATGCGCCGTTCGCCGCCGCTGGTGAGCATCGCGTCGAGCGTGCCTTCGCCGCCGTCGGCCATGGCGCAGACGCGGATCGTCGCGTCGGGCCGTGCACGCAGAATGCCCGTCGCGATGGATTGCGCGACCTGCTCCGCGGAGAGCGAACCTTTGAACGAGTCAGGGGCGATGACGACGATGGGCGCGGACGACGTATTCGGCATGGTGTCTCTGATGATTTGATATGAGTAGGCATCGCTGTGTTTGCCGCGATGCGGTGAAGCGCCCGGAACGCGTATGCGTGCGGCAGCGGCGTATCAGGATGTGGTGAAGCTTATCAGCATGCGGCGCGCGACTGAATATACCGGAAGGTATAGGCAGAATTGACTTTGATTCACAGCTGGCGCGGCGCGTGGCTCATCGAGAGCATGTCTGGAATCGTTCGAAACGCGATCGGAATCGGTCTTCGCAAGCCGCAAAAAATCGCGAAACAGCGAATCCGGCTAGCCGCGCCAATAGTTTGCTAAAATATTTGGCTCTCTGACCCAAACTGTGCTGCCGGCGGCCTCACAGCCCGCGGCGAGAGGCTCGCGATCGATGTCACACGTGACTGAGCGAAGCGTAGCGGCGACCCGCGCAAAAGCGAATGCAACGCGCAGTGTCGAACGCACGACGCAAAGCGGACATCGACAGGCGGCACACACAAGATAACTGATTCGCTCGAATAATTTTAGGACGATTGAAGCCATGGCTAACGTTGTTGAAAACCTCGGCAAGCTCGAACGCCGCGTGACGATTTCCCTGCCGAAAGATACCGTGCAGAAGGAAGTGGATGCGCGCATCCGTCAACTCGCGAAGAACGTGCGCATGCCGGGTTTCCGCCCGGGCAAGGTGCCGCTCAAGATGGTGACGCAGCAGTACGCGGGTCAGGTGGAAGCCGAAGTGCTGAGCGACAAGGTTGGCAAGGAGTTCTTCGACATCAGCCGTGCGGAAAACCTGCGCGTCGCTGGCCAGCCGAGCTTCAGCCCGAAGACGGATGCGACGGAAGGCGCATACGCATTCGACGCGACCTTCGAGGTTTACCCGGAAGTGAAGCTGGGTGACGTCGCGACGGCTGAAATCGAACGCACGAAGACCACCATCAGCGACGCTGAAATCGACCGTACGCTGGACATCCTGCGCAAGCAGCGCGTGCACTACCACGCTCGCGGCGAAGCCGGCGAGCACGGCGACGGCGGCGCGGACACGGCTGCGAAAGACGGCGACCGCGTGACGGTCGACTTCGTCGGCAAGATCGACGGTGAAGCATTCCAGGGCGGTAGCGCGGACGACTTCGCGTTTGTCCTGGGTGAAGGCCGCATGCTGCCGGAATTCGAAAAGGCCGCGCTCGGCCTGAAGGTCGGCGAGTCGAAGGAATTCGACCTGGCGTTCCCCGAGGACTATCACGGCAAGGACGTCGCCGGCAAGACCGCGCAATTCACGATCACGATGAAGACGATCGAGTGGCCGCATCTGCCCGAGATCGACGCGGAATTCGCGAAGTCGCTCGGTATCGAAGACGGCGATCTGACCAAGATGCGCGCTGAAATTCGTGACAACCTCGAGCGCGAAGCAAAGCGCCGCACCCAGGCTGTCGTGAAGAACCAGGTGATGGACGCGCTGCTGAAGATCTCCGAACTCGACGTGCCGAAGGCACTGATCGAGCAGGATCAGGAGCGTCTCGTCGAAATGGCGCGCCAGGACCTCACGCAACGCGGCGTGCCGAACGCGAAGGACGCACCGATCCCCGCAGAAATGTTCGCCGAGCAGGCAGAGCGCCGCGTCAAGCTGGGCCTCGTGCTGGCCGAGCTGGTCAAGGCCAACGAACTGCAGGCCAAGCCGGAGCAGATCCGCGCAGAAGTCGACGAGTTCGCGAAGAGCTACGAAGACCCGAAGGAAGTCGTCCGCTGGTATTATTCGAACCAGCAGCGTCTTGCCGAGATGGAAGCGTATGTCGTTGAGTCCAACGTCGTCGATTTCGTCCTGAGCAAGGCGAAGGTGACGGACAAGGAAGTGAGCTTCGAAGAGCTGGCTAGCGCAACGGCGCAAGCGTAATAGCATCGCTGTAACGGCGTGCCGGCTGTCCGAGCGACGGCCCGCACGCCGTTTTTCCATCTGAGCACGGCCGATTATGCTAAAAGAACGCTTGTCGGCCGTTTTAGCTCTTGAAGAAGCGCGCGGCCGCACCTACTTGTCCAGAACCGATTATCAGAACATTTCCTGACAAGGATCCATTGCATGACCTTTCGCGCTCAAATGCTGGACACGTTGACCTCGCAGTCGTCGCGGGATCGGGATCTCGAAGCGCAAGCGCTCGGCCTCGTGCCGATCGTGGTCGAAACGAGCGGCCGTGGTGAACGTTCGTATGACATCTACTCGCGCCTGCTGAAGGAGCGCGTGGTGTTCCTGGTTGGCGAAGTGAACGATCAGACTGCGAACCTCGTGATCGCACAGTTGCTGTTCCTCGAAAGCGAGAATCCGGACAAGGACATCAGCTTCTACATCAACAGCCCGGGCGGCTCGGTGTCGGCTGGGATGGCGATTTACGACACGATGCAGTTCATCAAGCCGGACGTTTCGACGCTGTGCATGGGCCTCGCGGCCAGCATGGGCGCGTTCCTGCTGGCGGCGGGCGCGAAGGGCAAGCGTTTTGCGCTGCCGAACGCACGCGTGATGATTCACCAGCCGCTGGGCGGTGCGCGCGGCCAGGCGTCGGACATCGAAATTCAGGCACGCGAAATCCTCTACCTGAAGGAGCGTCTGAACCAGTTGCTGTCGCACCACACGGGTCAACCCGTAGAGCGCATCCAGCGCGACACGGACCGCGACAACTTCATGTCGGGCGACGATGCGCAGGCTTACGGTCTTGTCGACCAGGTGCTGCACAAGCGTCCGTAAACAATCGCTGAAACATGGCTGATCCGGAGCGCTTTTTCCTCAAATTGGGGGAAGAGCGCCGGCGCGAAACCTTGTGAAATAATAAGACCCGTCTGAACGCCTGCGGCAAACGCCGTCACAGCTTTTGCGCATCCGTCCCGCCCCGGACTGAACGAGGCGGGCAAACGGCGTATCATGTCATTCGAGTGTCCGGAGGCTCACACATCTATGGCGGACAAAAAAGGTTCGAACAGCGAGAAGCTGTTGTATTGCTCGTTCTGCGGCAAAAGCCAGCACGAGGTTAAAAAACTGATTGCTGGCCCGTCGGTGTTCATCTGCGATGAATGTATCGACCTGTGCAACGAAATCATTCGCGACGAAGCAGCGGGCGCGGGTCTGGAAACGGGCCTGTCCAAGTCCGACCTGCCGAGTCCTCAGGAAATCCGCGACATTCTCGATCAATACGTGATCGGGCAAGAACGCGCGAAGAAAATTCTCGCGGTTGCGGTGTACAACCACTACAAGCGTCTCAAACATCTCGACAAGAAGGATGACGTCGAGTTGTCGAAGAGCAACATCCTGCTGATCGGGCCGACCGGCTCCGGCAAGACGCTGCTCGCGCAGACGCTTGCGCGCCTTCTGAACGTGCCGTTCGTGATTGCCGATGCAACCACGCTGACGGAAGCCGGCTACGTCGGCGAAGATGTGGAAAACATCATTCAGAAGCTGCTGCAAAACTGCAATTACGAAGTCGACAAGGCGCAGCGTGGCATCGTCTATATCGACGAAATCGACAAGATCAGCCGCAAGTCGGACAACCCGTCGATTACCCGCGACGTGTCGGGCGAAGGTGTGCAGCAGGCGCTGCTGAAGCTGGTCGAAGGTACGATGGCGTCGGTGCCGCCGCAAGGTGGTCGTAAGCATCCGAACCAGGATTTCATCCAGGTCGATACGACCAACATCCTGTTTATCTGCGGCGGCGCGTTCGATGGCCTCGAAAAGGTGATCGTCGACCGTACGGAGAAAACGGGGATCGGTTTCGGTGCGAGCGTCAAGAGCAAGCAGGATCGTGATGCAGGCGAAGTGCTGCGCGAAGTCGAGCCGGAAGATCTCATCAAATTCGGCCTGATTCCAGAACTGATCGGACGTCTGCCCGTCGTGGCGACGCTCGGCAAGCTGGACGAAGCCGCGCTGATGAAGATTCTGGTCGAACCCAAGAACGCGCTCATCAAGCAGTATCACAAGCTGTTCAATATGGAACGCGTCGAGCTGGAGATCCGTCCCGGTGCGTTGCAAGCCATCGCTCGCAAGGCGATCCGCCGCAAGACGGGCGCACGCGGCTTGCGTTCGATCCTCGAACAGGCATTGCTCGACGTCATGTATGAATTGCCGGCAATGAAGGGCGTCAGCAAAGTCATTATTGACGACAATGTTATTGATGGTGACGGAAAGCCGCTACTGATCTACGAAGACGCGCCGAAGGTCGCGGGTTCGAATTGATCGGCTTCCCGATTTTTGAAAAAAAGCCGTTCATGGCAACGTGAACGGCTTTTTTCGTTTATCGTGTCGTCAGGATGGACTGTTTTTCTGGAGTCACTGAACTTTTCCCACACGCGAAGGCTTGCAATCTTTTTTGGCGGCCTCAACTATCGAACAAACTGATTCCACTCATGGGGAAATGAAATGTCAGGAACCCAACTCCTCCCGCCGGAACGCGTCACACTCCCGCTGCTCCCGCTGCGCGACGTAGTCGTTTTCCCACACATGGTGATCCCGCTCTTCGTGGGTCGCCCGAAGTCGATCAAGGCGTTGGAAGCCGCAATGGAAGGTGGCAAGCACATCATGCTTGTTGCCCAGAAAACGGCGGCCAAAGACGAGCCGACCGAAAAGGACATGTACGAAGTTGGCTGTATCGCCAACATCCTGCAGATGCTCAAGCTGCCCGACGGCACCGTGAAGGTGCTGGTCGAAGGTCTGCAGCGCGCCAAGACGCTGTCGATCGAAGAGCAGGAAACGCAATTCTCGTGCGAAGTGATGCCGCTCGAGCCCGACCACGCCGATAGCGCTGAAACCGAAGCGCTGCGTCGCGCGATCGTCTCGCAGTTCGATCAGTACGTGAAGCTGAACAAGAAGATCCCGCCGGAGATTCTGACGTCGCTGTCGGGTATCGATGAAGCCGGGCGTCTTGCCGATACGATCGCTGCGCATCTGCCGCTCAAGCTCGACCAGAAGCAACAGATTCTCGAAATGTTCCCGGTCATCGAGCGCCTCGAGCATCTGCTCGCGCAACTCGAAGCCGAGATCGACATTCTGCAGGTCGAAAAGCGCATCCGTGGACGCGTCAAGCGTCAGATGGAGAAGAGTCAGCGCGAGTACTACCTGAACGAGCAGGTCAAGGCGATCCAGAAGGAACTGGGCGAAGGCGAAGAGGGTGCCGATCTCGAAGAACTCGAGAAGCGCATCACCGCTGCGCGCATGCCGAAGGAAGCCAAGAAGAAGGCCGACGCCGAACTGAAGAAGCTCAAGCTGATGTCGCCGATGTCGGCGGAAGCGACGGTTGTGCGTAACTATATCGACACGCTGATCGGCCTGCCGTGGCGCAAGAAGAGCAAGGTCAACAATGACCTCTCGAATGCCGAACGCGTGCTGGACGAAGACCACTTCGGTCTCGAGAAGGTGAAGGAACGCATTCTCGAGTACCTCGCGGTTCAACAGCGTGTGGACAAGGTGAAGGCGCCGATCCTGTGCCTCGTCGGGCCGCCGGGCGTGGGCAAGACGTCGCTGGGCCAGTCGATTGCGCGCGCAACGAACCGCAAGTTCGTGCGCATGGCGCTGGGTGGTGTGCGTGACGAAGCCGAAATTCGCGGCCACCGTCGTACGTACATCGGTTCGATGCCGGGCAAGATCCTGCAAAGCCTGACCAAGGTCGGCGTGCGCAATCCGCTCTTCCTGCTCGACGAAGTCGACAAGATGGGCATGGATTTCCGCGGCGATCCGTCGTCGGCGTTGCTCGAAGTGCTCGACCCCGAACAGAACCACACGTTCGCCGACCACTATGTCGAAGTGGACTTCGACCTGTCGGACGTGATGTTCGTCGCGACGTCGAACTCGCTGAACATCCCGCCGCCGCTGCTCGACCGGATGGAAGTGATCCGTCTGTCGGGCTACACGGAAGACGAGAAGGTCAGCATCGCGCAACGTTATCTGCTGCCGAAGCAGAAGAAGAACAACGGCCTGAAGCCTGGTGAGATCGAAGTCACGGAAACAGCCATCCGCGACATCATTCGCTACTACACGCGTGAAGCGGGTGTGCGTTCGCTCGAGCGTGAAATTTCGAAGATCTGCCGCAAGGTCGTGAAGATGCTTCTGCTGAAGAAGGCGGACAAGGCAGTCACCGTCGACGGCAAGAACCTCGATACGTTCCTCGGCGTGCGCAAGTACGACTTCGGTCTGGCCGCGAAGGAAAACCAGACCGGTCAGGTCACGGGCCTCGCGTGGACGGAAGTGGGCGGCGATCTGCTGACGATCGAAGCGGCCGTGATGCCGGGCAAGGGCAATGTGATCCGCACGGGTTCGCTCGGCGACGTGATGAAGGAATCCGTCGAAGCCGCGCGTTCGGTGGTGCGTTCGCGTTCGCGCCGTCTCGGTGTCAAGGACGAAGCGTTCGAGAAGCAGGACATCCACATCCACGTGCCGGAAGGCGCGACGCCGAAGGACGGTCCGTCCGCCGGTATCGCGATGACTACGGCCCTGGTGTCGGTGCTCACGGGCATCCCCGTGCGCGCGGATGTCGCGATGACGGGTGAAATCACGCTGCGCGGCGAAGTGCTGCCGATCGGCGGGCTGAAGGAAAAGCTGCTGGCAGCGCATCGTGGCGGCATCAAGCTCGTGCTGATCCCGGAAGAAAACGTCAAGGATCTGACGGAGATTCCGGACAACGTGAAGAACGCGATCGAGATCGTGCCGGTCCGCTGGATCGACAAGGTACTGGAACTGGCGCTCGAACATGGGCCGGCTCCTTTGCCGGAAGAAGAGCCGAAGGCGGCTGCGCCCGTTAGTGAGTCGAAAGACTCGGGCGCGACGGATGTCGTGAAGCACTAAGCTAAACGCAAAGTACTGAGTGGCTTAACGGCTCACTTGGTCTTCAGCGAACAAGAACCCGCGGCCTGGTCCGCGGGTTTTTTATTGCTCGCGCGAACAACGCAAACGTTCAACCAGGTCGCTTTCGATAAAGCAACTCACCTGCTATCCAGGACGCACGAAAATACGCGGCAAACTGGTTGCATCCGCATCGATCGCCTTGCAAGAACTTGTCATCGACAGACCCTCGACGAGCCCCTCGAATCAGGCTCAATCCCGCTTGACACAAGGGTTTCGGCCCATTCTAATGAGTGGCCGGCAAATTCTGCCGTGCCGTATATAACCGGGCGCATAAGCGCTTTCATGATTGCCCAACTACATTCTCGGGGGCTTGGAATGAATAAAACGGAATTGATCGATCACATCGCGCAGCAAGCCGACATTTCGAAAGCGGCAGCAGGTCGCGCGTTGGATGCCGTGATCGGTGGCGTCAAAGGCACGTTGAAAAAAGGTGGTTCGGTGACGCTGGTCGGCTTCGGCACGTTCGCCGTTGGCAAGCGCACGGCACGCACGGGCCGCAACCCGCGCACGGGCGCAGCAATCAAGATCAAGGCTGCCAAGGTTCCTAAATTTAGGCCTGGTAAAGCGCTAAAGGATGCGTTAAACTAATGGGCTCGCTGCTTGATGAATGTGTCGACGCAAATCGGCATCAACAGTCAGGCAGCAGCGATCGCGGAACGGGTGCTTAGCTCAGTTGGTAGAGCGGCGCCCTTACAAGGCGTAGGTCGGGAGTTCGAGCCTCTCAGCACCCACCAGTTCCAGATCGAAGTGACACGCTGCAGTGTTTGCAGCATAAGGAGTGGTAGTTCAGTCGGTTAGAATACCGGCCTGTCACGCCGGGGGTCGCGGGTTCGAGTCCCGTCCACTCCGCCAGTATCCTAGAAAGGCGAACTCCGGTTCGCCTTTTTTATTGCCCGCTGTTGTACTATCGGGCGTTCCGTTTTTGGCATCCGACTTTTGCCTCCTCAAGCATGCTCGATTTCTTTCGCAATCACCAACGTCTGATGATGTTCATGCTCATCCTGGTCATCCTGCCGGGTTTGGGTTTTGTCGGTATTCAAGGCTTCCGTGGCTTCTTTGACGAGAGCGCGAATGTCGCGAGCGTCAACGGACACAAGATCACGCGCGGCGAATATGACAACGCGTGGCGTCAGCAAATGGACCGCGCTCGTCAGATGCTTGGCGCACAGTTCGACTCGAAGATGTTCGACACGCCGGAGCGCCGCAAGGAAATGCTCGACGGCCTGATCCAGCAGCGTGTGCTCGCGGATGAGACGCAACGTCTGCATCTGACGGTCTCCGACGATGCACTGCGTCGCGCGCTGATGGCCGATCCCGTGATCGGCTCGCTAAAGAATCCCGACGGTTCGATCGACCTGAACAAATACAAAGAACTCCTTGCGATGCAGGGCATCACCCCCGATCAATACCAGGAGCAGGTTCGCTACAGCATGGCGATGCAGCAGTTGCCCGCAGCCATCACGCAGACCTCGTTCACGCCGAAGACGCTTGCACAGCATCTGACCGAACTCGCCGAGCAACAGCGCGAAGTGCAGGGTCTCGCGTTCCGCTCGAAGGAGTACGAGTCGAAGGTGCAGCCGACCGATGCGCAAATTCAGGCGTACTACGATGCGCATCGCGAGGACTTCGCGACGCCTGCGACGGCCACGATCCAGTATCTCGTGATGTCGCCCGCGACGATCGCGGCATCGGCGAATCCGAGCGACGCGGATCTCAAGAAGTACTACGACGACAACATCGCGCATTACCGCACGGTGGGTGAAGTGCGCGCGAGCCACATCCTGATCTCGGCGCCGAAAGATGCAAGCGCTGCCGACAAGGACAAGGCAAAGCAGAAGGCGCAGGAAATCCTTGCTCAGATCAAGGCGCACCCCGACCAGTTCGCGCAGCTCGCGCAGCAGGATTCGCAGGACCCGGGTTCGGCGTCGAAGGGCGGCGATCTGGGCTACTTCAGCCCGGGTATGATCGCGGGCGGCAAGGCTTTCGACGATGCCGTCTTCAAGATGAAGAAGGATGAGATCAGCGATCTGATCCAGTCGGACTTCGGCTACCACATCGTCAAGGTGACGGACGTAAAGCCGTCGGTGACGAAGCCGTTCGACGAAGTGAAGGACTCGATCGCGAAGGATCTCAAGGCGCAGCTCGCGACCAAGGCATTCAGCGACGATTCGGAAGGTTTCACGTCGATCGTCTATGAACAGGCGAAGAGCCTGCAACCGGCCGCGGACAAGTACAAGCTGCAGATCCAGACGGCGACGGTTACGCCGCAGCCGAGCAGCGCGTTGCCGCCGGATAGCCCGCTGAACAACCCGAAGTTCCTGGCGGCCGTGTTTGCAAACGATTCGGCGAAGGACCGCAACAACACCCAGGCCATCGACGCCGGCAACAACACGCTGATCGCTGCCCACGTGACCGACTACAAGCCGGCCGCCGTGCCCGCGCTCGCTGCCGTCAAGGATGCCGTGCGTCAGAAGGTCGTCGCGCAGCAGGCAGCCGATCTCGCGCGCAAGGAAGGCGAGGCGAAGCTGGCGGACCTGCAGAAGTCGAAGTCGACGCAGGGTTTCTCGTCCGCGCTGAAGGTGTCGCGCAACGACGCGCAAGGTGTGCCGCCCGCCGCATTGAGTGCAATTTACAAGGTCGATGCGCAAAAATTGCCGGCATACGTCGGCGTCGACCTCGGCGCGGACGGTTACGCGATCTATCGTGTGAACGCTGTCGTGCAACCCGCGTCGACCGATGCACAGCGTCTGGCATCGGCGCAGCAGCAGATCGCTTCGGTGAATGCACAGGCTGAGGCCGAGTCGTATCTGGATGCGGTGCGCACGCGGTCGAAGGTGAAGATGTACGGTTCGCTCGATACCCCGCAGTCAGGCGAATAAGCCGTTCTGTGGAGCCGCATGCGTGCGGCTTCCTGAAGCGCCACAAAAAAAGCCCCGCATGTGCGGGGCTTTTGCTTTGCGAGAAGCGTTGGGAAGGATTACAGGCAGGCGCTGATATCGCCCGTTGCGTCGCTGCCGGCACCGCCCGCAGCGCGGAAACCGACCCAGGTGCCGGAGCCCTGATAGTTCGGGCGCACGACGGCGGCTGCGCCGTTCGGCGGCTGCTGGCCAGGGACGTAGACGTCCATCGCTGCGTCGTTAGCCAATGTATCTTGTGCGACGACCTGCTGCTGGGTCTTGTCAGCCCACTTCTTGGCAATGCACTGGCCGACGACCTTCGGCGGCTGCTGGCTGGTGCCAACCGATTGCACACCGGCGGGCGGTTGCGCGGCACAAGCGGAAATGGCGACGGCCATAGCGATAATCGGTAAGTATTTCACGTTATCTCCTTCCAGAAATCGCTCACATGGAGCCGGTTGTCGAATTCAGACGAACCTGTCTGATCGACCAGGGGTGATCACGTTCCCATCATTCGGAAACAAGTTGTTAGCGCGCTGTAACACGTCGATGGCGCTTTCACTTTCATTGAGACGAGGTGCGGAGCAGCGGCTTCAGCGCTGACCACACGTTGTCCAGTAGCAGGGGCTGTGCCTGTTGGGTCGGATGAATCTGATCGGACTGGAACATGTCCGGCTTGTCTTCGATTCCTGCAAGGAGAAATGGGACAAGCGGCACGCGCAACTGCTTCGATAGTTGCCCGTAGAGGCCGTGGAACTTTTGCGTGTAGTCAGGGCCGTAATTGGGCGGCACGTACATGCCGACGAGCAGGACTTTCGCGTGGCCTTGCTGCGCCTGTTCGATGATCGTGCGGAGATTGTCTTCCGTCGTGTTCAGCGGGACGCCGCGCAGCGCGTCGTTTGCGCCCAGTTCAACGATCACGACGGCGGGCTTGAGCCGCTGCATCAACGCAGGCAGGCGGGCGCGCCCGCCGCTCGTGGTGTCGCCGCTGATACTCGCATTCGCAACGTTATAATCGATTCGCTCACTCGACAAACGCTGACGCATCAGCGAAACCCAGCCGGTATCGCGAGGCAGGCCGTACTCGGCGGAGAGGCTGTCGCCGAGCACGATGATCGTCGGCTTCGATTGTTGTGGATTGCTGCCGGTGGTGTTCGCCATGGCAGCGGCCGCGGTGGTGTTGCCGGCGGCCTGGGCGGACGCAGAAAAAGTCGCGGCGAACACGATGGAACAACACGCCGCAGCCAGCGCCGCGAACGACACAACGGCGCGCACTTTCAACCTACGCTTCACCATGCAAAAGAAAACTGGTCCGGTCATCGAAGTGCGGGGTTTATGCAAGAGGGTTAAGGATGCGACGGGTGAGTTGACGATCCTCGACAACATCGACCTGTCGATTCAGGCAAGCAGCCGGGTGGCGATCGTCGGCGCGTCGGGTTCAGGCAAGTCTACGCTGCTCGGACTGCTCGCCGGATTGGACAGCGCGACCTCGGGGTCGGTTCGTCTGCTTGGCCGCGAACTGACAGAACTCGACGAAGACGGCCGCGCCGCGCTGCGCAATGGTTCCGTCGGCTTTGTGTTTCAGTCCTTCCAGTTGATGCCGCATCTGACCGCGCTCGAAAACGTCACGCTTCCACTCGAACTGCAGGGCGAGTTGCCGGCGCGCGACATTCACGCGCGCGCGCGGACGCTGCTGACGCAGGTTGGCCTCGGCGAGCGCATGCGGCACTATCCGAAGCTGCTATCGGGCGGTGAGCAGCAGCGCGTGGCGCTTGCGCGCGCGTTCGCCACGCATCCCGCCATCCTGTTCGCCGACGAGCCGACGGGCAGCCTCGATGCCGCAACGGGCCATGCCGTCATCGATCTGATGTTCGAGATGAACCGCGCGAACGGCGCAACGCTGGTGCTCGTCACGCACGATGTCGAGCTTGCGCGCCGCTGCGATACGACAGTGACGATCGAAGCAGGGCGACTGATCTGATCGCGCAGTCGGACGCAAAAAAACGGGCCTTCAAGTTGAAGGCCCGTTTGCATTCGCGCGGCTGAATGACGGGAATCAGTGCTTCAACGCCGCGCGAGCCCGTGCGATCAGTGCTGACGTCGACGAGTCGTGCTTCTTCTCGTCCACGCTTGCGCTGGTGATATCCGCCTCGACGACCTTACCGAGAATCTTGCCCAGTTCGACGCCCCACTGGTCGAACGAATTGATGTTCCAGACCGTGCCTTGCACGAGCACCTTGTGTTCGTACAGCGCGATCAGCGCGCCGAGCGAACGGGCGGTGAGCGCGTCCACGAGCAGCGTGGTCGTAGGGCGGTTGCCAGGGAACATGATGTGCGGCACGAGTTCCGGCTTCTTGGGCCCGGCCACTTTTTCGGCCTCTTCACGCGTGCGGCCAAGCATCAGCGCCTCGCTCTGCGCGAAGCAGTTTGCCAGCAGCTTCGGATGATGCGACACGAGCGGGTGCTCGGGTGTCAGCACGGCGACGAAGTCGATCGGGACGATGGTCGGCCCCTGATGCAACATCTGGAAGAATGCGTGCTGGCCGTTCGTGCCCGGCTCGCCCCACGTGACGGCGGACGTGTCGTAGGTGACGAACGAGCCGTCGAGACACGCCTGCTTGCCGTTGCTTTCCATTTCGAGCTGCTGCAGGTACGACGGCAGGAAATGCAGCGCTTCCGAGTACGGTGCGACCAGATAGCTTTGCGATTTGAAGAAGTTGCGATACCAGATGCCGATCATGCCCATCAGCACGGGCAGGTTGCGATCGAGCGGCGCGCTGCGGAAATGCTCGTCCATTTCGTTCGCGCCGGCGAGCAGTTCGTCGAACTGTTTCGGACCGACGGCGATCATGATCGACAGGCCGACTGCCGACCACAGCGAATAGCGGCCGCCAACCCAGTCCCACATCTCGAACACGTTTTCCTGCGCAATGCCGAACTTGACGACTTCGGCGGGATTCGCCGAGACGCCAACAAAGTGTTTTGCCAGTTGGTTCTGCGGGCAGCCTTTCTCGACGAACCAGTCGCGCAGCGAATTGGCATTGGTCATCGTTTCGAGTGTCGTGAACGTCTTCGAGACGATGATGGCCAGCGTTTCTTCCGGATCGATTTCGGTCAGCACGCGATACAGGTCCGCGCCGTCGACGTTCGATACGAAGTGCGTGGTGATGTCCGGTGTAGCGAGGTGGTGCAACGCGTGCACGACCATCTTCGGCCCGAGGTCCGAGCCGCCAATACCGATGTTCACGACATAGCGAATCCGCTTGCCCGTGTAGCCCTTCCATTCGCCGCTGCGAACCTTGTCGGCGAACGCGGCCATCTTCGCGCGCTCCGCCTGGATCTTGCCGTAGAAGGGCGCATTCGGATTACTGGCGCGCAGCGCCGTATGCAGCACCGCGCGGCCTTCCGTCGGATTGACGATGTCGCCCGCGAACATCGCGTCGCGGCGTTTTTCGACGTTGGCTTCGCGCGCGAGTTGCACGAGCAGCTTCAGTGTCTCGTCGGTGATGCGGTTCTTCGAAAAGTCGGCTGCGAGACCGCCGCCGGCAAGCGTGAACCGTTCGGCGCGCGTCGGCGCGGGATCGTTCTCGGGTGCAAACCAGTCGCGCAGGCGCGCATCGCGAATCTGTTCGTAGTGTGTTTGCAGCGAGTTCCAGGCGGGGAGCGAGTTGAGAGTCATAACCGTCCGTCTAACGAAGGAAAACGAATGGCCGGCCGCGCATCGGGCGTGCCGGGGGTGATCTGCAGACGCGCGGTTGGCTGAGCGGTACGGTCGCCGGATGCGCGGCGGCGTGTCTCGTGCCCCGTCAGCGGGCGTCTGCGGTTCGCGTCTCGGCCGATGGACGGCCGCACGACGCAGTCAATCAGTATAGCGGGCCAGGATGACAGCCGGGATAGATGGGACGCGTCGCCAGATAGCGGGATGCTCGCGGCAGCACGCCCGTGCCGTCAATCCTGTAACGGATAGACGAGCCGGTTCAACAACTTGCGCACCATCGGCGCAAGCTCGCCCGCTGTGAGGCCGGCTGGACCTTTGCCGCGTGCGGTAAGCGCGTCGGCGGCGAAACCGTGCAAAAAGACGCCCGCAAGCGCTGCTTCGTAGCGCGGCAGACCTTGTCCGAGCAATGCGCCGATCAACCCGCCGAGCACGTCGCCCGTACCGCCCGTCGCGAGCGCGGCGTTGCCTGTCGGGTTGACGGCGACGCGCCCGTCCGGCGCCGCGATCACCGTGCCCGTGCCTTTCAGCACGATGACGCTCGCATACCGCGCGGCCAGTGCGCGCGCCGCTTCCAGCCGGTCGCGCTGAACGCTTTTCGCGTCGGTACCGAGCAGGCGCGCTGCTTCGAGCGGATGAGGCGTCAGCACGCACGGATCGTTCGCAGACTCGCCGCGCTGCTTCACGGTTGCGGCGAGATCGGCGTGACCGGCGATGAGATTCAGCGCGTCGGCGTCCAGCAGTTTCGGCACGTCGAGCGGCAGCACGGTGCGCAGCACGTCGACCGCGCGCTCGCGCTTGCCCATCCCGCAGCCGATCGACAGCGCGTCCATCTCCGCGAGCGGCAGTTCGTCGAGCGGATGCAACATCAGTTCAGGATGTGGCGGGTCGTAGGGCGGGCTGCCCGCGCCGAGAAACGCGACATGGACCTTGCCCGCGCCCGCGTATAGCGCGGCGCGCGCGGCGAGAATCGGCGCACCGCACATGCCCGTATCGCCGCCTACGACGGCCATGCTGCCGAACGTGCCTTTGTGCGTCGAGTAATCGCGCGGCGGGAAGTGGGGGACGAAGAGGGCGGGCCCGTTGAGCCGGACGGGCGGTTCGGAAGGCCATTCGAGGCCGATGGACGCGACGGTCACATCGCCCGCAAGGTCGCGTCCCGAGGCCATGTAAAGACCTGGCTTCGCGCCAATGAACGTCACGGTGTGCGTCGCGCGAACGGCGCCACCGCCTCCGACGACATTGCCCGTATCGCTGTCCAGCCCGCTCGGCACGTCGAGCGCGAGAACGCGGCCGCGCCGTTTTGCGCGCGCGGACAACTGCCCGGCAATCGACGCGAACACGCCGTCCAGCGGCCGTGCCAGCCCGATACCAAACATGCCGTCGACAACCCAGCTGTAATCGTCGAACGAGTCCGGCACTTCGTTCGAAATCGGCACGCCCGCCGCACGCGCTTCGGCCAGCGCCCAAAGGGCGTCGTCGGGCTTCACTTCGACGGGCATGCAGACTTCGACCTTGATACCGGCGCGTTGCAGTTCAGCCGCAACGACGAGCGCGTCGCCGCCGTTATTGCCAGGCCCGGCTACGAGCCACACCGGCTGGTACGGATCGGTAGTCCCGTCGAGATGGATATGTTCGAGCAGGAAGCGCGCGCCGGCGCGGCCGGCGCGGCCCATCAGCGTGTGGGCGGGCAGCGTCGCCTCGGCGTTCTTTTCGAGCGCGCGCAATTCGGCGACGCTCAGAAGCGCAAACGGCCGGTCATACGGCTTGACGAGACCGTCGTGGAGAGAAGGGGCGGAGGGTTGGGTCATGGCAGCGTACGAGAGCAACGAGGTACGCCCATGGTAGTGGCAATGCGCGTGCCGTAGCCAGCACGCGCAATGGCATAGGACGAGTGACCGTCCCGTGCCGGAAGCTGTTATCCGTTGAAGCGTTCGGGGCGAAGCGCCGCGATCGTGTCAGGCGGCAATTCCGACGGCGCGCCGGAAACGAGGCTCGCAATCAGCTTGCCCGAGCCGCATGCGAGGCCCCAGCCGACGGGGCCATGCGCCGCGTTCACGAATAGCCGCGGATGCAGCGCATTACCCGTCACAGGCAGGCCGTCCGGCGACAACAGTTTCACGCCTTCCCACGGCAATGCGGCCGAAATGCGCGCCGAACCCGGCACCCAGTCGTGCGTCGCCTGGCTGAGCAGCGCGAGCGCTTCTTTCGTCAGCGGCTCGGGCAGCGGCAGCCGGGTCTGGCTGGCGCTTTGCAGCACCGCGCCGCCCGCGATGCGCAGCCGGTGATTGCTGCGCGTGATCGTGATGCGTTTGACGGCATCGATGACCGTCGTATGGGGCGCGAACTCCTCGCGCGCGATCGGCGCGACGAGGTTGTGCAGACGCAGCGGATGCAGCGGCAGATTCAGCCCGAGCTTTTCCAGCAGCGCGAGACTGCCCACGCCCGCCGCAACGACCACGGCGTCCGCGCTGATCACATCGACTTCGCGCGAGCGCGACGATTCGCCGTTGGCGGGCGCCAGTTCGACGGCCGCACGCTGGTTGTCGAGGCGGATGCCCGTCACTTCACGGCCGCACTGAAACTGCACGCCGCCTTGCACATCGAGCGTCTGCTTGATCAGCTTCGCGAACAGCGGACAGTTCGCCGTGCCTTCGTCGTCGAACAGCACGCCGCCCGCGAAATGCGGTTCGAGCGGAATCGAATGCTCGATGGTCTGGCATTCCTGCGGGCTCAGCACGTGATGCGGCACCTCGAACTGGCGCAGCAGGTCGAGCGCGGAATGCGTGAGGTCCCAGTCCTGCTGGCTGCGCACCAGATACAGCTGTCCGTTCGTCCGCTCGAATTCCAGATTGAAGTGATGCTCGATGTCGGCGAGCGACTGGCGCGCCGATTCGATCAGCGGACGCAGCAGCGAAAACTGCCTCTTGAACGCCTCGGGCTCGGCGAGCGCTGCGAGTGTGCGGACGAAATCGCGCACCTGCCCGTTGAAGCCCGCCTTTTTGATGACGCCGCTTTTGGCGGCCTGACGGTGCTGCATGAAGGTCGGGCCGAACCACACATCGAGTGGCGTGGGCAGCAAAGTGCCGCCGTGGCCGTAAGTGGCGCCCTGTGCGACGGTGGCGTGCCGTTCGACGACGCACACCCGATGACCGGCAGCGCGAAGCTGATAGGCGGTAGCGACGCCGACGATCCCGCCGCCAATGACAATGACATCCATGGTTAATTCGTGTTGCCGGCGGCACGCGTGGGGCCAGGCGTATGACTTGACATGCGGCGCAGCGCGACAGCCGCTGCTGCACCGATCTGATGAAAGGCCGAATGATATCAGTCAAACGACCCGTCCGGCACGCTGCCGTTCTCCGCTGGAAGCATCGCTCGACGGTGGTGCACGGATGGAACAGCGGCGAGCAGGATCGCGCGATTCGCCTACCACGAATGGCCGGAAACGCATCCCAAAAAGGCCCGTGGTGCTGCCGGCGAGGCGTGCGGCCAGCAGGGACACGCCGCCAAAGCGCGCGGCGCGTCACGCAGGGCAGGTCTGCCGGGCCTTCCCGGGTTATAATCTCCGACTTCCTTACGCCTCACGTCGCCTCCACGCGCGACTGTCCGAGCGGTTGCCAAAGCAATCGCGCGCGGCACCCAGCGACGCAACCGATCGACGCAACGTCAAGTCCATGGCTCACTTCTCGTGTTTCCCCGGCGCTTCGGCCCTTTCCGATTTCCGTCAAACCCGCCTGCTCGACACGTTGTCGCGCATCGACGCCAACATCGTCGGCGTGCGCGGCCAGTATCTGCATTTCGTGAACTCGCAGACGCCGCTTGCCGCGGAAGACAGCGCGAAGATCGAAGCGCTGATGCACTACGGCGATCCATTCGACGCCGGCAAGGACAAGGGCGCCGTCGAAACTTTCCTCGTGGTGCCGCGCTTCGGCACCGTGTCGCCGTGGGCGAGCAAGGCCACCGATATCGCGCTTCACTGCGGCTTGACGCATGTGCGCCGCATCGAGCGCGGCATCGAGTACACGGTCGTGCTGAAAAGCGGGCTGCTCGGCGGCAAGAAGGCGCTGTCGGACGAGGCGCGTGCCGCTGTCGTCGCCGCGCTGCATGACCGGATGACGGAAAGCGTCGCGCCGTCGCGCGATCACGCGATGCACCTGTTCGACGAACTGCCCGCCAAGGCGCTGCAAACGGTCGCGGTGCTGACGGACGGCCGCAAGGCGCTGGAGAAGGCGAACACGGAACTCGGTCTCGCGCTCGCCGAGGACGAAATCGACTATCTCGTCGACGCATTCACGAAGCTCGGCCGCAATCCGACCGATGTCGAACTGATGATGTTCGCGCAGGCCAACAGCGAGCACTGCCGCCACAAGATCTTCAACGCGAGCTGGACGATCGACGGCGAGGCGCAGGACATCTCGCTGTTCAACATGATCCGCAACACCGAGAAGCTCAATCCGCAAGGCACGATCGTCGCGTACTCGGACAACTCGTCGATCATGGCGGGCGGCCTGGCTGAGCGCTGGTTCCCGCGTAAGGCTGCGAATGCCGACGAGCCGGGCGAGCGCTACGGCCGTCACACCGAGTTGACGCACACGCTGATGAAGGTGGAGACGCACAACCACCCGACGGCCATCTCGCCGTTCCCGGGCGCCGCGACGGGCGCGGGCGGTGAAATCCGCGACGAAGGCGCGACGGGCCGCGGCGCGCGTCCGAAGGCGGGTCTGACGGGCTTCACCGTGTCGAACCTCGATCTGCCCGATGCGCGCGAGCCGTGGGAAAACGCCCGCGACGCCACGCAACCCATCGGCCATCGCAACGCAGCCGACCAGTTCGACACCTACGGTCGCCCGGACCGCATCGCGTCGCCGCTGCAGATCATGATCGACGGGCCGCTCGGCGGCGCTGCGTTCAACAACGAATTCGGCCGTCCGAACCTCGGCGGCTACTTCCGCACGTACGAGCAGAACGTCGCGGGCCGCGTGCGCGGCTATCACAAGCCGATCATGATCGCGGGCGGTCTCGGCAACATCTCCGACCAGCACACGCACAAGCACGATCTGCCGCCCGGCTCGCTGCTGATCCAGATCGGCGGCCCCGGCATGCGTATCGGCATGGGCGGCGGCGCAGCGAGCTCGATGGCGACGGGCACCAATACGGCCGAACTCGACTTCGATTCCGTCCAGCGCGGCAACCCGGAAATCGAACGGCGCGCGCAGGAAGTGATCAACTCGTGCTGGCAGCTGGGCGAGGGCAACCCGATTCTGAGCATTCACGACGTCGGCGCGGGTGGTCTGTCGAATGCATTCCCTGAGCTGGTCGACGGCGCGGACAAGGGTGCGCTGTTCGAGCTGCGCAAGGTCCAGCTGGAAGAAAGCGGCCTGTCGCCGCGCGAAATCTGGTCGAACGAAGCGCAAGAGCGTTACGTGCTGGCCATTCCGCCGTCGCGTCTCGAAGAATTTGCGGCGATCTGCGAGCGCGAGCGTTGCCCGTTCGCGGTGGTCGGCACGGCGACTGAAGAGCGTCAACTGAAGCTGATCGACGCCGATCTGACGGAAGCGGGCGCGCATCAGCCCGTCGATATGCCGATGGAGGTCCTGCTCGGCAAGCCGCCGCGCATGCATCGCGATGTGACGCGCGTGTCGACGCCGCTGCAACCCGTCGACGTCACGCACGTGGCGCTGCACGAGGCGGCCGTCAACGTGCTGCGTCATCCGACCGTCGCCAGCAAGTCGTTCCTCATCACGATCGGCGACCGCTCAGTGGGTGGCACGACGGCGCGGGACCAGATGGTCGGCCCGTGGCAGGTGCCCGTCGCCGACTGCGCGATCACGACGGTCGATTACGCAGGCTTCCGCGGTGAAGCGATGACGATGGCCGAGCGCACGCCGCTCGCCGTGATCGACGCGCCCGCATCGGGACGCATGGCCGTTGGCGAAGTGGTGACGAACATCGCGGCGGCGCCGATCGCGTCGCTGGACAAACTGAAGCTGTCGGCGAACTGGATGGCGGCCTGCGGGAGCCCCGGCGAAGACGCAGCGCTGTACGACACGGTGAAGGCGATCGGCATGGAACTGTGCCCGGCGCTCGGTATCGGCATTCCCGTCGGCAAGGACTCGCTGTCGATGCGCACGAAGTGGGCGGACGGCAACGTCGAGAAGGAAGTGGTCGCGCCTGTGTCGCTGATCATCTCCGCTTTCGCGCCCGTCGAAGACGTGCGCCGCCATCTGACGCCGCAACTGCTGAGCCCGAAGGAAGCAGGCGAAACGGTGCTGATTGCGATCGACCTGGGCCGCGGCAAGCACCGTCTGGGCGGGAGTATTCTCGCGCAGGTGACGCAGCAGGTCGGCGACACGGTGCCTGACGTCGACGATCCGGAAGATCTGAAGCGCTTCTTTGCGGCGATCCAGGCGCTCAACGCGGGCGGCAAGCTGCTCGCGTACCACGACCGCTCGGACGGCGGGCTGTGGGCGACGGTTTGCGAAATGGCGTTCGCGGGCCATGTGGGCGTGTCGCTGAACGTCGACATGCTGACGCTCGACCCCAATCACGAATTCGATTACGGCGACGCGAAGGACTGGGCGAAGCAGACCAGCGGCCGCCGCGAAGACCGCACGATCCGCGCGCTGTTCAACGAAGAACTCGGCGCGGTGGTCCAGGTGCGTGCCGGCGATCGCGACGCGGTGCTCGCAGCACTGCGCGAACATGGCCTGTCGGCGTGCTCGCATGTGATCGGCAAGCCGAATGATCGCGACATGGTCGAAATCTACCGTGACGCGAAGAAGATTTTCGATGCACCGCGTGCCGAACTGCATCGCACGTGGAGTGAAGTGAGCTGGCGAATCTCGCGTCTGCGCGACAACCCGGCGTGCGCCGATGCGGAATTCGATGCACTGCTCGACGCGTCGGACCCCGGCATCCAGCCGCATCTGTCGTTCGATCCTGTGGAGGACGTGGCGGCGCCGTTCATCGGCAAGGGCGCGCGTCCGCGTGTGGCGATCCTGCGTGAGCAGGGCGTGAACTCGCACCTCGAAACTGCGTATGCATTCGATCGTGCGGGCTTCGATGCGCATGACGTCCACATGAGCGACCTGCTGTCGGGCCGCGCGACGCTGGCTGATTTTGCGGGCGCAGTCGCGTGCGGCGGGTTCTCGTATGGTGACGTGCTGGGCGCGGGCGAGGGCTGGGCGAAGACGATTCGCTTCAATGCGCAACTGGCCGATATGTTTGCGGCGTTCTTCGGTCGCAACGACACGTTTGCGCTGGGCATCTGCAATGGCTGTCAGATGATGAGCAGCCTTGCTTCGATGATTCCTGGCGCGGATGCCTGGCCGAAGTTCACGCGCAACAAGTCGGAGAAGTTTGAAGCGCGCTTCTCGCTGGTTGAGGTGCAGTCGTCGCCGTCGATTTTCTTTGCCGGCATGGAAGGCTCGCGGATTCCGGTTGCCGTGGCGCACGGCGAGGGCTTTGCTGACTTCTCGCAGCAAGGGGATATGGCGCGTGTGGCTGTCGCGATGAAGTATGTCGATCATCGTGGGCAGTCGACTGAACAGTATCCGTTCAATCCGAATGGGTCGCCGGCTGGGATTACTTCTGTGACTACGCCCGATGGGCGGTTTACGGTGCTCATGCCGCATACCGAGCGTGTGCATCGCAATGTGCAGATGAGCTGGCATCCCGATGCGTGGAAGCAAAGTGCCACGGATGGCAGCCCGTGGATGCGGGTGTTTCAGAATGCACGGAAGTGGTTAGGGTGATTTTTTGCCCTGCGCGGGCGCTGGCGGTTTGGTTTGGTTTTGGGTTTTGGTTTTCGCTGGCATCCGCGCTTTGCCTTCGTGCTTCACGCGTTGCCCCTGTGCGGGGCGGCACCTACTTTTCTTTGCCGCCGCAAAGAAAAGTAGGCAAAAGAAAGCGGCTCACACCGCCAGTTCTTGTTCGTGCCTGAGGGCCCCAACTGGTCCTACGCTTCTCACGGCAACGCGCTGATCGACGCCCGTTGCCAACGCTCTGAATGAGCGCCTCACCCGCTTCACGCGCCCGCGTCACAGCACGCGCTACCAGATAGTCCACAGCCGCCCAGGTGGCAAACTGTGTGCAGGCTTTCGTGCCATACACGCATCACTTCGGACTGGGTAGCACGGTTGGTGTTTCTGATAAGAGCGCTAACCTGTATGGCGCAACAACCTGCACACCGTTTGCCACCTCGGCGGCACAAACCATTTGGTGCCGCTGGCCCTTGTGCGGGTGTCTGAAGCGGGTGAGGCTTCTATTCAAAGCGTTTGCAACGAGCGCGGACTGGCGCGTTGCCATGTGAAGTGTGGGGACGTTGGGGGCCCGTGGATAAGAACAAGGATTGGCGGTGTGAGCCGCTTTCTTTTGCCTACTTTTCTTTGCGGCGGCAAAGAAAAGTAGGTGCCGCCCCGCACAGGGGCGACGCGTGAAGCACGCTAACAAATCGCGGATGCCAGCGCAGAGGCGGAAGATGCAAACGGCGCGCGAGCGCAAAAAAACAAAAACCAAAACCACAAAAACAAAAAGCCGCCCAAAGGCGGCCCTCCCGTGCGAAAGCACGCAAAAAAACCTTACTGCACTTTAGCCTTGGACCGAAGGTCCTCTTCAAACGCCTGCAGTTTCTCCTGCTGCATCTGCTGCGCGATCTGAGCCTTGACCTGCTCAAAAGGCGGCGGCGGCGTCTGCCGCACATCATCGACGCGGATGATATGCCAGCCAAACTGCGTATGCACCGGCGTATCCGTCATCTGGCCTTTCTGCAGCTTCTCCGCGGCAGCGGCAAACTCAGGCACATAGGCCTTCGGATCCGACCAGTCGAGGTCGCCACCATTCTTGCCCGAACCCGGGTCCTTCGAGAACTGCTTCGCAAGGTCTTCGAAGCTTGCGCCAGCCTTGATCTTCGCGATCAGATCCTTCGCCTGCTGCTCGTTGTCGACGAGGATGTGGTGCAGGTGATATTCCTTGCCGCCAATCTGCTTGACCAGCTCGTCGTACTTCGCCTTCACTTCGGCGTCGCTCGGCTGGTTCTTCTTCACGAAGTTCTCGATCAGCGCACGCAGCACCACAGTCTGCTGCGCAACCGCGACCTGCGCCTTGACGTCCGGCTTCGACGGAATCCCTTCGCGGATCGCTTCCTGCATCAGGATTTCACGGTTCACGAGTTCTTCACGAACGGCCTGTTGCAGCTTCGGCGAATCCTGTTGACCCTGTTGCACGAGTTGGGCAACCAGTGCATCGGCGCGCGACTTCGGAATCGGCGTGCCGTTCACGACGGCGATGTTCTGTGCGAATGCAGGTGCGGCCGCAAATGCAGCCAGCAAAACCCAGTAGCGGGTGTTTTTCAAGGTCATCGGAAGTTTCCTAACGGGACAGCAAATTGAATTCTTCTGGCGTGTAAGCCGTGATGGCGAGAGCGTGGATGCCGCGCTGCATGGCATCGGCCAGCGCATCATACACCATGCGGTGCCGCGCCACGCGAGCCTTGCCGGCAAAGGCGGCGGCCACGATCGTCACCGCGTAGTGACCGCCCGCCGACGCGCCCGCATGACCCGCATGCAGCGCACTGTCGTCGCGCACGGTAATCGAATCGACAGGCGCGAGCGCCGCCGTGATACGCGCTTCGATCAGCGCGATACGCTCGGCAGGGCTGGCCTGCAGGAAAACATCGTCGCTCATGTCACTCTTCCTTCATATACTTCGACAGCCACAAACTCTGTCCGACGATAAAGACGACCAGACAGCCCGTCGCGCCGAACAGCTTGAAATTGACCCACGCGTCGGTGGAGAAATTGAACGCGACGAACAGATTGAGAATGCCGAGCAGCACGAAAAAGATCGCCCACACGTAGTTCAGCTGGCCCCAGATGCGATGCGGCAACTGGATCTGCTTGCCCATCATCGCTTCGATCAGGTTCTTGTTGAACGCGAGCGCGGACACCACCAGCGCCACCGAAAACGCCCAGTACAGCACGGTCGGCTTCCATTTGATGAAGGTGTCGTTGTGCAGCACCAGCGTCGCGCCGCCGAATACGGTGACCACGCCGAGGCTCACCCACAGCATCGGGTCGACCTTGCGGTGCCGGAACGCGACCCACGCAATCTGCACCAGCGTGGCGGCGATCGCGACTGCCGTCGCCGTGAAAATGCCCCACACCTTGTACGCGACGAAGAACAGGATGATCGGAAACAGATCGAACAGGAATTTCATTGTCGGGTTGGGAATCCGGAGAGTGTTGGGCGCATCGTGCGCGCTGTCTGCGATGGTTCGGATGAGATCGGCCGAATGGCGGCGAGAGCCAGTCCGATTCGTCCGAAAAGCGCTGGCCACGCCGACGTGACGATCAGACCGCACGCGACGCTATCTGGGCTCGAATTGTAGCGCAGCCGGGTTGATGCAGTCGTACAAGCCCGTCCGCGCGGGCCCGCGCGAAGGGCCGCAGGCTCACGACGAACAGCTCACTTCCAGCGACGACGCCCAGTCGGGTGGCAATCCCGCATACGCTTCAAAGTCGGGTTGCTCGTCGAACGGGCGGCGCAGCACGGTGGCCAAGCGCTCGACTTCGGAGAAATCCTTTTCCTTCGCCTGGCGGATCGCCGCCTCGGCCAGGTGATTGCGCAGCACGTACTTCGGGTTCACGCGGTTCATTGCTTCGGCGCGCGCGGCGTCGTCGCGTGTTTCGTGGGACAGCCGCGCGCGGTAGTCGATTGCCCAGGCGTCGAACGCGACGCGGTCCAGAAACAGGTCGCGCACGCTGGTATCACCGCTCGCATCGTGCTTCGACAGTTTCGACAGATTGCGGAACGTCAGCGTGAAGTCCGCGCGGTTCGCGTGCATGATCTCGAACAGCTTGTTGGCGAGCGCGTCGTCGCCTTCGCGTTGCGTGTCGAGACCGAGCTTGGCCCGCATCCGCGCTTCGAGCGCGGGCGCAAAGCGTGCCTTGAAGCCTTCGAGCACGCGCTGCGCGTCCTGCACCGCGCGCTCGCTGCGTTGCGCATCGTCATAACGCTCGCCGAACAGCGGCAGCAAACCTTGCGCGAGACAGAACAGGTTCCAGTACGCGATCTGCGGTTGCATCCGGTACGCGTAACGGCCTTGCGAGTCCGAGTGGTTGCAGATGTGATTCGCGTCGAAGCCGTCCATGAAGCCGAACGGACCGTAGTCGATCGTCAGGCCGAGAATCGACATGTTGTCCGTGTTCATCACGCCATGGCAGAAACCGACCGCCTGCCATTGTGCGACCAGATCGGCTGTCGACAGCACGGCTTCGTTCAGCAGCGCGAGATACGGATCTTCGGCCTCGCGGCACGCCGGATAGAATCGGTCGATCACCTGATCGGCCAGCGCGCGCAGCGCATCGACACGATCGTTCGCGTAGAAATGCTCGAAGTGCCCGAAGCGCACGAAGCTCGGCGACACGCGCGTGACGACGGCGGCCGTTTCCATTTCTTCGCGGCGCACGGGTTGATCGGAGCCCGTCACGCAGAGCGCGCGCGTGGTCGGAATGCCGAGGTGATGCATCGCCTCCGAGCACAGATATTCGCGGATCGACGAGCGCAGCACCGCGCGTCCGTCGCCCATGCGCGAATAGGGCGTGCGTCCGGCGCCTTTCAGCTGAAGCTCGAAGCGACGGCCGTCGTGCTCGACTTCGCCGAGCGTGAGCGCGCGTCCGTCGCCCAGTTGGCCTGCCCACACGCCGAACTGATGTCCCGAATACACCGACGCATACGGCAACGCTGCCGCCGGCCACTCCCGCGTCGTATTGCCCGAAAAGAACTCGGCGAAGCCCGGCGCGTTCGCCAGCGACGAATCGAAACCGAGCATCGCCGCGACATCGGGCGCGAAGCCGACGACATACGGCGCCGGCAACGGCGCCGCTGGCAGGCGTGTCAGAAAGACGTTCCCGAGCGCGGCGAAGCTGCCTTCACGCTGGTTGTCGATAGCGCCTGCGGCCGTCGACATGGAACCGGATAACCCTGCATTGCATGGGGAAAACGACATATTGAGCGCCTCTTTATTAACCGATATTGTAAGTCCGCGCCTGCCGCGCTGCAGCGCGCGCATCTGAAGCGCATACCGACACGAATAACAACCCGAAGAAACCACACCTCTGGGAGACATCCGCGTATGACGACGCCGCTCTATGGACAGATGATGGACGTGCCGCTGACGGTTTCTTCGCTGCTGGCGCATGCGTCACGCCACTTCGGCACGACGGAAATCGTGTCGAAGCGCATCGAGGGCGACGTCCATCGCTACACGTACCGCGATTGCGAGCAGCGCGCGAAGCAGCTCGCTCAGGCGCTGATCGCGCTCGGCGTCGAAGCGGGCGACCGGATCGGCACGCTCGCCTGGAACGGCTACCGGCATCTGGAAACGTACTACGGCACGACGGGCTTCGGCGCCGTCTGCCACACCATCAACCCGCGCCTCTTTCCCGATCAGATCGCCTACATCGTCAATCACGCCGACGACCGCTACGTGCTGTTCGACATCACCTTCGCCGCACTCGTCGATGTGCTTGCGCCGCAGTGTCCGAACGTGCGCGGCTGGATCGCGATGACGGACGAAGCGCACATGCCGCGCATGTCGACGGCGGCTTCCAGCTATGAAGCGCTGCTCGCGCAGCACGACGGCGATTTCGAGTGGCCGGCCATCGACGAACGTTGCGCATCCAACCTTTGCTACACGTCGGGCACCACGGGCAATCCGAAGGGCGCGCTGTACTCGCATCGATCGACGGTGTTGCACGCGTACGGCGCGTCGCTGCCCGATGCGATGGGCCTGTCCGCGCGCGATTCCGTGCTGCCCGTCGTGCCGATGTTCCATGTGAACGCATGGGGCATTCCGCATGCCGCGCCGCTGACGGGCGCGAAGCTCGTGTTTCCGGGCAAAGATCTCGATGGCAAGTCGCTGTATGAGCTGATGGAGGCGGAGCGCGTCACGTACTCGGCGGGCGTACCGACTGTGTGGCTCGGCTTGCTGAACTACTTGCGCGAAGCGGGCGTGAAGTTTTCGACGCTGCAGCGCACGGTGATCGGCGGGTCCGCATGCCCGCCCGCAATGCTCAAGATGTTCCAGGAGGTCTATGGCGTCGAGGTGATTCACGCGTGGGGCATGACGGAAATGTCGCCGCTCGGCACGCTGTCCAAGCTCACATGGGAACAGTCGCAACGCTCGCCCGACGAGCAGCGCAAGCTGCGCGAAAAGCAGGGCCACGTGATGTACGGCGTCGATATGAAGATCGTCGGCGACGACGGGCGCGAACTGCCGTGGGACGGCGTCGCGTTCGGCGACCTGCATGTGCGCGGGCCGTGGGTAATCGACCGGTACTTCCGCAGCGATGCATCGCCGCTCGTCGACGGCTGGTTCCCGACGGGCGACGTCGCGACGATCGACAAGGACAGCTTCCTGAACATCACCGACCGCAGCAAGGACGTGATCAAGTCGGGTGGCGAGTGGATCAGTTCGATCGACGTCGAGAACGTCGCGATCGCGCATCCGGCCGTGGCGGAGGCGGCGTGCATCGCGTGCGCGCATCCGAAGTGGACGGAGCGGCCGCTGCTCGTCGTCGTGAAACGTCCGGACGCCGACGTGACGCGCGACGACATGCTCGCGTTCTACGAAGGCAAGGTCGCGAAATGGTGGATTCCCGACGACGTCGTATTCGTCGACGAATTGCCGCACACCGCGACGGGCAAGTTGCAGAAGCTCAAGCTGCGTGAGCGGTTCCGCGATCACGTGCTGCCGTCGGCGCTCGACATCGGGAACTGTCCGTTCGACGAGGAAGAAGCAGGGGCCGCCCGGCACGCGAAGACCGATCTGTCGTAGACCTCGGGTTTACGCCCATCCCGGCATGCATCGTTTAAATTTGAACGAGCGTGCTTTTTTGTGTATTCTGCCTGCTATCGCAAACGAACAGCGAAACAGCGGACAATGGTTCGGGTGTTCCCATCCGGACCGCGCACGTGAGGCGCGTCCGCATCGCATGGAGGCAGGCAGATGGCAGTGGACTACACGACACACGACGGCGTCGCCGTCATCACGCTGAATAATCCCCCCGTCAATGGCCTCGGCCTGTCGACGCGCACGGGCATCATCGAAGGCGTCGAGCGCGCGCTGGGCGATCCCGCCATCAAGGCGATCGTGCTGACGGGCGCGGGCAAAGCCTTCTCGGGCGGCGCCGACATCACCGAATTCAACACGCCGAAAGCGCTGCAGGAACCGACGCTGATGACCGTCATCAAGGCCGTCGAAGGCAGCGCGAAGCCTGTCGTCGCAGCGATCCATAGCGTTGCGATGGGCGGCGGGCTGGAACTCGCATTGGGCGCGCACTATCGCGTAGCAGCGCCCGGCGCGCAGATCGCGCTGCCCGAAGTGAAGCTCGGCATCCTGCCGGGCGCGGGCGGCACGCAGCGTCTGCCGCGCGCGCTGGGGCTGGAGGCTGCCCTCAACATGATCGTGTCGGGCGCGCCCGTGATGTCCGAGAAGCTCGCGGGCACGCCGATTTTCGATGAACTGATCGAAGGCGATCTGATGGAAGGCGCGCTCGCGTTCGCGCGCAAGGTCGGCGCGCAGAGCGGCCCGCATCCGAAGATTCGCGACCGCAAGATCGAGCATCCGAACGCGGCGGGCTTCATCCAGTTCGCGCGCAACAGCGTCGCGGCCGTCGCGAAGAACTTCCCGGCGCCGCACAAGTGCATCGACGCAGTCGAAGCGGGTGTGCTCAAAGGCTTCGAGCAAGGCATGAAGGTGGAGCGCGACTGCTTCCTCGCGCTCGTGCAAACGCCGGAAAGCAAGGCGTTGCGCCATGCTTTCTTCGGTGAGCGCGCGGCGAGCAAGATTCCCGACGTGCCGTCCGATACACCCGTGCGCGAGATCAAACAGGTCGCCGTGATCGGCGCGGGCACGATGGGCGGCGGCATCGCGATGAACTTCATCAACGCGGGCTTGCCCGTCATGATGCTCGAAACGAAGCAGGACGCGCTCGATCGCGGACTCGCGACGATCCGCAAGAACTACGAGGCGACCGTCAAGAAAGGCAAGCTGACGATGGAAGCGCTCGAGCAGCGCATGGCGTCGATCACGCCGACGCTTTCGTACGACGACCTCAAAGGCGCCGACCTCATCATCGAAGCCGTGTTCGAAGAACTCGGCGTCAAAGAGCAGGTATTCAAGCGCCTCGACGAAGTCGCCAAGCCTGGCGCGATCCTCGCATCGAACACGTCGACGCTCGATCTGAACAAGATCGCCGCGTTCACGAAGCGTCCGCAGGACGTGGTCGGCATGCACTTCTTCAGCCCGGCCAACGTGATGAAGCTGCTCGAAGTCGTGCGCGGCAAGGACACGGCGAAAGACGTGCTTGCCACCGTGATGAAGGTCGCGAAGAAGATCAGGAAGACGGCCGTGGTGTCGGGCGTCTGCGACGGGTTCATCGGCAACCGGATGATCGAGCAGTACATCCGCCAGGCGCTGTTCATGCTCGAAGAAGGTGCGCTGCCCGCGCAGGTCGACAAGGCGATCGAAAAGTTCGGCTTCGCGATGGGCCCGTTCCGCATGAGCGATCTCGCGGGCAACGATATCGGCTGGGCGATTCGCAAGCGGCGTTATCAGGAGCAACCGGACTTGCATTACTCGAAGATCGCCGACCGTCTGTGCGAGACGGGGCGCTTCGGGCAAAAGACGGGCGGCGGCTGGTACGACTACAAGGCGGGCGACCGTAATGCGTATCCGTCGAAGCAGATCGACGAGATGATCGTCGCGTATTCGAAGGAACTGGGCGTCGAGCGTCGCAAGATTTCCGACGAAGAGATCGTCGAGCGTCTGGTGTTCGCGCTCGTCAACGAGGGCGCGAAGATTCTCGAAGAGGGCATCGCGACGAAGGCGTCGGACATCGACATGGTCTATCTGACGGGCTATGGCTTCCCGCTGTGGCGCGGCGGCCCGATGCTGTACGCCGATACCGTCGGCCTCTACAACGTCGAGCGCGCCATCCGCCGTTATGCGGCGCAACCGAACGGCGACGCCTGGCAGATTGCAGCGGGCATCGTCGAGCGCGCGGCGCAGGGGCGCGGCTTCAATAGCTGAGCGCAGACACGCCTTCGCGAGCCAACAGGAACAGTGATGAAAGATGCCAGTGAAGTTCTGCTCGTCGTCGACGTGCAGAACGACTTCATGCCGAACGGCGCGCTCGCCGTCGCGCGCGGCGATGAAATCGTGCCGCTCGTGAACCAGCTCGCACGGCGCTTCAGCCACGTCGTGCTGACGCAGGACTGGCATCCGCCGTCGCATGTTTCGTTCGCGGCGAATCACGCGGGCCGCCAGCCGTTCGAAATGATGACGATGCCGTACGGCGAACAGGTGCTGTGGCCGACGCATTGCGTGCAGAACACGCCAGGCGCCGCGCTGCATCCGGCGCTCGACATTCCGCATGCGCGCGCCGTGATTCGCAAGGGGCATCACGCGGGCGTCGACAGCTATTCGGCGTTTCTCGAAGCCGATCGCACGACGCCGACGGGACTGGCCGGCTATCTGCGCGACACGGGCGTGACGCGCGTCTGGTGCTGCGGGCTCGCGACCGACTATTGCGTCGCGTGGTCCGCGCTCGATGCGCGCGCGGCAGGCTTCGAGGTCGCCGTCATCGAAGACGCGACCCGCGCCATCGATCTGAACGGTTCGCTCGACAACGCATGGCGCGAGTTGCGCGCCGCGGGCGTCGAACGCGTGCAGGCGGCGGACTTGCTCGTCTGAGCCACGCGACGCGAATCACACACACTCTTTGAAATTAGCAGGAGACATGCATGACTGACGCCGTAATCGTATCGACTGCCCGCACGGGTCTCGCCAAATCGTGGCGCGGCGCCTTCAACATGACGCACGGCGCGACGCTCGGCGGCCACGTGACGCAGGCCGCCGTCGAACGCGCGAAGATCGACCCGGCGCGCGTCGAGGACGTGATCATGGGCTGCGCGAACCCCGAAGGCGCGACGGGCTCGAATATCGCGCGGCAGATCGCGCTGCGCGGCGGACTGCCCGTGACAGTGCCGGGCATGACGGTGAACCGCTTTTGCTCGTCGGGCCTGCAAACCATTGCACTCGCCGCGCAACGTGTGATGGTCGGCGAGGGCGATGTGTTCGTCGCGGGTGGCGTCGAGTCGATCTCGTGTGTGCAGAATGAGATGAACATGCACATGCTGCGCGAAGGCTGGCTGATGGAGCACAAGCCGGAAATCTACTGGCCGATGCTGCAAACGGCCGAAACCGTCGCGAAACGCTATTCGATTTCGAAGGAGCGTCAGGACGAATACGGCGTGCAGTCGCAACAGCGCGCGGCGGCCGCGCAGGAAGCGGGGCGCTTCAACGACGAGATCGTGCCGATGACGGTGCTCGCCGGCGTCGCCGATAAGGCAAGCGGCCGCCTGTTCACGAAGGAAGTGACGATCGCCGCCGACGAAGGGATCCGCGCCGACACGACACTCGAAGGCGTATCGAAGATCCGCACGGCGCTGCCGGGCGGCGTGATCACGGCGGGCAACGCGAGCCAGTTCTCGGATGGCGCGTCGGCGTGCGTCGTGATGAACGCGAAGGTTGCGGAACGCGAAGGCTTGCAACCGCTCGGCATTTTCCGGGGCTTCGCGGTCGCGGGCTGCGAACCGGATGAAATGGGCATCGGTCCCGTGTTCGCCGTGCCGAAGCTGTTGAAGCAGGCGGGTCTGAAGGTCGACGATATCGATCTGTGGGAACTGAACGAGGCGTTCGCCGTGCAGGTGCTGTATTGCCGCGACAAGCTCGGGATTCCGAACGAACGTCTGAACGTCAACGGCGGGGCGATTGCCGTCGGCCATCCGTATGGCGTGTCGGGCGCGCGTCTGACGGGGCACGCGCTGATCGAAGGCAAGCGGCGCGGCGCGAAGTTCGTCGTGGTGACGATGTGCATCGGCGGCGGGCAGGGCGCGGCGGGCTTGTTCGAAGTCGTCTGAGCGCGAGTGCGCATACCGTCTGTCTGCGGAAATGACAGCCCGCGTGCCGAAAGCACGCGGGCTTTTTTGCGTCTGCGTTGCCTTACACTGGCTTTGCCACGCTTCAGTGCTTCGGCGTTTTGTGCAAAGCTTCCGCGCGATGGACCGCCCGTTTGCCGCTTTTTTCGCTCTCGACTTCGTAATGCACATCGTCCTTCGACGCGGCCACGGTATGACCGTCCAGTTCCATATGCGTGGTGATCGCGCGGACGATCTTGCCCGTCGTCATGCCCTGCGGCGTGTTCCAGTCGACGCGGTCGCCCGGTTTCAGATGATGCTTCATGTCGTTGCTCCCGAGAGTTGAGTGCGGACGAATGCTGCATCCGTTGTTCCCATGGCCGCGTCATTCCTGCGACAGCGCCTGGATGACAGATGCCTGTCAGGCACACAATTCGCTGTTACGTCCGCAGGACACATCCGCCAGGACGATAAGGAGAACAATCATGCGAATGCGGGTTGCTTGCGTTGCCGCCATTGGGACGGCGGCGCTGTCGGTCGCATCGGGTCCGGTGTCGGCCCAATCGCAGGCCTATACGAATCAGCCTGTCTACCTGTACGCGGGACCTGCGCAGGATTACCCGGTCGTCGCGCAATTGCCTGCCGGGCAACCGGTGGCCGTGTACGGCTGCGTGAGCGGCTACACATGGTGCGACGTGGCGATCGCGCAGGCCCGCGGGTGGGTGTATGGCGGCTACCTGACCTATCCGTATCAGGGCAGCAATGTGCCCATCATGACGTACGGGACGGCGATCGGGCTGCCCCTCGTTACGTTTTCGATTGGCACGTATTGGGATCACTACTATCGCGGGCGACCGTGGTATTCCGAGCGCGGACGCTGGGCGAATCATCCGCCGCCGCCGCACCGTCCACCACCGCCGCCGCCTGGCGGTAACCGTCCGCCACCCGGTGGGAACCGGCCGCCGTCCACGTCGCCTGCGTCGCCGCCTCCGCCCGGGCCGCCTGGTGCTGGGCATGGACACCGGCCTGGGCCGCCGCAACAAGGCGGTCGCCCGCCACAAGCACAGCCGCAGGAGAGCGGTCGTCCGCCCCAGGCGCCTCCGCAGCAAGGCAGCCGTCCGCCGGGTCAGGGTGGCAATCCTTCTGGCCCGCCGCCTGGGCATGAAGGAGGGCGCCCACCCGGGCCGCCGCCCGCGCAAGGCGGTGGCCGTCCCGCTGGCCCACCCGCTGGAGCGCAAGCGGAGCGTCCGTCAGGACCGCCGCCCGGCCAGGGCGGAGGACATCCGTCTGGGCCACCGCCGTCCGGCGGTGGCAACGCCCGGCCGCCAGCGCCTTCAGGACATGGCAACGAGGGCACGAATCACTGATCGCGTAGCGCTTTGATGCGCTACAGGCCGCCGCTGAGATCGCCCATCGGCAGCGCTAGCGTGCCCTGGTCGATGAAGCGCGTCCCGCCCGTGATGCCACCTGCGAGCCGGCCGCGCAGCACGTAGGGGAATTGTCCCGTCTGCGCGCTGTCGGCGAATGCGAATGCCTGGCGGACGACAGTGAACGCGGGCACCGTCAACGGGACGCCGATCACGGCCTCGCCGAAGCGTGGCACGGTGCCGCTCTGATCGCTGACGCCGCTCGCGAACTGCTTTCCGTTCAGGTCGAGTTCGACGGAGACGCCGTTGAAGTCGATCGGCGTTTCGTTAGGGTTCTGCACGCGCAGCTTCAGATTGAAGCGCATCTCCATCCCCTGGCCCGTGAGCGGCTCGATCCCGGCGACGGTCACGCGCAGCGGATCGCCGCCGAACATGCTCGCGCAACCCCCAAGCGACAGCAGCACGACAACGAAGAACAGCAGGCGGGTGAAGCGCGCGGCGCGGTCGGCGATCATGGTTAGGGTCCTCTCAAGGGAACGCGTGAACGGACGCGCGTCGTATGAACTATAGCGGCGCAGGGCCCGGAAGCGTGTGCATTCGCGGGTTGCCTGGCACGCTTTGCCCGTCGCCACGGTGATGAGACAATCGCGGCGCCCTCGGCGCGCGGCCCATTCCCGCCGGAACAAGCATGGTCCGCACGCATGCCCGCGCGCGCCGTTTCGTTGTACCGTTCGGCTCGTCCGAGGCGCAAACGGGCGTTCAACCAGCGCGCAACACTCCGCATGAAACCGAAAATCGAAACTATCGTTCTTGGCGCTGATCTCGCGGGCACGTTCATCTTCGCGATCGAAGGGGCCGTGGCCGCAATGCACAGCGGCCTCGACCTGCTCGGCGTGATGGTGATCGCGTTCGTCGCGGCGCTCGGCGGCGGCGTCACGCGCGACCTGCTGATCGGCGCGACGCCGCCCAACGCGATCCGAGACTGGCGCTATCCCGCGCTGACTTTCGTTGCGGGCCTGCTCATGTTTCTCTTCCACGCCAACGCGCAAGGCTTCCCCGAGTTCTGGCTGATGGTGCTCGACGCGGCGGGCCTGTCGTTGTTCGCCGTCGCGGGCGTCGAAAAGGCGATGCTGTACCGGATCCGCCCGTTCGTCGCGGCGCTGATGGGAACGGTGACGGGAGTCGGCGGCGGCGTCATCAAGGACGTGTTGCTCGCGCGCATTCCGTCCGTGCTCGTCACCGATATCTACGCGACTGCGGCATGCTTCGGCGCGATCGTAGTGCTGGTCGCGCGGCGCTTCGGCCTGTCGCCGGCGCTGGCGGGCGTGGCAGGCGGCGTCGCGTGCTTCGTATTGCGCGTGGCCGCGGCGACGCATGGATGGCATCTGCCGCGCGCGCAAATCTGATTGCAGCGCGCGACAGCAAGCTACGGACGCGCCGCGCGGGACGACCGGCTACTTCAAGCCGCCAACGATCTTTTCCATCTCCGCTTCGCTGAACGCGCGCATCGTCGCCGTGCGCACATTGCCTTGCGCGGCGAGCGCGAGGCCGAGCCGGGTCGTGGTCTCGTCGTCGGGCGATTCGAACGAGATCACGAGGTCGTATGCGCCGAGCGTCCAGTTCACCGTGCCGACCGTCACGCCCATCGCCTTGCTGGCTTCGCGAAACGCGCGCGCCCGGTTGACGGTGTCTTTCGCGGTGCGCACACCCTGATCGGTCCAGTTGACCAGCATGAGGTAAGTGGCCATGTTGTCCTCGTGAAGTGAATGCAGATGATCCGCGCGAGATACGGCGGCTCGTGGCTAGAGGGGCGAACGCATCCACGGCGCGGGCCGTTTTCCATGCGTGCATAAGGCGGCAAAGAGGAAGGAAGACAAGGCGGCCGGCGCGTGGCGAATTCGCGCCCGGGAGAGGGATTGGCCGCAGGTTGACGGTGCCCGGTTTCGCGTTGCGCGTCACCGCTGCTGGCGCGCACGGCCGGGCTGAGTGCCTGAAAAGTATAGGCGACGCTGCGCACGATGACGGAACCGATTGCGTGAGCGGCCTGTGCGTTTGTTCTATGCCGTGCAGCTCGATTTATCGTCTCGCGCAGTGCAGGTATCATCTGGCGAAGCGTGTTTCATGTGTGTCCTGCATGCGTTCCGCGCGGGCCGCGGCGCAAGGTCAACAGCAAAGGTGAACGTCTTGATTCGTCATATCGTGATGTGGAAGTTGAGAGAGGGGGAAGGCCGCACGCGCGAGCAGAACGCGTCGGTGCTGAAAGAAAAACTGGAGGCCTGCCGCGATGCCGTGCCGGGTATCGTGCATCTCGAAGTCGGTATCGCGACGCCGGGCCTCGACTCGACGTATGACGTCGTGCTCGTATCCGATTTCACCGACAAGGCAGCGCTGGACGCGTATCAGGTCCATCCCACGCATCTGGACGTGAAGGCGTTTCTCGCGCCGATCCGCGAGGCGCGTCAGGCCGTCGACTACGAACTCTGAAAGCCTATGACCGACTCTTCCAGCAACCAGCTGGTGATCGAAAGCCCGTTTATCGATCACCTCGGCGTTCAACTCATTTCGGCGGGGGACGGCGCCAGCGAAATGCTGCTGCCGCTGCGTCCCGAACATCTGAACACATGGGCCGTGTCGCACGGCGGCATCACGATGACGCTCGCCGACGTCGCGCTCGCGATGGCGGCGCGCAGCCTCGCTGCCGATGGTGTCGGCGTCGTCACGGTCGAAATGAAGGTGAACTTCATGCAGCCCGGCAGCGGCGAGTTGCGCGCGACGGGCCGTGTGCTGCACCGCTCCACCACCATGGCCTATTGCGAAGGCGAGATCCGCGATAGCGAAGGCCATTTCGTCGCGAAGGCGCTCGGCACATTTAAGTACATGCGGCGTCTCGCCGTTGGCCGCGAAGTGCGGCAGCAGCGACTGCGCAGCGATCCATCGGCAAAGCCGGGGCCGAGCGACGGCTGAGCGTCGCCTCGCAACCGCTTTCGACACTTCACACCAGATCTCCGGAGACAAACCCGTCATGAGCCAGATCAATCGCCAGATTCTGCTCGTGTCGCGTCCGCAGGGCGCGGCATCCGCCGACAACTTCAAGCTCGTCGAAACGCCGCTCGCGCCGCTTGCCGATGGCGAGGTGCGCGTGCGCAATCACTATCTGTCGCTCGATCCGTACATGCGCGGCCGCATGAGCGACGCGAAGTCGTACGCCGCACCGCAGCCGCTGAACGAAGTGATGATCGGCGGCACGACGGGCGAAGTGGTCGAATCGAAGAACGCGGCATTCAAGCCGGGCGACAAGGTGGTCGGCATGTTCGGCTGGCAGGAATTCGGCACGTCGGACGGCAAGAACCTGCGCAAGATCGACGACACACATGTGCCCCTCTCCGCGTATCTGGGACCCGTCGGCATGCCCGGCGTGACGGCGTGGTACGGCCTGAACCGGATCATCGCGCCCAAGGCTGGCGAGACGGTCGTCGTCAGCGCGGCGAGCGGGGCGGTCGGCAGCGTCGTGGGGCAACTGGCGAAGCAGGCGGGCGCGCGCGCCGTCGGCATCGCAGGCGGCCCGGACAAGTGCCGCTATGTTGTCGAGACACTCGGCTTCGACGCATGCGTCGACTACAAGGCGGGCAATCTTTATCAGGACCTCAAGGCGGCGACGCCGGACGGCGTGGACGGCTGCTTCGAGAACGTCGGCGGCGAAGGGCTCGACGCGACGCTCGCGCGGATGAACGCGCACGGCCGCATCGCGTTGTGCGGGTTCATCGCGGGTTACGACGGCGCGCCTTTGCCGCTCAAGCATCCGGCGTTGCTGCTCACGCAGCGTCTGCTCGTGCAGGGCTTCATCGTCAGCGAGCATATGGATGTATGGCCCGATGCGCTGAAGGAACTCGGCACGCTCGTCGCGCAGAAAAAGCTGCAGTATCGCGAGACCATCGCGCAAGGTCTGGAAAACGCACCCGGAGCGTTTCTCGGCATGCTGAAGGGGCACAACTTCGGCAAGCAGCTGGTCAAGCTGATCTGAGTTGGCGCATAGCACAACGCGCCACGCGCAACTGCTGAACGAGGAAAACGGCATGTTCGAGTTCGACGGCAAGGTCGCCGTGATCACAGGCGCGGCGAGCGGCTTCGGCCGTGCGTTCGCGGAAAAGGGCGCGTCGCTCGGCATGAAGCTCGTGCTGGCGGATATCGACGCGAACGCGCTCGCGCAAACCGTCGATGACTTGCGCGCATCGGGCGCCGAGGCGATCGGCGTGAAAACGGATGTGTCCGACGCCGCGCAGGTTCAGGCGCTCGCAGATGCCGCGCTCGCAGCCTTCGGCAAGGTTCATCTGCTGTTCAACAATGCGGGCGTCGGCTCCGGCGGCTTTCTATGGGAAAGCTCGGCGAACGACTGGGCGTGGGTGTTCGGCGTCAACGTGATGGGCGTAGCTCACGGCGTGCGTATCTTCACGCCGATCATGCTGAAGCAGAACGAACCCGCGCATATCGTCAATACGGCGTCGGTGGCGGGGCTCCTGTCGCCTCCGTCGATGGGCATCTATAACGCGTCGAAGCACGCAGTCGTCTCGCTGACGGAGACGCTGTATCACGATCTGCAGAACGCGGGCGGAGAGGTTGGTTGCTCGCTGTTGTGTCCGGCGTTCGTGCCGACGGGCATCGCGGATGCCGAGCGCGCGCGTCCGGAATCGCTGCGCAATAGCGCCGGGCCCACGCGCTCGCAACTCGCCGCCGACAAGCAACTGCAGCGCGCGGTGCGTTCCGGCAAGCTGGGCGCGGTGGAGGTCGCGGCGTTAACGTTCGAAGCCATCGCCGCGCGGCGTTTCTATATCCTCACGCATCCCGCCATTCTTGCAACGGTGCGGCTGCGGCACGAGGACATCGAACAGCAGCGCAATCCCACTGATCCGCTGTCGCTCAAGCCGGAGGTCAAGGAAGCGCGCTAGCGCGCCGACGCAAGCGTTTCGACGCGCGTTCGTGGCATCATGGCGCGCTCATTCAACCGTGCGGCGCATGGGCGCCGTCGTCCGACCATGCCGCTGAATCCGAAGATCGAGCAGGTGCTCGACATGATCGCGCGCGCAAAGCGCCCTGCGTATCACGATCTGACGCCGCAAGCGGCGCGCGCATCGTATGAGAAGAGCGCGCCGATTCTCGAAGTGCCCTCGGCGCCGATGTTTTCCGTCGAGGACATCGATGTGCCGATGCGCGACAGCGCGTCCATACGCGTGCGTCTCTATCATCCCGCCGAGCCGCAATGGGCGAATCCCGCACCCGCGCTCGTCTACTATCACGGCGGCGGTTTCACGGTCGGCAGCGTGAACACGCACGACGCGCTTTGCCGGATGTTGGCGCGCGACGCGCAGTGCGTCGTGATGTCGGTCGACTACCGGCTCGCGCCGGAGCACACATTTCCCACCGCCGTCGACGATGCGTTCGACGCGCTCGAGTGGTTGCACGACAACGCGCCGCTTTACGGCATCGACGCGAGCCGGATCGCCGTCGGCGGCGATAGCGCGGGCGGCACGCTCGCCACCGTGTGCGCCGTGCTCGCGCGCGACGCCGGCATTGCGCTCGTGCTGCAACTGCTGATCTATCCGGGCACCACAGGCCATCAGCAGACAGACTCGCACGAACGTCTGTCGGATGGTTATCTGCTGTCTGGTGACACGATTCAATGGTTCTTCGAGCAGTACGTGCGCGATGCCGACGATCGTCACGACTGGCGTTTCGCGCCGCTCGACGGCACGCGCGGCGCGCCGGGGTTTCACGGCGTGGCACCCGCATGGATCGCGACGGCCGAGTACGACCCGTTGAGCGATGAAGGCGAAGCGTATGCGCACAAGTTGCGGGAGGCGGGCAATGCTGTCGCGTTCAAATGCTACGCGGGCATGATCCACGAGTTCTTCAAGATGGGCGGCTACGTGCCGGATGTAGCCATCGCGCATGCGGACGCGGCGGCGGCATTGCGCGCCGCGTTCGGCGTCGAATGAGCGGGATGTAAAGACGCTTCGCTGTCAGGCGATATCGAACGCAAAACTGCGCTCGAAATCCCCGGGACGCACGACACGATGCGAGCCGTTGTCGTCGCTGCGTTCGAGTGCCGAGACGCTCAGCCGTCCGTTCTGCGCCAACACCTGCACGGCCGTGGTGCCGCGCGTGCCGTAATCGGGCGTATCGATAAAGGCCGCCGACAGCGCGCGTTCGCGTTCTAGCGAAATGCCCGTCGCCGGCAGTTCGTCGTCGCGCGCGACATGCGGGTCGCGCATCAGGCCGATCAGCGTCGCGAGCGGCGGACGGGCTTCGCCGGCGAGCGCCTGGGCAAGCTCGGCGCGCTTGCGCACGAGTTTCGGCCAGGGCGTGTCGAGCACCGCGTTCGAGATGCCGTGCGTGCCCGGCGCAAGCAACGTGGGCTCGGCGGGCGAGCGGTTGCAGTACCACGCGAGTTCGCGCCGCGTCCAGTCACCGACGAGCAGATTGAAGCCGTTGTACATGTCGCCGTCCTGCGCGACCTGCAACAGATAGTCGAGCGGCGCGCCGCTTTCGATACCGTGATCGCCCGACAGCCAGTTGCTGACCAGCGTGCCGCGCGTCGGCGCATCGGCGCGCATCTCTTTTGGCGCGCGATAGTTGGTCAGCGCGGCAAAGCGCCCGTCGCGCGTCATGCCGAGCCAGGTGCCACCGCCGACCAGATCGCGGCCCGCGAGCAAGCCGGGCGCGTCGTCCCACCAATGCATCGGTTCGGCCGTGCGCTTGAGGAATTCGTCGCGATTCGCTGCGAGCGTGAACAGCAGGCCGTCAGACGCTTCGGGGCGCCAGTCGAACACGATCAGACACATCGGCAGAAGTCTTGGTAACGAGAAGGCGTGGATACGGCAGGAACACGCCGCGCCGGAAATCAGAAAACAAAGGCGCGGCGCGGATGTGGCTGGCGCGTCAGACTTCCGTGGGCAGCGCGTAAGGCAGCGGCAGGAAGGTCAGCGCGGGGCCATCGGCGGCGCCCAGATGCACGCTGCCGTTTTCGAGCGCGGCCAGCTTGATCTCGACGAGGGCATCGACGCCGCCGTCAGGCGCGGCCGCCGTGTTGACGAGCATCCCGCACGGCTGGCCCGGATCGTCCGAACGAAACAGCTCCGCGCCCGGCACGACGCTCTCCGTTTCGCCCGCGACGTTCGCGAGCGACATGCGCCGCTTGATCGTGCCGCGATACTGGCTGCGCGCGACCACTTCCTGGCCCGGATAACAGCCTTTGCGGAAATTGACGCCGCCGAGCACGTCGAAGTTGATCATCTGCGGCACGAATTGCTCGACCACACGCTGCGTGATGCGCGGTTCGCCGGCGCGGATGTCGAGCCAGTCCCACACGGCGGGCGACACGCGGCGCAGTTTGGCTTCGAGCACGGGCAGGCGCGCTTCGACTTCCGCTTTCGGGCCGACCCACACGTAACGCAGGCGGCCTGCCGCATCGGGCACGCGTACCAGCGATCCCGCCGGCCCGTCCACCTTGACGTGCACACCGTCGGGGATCGCGTCGAACACGCCAGACAGCGCGCCTCGCACGTCACCGGCGAGACCGATGGCGAGCGTGTCAGCCGATGCGTCGCTGAGTTTCGCTTTCGCTCGCAGCACGAACATCGACAGGCGTTTCTGCACGGCGGCCTGCACGTCCTTCGACACCAGCATCCGGATCGACTCGCCGCTGCACCATACGAGGAACGACGCCAGCAGCCGGCCTTTCGGCGAGCAGTAGCCGGCAAGGCGTGCCGTCGCGGCGTCGAGGTGCTGCGTGTCGCTGGTGAGCTGCGAATGCAGGAAGGCGGCTGCGTCATCGCCCGTCGCGTCGATCACGCCGAACTGCGGCAGCGGCATGAATGCGCCGCCCGACAGCACGGCGTCGAACTCGTCGCGTGCGGGACGCGGAAACGCGGGAAGTGCGGCAGAAACAGCAGCAGAAGCAGCAGGAGTGGGGACAGCAGTGCCAGGAGCGGTAGCAAGCGGTGCGTTCATGGATTCGGGGAACAGTCAATTCTGACTTTGGCGGAGGCAAGCAAGTATTATATTGGCTTCACCCGAACCACGTTTCCATGTCCCTCCTGAAGAAATGCCTCATCGCCTGCGTCGTGCTCGCGATGCTGCTCGCCGCCGCGGCGTACGGCGCGTACCACTGGGCCACCACGCCCGTTCAACTCGCCACCCCGCAACTCGATGTCACGATCAAGCCGCACAGCAGCCTGCGCAGCGTCACGACGCAACTGAACCGTGGCGGCGTGCCCGTCGAGCCGGAACTGTTCGTGATGATGACGCGCGTACTCGGACTGCAGTCGGCGCTGAAGTCGGGCAACTATGAATTCAAGCAGGGCATCACGCCGTACGACGTGCTGCAGAAGATCGCGCGCGGCGACGTCAACGAGTACGTGGCGACGATCATCGAAGGCTGGACTTTCCGGCACATGCGCGCCGAACTCGATTCGAACCCGGCGCTCAAACACGATACGGCGGGCATGTCGGACGCGGATATCCTGAAGGCGATCGGCGCGCCCGAAACACCGACAGGCAATGGCGAAGGGCTGTTCTTCCCGGATACCTACCTGTTCGACAAGGACACGAGCGACCTCGACGTCTATCGACGCGCGTACCGGCTGATGAAGCTGCGCATCGACGAAGCATGGGCGGCACGCGCACCGGGGCTGCCGTACAAAACGCCGTACGATGCGCTGACCATGGCGTCGATCATCGAAAAGGAAACGGGCAAGGCGTCCGACCGCCCGATGGTCGCGGGCGTGTTCGCGAACCGTCTGCGCGTCGGCATGCCGCTGCAGACCGATCCGACCGTCATCTATGGAATGGGTGAGAGCTATTCGGGCCATCTGCGCAAGAAGGATCTGCAGACGGACACTCCTTACAATACCTACACGCGGATGGGCCTGCCGCCTTCGCCCATCGCGCTGCCGGGCATCGCGTCGCTGCAGGCCGCGCTCAATCCGGCGCAGACCAGCGCGCTGTATTTCGTATCGCGCGGCGACGGCAGCAGCATCTTTTCTGACACGCTCGGCGATCACAACAAGGCCGTCGACAAATACATTCGAGGTCAATGATGGCTCGGGGAAAATTCATCACGTTCGAGGGCATCGACGGTGCGGGCAAGACCACGCATCTCGGCTGGTTCCGTGACCGCCTGGAGCAGAAGCTCGCGGCGACGGGGCGTTCCGTCGTCATGACGCGCGAGCCGGGCGGCACGAAGCTCGGCGAGTCGCTGCGCGACATCCTGCTGCACCAGGCGATGGACCTCGAAACCGAGGCGCTGCTGATGTTCGCCGCGCGCCGCGAGCATCTCGCACAGGTCATCGAGCCGGCGCTCGCGCGCGGCGACTGGGTGCTGTCCGACCGTTTCACCGACGCGACCTTCGCCTATCAGGGCGGCGGACGCGGCCTGCCGCGCGACAAGCTGGAAACGCTCGAGCGCTGGGTGCAGGGCGGTTTCCAGCCGGACATGACCGTGCTGTTCGACGTGCCACCCGAAACGGCGAGCGAGCGGCGCAGCGCGGCGCGCGCGCCGGACCGTTTCGAGAGCGAATCGGATGCGTTTTTCACGCGCACCCGCACCGAATACCTGCGCCGTGCGGAGGAAGCGCCTTATCGATTCGATATCATCGACTCGACGCGCAGCATTGCCGAAATTCAGAAACACCTTGAAGATTTGATCATATCTCTTTGAATTAATGTTGATATAAGCTCGCCCTATAACAACGGACAATGCTCGGCCGATACATCAAAAAAATTCTTCAACCTATTGAATCAAAAGACAAACGATGATTTATCCGTGGCAAACCGACGACTGGAACCGCCTGCAGCAGTTGCGCGCCCACTGGCCGCATGCGCTGCTGCTTCATGGGCAGGCCGGCATCGGCAAGCTGCGCTTTGCCCAGCATCTGGCGCAGGGCCTGCTGTGCGAATCGGCGCTGCCGGACGGCCAGCCGTGCGACACCTGCGCCGCGTGCACGTGGTTCAAACAGGGCAATCATCCCGACTACCGGATCGTGCTGCCGGAGGCGCTCGCCGCTGAAGCGGGTTTCACCAGCGCGGCCACCGATGAAAAGGCCGAAAAAGCGAGCGCCGATGCCGACGATGGCGGCAAGAAGACGCGCACGCCCAGCAAGGAAATCAAGATCGAACAGGTGCGGGCGCTGCTGGACTTTTGCGGCGTCGGCTCGCATCGCGGCGGCGTGCGCGTCGTCGTGCTGTATCCCGCCGAGGCGCTGAACGTCGCGGCAGCCAATGCGCTGCTGAAAACGCTCGAGGAACCGCCTGCGGGCGTCGTGTTCCTGATGGTGTCGGCGCGGATCGACCGGTTGCTGCCGACCATCATCAGCCGCTGTCGCCAGTGGCCGATGACGACGCCGTCTCCTCAGGCTGCTACCGCGTGGCTCGCGCAACAAGGCGTGGCGGATGCGCCGGGCCTGCTCGCGGAAGCAGGCGGCGCGCCGCTCGCCGCGCTGGCGCTCGCCAGCGACGAAAACCGCCCGCTGCGCGACTGGACGCTGAAGCAACTGGCGGCCGGCGCCAACTGCGACGCGTTCGCGTGCGGCGAAACCTTGCAGAAGCTGCCTGTGCCGCTCGTGCTCGGCTGGCTGCAGCGCTGGATGTACGATCTGCTCGCCCAGTCCACCGTGGGCGCAGCGGGCACGCCGCGCTACTTCCCGGCGGCGTCGGCGGCGCTCTCGCGTTGCGCGTCGCAGGCCGACGCGAACGGCTTCGCGCGCTTCATGCGGACGGTTACGCGGCAACGCGCGGTCGAAAACCATCCGCTCAACGCGCGACTCGTGTTCGAAGAACTGTTTCTCGGCTACCGCGACCTGTTCGTCCAGTAGCCCCAATCCGTTCGCAGCGCGCGAAGCACACCCGTCTTTAGTTCATTCCTATCAACGACATCGACATGACTCTTCAATACCGCGACGCTACGCTCGACGATCTGCCCGCCATCGTCGCCATCTACAACTCGACCGTGCCGTCTCGGCAGGTTACGGCCGATCTGGAGCCGGTAAGCATCGACAGCCGCCGCGCGTGGTTCGAGGCGCACGGTCCTGAGAAGCGTCCGTTATGGGTGGTCGAGGATCAGGGTCGGGTGATCGCGTGGCTGAGTTTTTCTGATTTCTACGGGCGCCCGGCCTATCAGCGCACGTCCGAAGTCAGCATTTATCTGGATGAAGCCGCGCGCGGCAAGGGTCTGGGCAAGAAACTGCTGGCAGCGGCGCTGGAAGCCGCGCCGAAACTGGGTATCGACACGGTGCTCGGCTTTGTATTCGGCCACAATGAGCCCAGCGTGCGACTGTTCCAGGCATTCGGCTTCGCGGCATGGGGCACGTTGCCGCGCGTCGCGGTGCTGGATGGCGTCGAGCGCGATCTGGTCATCCTCGGCAAGCGTCTGGACGGCGCGCAGTAAGCCGCCCAACAGGCCACGCCTCAATCATCACCGGATTTTTCGCAGGACTTCACCATGTTTGTCGACTCCCACTGCCATATCAACTTCGAAGGACTCGGCGACCGTCTGCCGCAAGTGCTGGAAAACATGCGCTCGCATTCGGTCACGCACGCGCTGTGCGTGTCCGTCGACTTCGAAACGCTGCCGTCCGTGCTGGACATCGCGCGTTCGTACGACAACGTGTATGCGTCGGTGGGCGTCCACCCGGACCACGAGGATGCGCAGGAGCCGACGGTCGCCGAACTGGTCGAACTGGCGCAGCATCCGAAGGTGGTCGCAATCGGCGAGACGGGGCTCGACTATTACCGCCTCGAAGGCCGTTCGATCGACGACATGGAGTGGCAGCGCGAGCGCTTTCGCGTGCATATCCGCGCCGCGCACCAGACAGGCAAGCCGCTGATCGTGCATACGCGGGCGTCGTCGGCCGACACGCTGCGGATCATGGCCGAGGAGCGCGCAAACGTGCCGGGCGGCGTGATGCACTGCTTCACGGAGCCTTGGGCCGTCGCCGAGCAGGCGCTCGCGCAGAATTTCTACATTTCGCTGTCGGGTATCGTCACGTTCAAGAGTGCGACGGACGTTCAGGACGTCGCGCGCCGCGTGCCGCTCGAGCGTCTGCTGATCGAAACCGACTCGCCGTACCTCGCGCCCGTGCCGTATCGCGGCAAGCCGAATGAACCTGCGTACGTCAGTTATGTCGGACGCTTCATCGCGCAGCAGCGCGAGATGCCTGACGAAGCACTCGCAGCAGCGACCAGCGAGAACTTTTTCCGGCTGTTCAAGATTCCGGCGCCGGCAGGCGTTTGAAGTGAAAAATAAGTAGTATCAATAGGATAGGAAATTCTCCTAAAGCAATACATGAAAAATTATCTGACTGAGAGCTACCATGGCGCCGTTCCCGCCCGCGCAGTTGGCCTGCGCCGTGGCCTGGCGAAACTGACGCTGGCAGCGGGGGTCGCGCTCGCGACGCTCGGCGCGCTGCCTGCGCACGCCGCACCCGCCGACACGATGATCAAGGCCGTCAAGTTCGACGACGTAAAGGAAGTGAAGAAGCAGCTGGCGAACGGCATGGACCCGAACATGGCCGACAACCAGGGCATCCCGCTGCTCGTGATCGCGGCCCGCGAAAAGTCGGACAAGGTGGTCGCCGCGCTCATCGAGAATCCGAAGACGGACATCGAGATTCTCGACAAGGCAGGCGAAAACGCGATGATGATGGCCGCACTGAACGGCGACATCGACATCGTGAAACAGCTGATCGCCAAGGACGCGGAAGTCAACAAGAAGGGCTGGGCGCCGTTGCACTACGCGGCGGCGAACGGCAACGACGACATCGTCAAGCTGCTGCTCGATCATGACGCGTACATCGACGCCGGCTCGCCGAACGGCACCACGCCGCTGATGATGGCCGCGCGCGGCGGACATGTTTCGACTGTGAAGCTGCTGCTCGACAGCGGCGCGGACCTCAACGTGAAAAACCAGCTCGGCCTGACGGCGCTCGATTTCGCGAAGCAGTACAAGGAGCCCGATGTCGTCGAAGGGCTGACGGCACGCCTCCAGCAAATGCAGAAACAGACCCCGCAGGCGCCCCAGTAACGCCGCAAAACAGTGCAAAATAGTAGCTTGGGCGCGGGTCACCACGCGCCCGAATTGCAGCCGGGACGGGTGGCCAAAACCGCGCGGCACAGACCGCCGGACACCGTTTAGTACCGGGCTCACACCAGGAAGGAAAAAACATGCTGCGGGTTTTGATTTGCGCCAGCGCGCTCGCTGTGCCGTTGACGGCTGCCGCGTTTACGGGGGGCGACCTCAACAAGCTGTGCACGAAGACCGACGTTGCGTCGCGTAGCGCGTGTGCAGCCTATATCGAAGGCGCCGCGGACGGCGTGTTCAACACGATCGACGCGATCGGCGGGACGACGGGCCCGCGCGTCGGCCAGTATTTTTGCCTGCCGCCCGAAGCGCGCTCGCAACAGCTGACGGACGCCGTGCGCAAGTACATCGCCGACAATCCGAACGTGGCGGGTTACAACGCCAGCACGGCCGTCTCGCTGGGACTCGGCAAGGCATTCCCCTGCAAGTCGGGTAGCTGAGCGGCGCTTCGGCTCGTTCGTTGCGGTTCATGTCGACGCGCGCCGTGCTCGCTGCACCGCGCGCGTTTTCTGCTTTTTCCCGCTTTAGACGCGTTGTAGACACGGTTCCAGACCGGTCGTTTGGCCTATGCCGTCCGGACCCGCACAAATGTGCAACTGATCCGGTGCAACCGCGGTCGAACCAGCACTGAACAATGCGCGCCGGCCACGTCAGACCGGCCGCGCGAAACCAGAGCGGAGGGACAGCAACATGGGCCGACTGATCGTCGTGTCGAATCGCGTGGCAACACCCACGGAGACCAAAGGCTCCGCGGGCGGGCTCGCGGTCGGTGTATTCGGCGCGCTGAAGGACGCAGGCGGCGTGTGGTTCGGATGGAGCGGCGACGTCGTCAGCGAAACGGTTGCGAACGCCGGGCCGACGCTCGACGTGGACGGCACCGTGACCTTCGCGACCACGGGCCTCACGCGCAAGGACTACGACCAGTACTACCGCGGCTTCTCGAACGCGACGCTGTGGCCCGTGTTCCACTATCGCAACGACCTCGCGCGTTACGAGCGCGAAGAATACGCGGGCTATCGCCGCGTCAACGCGTGGCTGGCGCACAAGCTGATCAAGCTGCTGAAGCCGGACGACATCATCTGGGTGCATGACTATCACCTGATTCCGTTCGCCGAGGCGTTGCGCTCGGAGGGCGTCAAGAACCGCATCGGCTTCTTCCTGCACATTCCGTTTCCGTCGCCACAGATTCTGCTGAACATCCCACCGCACGAAGAGTTGGTGAAGTCGCTCTGCTGCTATGACCTGATTGGTTTTCAGACCGACAACGACGAACTGGCTTTTCACGACTATCTGCGCCGCCACGCGCGCGGTACGGTGTCGAGCGATGGCCACGCGGAGGCATTCGGGCGGCAACTGCGCACGGGCGTTTACCGGATCGGCGTGTTTCCCGACGACATCGCCGAACAGGCGAAGCGGTACGAGAGCCGTCAGCATGTGCTCGATCTGAAGCAGAGTCTCGAAGGGCGCAAGCTGATCATGAGCGTCGACCGGCTCGATTATTCGAAAGGGCTGGTCGAGCGCTTTCGCGCGTTCGAAGCATTGCTGGAGCGTTCGCCTGAATGGCGCGGCAACGTCACGCTCGTGCAGATCGCGCCGCCCACGCGCTCCGACGTCACGACCTACCAGGATATCCGCCAGCAGCTCGAATACGAAGCAGGGCGCATCAACGGAAAGTACTCAGGTCTCGACTACACACCAATCCGCTATCTGAACCAGCAGTACGACCGCTGGAAGCTGATGTCGCTGTTCCGCGAATCGCAGGTCGGGTTCGTCACGCCTTTGCACGATGGGATGAACCTCGTCGCAAAGGAATATGTCGCGGCCCAGAATCCGGACGATCCCGGCGTGCTGGTGCTGTCGATGTTCGCGGGCGCGGCGGCCGAACTGGAAGGCGCGTTGATTGTGAATCCTCATGATTCGCTCGGCATGTGCGACGCGTTGCAGCGCGCGCTCGCGATGCCGCTCGACGAGCGCAAGCGGCGTCACGAGATAGATATGCAGGCACTGCGCAAAAATGATCTCGGCGTGTGGCGCGATTCGTTCCTGCGCGATCTGCGCAGCGTTCCCACACCTGCGCCGTTGCCGGATAGCGTGTCCGAAGGGCGGGCACCGGCAAAGAAGGCGGGGCGCGGCTGATGCGGCGTGGGCGTTCCTTCGAAATCCAGAACAATCCTGTCTTGTCCGATTTATCCGGTCTACGCGCGGAGCCCGAATGCTGACGACGCTCGCCATCGCCAACTATCGCTCGCTGCGCGATCTGATCGTGCCGCTCGCGCGTCTGAATGTGATTACGGGCGCGAACGGCAGCGGCAAGTCGAGCGTGTATCGCGCGTTGCGGCTGCTGGCCGTGACGGCGCGCGGCGGCGTCATCCCGTCGCTGGCGCGCGAGGGCGGACTGCAATCCACGCTATGGGCAGGCCCCGAGCGCTTTTCCCGCGCGATGCTGGCGGGCGACACCCCTGTGCAGGGCACGCGCCGTAGCGAGCCCGTCAATCTGCGGCTCGGTTTTGCGGGCGACGAATTCGGCTATGCAATCGATCTCGGTCTGCCCATTCCAGGCGAAACGCAGTTCGGACTCGACCCTGTCATCAAGCGCGAATGCATCTGGAGCGGTCCCGTGTTGCGTCCGTCGGCGCTGCTGGTCGACCGGCATGGCGCGGCGATCCGCACGCGTGACGACGACGGCGAATGGCAGACCATTCCGCACACCGTCGCCAGTTTCGACAGCATGATGACGGAGTTTTCCGACCCGCGTAGCGCCCCGGAGATGATTTCGGTGCGAGAGCAGATCCGTTCCTGGCGCTTCTACGATCATTTCAGAACGGATGCCGAGTCGCCCGTGCGGCTGCCACAAATCGGCACGCATACGCCCGTGCTCGGCGACGACGGCGCGGACCTGGCCGCCGCGCTGCAGACGATCCGCGAAATCGGCGACGCGGCCGCGCTCGATGCCGCGATCGACGACGCTTTTCCCGGCTCGCGCGTGGCGATCACGAATATCGAGGGACGCTTCGAGGTGACGATGCAGCAGCAGGGCCTGCTGCGCGCGCTGAAGGGCGCCGAATTGTCGGACGGCACGCTGCGCTACCTGTTGCTCGTCGCCGCGCTGCTCACGCCGCGGCCGCCTGCGCTGCTGGTGCTGAACGAGCCGGAGACCAGCCTGCATCCCGATCTGCTGCCGGCGCTCGCCCGGCTGATCGCGCGGGCGTCATTGCGTTCGCAGGTCATTGTCGTGTCGCATGCGGCGCGCCTCATCGCGGCGTTGGAACGCGAGGACGGCAGCGAATCCGTCGTGCTCGAAAAGCAGTTGGGCGCGACGCGCATTGGCGACGCCGACTCGCGGGATCTGCCCGCGTGGAAGTGGCCCGCCCGCTAGCGCAATGTGACGCGAAGCTCAGCCACCAGCAAGGCGAAGCGCTTCGTATGCCGCAGCAAATCGCGAGAAAGGGCAAGAAGGGATTGCCCTCAGCGAGTGTTTCCCGACTGTAACAGCGTAATGCAATTGAAATACCTGCGGCGTTTCGGCGGACACCGGGCAATAATCGTTGCATAGGACACGAGCGGCCCGACGGTCGGGCGCGCATGTCTTTTACGGAGCCCAGAAGCGTTGCGCAGCCGTCGTTCGGATGTCGTCCAGACGCCGCGTACGGATAAACCCGAGATTGCACCACAACGCGCATGAAATCGCCGAAGCACGTTTGATCGGGTGCCTGCCTGCTGTCATACTCGTTCGCCACCGCTCGCTGCAGCCGCTTCCATGCGGCCCCTGGAGACACAGATGAGAATTGCGCAGATCGCTCCTTTGACCGAATCGGTGCCGCCGAAGCTGTATGGCGGGACCGAGCGCGTCGTGTCGTACATCACCGAGGCGCTGGTCGACCTGGGCCATGACGTGACGCTCTTCGCAAGCGGGGATTCCGTCACGCGCGCGAAGCTCGAGCCCGTATGGCCGCGCGCGCTGCGGCTCGACCCTGGCATTCGCGACCGCATTGCGCCGCACATGCTGCTGATGGAACTGGTGCGCCGTCAGGCCGAAGAATTCGACGTGCTTCATTTTCACATGGACTACTACTCGTTTTCGGTGTTCAAGCGCCAGGACACGCCGTTCGTCACGACCTTGCACGGCCGTCTCGATCTGCCCGAGCAGCAGCCGGTGTTCGACACGTTCAACACCGCGCCCGTGATCTCCATCTCGAACTCGCAGCGTCATCCGCTGCCGCAGGCGCGCTGGCTCAGCACCGTCTATCACGGCCTGCCCGAAACGCTCTACACGCCGCAGCCCGTCGAACAGAAGTACCTTGCGTTTCTTGGCCGCATTTCGCCGGAAAAACGCGTCGATACGGCGATCCGCATCGCGGGCCGCTGTGGCATCCCCATCCGCATCGCCGCGAAGGTCGATTCCGCCGACGCCGAATACTTCGAGCGCGACATCAAGCCCTTGCTGGATCTGCCGTACGTCGAGTACATCGGCGAGATCGCCGATCATCAGAAGGCCGAGTTTCTGTCGGGCGCGCATGCGCTGCTGTTTCCGATCGACTGGCCGGAGCCGTTCGGCCTCGTGATGATCGAAGCGATGGCATGCGGCACACCTGTCATCGCATTCAATCGCGGCTCGGTGCCCGAAGTGATCGACGACGGCGTGTCGGGTTTCATCGTCGAGGACGAGATCGGCGCGGTGGCCGCCGTCAACCGTCTGCACAAGCTGCCGCGCGCGGGCGTGCGTCAGCGTTTCGAAGAGCGCTTCACATCGCACCGGATGGCGCAGCAATACGTGGACGCGTATCAGTCGGTGATCCGCGCGCAGAAGCGTTCGCGTTTCAAGGTGATCGACGCGTCTTCGTCCACCTGAAGCCACGCGGCAAAACTGTATAAAGAAAGGGCGACGCAATCTGACGATTGCGTCGCCCTTGGTCATTCACCCGTCATTCAGCGTGTTCGTCATATCTGCCGTCAATGGGCGAGGGCGGCGTTGCCGCGCCCCCGCCATCGACGACCTGCCGGAACCGCAAGGCGGACTCGCGTCCGCGTCCCGTAGCGCTGCGGCGCGGTGGCCTGCATCGAGGCCGCCATGCCGTCAGATCTTGAGCTTCGACACCTTCGTGCCCGCCAGCGACACATCGGCCATCAGGCCAGCGTTCGTCAGGATGAACACCTCGACGGGCGCGGTAGCCGTGGTCGTATCGACGGCGCCGTTCGCGCCCATCTTGACGAGCGCGACGGACGCATCGGCGCCGACCGACCAGCCGTCGGAGCTGCGGAATTTGTCGAGCGCGTCCTGCGTCATGAACAGGAAGATGATCGCCTTCGACTGCGCGCCGGCCTGCAGACCGAACGATCCCGAGATCGTGCTGTAGTAGCCGGCCGTGGCGCCGCCTACGCGCAGCGAGCCTTCGCCATACTGCCCGCCGACCACGAAGCCGACCTGCAGCACCGACGGGAAAACGAGGATGCCGCGCGCCTTCGCAACCAGCTCGCGCGAGCCTTGAACCGTCGTGTACAGACGGGACATGGTGCCGTCGACGCTAGCGTCGATCGACTGTCGCTTCGACATGTCCGTAGCGGCAGACTCCCCGCTGCTCTTGGTGGTGGTGCAGCCGGCCAGTGCAAGGGTTCCGAAAGCAAGCGCGGCGGTACTCTTCAGCATGAAGTTTCGTCTTTGCATCGTTTTTCTCCATCGTGGTTCCGGGGTGCAGCCTCAGTTCACGCGGGTTGCCTGTTTAGTTATATCACACCAACCCGTAATGCAAGGGTTCTGGGGACACCGCGCAAACCCTTGTGTGACGGGCGCTCCGCCGATCGTCAGCGATCTGTTGGGTAATTCTGGCCGGTCGGTTGCGCGGATGGGAAGCCTGTCCGGGTGCTGTCCGGCGCGCGCGCGCGGAGATGGCAATGCGCGTCGTCCGGCCGGATTCGAGCCGCCTGAGCCTCCGCGGAAAGCAGTCGTATTTACCGGTTTTGCGTTGCGTCAAAACTCGCTGTAAGCGAACGGAAAGTGTTGCGGGAAAGCTGCAGCGGCGCATCGGCCGGACACGTATGCCGTACGCGAACTCGCGGGCGACGCCTGGCAGCGCGAGCACACTCGCCGAGCGCTAATGATTCGCCGGACTCTTGTTGACGGGCGGCCGCCTCAACGCGCGGCGCACCATGCCGATGATGAAGCCGATCGCGAAAATAGTTGCGGCGGGCACGACCCAGTAGCCGACGAACGCATGCCACAGATAACCGGCCAAGGTGCTTTTGCGGATCGCGTACTCGTTGATCGCGTCCTGCTGACGCGGCGCGTTCGCGCTCAGCACGTCGGCGGGGCATCCAGCCTCGCGCGCGACGTCGGGCGTGCCGTGGCAGCGCGCAGCAGCGCCTGCGGCGCGTTGCGCGTCGGTCAGCTGCCAGGTGGTCAGCGCGTTGTTCAGGTCGACCCGGTTATAGGCCATCTCCTCCTGAATCTCGCGCACGGCGACGATCGCCACGGGCACGGCCCAGAATACGATCACCACCAGCCAGCGACGCAACCAGCGATTCTTGTGTCTCCCAACCATCCTTGCCTCCGTGCGATGCGCTTGCGGCATCAACGACAAGCTGGCGGCCCGTGGGACTTGTTTTGTGTGGGGCATGGGCCGTCTGTGCCGCCATCATAGAAGAAAACGGCCGGAGAAGTGCAGGGTGTGATGACGCGAATGCACGGCTTGTGTGTGCCATGTCGCAGGCGGGATGGAAAGCGCATGCGCGATGCTTCAGCTTCGACACGACCCGGCCGCTGCACGATCACGACGCCCAAAAGAAAAGCGGCGTCCGCACTGGACGCCGCCCGTCGATACCGCATCCCGCGCCGCGCGAACTTGCATGACGCGCCGCGCAGTCAAACGCAAGCCGGATCTCAGCCCTTGTTGCTCAGGCAGGTGCTCATGAATGCCTTGCGGTCGTCGCCTTTCTTGTCGGCTGCCTGCTTGTTGCACATCTTCATCTTGTCCTGCTGCGTCATCGGTCCCGACGCGGCCGCCGCCGGCGCTGCCGACAGACAGCTCTTCATGAACGCCTTGCGTTCGTCTCCCTTCTTGTCGCCTGCCTGCTTGTTGCAGTCGGTCATTTTCGATTGCTGGCTGTTCGCGGCGAAAGCAGGCGACGCGAGCAGACCCGTCAGGGCGAGGGCAGCGAGAGCGGCTTGGATCTTCATGGGACACTCCATCACGGGTTGTGAATGTTGTTGGTTATCGCGAGACGGGCATCCAGCCGGGGCGGGCAGCCTCGGGCAGATAGCTTTCGCTGTGATCGCCGTCACCATTGCTAGGCATGGTGCTGTCAGAACGAGCGGACAATACAAATGGTTGACGCACGCCGCGTTAAGACTGCACAGGTCTTTCCCTAAGATCGCTTACCCTGAACGCCCGAAACGTTATGCTTGAGTCGTTACTGTCATCGCCATCCAGGAGTTTTCGCCATGCACTATCTACTGATCTACGATGTGTCGCCGGACTATCTTGAGCGTCGCGCGGAGTTTCGCGGCGCGCATCTGAAGCTCGCCTGGGCGGCCGCCGAACGCGGCGAACTGCATCTCGGCGGTGCACTCGCCGATCCCGTCGATACAGCCGTGCTGCTCTTCGAAGGCGATTCGCCCGCCGTCGCCGAATCGTTCGCGCAAGCCGACCCGTATGTGCTCAACGGACTCGTCACGAAATGGCGCGTGCGGCCGTGGACCACTGTGGTCGGCGAACGTGCGGCGACTCCCGTGCGCTGAACCCCACATCGACACATTGCACTATCTGTTGCATGCAGCGGCAACGATGCATCACAAATAAAAACGCCGCTGCACGCCCACACCTTATGCGTCGCACATCAACGCGAATGTAACCGCGTCAATTCTGTTGTGCGCCGTTCACGCGACACGCGTTCGTCATCGCAACGACGCGGGCATGGGCGCGCTGTGTCCCGCTGCTCGCGCAATGTTCGACGCGTTGCAACCGACGTCATTTCTGTGACAGTCATGAACTAAACGACGCAGCAAAAAGGACAAGTTTGTTTCTATCCGTAACACTTGTCTCCGTCATATTCAGACAAACCCTAGCAATGGTATGCTTCGTGCACAAATTCTCCCATGCACGAGTGAGACCACGTTTTGTGCGTCGTCCCGGTGAATCAGCGCACTATCGATGTGCTTTTCTCAATCCCGGCGCACGAACGTATAAGCATATTGTGCAACCGAGGACCCGACGCGAACCGCCAGAATGAAGTTCGTGCGAGCCCAACGCCGCAGCCGGGCCAGGCTGCGTGGAGAACTCAATGTTTTTCGATGAGCTAAGCAATGACGAATGGGCGCAGGTATCCGCGCTTGTTTCCGACGAGCCAGCCGTCCGCCTGAACCGACGCGGACGGCCCCGCGCCGAACCCCGTATCGTGGCCAATGCCGTTCTGTGGATATTGACGACGGGTGAACCGTGGTCGAAGCTTCCCGGCCGCTATCCGTCAGGCCCTACGTGCCGCCGCCGCTTCGAGGAGTGGCAAGCCGATGGCACGCTGGCAGAAGTGATCCGTCTGTTGTCGTTGAATGGCCGCGCGTTCGCGTACATTCCCGAACCGACGCCGCCCGCTGCGCCGAAGCCGGCGCCCGTGGTCGAAGCGCCGAAGCCGCGCGACGAACTCGCGCGCGGCGTGTTCTGGAAGAGTCCGGAGACGTGGCAAGCGTCGCCTGCTGAGTCCGGCGTGCCGAACGGCGCGCCTTCCGGCTGGCGCGCGCTCGCGCCGATGGCCGACATCACGCGTCAGCTGGCGGGCTCGGCTGCCGTCGAGACGGGCTTCGTCGAGGCGCCGCGAGCAAACGCCGTGGGCGCTTTGGCCGCTGCGAGCGCGCTCGATGCCGGTGTCGTCTTCGACGACGCGCCGCGTGCCGATGCGCTCGCCGTTATCGTCGACTCTCATGTCGCGTCGGTGCAAGCCGACGCGCAGAGGGAAGACGCGTCCACCGCGAGCGCTTCGGCGGATACCACGGCGGATAGCCAGCACACGCCGCTGTGGATGAGCCTCACGGCGCCGCGCGGCCTGCAGGTCGCCGACCGCCAGGGCTATACGATTTATGTCGAGGCGGAGCAGGTGCCCAACGCATTCCGTGCGTGGGCCGAGATCATGAAGGACGGCAAGCGCGTCGAGCGCTCCGGCCTGATCGGTCCGCGTTTCGCCGATGTCGACGCGGCGCACCGTTTTGCGCTCGACTGGGCGCGGCAATGGATCGACCGCGAATGCCGTACGCAGGAAGTGGCGGCAGGCGTGCACGCGAGTCCGTCGAGCGTGGGTCTGCACACGCCGAAGGTCGCCGTACGGCCGGTCACGCGCACCATGCCCGAGCTCACGCCGACGCCTGCGCTCGCCGCCGCAAACGTTGGCGGCGCAGCGGGCAATCCGCATCTGCCGCAGCATCTGAATCCGCGTCTGATGCCGCTGCGCCGTTATCCGTCCGAAGTCGCCAAGGACAAAACGGGCGAACGCTACCCGTTGCCGTTGAATCTGCTTTCGCACGCAGGATGACGACGATGGCGTAGGTACGCCATCGTTTGACTCCGGCTGGAACCGGTTACCTGGGCAGGCGCGCAGCGGGCGGGCGCGTCGTTGCTGTCTAGTCGTTCATTTCGTCTTCGTTGTCGTGCGGAGCGGTGCTTCACGCATCGCGCGCTTTCACTTCGCCAATTCAATCTGAAGCATCAGCAAACACGTAGCGGCAGAGACGGGCGCAATCATCCGCGTCCGTCTCTGCCGCGTTCGTTATCGACGTGTCCGACGTGGGTTAGCGCCGGCCGTACGTGTCGTCGAAACGCACGATATCGTCTTCGCCGAGATACGAGCCCGATTGCACTTCGATGATTTCGAGCGGCATCTTGCCCGGATTTTCGAGGCGATGCGTCACGCCGAGCGGGATATACGCCGATTCGTTTTCCGACACGATGAAGCGCTCTTCGCCGCGCGTGACGAGCGCCGTGCCGCGCACGACGATCCAGTGTTCGGCGCGATGATGGTGCATCTGCAGCGACAGTTGCGCGCCCGGCTTCACGACGATGCGCTTCACCTGGAAGCGCTCGCCCGTGTCGACGGAATCGTAATGGCCCCACGGGCGATGCACCTTGCGATGGTTCACGGCTTCCGCGCCGTGTGCTTCGCGGATGCGGCCCACCACCTTCTTCACGTCCTGCACGCGGCTCTTGTCGGCGACGAGAATCGCGTCGTCGGTTTCGACGACGACGAGATCATGTGTGCCGACGCAGGCGATCAGGCGGCCTTCGGAATGCGCGAAGGTCGAGCCGGCGCCTTCGAACATCACGTTGCCGCGGCCGACGTTGTCTTCGCTGTCTTTCGGCAGGATGTCCCAGATCGCGTCCCACGAGCCGACGTCGGACCAGCCGGCGTCGAGCGGCACGACCACGCCCGTGCACACCGACGTGTCGCCGCCGAGGCGTTCCATCACCGCGTAGTCGATCGAATTGGACGGGCATGCGCCGAAAGCGTCGCGCTGCACGCGGAAGAAGTCGCCGTCGGTGGTGCCTTGCGCATGCGCGGCTTCGCAGGCCTCGTAAATGGCCGGCTGGAAGTGGCGCACGGCCTTGATCCACGTCGACGCACGCAGAATGAAGATGCCGCTGTTCCACCAATACTCTTTCGATTCGACGTAACGCTGTGCGAGTTCGATATGCGGCTTTTCGACGAAGCGGTCGAGCTGATGCGCGTCGATCACACGCTCGCTCGCCGTTTCGACTGCGGGCAGCGAAGCGCCGATGCGAATATAGCCGTAGCCCGTTTCGGCGCGCGACGGCACGATGCCCATCGTCACGATCTGGCCGTTTGCCGCGTGCTGCACGCCCGCCGCAACAGCGGCGTGAAAACCTTCGCTGTCCGTCACCGCGTGATCGGCGGGCATCACGACCATGATGCCGTCCTGGTCCTCCGCAAGCACGGAAAGCGCGGCGATGGTCAAGGCGGGTGCAGTGTCGCGCGCGCAGGGCTCGAGAATCAGGCGGCTCTGCTTGCCGCTCACGCGCAATTGCTCGGCCGTCGTGAAGCGATGTTCTTCATTGCAGACAACGACCAGTTGCTCGGCGACGGGATAACCGGCATCGAGCCCATCGAGCCGTTGCGTCGTCGATTGCAGCAGCGAGTCTGCGCCTAGCAGGCCGATCAGCTGTTTCGGATGCTGTTCGCGCGACATCGGCCACAGCCGTGTGCCCGAGCCGCCAGCCAGTATCACGGGATGAACCTTGAGCTTGACGTTGAGCCGGGTTTGATTCGCCTGTCGATTGTCGACGGCTGACGCCGTAGCAGTCATGGTGATAACTCCTCGAAGCGGGGTGAATGCCTTCGTTTTTATCACGTCGTAATGCGTCAATAAATCGACATTGAATTTCTGGCGAATAATTCCAATGCAAAATGCTCGGCATGCATTAACGAATAATTTCGCAATAACATAAAAATAGAAAATAAATTATGTAAAAATTGACACGACACAATTCGCGCCGTCGAAATGCGGAGCCTGACCGGCACGCGTACGGCATCAACTGACAGTGCAGACGAAAAAAAGCACGGCAAAGGAGGTGTGGGTGGCGCCAAGTGTGGGCTGAATACGCATAATTCGGGAAAAGTTACCGAATAAAAGCAGAAAAAATAGCGTAAATCGTGCCGATACATTTTGAGATTTTTTGCCGTCTTGCACCGCGAATTTTAATGCCGCTTTATCTAGCCTTGTACAAGGGTATTCACTCACCGGCTCAATTCATCCGCATTCGGATCGCTAGCAAAACCGCAATGCACCGAATGCGAAGCGAATTGCTTTTCCATTTGCAAAACGCGAAGCCGTTTGTGAATTTCCCGACAACCCGGCGCGCGATTCACGCAGCGCGCTTTTCAACGGATCGCGGATAGAACTTGATTGAACTGACAGACAAGGCGAGGGGCAGCAGATGCTGAGCGTTCTATCGAGAATCATCGACATCGGCATGGTCGCGCTCGGCGCGCTGATTGCGGCTGCCATGCACGCAGGGCGTTTCGTATGGCTCGACGACATGCAAAGCGTGTCGCTGGCGTTCGACTGCCTGCTCGTGATCCTGTTCTTTCCGGCCCTCGGCATCTATCAGTCGTGGCGCGGCAAGCCGCTGTACGACCTGTTGTGGCGCGTGTCGATGGGCTGGATGATGGTCGAGGTGACGGGCATCCTGATGAGCTTCAGCCTGCACCGTTCGGACATGCTGTCGCGCCTGTGGCTCGCATACTGGGCCGGCGCGAGCGTGGTGCTGCTGATCGTCACGAAGGCGCTCGTGCACGCCGTGCTGCGTGGCCTGCGCCGCGAGGGCTACAACCAGAAGAGGGTGGCGATCGTCGGTGGCGCGCCCTACGGCAAGTTTCTGATCGAGCAGATGCGCAGCCGTCCCGAAGCCGGCTTCAGCCCCGTGCTCGTCTATGACGAAAACGATAACCGCAGCCACTACGAAGACATCGACGAGCCGGAAACGATCGAAGGCGTGCCCGTGCAGCGCGACTACGCGGCGATGATCGACGAGATGCGCCGCCGCTCGGTGCGCGAGCTGTGGATGGCGCTGCCGATGTCGAAAGAGAAGATCATCCATCGTTTCGTGATGGAGTTCCGCAACGACTTCGTGAACATCCGCTTCATCCCGGATGTACGCAGCCTGACACTGCTCAACCAGCCGATGGTCGATCTGCTCGGGGTGCCCGCGATCAATCTCGCCGCGTCGCCGATCACCGATCTGCGCGTTCTGCCCAAGCGGATCTTCGACCGCCTGTTCGCGCTCGCCGCGCTCACCGCGCTCGCGCCGCTGCTGCTCGCGATCGCCGTGGCCGTGAAGGTGTCGTCGCCGGGCCCGGTGTTTTTCCGGCAACGGCGCAAGGGCATCGACGGACGCGAATTCGAGATCTTCAAATTCCGTTCGATGAAGGTCCACAAGGAAGAGTCGGGCAGGATCACCCAGGCGACGCGCCGCGATCCGCGCATTACGCCCGTCGGCGCGTTCCTGCGCCGCACGAGCCTCGACGAACTGCCGCAGTTCATCAACGTGCTGCGCGGCGAGATGTCGGTGGTCGGTCCGCGTCCGCATGCGCTCGAACACGACGACATCTACAAGGATCTGGTGAAGGGCTACATGCACCGCTACCGGATCAAGCCCGGCATCACCGGCTGGGCGCAGATCAACGGCTATCGCGGCGAAACCGACCGCATCGAAAAGATGATGGGCCGCGTGAAGCTCGATCTGTACTACATGCAGCACTGGAGCTTCTGGCTCGACATCAAGATCGTGGGCCTGACTTTCTGGAAGGGCTTCGTGGGCAGCAACGCGTACTGACGCGCGTGGCGTCCATCGGATAGAACGCCAGGCGTTCTTCATTCACTGAATCATTCAATCTCCGAGGTGTAATTCATGAACCTGACGATCGTTGGAACCGGATACGTGGGCCTCGTGACGGGTGCCTGTCTGGCAGACATCGGGCACGACGTATTCTGCCTCGACGTCGATCAGCGCAAGATCGACGTGCTGAACAACGGCGGCGTGCCGATCCATGAGCCGGGTCTGCTGGAGATCATCGCGCGCAACCGCAAGGCGGGGCGCCTGAAGTTTTCGACGGATATCGAAGCGGCCGTCGCGCATGGCGACATCCAGTTCATCGCCGTCGGTACGCCGCCCGACGAAGACGGCTCGGCCGACCTGCAATACGTGCTGGCCGCGGCGCGCAATATCGGCCGCCATATGAAGGGCTTCAAGGTGATCGTCGACAAGTCGACGGTGCCCGTCGGCACCGCGCGCCGCGTCGCGCAGGCCGTGCAGGACGAACTGAACCAGCGCGGCCTGAAGCAGATGTTCTCCGTCGTCTCGAACCCGGAGTTCCTGAAAGAAGGCGCCGCCGTCGACGATTTCACGCGCCCGGACCGCATCATCCTCGGCTGCGACGACGACGTGCCCGGCGAAAAGGCGCGCGAACTGATGAAGCGCCTGTATGCGCCGTTCAACCGCAATCACGAGCGCACGCTCTACATGGACGTGCGTTCCGCCGAGTTCACGAAATACGCGGCCAACGCGATGCTCGCGACGCGCATCTCGTTCATGAACGACCTCGCGAATCTCGCCGACCGCGTCGGCGCCGATATCGAAGCGGTGCGCCGCGGCATGGGCTCGGACCCGCGCATCGGCTACGACTTCCTGTACGCGGGCTGCGGCTATGGCGGCTCGTGCTTCCCGAAGGACGTGCAGGCGCTGATCCGCACGGGCAGCGAAATGGGTCACAACCTGCGCATTCTCGAAGCCGTCGAAGCCGTCAACGAAACGCAGAAGAAGATCCTCGCGCACAAGATCGTCGCGCGTCTGGGCGAGGACCTGTCGGACCGCACGTTCGCCGTCTGGGGTCTCGCATTCAAGCCCAACACCGACGATATGCGCGAAGCGCCGAGCCGCGCGCTGATCGCCGAACTGCTGGCGCGCGGCGCGAAGGTCGTGGCCTATGACCCGGTCGCGATCGACGAGTCGAAGCGCGTGTTTGCGCTCGATCTGCAAGGCAAGCCGCAGCATCTCGCGCGCCTCACGTTCGCGGACGAAGAAATGCAGGCAGCCGCGCAGGCCGACGCGCTGGTGATCCTCACCGAGTGGAAGGTCTTCAAGAGCCCGGATTTCGACAGCCTCAAGACGCTGCTGAAAACGCCGCTGATCTTCGACGGCCGCAATCTGTACGAGCCGGACACGATGCGCGAACTCGGCATCGAGTACCACGCGATCGGCCGTCAACCGGCGCAATCCGAAGCCGCTGTCGCTTCGCTTGCCACGGCTGCCGCGCTGTAACCCCTGGCGTCATCGACTGCAAAGAGGCCGCCCATGTTCGCGAACGTCCTGATCGTCTGCCACGCCAACGTGTGTCGCTCGCCCGCCGCCGAGCGACTGTTCAAGTCGCGTCAGGACGCGCGCGGCGCGCAGCCCATCGCGTTTCGCTCGGCGGGCCTGCGCGCGATCGACGGCTACGGCATGGACCCGGTGATGCGGCGTCTGCTCGAAGAACGCGGCGTGGAAAGCGGCACGCATCGCGCACGGCGGCTCGACGGCAAGCTCGTGCGCGATGCCGACCTGATCCTCGTGACCGAACAGCGGCAAGTGAAGGACGTGGAAGCGCTCGATCCCACCTCGCGCGGCAAGGTCTATCCGCTCGGCAAGTGGAACAAGTGGGGAAGCGCCGACGTCGTCGATCCGCATGGACGCGACGAAGGCGCGTATCGCGACAGCCTCGCGCACATCGAACACCTCGTCATGGGATGGCTGGACAAAATATGCTGAAACGAAATATCACGTTATCTATTCTGCTGACGACTTTTCTGTCGGCGTGCGCGACCGCACCGGGGAATTATCTCGACACGTCGCGCCTGAAGGAAGACTCGCAAAACAAGCCGGCTGAGACGTATCCGGTGACGCTGATCGATGCCCAGGTGATCCAGAAGCAGCAGGCGCAAACGGCGGAGACGATTGCGAAGCAGGTCCTGCCACCGCCGGGCCCGTTCGCCGATCCGACGCAGTACGTCTATCACGTCGCGCCGCAGGACATTCTCGGCATCACCGTGTGGGACCACCCGGAACTGACGACGCCGAACGGCAGCACGCTGTCCTCGGGCGGCAACACGACGCAGTCGATCGGCGGCGCATTGCAGCAGCCCTACACGCAGGCGCTGCCGGGCCAGGCCGATCCGTACGGACAGACGGTCGCGCCCGACGGCACGATCTATTTCCCGTTTGTCGGCCGCATCCGCGCGGCGGGCCGGACCACGGCGCAGATCCGCGACGAACTCGGCAAGAAGCTGATTCCGTATATCCGCGATCCGCAGGTCGACGTACGCGTGCTGTCGTACCGCAGCCAGAAGGTGCAGGTGACGGGCGACGTGAAGACGCCGGGACCGCTCGCGCTGTCCGACGTGCCGCTCACGCTGGTCGACGCCATCACGCGCTCGGGCGGTTCGTCCGACAACGCCGATCTGCAGCGCGTGCGCCTCACGCGCAAGGGCAAGCTCTATGTGCTCGACGCGAACCGCATGCTCGACAAGGGCGACACCACGCAGAACGTGATGCTCGAACCCGGCGACATCGTCAACGTGCCGGACCGCAGCGACACCCGCATCTTCGTGATGGGCGAAGTGAAGACGCCGATCCCCGTGCCGATGAACAAGGGCGAGCTGACCATCGCCGATGCGCTCACGCAGGCAGGCGGCATTCTCGACACCGACGCGAACCCGCGCCAGATCTACGTGATGCGCGGCATGAAGGACAAGCCGACCACGCCCGACGTGTATCGCCTCGACATGACGCAGCCCGATGCGATCATGCTGTCGTCGCAATTCCAGTTGCAGCCGATGGACGTGGTGTACGTGGGCACGGCCGCCTCGACGACGTTCAACCGCGTGTTGCAGCAGGTCCTGCCGACGGTACAGACGCTGTTCTACCTGAAGCAGCTGACGCGCTGATGTCCTGACGTCTCATTGCAGTTGCAATGCCTGAACCGCTGCCGGCATCCCGGCGCTTCGCATCCGGAACACGAACGGATGCAACGCACCGGATGCCGCCGGCGACCCGACCCGGGTCAACCCTGAGCACTCAAGCGAGTATCCAAGTGAGCACTCAAGCCAATCCCCATCTGGCCATGCAGGCCAGAACCGAAGAAGAGGACGTGGTCCTCGGCCAACTGCTGCAGGTGATCATCGACGACATCTGGTGGCTGATCGGCATCGCCGCGACCATCGTTGCGATTGCCGGCTTCTACTGCTATGTCGCGAAGCCAGTGTATTCGGCCGATGCGCACGTGCGCGTGGAAACGTCGGACAACACGTCGCAAGCGCTCACGCAGACGCAAACGGGCGCAACGATTTCGACGGGCCAATCGACGATCCCCACCGACGCCGAGATCGAAATGATCAAGAGCCGCGGCGTGGTTGCGCCCGTGGTTCACGACATGAAGCTGAACTTCTCGATCGCGCCGAAGACGATTCCCGTGCTCGGCAGCCTCGCTGCGCGTCTCGCGACGCCGGGCCAGCCCGCCAAGCCGTGGCTCGGCCTCGGCTCGTATGCGTGGGGCGGCGAAGTGGCCGATGTCGATTCACTGAACGTGACGCCCGCGCTCGAAGGCCAGAAGCTGATTCTCACGGCGCTCGACAACGAACACTACACACTGATGACGCCCGACGGCCAGTTGCTGTTGCGCGGCCAGGCCGGCGAGCCGGCGCAGGGCGGCGGTGTCACGATGACGGTCAACAAGCTCGTCGCGCGGCCCGGCACGCAGTTCACGGTGATGCGCGCGAACGACCTCGATGCGATCGCTGCGTTCCAGTCGGCCATCAACGTGCAGGAGCAGGGCAAGCAGACGGGTGTGATCTCGATCTCGCTGGAAGACCAGAGCCCCGAGCACGCGGCCGCCGTCGCCAATGCGCTCGCGCAGTCGTATCTGCTGGAGCACATCCGCACCAAGCAGGCCGACGCGAGCCGCATGCTCGACTTCCTGAAGAGCGAGGAACCGCGCCTGAAGTCCGATCTCGAACGCGCGGAAGCCGCGCTGACCGCGTATCAGAGCAAGAGCGGCTCGATCAACGCAAGCGACGAGGCGAAGGTCTATCTGGAAGGCAGCGTGCAGTACGAGCAGCAGATCTCGGCCTTGCGTCTGCAGATCTCGCAGCTGGAACAGCGCTACGGCGACGATCACCCGATGATCAAGGCCGCACAGCAGCAGATGGCTGAACTCCAGGCGCAGCGCACGAAATACGCGGACCGTTTCCGCGATCTGCCTGCTACGGAAGTGAAGGCCGTGCAGTTGCAGCGCGACGCGAAAGTGGCGGAAGACATCTACGTGCTGCTGCTCAACCGCGTGCAGGAACTGTCCGTGCAGAAAGCGGGCACGGGCGGCAACGTGCATATCGTCGACGCCGCGCTGCGTCCCGGTTCGCCCATCAAGCCGAAGAAGGCGCTGATCCTGTCGGCGGCGACGATTCTCGGGCTGATCATCGGCACGGGCTTCGTGTTCCTGCGCCGCAATATGTTCAAGGGCATCGACGACCCCGAAACGGTTGAGCGCACGTTCCATCTGCCTGTCTACGGCCTCGTGCCGCTGTCGTCCGAACAGGCGCTGCTGGAGAACGCCGCCGTGCGTGGCGGCACGCGCCAGCGCGCGGTGCTCGCGAACGCGAAGCCGAAGGACGTGTGCATCGAAAGCCTGCGCAGCCTGCGCACGTCGATGCAGTTCACGCTGCAGGATTCGCGCAACCACATCGTGATGTTCACGGGCCCGCTGCCCGGCGTCGGCAAGAGCTTCCTGACGATCAACCTTGCCGTGCTGCTCGCGCATTCGGGCAAGCGTGTGCTGATGATCGACGGCGACATGCGGCGCGGCGCGCTCGAAAAGCACCTGGGCGGCTCGCAGGACAACGGCCTGTCGGAGTTGCTGAGCGGGCAGATTTCGCTGGAAGAAGCGGTGCGCGCGACGGAAATCGACAACCTGTCGTTCATCTCGTGCGGCCGCCGTCCGCCGAACCCGTCCGAACTGCTGATGTCGCCGCGTCTGCCGCAGTACCTCGAAGGGCTGGGCAAGCGCTACGACGTGATCCTGATCGACACGCCACCCGTGCTGGCCGTGACCGACGCATCGATCATCGGCGGCTATGCGGGCTCGACGTTCTTCGTCGTGCGCTCGGGCATGCACAGCGAAGGCGAGATCGCCGATGCGTTGAAGCGTCTGCATTCGGCCGGCGTGCACGTGCAGGGCGCGATTTTCAACGCGATGCCGCCGCGCGCGCGCGGCAATTACGACCGCAGCTATGCGGCCGTGCAGGAATACCTGAGCACCTGATGCGCGCGTTGGGTCTTGCCGTGAGGCGAGGCCCATGCGCCGTCAACAAGCCACGGAGAGTACAGGATGAAGATAACGGTACTGGTGCCGACGTATCGCCGCCCGCAGGATCTCGCGCGCTGTCTCGCGGCCTTGCAGAAGCAGGAGCGCGTGCCCGACGAAGTCGTCGTGGTCGCGCGTCCCGATGATGAAGCGACGCACGCGTGCCTCGCCGATCCCCTCGTGGTCGGCGCGTTGCCGCTGAACGTCGCCGCCGTCGAACTGCCGGGCCAGGTGGCCGCGCTCAATCGCGGCCTTGATGCCGCGACGGGCGACGTGATCGCCATCACCGACGACGACGCCGCGCCGCACGCCGACTGGGTGCGCCGCATCGGCGCCGCATTCGAAAGCGATGCGCGCCTCGGCGCGCTCGGCGGGCGCGACTGGGTGCATCAGAAGGGCGGCGTGCTCGACGGCTCGCGCTTTCTGGTCGGCAAGATGATGAAGTCGGGCAAGATCATCGGCAATCACCATCTGGGTGTCGGCGAAGCGCGCGAAGTCGATCTGCTCAAGGGCGCGAACATGAGCTACCGGCGCGATGCCGTGCGCACGATCCGCTTCGACGGTCGCTTGCGCGGCGCGGGCGCGCAGGTCCACAACGACATGGCGTTCAGCATGAGCGTGAAGAACGCGGGCTGGAAGCTGGTCTACGATCCGCGCGTTGCCGTCGACCATTACCCCGCCGAACGTTTCGACGAAGACCGCCGCGATGCGCAGTCGCTGACGGCCGTGCGCAATGCCGCGTACAACCTGCATCTGATCCTGCGCGAGCAGCTGCCCGCCGGGCAGCGCGAAATCGCATGGTGGTGGTATGCGCTGGTCGGCACGCGCGTCTATCCGGGCGCGGTGCATGCGCTGCTTGCGCTGACGTCGAAGGGCGCACGCACGAAGCTCGCGCGCTGGCATGCCGTGCGCACGGGCGCACGTGAAGCGCGCCGCGCGTTCGCGCAACAGCCCGGCACGGGCACGGGTACCGGCACGGGGGTGCACGCATGACGACAAAGGTCCACGTGCATCTGTTTTACGGCGCTGATCCGCGTTTCTATCGCCCGGGCGAGAACATCGGCTGCCTGTACGGCTATCACCATGCCGAGTCCGACGAGTTCCAGCTGAGCTATTCGCAGGACGCGAAGGAGAGCAAGCCGGTACGCCTCGTGCGCCGCGCGCTGAAGACGCTGCTCGGCTTCGACCTGATCCACACGCTGCGCAACCGCGACGAGATGTTGCGCTCGGACGTGATCTGGACGCACACCGAACAGGAATGGCTGTCCGCCGCGCTGATGCTGCTGATGAACGGCAAGCGGGACACCCAACCGCTGTTGCTCGCGCAAAGCGTGTGGCTGATCGACAAGTGGCCGAACTATGGGGTTCTGCGCCGCTGGTTTTATCGCAAGCTGATTGGGCGCGCCGATCTGTTGACGACGCTCGCGCGCGATAACGCCGAGTTGTGCCGCGAGTACTTCGGCCGTGAGGCGACGCAGCTTTTCTACGGCCTCAACACGCGCGATTTCCCCGTGCAGCAGCCGAAGGCATGGCAACCGAATACGCCGCTGCGCATCGCGGCCATCGGCAACGATCGCGACCGCGACTGGGAAACGCTGATCAAAGCCGTCGGTAACGATCCGCGCTTCGCGGTGCGTCTCGCGACGCGGCGTCGCATTCCGCGCGCACTGCGCTCGCTGAACGTGCAGGTCGCGCCCGCAGCGGGCCTGAAAAAGCAGCGCGAACTGTACGACTGGGCCGACGTGGTCGTCGTGCCGCTGCGTCCCAACACGCATGCGTCCGGTATCACGGTGATGCTGGAGGCGGCGGCCGTCGGCAAGCCGATGGTCGTGACGAATGTCGGCGGGCTGGAAGACTATTTTTCGGCACGCGCGGCAGCGTATGTGCCGCCGTTCGACGCCGACGCACTGCGCGAGGCGCTGCTCGGTCTCATCGCATCGCCCGACCAGGCGCTGCAACAGGCGCAGGCGGCGTCGATGCAGCTCGTGTCGCGCGACCACACGACCCAGCACTATGCGCAGCAGCACGTGAAGATCACGCGCGATCTGCTGCGCCGGCGAGCGCAGCACGCGACGACGGCACGGCCAGAGAATGCCAACGCCCGCGTGGCGTCGCAGAGCCGGGGAGGGATGTAGGCGATGTCGTCGATTGCACGAGCCGGAATCGAGAGCGCCACGCGCGTCGTCAAGAGCGACCGTCGCGAATGGCTGCCGCCCGCGTTGCTGTGGCTCGTCACGGTCATGCTGATCGTCGCGCACCAGGGCACGGTGCTGACGCTCGCGTTCCCGGTGCTGTCGATCGCCGTCGGTTTCTGGCTGTATTTCAAGGCGCCCGCGAAGTACGTCGGCTACATGTGGTGGCTGTGGTTTCTGAGCCCGGAAGTGCGGCGTCTCGCCGACTGGTCGAAGGGCGCGTTCACGCCGACCAGCCTGATTCAGGTCGCGCCGCTCGCCGTGACGATGATCAGCGGGCTGTCGCTGATCCGCTTCTACCCCGTGCTCGCACAGAGACGCGGCCTGCCCGTCCTGCTGGTGCTGGCAGGGCTCGGGTATGCCTTCATGATCGGCGTCGTCTCCAGCGGCCCGCTGGCGGCCCTGTACGACCTCGCGAACTGGGTCTATCCGATCCTGATCGGCTTTCACATCATGGCGCACTCGCGGCAGTACCCGGAGTTCCGCGAGACCATCATCAACACCTTCATCTGGGGCATGCTGCTGATGGGCGGCTACGGCCTCGTGCAGTTCTTCATCATGCCGCAGTGGGACGCGCTGTGGATGCTCGGCTCGCAGATGAACTCGCAGGGCGACCCCGTGCCGTTCGGCGTGCGCGTATTCAGCACGATGAATTCGTCGGGCCCGTTCGCGCTCGCGATGATGGGCGCGATGGTCTACGTGATGGCCGCGAACCATCGCGTGCGCTGGGTCGCGGGCGCGCTCGGCTTCCTGTCGTTCTGTCTCTCGCTGGTGCGCTCTACGTGGGGCGGCTGGGTCATCGCGATGCTGATCCAGCTCGCCAAGTCGAACAACAAGGTGCGCATCCGCATCGTCGCAAGCGCGGTGCTGCTGGTTGGCCTGTGCGTGCCGCTGCTCGCCATCGGCCCGGTCGCTGAACGGATGCAGGCGCGCCTCGACACGATCGTCAATCTGCACGACGACCAGAGCTACGCGGCGCGTAACGAGTTCTACGCAACTTTCGCGAAAACCGCGTTCACCGACGTGACGGGCGAAGGGCTCGGCGCGACGGGCACCTCGACCAAGCTCTCGAACGACGGCGGCCAGCTCGGCCAGTACGGCAATTTCGACAGCGGCGTGATGAACATTCCGTTCGTGCTCGGCTGGCCGGGCACGCTGCTGTACATGTCGGGCGTGATCTGGCTGCTGCTGCGCGCGCTGCGCGCGTCGTTCAAGCTGCGCGACGACAAATTCGCCTCCGCTTCGCTGTCGCTTGCGCTGGCGATCTTCGCGATGCTCGTCTTCACCAATTCGCTCGTCGGTACGGGCGGCCTGCTGCTCTTCATGGGCGTGTTTTCGATTATTTCCGCGGCGCACTGGCAGAAGCTGAACCGGCGCCGCCAATCATTCTTTCCTGGAGGCCACTGATTGAGAGTCGCCATCGTCACGCACGTAGTGCGTCATAACGACGGGCAGGGCCGCGTCAATCACGAGATCGCGCGCGCGGCGCTCGACGAGAACATCGAGGTCACGCTGGTCGCCTCGCATGTCGCGCCCGAGCTGCTCGAACATCCGCTGGTGCGCTGGGCGCCCGTGAAAATCGGCCGCTTCTGGCCGACCAATCTGTTGCGCCAGCAGGTGTTCGCGCTGAAGAGCGCGTGGTGGCTGCGCAAGCACCGCGCCGAATACGACGTGCTGCACGTCAACGGCTTCATCACGTGGATGCCCGCCGACGTGAACACCGCACACTTCGTCCATAGCGGCTGGTTCAACAGCAAGTACTACCCGTTCGGTTTGAGCAAGGGTTTGTGGTCCGCGTATCAGTTCGTCTATACGCGCGTGAATGCCGTGCTCGAAGGCTGGGCGTATCGACGTTCGCGTGTGATCACGGCCGTCTCGCAGAAGGTCGCGACCGAGATCGCGGCGATCGGTCTCACGCCGCGCAACCGGCTCGACGTGATCTATAACGGCGTCGATACGCAGGGCTTCGCGGCTGCGCATGGCGACCGTGCGCGTTTCAAGCTGCCCGAAGACAAGTTCCTGCTGCTGTTCGTCGGCGATCTGCGCACGCCGCGCAAGAACCTCGGCACGGTGTTGAAGGCATTGAAGCATCTGCCCGAGCACGTGCATATGGCGGTGGCCGGTTACCTGCCGGGCAGTCCGTACCCGGAAGAAGCGAAAGCACTCGGCATCGCGGATCGCGTGCACTTTCTCGGCCTCGTCAAGGAGATGCCCGTGCTGATGCATTCCGTCGATGCGTACGTGTTTCCGTCGCGCTACGAAGCGATGAGCCTGTCGCTGCTCGAAGCGATGGCGGCGGGTCTGCCCGTCGTCACGGCGCACACGGCGGGCGGAGCGGAGATCATCACGCCCGAATGCGGCATCGTGCTCGACGATCCCGACGATCCGCAGGCGCTCGCGCAAGCCGTCGGACGTCTCGCATCGGACGACGCGCAACGGCTCGCGATGGGCCGCGCGGCCAACGAACTCGCGACGGGCTTCGGCTGGGCGCGCATGGCGCAGCAGTACATCGCGCTGTACCGGCAGATTGCGGGGCAGCGCGAAGACCGCCGCCGCGCGAACAACCTCAATGACAACGACGCCGAACCGCTGGCGGCGAACGTGCTCGCAGGCCCTCAAGGCGCGGATCGCGCGTGACACGCGTGACGCCTCGCGGCTGAAGCGCACATCGACAACGACAAGGAAAGCACACACCATGACCACTCGTTCCATCAAATCGCTGCAGATCGGCATGCACTGGTTTCCCGAGCGCGCGGGCGGTCTCGACCGCATGTACTACTCGCTGATCGGCGCGCTGCCCGGCGCAGGCGTCGAAGTGCGCGGCGTCGTCGCGGGCTCGGAGCGCGTCGCGCAGGACACCAACGGCGCGATCCAGGGCTTCGGCTCCGCGGCGCAATCGCTGCCGCTGCGCCTGATGGCCGCGCGCCGCGCGCTGCGCCGCGAGATTCGCGAGCAGCGTCCCGACGTGATCTCGTCGCACTTCGCGCTGTACACGTTTCCGGGCCTCGACGCGATGCGCGGCATTCCGCAGGTGTCGCATTTTCAGGGACCGTGGGCCGACGAGAGTCACGTCGAAGGCGCGGACTCGCTCGGCCAGCGCGCCAAGCGCTATCTGGAGCAGACGGTGTATGCGCGCTCGTCGCGGCTGATCGTGCTGTCCGACGCGTTCGGCCGCATTCTGACGTCGCGCTACGGCATTCCCGCCGACCGCGTGCGCGTCGTGCCGGGCTGCGTGAACGTCGATCAGTTCAATCTGCCGCTGACGCAAAACGAAGCCCGCTTGCGTCTGCAGCTGCCGCTGGGCCGGCCGATCGTGCTGGCCGTGCGGCGTCTCGTGCGGCGCATGGGTCTCGAAGATCTGATCGATGCCGTGAAGATCGTCAAGCGTCGCAATCCGGACGTGCTGCTGCTGATCGCAGGGAAGGGGCGCTTGCAGGTGGAATTGCAGCAGCGCATCGACGACGCCGGTCTCGGCGACAACGTGAAACTGCTCGGCTTCGTGCCGGACGAGCATCTGGCGTCGCTGTATCGCGCGGCCACGATCAGCGTCGTGCCGACCGTGGCGCTCGAAGGGTTCGGTTTGATCACCGTCGAATCGCTGGCGTCGGGAACGCCCGTGCTGGTGACGCCCGTGGGCGGTCTGCCGGAAGCGGTGGCGGGGCTGTCGCAGGATCTCGTGCTGCCTTCGACGGGCGCGGACGCGATCGCCGATGGTCTCGGCAAGGCACTGGATGGAACGATCCGGCTGCCGGATTCGGATGCGTGCCGGGCCTACGCGCGGGCCAATTTCGATAACCCGGTAATCGCGAAGCGGGTCGCGGCCGTGTACAACGAGGCCATTCAAGCGGCGGCGTAGGGCGGGTCACGCAGCCAGGGAAAGGGACGGCCATGAGCCGTCCCTTTGCTTTTGCGTTGCCCAACGGAGGTGACTTGTAAGCCGTACACGCATGATAATTCCGTCATTTCAGGAACTATAGCCGTTTGACAGCGCCGGACAGCTATAATTACGACAATATCAGAACTATTGACACACACTCGCTTTTTCTCACATAATTCTGATATTCTCGTAATTATCCGTCTCGCGCTTCCGTAGGACGGTTTATTCCTGAAATTCCGGAACTATGGCCCGCACCTTGCCTCGACCCACCTCCGTCAATCCATTGGCTGGCGACATGGCAGCCTTGGGCCGGCTCGTGCGCAACCGGCGCGCGCAAAGCGAGCTTCGTATCGACGACGCCGCCGACATGCTCGGCATCTCCAAAGACGTGCTATCGCGTCTGGAAAACGGCCGGTCGGTCAGTCTCGACAAGCTGTTCAAGGTGTTGAACGGCCTCGGCCTCAACATGCTGGTGTTCACGAACCAGGAAACCAGCGCGGTGCTCGATTCCGTCGGGACGCTCAACGCGCAGGCGTCCGGCAGCCCGTCGGAGCCGTCCTGATGGCTCACGCCCTCCATGTAACGGCTCACCAAGGCGCCGTCGGCCGTCTGGACTTCGACGGGCAACACAGCCTGTACCGCTTCGCGTACGACGCAAACTGGCCTGGACGCCGGCATGCTTTTCCGCTGTCTCCGCATATCCCCCTGTCTGGCGACGAACCGCCAGCGGGCGCCGTGCATCGGTTCATCGCCAATCTGTTGCCGGAGGGGCGGGCGCTCGATGTCGCGTCGGTCGTTTATCAGGTGTCGAAGGACAACACGTATGGGCTTATCCGGATGCTCGGCAAGGAGCCCGTCGGCGCATTGAGCTTTCTTGCCGCGGACGATGACGGCAGGCCCATTCACGCGGAAGAACGGCCGCCCGCGCGCCGGGAGATTTCAACCGATGAACTGAGCCAGCGCATCCGCGAGCGCGACGTGATTCCGTTCCCTGTATGGGACGGCAAAGTCCGGTTGTCGGTGGCGGGCTATCAGGACAAGCTGCAAGTGCTGGTGGAAGGTGAGCGCATCGCGCTCGCGGATGGGCCGCTCAGTTCGACGCACATCCTGAAACCCGAATCCCGCAGCCCCGTCACGCCGTGCATGGTCGCCAACGAGCACTACTGCATGACGCTCGCATCGCGCATGGGTTTGCCCGCGGCACCGGTCGCGATCCGGCGCATTCCCGAGCCGATCCTGCTGATCGGGCGCTTCGACCGGACCGTCGAACTCGACCCGGCGGACGGCGAATCCGTTCAGGCGGTGCGCCGCCGGCATGTGATCGACGGCTGCCAGGCGCTCGATTTGCCCGTCACGTTCAAATACGAGCGGAATTTCGGCAATACGCCCGACGTGCGCAACATACGCGAGGGCGTGAGCTTCCAGAAGCTGTTTGCGCTTCAGCGGCATCTCGACAATCCCGCTGCCGCGCGCACCTTCATGATCCGCTGGGCGCTGTTTCAACTGCTGATCGGCAACAGCGACGCGCATGGGAAAAACCTGTCCTTTTTCATGCATGGCGGCGGCCTCGACCCCGCACCGCTTTACGACCTCGTGTCGGTCAATGCCTATGGCGAGCGTGTCGAGCAGGACATGGCGATGGGGTATGGCGACGTCTTCCGGCTCGAGGAAATCACGCCGTTCGCGCTGGCGGACTTCGCGCAGCGCACGGGCACGCTGCCGCGCTTTCTTGGCCGTGAAATGACGCGCATGGCGCAGGCCGCGAAGGCGCTCGCGCCGGAGCTGGCGCGCTCGGAGGTCTATGTCGGCGACGAACGTGCGCTGGTGCAGATGATCTCGGACTTCATCGGCGTGCAGGCCGAACGCCTGCTGCATTTCGCGCCGATGGTGCCTCAGGTCAACCGCAAGCTGCTTTAGAAAAACAAAAGGGCGCTTCACGCGCCCTTTGTTGTGTCAGCGGTTCGACGCCGCTATCAGCACGACAAGCCGTTCTGGTTGCGCGCGATATCCGCCTCGACCATCATCTTGCACAGATGCTCGAGGGTGGTCTCCGGCTTCCAGCCGAGCTTGTCGCGTGCCTTGTCCGCGCAGCCGATCAGCAGATCGACTTCGGCAGGGCGGTAGAACTTCGGGTTCACGCGGATCAGCGTCTTGCCCGTCCTCACGTCGATACCTTTTTCGTTCTCGTTGCGGCCCGACCATTCGAGCTGGTAGCCCGCAGCGGCAAAGGCCATTTTCACGAAATCGCGCACGGTCTCCGTGCGGTTCGTCGCCAGCACGTAGGTGTCGGGTTCGTCAGCCTGCAGCATGCGCCACATGCCTTCAACGTACTCGAGCGCGAAGCCCCAGTCGCGCTTCGCATCGAGATTGCCGAGTTCGAGCACGTCGGCTTTGCCGAGCTTGATCTTCGCGACGGTGTCGGTGATCTTGCGCGTTACGAACTCGCGGCCACGCAGCGGCGACTCGTGATTGAACAGAATGCCGCTCGTCGCGAACATGCCGTACGACTCGCGATAGTTGATCGTCGACCAGTGCGCGAACAGCTTGGCCACACCATACGGGCTGCGCGGGTAGAACGGTGTCTCTTCGCGTTGCGGCACGGCCTGCACCTTGCCGAACATCTCCGACGTCGACGCCTGATAGAAGCGCATCTTCGGGTTCACCGTGCGGATGCCTTCGAGCAGGTTCAGCACGCCCACGCCCGTGACCTGCGCCGTCGTCGAAGGCTGGTCGAACGACACGCCGACGAAGCTCTGGGCCGCGAGGTTGTACAGCTCGTCGGCCTGCACGGTGTCGAGCAGACGCAGCGTCGAGCCGGCGTCGGTGAGATCGTGCTCGACGAGTTGCAGATTCGGATTGTCCATCACGCCGAGTTCTTCCATCCGCCAGAAGTTGACGGAACTGGTGCGGCGATACGTGCCTGTGACCTGATAGCCCTTGCCGAGCAACAGTTTCGTCAGATAGGCGCCGTCCTGGCCGGATACGCCCGTGATGATAGCTTTGCGTTGTGTGGTCATGAGTTGCCTCTCGTCGGGTTGTCGGAAGTGGAGTGAAGCGGGGATGCTGCGCGTGACGGCTGGCGTGGCGAGTCGGCTGCAACGCCGAACAGACGCCGCACGAGCGGATCGATCACCTGAAAATCCTGCTGCGCCTTCACGCGATACAGTTCGGGCTTCGGATGCGCGCCGTCGGACATGTGGGTTTTCCAGTCGGCCATGGCGGAGATTTCCGCGTAATGGTCGACGAGCGGGATCTGCTGCTCGGCCGCGACTCGCCGCGTCATGGCGGCCATTTCCGCGAGCCTTGCATTCAGACGCCCATCGGGCATCGGGTTCGAGGTCTGCAGCACGGGCAGCTTGCCGAGCGCTTGCGCCGTTTTCACGAGATCGGTTTCGGCCTGATAAAACTGCTCGGGCGTCTGGTTGTGCATCACTTCGTTGATGCCGTAGTTGATCGTGACGATCTGCGCACTGGATGACGCCAGGCGGTCTTTCCACGGGCCGTTGCGGCCGGGGCCCATGCCGTCGCGCAATTGCGTCGCCATCGTGCCGCCGATGCCGTCATTGACGACCGACACGCGCACGCCGTATTTCGCGCGCAATGCATCTTGCAGATAGGTCACTGCGTTATCGGCGCGCGGCCCGCAGCGGCCGTCGCTGCACGAAATGCCGAGCGTGGTCGAGTCGCCGTAGGCCTCGATCAGCACTTGCGGCTGCGCGCGCTCCTGCGCGTGCGCGAGCATGCCTGCGCTTACGAGCACGCATACGAGCGCAGACCGCGCGGCACGCAACATCGGCGCGCGCGTCATGCGCTCGTCCTCGATGTTTCGCGTGCCGCATGCAACGCGGCGTCGGACTGTTGGCCACGCGACGCGCTGCCATGAATCAGGCGGCGCTCGAAGCCGAACCACGATGCGCTCGCATAGACCAGCGTGATCGCGAGCGCTAGCGCGGCCGTCACGTAGCGGTTGTAATGCAGCGGCCAGAGCGCATAGAGAACGGTCAGGTGGATCAGATAGATCGTGTAGCTGATCGTGCCGATATAGACGAGCACGGGATTGCACAGCACCCGCTTGACGATGCCTTTGCTCTGCAGCGCAATCACGACGACCGACGTGCACAGCAACAGCGACACGCTATACAGGCCCGCGTTCGACAGCGGCGTATTGGCCGCACGAAAACGCGGATAGTGCAGATGCAGCCACGCGAGCACGGCCAGCGCGACGAACACGCCGAGCACGGCCAGCAGCCTGAACGGCGCGAGCGCGTTCGCATCGCGCCGCACGGCGACGGCGAGCAGTGCGCCCGCTGCGAGCAGATCCATGCGGAACGGCGTGAGGTAATAGATCGGCCAGAACGAATCGAACCACGGCGTCGCGACGGCGCGCAGCACGGGAACGAGCACGATCAGCGCGCCCGCGACATAGCCGAGCGCCCGCTCGGGCACCAGCAGGATCACGAACGGCCAGACAATATAGAACTGCTCTTCGACGGCGAGCGACCACAGCACATTGAGGCTGTCATGGCCGCTCTGGTTGAGCGCATCGCCGATGTTCGTCGCGAAGAACGCATACCACTCCCAGTGCTGCGCCCAGCCGAACCCGAACAGCAACGACGACACCACCATCAGCAGCAGATACGGGGGCAGGATGCGTCGCGCGCGGCGCGCATAGAAGTAGCTGAAATACGACTGCTGACGCGCCTTGCGATCCAGCAGGATGCCCGTGATCAGAAAGCCGCTCAGCACGAAGAACAGGTCGACGCCCATCCACAGCGGCGCTTTCAGCGCGTGCTGTGCGAACACCGCGAGCACGGCGATCGCGCGCAAGCCGTCGAGCTGGACGATGCGTCGGTGATGAATAGGCGTGGCGGGCAGAGTGCTGGCTGTCATGAGCGTCCGTGTATGCGCCTGATGCGGCAGTCAATGGGCCATGCACGGTGTCGCGAGGCGATCACCATGAAGACGTAAAGCGGGTTTGATTCTAGGTAAATAAAAACCCTAAAAAACACGAATGAAATAAACGAATTGATTTGAATAATAAAAAGCGCGTTTTTATATCTGCATACGCCCGGTTACACCTCGATACAGACTCGCGCACGCAGCAGGTAAGAATTTCAGTCCGGATGACGGAATCGGTAAATTAAGGCGTCTTTCGCACGCAAAATTGCCTGAAAAATTCGCGAGGCAATTTTTTTCCGTTTTCTTTTGGTGCGTTTCAACCGACGAATAATTTTGAATTATTTGCGAATTTCGTCCTTCATTCTTTGCACTTACCGTTAAGCGCTGATTGGATCAATGCGCATTAACGCCACTGCGCGCATTGCGCTGCCTTTCGAATTTCCGCATGGCATCCGGCGAAAACGCATCGTCATCGCCTGCCTTCGTTTCGCCTCGACTGGAGAATCCGCGTTGTCCCGACTCACGCTTGCCCGCGCGATGTGCGCGTTTGCCCTTCTCGCGACACTGCATGCGTTCGCCGAACCTGCGCTGAACGTGCAGACGTCATGGATCGGCAATACGTTCGGTTTCGGCGACGGTGCGTGGACGCAGATCAACATCACGGCGCTCGCGGTATCGCCTGATGGCAAGGTCTATACGAACTCGCCGTGGGACGAAAGCGGCGCGGAAGCGAGCGTCTATCAGAACGGCAAGATGCTCGGTTTTGCGGGCGGCACGCATGGCTGGGGCAATAGCGGCGGCAACGCGATTGCGATCAACAAACGCTATGCGTATGTGGCCGTGGGCGTCGGCAACGAGAAGGGGCATCTCGTCGGTCAGGGCGTGTGGCCGGACAAGGGCCGCCAGTGGTACGGCATCTCACGGCGCGAGATCGGCGATACGAAGCGCGTCGCGGCTTTCCAGGCTGCCGTGAGCAGCATCGATCCGCATGCGAAAGCGGCCGCCGCGTTCGCGATGGTCAACGACGTACCCACGGGCACGCGCGGCGACATCAACGGGCTTGCCGCCAGCGATACGACGCTCTACGCATCGAACACATCGCAGAACCGCATCGAGGTGTACGACGCCGAATCGATGCAGCGCAAGGCGCAATGGAGCGTGCCGGCACCGGGCCGCATCGCGCGCGCGGGCGACGGCTCGCTATGGGTGCTCACGGACACGCTCGGCGACAAGCCGACAGTCGCGCACCTGGATGCGAGCGGTCAGCGCCTCAAAGACGGATTGCCGCTGCCTGCCGACACGGTCGCCATCGATATCGCCGTCGACCCACAAGGCCGCGTGCTGATCGCCGACAACGGCCCGCGTCAGCAGGTGCTGTTCTTCAGCAAGCGCGACGGCGGCTATGCGCTCAGCTCGACCCTCGGCGAACGCGGCGGCATCTTCTCCGGCGTCGCGGGCAAGCCCGGACCGCAGCGCTTCAACGGACTCACCGGCGTGGGTGTCGATGCGCGCGGCAATGTCTATGTGTCGACCAACGGCATCGGCCCGCGCTTCGAACCGACGGGCGCGGGGCTCGGCGCGACGCTCGAAAGCTACGCGCCCGATGGCAAGCGCGTGTGGCAGGTCGAAGGACTGCTGTTCGTCGACGGCGCGTGGATGGACCCATCGCGGCCCGACAGCGTCTATACGGGCAACAAGCGCTTCACGCTCGATCTGTCGAAGCCGGCGGGCCAGCAGTGGACCTACGCGGGCTTCCTGACCAACCGCTTCAGGTATCCCGACGATCCCGTATTCAACACCGACCAGTGGCCGGGCCTGCCCATCGCCCGCAAGCTGAAGGGCCGCACGTTCCTGTTCCTCACGGACATGTATGCGGACCATCTGAAGATCTATCGCTTCGACGGCGGCCGCGACGGCGAGACGGCGACGCCTTCGGGCTTTATCGCGGGCCGCGAGCGCGCCGTGCTGAAGGTGCCGAACGCACCGAAGGGCGGCGACTGGATCTGGCGCGACAGCAACGGCAACGGTCAGTTCGACGCCGACGAGTTCACGCCGAATACCACAGGCACGCACCTCGCGGGCGGCTGGGGCTGGTGGGTCGATACCAACGGCGACATCTGGCGCGCTCGCGATTCGAAGGGCATCAACCGCTTCAGGTTCGGTGGTCTCGATGCGAAGGGCAACCCCGTCTACTCGTACGCGGACATGACGTCATACCCGGTGCCGCCGCCGTTCAGCGAAGTCAAACGCGCGATCTACGACCCGCAAACCGATTCGATGTACGTGACGGGCTACACAGCCGAAGCGCCGTTCGACCGCGGCTTCTGGAAGGAAGTGGGCCGCGTGCTGGTGCGCTACGACAAGTGGTCGAGCGGCAACCCCGTTGCGCGCTACACGCTGCCGCTGCCGTGGGACACGAAGGCGAAGCCCGTCTCGACGCTGATCGGCCTCACCGTCGAAGGCAAATACGTATTCGCCGTCGAGCCCGTCGGCACCGTGCATGTCTACAGCAAGGACACGGGCACGCCCGTCGGCACGATGCAGCCGGGGCCCGAAGTGGGCCATGCATCGGGCTGGGTCGACGTGCCCAACGGCATCAGCGCCTATCGCCGCGACGACGGCGAGTACCTCGTATTCGTCGAGGAAGACGCACGCGGCAAGGTCCTGATGTACCGCTGGAAACCCGCATCGAACACATAAATACGACGCTTCTCCACCCACACGCTACCCAAACCTATGACTGACCAGAAAGGCATCCGATGGATAAAGGCATCCTCAGAAACGTAGTGATCAACCTGATCGGGCTGGTGTTGCCGACGTTTGTATCGCTCGTTACGGTGCCGTCGTACATCAAGCTGCTGGGCGTCGAGCGCTACGGCGTGATCAGCCTCGTCTGGACGCTGATCGGCTACTTCAGCATTCTCGATCTCGGCATGAGCATGGCCGCGCAGAACCACATCTCGAAGGCGCGGGCGTCTAACGATGAGCAGGCCTGCGAGCAGGTGTTCTGGAGCGCGACGTGGCTGAACCTGGCGACGGGCATCGTCGGCGGGCTCGTCATCTACTTCGGCGCGGCGCTCTATACCGCGTATTTCTCGAAAGTGTCGCCCGAGTTGCAGCACGAGGTCTATATGGCGTTGCCGTGGCTCGCGGTAGCGATTCCGCTCGCCAACGTGTCGTGGGTGTTCGCTGGCGCGATCAACGGCGCGGAACGCTTCGGCATCTACAACACGAACCAGACGCTCGGCACGTTCCTGTTCCAGCTGCTGCCGCTCGCCGCTGCATGGATGATGGGACCGACCTTGCAGAACGTGCTGGCCGCGGCCGTGGTCGCGCGTCTGCTCGCGGCGATTCTGCTCGGACGCTCGGCGCTCAATGTGCTCGGCATCCGCCATATCCGCGCGCCGCAGTTCAAGGTCGCGAAGGGGCTCTTCAACTTCGGCGGCTGGATGCTGATTGCGAGCATCTCGGGGATGGTCGCGGAGTCGCTGGACCGCGTGATGCTCGGCACGAGTCTCGGCGCGCGTTTCGTCACGTACTACACGGTGCCGCAGAACCTCGTCACGCGCCTGAACATCGTGCCGACCGCGCTGCAGCGCACGCTGTTTCCGCGACTGTCGGCCGTGGGCCGCGACGACGCCGACGTCATCATGCGGCAGTCGCTCGAATTCCTGAACGGCGTGTTCACGCCCATCGCGCTCGTCGCGATCATCGTGCTCGAACCGTTCCTGCATGCGTGGGTGGGCAACGAAGTCGCGGACGCGGGCGGCCCTGTGGGACGCATCCTGATCATCTCCGTGTGGCTCGTCGGCCAGGCCAACCTCGCGCGCATTCTCATTCAATCGCAGGTGCATCCGGCGACCGCCGCGCGCCTCGGCCTGTTCGAGCTGCCTTTCTTTGCGGGTGCGCTGTGGTTCGGCATCGCGCATTTCGGGCTGACGGGCGCCGCCGTCGTCGTGGCCGCGCGCGGACTGTTCGACTACGTCGCGCTGCTGAAACTGTCGGCCATTCACGCGCGTCCGATCGTGCTCGACATGTTCGCGCACCTCGCTTTTCTGGTGGGCACCTTGTGGCTCGCCACCTTGCTTACCAGCCTGCCGATGGCCATTGCCGCGGGCGCGCTCATCGTGAGCGCGAACGTCGCGTGGTCGCTCACGATGACCCCTGCATTGCGCGATCTTGCGCGTTCGCTGCTTGTGCGTCTGAAGTTGCGACTCAATCCGAGGAATAGCGCATGAACCACGATATCGTTGAAGAAGACCTCCTGCGTCCCACTGCCGTGACGCGCGATGCGGGTCACGATCTCATCGCGATCACGCCCGTTGCCAGGCCACCCGCGACACGGCGTGGCGCACGCAGCGTCGGCCCGGTGCGTGTCGCGATCATTCACGACTGGCTCGTCACCTATGCGGGCGCCGAGCGCGTGCTCGAACAGATCGTCGCGTGCTTTCCGGACGCGGACATCTTCAGCCTCGTCGACTTTCTCGATGACCGCACGTTCCTGCGCGGCAAGTCCGTGACGACGTCCTTCATCCAGAAGCTGCCGAAGGCGCGCACCAAGTACCGTAGCTATCTGCCGTTGATGCCGCTAGCGATCGAGCAGCTCGACGTGTCCGCGTACGACGTCGTGATCTCGAGCAGTCATGCCGTCGCGAAGGGCGTGCTGACGGGTCCGGACCAGGTGCATATCAGCTACGTGCATTCGCCGATCCGCTACGCGTGGGATCTGCAGCATCAGTACCTGCAGCAGTCGAAGCTGACGAGCGGACCGAAGTCCGCGTTGGCGCGGATGATCCTGCATTACATGCGCAACTGGGATATCCGCACGTCGAATTCCGTCGATGCGTTCGTTGCGAACTCCGAGTTCATCTCGCGACGCATCCACAAGGTGTATCAGCGCGATTCCGAAGTGATCTTTCCGCCCGTCGACGTCGAGTCGTTCTCGCTATGCGAGGAGAAGGACGATTTTTATCTGACGGCCTCGCGCATGGTGCCGTACAAGAAGATCGACCTGATCGTCGAGGCATTCGCGCAGATGCCGGAGCGCAAGCTGGTGGTGATCGGCGACGGCCCCGACATGCAGAAGGTGCGCGCGAAGGCGACGCCGAACGTGCAGATCATGGGCTATCAGCCGTTCAACGTGTTGCGCGATCACATGCGCCGCGCGAAGGCGTTCGTGTTCGCGGCGGAAGAAGACTTCGGTATTTCCGTGGTGGAAGCGCAGGCGTGTGGCACGCCCGTGATTGCGTACGGCAAGGGCGGGGCGCTCGAAACCGTGCGCGATCAGTACGAATCGCATCCGACGGGGATTTTCTTCAACGAGCAGACGGCCGATTCGATCATCGGCGCGATCGAGGATTTCGCCGACGATCCCACGCGCTTCCGGCCCGCCGACTGCCGCGCGAATGCGGAGCGTTTTTCGATCCGGCATTTCCGCGAGCGCTTCTTCGGCTTCGTACGCGAAACGGTCCCGGCGTTGCAGGGCGCGACGCTGCCTGTGGATGAACCGCCCGCGAAGGTGAGCGAAGCGAAGCCGGCATCGAGCGACTTGCGCGTGCTGGCGATCGATCAGAGCGGCGTGCTGGGCGGCGCCGAACTGTCGCTGCTGGAAATCGTGAAGGCGCTCAAGGCGCGCGTGCAGGTCGTGCTGTTCGACGACGGTCCGTTTCGCATGGCGCTGCATCGCGAAGGCGTGGCCGTCGATGTGCTCGATCCCGGCGCGACGCGCGATATCCGCAAGCAGGGCGGCACGCCGCCGATCGCCAAGGCGGTGAAGGGCGTGGCATCGCTGGTGCGCGCGACGGTGGCGCGGGCCCGGCAGAGCGACGTGATCTATGCGAACACGCAGCGCGCGATGGTGATTGGCGCGATAGCGGGGCGCTTTGCACGGCGTCCTGTGGTCTGGCATCTGCGCGATATCGTCAGCCCCGAGCATTTCGGCAGCCGGCAGCTGGCGATCATCAAATGGTGTGCGAAATTCGGTCTGGCGCATGTGATTGCGAATTCGGCGGCTTCGGCGCGCGCGTTTGCCGAGCTGACCAATTTTGGCGACAAGCGTATCGATGTGGTGTTCAACGGGATATCTGCTGCGCCGTTCAGTGCGTTGCGGGATACGCCGCAGAGCGTGCTGCGTGCGCGGCTGAAGCTGCCGCAGGATGCGTTTCTGGTCGGCTCGTTCAGTCGTCTCGCGCAGTGGAAGGGGCAGCATGTGTTGCTGGAGGCGATGGTGCTGAATCCGCAGATGCATGCGGTTCTGGTCGGGGCGCCGCTGTTTGGTGAAGATGCTTACGAGGCCCGGTTGCGTGAGTTCGTTGCGTCGAACGGGCTCGAAGGGCGCGTGCATTTTCTTGGGTTTCAGGACGATGTGGCTGCGTGCATGTGTGCGGTCGACGTTGTTGCGCATACGTCGATTACGCCGGAGCCGTTTGGTCGCGTGATCGTTGAGGGGATGTTGGCCCGACGGCCGGTCGTGGCCGCGCGCGCGGGCGGTGTGGTCGAGATTATCGACGATGGTGTGAATGGGGTGATGTGTACGCCAGGTGACGCGCATGCGCTGGCTGACACGCTTGCTGAGTTGAGGTCGGATCAGGCGCTGCGCGACCGGCTTGTTGCGCATGGGTATCAAACCGCTGTGCGGAAGTTTGGGACGCAGGCGTATGTCGAAGGAGTGGAGAGGATTCTTGCTTCTGTAGCGAGTGGGGTTTGAGTTTTTTTTGTCTGCGACGCGGGGTGGTGGTTTGGTTTTGCCTTCGTGGTGTGGGCGTCGCTGTGTGCGGTAGTTTTGCCTCTGCGCTGGCATCCGCGATTTGCCTTCGTGCTTCAAGCGTTGCCCCTGTGCGGGGCGGCACCTACTTTTCTTTGCCGCCGCAAAGAAAAGTAGGCAAAAGAAAGCGGCTCACACCGCCAGCCCATGTTCTTATCCACGGGCCCCCAACGTCCCCGCCCTTCACACGGCACTGCCGTGGTTGTGCCCGTTGCCAACGCCTCGAATCTACGCCTCACCCGCCTCAAACACCCGAACAAGAGCTAGCGACAGCGAATGGTCTCTGCCGCCCAGGTGGCAAACTGTGTGTAGGCTGACGTACCGTACAGGGTAGTGCTCTTACCAGAAACACCAGTCTTGCTACCCAGTCCGGAGTGATGCGTGTAGGGCACAAAAGCCTGCACACAGTTTGCCACCTGGGCGGCGGTGGACTATCTCGTAGCGCGTGCCGCGACGCGGGCACATGAAGTGGGTGAGGCGTACAGAGAGAACGCTGGCAACGAACGTGGGTCACGTGGTTGCCGTGTGAAGCGTAAGAACCTTCGGGGGCCCTCAGGCAAATACTAGAACTGGCGGTGTGAGCCGCTTTCTTTTGCCTACTTTTCTTTGCGGCGGCAAAGAAAAGTAGGTGCCGCCCCGCACAGGGGCGACGCGTGAAGCTAGATAACAAATCGCGGATGCAAGCGAATAAACCAGGCACACAACCCAAAAGCCTGCGCAGCAACTCACCGCGGAGTAGATTTCAAACTACCAGACCATTTCATAGCCGGCAGTTCAACACACCGATAAAACACCCAAGCAACGCCAACCGCGACGAGCATAAAACCAAAACTCGGCAAGATCGACATCTGCAACGCCGAACGATAGAGCACCGACGACAGCAGCACAAAAATAGGCAGATGAATCGAATAAAGCGAGAAGCTAAAGTCACCAAAGCGAGACAGCACCCGAATCACTCCAGTATCGTTCTGCCGCCGGCTCTTGAGAGCCTCATTCAGATAGCACGCAAACCCAACAGCCCAGAACTGAAACGCCAGATACTGCCCAAAGCGAAACGCAACACACCCTAGAACTGTCAGGAGGACGGCCGCCCCATACATCAGCCAGGGCATGCGCTGACGCGAAGAAGACCCATCACCACGCTCCAGCTGCAATTCAGCGATCCACGCCCCAAGCATCCACGAGAACCAGAACGACGTAAAAAACTGCAAGTCATGCCGCTCGAAAACAAAAACCGAAGCGACATTAACGAGCGCAACAATCGCGAGCACAGGCATCATCCCAAGCCGGCGCCGCAAAGCAAAAACCAGCGGATAAACCGCATAAAACTGCACTTCCAGCGACAGCGTCCACAACGCGCCATTCGATCCATACGTCTTGCCACCCACGCCTTGCAGTGAAAACAGATTGACGAGAAACGCCTGCGGCCCGATATCGAGAATCTTGTGATTGACAGGCGGAAAGTGCAGGCTAGTCCAGTCGAGCGCCAGCGTGAGCAGCAGCGCAGCAAACAGCACAGGGTAAATGCGCGCAAACCGCCGCGCCCAAAAATTCATCGCATCCAGCCGATAAGCCGGATTCTTCGCAAGACGCTGCGCCGCGCCACGATGAATGCAATACCCGCTAATGACGAAGAAAATCGGCACCCCTGCCGAGCCCCACGCAATAGGCAGCGTCAGGTACGCAACGATCGTATTCAGATCGAGCGACTTGCCCGCCACATGGTGAAAGCTCTGCATGCCCACCCATTCCACCTGGCGGCAATGAAAATACGCCACCAGCAACGCGGCAAAACCCCGCATCGCGTCGATGACATGTTCCTTCCCGGCGACCTTCGCATCGCTGCGCGCCGCCGGCAAGGACAGGGACGAGCCGGTGGCGTCCAGTGCTGTGTCACTCATTCGCGGTCCTTGATCGTTGATGAATAAATTGACGCGCAGCATCCAACGCGCAGCACGCCCGCTTGCGTATCCTAGGTGAAAGGGCGTGCAAAAAAATCGACAAGAAATGATTGGAATTATTCAGGTTGTCATATTGCCAATGCATAGCCGAAGCAAATCCAAATTCAAATAGACCTCTGAATTATTTGATGTTTTTTTCATGTTACGTTCATGCGGGGAAAACTTCTGACAGGGGTGGGGTCATGAACCTGCATTTGATCGCCGGCATCGCCGTGTTGCTGCTACTCGTCGCCGTGTCCGCGTATCGCGAAGCACTGCGCAACGAGCCGATCAGCCGTATCCGCATGAATCCGGAAAAGATGCCGCAGTTCGAAGAGAACGACTGAACGCGCGGGCGGCACCCGCCGCCCAGGCGTGATTGGCAAAATTTACGCGACGCCGTATATCAATTCAAATTGTCGATGTCATTCTTTCCGCACGATTTTCAAATACCGGAACAGCTGATCGGCAAAAGAACAATTTGAATTAATTTCAACGGGGCGCCATCCGTTCTTTCAAATAATTTTGCGCTAGTCTTTTCCGGCACGACAATGCGCCGCCTCTCACGGCGATTGCATACATTCAATCAACCGAGTGGAAATGCATACCATGCTGAAAGTCACCAAAGCCGTCTTTCCTGTAGCGGGCCTCGGCACACGTTTTCTGCCCGCCACGAAGGCGAGCCCGAAGGAGATGCTGCCCATCGTCGATAAACCGCTGATCCAGTACGCGGTCGAAGAAGCGATCGCAGCAGGCATCACCGAAATGATCTTCGTCACTGGCCGCAGCAAGCGCGCGATCGAAGATCACTTCGACAAGTCCTATGAAATCGAGGCGGAACTCGAAGCGCGCGGCAAGGAGCAACTGCTCGATCTCGTGCGCAGCATCAAGCCGGCGAACGTCGATTGTTTCTACGTGCGTCAGGCAGAAGCGCTAGGCCTCGGCCATGCCGTGATGTGCGCCGAAAAGCTGGTCGGCGACAGCCCGTTCGCCGTGATTCTCGCCGACGACCTGCTGCACAGCGAACAGCCCGTGATGAAGCAACTGGTCGACGTGTTCAACCACTATCACAGCTCCGTGGTCGGCGTCGAAACCATCGCCCGCGAAGCAAGCCGTTCGTATGGCGTGGTCGACGGCAAAGAGTGGGAAGAGGACGTCATCAAGCTGTCGGGCATCGTCGAGAAGCCGGCGCCCGACAAGGCACCGTCGAATCTCGGCGTGGTCGGCCGCTACGTGCTGATGCCGACCATCTTCAAGCACATTCGCGCGTTGAAGCCGGGCGCGGGCGGCGAACTGCAACTGACGGACGCGCTGCAATCGCTGCTGACGGAAGAGCAGGTGCTCGCGTATCGCTACTTCGGCACGCGCTTCGATTGCGGCAGCAAGATCGGCTATCTGAAGGCGACCGTCGAGTTCGCGCTGCGTCACCCGGAAGTGCGCGGCGAGTTCGAGGACTATCTGCAAAGCTATCTGCCGCTGCATCTGACGGCCGCCGCTGCCTGAAAGGCCCGCCTGCGGCAGCGACGGCGCGTCTACCGGCCGTCTTGCTGCAGGTCAGTCGGTGCAAGCGCGCGCGTCATCCGCACGACGCGGGCCCGTTGGCCGACGATGCGCGTGCGAGTATTGCGCACACATCGTCGTCGGTGGTTTCGCTGAAGTCCGAATAAAACTGGCTGACGCTGAAGAAGAGTTCCGGCGCGACGACGCAGACATATTCGTCGACGTCGTCGCCAATGCGGCCAGCCGCGTCGTACGGCGCGACGGGCAGCGCGGCAACGATCTTCGCCGGCGCGCGTGCGCGCAATGCGCGCGCGGCCACCTTCATTGAAGCGCCCGTTGCAAGCCCGTCGTCGACGATGATCGCGACGCGGCCCGCCACGTCGGCACTCGCGCGCTGCGGGTCGCAAAACATGGCCTCGCGCCGCGCCAGTTGCGCTTTCTCGTCTGCCAGCACGCGTTCGAATTCGGGCTGCGAAACGCCCGTCTCGCGCATCAATTCTTCATCCACATACAGTGCATCGCCCGATGCGATCGCGCCCATTGCGAGCTCGCATTGCCACGGCACGCCGAGCTTGCGAACCACGAGTACGTCGAGTGGCGCGCCGAGCGCGCGCGCCACTTCATACGCAACGGGCACGCCACCGCGCGGCAGCCCGAGCACGACGACATCGTCGCGTTGCGCGTAATGCTTCAGTTGATCGGCGAGCGCACGGCCCGCGTCGGCGCGATCCGCAAATCGACGGTGCATGATTCGCTCCCACGTCCGCTACCTCTACGTCATTCACTATAGGACGTTGAGCATCGAGAGTGCCGATTCCTGCAGCGCGCGCAATACGCGGTTGAGCGCGGCTTCCGAGCTTTCCTTGCCCATCGGCATGTTCGTGCTGAGCGCCGCGACGACTTCGCCATGACGGTTCTTCATCGGCACGGCCACGCCGCGCACGCCGATATCCAGCTGCTGCTCGATCACCGCGAAACCGTCGGCCTGCGCGCGACGGACCTTTTCGAGCAGCCCCGTCTTGTTGGTGACCGTGTGCGGCGTGAAGGGCATGAGTTCGGCGTCGTTGAGCCACGTCTGCATCGCTTCCTGATCGCGGTGATACGCGAGCAGCACGACGCCGGGGGAGGTGAGCGGGGCGGGCACGCGCGCGCCCAGCACGAAGCCCGTCGTCATCACGCGCGACGTGCCGTTGCGCGCGATGAACACGAGTTCCCAGTCGTCGAGCACGCTCACGTAGACGGATTCGTTGATCGTCGCGCTCAGTTGCTGCAGGTACGGCTGCACGGTCTTCGGCAGCCGCGCCGAGTCGAAATACGACCAGCCGACGCGCAGCACGCGCGGCGTCAACCCATATAGCTTGCCGTCGCCCTGCACATAACCGAGGTGTTCGAGCGTCAGCAGATAGCGGCGTGCTGCGGTGCGCGTCATGCCCGTCAGTTGCGCGGCCTGACTCGGTGTGAGGCGCGCGTGTTCGCTGTCGAACGACTCCAGGATCGCGAGGCCTTTTTCGAGGCCGGCGATCCAGTCGCGTTTGTCCAATGGCGGTCGGTTCATGGCAATCGTCCCCTGATATTGCGCGGCTAACGTATCGGTACGCGCGATTATCGCTCACCATGCCGCGTTTGTTGATAGCGCCGGGCGTGGGGCGGAACGCCGCCTCGATCGCTCGCGGATCGGCCGGAAAACCTTGCCGACACTGTATGCGCCACACGACACCCGGCCTGGTGCTAACCCGCGAAGCGCGCGTTAATCGCACAGAAACGTGCGATTAACGCACGTTTCGGGTACCAGGAGCATTGCCCGCCTCATGCCGCTTGCCTATTCTTGAGCCACCTCAGCGCTTCAGGCCGCGCCGCACCGGATGGGTACATCGGATGCGTCGCGCAGCGGCATCACGCGTTTCATCGAGAAAGGTTCTGCCATGAGTCACGCCACGAATCAGCCCTGCATCATCTCCGTCGCGATCACGGGTTCCGTGCCGCGCAAGAAGGACAACCCGGCAGTGCCGATCTCGATACCCGAGCAGGTCGAGAGCACGCATGAAGCCTATGAAGCCGGTGCGACCCTCGTGCATCTGCACGTGCGCGACGAAGAGGAGCGCTCGAGTTCGGACCGCAACAGCTTCGCGGTGCTGCAGGAAGGCATCCGCAAGCATTGCCCGGACATCATCATCCAGTTTTCGACGGGCGGGCGCGGACGGTCGTTCGAGCAACGCGGCGCGATGCTCGATTTGCGGCCCGACATGGCGTCGCTGGCCACGGGCTCGGTGAACTTCCCGACCACCGTCTACGAGAACCCGCCTGATTTCGTGCGCACGCTCGCGCAGACGATGCTCGATCACGACGTCAAACCCGAAATCGAAATTTTCGATCTGGCGATGCTGTACAGCACCGTCGATCTCGTGCAGCAAGGCCTGTTGAAAGAGCCCGTGCATGTGCAGTTCGTGATGGGCGTGAAGAACGCCTTGCCCGCGCGCCGCGAGATTCTCGAATTCGAAGTGGCGCAATTGCAGAAGCTGCTGCCGAGCGCGACGTGGACGGCAGCGGGCATCGGCCGGCATCAACTGGAAGTGAACTACTGGACGCTCGAAATGGGCGGCCATTGCCGCACGGGACTCGAAGACAACGTGCGTTGGGACAAGGACACGCTCGCAAAAAGCAATGCGCAACTGGTCGAGCGCGTCGCGAAACTGTGCGGCGAATACGGCCGTCCTGTCGCGACGGCGAAGCAGGCGCGCGAGCTGCTGGCGCTCAAGCCCGCTGCATAAACACGATTCCGAACCCAAGCCCTATCATGCTTCGCTCCATTGCCACTGTGTCGGTTAGCGGCACGCTCGTCGAGAAACTCGCTGCGATACGCGCGGCGGGTTTCGACGGCGTCGAGATCTTTGAAAACGATCTGCTGTACTTCGACGGCTCGCCCGCCGACATTCGCAAGCGTTGCGCCGATCTCGGCCTGCAGATCACGCTGTTCCAGCCGTTCCGCGATTTCGAGGGGGTGTCGAAGGAGCGGCTCACGCAAAATCTGAATCGCGCGCAACGCAAGTTCGAACTGATGCACGAACTCGGCACCGATCTCGTGCTCGTGTGCAGCAACGTCAATCCCAACGTGATCGCGGACGATGCGCTGATCGTCGATCAGCTCGGCCAGCTTGCGTTGCTCGCCGAACGCGAAGGCGTGCGGGTGGGCTTCGAAGCGCTGGCGTGGGGCAAGTACGTGAACTCGTATCGTCACGCGTGGCGGCTCGTCGATGCCGTCGATCATCCGGCGCTCGGCCTGATACTCGACAGCTTCCATACGCTGTCGATCGACGACCCGATCGAACCCATCGCCGATATTCCGGGTGATCGCATCGCCTTCGTGCAGATCGCCGATGCACCGCTGCAGAAGATGGACGTGCTCGAATGGAGCCGACATTATCGATGCTTCCCGGGGCAAGGCGATCTGGATGTCGCGGGCTTCGCGGACCGCGTGCTCGCGACGGGCTACCAAGGCCCGTTCTCACTCGAAATTTTCAACGACGGTTTTCGCGCCGCACCGACGGCCGCGACGGCCGCCGATGGCTATCGATCGCTGCTGTATCTCGAAGAGCAGGCCGTGCTGAAGGGCGCCCGCTCGAAAGATGGTCAGCCGCTTTTCACGCCGCCTGCGCCGCCCGCGCATTCGGGCTTCCAGTTCATCGAGTTCGCCGTCGATTCGAGCGGCGCGCCGCGCCTTGCGCAGCGCTTTGCCGAAGCGGGCTTCCATGCGGCGGGCAAGCATCGCTCGAAGGACGTGACGCTGTATCAGCAGGGTGGGGCGTCGATCGTGCTGAACGCGGAGACCGATTCGTTCGCCAGCGAGTTCTTCCATCGGCACGGGCTGTCGCTGTGCGCGTCGGCGTTTCAGGTCGACGATGCCGAGCGCGTGTTCGAGCGCGCGACGTCGTTCGGTTATGCACCGTTTTCGGGCCGCGTCGGTCCGAACGAGCGCGTCGTGCCGGGCGTGCGCGCGCCCGATGGCAGCCTGCATTACTTCGTCGATGCGCGCCCCGACGAGCCGACGCTCTACGAAGCCGACTTCGTGCTGAGCGAGCAAGGGGGCGAACGCACTCAGGCAGTGCAGGGCGAGTTGAAGCGCATCGATCACGTATGCCTCGATCTGCCCGCCGACACACTCGACACGTGGATTCTGTACTTCAAGGCCGTGTTCGGTTTCGACGCGGAGCCCGCCTGGCTGCTTCCCGATCCGTATGGACTGGTGCGCAGCCGCGCGGTACGTAGCGCCGACGGATCGGTGCGGATCGTTCTCAATGCATCGGTGGACGGCCGGACGTCGACGGCGCAATCGTTGCACACGTATCGCGGATCGGGCCTCAATCACGTCGCATTCGACACCGACAATATTTTCTCGGCGGTCGAACAGTTGCGCGCACGCGACGTTCAGCTATTGCGAATCCCGTCGAACTATTACGATGACCTTGAAGCGCGTTACGATTTCGCCGACGGCGTGGTGACGAGGATGAAAGAAGCCCACGTCCTTTACGACAGGGACGCGCAGGGCGGCGAGTTCTTCCATGTGTACACCGAGCAGATGGATGGCCGCTTCTTTCTGGAGGTCGTGCAGCGCAAGGGCGGTTACGACGGATACGGCGCGGTCAATGCGCCTGTGAGACTCGCAGCGCAGGCTCAGCGCAAGCACGGCTAGGCGCAACGGCATGCAGTGAAGGATCGCGCGGGACGATAGTGGTAGTTACCCGTAGTAATCCTCACGGCATCCGGATTTTCCCGCATTACTTCAGCTTTTCGTACTACCCGCAGCACCGGCGGCGACGGCACGCGTTTGTCCCGCCGCCGACAAAACGATGCGACGCATCGTGATAACACTCAAAGACAAAGGATCAGGAGATGAAACGACGTTACCCCGAAGTCAAAGCGGCCCTGGCTGGCGCAGCCATGCTGGCCACGCTGCCTGCGTTCGCGCAGAGCAGCGTGACGCTGTACGGCATCATCGATAACGGCATCGGTTATCAGTCGAGTTCGACGACGCTTGGTTCGACCGCGAATGGTCACTCGGCCTTCAAGATGGTGACGGGCGTGTGGGCGGGCAGCCGCTTCGGCCTGAAGGGCGCGGAAGACCTCGGCGGCGGTACGAAGGCGATCTTCACACTAGAAGAGGGCTTCAGCGCGAACAACGGCGCAATGTCGACGAACAACCTGATGTTCAGCCGCCAGGCGTTTGTGGGCGTGTCGAACGCCACCTACGGCTCGCTGACGGCTGGCCGCCAGTACGCGTCGTACTACCAGCTGCTGTCGCCGTATAGCCCGACCACGTGGCTCACCGGCTTCTACGGCGCGCACGCAGGCGACGTCGACGGTCTCGATACGATCTATCGCGCGAACAACACGCTGCTGTACATGTCGCCGCAGATCTACGGCTTCAAGTTCAGCGGCTCGTATTCGTTCGGCGGCGTGCCGGGCAGTGCGTATCAGGGCTCGACGTGGAGCACGGCGGTCCAGTATGCGCAAGGCCCGATCGGCATTGCGGTGGGCTTCTCGAAGATCAACAACTCGAACGTCAATGGCGGCACGTTCGGCACCGATACGACGACCTCGAACGCAGGCGCGCAGGCAGGCGTGTCGGCCGTGACCAATGGCTACCAGTCGGCGCGCGCGCAGCAGCGCTTCGCGGTCGGCGCGGGCTACACGTTCAACAGCCAGTTCGACATCACGGCGACGTATTCGAACGTGCAGTACATTCCCGGCATCGGTTCGGCTTTCCACGACCTGTCTATCTGGAATTCGGGCGGCGTCGTGCTGCACTGGAAGCCGACGGCCGCATGGGACTTCGCGACGGGCTACGCATACACGCGCGCGACGAAGGCCAATGGCATCTCGAGCAACGCGTCGTATTCGCAGGTCAACCTGTCCGAGTATTACTCGCTGTCCAAGCGTACCGGTCTGTATGCGTTGCAGGCGTATCAGCGCGCGAACGGCCAGACGCTCGGCACGAACGGCCGCAGCATCATCAACGCGACGGCGACGATCGGCGACGGCTTCAATTCGACGCCTTCGTCATCGCGCAGCATGGTTGGTGTCGGCGTCGGCATGGTGCACCGGTTCTGACGCTGTTCGAAGTTTTTCAGGCAAGACAGGGCGCCGCGCTTGCGGCGCTTTTTTTGTCTTGTTTTCGTTTGATGCGTGGCGACGTGCGCTGCGCGCGCATTCGATGCGGGGCCGTCGCTTGCTGCTCGCTTCGGCTGGCGGATTCGGTTGCCTGTTGCGTCCAGATGACCCGATGACAGGAAACGGTCATCTGCGGGTGCAAGATTGGCGGACGGCAGCGAGAAGTCGCCGGGCATGAAGGTGCTCAGCGGCTGCTACAATCCTGCGTCATTGCAATGAAGGTGAACACATGGGCTTTGAACAACTGGCGAAGCTGAGGGACGAACTCGCCAAGCAGGCAAAAGCGCAGCGCAAGGAACAGCAGGCTGCGGACAAGCCGGCTCCTCACGCGGGCGGCAAGGATCAGAAGGCGAAGGACGCTCCGCGCGACGCGAAGCCTCGGGACGCTCGGCGCGCGCCCAGGCCTGCGGACGCGAAGGCGCACGGCAAGCCAGCCTCGGCGCGTCCGGCGGCAAAACCGCAGCAGAATCCCGTCGATCCCGTCGTGCATACGATCGGCAAGCTGCAGAAGCGTTTCCCGTTGGCGTTTCCGAAGAATCCTGCGCCGAAGGTGGCACTCAAAATCGGCATTCTCGACGATCTGCTCAAGCAGGCCGGCGAACTGAAACTGACCGAGCAGGAAGTCCGCGATGCCGTGAGCACCTGGTGCCGTGGCAGCCGCTATTGGGCAAGCCTGACGGAAGGCGCGTCGCGCGTGGATCTGAATGGCGCGGAAACGGGTAAGGTCACCGCATCGGAATCCGCGTTCGCGCGACGCCGTTCGGGTGGACGCAACAAGCCTGCTGCGAAGACGGGTGAAGATGCGGGTGCGGCTGTGGCTGCGAAGCCTGCGGATGATGCGGCTGCGGCGCAGACGGACGGTGAAGGAAATGCGCCGGCTGCGGATCAGGCGCAGGGTTGATCGATTGCAGGTCGGTCAGACGGGTTGTTGAGGATTGAGGCTGTAGGGAGCGGTGGCTGGTTTGCTGCTGCCTGTTTATGATTTGACATAATCTTAATTATCAACATACTGTCTGTCAGAGCTTTTTAGTAATGTCCGGTTCTGGCTCATTAGAAATGTCCGGTTTGGCGCCCCTGGGCCACGCGCTGCGCGCATGCTGCGCCATGGTGATCGCCCTGGGAGCCGGACATGAATGCACGTGGATTCATCACGATCAGCATGCACGAGCTCGAGCGGGTCAAGATCATTGAGGCGGTCGTCCAGCACCGGCTGACGATTGTGCTGGCAGCAGGACGGCTGCAGCTGTGCGAGCGTCAGGTCAGCCGGCTGGTGCGCCGCTATGAAGCCGCGGGACCGGCCGGGCTCATCTCGGCGCGACGGGGTCAGCCCAGTAACCGCGAACTGCCGGTCGATGTCCGTGCACGCACGATGGCGCTGGTGCGTGAGCGTTATGCCGATTTTGGGCCGACACTGGCCTGCGAGAAGCTGCGGGAGTGTCACGGCGTGGTGCTGGCGAAGGAAACGGTGCGGCGCTGGATGCGTGACGCCGGGCTGTGGATTCCACGCCGGCAGCGTCCGCCGAAGCTCCATCAGCCGAGAAACCGCCGCGCGTGTCTGGGCGAGCTGGTGCAGATCGATGGCAGCGATCATCGCTGGTTCGAGGAGCGCGCACCGGCGTGCACGCTGCTGGTGTTCATCGACGATGCAACGGGCCGGCTGATGGCGCTGCATTTTACGGCGACCGAATCGACCTTCAGCTACTTCGAGGCGATGCGGATGTACCTTGAACAGCATGGCAAGCCGGTTGCGCTGTATAGCGACAGGGCCAGCGTCTTTCATTGCAACAGCCATTCGGTGACGCCTGGCAAGGGCGTGACGCAGTTTGGGCGCGCGCTGTACGAGCTCAATGTCGATACGTTCTGCGCCAACAGCAGTCAGGCGAAGGGTCGGATCGAGCGCGCGAATCTGACGTTGCAGGATCGTCTCGTGAAGGAACTGCGGCTACGCGGGATCAGTACCAGGGAGGCGGCCAACGCTTATGCGCCCCACTTCATCGCTGACTTCAACGGCCGGTTCGGCAAGGTGCCCAGGAGCACATTCGATGCACACCGGCCGCTGCGCGCTGACGACGATCTCGACCTGATCCTGACGGTCCGCGTGCCGCGGCGCGTATCGAAGGTACTGACGGTGCAGTACGACCGCGTGATCTATCTGCTGGAGGATACGGTGGCGAACCGCAGCCTCGTTCACCGTTATCTGGATGTGTTCGAGTATCCGGACGGGCGCATCGAGATCCGGGCCAATGGCGCTGCCCTGCCCTGTGTCCGCTACGACCGGCTCTCGGAGATTGACCGGGCCGCGGTGGTCGACAACAAGCGGCTGGGACACACGTTGCAGATGGCGCAGGTGATCCAGGCGCAGCGCGATGAACGGCGTGCGTCAGGCTCGCCATTGAGGACCAATCAGGGGCAAGCGCCGCGTCCGAAGCAGCGCAAGGTGGGCACTCGCACGCAGCGTGAACTGACGCGTGAGGACCTGAATGAGGCGATCCTGGGAACTGCCGGAGCGCGGGCAGGCTCGGTGCTTTAAAGCCCCTTAAAAGTAGATATTTCTGAACCTCAGAACCGGACATCTCTAAAAAGTCCAAACCCGGACATCTGGATCTGGCTTTGACACTGTCTGTAGCAGCAATGTGAGAATGTCGTGTTCTGGCTATTTACAGATGTCGGGTTTCTGAACGCTGGCAAGCTGGCACCGTGCTGCATCTTGCAGGAGCCAGCCATGAAGCCGGACACGACACTGGTGAGTCTGAGCATGCGCGAACTGGACAGGCTGAAGGTCATCCAGGCGATCGTTGAGATCGGTCTGAAGCCCGGCCGTGCCGCCGAACGGCTGGGCCTGAGCGTGCGCCAGGTCGAACGTCTGGTGACCCGGTATCGCGAGCACGGGCCATCTGGCGTCGCGTCCGGCAGACGTGGCCGACCGGGCAACCGCAAGCTCGACGCAGGACTGGCATTGCAGGCCCTGACGATCATCCGCGAGCGCTATGCCGATTTTGGGCCGACGCTGGCGCGCGAGAAGCTCGATGAATGTCACGGCTGACTAAGGAGACGGTCAGGCAGCTGATGACCGAGGCCGGACTGTGGATTCCGCGCCGGCAGCGTCCGCCGAAGATCTACCAGCCACGGGCGCGGCGCGCCTGCCTGGGCGAACTGATCCAGATCGACGGCAGCGATCACCGCTGGTTCGAGGACCGGGCGCCGGCCTGCACGCTGCTGGTGTATGTCGATGACGCCACCAGCCGGCTGATGGCGCTGCACTTCTCGGCGAGTACGTCGGGTGATGCGCTGAATTTTGTTCTTCAGATTTTCAGGGCATTCGCGGCCGAAATGGTCGACTCCGATTTCCAGTACGAATGTCTAATGCAAAATCTGGCGAATGAGCTGCTCGCGCTCGACGCTGAGCTGACCAAACGGTAGCGCGCAGATTGTTGAGTCGACCGAGCTTATTGCGGAGCATTTTAGGGGGTGCGGTTTCGCTCCCGAGCGCGCGTTCACTACCGCGGCCGCATTGGTTGCAGCCCTCGAAGGGACACGGACGGTCGCCCGCCTTGAACGCACGCCGGCTATATTCGAGGTGCTGGCAGAGGTTAGCATCAAGAGGTGGGCTGCCCCAGGGGGGTGATCCTGTCCAATGTTCTCGGTCGGACGAAATCGGCACCGATCCTCATTTGAAGACCGTCCGTCTTTCGCCAATGTCTGCTCGCAGACGCGCAGCCGCCGGATGAATGTCTTGGCATTTGTCCATTGCTGGACCGCCACAATCGGTTTGACCTCGGCTTTAGCAGGAATCTGTCACGCTATTTCTCTCGACTGCGTTCGCTTGAGTCGCACGGGGGCAGCAAGGAAATCCTAACGCATGGAGAGTGGGCATGCAGACGAATTCGAAGAAAGCCGAACAGGTCGGCCTGCCGGCGACCTCACGGCTGAGCCGGTCGTACGGCAGGGCTGATTTTGTCGACGCATTTTCGGTGGACTTGCCAGCGACTGCCTGCAACGACGCAGAGTCTCTCGCTCGATACATCTTTGCCGAGCAACCCAAGTGGATCGCGATGCTACAGGGAGTTCGCGACATTGCCGTATGGCCGTTCGGACTTAAAAGAACAGTCGATCTGAAAGTCGCGAGGGGCGACCGGCTAAGCATTTTTCGCGTGTTCGAACGGCATAAAGACGAGATCATTCTAGGCGAGGACGACAGGCATCTTGATTTCCGCGTGTCGGTTCTCGTGCAGCCTGCATCCGAGGACTGCCCCCAGCGCCTGATAGTCACTACGCTTGTCTTCTACAATCGTCTGCTGGGTCGGGCCTATCTTGGCCTTATCGCTCCTTTCCATCGCCTCGTAGTGCGAGCCTCGCTCGACCGGGCACAGCAACTCGGATGGCCCGGCCGTTAGCGGCGATTCATCAACGCTCCTTCCAGCAGGCCGTAGATTGTCAGACCTCAAAGTGGCGGGTTCCTGAGAGCGGTCGGGACCAGGCGTAGCTATTTATTTCCACCTGATCAGTCACGCTCTCGCCCCCTTCACTAGCAGCCACTCGTGGCTGCCTGACGGATTTCCTTATCAGCACCGTCTTCGGATTGGTAAAGAGTTGACGACCTTCCGCACCGTGTTCCGTACCGAGGCCTGATTGCTTGTGCCCGCCGAACGGAATGTCGACGCCTTGGGTATGGATCTCGTTCACCCAGACCATTCCCGTTTCCAGACGGTTCGCTACCGCAACCACGGCTTGAGTATCGCGGCCCCAGACCGAACCGCCGAGGCCAAACGGGCTGTTATTGGCGCGATCGGAGTCTTGGCGAATACTTCACCAGTAGCCGGGTTGATTACGCCAAAGCTATCGAGCGACGGCAAAAGATTACCAGCGATGCTGAGGTAATACGGGCCGTGGAAAATACCACCGGACTGAACTGCTCGAGGTAATGCAGACATGAATTGTTCTCCGAGGTATGGAGGGCTGAAGTGCTGCAGTCGCGAATCCCGCAACAAATCGGCGGGTTCTTCGTCACCTGGTAGGAATACTTATCTTCAGAAAATGAAATTTTTCATGCAGCCTCTGGTACGGAGAACGCCGGCTGCGTGCTTACACTGGGCCGCTCCTGCATTCTTTCGTACCACGCCAGGAGCGCGGTGCACTCAGCCGGCACTGGCAGCTTGACGATAGCTGCGAAGACCAGGCCGCCGATTACCGTGATGTCGGCCATTGAAAATTCTTTGCCGGCGACATATGGCTGGTTTCGAAGAACTGCATCGAAGTAATACATTCCGCGCAGGGCCTTGTCACGCTGCTTGAATCCCCATTCGGCGTTCTGGTACAGCTCAACGTGCGGCCCCAATCCCGGCGTTCCATGATGGAAATAAACGCTTATGGCGTCGAGCAGTTCCAGTTCGGCACGCTTGCTCATCATGTGGATCAACCCTTTTTCGAGCGGCGCCCTGCCAGTCAGAGTCGGCACGCCATCGAGTCCGTCAAGGTACTCCGTTATGGCTGTGCACTCGGCAATACAGGTCCCGTCCTCGAGTTCGAGCACCGGCAGCGTGCCCGAGTAGTTCTTGCTTGCCATGAATTCGGGCTTCTTGTGCTCGCCCGCGTACAGATCGACCAGCACGAACCGCACTCGCGAGTGCAGATTTTTTTCCGCCAACGCAATGCGCACACGCGTCGGATACGGCCCTTGCGGAAAGTCATAAACCGTCATCGTCGACAACTGATTGTCATTGATACTCGTTGCAGTAGCACTCATTTGGCTTTCCCTTCGAAATGGTGTCCGGGCGAACAGCAATTCTACCTACCTATCGTTTGTTAGTTTAACAATATGCGTTAACAGTCTTGGTTGTCAACACTGAGTAGTTGTGCGGAAAACCGCACAAATGCGGAACGAATCGAACTCCGGCTCCAGGGAGCGGATCCTGGCGGCGGCCACGAAGACTGCTCAGGCCCACGGCTACAGCGGATTGAATTTTCGGAATCTCGCGGAAGACATCGGTATCAGACCCGCTAGCATCTATCACCACTTCACGAACAAGGCCGACCTCGGTGCCACGGTGGCACGGTGGCACGGCGGTATTGGGAGGACTCGGCAGCGGTTCTTGAAAGTCTTCAGGAAGAATCCCCGGACCCGTTGCACTGCCTGCACCGCTATCCCGAAACGTTTCGCAAGGCGCTGGAAAACGCAAATCGCATCTGCTTGTGCAGCTTCATGGCTGCCGAAAGCGATGACCTCCCCGGTGAAATGATGCAGGAAGTCCAAACCTTCGCTGAGGTGCATATCGCCTGGCTGAGCAAGGTTCTCTCAGCGGCAGGGGTTGTTGATTCAAAAGGGAGTGATCCATGGACCCGCGCTATCTTCGCCGCCGTAGCTGGCGCACAGCTCATTGCGAGGAGCCGTTCGGATGTCTCCATCTACGACACACTGATCGACGGCTATCGCGCTACCGGACTACTTCCCGCCTAGCACGCTTGTGAATTGCGTGAGTGACGCAAGCGTCGCAAACGGCTTTGAGTTGTCGACGATCGACTCACGGCAGCCGGCCAATCTCGGTCAAAAGGCGGAACTCAACGCAAGCATGCTCGCTCCCCGCCGAGACCAGCATACGAGATTCAGCTAAGTGGCGAATTATCTGTCGGGATCCAGATCGTCGATGTCGCGTCAAAAAACTGATCTGGTCCTCCCTTGGGCGGCCAGACGCCGTCAGCGTAAGACTTCGCGCGGATCGCGATGCGCTCATCGAGACTTTCCCACGGCCAGATGTGCGTGATGCGAGGAGCGCCATCAAGCGCATACATGTTGACTGTCAGGGGCGAGCGTTTCGAGCGCTCAGGCATCGCGGCCTTCCAGGCTTCAATAGTAGGCTCAAGCCCGCCTGGTCGAAGCCAGTAAGTGCGGAATTCGTAGTATTTGCCGAAGCACCCTGGCTCTACCGGAGGAAGAAACGAAAACCCTGCGTAACTCTCCATCTCGATCCGACAGTCGCTGGTAGCTGCTCCGAAAGGATTCGAGTGATGGAGCGCACGTTCTCGTTCACGCGCCAGCTCGTCAGCGTCATTGAATCCCCGCAGCATCCGCAGATTGCCAAGTGGACCGTTTTCGGAGGTCCATGCGCCGAGCCAATGACCCGATATTTCAGAGTGATGGAGGTAAGCCTCCGCATTCCTGATTACCTGAGACAGTTTAAGGATATGCGAGGACAAAGTAGTGAGTTCGTAAAACATGTCCAATCTCCATGGTGTTTTGGACGATCGTCAGCGTCCAATTGATGACCAGATTAGACTGAGACGTTCTCACGCGGTATTCCCTATCCGTTCACACGCTCCGTCAAGAATTCGCTATGTTCGACTGGCAAGATTTACGGTACTTCCTCGTGCTCGCACGCACTGGATCACTCTCCGGTGCTGCCAATGAGCTTTCTGTTGAGCACGCGACGGTCGGGCGTCGCATCGCATCGCTCGAGGCGACGCTCGGTTTGAAACTCGTTCATCGGCTACCCCGGAGCACCCGATTAACGGAAGATGGAATGGTCGTTGCCGAGTTCGCCATCGGGATGACGGAAAGCGCACAGGCAATCGACGGATTTGCACTTCGGACCTCGGCATTGATGTCCGGATCAGTGCGGATCAGCGTGCCGCCTACGATCGGCAATTTTTGCGTTGCTCCGTATATTCAGGAATTCCGCGAGCGCCATCCGTCATTGAAACTCGTTATGTCGAGTACCCCGGAAATCGCCCCGCTTGACCGAGGTGTTGCGGATATCGCGATTCGAATGTTCAAACCACAAGAGGCGAGTCTACTTTCGCGCCGGGTCGGTGCGATTCGCTTCGGCTTATACGCAAGCCGCGCCTACGCGGCACGCCCTCCTGCACAGTGGGCGTTCATCGCCTACGATGCGTCGTTGGACCACGTGAAGCATCAGGTGTGGCTGCGCCGATTCCTCGACGGCAGACCCATCGTGTTCGAAACGAGCGATGTTGTCGCACAGCAGATGGCCGCTCGAAACGATGTTGGGGTTGCGATTCTACCGACGATCCTCGGCGAGCGTGACGCAGGGCTCGTCAGGCTAAGCGTCGATGACAACCCTCCCGACGCAGCATTGTGGCTTGTCACTTATCCCGATCTACGGCGCACGCCGGCTATCCAGGCGGCTATGGCATTTCTGGCGGAGTGCGTCGGTCGCGAACCGCAGTTGAAATCGTAATGACGCGTTCTAGGGGCGATCTTTGACCGCAAAGATAGGGCGCCCCATAGATCTTCCCGCCTGAACGTCAAATTTGCAGTAAATCGAGAGACAGAATCGTGCTATTAAGATGAGTATTCTTTTATATGAACGGCGTCGTTTTACGAGGGCCCGCCTGTCATTGATGTTCGGGACCGCTCGCCCAACGCTGCAGTCACGCATTCCGCCATCGCGGATGTGCGGCGAAGCTTCTACGCCACGATAACTGCCTTACCACTGCAACCTGCCTCGCGTTACCGCGGAAAGACCGAAAAGACCGAAAAAACCGATTCATAAGGGACATTTAAGCGTTCCGAAAGCAGCCGTCCGAACGGGACCACTTCAGACCTAAAACAGTTTCATCAATTTACTGATGGAAACGAATGCGAGTTGTGTCAGCCTCCCCCTTAAGGTCACTCCCGACAGGTCTGCCGCCACTCTCCCGTAATGTGCCAGTTTCACGAGCGCAAGTCTGCATAGGAGTGATTTCCCTTTTAACCGCATGCAGGTCAAATAACTGAATAATTTGCCTGTCTGAACTGGATTCCCTCATCTTCAGACTCAAACAATGCGTCGCCCGAAGGTGCTGGCAATACAGACATCAATGGTGAGGGATAGTCGGGAATCAGCCTTAGTGTGCCATGCGAAAATAGTTTCTTCGCGTCAGATTCTGACATCGTAGAACCCAGTACATAGACAAGCCCGACAACGGTCCCGGATCCTTCAAATCCAAAAATGATGATCTTTTGGGGCGACTCTCACCCCGCGATTTGGAACGAACGGTAGGACATCTCAGAAAGCTGAGATCGGCGTCGATGCTGGCACCCTGTACACCCGTCGACACGTCCCCGCAAAAAGATCCCGCAATTGCGCTTCACTCGCAGCAGGCAACGCACCAACCACATCCGCAACCATCTGTTCGAAACTCGCAGAGAGACTTCCGACGGGCAAATTGCTCGCAAACATCGAACGCGAGAAGCCGAACATGTCGACCGCCTCACGAATGACCCGCCGATTACTGACGCTGTCCCACACACCACCCTTAAGGCCGGTTTCCGATACTTTCAGATGCACATTGCCGCAATCGGCAAGCGCCGCCATCCCCCGCCGCCATATTGCAAGACCGGCATCCGAGCGATCGAGCGGAAGCCCCAGGTGATTGAGCACGATGACCGTATCCGGGACGCCGCGTGCGACTTCCGCTGCCTCCTCCAGATGCCAGTAAGGCACTCGCAGATCCCACGACAGGCCGAAGCGTTCCAGCATGGCCAGACCGCGCAGCCAGGCCTCGTCCTGCATGGTGCCCGGCTCGCCGCGCACGCTCACCTGCGCGTGCGTCGAGGTCACCGGCTTGGAACGCACACCGCGCACCAGCGGATCGGCCGCGTGCGCCGCGAGCACCTCCGCGCAATCGTCCTGCGTGAAATACACGTGCGCGACCGCGACTGACGGCAAGCCCTCGCGCGCATTGAGCCGCGCGACGAAGCCGTTCTCCGCGACCTGCTCACGGCGCGAGCGCTCCGCTTCGACATGCACCGTGCCGATCAGCTGGAAGCCCGCCGTCGCCGCGCGATAGTCCGCCGGCAGAAAATCACGGCAGATCGCGCGATAGTCGCCGAGAAAGAACTGCGGATCGTAGGCGTCGGTCAGCCACGGATAGTGACCGTCCGACAGATCAAAGAAATGATGGTGTGCGTCGAAGATCGGCAGGTCGAAACCGATGCTGTTTTGCGAGCGTGCGTTCATGGCGTGATTCAGAGAGCGAGGCACGGACGGTCGATGTCAGGCTTCATCGATTGACGAGCCGCGCGGGAATCGACAGCACCAGCAGCGCGCCCGCGAACAGCACAGCGCACATCAGCCAGATCGACGCCTCGCTGGTGCCCGTCAACTGTTTCACCGTGCCAACGATATACGGCCCGAGAAAGCCGGACAGATTGGCCAGACAGTTGATCAGCGCAATGCCCGCAGCCGCCGCCGCGCCGCTCAGGAGCGCCGTCGGCAGGCTCCAGAACATCGGCGGAATGGCGAGTATGCCGAAGTTCGCTACGCAGAGAGCGAGTATGCCGAGCGCGGGCTCGTGCTGCCAGATCACCGTCAAGGCCAGCCCCACTGCGCCAATCAGGAACAGCGTAGCCAGATGCCAGCGGCGCTCGCCATGCCGGTCCGCGCTACGGCCGAACAGGACCATCGCCGGAATCGCACATAAGCTCGGCAGCGCGGACAGCAGGCCGATATGCAGATCGCTGGCGACGCCCATGTTCTTGATCAGCGTGGGCATCCAGAAGCCGAGGCCATACATCGCGAAGATGTTCGCGAAGAAGATCAGGCACATCACGGCGAGGTGACGATTGGCGAACATCTCGCGCATCGACAGATGCCGCTTATGGCGCACCTCGTTTTGCATCACGCGCAGCAGATTGGCGCGCTCGCTGGCATCGAGCCACTGCGCATCCTCGATCCTGTCGTCGAGCGTGGCAAGGATCAGCCCCGCCACGGCGATGGTCGGAAGCGCCTCGAGCAGAAACATCCACTGCCAGCCCGCCAGGCCCCAGACACCCGGCGTGGTCTGCAGGATCCAGCCGGACACGGGACCGCCGATCAGCCCGGACAGCGCCAGCGCGATATAGAACACGCCCATCACGCGGCCGCGCCGATGCGCGGGAAACCAGCTCGTGAGGTAGTAAATGACGCCGGGTATGAAGCCCGCCTCCGCCACGCCGAGCGCGAAACGCGCGGCATAGAACTGCCACGGCGTGCTGACGAACATCATCAGGCCAGATACCACACCCCAGCTCACCATGATGCGCGCCAGCCAGCGGCGGGCCCCGACGCGGTAGAGAATCAGGTTGCTCGGGACTTCGAAGAAAAAATAGCCAACGAAAAAAATGCCCGCACCGAAACCATACATCGCGTCGCTCAGGCCGAGCATTTGCGCCATGTGCAGCTTGGCGAAACCCACGTTGACGCGATCGATCGACGCGGCGAGATAGCCGAGCATCAGCACCGGCAAGAAGCGCCACGCGATCTTGCGGAAGAGCCGATGCTCTTCGTCCACCGCCATCGCGCCAGTGTCAACGTCCGCACTGGATGAACTGCCTGAAAAAGATGAGGTCATGACGTCTCCTGCCGCTTCGCCGGATCGCGAGCGTTTTATGTTGGTCGATGTAGCGTGGATGGGCGCGCAGGGTTCACGCGCGGGTTCAAACGATGTTCAGCGGCCCCAGCGCAAGACCAGCGGGTCAAGCCTGCGCGCCACCTTCAACAACCCTTCGCGTACTTTGGGATGCATCGGTGCGAGCGGATGACGCACCGCGTCCGAGCGGATCACGCCGCCCTCCTTCATCAGCGTCTTGCAGGCGGCAAGCCCGCACTGGCGGTTCTCGTAGTTGATGAGGGGAAGCCATTGCTGATAGAGCGCCGCGGCCTGTTCGGTGTCGCCGGACGCATACGCATCGACGATCTTGCGGATGCCGTCCGGATAGCCGCCGCCCGTCATCGCGCCCGTCGCGCCCGCATCGAAATCCGGGATCAACGTAATCGCTTCCTCGCCGTCCCATGGGCCGACGATCGCATCACCGCCCAGTTCGATCAGTTCGCGCAGCTTCGAGGCGGCCTGCGCGGTTTCGATCTTGAAGTACGACACGTGCTCGACTTCCTTCGCCAATCTGGCGAGAAACGGCGCGGACAGCGGCGTACCCGCCACGGGCGCGTCCTGGATCATGATCGGGATGTCGATTGCATCCGACACGCGCTGGTAGAACGCCTCGATGTCGCGCTCGCTCACGCGAATCGTCGCGCCGTGATATGGCGGCATCACCATGACCATCGCGGCGCCCGCGAGTTGCGCCGCACGGCTGCGCCCGGCGCAGAGCTGCGAGCTGAAGTGCGTGGTCGTGACGATCACTGGCACACGGCCCGCGACGTGTTCGAGCACGGTGCGTTGCACGGTCTCGCGTTCGGCGTCGGAGAGCGCGAACTGCTCGGAAAAGTTCGCAAGGATGCACACGCCATGCGAGCCGGCGTCGATCATGAAATCGATGGCGCGTTTCTGGCCTTCGAGATCGAGCCGCCCGTCCTCGTCGAAAATGGTGGGTGCGACGGGGAACACGCCGCGGTAGGTCGGTGCAGTCATGTAAAGACGTCTCCTGTGTCAGTGCCTAGATGCGATAGAGCGCGCACGCGTTGTCGTAAAAGAGCGCGAGCCGCTCCTCGCGCGTGCAACCCGCGACGATCGTCTTGAAGCCGGTGAACAGATCGTCGAGCGTCACCACCAGACTGTCGACGGGAAAGTTGCTCGCGAACAGACAACGCGCCGTGCCGAAGCAGGCGATCGCATCGCGCACGACGGGGCCGTTGCGCGCCACGCTCCACGCAGCGCCCTGCTCGCCGATGCCTGAAATCTTCAGCCAGACATTGGGATGGCGCGCCAGCGCATCGAGCGCGCGGCGCCACGCGGCAAGCGCTTCGTCGCTGCGGTCAGCAGGCAAACCCGTGTGATTCACGACGATCCTCGTGCGCGGAAAGTCGCGCGCGAGTTCGGCCGCTTCTTCGAAATGCCACCACGGCGCCTGCAGTTCGAACATCAGGCCACTTGCTTCAAGCAGCGCGTAGCCGCGCCGCCAGCCTTCGGAACGCATCGAGCCGGGCGCGCTGAAATCGCGGCGATGCGCGGCGCGCGGCACGGTAGCGGGCTTGTGCCGTACGCTGCGCACGAGCGGTAGATCACGGTAAGCGGCGAGCACGTCGGTCACGTCGTCGCGGTCTAGCCAGATCTGCGCAGCCATCGCGCTGGGCAGACCCGTTCGCTGATGCAGCGCCGTGGCCCAGCGCGCTTCGCCCGTGGGATCGCGCGGGTCCCACTCCCCTTCCATCATCACCGTCTTGACGATGCGGTGATTGCCCGCTCTCGCGAAATAATCGTCGGGCAGAAAGTCATGGCAGATCGCTTCGTAATCGCCGTAACGAAATGGGATGCGCGGCACGTCGCGCAGCCACGGATGATAGTTGCGCTCCAGATCCCAGAAGTGATGATGCGCATCGACGATGGGCAGGTCCGCGTCATCGCCGCTATGCAGAAAGCGCTGTCGCAAGGCCTCGATGTGCTCGTGCATCATGGCGTCAGCCCAGACGGTCCTGCGCCATGCGCACGGCAATGTCGAAGGCCTTTTGCGTCGCGCCCACGTCCGCCTTGCCCTGGCCGTGGATGTCGAACGCGGTGCCGTGCGCGGGCGTGGTGATCGGCACGGGCAGGCCGCCATGCACCGTCACGCCGCGCCAAAAGCCCATCAGCTTCATCGCAATCTGGCCCTGGTCGTGGTACATCGTGACCACGCCATCGAACGCCTTCTGGTCGCGTGCACGCACGAAAATCGTATCGGCCGGGAACGGCCCCTGCGCGTCGTATCCGAGCGAGCGCGCCTTGTCGACGGCGGGCGCGATCACGTCCAGTTCCTCGCGGCCGAACGCGCCGTTGTCGCCGTTATGCGGATTGAAGCCGCACACCGCGATGCGCGGTGAAGCAATACCCGCCCGCTTCAGGCCATCGTTGATCAACTGGATCGCGCCGATGATGCGCTGCTCCGACAGCCGCGCGCTGACATCCTTCAATGCCATGTGCGAGGTGACACGCGAGGTCCACAGTTCGTCGAGCACGTTGAATTCACAGAATGCGCCGCTGTAATCGAGCTGGCGCGCGAACCACTCCATTTCGTCGCTCGTCTCCATGCCCGCCATGTGCAGCGACGTCTTGTTGACGGGGGCGAACATCATCGCGTGGGTGCGCTTGTCTTGCGTCAGGGCCAGCGCCTTCCTGAAGGCTTCAAGGCTGTAGCGCCCGCCCCGCTCGGTGGAAACGGCGCGTTCGTAAGGGGCATCGTCGGCGAGACGAAAATCGATCAGCGAAGGCACATCGGTATCGCGTGGGGCATCGGTTTCGCTTTCGACCACGGTGTAGTCAAAGCGCTGCTGCGCGATCTCCATGCCTTCATCCAGCTCGCGTTTGTCGCCGATGATGAGCAGATCGGCGCGCGCGCGGTTTTCGGGCCGCGCGAGCAAACGCGCGATGAGTTCGGGACCGATGCCGGCCGGGTCGCCAAGCAGGACTGCAATACGAGGTTTCATCGTAGTTTTGCCTTTTGAATGTCAGCGCGTGCGGCGCAGGTCGATCGCCAGCGAGCCGGCGATATACACCAGTGCACACGCACTGTAAAAATGCAGCACCGCATCGAAAGAGCCGGTGCGTTGAAGAATGAAGCCAGTGATGAGCGGAATCGAGATGCCGCCGACGCTGCCCGCACAATTCATGCATGCGCCGAGCAGGCCCACGCGTCCCGGACTGGCGAGCAGCGATGGCAGGCTCCAGTAGAGGCTGCCCCACAACAGCATGAACGATGCCGCGCACAGCACCGCGATGGCCGTCACGGGCGATGAAATGCCCGGCAGCGCGGCAAACACCGCCAGCGTCGCGAGACCCGATAGCGCGATCATGCCCTTCACGACCTTGCCGCGCGAGAAGCCCCACGAGCACAACGCGTCGCACAGGAAGCCGCCCGTCAGTGAGCCACAGGCGCCCGCGAGGAAGATGAAGAACGTGGCGGCGCCGATTTGCGACAGGCTCAGGCCCCGTGCCTGAGTCAGATAGGTCGGGCCCCAGGTCAGCAAGCCGAAAAAGATCATCGCCCAAGCCATGCGACCCATGCACATCGCCACCGTCGAGCGCAGCGGCAAGGGCGCGTCCTGCGTGTGCGCGCTCGCCTGAATCGCGGCGCTGGCCTGTGCGGGTGCGCCGTCGCGGATATGCTCCAGTTCCGCCGCGTTGACGCCCGGATGCTTCGCGGGATCGTCGCGCAGATAGCGCCACGCCAGCCATCCGCATGCGATGGTCGCGAGGCCCGCGACCACGAATGCCGTGCGCCACGAGCCGAACATCAGGATCAGGTTCGAGATGGCCAGCCCGCCGATCGCCGCGCCGAGCGGCGAGCCGGCATCCATCAATACCGCGCCGCGCGCGCGTTCCTTCTTCGAGAGCCACAGCGCGTTGAGCTTGCTGCCCGCGGGAAACAGCGGCGCTTCAGCGGCGCCCAGCCCGACGCGCATGAAGAGCATCGACAGACCGCCCGTCGCTGCGCCCATCAGCGTCTGAAACAGGCCCCACAGCACCGTTGCGCATGCGACCACCTTGCGCGGGCCGAAGCGGTCGATCAGCCAGCCGCCGGGAATCTGCAGCAACGCATACGACCAGAAGAAGCTGGAGAGAATGAGGCCCTGCATCGCGGGCGAGAGCGTGAACTCTTTCGCGATGGTGGGCATCGCGATCGACAGCGAGATGCGATCCACCAGATTGATCAGCGTGATGAGAAACACCACGCCGAAGATGCGCCAGCGTACGCTGGTCGAGTGCTGTGCCGATGCTGCATCGCGCGTCGCCGCGCGGGCCTCCATCCTGCTCTCCATGTCTGTCTCCTGTCGGCTCGAGCTGGCGCTTCAGCGCGTACGCGAGCCCCATGCAAGATGTTTGCTGTGGGGCTACGTCGGCCCCGCCGTCATGCGGCTCATTCGATGATGTCGAAGTCCTTCAGATGCTTGTCCGAGAGCGTGATTCCCAAACCCGGCGTTTCGTCGGACAGCTGCAGATAGCCGTTCTCCGGCTGCGGCTCGCCGTCGAAGATGTAGTAGAACAACTCGTTGCCCACTTCGACGTCGAAGACGGGGAAGAACTCTGACATCGGGCTGGCCGTCGAGGCCATGGTGAGGTGATAGTTGTGCATCTGCCCCGCGTGCGGGATGACGGGCACGGACCACGCCTCGGCCATCGCGTTGATCTTGCGCGCCGCGGTGATGCCGCCCACGCGGTTGGTGTCGTACTGGATGACGTCCACCGCGCGCCGTTCGAGCAGGTCCTTGAAACCGTACACGGTGAACTCGTGCTCGCCGCCCGAGATGGGCAGGATGTTCATCTTCTTGAGCTCCTGATACCCTTCAACGTCGTCGCCGATCACCGGCTCTTCCAGCCAGCGCAGATTGAATTCAGCGAGGCGCGGCAACATGCGGCGCGCGTATTCGAGCGTCCAGCCCATGTAGCATTCGACCATGATGTCCACGTCATCGCCCGCCAGTTCGCGCAGCAGGCGCACCTGTTCGAGATTCTTCGCCATGCCTTTCGGACCGTCCTTCGGGCCGTAGCCGAAGCGCATCTTCATCGCGGTGAAGCCCTGGTCGAGATAGCCTTGCGCTTCTCCGAGGAAGGCGTCGCGATCGTCGTTGTTGTAGAGCTTCGAGGCGTAGCACCAGATCTTCTCTTTCGTGCGGCCGCCGAGCAGCTTGAACACCGGCTTTTTCACCGCCTTGCCCATGATGTCCCAGATGGCGATGTCCATCGCCGAAATCGCCGCCATGCCGATGCCCTTGCGGCCCCATGCCAGCGTGCGGCGATACATCTTCTGCCACAGGTATTCGTAATCGAACGGATCTTCGCCGATCGCGATAGGCGCGAGGTATTCATCGACGATCTGCTTGGCCACGCGCGGCGCCAGCGCGCAATTGCCAATGCCCACCGTGCCGTCGTCGCATTCGATCTCCACGACCAGCCAGCCGTGGAAGCGGAACGAGCCCATCGCGTCGCCGCGTTCGTAGAGGATGTCCACCGCGTTCGTGCAGAAGTGCGATTGCGGCGGAACGACCTTGCCCTTCCATTCGAAAACGCGTGCGCGGACGTGCTTGATCTTCATCTCGTCTGTCTCCGTTCGATCGAGTTGCGCCGCACAATTCAAGGGTTTGCGCGGCTGTTTCGGGTGCTGCTAGTGTGCGAAACTCTGCGATAACTGACCATTGAATTATTTGGATCAGCCTATTTCCAACGGTTATCGCTCAAGAGACCTCGTCACGACATGATCGCGCCCGCCTCGACCATCCGGAAACGACTCCGCCTGCGCCATCTGCAACTGATGCATGCGCTCTCCGAAACTGAATCGCTACGCAGCGCCGCCGACGAACTCGCGATGACCCAACCCGCGGCCACCAAGGCGTTGAAGGAACTGGAAGACACCATCGGCGTGTCGCTATTCGTGCGGCATCCGCGCGGCATGGAGGCGACCGTCTACGGCGAGGCAGTGATGCGCTATGCGCGCGTGATGTTCGAGGATCTCGATGAACTGCGCGAGGAACTGGCCGCCATCGAGGCGGGCGATATCGGCAAGGTGCGCATCGGCGCCGTGATGGCGCCCGCGCCGGAGCTGCTGACGCGCGTGATCGTGCAGTTGAAGGAGGCACACCCCCGTCTGCAGATCAGCGTGCAGATCGATACCAGCGACGTGCTCGTGCAGGCCTTGCAGCAAGATCAGCTCGATATCGTCGTCGGGCGCATTCCGTATGGCTTTCCCGCGCTGGATCTGAGCTTCGAGACTTTGTCGGAGGAGGCGCTTTCCATCGTCGCGCGGCCGGACCATCCGGCGCTCGGCATTCCGGGCAGGCCGAAGCTCGTGCAGTTGTCGAAGTTCGCGTGGATCGTGCAACCCCATCCCAGTCCGATGCGCGAGATCATCGACCAGACTTTCAGGGAATCGCGCGTGGCCGCGCCGGAAAGCACCGTGGAGACGTCATCGATTCTCACCACGCTCTCGCTGCTGCGGGATTCGGACATGCTGGCCGTGCTGCCGTCATCCGTGGCGGACTACTATTCGGCGCTCGGCACGATTGCATCGCTGGGTACGCCGTTACGCGGCCGGCTCGCGCCTTATGGGCTGATTCTGCGGAAGAACCGGCGCATCAGTCCGGCAACGCAACTGGTGATCGAGGCGATTCGCACCGCGTAAAAACAAAGACCGCCCTCCTTCGCGAAGGCGGTCTCTTTTTTTATGCGCTTCAGCGACTCTGCTCGGCCAGCTTCAATCCGTGTTCACCGGAAGCGTCGTCAGGCTGCGCATCCAGCTTGATATCCGGACGCATGAAAAACGTCATCACGATGCCCACCGTCAGCAAGCCCAGCGACCCGATGAACGGCAACGTCCAGTTTCCCGTCCGATCGACGATGAAGCCAAAGGCGATCGGCGAGAAAATGCCGGCAATGGCCGAGCCTGCGTTCACGAGTCCGCTCGCGATGCCCACGTGTTTCGGCGTGATGTCCATGGGCACGGCCCAGATCGGCCCAATGGTCAGTTCGAGGAAGAAGAACGACAGGCTCAACGAGGCAGCCATGACGGGCAGCGAATCGACGATCATCACGGGCGCGAGAAACACCAGTGCGCCCAGAAAGGCGACGATGATCATGTTGCGTCGCGCGGCAACCACGTTGCCCGTTCGTTTCAGAATGCGATCCGACAGCATCCCGCCTGCTGTATTGCCGACCACGCCCGAAAGAAACACGCCCGCCGAGAACAGCGCCGAACTCTTGAGATCGAGGCCGCGCCCGTGCATGAAGAAGGTCGGCAGCCAGGTGAAGAAAAGCCAACCCGTCCAGCCGTAGCAGAAGTAGACGATCATGGTTGGACCAATGCGCCTGATGAGCCTGCCCCATGGCGTCGGCTCGCGCGTCGTCTTCGCCGATACCATCGTTTCCGGCGGCAGTTCGGCCACTTCCTCCCGCGTGATGTGCCGATGCTTGCGCGGGTCGTCCTTGAAGTACCAGGCATAGACCACGAGCCAGACGGCGGTGAGCGCGCCGACCAGCAGGAACGACGCTCGCCACGACGCGAAGGCGACGAGCAGCGCGATCAGCGGCGGCGTCAGCGCGTTTCCGAGGCGCGAGAACGAATGTGTGAGGCCCTGGACGAAGCCGCGCTTGCTCGCCGGATACCAGTTGACGAGCGCACGCGCCTGCGCGGGCAATGCGGCGCCTTCGCCGACGCCTAGCAGCATTCGCGCGCAGAACAGCGACGCCACACCGCCCGCGACACCCGTCGCGACCGTGGCGATGATCCAGATCGTCGCGCAAAGCATGAGCGTGGTCTTCGCACCCACGCGGTCACTGAACCATCCGCCGATCACCTGGAAGATCGCATATGTGTAGGCGAACGCGCCGAATACGAAACCGACATTGGTATTGGAAAGATGCAGGTCGTCGCGAATCAGTCCCGCGGCGGCGGAAAGATTCACGCGATCGAGATACATGATGAACGACATCGCGCACATCAGCGCGAGGACCGACCGTGTGACTCTTGGGCGATGCGGCATGTCTTTGTCTCCTCCAGGGCTTTTGCGCGCTAGCGCGCTCTTCTTGAGGGCGGACCGCGATTCGAGGTCCGCCGCACCAAAGTCTGGAGAGAACTCTGATAGCCGTCTATTGAAATCGGCTTATGGGACGATTCCCACTGGTTATCGCTGTGTGAGCGGCGAGGCGTGACTTTTCGTCGGCGAGGCGCCGCCCGCTCAGTGTGCACGCTTCTCAAAGACGTCCTTGACCACCGGCAGCGCGGAAAAGACCTTAGGCCAACCGGCATAGAAGGCGAGTTGCGTCATCACCTCCGACGCTTCGTCTCGGGTCAGGCCGTTATCCATCGCACGATTGAGGTGATAGGCGATCTGCGCAACCTGCCCCGTGGCAACGAGCGCGCTGACCGTCACGAGGCTGCGGTCGCGTGGCGCGAGACCGGGGCGCAACCAGAGATCCCGGAACAGCACATCGGTCGTGAATTGCACGACGCCCGGCGCGACGGTGCCGAAATTTTGCTGCACGGTGCCCGCCCGCTTCGCCTCAGTGGCTTCGTCGAGCGGCAGCATCTTGACCGTGGCAGGCGGTATCTGATCTGCCTTGACGCCGCGCTGGTCAAATACGGCCTTCGTGACGCCGACCGCCGATGTCGCATTGGCCCAGCCCGAGTAAAACGCGAGATGCGTAATGATCTCCGAGATCTCACCCGGCTTGACGCCGTTATCGAGTGCAAGGTTGAGGTGGTGAGGCAACTCGACCGTCTGATTGCGTGCAATCAGTACCGACAGCGTCACGATGCTGCGATCGCGCGGCGACAGTTGTGGACGCTTCCACACATCTCCTGACAGCGCATCTGTTGAATACTTTTCGAGCGCTGGCGAGACCGCACGCACGTCCTCGGGCGTCGGAACGGGGGGAAGCGAATGGCTTTTTTCCATAGTGATATTCCTTTGCATTTGCGAACAGGCGGAAAGCGTCAGGCAAACCGACCCGAGCAATATGACGAACCTGTTCACGTGTGATGTCCTTGCGCGAGGGGAGCCAGAATCGGGGTGTCAATGCCAAAGGCCGCACGAGCCAGCACGGGCCTTACAAAGATATCCAGGCATACCCCGTCTGACTAGACGCTAAAATCGGCATACACCTATGAAACGGGTTCATCAATGCCACGCGAAAATTTCAACGACCTGCTTGCATTCATCGCCGTCGCGCGCGAGCGCAGTTTTACACGCGCCGCAGCCCAACTCGGCGTATCGCAATCAGCGTTGAGCCACACGATCCGGGCGCTCGAAACGCGTCTCGGTCTTCGGCTCCTGACCCGCACGACGCGCAGCGTCGCCCCGACGGAGGCCGGCGAGCGACTACTCGAGACTGTCGCGCCTCGCTTCGAGGAAATCGAGGCCGAACTGGCCGCCGTCACCGAACTTCGCGATATGCCGGCGGGCACGATCCGCATCACGGCGACCGACTACGCGACCAGGACCATCCTGTGGCCAAGACTGTCTAAAGTGCTTCGTCGCTATCCCGAGATCAAGGTCGAAATCATCACGGACTACGGTCTCTCGGATATCGTCGCGGATCGCTATGACATCGGCGTTCGCAACGGCGATCAGGTCGCGAAGGACATGATCGCCGTCCGTGTCGGCCCCGACATGCGCATGGCCGTTGTCGGCACGCCCGCTTACCTGCAAAAGCACGCGGCCCCGAGGAAACCGCAAGACCTGATCGCCCACAATTGCATCAACCTGCGTCTCCCTACCCATGGCGGCTTCTACGCATGGGAACTAAGGAAAGGACAGCGGGAGGTCCAGGTGCGTGTGGAGGGGCAGCTTGCCTTCAATGGCACCTATCAGATGCTCGATGCGGCCTTGTCGGGTTATGGACTCGCCTACATTCCGGCAGACGTCGCTCAGCCGCATATCACGGCGGGCCGCCTTGTCTGGGTGCTCGAAGACTGGTCGCCGACATTCGCGGGCCTCCATGCGTATTACGCAAGCCGCCGCCAGTCCTCGCGTGCGATGAACGTAGTGATCGACGCGCTCCGCTACCGCCCCTGAACACGGTCGTTTGATTCATGAACGAGAGACATAAGAGCTTGCAGTTTTAAGGTCTTTATCGATAGACGCTAAATTCCTATCATTTCACCTGGTCAGCATTCAGGTGAGACGGACATGAACGGCATGTTTCAAGGCAAGGTCGCGCTGGTGACGGGCGCGGGTTCAGGACTGGGGCTTGCCGCAGCACAGGCATTTGCCGCCGAAGGCGCTTCCGTGGTACTCGCGGATGTCGACGAAGGCGCGGTTAAAGCAGCCGCCGCCAGGCTTGTCGCTTCAGGTCATCAGGCGCTTGCCGTACGCTGCGACGTTGCCGACGAGGCGCAAGTCAAAGCGATGGTCGATCTGACTGTCGCGACCTACGGACATCTCGATGCGGCGTACAACAACGCAGGCATCAACAGTCCTGTCGCCGAAACGGCCGACGCCAGCGGCGACGAGTTCGAACGCGTGAACGGCGTGAACCTGCGTGGCGTGTGGAATTGCATGAAATACGAACTGCTGCAGATGCGCGAACAGCGAAACGGCGCGATCGTCAACTGCTCGTCGCTCGGCGGGCTCGTGGGTATTGCGGGACGTGGCGTGTATCACGCGTCGAAGCATGGCGTCATCGGACTCACGAAAAGCGCCGCGCTCGAATACGCAGCGAGAGGCGTCCGCATCAACGCCGTGTGCCCCGGCATCATTGAAACGCCGATGGTCGCGGAGATGCTGGCGCGCGAGCCCGAGGCGATGAAAGCGCTCATGAAGGAGCAGCCCATCGGCCGGCTCGGACGGTCCGATGAGATCGCCGCGGCCGTGCTCTGGTTGTGCAGCCCAGGCGCGAGTTTCGTAATCGGTCACGCGCTCGCCGTCGATGGCGGCTACACCGCTCGTTAATCAGAAGGAACACGACATGGAATACGGATATCTGGGCCGCAGCGCCCTCAAGGTTTCGCCCTTGTGCCTGGGCGCGATGATGTTCGGCGGCGAAACCGACGAAGCCACTTCGAAACGCATCATCGACAAGGCTTTCGATCAGGGCATCAACTTCATCGACACGGCTGACGTCTATCACGCCGGCCGCTCGGAAGAAATCGTCGGCCGCGCGATCGCCGAGCGTCGCGATAGCTGGGTGGTTGCGACGAAGTTCGGCTATCCGACCACGCAAGGTCCGAACGAACAGGGACAGTCGCGCAAGTGGATCATGCAATCGGTCGAGGCGAGCCTCAGGCGCCTGGGCACCGACTACATCGACGTCCTGTACTTTCATCGCGCGTTGCTCGATGCACCGCTCGAAGAAGGCGTGCGTGCGATTGGCGATCTGATCCGTCAGGGCAAGGTGCGCTATTTCGGCGTGTCGAACTTCCGGGGCTGGCGCATCGCCGAGATCGTGCGGCTCGCCGATCAGCTCGGCATCGACCGGCCGGTTGCGAGCCAGCCGCTGTACAACATGGTGGACCGTACTGCCGAGGTTGAACAGTTGCCGGCGGCCGCGCACTACGGCGTGGGCATCGTCTCCTATAGCCCACTTGCCCGTGGCGTGCTGACGGGCAAGTATGCAGTGGATGCTCCCCCGCCCTCGGACACACGGGCGGGCCGCGGCGACAAGCGCATCCAGCAGACGGAATGGCGGCCGGAGTCGCTGGCGATTGCGCAAAAGGTAGCGGCGCACGCCGCCGGGCGCGGCACGACGTCGATCGCGTTCGCGCTGGCGTGGGTACTCAAGAATCGGCTCGTCAGTGCGGCGATTGGGGGTCCGCGTACGGAAGCGCATTGGGATAGCTATATCGAAGCGCTGAACCTGCAACTCGGACCCGACGACGAAAAATTCGTCGATAGCCTGGTGCCACCTGGACATGCATCGACGCCGGGTTACACCGACCCGGGGTACCCGGTCGAAGGTCGCCGGGCGCTCTAGATATGGACCCCGTCAGAAGCACTTTCCGAGGCACCCGATTATGCCTGTAGCGTCGCGCCGCTTACTGACTACGGCCGCGATCAGCACCTCACGCTTCTGATGTAGCCCATACTATTGCCAGGTACCGCCACCACATCCGCTCATGCCAACAGACCATCAATCGACCGCCGCCGCGAAGCATGATGCTCAACATCATCGCGTGCGGACGCTGCTGATCCTCAGCACGTTGATGGCTTTCGCGTCGATCTCGACGGATCTCTACCTTCCCGCATTACCCGCCATGGCCGATGCGCTCCACGCCGACCCCGGCACACTGCAACTGACGATCTCGGGATATCTGATTGGCTTCAGCCTGGGCCAGTTGTTGTGGGGACCGGTCAGCGATCGTCACGGCCGCCGGTTACCGGTGGCAATCGGCCTTGTTCTTTTTATCTTCGGCTCCGCTGGCTGCGCGATATCGCAGGACGCACACACCCTCATTGGCTGGCGCGTGCTGCAAGCAGTCGGCGCATGCGCAAGCGTGGTCATTTCCCGCGCCATGGTGCGCGATCTGTACAGCGGCGCACGCGCCGCGCAAATGATGTCGACGCTGATGACCGTCATGGCCATTGCGCCGTTGATAGGACCGAGCGTCGGTAGCCTGATTCTCCACGTTGCGTCATGGCGGGCGATCTTCTGGGTACTCGTCGTCGTCGGCATCGCAACGCTCGCAGGGCTTTATTGCCTCCCTGAGACCTTGCCCCGGGAGCGCCGCATTCGCGCACCACTCGGGAACTCACTTGCCGGTTATGCCAGCCTGTTGCGCAATCGAAGCGTGCTCGGATATTCCGTCAGCGTAGGATTTTTCTACGGCGGCATCTTTGCGTACGTTGCGGGTACGCCGTTCGCGTACATCACCTATCACCACGTGTCGCCGCAGCACTACGGCGTGCTGTTCGCTGCGGGAATCGTCGGCATCATGATCACCAACCAGGTCAACGCCCGGCTTGTCCTGCGTTTCGGCGGCGATCGTCTGATGCGTTTTGGCGCAATCGTAGCGGGGCTCATGGGTGCCCTCCTCGCGTTCGATGCGGGATCGGGATGGGGCGGCTTGACCGGCCTCGTGCTGCCGCTGTTCCTTTTCGTCTCGACCAACGGTTTCATCAACGCCAATGCAATCACGGGTGCGCTTGGCGCTTGCCCCGAGCGCGCAGGCGCCGTCTCCGCACTGATCGGCTCGATACAGTATGGCGCCGGTATTGCGGGCTCGGCGCTGATCGGTTTCTTCGCGGACGGCACGCCGCGCCCAATGGCATACGTCATTGCGTTGATGGGCATCGGTTGCTGGCTCTCGACGCGCCTTCTCGTGCCACGCGAAAGCGTCAGGCAAACATGTGCAAACACCATTGCCTGACGCGCAGCGGGTTCGCCATAGCGATTGACTCGCAGTGACGATTCGATCCGCCTGTCTGCCGGACGAGCCGCGATACTGCAAACGACTCAATGCTTCGAGACAAACGAATTCTGATCGCGAGATACCGATCCGCAAAACGGCATGCGGTACGCGTGCTCTTCCTCGTCGACCTGCCGCATGCGGCGTTCGAGATCAGCCAGATCGCTCGACGACGCGAGATAGTCGCCGTGCGAAGAAACGTCGTGGCCGGACACCATTTTTCCGAGGAGGTGGGAAAGGCGTGCAAACATGATGTGCTCCTTGTCGTGTAAAGGGCGGCGCTCGCAGTGTTGCGTCACCACCCGACACAGCGCACATGAAACAGGTTTGGTGAACCCGCTTCACATGCACCGCTGATGTGAAGCAGATTAAGGCCCGTGAATTAGCTTCGAATGAGCATTGCGCGGGACGGAAAGGATTGCGTGCCCTCATCCAGCGCTAATTCTCATATTCGATCATGGACACAGATGGGCGATTGATGCCAAAGCGCCCGACCATGACTGATATGAGAAGCCCCCAGGAGACACATCAAATGAGCACGCTCGCTGACAGCATCGCCCCCACCCGTTCGAGATCCAGACGCTATGGCCTCTTCGTTTGCCTCATGGCAGCGCTCGCCGGCCTGCTGTTCGGTCTCGACATCGGCGTGATTTCAGGCGCCCTGCCCTTTATCGCGAAGCATTTCGTTCTGAATGACCGCTCGCAGGAATGGATCGTCAGTTCGATGATGGTCGGCGCGGCAATCGGCGCACTGAGCGCGGGCTGGCTGTCGTGGCGCCTCGGACGCCGCTACGCGCTTGCGCTGGCGGCGGTACTGTTCATCGTGGGCTCGCTATGGTCGGGGTTCGCGGGCAGTCCCGCCGATCTGATCGGCGCGCGCCTGCTGCTGGGCCTCGCCGTCGGCATGGCGTCCTTCACGGCGCCGCTCTATCTTTCGGAGGTGGCGCCGAGACAGGTGCGCGGGGCCATGATCTCCACTTATCAACTGATGATTACAGTGGGGATTCTCGCGGCCTTCCTGTCGAACATCGGGCTTTCCTACGTGGCCGACTGGCGCTGGATGCTGGGCGTTATCGCGATCCCCGCCGCGATCTTCCTGGCGGGCGTCCTCGCCCTCCCCGACAGTCCGCGCTGGCTGCTTCAGCGCAACCGCGCAGCGGAAGCTCGCACCGTCCTCGAGCGTCTCCACTGCAATCCGGCTGACGTTCAAGCCGAACTCGAACAGGTCACCGAGGACAACACGCGACCCCAGCGGGGATGGAGCCTGCTGCGCAAGAACCCGAACTTTCGCCGTTCGGTGCTGCTCGGCATCGTGCTGCAGCTCACGGGCATCAACGTCGTGATGTACTACGCGCCGCGCATTTTCGCGCTGGCCGGCTTCGGCACCCATGAGCAGCAATTGTGGGCTACCGTCATCGTCGGCCTTGTCAACGTCGTGGCAACGTTTGGCGCAATCGCCTTCGTCGATCGTTGGGGCCGCAAGCCGATTCTCTACGCGGGATGCGCGGTCATGGCATTCGGAATGTGCTCTCTCGGGTTTCTGCTGCATGCCGGCGTGGCAGGTCTCACGGCGCAGATTCTGGCTGTCGCGGCGCTGCTGCTCTTCATCGCAGGCTTCGCCATGTCGGCGGGTCCTCTTGTGTGGATTCTCTGCTCGGAGATTCAACCCCAGCAGGGACGGGACTTCGGCATCGCTGTCTCAACCCTGGTCAACTGGGTGGCCAACATGGCCGTCGCGGCCACGTTCCTCAGCCTGTTGTCGACGGTTGGCGAAGCGAACACCTTCGTGCTGTATGCCATCCTCAATGTGATCTTCGCGGTCGTGGTGTTCTTTTATGTACCCGAGACTCGCGGTGTCTCGCTCGAGAAGCTGGGTAACGACCTGATGGCCGGCAAGCGTCTGCGTGATCTGGGCAAGGCTGACAAGTGACCTCGACGCGGTCGCCGGCTTTCCCCTGCGCCGCGCAAGAGATATCAAACGTCCTCGGCTGAACAGACCGCAAATATCGAGAGCCGCAAGCCCGAGATTCGAGGCGACCGTGTCAGGTGGCATATCCTGCCACCTGACATTCACGCGCAGATCGCGATTAACTTCGCCATCAACTACCTGGCAGCAGAAATCTCGCCAGACGGCCTCCCAGTCGCCTCCCGTTAAAGAACCGCGTAGCAATCCGCGTGCTCGAGGATGACAGTACTTTTGTGAAATCATAGTCAAATGCCTGCGATCGCATTCAGACCAGATAAATCCGATTCACAACGCATCGAAAAACCATATAAATCAGTTGGCGTTTCTTATTTAAAATTAGATCCATAAAGCCTTTGTAAAAAACAAATGGCCTGTCAGAAAGTCACTTCATACAATTATTTCCATTCGCCGCGCGTGTGTGGTTCAACGCGGCAACCCGCAGAATGAATTTCGCATTCCGGCAAAAAGCCAGAAAGCATTCGGGGAATGGGGAGTAGAAAATGGACCGTAGCAGCGAAGTGATCGAACAGATCCGCGAAATCAATCTGTCGTACATCATGCTTGCGCAGCGCATCCTCCGAGAGGACAGGGCAGTCGGCATGTTCCGTCTGGGCCTGTCGTCGCAAGTGGCCGACATTCTCGCCGGTCTGTCACTCGCGCAAATCGTCAAGCTGGCCAGTTCAGAGCAGCTTCTTTGCTCGTTCCGCTTCAACGATCACGCGCTGCTGTCGGCATTGACGCATACCTCGAAGCACGCGGAAGTGACCGCCACGCACGCCGCCATCTTGCTAGCGGGTCAGCCCGCAACCCAGTCCGGTTAAACCCAGGCGTTGCCATGTCGAAGAAAAGCCTCGCCGAAGACGCACAGGAAGTGTTCCGCGCGATCGCACTGATCGAACTGGGCGCGCGGATGCAAGTGCTCGAAACCGAACTGACGCTCTCGCGCGACCGCTTGATCCGTCTGTATCGCGAGGTCAAGGGCGTGTCGCCGCCCAAGGGCATGCTGCCGTTCTCCGCCGACTGGTATACGACGTGGCTTGCAAACATCCACGCTTCACTCTTCTACAACACGTACCGTTTCCTGAGAGACGAAGCGCGCTGCTCGCATCTGGATGCGCTGACCAAAGGCTACCGCCTCTATCTGGAACATTGCCATCACAGCCAGAGCGAATCGGTGCTCGACCTGACGCGTGCCTGGACGCTGGTGCGCTTCTTCGATGCCGACCTCCTGCAACTGACGCCCTGTAGCCGTTGCAGCGGCAAGTTTATTGGTCACAAGCATGACCTGCAGCACAACGTCGTGTGCGACGCGTGCCAGCCGCCGTCGCGCGCCGGCAAGACGAAGAAAGCGGCTGCCGCGAAGCGCGATGCGCAACGGCAACTCGTCGAAGTGCTCCACGATGCCGTCGAAGTAGAGTTGGGTAAGCTGGGCGAGAGCGTCGCGCCCGGCGTCTTCGAGGAAGCCGTGTTGGCCGCCTGATGCCGCGCAACGCTGCTGCCCTGCCGCACTCGACGACATGCCGCAACCGCCCTGCGCGCCGCCGCCGAATCAGCGCGACTTATTGCCCCGACACCTGCTTCCTGACAAACGCGACATACCCATTCTGCGTTTTCAGGATCTTGCTTGCGCAGTCGTCATAGTCCGAGCCCTTCGCGTTGTCCGGCCCATACATGCCGCGACACTGCGCGAACAGCGTGAGCGTCGCGCCACCGGGGTGCGCGACACGCGTCGCCGAGAACGACACCTTCCCTGAGCTGTAAGGCACATCGGTTTCGATCGCCACGGCGTCCGCGCGCGTGACGGAGGTATCGGAATGCTGCTCGACATAGCGCTTCGTCGCTACCCACGCGGCGTCGCACTGCGCGCCGTTGCAATCGACGGCCGCATTGCGCTGTGCAGCGGCAAGGCTGGTTTCGTTGTGCTCGTATTCCTGGGCCTGGCGCGCCTCCTTTTCGGCAGACGAGCAACCTGCGAGCACGAGTGCGGCCAACGCAACGACATGGATTTTTTTCACGAGTGAAGCTTCCTTTGCGACAGTCGAGCGCGATTATAGCTGTGCGACAGATGCGTACACAGATCCGCTCGTAAAAGCGCAAACGCGCGCCCCGCCGGAACGGGACGCGCGTCAGTCAAACTCTCGCAGCAGACGCGGCACGCACCCGGTTAGAGCACGCCCCGCAAATCCCGCGATGAATGAGATGCGTGACTCACGGCTTAGAAGCGGTGACGGATACCGACGGTGCCGACCACTTGCGAATCCGTCGACGAAGCGCTCACGCCGACGATATGCGCGGTAACACCCGAGTTGCCCGTGCTGCCGACATGCTGATACGCCGCTTCAGCATACACATCGGTGCGCTTCGACAGTGCGTAATCCGTTTGCAGCGTGATCTGGTGGTACTTCGGATCGACGCCTTGCAGGCTTGCATCGGTGTACGTGTAGGCACCCGACAGCGTCCACGCCGGCGAGAGCGCGTAACGGCCATTCAGTTCGAAGTTGGTGAAGTGCGCGCCCGAGCCGTTCAGCGTGAAGCCGCTCGACGTGCCCGATGCCGTTGCGCCGATCGACGTCGCATTCGCCAGTTGCGTCTGCGTGAACACGAAGCCGACGTTAGCCGGGCCGAACGCGTAGCTGACGCCCGCGCCGTACGTGCGTTGACGCGAAGCCGTGAAGGTGGCGTCGCTGCTCACGGCGCCGCTCGAATTGCTCGTGCCTGCGCCGTTCAGTTGCAGGTAAGCCGCCGCAACCTTCAGGCCGCCGAACGTGTACGTCGCGCCGACGCTATACGCGCGGTTGTCCGAGAAGCCGTCCGCTTCGTTCGAGAAGCCATACATCGCGCCGACCTTGAAGCCTGCGTAATCGACGCTCTGATACTTGACCGAGTTGCTGACGCGGAACGAGTTGTTGAGGTTGTCGTTGTCGTACGGGTGCGAGGCGAGCGTGCCGCCGTATTGCGTGCCGTTCAGCGACAGCGGGCCCAGGTTGTCGACGAGATTGTCGTACTGGCGGCCGAGCGTGACGGAGCCGTACTGGTTGCTTGCAAGCCCGACGAAGGCCTGGCGGCCGAACAGGCGGCTGTTCTGGCCCATGTTGCCGTTCGACAGATTGAAGCCGCTTTCCAGTGTGAAGATTGCCTTCAGGCCGTTGCCGAGATCTTCCGAACCACGCAGGCCCCAACGGTTGCCGTTCAGGATGCCGCTGGCCTGCTGGATGTTGCTATGGCCGCCAGAATTGCTGGAGTACGTCAGGCCCGTATCGAGCAGGCCGTAGAGCGTGACGGAATTCTGAGCGTGCGCGGCACCAGCCGTGCCAAACAAAGCGAGCGAGAGGGTCGAGAGTACGAGCTTTTTCATCTTTTCTCCATATTCCGATAACGAATGCTATCGTGGCGCGGAGAATATCTGATTGAATCGGCTTTGCGACTTTGTCGTTGCGTTTAAACCACCCCTTAAACGCTTTCTCAATCTTCCTTGTAATGGCATTCGTAATTTTGATGCTGCAGAACTTCATATGAAATGGGGCGCATCCCTCTCGCGGATGCGCCCCAAGTGCCCAATTCTAGCCGTTCTCGGAATACAGGCCTGCGGATTTTATGGGTCTTCTGTTGAATCCACAAGCTCTGCGTCGCGCATTATCCTTTCGCATTCTTATAATGGTAAGGTAATGCAATAATATCCCTGAATTTCAACTCATTTTAAATCGACCAATAAATAATTGATAAATCGGCGTATTGATTTTTCGCGGCATTCGGGCATTGCACGCCGATACTTCATTCGTGACGTATCGCGTTTGCCCGCCAGCAGGAATCTGAAAGCAGCCGCTGTTACCATCGGGCGCACTGCGCCAGCCCACCTGCTGCTCGCTGTTACGGCCAGCACGCACGCGCGAATCTTCCAACCACATCATCTACGCTCGAACAGACAAGAGACATCCTGTGCATCTCACCGCTCCCCTGAGTCCGTGGTCCGCCCACGACACACGCCTGATCCTTTCGTGCGCGCTCGGTCTTGCGCTCATCATCGTCTTCATCAGCGCGCTCAAGCTCGCGCCGTTCCTGTCGATCCTGATCGGCACATTCGCCGCGGGCTTCACCGCGCAGCTACCGCTCGAAACCGTGGCCAGCTCGTTCAGCAAGGGCGCGGGCGCACTGCTGGGCGACGTCGGCATCATCATTGCGCTCGGAGCGATGCTGGGCGCGCTGATGGCCGATTCGGGCGCCGCCGACCGGCTCGTGTCGACGATTCTCGAACACTCGACGCCGCGCCGTCTGCCCTGGCTGATGGCGCTCGTCGCGATCATCATCGGTTTGCCGCTGTTCTTCGAAGTGGGCCTCGTGATGATGGTGCCCATCATCTTCGTGATGGCGCGCCGCTCGCAGCAGCCGATCCTGCGTATCGCGATTCCCGCGCTCGCCGGCATGACGACGCTGCACGCACTGCTGCCGCCGCATCCGGGTCCGCTGATCGCCGTGAGCGCGCTGCATGCCGATCTCGGCATTACGCTCGGCCTTGGGCTGATCGTCGCGATTCCCGCAGTGATCCTTGCAGGTCCGCTCTATGGCATCGCGCTGTCGAAGCGCATGCAGATCGCAGAGCCGGAAGAAATGGGCAAGCTGTTTCGCGCCGGGTCGGCGCAAACCGATCTGCCCGGCTTTGCCATATCGCTGGTGACGATTCTGATGCCCGTCGTGCTGATGCTCGGGCGCACGGTGGCGAAACTCGCGCTCGCGAAAGACACGCTGTTGTTCGACACGCTCGACTTTCTCGGCGAGCCGATCATCGCGCTCGGGCTGACGGTGATTTTCGCGATCATCGCGCTTGGCTGGTCGCGCGGCATGTCGCGCGATCGCGTCGGCGGCATCCTGCGCAAGAGTCTGCCGCCCATCGCGGCGCTGCTGCTGACCATCGGCGCGGGCGGCGGCCTGAAGCAGACACTCGTCGCCGCAGGCATCAGCACGACGATCGGCAAGATCGCCGTCGGCGCGCACATGCCGCTGCTGTTGCTCGCGTGGCTGATCGCCGTCGCGCTGCGTCAGGCGACGGGCTCGGCCACGGTCGCGACCACCACGACGGCGGGCATCGTGGCGCCTGTCGTCGCGGGCCTGTCGGTGACGCACAACTCGCTGATGGCGCTCGCCATCGGCGCAGGATCGGTGTTCTTCTGCCACGTCAACGACGCGGGCTTCTGGATGGTCCGCGAATACTTCGGGCTGCAACTGAAGCAGACGGTGTTCGTGTGGTCGATCTTGCAGACGATCGTGTCGGTGGTGGGGCTGGTGGGGACGCTGGTGTTGTGGGGGGTGTTGAGCTGACGAATCTTCAGCGTTCGCTACGCAAGCCCAGAACCTGCAAGTAGGTGTCGAGCGAACGCTGAACGGCTTGCGCGACGAGCTGCGTGATCGCGCCATAGTCGCCGCTTACGCACGCATCATCGAGTGCATCGTAGTAGGCGAGGCGATCTTCCTTGCGGATGATCGCTGGCGGATAGCCAGCCTTCATCAATTCGAAATTCAGCAACAGGCGAGCCGTGCGCCCGTTTCCATCCACGAAGGGATGAATCTTGATGAAGCGCGTATGCAGTTCGGCTGCACGTGTGATCGGATGAAGCGCTTGTGCCTGAGCATGCCACTCGATAAGTGACGCCATTTCCGCCGGCAGATGGAGAAAATCAGGAGGCGTGGTGCTTGCGCCCGCAATCACCACGTTCTCCTGGCGATATCGCCCGGCTTCGCCCTCGTCGATGCCTTTCAGAACGAGGGCGTGAATGTTGCGGATTTGCCACTCGGATAATGGCTCATCCTTCGCTACAAGTTCCTCGACGTAGAGGATGGCATCGCGGTGGTTGGTCGCTTCGAAGTGTTCGTGAAGCGACTTGCCACCTACCGTGATGCCCTCCAGCACCACTTTGGTCTCGCGCAACGTGAGCGTATTGCCTTCGATTGCATTGGAGTGATACGTCCACTCCAATGCCAGCTTTTCTCGCAGCGTTGCAAGCGAGTGCTTCGGTAACGGACGTGCCGAATCGAGCTTCGACTTGTCGTTATCGATAGCTTCGAAGGGTGTGGCGGAGTGGAGGGTCATCTGATTTCTAAACACACAAGATACGTCGCATCGGCGGTGCGCATGTGCCAGATCATAGCATCGCACCTGAGCGACACGTCCCCGATAGACAGGCGCTCAATCCACCACCTCCGGCTCCCCGATCGCCCGCATCAACAGCTCGACGAACGCCTGCATCGTATGCGGCAGCGTGCGGCCCGCCATCGTCTGAACCTGCAGCGTGCGCTGATGCAACTCCGCGTTCGTAATCGGCACGGCGGCCAGTCCGTCGACATCGAGCCGGCTGCGCACCGTCAGATAGCCCGTCAGCGTGACGGCATCGGTGAGCCGCACGAAGCTCTGCAGCGCCGCGTGATAGTTGCTGACGAACACCGGCTCGAAGATCAGCCCTTCGAGGCTGCATGAGATATCGAACAGTTGCCGGATCGTCACGCCCTGGTTGTCCATGGCGAGCGGCCACGGCGTGAGATCCCTCAACGACACCGACTCGCGCGCCGCCAGCGGATGGCCGCGCCGCACGAGCGCGTAAATCGGCGCGCGCTGCGAATAGTGCACGTTGATCTCCTTCTCCGGCGCGATGCTGAAGCACACGGCGATATCCGCCGTCCCTTCCCTCACCCGCTGCGTCGCCACGGAAGGCGCCGAGACGTCGAGCTGAAAATGCGTCGACGGCCAGGTCTTCAGGAAATGCGCGAACACCTGCGGCAGAAAATGCGGCGCGACGCCTTCGGAACTGGCGACACGTATCGTCGCCCGGCCCTCCTCGCTTAGTCCGCGAATTTCGCCGACCACGCGCTCGGCTTCGAGCAGGCTGCGCCGCGCATGCTCGGCCAGCACGCGCCCCGCGTCGCTCAGCACCATGCCGCGCGGACGCCGCTCGAATAGCGGCGTGCCCAGTTCCTCCTCGAGCTTGCCGATCTGCCGGCTCAACGCCGACACGGCGACGAAGAGCCGCTCCGACGCCTTGCTCAGCGACCCGCTGCGAGCCACTTCCAGAAAGTAACGCAGTGCTGTGTTGTCCATGTCCGCTTTGCCGTTTTGGCAACGATTCGTGGCAAATATTGTAATTGTGCAGAAATATCGGCGACCGCACGATCGATTCGACTGCTTTCCATGATCCGCGTGAAAGCTGATCGACTCGCCAAGGGCCCCGAGTAGGCGCTAAAGCGCCAACTCGGGCCGACATGCCATGGGATCAGAGTAAGGCGCTGAAGCGCCCACTCTGATCGACAGGAGACCCGCCGTTGAATCGTGACATCGCCATCCAAAACGCCGCCAGCCAGTTCGATTCCGGCCGCTTTCTCGACGATCTGCGGCGCCGCGTCGCGTACCGCACGGAGAGCCAGGAGGCCGATAGCGGCGCGCGCCTGCGCGGCTATCTCGACGACGAACTGACGCCCCTGCTCACGCAATGGGGCTTCACCTGCCGCATCGTCGATAACCCGGCGCAGGGCGCGGGCCCGTTCCTGATCGCGCATCGCCACGAAGACGACGCGCTGCCGACCGTCCTCAGCTACGGCCACGGCGACGTCGTGCGCGGCTACGACGCGCAATGGCGCGACGGCCTCTCGCCGTGGGACGTGACCGTCGACGGCGAACGCTGGTACGGTCGCGGCACCGCCGACAACAAAGGCCAGCACAGTATCAATCTCGCCGCGCTGAAAGCCGTGCTCGACGCGCGCGGCGGCAAGCTCGGCTTCAACCTGAAACTGCTGTTCGAAACGGGCGAAGAAGTCGGCTCGCCCGGCTTGCATGCGCTATGCACGCAACTGCGCGAAGAACTCGCCGCCGACGTGCTGATCGCGTCCGACGGCCCGCGCCTGTCCGCGCATCGACCAACGCTATTTCTCGGCTCGCGCGGCCTCGTCAATTTCAAGCTCGAACTGAAGTTGCGCGACGGCGGCCATCACTCGGGCAACTGGGGCGGGCTGCTGCGCAATCCGGGCGTGGTGCTGGCGAATGCGATCGCATCGATGGTCGATGCGAACGGCAAGATTCTCGTCGAAGGGCTGCGCCCGCCGCCCATTCCCGACCCGGTGCGGCGCGCGCTGTCCGGCATCGCCGTGGGCGGCAATCCCGGCGAACCCACCGTCGATACCGACTACGGCGAGCCGGGCCTCACGCCCACCGAGCGCGTGTTCGGCTGGAACAATCTCGAAGTGCTCGCCTTCCGCACGGGCAACCCCGAAAAGCCCGTCAACGCGATTCCGCCATCGGCTGTCGCGTACATGCAGATCCGCTTCGTGGTCGGCACGGACTGGCAGAAGCTGGAAACCATCGTTCGCGAGCATCTGGACGGGCACGGTTTCGGCATGATCGAACTGGACGTGGAACGCGGCGCGCCCGCGACGCGCGTCGATCCCGACAACGCGTGGGTCCAGTGGGCGCTGCGCTCGCTGCGTCACACGACGGGCGACGAACCCGTGCTGCTGCCGAACCTGGGCGGCACGCTGCCCAACGACGTCTTCGCCGATGTGCTCGGCATGCCGACGCTATGGGTCCCGCACTCGTATCCCGGCTGCTCGCAGCATGCGCCGAACGAGCATCTGCTCGGCCCCGTCGTACGCGACGGACTTCGCATCATGGCTGGACTTTTCTGGGATCTCGGCGCGCAACAAGCCGGCGCAATCAATCCCGCACCGCATGTTTCGACAACCCTTGCATAAGGAAGTCGCAATGAACGTGGATTCCGTCACCGCGCATCACCCTGCTCACCCTTCGCATGAAGCCCATCAAGCGTCTTCACAGCCGGTGTCGGGCAAGAGCGTCTCGCGCCTGATCGTCGCGACCTCGATCGGCAATGCGCTCGAGTTCTACGACCTGATCGCCTACGGCTACTTCGCGACCACGCTGTCGAAGCTGTTCTTTCCCGCCCACAACGCGACGATCTCGCTGCTGCTCACGCTCGGCACGTTCGCGCTGTCGTATCTCGCGCGGCCCATCGGCGCGCTCGTGCTCGGCTCGTATAGCGACCGCAAGGGCCGCAAGGCGTCGCTGACGCTGTCGATTGCGATGATGACGGTCGGCACCGGGATGGTCGCGCTGATGCCCACGTACGCGACGATCGGACTGCTCGCGCCCATCGGCATTTTCGTGTCGCGGCTGTTGCAAGGGTTTTCGGCAGGCGGCGAGTTCGGGAGCTCGACGGCGTTCCTGATCGAACACGCACCGGAGCGCAGCGGCTTCATGTCGAGCTGGCAGTTTTCCAGCCAGGGCGCCAGCACGCTGCTCGCGTCGGCATTCGGCGCGGTGCTGACGGGCATGTTGACGCAGCCGCAACTGGAAGGCTGGGGCTGGCGCATTCCGTTTCTGTTCGGCATGCTGATTGGCCCGGTCGGGTTGTACATCCGCCGGCGCATCGACGAGACGCCCGAGTTCGAGCGCATCGAAAAAGCCCACTCCCCCGTGCGCGAACTGCTCGCGACGCAGAAGTCGCGCGTGCTGGTGTCGATCGGCGCGCTGGTGCTGACCACGACGGCCAACTACATGATCCTGTACATGCCGACTTACGCTGCGCGGCAACTCGGTCTGGCGCCTTCGTCGGGCTTCATCGCGACGCTGATCGCGGGGTTGATCGTCACGGTGCTCACGCCCATTGTCGGACACTGGTCGGACAAGGTGGGCCGCACGCGCATCATGCTCGGGGCAGGCGCGCTGTTTTTCCTGACCGTGTATCCCGCCTTCATGTTCATGAACGCGCACCCGTCGCTGCCTACTCTGCTCGCCGCCGTCACGTGGGTCGCATTGCTGAAGGCCACCTACTTCGCGCCGATCCCCGCGCTGATGGCCGAGCTGTTCCCGCCCCGCACGCGCACGACGGGCATGGCGTTCGGCTACAACATCGGCACGACGATTTTCGGCGGCTTCACGCCGCTCGCGGTGGCGTCGCTGATCGCGGCGACGGGCAACAACCTCGCGCCGGGTCTCTATCTGATGATGGCCGCCGTCGTGAGCCTGTTGACGTTGGTCTGGGCGCGGGCGCGGCTGAACGCACATTGAAGCGGATCACATTGAATCGAATCCATCAGCAAGGAACAGGCACGTATGCAACACGATTTGCCGCAGGACATCCGCGACGCTATCCATTTTTCGATCGACCACGAATCGGCGTGGGACCGCAACGCCGACGGCAAGTTCGGCGTGCATGTGAACGATCCGCCGCCGTGGAACCGGCTGCTCGGGCCGATCCATGACCGCGGGCCGGTGTCGGGCGCGGTCGCCGTCGATGGCCGGCTGCTCGCGACATGGGGCGAGCCGGATCGCGCCGACCTGACGTTCAGCATCGCCAAGACCTACCTCGCGCTGCTGGCAGGCGTCGCGCACGATCGCGGCCTGCTGCCCGATCCGGACGAACCGGTGCGCGTGCGTGTGCCCGGCATCGGCTTCGACGATCCGCACAACGCGCCCATTACGTGGACGCAACTGTTGCAGCAGACGAGCGAGTGGCAAGGCAAGTGCTTCAGTCTGACCGATCAGGCCGATCACTATCGCGCCGTGACGTTCGGCGATCCGCCCAACGGCAAAAAAGGCGATCTGCGCCCGTTGCAGCCGCCCGGCACGTACTGGGAATACAACGACGTGCGTATCAACCAGTTGTCCCTCGCGCTGCTGCATCTGTTCGGCAAGCCCTTGCCCGAGGTGTTTCGCGAGGCCATCATGCGGCCCGTCGGCGCGAGCGAGAACTGGCAATGGGTCGGCTATGACGACGCGTGGATCGACATCGATGGTACGCGCGTCCAATCGGTGCCGGGCGGTTCGCACTGGGGCGGCGGCATGTCGGTGAGCGCGAACGATCAACTGAAAGTTGCGCAGATGCTGCTCGACGGCGGCGTCGCCAACGGACGTCGCGTGCTGTCGGCCGAATGGATCGCGCGGATGCAAACGCCCTGCGCGCTCGCGCCGTACTACGGGTATCTGGTGTGGCTCAACACGGGTCGCCGCGTGTTTCCGGGCGTGCCCGAAACGAGTTACTTCGGCGTCGGCGCGGGCAGTTCGTTCATGTGGATCGAGCCGGAGCGACGCATCGCGTTGATCGTGCGCTGGCTCGATTCGCAGTTCGCGGATGCGTTCTTCGGCAAGATGCTGCACGCGATCGATACGGTGTGCGCGCGATAACCATCGCGCGCATCGTATCGGTCGATCAATCCGACGACGCCGGAACGTTGAATGGCTTGCCCGGCGTATGGACCCAGCTTGCGAGTACCTTGGCGCCGGACGGCCCGGCCTTCGTGACATGCACGACGTTGGCCGGCAGCGCGAAGGACTCGCCCGCGCGATACACATGCACCGCCTGGCCGTCGATCTGCACGGTGACCTCGCCTTCCAGCACATAGCAGAGTTCCGGTCCCGTCGCCTTGTGACGCGGCTTGGACGCATTGGGCGGAAATTCGGCGATGCCCATGCCCAGCTCGCGATCGGTTTGCACGACGGGCGCTCGTTGCAGGACGATCGTTTCCTTGGCTTCGGGCGCTTTATCGGCGGCATGTGCAGAGTGCACGCAACCACACGCGCATGTGACAAGCGTCGCCGCGATGAAACGTACGCGATTCATGGCTGCTCCAGCGACGTCAATATCTTGTGCGCGGCAGCGACCCGGTCGAGGATCGGGAAATTCCGGTTACCGAGAATCACGATGCCAATACGTCGGGACGGCACGAACGCCACGTATGAGCCGAAGCCGTTCGTCGAGCCCGTCTTGTTGATCCACACGTTGTCCTTTGGCGCTTCGGGCGGCTCGATCTTCGTGACGGGGTTGGCATCGAGCGCCATCGAGGGCGCGTTGCCTTCCATCAGCGCGTTCAACGAAACAGGATACGGGTATTGCTCCCAGATCAGATCCTGCGTCATCGGGCCTGCCTGGAAGTAGCCGGTATGCGTGTCGATGATCGCGCGTTGCAGTGGCGCGTCGAGCTGGACCTGCTTCATGTTGGCTTCGATGAAGCGCAGCATGTCGGCGGCCGTCGATTTGACGCCGTACGCTTCGGGTGCAAACTCGCCGCCCGCCATGCGGATCGGTTTGCCCGTCTTCGTATAGCCTTGCGCGTAGTCAGGTGCTCTGTCGACGGGAACGTCGATGAAACTGTTTTTCAGGCCCAGCGCAGGAAAGAGCCGCCCCTCGATCAACGCGGTGAAATCCCGTCCCATACTCTTTGCCGTGATCATGCCCAACGCGCCGATGCCGGGGTTCGCGTACGTGCGGACCGTGCCCGGCGCATGGGCGGGACGCCAGGCATGGAACCAGCGGATCATCTGATCGTCGTTCTGGATGTCGTCGGGCACCTGCAAGGGCAGACCGCCCGGCGTATGGGTGCCGAGATTGAGCAGGCTCACATTGCCGAACGGCGTGCCGCGCAGCGTCGGCAGATACGTCGCGACGCTGTCGGTCAACGACAACTCGCCGTCGACATGCGCCCATGATGTCAGCGTCGCCGTGAAGGTCTTGCTCACCGAGCCGAGTTCGAACAGCGTTGCGTCGGTGACAGGCATGCCCGTTTCCGTCGATGCCACGCCGTAGTTGAACACCGCCGCCCTGCCGTCGACGATCACGCCGACGGCCATGCCGGGAATCTTGTCTTTTGTCATCAACGGTTGTATCGCCGCGTCGACTGCGTGTTTGATGTTGGCTTGCGGCGCGTCGGCTGCGTAACTCGCGCCCGAGGTCATCCACATCGCGCAGAGCATGGCCGCAGCCCGCGCACTGACAGTACCGAACTTCATCGCTTCGTTTCCTTTCGATCAAATGTTTGCAACCAGCGCCCCGACCTGCGCGATCGCCGCGTCGCGCTGCGTCGAGGTAGCTTGAGTCGCGCCCGTCAGATACGCCACCACCAGAATCGGCGCGCGGCCTTCAGGCCAGATGACGGCGATATCGTTCGAGGTGCCCCGCTCGCCCGTGCCCGTCTTGTCGCCGATTTGCCATGACTTCGGCAAGCCGGCGCGCAGGCGCGCGTCGCCCGTCTTGTTGCCGGCGAGCCATGCCGTTAGTTGCTCGCGCGACGCGGTGGACAGATGCTTGCCGAGCAACAGCGTGCGCATGTCGGTGAGCATCGCGGCGGGTGTGGTCGTATCGCGCGGATCGCCTTCCGTCGCTTCGTTGAGCGTCGGTTCGTTGCGGTCGAGCCGCGTGATCCGGTCGCCGATGCCGCGTGCAAAATCCGTCAGCGCCGCCGGCCCGCCGATACTCTTGAGCAGCAGATTCGCAGCCGTGTTGTCGCTGCGCGTGATGGCCGCTTCGCACAATTCCGCGACCGTCATGCCATCGCCGCCTGCACGCGGACCGCTGACGGGCGAATTCGCCACCACGACGTCTTTCGAGTAGACGATCTTGCGCCCAAGCTGTTCTTTGCCTTGATCCTTGCGCACCAGCACCGCCGACGCGAGCAGGAACTTGAACGTGCTGCACATCGGAAAGCGCTCGTGCATGCGCCAGCCCTGCGGCTTCGTGCTTGCCGTATCGAGTATCGCGACGCCCAGCCGCCCGCCCGTTTGCGCTTCGATCTGCGCGAGCTGCTGTTCCAGAGCGCTCCCGCGCGGCGCCGATGCCGCCACGCTCGCCCCTGCGCCGAGCGCATGAGCCGCAACGCCAGCTAACCCACTGCCTATCAACGCCAATGTGAATGTCCGCCTCGTGACCATTGCTCCTCCTTGAAGAGCCGCCACTATCTCGTTTCCGCAGCCGGGTGACAAACGATGATAAATTGCTCGATGCCCCAGAATTTCTTATGGCTCGAACATGCGACCGTATCTCCCGCTGAACGCGCTGCGCGCCTTCGAATCGTCGGCCCGGCATCTGAGTTTCACCCGCGCTGCGCTCGAACTGAACGTCACCCAGGCGGCCGTCAGCCAGCAGGTGCGCATGCTAGAAGAGCGCCTCGGCGCGACGCTCTTCAAGCGCCTGCCGCGCGGCCTCGCCATCACCGATGAAGGACTCGCGCTGCGCCCCGTGCTCAGCGATGCATTCGACCGCATCGAAGCCGTGTTGCGGCAGTTCGAAGGCGGGCATTTTCATGAGGTGCTGACGGTCGGCGCGGTCGGGACGTTCGCGGTCGGCTGGCTGATGCCGCGCCTCAAGGCGTTTCATGACGCGCACCCTTTCGTCGAGTTGCGCCTGCAGACCAACAACAATCTCGTCGATCTCTCCGCGGAAGGTCTCGACTTCGCAATCCGCTTCGGCGACGGCACATGGCCCGGCTCGCGCGCACAGAAGCTGTTCGATGCGCCGCTGTCGGTACTGTGCACGCCCGAGATCGCGCAGCGCCTGCAGACGCCCGCCGATCTCGCCAGTGAAAAGCTGCTGCGTTCGTATCGCGCAGACGACTGGGCGAACTGGTTCGCGGCAGCGGGCCTCGCGCCGCGTCCGGTGCGCGGCCCCGTATTCGATTCGTCGCGGCTGATGGTGGAAGCGGCAATGCAAGGCGCGGGCGTAGCGCTCGCGCCTGCTTCGATGTTCGAGCGCGATCTGTCGATGGGACGTCTCGCGCGTCCGTTCGATATCGACGTGCACGCGGGCAGCTACTGGCTCACCTGGCAAAAGGCAAAACCGGCGACGCCCGCAATGCGCGCGTTCAGTCAATGGATCACAAAGGAAGTGGATGAAGGCGCAGCGAGTGGCGATGCGCCTGGCGAGCTAGGCGTCAGAACGACGCCGGCGTCGGCGGAATGAGCACGCGCTTCGCCGCAACGGCTACACGCGTGCATCAGAGGTCGATCACATCTCCGTCAGATGCGCAGCCACCGAGGTTTCGCGCGGCGGTCCACCGAGCTTGATGTGCGGCACCATCATCACCGACAGCACTGCGCCCACGCAGATCACGAAGATCGACAGGAACGTCAGATGCAGCGAGTGATGCAGCGCTGCGCGCACCATCTCGTTGCTCGACAGCGCCGCTTGCGCCGCGTTGGGCGTCGCATCGAGCAGCGAGCGCAACTGGTCGGACGTGATCGCCATGCCCTTGTAATGGCTCAACCCGAAGTTCAGCACCGCGCCGAAAATCGCCGCGCCGAGCGTGCTGCCCAGATTGCGCGAGAACAGGTTCGATGCCGTTGCGGAGCCGCGTTCGAGCGGCTGCACGATTTCCTGGATCAGGATCAGCGAACTGACGCTCACGATCCCCATGCCCAGCCCCATCACCAGCGAGCCGACGCCCGCCAGCACGGGTGAGCCGTCCGGTTGCAGCAGCGCGAACGCAATCGCGCCAAGCGGCAGGAAGAAGCTGCCGCCGACCATCGTGCGCCGCAACCCGAGCCGATGAAACGACCTCGCGGTAAAGGTCGCACCCGACGGCCAGCCGAGCATCACCATGGTCAGTGCGAGACCCGCGACCACGGGCGATTGATGCAGCACACCCTGCACGTACATCGGCAGAAACGTGGTGAGACCCATCAGCGCCATGCCGGACAGCACCGTCGCCGCATTGCACGCGGCAATGGGACGATGGCTCCACAACTTGAATGAGATCATCGGCTCCGGCACGCGCCGTTCATGCCACACGAACAGCACACCGCAAACCACGCACAGCGCGACTTCGAACAGCGCGCGCGCATCGTTCTCCGAGCCGGCGTCCGTGAGCGCCATCATCAGCGCGCCGATTGCGATGGTGAACAGCACGGCGCCCATGATGTCGATCGACGGCCGTTGATGGCGCTTCTCTTCGTGCAGGTACTTGATGAAGCCAAACGCAGCCAGAATGCCAATGGGGACGTTGATCCAGAATATCCACGACCACGACAGATCGCGGATCAGCAGGCCGCCCGCCATCGGACCGATCACGGCCGAAATCGCCCAGACGCTCGCGAGATAGCCCTGAATCTTGCCGCGCTCGCGTGCCGGATACAGGTCGCCGACGATGGTCAGCGTGACGGGCTGGATCGCGCCCGCGCCGATGCCCTGAATCAGGCGGAACACGATCATCGCGGGCATCGACCACGCGAAGCCCGCGCCGATCGAGCCGACCAGGAAGATCACGATTCCCACCAGCACGGTCGGCTTGCGGCCATAGAGATCGGCGAGCTTGCCGAACACGACGGTCATCGCCGTTTGCGCCAGCAGGAACGACGAGAAGACCCAACTGTAAAGACGCAGGCCGCCGAGTTGGGTGACGATCTGCGGCATGGCCGTCGAAACGATGGTGGCTTCGATGGCCACCATCGCCATCGATGCCATCACCGCCGCGATGACGAGATGACGCTTCGTCTGAGGTTGAGTCGACATGGGGGGATGTAGTTGTGTGCGGCGCGAAAACGTTGAAAGCCCGCTGAAACACGATGCTTCAGCCGAGCCGTTCGATGCGCGCAAAGAAATGTATGCTACCGCTTAATTGACCGGCTTGCACTCGGATTGTGCGCGCCTGCGAGCTGCGTTCAGTCGCACGCCGTCGCGAGCCGCCGTGCCAGCGCCTGCGCGCCCGGCATGTCGAGCCGCAGCGACGCATACGCGCTGCGCTTCACGTCGTCGGGCAGGGTCCAGTCCCACTTTTCATTGTCGATGTTGCCGATCGCGCGTAATGCGTCCGTGGTCTGCGCGGGCGTCAGCGCAGCGATGCGTTGCAGTGTGTCCCTTACCGAACCTGCTACGCGCACGCTGATCGTCGGGCCCTGATTCCACGCGTCCAACCCTTCGGCGCGCAGCAGTACGACGAGCGCATCGTTGATCCAGTCGCCGGCCCATGTCGCGAGCACCGTGCTGCCGCCATGCGTGAAAACGGAGCGCGTGGCCAGTTCGTTCGACGCGAAATAACGCCGTGCCTCTTCGAGCAGTTCGCGGCCCGTGGTATCGAGAAACACGATGGGCGCGCCATCCTTCAGCACATTGAACATCTCGCGCCGCACTTCGTCGTGCACGAGCGAGCCGCCGCCGTCGAACACAGGCGGCACGCCGCCCTGATCGGGCGTCACGTACACGGTCTTTTTTCCCGCATCGACATCCTGCACGCGCCAGCGCTGGCCGCCGAACACGAGGCCTTGCCCGGGCGCCAGCGGACGCGATACAGGCACCGATCCGAGCACCTTCGCGCCCGCGACAATGCGGAATTCGTCGTCGGTCGAAAACGATGCGTAGAACTCGTAGTGATTGACGAGCCGCTCGCCCGCCACGCCATGCAGCAGCAGGCCGCCCGCTTCCTGCACGAGGAGATCTTTCGCGCCGAGGCTGCGCAGGATCGCGGCGAAGGTCGGCTTGTCGATCGTGCCGAACGGGCCGGTCGCGACCAGCGTGTCCCACAGTTCGCCCGCGCTCGCGCCGCCGCGTTCGGCGATGATCGACAGGATCTGCTGCACGAGCGTCGACGGATGCATGCCGCGCGCACGCGGCGGCTCGAACCAGCCGCGCAGCAGCAGGTTCACCATCGCCACCGATTGCACGAGACTTTCGCGCAGCCGGTCCGACAGATCGGAGCCGCTGTGCAGTTCCGCTTCGACGCCATAGCAGCGCAGAATCGCCGCTTCGCCCTTGCGCCGCCCCGAGCGTCCGAGCCGCTGCCGCAAGCTCGCTACCGACGGCGGCGCGCCCACCTGCACCACGCTCTTCACTGCGCCAATGTCGATACCGAGTTCGAGCGTCGTCGTGCAGACGGCGCTGGCGGGCCGGTCTCCCGCCTTGAGCGCCTGCTCGGTCTGCTCGCGCAATTCCTTCGACAGGCTGCCGTGATGCGGCCAGAACTCGTTCGGATAGCCGTCACGCTCGCAGGCGCGGCGCAGCAGGTCGGCGTAGAGCTCGACCTGGCGACGGCTGTTCGGAAAGATCAGATTGTTCGAGCCGCGCAGCACCTTGTACATGTGATTCGCGACCTCGACGGTGCTGGCGGGCACGACGTCTTCGAGGCCGGGATTTTCGATGCCCGGCTCGAACTGGATGCGCGGCGGCTTCTCGACATAGCCTTTGATCAGAATCTTCAGTTCCTGGCCCGTGTTGCCGGACTCGATGATCTGCACGTCCTGCGCGGCGCGTGGGCGCAGAAATTCGGCTGCGAGGCGCATGTCGCCGAGCGTCGCCGACAGGCCGACGCGCGGCACATTGCGCCCGCATGCGCGATCGACGCGCCGCATCAGCGACTGCAACTGCATGCCGCGCTCGGAGCCGATGAACGCGTGCAACTCGTCGACGACGACGTAACGCAACGCGCCAAACGTCGCTTCGAGCGACGCGCCGCGCGTGACGAACATCGCTTCCAGCGATTCAGGCGTGATCAACAGCACGCCCGTCGGCTTTTTCACGAAGCGTTGCTTGCGTCCCGACGACACATCGCCATGCCAGCCGGTGACGGGAATCTCCAGCGCGTCGCACAGGTCGTCGAGGCGCGCCCACTGATCGTTGATCAGCGCCTTCAGCGGACTGATGTACAGCACGGAGCCGCTGCACGGATCGTCACGCAGCAGGTTCGACAGGATGGGGAGAAAGGCCGCTTCCGTTTTGCCTGCCGCCGTCGCGGCCGCGATGATCACATCGCGGTCGGCATCGATCAGCGCGGGCACCGCGCGCTCCTGCGCATCGCGCAGTTCGGTCCAGCCTTCGCGCCAGATCCAGCGGCGGATCCGCTCGTCGAGCAGATCGAAGCTGCGCGAATCAGTTGAGCCGGAAGCTGGCAAGTTCATCGTCGCTATCGGGCGCGGCGTCGTTGACGATGTCGGCCGCGCCGCCCGTGTCGCGCTCGATGTCCATACTGCCGATCAGTTCGCGCCAGTCGGCCGACGGGTTTTGCTCCAGCACCGCGAGGAAATTGATGAACGCGGTGATCGTGGTGCGCGGCGTGCGGAAATAGGCTTCGCCCAGGCGCGTCGCGCAGTGCGCCATGAACGCGGGAATCGCTTCCTCAGGTACGAGCGCCTTGCTCGCGTCGCCGAACGCGTACAGCAGGCGCAGCTTGTCGAGCAACACGTAGAAATCTTCCGGCGTGAGCGCAGCGAGGCGGATCACAGGGCCGCTGTAGTCGACGAGTCCATTGGTCGCGAAGGCGTTTTCCGCCAGGCGCGATTGCAGTGCGGCATAGCTATAGAGGCCGCGGCGCGTATCGAGCAGAAACTCGGGCGTGCCGCCCAGCACGAAGCCAAGCCCTTCCGCCGTGCCTTGCAGCGAATCGTTCAGGATGCGAAGGATCTGTTCGTAGTTCGCGTTGCGCGCCTGCACGTTCGCGAGCTTGTACAGGTTCACCATTTCGTCGAGACATACCATCAGCCCGCTGTAGCCCGCGAGCCGCACGAAACGGCCGAGCAGCTTCAACTGGTCGTACATGCTCGCGTCGTCGACGATGGTGCGCACGCCGAGCGCCTGGCGCGCGTCGGTGCGCGTCGTGAACTCGCCGCGCAGCCAGCGCACGGCATCGCTCTTCAACTTCTCGTTGCCCTCTTCAAAGCCGCGGAAGTAGGCGGCGATCACATCGGCGAAATCGTAGCCGTTGACCATCTCCGTCAGTTGCGACAGCTGCGCGCGGATCACTTCGTCGCTCGTGCGGCCCGTCGCCTTCGCTTCCGTCTTCGCCTGGCCGATGAACTTCTCGACCACACCGGCCAGCGCGCCGCCTTCGGGCTTGGTGCGCGTCGCCATGTTCTTCACGAGTTCCGCGTACAGCGAGCGCGCCTGGCCGCCCGACGCATGCAGGCGCCGGTCCGGATTCAGGTCCGCGTGCACGGTGACGAGCTTTTTCTCGAGCGCGATGGCGCGCACGAGGTTCAGGAAGAACGTCTTGCCCGCGCCATACTCGCCGACGACGATGCGAAACGCCGAGCCGCCGTCCGCGACGCGTTCGATGTCTTTCAGCAACGCTTCGAGTTCGTGCGCGCGGCCGACCTGAATCAGATGTTGCCCGATGCGCGGCACCACGCCGGCGCGCAGGGATTGCAGGACCGCGTCGCGGTCCCTTGGGCGGATCGTTGTCATGCAGCCAACCTTTGTGCGACTTCCTGATTGATTTCGACGGGATCCTCTCCGTCCGTGAGCGGCTCGTCCCAACGGTCGAGCGACGCCTCGTTCACCTGTTCGATCGCGCCGTCCAGCATCAGTTCGAGATGCAATGCGGCATCGGCGAGCTCGGCGCGCGTCCACGACTCGCGCGTCACGAGCAGGCGCAGAAAGGACGAATGCGCATCGTCGAGGCCGAGCAGCGGCCCGGTAGCGTCAGACGTTTGCGGCGTCGGTCCCGCCTGCGGTTCGGGCGAAGGCGTCGGCTCGACGTCATGCACGGCGGCCGTTGCCTGTGGCGCAAGCATGTCCTGTTCCTCGACGGCGGCCGGTTGCGCCGTTTCGGGGAGGTGCACGGCGGTAACGGACCCATGCGCTTCGTCGACGAACACATCGGCCAGCATCGAAGAGACGCGCGCCGTCTCTTCCTTCAACGCGGCAATACGCGTCGCGTCGAGCACGAACTCGTGCTTCACCACGGCAGGCTTCGGTGAGTGAGCATGTTTCTTTGCCGGCTTCACGCCCGCTGGCGTGATGGCCGCGCCGCTCGCATGTTGATGCAGGTCGGTGTACAGGCGCTGCGGATCGATGCCGAGCATCCGGTACACCTTCTCCAGCAAGCGCACTTCTTCACGCGACACGACGCCGTCGGCATTCGCCGTGTGCACGAGAAACGACGCGATCGTCGCCTTCACGTCCTGCGCGAGCGGTTCCAGCTTTTTCTTCAGCCCGGCGCTCGCCGTCGGCTGCGCGAGTTGCGCGAGATTGCGCGCTTTCAGCCGCGCGCGCTGCGCATCGGACAAGTGCGGCCACTGATCGATCTGCCATTCGATCACGGCCGTCTCGCGCTGCGTCGCGTCGCCATCCGCGCGGGCAACCGTCGCAGCGAGATCGACGATGATCGTCGCAATCTCGTACGCGTCGTCGATGGCCAGCGGGGTCGCACTGGGCGCGACCGCGAACAGCGCGACGGCGTCCGTCGGCTTCGGCGTGCGCGCGCCCAGACGGACGTCCGGCTCGACGGCGATGCCCGCTTCCGCGAGCGCCGTCGTAAAGACAACAGCCTTGTCGCGCGTCATCTTGCCGCCCGACTTGAAGCGCGCCAGCACCGCGCCGAACGTGCTGACCGCCGTCTCGCGCGCGACTTCGGCGGCGAGCGCGTCGATCGCGTCGTGCGTCGCCTGCGGCCACAGGGCGGGCGGCAGCGTCAGCGTTGCTTCCAGCGTGCCCTGCGCCTCCGGATAGCGGCCGAGATAGCGGCTGTACGCGTCGAGCGCGGCGGCGCTCTCGTGCATCAGCAGTTGCAGCTTGTTGCGCGTGCCATTGACGGCCGCGATGTCGGGCAGACCGACCAGAAAGCCCGGCACGGGCACGCTCTTCAGCGCGCGAAACGACGGCTGCGGCGACGCGTCGAGCTTCGTGCGGTTCGCTGGCAGCAGCATGCCGGCGCCGAAGCGGTCGCGATACTGCCGCATGAACACGCGGTCGAATTCCTCGGGACAGCGCGCGACGGCCGTGCGCCGCACCATCATCGGATCGAGCTTGACCCACGCGAGCGCCCAGTCGGCCGGTAACGGATGCTGGTCGAGCGCCGCCTGGCCGAACGCGACGCGTACGTTCAGCGGCACCTGATAACCCGTCGCGAGCCCGTCGGGCGCGGGTTGCAGATACATTCGCGTACCGCGCGACGCCACCAGCGACAGCGCGTCGATGAGCGCGCGCACGTGCTTTTGCCAGCCGTAGTTCGCGTCGAGATTGAGCAGGCGCCGCAGTTCCCGCGCGATGGCGTTGAATTCGTCGGCGCTGACTTTGCCCGCCGCGCCGTCGACGAGCACGCGCCGCTCCAGCCCGTACAGGTAGAAAAACAGATAGCCGGTGTTGATGTCCGATTTCTTGCGATCGGAGGCGAGCCATTCGAGATACGTGCGGCGTTGCTCCGGCGTGAGCCCGCCATAGCTGAGCGCGACGCTGCCCAGTCCCGCTGCCGGGTCCGCGCCGTCGCGGGCGACGTCCTGGCGCGCGTCGATCACACATGCTTCGATCGAATCGGCGTGCAGGCGCTGCGCGTCGCCCGTGTAGAAGAAGCCTCCCGAGACCGTCAGGCCGTGGATATCGATGCTTTCGCCAGGCGCGACAAAGCGCGCGGACGCGCGCGCAGCCGGACGCGCGCCGCCGGACGCGTGGCTGATGCGGTAAGCGTCGGCGGCTGAGCCCGCCATGTTTATCGATACCAACGGCTCGTCGTCATATGAGCCGGGAGAACTTGTCATGAAATTGCCTGGCTCCTCAGGAGCCCTGTGAAATCCGGATGAAAACTGCGACACGACATGCGGCGGCGCGCCGACATGCTGCATATCGCGCAACATGTCTTTCGATGCAAGCTTGAAGGGGAACCAACGAAAGCCAGCCCGAACGGGCCGGCCCACACAGCCAGCGCCAGAACGATCGGATGGCCGACATGCGCGCGCTTATCCGATGCAGGAAAGGCAAGTCCCATCGGCACGCCGATGACGGCAACCACGCCCCTCCCCGAACTGCTTCGCCCGCGGCTCATTGTTCTCCCGTCCACATCGCCGGGAATCCGTTGCCCGGCGCGGTCGCGACCTTTGATTATATGTTCTTTTTCAGGATCGCTCCGATGGCGCAAAAATGGCGATTCGGGCCCTTTGGAACAGGCGCCGACGCGACTGATGGCGGGACCTGGCTTACAAATGCCTTTGTACGCGAGCGAACAATCCGACCCCAACTAAATCGCATATTTTGCAAGCTCATTTTGCGAACTGGGGGTACACTCGGCAACATGCGTTTAGCGCGCCAGATTTCCCAATCGAGCGCGCCGAAATTTGAAACTCGGTCTTCGACGCCCTTTATGCGTCAGACTTTTCGCACCGTCTCTCAGGTTCTGGACGGCCCTCGGAATGCCAGAACCTATTCACGCCAGCGGAAGCTGGCGTCTTTTTGTGCGACGAAAGAAAGGACACGTTCTGTCCTGCCACGCTCGCACCTTGCACGCCCTGCACACTTTGCGTTCCCTGCGCCGTTCCTGGCGCCGCGACGGCGAGCGCAAGCGGACGACGCCGGATCGACGCATAGGTCGCGAGCGCGAGGCCGCACCAGATCAGCCCGTAACCTGTCAGATCGACGGTCGTTAACCGTTCGTGGAAGACCGTGAGCGCGAGAATGAACGTCACGGTCGGCGTCACGTATTGCATCACGGCCGATTCCGTCATCGACACGAGCGGCATTGCGTACGCGTAGAGCGCGAGGGGCACGACGGTCAGCGGCCCCGCCAGCATCATCAGCACGGACGCGTCGACGCCGAACGACGTAAACGCAAGTGCATGATGCGACGTCAGATAGCCGAAATAGCCGAGCGCGAACGGCATCATCACGACGGTTTCGCGCCACGTGCTGACGATCGCGTTTCGCGTCGGCCACACTTTGCGCGTAAGGCCGAGCAGCGAGAACGTCACCGTCAGCATCACGGCGAACACGGGCACGCCGCCATGCGCGTAACACTGGACGAAGGTGCCGGCCAGTCCGAGCGCCAGCGCTGCCGCTTTCAGACCGTTCAGACGCTCGTTCAGAAAAACGATGCCAAGCGCAGCCGACAGCAGCGGATTCAGGAAATAGCCTAGACTCGCCTGTAACGCGTTCCCCGTCACCGACGCCAGGATATACACAACCCAGTTCGCGGACAGCAAAATCGCCGGCAACAGTGCGAGCAGGAACGAGCGCCAGTCACCCATGTGTTGCCGCAACGCGGGCTTGAGAGCAATCACGGCCGACAGCACCACGAACGACCAGAACACGCGATGCGCGAGCATCTCCGGCGCGCTCACTTCCTTCAGATGCCAGTAATACAGCGGCATCAGGCCCCACCAGCACAGCGCCACGAGCAGCGCAGCGTAGCCGGCGCCCTCCTTCTGCTTCTGATTGTTCGCATTCATGGCTGTAGCGCCTCGTCGAGTCGGTCGATCAGAACTTCCACTTCATCCACGCCGAAAATCAGCGGCGGCGACAGGCGCAGCGAATCCGGCGCAGCGGAATTCGGCATCGCCAGCACGCCGCCGTCGATCAGATCCACCCACACGTCGGTCATGTTCCTGTCCAGACGCGGGTCGAGCTTGAGGCTGAGCGCGAGGCCCTTGCCGTGCACGCTCACGCGCGAATCGAAACGCGCTGCGATGCGCTCGCCGATCAGTGCGCCCATCGCGGCCGCGTTCTCGACCAGCCGTCCGCGTTCGACGAGGTCGAGCACGATCAGCCCGCACTGCATGGCGAGCCGGTTGCCGCCAAAGGTCGAGCCCTGCACTTTCGCCTTGCCGGGCGCACCGAACACGGCATCGAAATCGCCGTCGTTCATCAGCACGGCCGACAGCGGCACCAGCCCGCCCGTCAGTCCTTTCGATACGACGATCATGTCGGGCGCCGCGGTTGCCGCGGGTCCCTTGGCGTCCATGCCGATCGCGTCGATGCCGAACCATGTCCCCGTGCGGCCGAGGCCGCAATACACCTCGTCGGCGATCAGCTTCGTTCCCGTCGAACGACACAGCGCCGCGAGACGCGACGCGGTGTCGGCCGTCCAGTGCTGCGCCGCCGACGATCCCGCCACGGGCTCGAACACAACGGCAGCGATCTTGCGGCTCGCGAGACTGTCTTCGAGCGCGGCGAAATTCTGCGCATCGACGTGATGGACGTTGCCCGGCTTCCAGCGCAGCGCTTCCGTCCAGAACGGATTGCCCGTCATGAACGACGAAAACATCGACAGGCCGTGGAAGGCGTCGCGGAAGGTGACGACATCGGTACGCCCTGTGCTCGTCATCGCGAACTTCACAGCGCTTTCGACGGCCTCCGCGCCCGTGGTCGCGAAGAACACTTTCTGGAAGCGCCGGCCGCTGAGCGCGAGCAACTTTTCAGCGAGCGCGAGTTGGGACTCGGCGCATTCGAACGGAAACACATTCACCGACGTGCGCTGCAGTGCATCGGCAAAACGCGCGAGCAGCGACTCATGCGCGTGCCCCAGGTTCGCCGTGCCAAAACCGGCGAGGCAATCGAGCAACGCGCGGCCATCGGCTGTTTCGATATAGCAGCCGTCGCCGCGCGCGCCCGTCATGTCGAGGCCCGCTTCGTCGAGGAATTGTTCCCAATAGGGATTGACGGGATCGAAGCGCTGAGCGCGTTCAATTCCGCGCTCGCCTCCTTCGTCGGCGCCGTCGTCAGATTTCAAGCGGCCTCCTGCCTTCACGAAGCCCATGAAACTGGAGACGTGTCTGTTCACCATAAAAGAACGCGACCGACTCCAGCTGCCGCATGTTCACTTCGAGCATGAAGAGCGCCGATTCGAGGCTGTACCGCTGCTCCGCCGCGCTCACGTGTGGGACGTCGGCGAGGAACAGGCGCGACAGGCTCGGATGATTCAGTTCGTCGTTGGTCTCGCCATGCTTTGCGACGATATCGCCCGCGTGCAACGCGCTTTCGACCAGCGCGGCGATGTGCTCGTGTACGGGACTGTGCTGGTCGCGCAGGCCTTCCGTGACCATGATCGACGTAAAGAATGCTGTGGGCAGGCGATGCGCCAGCACCGTGTACGCGTCGATATACAGCGCCGTAAGCGGCAGCGGCACCGATGCGCGCACCTCGGCTTCGTTCATGCCGAGCGCGACACACGTGGCCAGTTCGAATGCTTCGTGACCGTATTCTTCCTGGAAGTACTGGAACAGCCGCGCGCGCAGATTGCGTTTGAGGCGGCGCGACAGCAACGGCCCGAGTATCTCGACGAACCGGTCGGTGACGTGATACTGCTCGATGTACAGGCCCTTCACGAGCGGCGTGATGTCATGGCTCTCGAGCGCCGCCGCTGCATACGCGTTACTGCCCAGTTGTTCGAGCGCGTTGAGTAGCAGGCGCTCGGCGCGCGCGGCGAGCGCGAGACCGCTGCAGGGTTCGGTGAAGCGTTCCGTATCCGCCGACGTCATGCGCCTGCCGACACGCAGCGGCGCGATCTCGACGAAATGCGCGAACGACAGCAGATACATTTCCAGATCGACGGGATCGAGCGAGGCGACGCTGCGGAAGCGCTCCAGAGGAGCATCGTCCGACACGGCCGTCGCCGGATGCCAGCCCACGTGTTGGAACACGTCGGCGAGCACGCGCTGCCACGCGAACACGATTTCCGGGGCGTTATGGCGCGCATACGCCAACTGGAAATGGAGCGACTGAAGCGCGAAGTTGCCGGCGAACTTGCCGCTGCCTTCATCAGAAAATGGAAACGCACTGGGCATCGCGTCGCGATCGTGCGTGTCTGCCGTGAGCATCTGATGAACGACGCTCAGCACATCCTGATACATCGCAAGCCGACGTCCGACGACAACGGCCAGCCGTTGCCCAACTTCATCGCACAACGCCATCGCGCGCTGGGCATCGGACGTGATGCTGTCGATTCCGCTATCCGTCTCCTCGATCAGCGACAGCGCATCCAGTTGCACCGTGAGCGTACGAATCCACGCGGGGCACGCGCCTTCGCCCAGGCGCACCCAGATATCAGACGCAGGCCGCATCAACTGCGTGACGACCTCGGCCACCTCGTCGCGCGCGACGCCTTCGAACGACAGGTCGATGGCATCGTCGCCCACGCCGATCGTCAATCCCTCGATGCCCGCCGACACTTCGCACGGCACCAACGCCGGCCGTCTGTATCGATCGATATCCCAGCGTTCCATGGCAGCTCTCAGGCAAAGATGCGCGGTTTGACGACGGACTGACGGCCGTAAAAATCGAGAATCTGGTTCTCCTGCAGCACCATGGTTTCGATGGCGAGCATCACGTGCTTCTTGACCGTCATCTGCTCTTCAGGCGAGATGGCCTCGATTTCAGCAAGCAGGCTGAGCGAAATGTCTTCGTGATCGAACTCGTCGTTGATCGTCGAGTGACGGGCGATCGGACGCCAGAAGCCTTCCGGGATGCCCGTCTCGCGGCAATAGTTCGCCAGTTCGATATGAAAGCTCACGCTCGGCTGCTCGAACAGGAACAGCAGCGACTTGAAGCTCAACGGATGCTGGCGCGCATACACGCCGAGCGACGCGCACAGCGCGAACGTGGCGGGCAGCGGCACCAGATAGTCGAGATTGTCGGTGCGGATGGAAACGGCATGCAGCGACTCCCGCAGCATGTCGTCGTGATTCAGTTCCGAGGCGAGAAAGCCTTGCAGCAGCTTCTGCACCTTGACGGGTTCGGCATGCGCGAGCGACGGCGCGATCAGACCCGGCGCCTCGCGCACGATATAGAAGTATTCGAGCGCGTAGCCGATCAGCGCGCTCTTCGGCAAGGTGCGGTCGCACAGCCCCAGATAGAGACGCGATTTCGAATTCGCCTCGATGGTTTCAGCGGCGAACTTTCTGAGCCGGTGATAGAACTCCTCGCCTGACAGACAACCCTGAGGCGTGGGAAACGCGCTCTCGGTCAGCAGGCCGAGCCGGTCGAACTCCTCCAGCAGCCCGTCGATTTCCGACGCAAGCTCCGGATGACGGCGCTTCAGTTCGGCCGTCGACGTGTCGCCGCGTCGGAGCGAATCGACGAACGCCTTGAGCGCGCCCTGACTGTCGGCAACGACGGAACACGATTGCTCGCGATAGTCGAGCGTCAGGCCGTTGTGCTCTTCGATCAGTTGCACGCCGGGACGAAAGCGCGGCGCGGCGAAAAGATCTGCTGCGGTCGTGGCCTGCATCATGCCTCCCCGTTGACGTCGAGTGTGCGCAGCAGCGTCGGAGACGTCGAATAGTGTTCCCAGATGCCCGTATAGAACTGGTCGTACAGTTCGATGAACAGATGCGTGTGCGCGCGCATGCGCCGCACGTCGGCATCCGCAATGGCGGGAATGCGCGAAAAGATCTTGCGCGTCAGGCTGCCGTGACCGCCGTTCAGGTTGATGTCGGAATGCGCTTTCACGGGCTTCAGCAAAGCAGGATCGACACCGATCCGATACGCCGCGTCGAGGAAGGAATCCTGCTTGATGTCCTTGCCTTCGAGAATGCCGAGGGTCGAAAAGAAAAACAGCGGGTCGCTATGCGCCCAGAAAGCAAGCGCGTTACACAGCGCCATGGTTTGCGGCAACGGCACGGTGCGCGCGAGATCCTCGCGCGTGACGCCGAGCGTGTTCAGCGCCTTGAGCAACAGTTCGTCGTGGCCGTACTCTTCCGCGTAGAACTCGTTCATCGAGAGCCGCACGCCCGTGTTCGCGACGTATGAAAGAACGGGCGCGTCGAAATAGCTTTCGCGGAACAGGAAATGGTAGTTCTCCACGATCATCCCGTGGATCACGTTGAGGGGAATGTCGTCGCCCGAACTCGCGGACGAGCACTTCTCCCAGAACACGTTCGTATAGAGCGTGCGATACAGCAGATCGTTGGCGAGATCTTCGAGTTCGAGCAGCACGTCGAGGCCGCTGCGGGCCAGCGCGGGCTTCACCGCGCGCACCAGTTGCAGTTCCTTCAGACGGTCGAACACTTTCTGTTCGTACGGCGAATAGCGGGAGATCACCTCCTCCGCCTTGACGCCGGAGCGCAGCGCGCTGATCAGGGACGCCGCGTCTTCACCGTCGACGGACGCCGGAAATTCATATTGGTTCTCGTCGTCTTCGATGACGAGCGAAGGCGACGTGCTGAGACACTTCCCCGCCAGCACAAACGCCTGTGGTTCAAAAATGTCGTCCATCACGACAGCCTCCGTTCGTGGCCGGCACGCAACGGCGCCGGCGCGTTCATCACAGGTGAACCGGGATCAGGACAGGACGCGCCTTGCGCGGCTTGACCACGACGGTGATTTTCTTGTCGTCTTGCCTGTCCGTTTGCGACTGCGCCTGCGATTGTTGTTGCGGCTGCGCTTGCTGAACGTGCACTTGGGTCGTCATCTCAATCTCCTTGGGGTTGGCGTTAACTCTGTACTGCTTAACAAGCTGTCCACTGCAGTGGCCAGTTCTTTCACACCCGGAGCCAGAAACCCGAAGCCGTGTGGCGGGCAGCATCGCCTCGCCAATGGCGGCAGGCCGATGAGCGCAACAGGCTTGACTTGTAGCCCCGTTCTCCGCCGTGGATCTGACGCCGGGCACGGCTTTCCCGGTCGCCCGGGTTCCGTTACGGCGCAGTCAGACGTGTGTGTTGTTAATCAGCCCGACGCCGCCCGATCGCAGCCTCGCGCGCTGTTAACGAATGCGTGCCCGGGTGTCGGACTCACGCCGCAGCCAGCCCCTTTCGACGAACAAAACGGGCGCTCCCGCAAAAGGGAGCGCGCCTGAAGGTCGATTTAGGTCTGGGCGGTCCAGCCGGATTCCCGTGAATGGCCGCCGTTCGTTGTTTCTCTCAGGTTCTGCTTTCTCTCAGGTTCTGCTGGGTCGTATCTTTTTTGCACGGCCTCGGAAATTCGGTTCGACACAGTTCCGTTTTTGCGGAATCAGCTAAAGTGTTCGCTCGCTTTTGCCAGTGTTCGAAGAATTCGTCGAATTCGAACTAAATCACTGATTTTTCGAGCATTTCACTTTAAAATTCATGCGAACAAACTAACTCGTTGGGCCTATTGTTCCGGTAAACTGCGATAACTGGAATGAACACTTGCGATCAATTTGCGTGAAGTGTTCGGCAAACTCGCATGAACACTTTCAGAGCAATCATCTTGATGGGACCACGGCAAGGTGCTAGCGCCGGCTCTGGTCGACAGGGAGGCGAATGAAGATCACCCTCGACGTCGCAACGGCTACCCCGCTGACGGAACAGATCGTCGGTCAGGTCGAAGCGCTGATCCTGGCGCGCGAACTGCGCGTGGGCATGCGTCTGCCGTCTATCCGCAAATTCGCGGCCGAGCACAACATCAGCCGCTTTCCCGTCATCGAGGCCTACGACCGGCTCGCCACGCGCGGCCTGCTGCAGCCCAAGCACGGTTCCGGATACTACGTCGCCGAACAGTTCGAGAAGGCGCCGCGCGCGACGCGCGGGCTCGATGCGATCCGCGCGACGCCCGAGTCGGATCAGATCCTGCGGCAGTTCGAGCGGCCCGACGAGGTGCTGAACCTGTCGATCGGTTTCATTCCCGAGGCGTGGCGCGACGTCGAAGGCATTGCGCAGGCGATTCGCCAGGCGTCCCGCACGGACGCGCGCAGTCTGATCGACTACGCGATTCCGCAGGGCGACCCGGTGCTGCGGCTGCAGATCGAGCAGCGCCTCGCGTTCGTCGGCGTAGCGGCCGAGCCGCAGAACATCATGGTGACCAACAGTGCGAGCGAGGCGCTCGACCTCGTCGTGCGAATGCTGCTCAAGCCCGGCGATACCGTGTTCGTCGAAGATCCCGGCTACTTCAACCTGTTCGGCCTGCTCAAGCTGCAGGGCATCGAGCTGGTCGGCGTGCCGCGCCTGTCGAGCGGGCCGGATGTCGAAGCCGTCGAGGCGCTGCTGAAGGAGCATCGGCCGAAGCTCTTTTTCATCAACACGGTCTTCCACAATCCCACGGGCACGAACGTCGCGCCGCACGTCGGCTTCCGGCTGCTGCAGCTCGCGCAGGAACACGACTTCATGATCGTCGAAGACGACGTCTACGCGGATTTCCAGGCGATTCCCACGCAACGTCTCGCGTCGCTCGACCGGCTGACGCGCGTCGTGTATATCGGCGGGTTCTCGAAGAGCCTGTCGTCGTCGCTACGGCTTGGCTATATCGCCGCCGAAGCGGGGTTGGTCAAGCACTTCGTCGAAGTGAAGGCGCTGACCAGCCTCGGCGGCACGCGCTTTAGCGAGCGCGTCGTGGCCGCGCTGCTCGAGCGCGGCACGTATCGCAAGCATCTGGAACGGCTGCGGCGGCGCGTGAACGGCGCCATTTCGACCGCGGTGGAATTGCTCAACGGCATTGGCTGGGAGGTGTTCGACGAGCCGTGCGGCGGCACGCTGGTGTGGGCGCGCGTGCCGGGCGTACCGAGTTCAGACGTGTTCGTCGCCGAGGCGGCCCGCGCCGGCATCACCGTGCAGCCGGGCAGCTACTATCGGCCGCACGGCGAAGTGACGCCGTGGGTCCGGTTCAACACCGCGTATCTCGACAATGAGCGGGCGCTGGGATTCTTGCGGCGCGCGGCGGCAATGGGCGATTGAAGAAAAACGGTCGCGCTGCGCCCGGCTATGAGCCGCCCTGCTCCCGCTGAATCCGTGTGCGCGCTTCGCCCAGACTTTCGAAGCGGTCGTCGTCTTCGTTGAACACCGAAATGCGTCCATGCCCGATGTCGTACACCCAGCCCTGGACATCGAGGCGCTTTTGCGCAAGCCGTCCGGCGACGGACGGATGCGTACGCAGATGCATCAGTTGCAGCCGGATGTTTTCCTCGACGAGCGCCTGCACGAGATGACCGCTGTCGACCTTGCGCGCCTGCACGACGCTGCGCGCCGTCTCCGCATTGCGCAGCCACGCATTGACGGTTGGCATGTCTTCCGCTGTCATCGGCGCGGTGCCCGCGAGGCCGCGCATCGCGCCGCAGTCGCTATGTCCGCACACCACGATCTGCCGCACATTCAGCGCCAGCACCGCGTATTCGACGACAGCCGACACGCCGCCCAGCATTTCGCCGTAAGCGGGGACGATATTACCGATATTGCGGCACACGAACAGTTCGCCCGGATGCGTTTGCGTAATCATTTCCGGCGAAACGCGCGAATCGGCGCAGGTGATGAACAAGGTGTGCGGCGCCTGGCCTTGCGCAAGACTTTCGAATAGCGCCTGGGTAGCGGGAAACACCTCGTCGCTGAACTGTTCGACGCCGTCCAGCAGATGCAGCAGGTCCGACTTCGCCGGGTCGCGAAGCCGTCTGGTGTTGAGCATATCGTCCGACATGAGGCTGTCCCCCTTCGCAGCGCATCTGGATCTTGGATCAGGGAGTGTACGACGGGAATGCGTCAGCAGGCAGTCATGCGCACCGGCAGTCCGTGGTGCGCGGAACGCGGAGACACCATAAAAGAAGCCCCGGCCGGACGTGATCGGAGCGGCGCGGGGCTTGACAAAAAGCTCGCCTGTTCTCAAGAGGCAAGCTCACGTTACGCGCGTCAAAAAAACGGAGCAATCGAAAAAAACCCCGGACGCCGGGTGCGGCGACCGGGGGAAGCTCTCTCGCGCGCGAAGGGAAGCACCGCGCACAAGAGGCACTGTAGCCGTTTGCGCGCCGCGGATTAACGGGTCGCGCGGAAACACTCCTTTCCAGCATGCACAAACGGGCGCGACGCGTATGCCCCACGCTCACTTCGCACGCGTTCTCGGTGGATGCGCGCGCGCCGCGCAATCCGCGCACACGCCGTGCAATGCCAGCGTCTTGCCGACAATACGCAAGCCGAACTTCTTCGCGATTGCGATACGCCGGCGATTGATCGTCGCGTCGGAGAACTCTTCGACGCGACCGCACACGACGCACACCAGATGATCGTGCGCCTTGCCCGAGTTCAGTTCGTAGAGACTGTGATGCTTGCCGAGCGGCACGTTCGCGACGAAGCCCGCCTCGACCAGCTGACTGAGCACGCGATAGGTAGTCGACAGGTTCATTCGTTCACCGCTTGCAGCGATGCGGCGGTGAATCTCTTCCGCGCTGAAATGGCCGTGCTCCGTGCGCTGGAGATAGTCGAGCACGGCGACCTGCGCAGCCGTGCCTAGCAGGCCGGCTCGCTTGAGCGCGTCGAGCGTTCGGGTCGGAGACGTTGACAAGGGCGGCATGCGCAGCCGTTCTGAATCGAATCGAGGGAACCGGCTTTCAGCCTATGACATCGGCACGAATATTTCCGGAACCTAGTTGATTGCGATTCGCATTCGGCAACACGCAGCATGCGTGGCACAACAACCGAATCAGCGAGAAGGACTCAGCGCAGATTTCTCGCGACACCACCGCCACGGTTGCGCACGATCTCCACCGCTTGCCACGAGACCAGCGCGACACAGCCGAACAGGACTTCGCGCATCCGCTTGATGAGTGCAAGCGACAGCGCCGTCTGATCATCCACACCGAACATTCGCGCGAGCAACACGACCACGGCCTCCTGCACGCCGAGTCCCGACGGCACGAAGAACGCCGCATGGCGCGCCGCCTGCGTGAGCGCTTCCACGGCAATCGCGCCGCCAATCGAAACGGGATGCCCCAGCATCCACATCGCGACATAGACCTCCGACGCGCCGAGCAGATAGCCCGCGAATTGCCAGGCAAACGCGCTCAGCAGCAGACGCGGTTTGCACAGCAGCGCATCGATCGCCGCATCGAGCTGCGCGCCGCCGATACGCTCGACGTTCCAGTGCGCGCTCATCGGCAGACGCGCGGACCAGCGCTCGATCGCGTGAAATAAGCCGCCGCGCCTTAGCAGCACGAACGCGACGACGGGCAGCGGCAACGACAGCACCAACGCCGCACCGACTGTCGTCAGCAGACCGTCGTGGCCCGTCTGCGCGACGATCATCACGAGCCCGAGCGCGGCGAACACGTACTGGACGGCCACCGTCACCAGCACCTCGACGATCACCGATGCGCACACCATGCTCGTCTCGTCGATTTTCCAGCGCGCGAGCCGCACGCCCACGAACTCCCCGCCGATGCTCGCGACAGGCAGCAACCGGCTCACCGCCTCGCGCACGGTGGCGACCCACCACAGATACGCCAGCGACGCAGTTTTCCCGAGAAGAAGCCGCCACGCCTGCGCATCCAGCAGCAACGGCAGCGCATGCAGCGGCACGAGCCACAGCAGCGCGAAGCCCGCCGAACGGATCGCGTGCAATACGTCGTCGAGTCCGCTGTGCAACGCCAGTGCGATCAGCACCGCGATGCCCGCAGGCAATCCCAACCAGTTGAGCCACTTCATCATCAGTAAGACGGCTGCGCGAACACGTCGGCGAAACCGCCCGTGATCGCCCCGCTCGCGGCAATCGCCGAAGCGACACGCGCAGACACCAGCGCATCGAATTCGTCGCTGTGCCGGTACGCCTGCATCGTGCGCGTAATGGCGCCCTCCCCGGCCACGGCGGGATGACTGTAAATCTCGCCGACGCCTTCCGGCAGCCGCGCGAGCGCGGCGAGCAACGCCGCCTCGTCCATATGCCCGGTCTGAGACATGCCGATCACGTAGTCGTTGTGTGCAATACCCGCATTATCCAGCTGCTTGCGCACGCGTGCCATCCACGGCCTGATCCATGCGGGCGCCCCCGGCTCGTACGGCAGCCGCATCGCCTTCAGCCCATATTCGCTACCCACTTCGATAATCAGCGCGAGCACGGTCGGATGCAGATGGAAGTGCTTGTGCGTATTCACGTGATCGAGCGTGAGGCCCGTGCGTGCAAAGGCCTGAAACTGCGCGCGGATTTCCGCCTTTAGCTGGCGTCGCACTTCAGGAAGGAGGAAAAAGCGAAAGCCGTCGCGCACCATCCGTTCGCCAAGCCGCCCATGTCTGTCGACGAGCGCGGGAATCAGATGCGTGGCGAGCATGGGCACGCCGTCCGCGAGCACGAGATGCAAGCCGACGCGCAAGCTCGGATAACGCTGCGCGCGGCGCACGGCATCGGCCGCGGCGGGCGCCGACACCATCAGGCTCGCCGAGGTCAACACGCCATGCAGATGCGCACGCTCGACGGCCTCGTTGATACGCTCGTGCAAACCGAAGTCGTCGGCCGTCACGATCAGCGCGCGTCGCGGTGCGTTTATCGGGCGCTGCGCCGACTGTCGCGTCATGCCTCGTGCGCCCGCAGGAAACGGAAGAACTCGACGCCTTCACGCAGGCGCCGTTTCATCATTTCCCAGCTGAGTAGCATCTCGCGCACGATTTCCCAGATCTTCGACGGACGGAAATAGAACTGACGGTAGAACTGTTCGAGATGGTGATAGATCTCGTCACGCGACAGGTGCGGATAACCGATCGCCGCCAGTTGCACGCCTTCCTTGCTCACCAGGTTGATCACCTTGTTCTCTTCGAGCCAACCGTTATCGACGGCCTGCTTGTAGAGCGTGGTGCCCGGATACGGCGCGGCGAGCGACACCTGAATGGTGTGCGGATTGATTTCCTTTGCGTACTCGATGGTCTTGTGGATCGTCTCTTTCGTTTCGCCCGGCAAGCCGAGAATGAAGGTGCCGTGAATCTTGATGCCGAGCTTGCGGCAGTCTTCGGAGAAGCGTCGCGCGATGTCGGTGCGCAAACCCTTCTTGATGTTCAGCAGAATCTGGTCATCGCCCGATTCGTAGCCGACCAGCAGCAGGCGCAGGCCGTTCTCTTTCATGATCTTCAGCGTCGCGTACGGCACGTTCGCCTTCGCGTTGCATGACCACGTGACGCCGAGCTTGCCGAGACCGCGCGCAATTTCCTCGACGCGCGGCTTGAAGTCGGTGAACGTGTCGTCGTCGAACATGATCTCCTTCACTTCGGGCATATTGTCGCGAATCCACTTCACTTCTTCGAGCACGTTCTCGACGGAGCGTGTGCGATAGCGATGCCCGCCCACCGTCTGCGGCCACAGGCAGAACGTGCAGCGCGAGCGGCAGCCGCGCCCTGTGTAGATCGACACATAAGGATGCTTCAGATAGCCGATGAAGTAATTGTCGATCTTCAGATCGCGCTGATAAACGGGCGCGACGAACGGCAGCTCGTCCATGTTCTCGAGGATCGGGCGCGCTTCGTTGTGCTCGATCGAGCCGTCCGCGGCGCGATAGCTCAAGCCCTTGATCTGCGAAAGCGGCAGCCCTTCGGCGAGTTCCTTACAGGTGAAATCGAACTCTTCGCGGCAGACGAAATCGATCGCTTCGCTCGCCGTCAGCGAGTTGTGCGGATCGACGGCGACCTTCGCGCCGACCATGCCGATCAACACCTTCGGTGCGCGCGCTTTCAGCTGCTCGGCGAACAGCGCGTCGGTCGGGAACGATGGCGTGCTGGTATGAATGACGACGAGGTCGTATTCCTGTGCGATCGTTAGCGACGCTTCGACCGACAGACCGTCGGCAGGCGCGTCGAGCACGCGGCTGCCCGGCACGAGGGCGGCGGGCTGCGCGAGCCACGTGGGATACCAGAACGAGCGAACCTCACGCTTTGCCTGATAACGCGACCCCGCGCCGCCATCGAATCCGTCGTACGACGGCGCCTGCAAAAATAACGTCTTCTTCATATTCGTTCGTTTTCCACGAGTTGTCATTGAGCCGAGCGCGCGCGATGCTCTCGCGACATGCTCAGCGTCCATCGGATACTTCGAGTGCGTTGGCCGTCTCGGGCCGGAAAACTGTCGTCGCGCTGTCGGTGGACTCGACAGGCACGCGCACGCCGCGCCACACCACCGTCGAGCCGAACGACCCTGCCATCCATTGCGCAAACAGCAATACATCGCGCACGGGCATCAGCGCAAGATCGCGCCACAAGCGTCGCCGCTCGCCGCCCATCAGCGCATGCAGGACGACACGCGCCGACACGCCCGTCACGGCAGCGACGACGAGCGCGATCGACAAGGCAGGATGCATGCTGGCGCGATGCAACGCGAACGCGAGCCACGCGCCGCAGACCATCCACGGCATCGTGAACGTCACGAACAGCAACGCGAAGCCCGCACGGTTGACCGAGCGGATCGTGCGCAGCCAGCGCGTCTCCCTGTTCCACAGCGTGGCGAGCGTGCGCTCGGTCACATCCGTCTCGACGACGACGGGCGACAGCACCGTGTGCAGGTTCAGTTCGCGCACATGACCGGCCAGCCAGTAGTCGTCGGCGAGCGTGTTGCGCAGCCGCTCGAAACCGCCGATGCCCGCGAGCGTCGAGCGACGCAGCGCAAGCGTCGCGCCGAAGCCGAAGCGCGTCGAGCCGAACGCATGCGCGATCCGCACCGACGGCACGAACCATTCGTTGATGAACTGCGCGCCGACGCGCGACCAGAACCCGGCAATGCCTTTCGCGCGATACAGGCACGTGACGACGCCGACCTGCGGATCGGCGAGCGGCGCGCAGACGCGCTCCAGGTAATCCGCTTCGACGGCGATGTCGCTATCCGCGAGCACGAACACATCATGTCGCGCGCATTGCGCGAGATTGATCAGGTTGCTCACCTTCAGGTTCGTGCCGTGCACGCGCGGATCGACGACGAGCAAAATGCGGCAATGCGGATACTCAGCCTGCAGGCGATGGACGATCGCAATGGCGGGGTCGTCCGCGCTCGATACGCCGCAGATCAGTTCGAAGCACGGATGCGTCTGCTCGCAGAAGGTCGCGAGGTTGTCGAAGAGTCGCGGCTCGGCGCCGCACAGCGGCTTGAGCACGCTGACGGGCACCGGTGCACGCATCGGCAAGGATCGCCGTTCGCGCGCGGCAGCACGCGACACCGACACGAGCGAGGCCAGTACGGCCACGACGGCGTATAGCGCTGCGCCGCACACGAACATCATCGGCAACCAGTCGATACGTAACAGCGTGTCCTGCATGTTGTCGATTGCTCCCGCTGAAATGAATGCAAGCTGGTCGTCGTGTCGACGCGCAGCCACTAAGACAAACCGGTGTCACCATCCCGTCGCGTGAACGGGAACGTAAGGCATGCCGGTGAAATGCAGATGAAGGATGACGAGCCCGCGCGCAGGACAGATGGTGGACACGCAAACGGCATCGCGCCGTGGTCCGACGAAATGCGCATGACGTCGTTTCACAGCCGCGCGAAACGCCACGCGCGCCGCGTGACGTGTAATCAGAACGGCAGCCAGCAACAGGCCGAACGTCAGCACGCGGAACGTCGTGGTCTCGAACAGCGTTTGCGGAATCTTGCAGAAGAAAAGCAGGCTCACGACACAGACGTCGATGGCCGTCGCGGCAACAGACGCCGTCACGAGGTGCGCGCGGATCATCTGAACAGTGGTGTGCTTCATGGCGAGCCAGCCCTACGTGGCGCGCACCGGCCCGCTGCTGCTACTTCGCTAATATGAAGCCTGCGTGACGGTGCGACAGATTCGAGCGTGACCAGCCATGCTGGACACGACGCACCGATGGTAGCGAGCGGATTCTGAAGGGAATATTAAGCACTTGAATTCGACGCGTGTTTCAGATGGCTTGCGTCACATTGCTTGCGGCTTACGGAAGCATCCGCTGCAACACATTGTCTTTCAGCACGATGCGATGGAACAGCGCCCCGCCGACATGCAGCACGATCAGTGCAAGCAGCACCCATGCAAGCCAGCTATGCACGTCGCCGAGTGCGTGGCCCGTCGGCGAGCCAGACGCCGTCAGATCAGGATAGCGAACCGTGCCGAACAGCTTCACCGCCCAGCCGCGCGACGACGCGTTCGCCCATCCCGCAAGCGGCACGGCGACCAGCAACGCGTACAGCAGCGCATGCGTCGTGCGTGAAATCACGCTGAGTGCGCGCGACAACTCCGCGGCCTGCGGCACATGCGTGGCGCGCCATGCGATGCGGCACGCCACTGCCGCGACGATTGCCGCGCCCACGCCGAGATGCCACGCGATCAACCCGTTGGGCAAGGTATCGCGATGCACGTCGGGCATCGTCCAGCCGATCACGAACTGCGCGGCGACGAGCAGCGCGACCAGCCAGTGCAACAGTCGGGCGACGCCGTCATAGGCGGGTCGTTGGGCAAAAGTGTTGAGGCTCATCGTCAGTCTCTTATGTCTCTTATGAAGTGGCGCGACGCATGCGTCACGCGGCGATGCTAACGGCGCGAACCTGAAGAAATGCTTAACACCTTCAAACGATGGCAAGCGCACGTATACATACTGCAACCGCGCTAGACTCGCAGGCAATACGACATGCCTGAGACCAGGCGGCAGCCGGACAACGACACCATGCGCATTCTTCTCGTGGAAGACGACGACCTGATCGGCAGCGGGCTCGAAGTTGCGCTGCGCAACGCGGGCTTCACCGTCGACTGGGCGCGCGACGGTCAGCACGCGCAGCTCGCGCTCGCGACCACGCCCTATCTGCTCGTGATTCTCGATCTCGGCTTGCCGAAACTTTCCGGCATGGAGCTGCTGAAGTCGCTGCGCGCAGGCGGCAACGACATCCCCGTGCTGGTGCTCACCGCGAAGGACACGGCCGCCGACAAGGTGCGCGGCCTCGACGCCGGCGCCGACGACTACCTCGGCAAGCCGTTCGACCTGGCGGAACTGGTCTCGCGCTGCCGCGCGCTGATCCGCCGTTCGCAGGGCCGTGGCAGCGAACTGATCGAGTGGCGCGACCTGAGTGTCGATCCCGTCGCGCAGACGGTATCCAGAAACGGCGTGCGCGTGGCGCTTACCGCCCGCGAATGGGCCGTGCTGATCCACCTGCTCACGCACTCGGGCGTGCCGCAGCCGCGCGCCAGGATCGAGGAAAGCCTGTATGGCTGGCAAGAGGAAGTCGAAAGCAATGCGATCGAAGTGCACGTGTCGAACCTGCGCAAGAAGCTCGGCGGCGATGTCATCCGCACGGTGCGCGGCTTCGGCTATATCGTGGACAGGACATGACGCAGCCACGCTCGACATCGATCCGCCGCCGCCTGATGTGGCTGATACTCGTCAGCGTCGGCGCGGTGTGGGCGGTCATGTTCGCGTGGAGCTTCAACAACGCGACGCGCGAAGTCGACGAATGGGACCGGGCCCGTCTGATCCAGCTCGCGCATCTGCTGGCGCAGCTCGACGACCCGAATCTGACGCGGCTCGCCGCTGCCGGGATCGACGTGCGCAACGAGTACACGCGCGCCTCGCCCGCCGTCGACGACGACTCCGACGCGCAGCCTCGCTATGCGCTTTTCGAGGTGCGCGATGCGGCGGGCGGTGTGATCGTGGCCAGCGCGGGCATCGCTTCGCTGCATCGCTCCACCCGCCCGGGCGAAGCGGCGGACGGCGTCCACGCGATGACCGTGGACGGCCGGCCGTGGCTCGCTTATGCGTTGCGAGACAGTGCCACGGGCCGCATGGTACGGGTGTTCGAACCGGCCAACGTGCGCAGCGACCTGACGACGGGCGTGGCGAGCCGTATCGCGCGGCCGATGGCCTTTGCGCTGCCCGTGCTCGCGCTGCTCGTATGGTTCAGCGTGGGCCACAGCTTCAGGCCGCTGTCGGCGATCTCGAAGGCCGTGCGCATGCGCGACAGCCGCAATCTCGAGCCGATTCACGTCAACCCGTCACCCGCCGAGGTCCGGCCGCTCCTCGATGCGATCAACCAGTTGCTGGCGCGATTGCAGCAGTCGATTTTGCGCGAGCGCGCGTTCACGGCCGACGCCGCGCACGAGCTGAAGACCCCGCTGGCCGCGATCAAGGTTCAGGCGCAGGTCGCCCTCGCCGCGCACGACAGCGCGCAACAACAGCAGGCGATGCGCCGGGTGGTCCAGGGCGTCGACCGGAGCGCGCATCTCGCCGAGCAACTGCTGTTGCTCGCGCGGCTCGACGAACGCGACACGGTGGCGACGGCGCGCGTCCGGCTGCATGACGTCGCCGGCGAGGCGATCGCGTTCCGCGCGCCGCATGCGGAAGACAAATCGATGACGGTGATGCTCTCGGGCGAGCGCGACGCCGAAGTCTATGCCGACCGCGCGCTGGCCCGCACGCTGATCGACAATCTGCTCGACAACGCAATCAAGTACGGCGAGAGCGGCGGACGCGTGCACATTACCGTGCTGGCCGATGCGCAGACGGTATCGCTGACGGTCTCCGACAACGGTCCCGGCGTCACCGACGAAGAGCGCCTGCGTCTCACCGACCGCTTCTTTCGCGGCGCATCGGCGTCCGCGAGCGGCAACGGCAGCGGGCTCGGGCTGTCGATCGTCGCGCGCATCGCCGCGCATTTCAATGCGCAGATTCATATCGGCTCGGGCATCGGACGACGCGGGCTCGCCGTGCAGATCGCGTTTCCGCGTGTGCCGGGTGTGCGCGCGCATGAGGCGGCGCGGACATCCTGACGTGATCTGCGGCCGATGCGCTTGTGCTGCCGGCGCAATTCCAACGTGGGTGTCAACTATGACGGGCGCGTGACGACGATGCATCGCGCACGTTCACGTGCGAATGCCTACGAACCACGCTTCGGCGGAAAGAAAAAGAAAAGAGAACGTGACGCAAACCGCTCGCCGCTTTGCACGCGAGGTTTACGCATGTATCAGGGAAAGAGTGGCAGCGAAAGCGGCGTATCGACGCTCGCCGCTTTCGCGCGGGCGGGCCGGGCTGCGCGCGGCTTGCGCTGGCGCATCGGCGCGCTGGCGGGGTCGAGGGATCGACAGACGCGCACGAGCGCGCTCGACAATGACGGCGGCTGCGTCATCAGCGAAGGCAACGATGCCTCCAGTTCCATCAGCAACATCGGCAAGGTCGGTGCCGGGGAATGCAGGGTTTTCCGTGGTCGGTTTGTCATGGACGCCTCTCTGGAACGCTGCGGGGACTGTATCACAGCCCGGCGGGAGGCCCTCCCCGACCCTGCAATCCACCGTTCCCGCGACCAGCAACCGCAGTGCACGCTTCACGCGAGCGCCTCTTCCTCGGTCGCGAGCATCGTGCCGCGGCACGCAGGCGATCCGCACCGGCACACATACTGGCTGCGCGTTTCCTCGTCGTGCGGGTCGTCGACGGCCAGCCCGTACGAGATGAACAGTTCTTCGCCACGCTGGATATCGACGGCGGCTTCGATGAACACGCGTCCGTCGATCTCGACCGCTTCGCAATTGGCCCGGCACGCGTGGTTCAGCCAGCGCGCGCTGTTGCCGCCGACGCTGCCGTCGATCACGCGTCCATCCGACAGACCGAACACGAACGTGTGCCCATAGTCGCCCGTGCGTTCGATGCGCCGCGCGGCACGCCGCCAGGACGTGACCTCGCCTTTGTATTCGATGATGCGTTCGCCCGCCGCGAGCATGCGCAGTGCGAACACACCTTTGCCGTGAATCGGCGACCGCCTGACTGATAAACGACGCATGGTTCGCTTTCGAAGAGGAAGGATCGCTTCAGTATAGAGCGCGAAAAAAATGCGCTGTTATCGATGTGCGTATGTTCGTCCTCTCGCGTGCATCGAAATCGCGACGGTGCGAGCGCCGCACGGATCCGCGCACGGCGACGTGGCATCCGTCACAGTGTGAGACGCGCTTCCAGGCCGCCGCCTTCGCGATTGCGCAAGGTCAGCGTGGCGCTCATCGACTGCGCCAGCTGCTTCGCGATGGCAAGCCCGAGCCCCGTGCCGCCCGTCTCGCGGTTGCGCGAGCTTTCGACGCGATAGAACGGCTGGAACACGGCATCGAGCAGTTCCTGCGGAATGCCCGGACCGCGATCGAGCACGGCGACGGTCACTTGCCGTCCGCGCGATGCATCGACGCTCACTTCCACCGTCACCGCCTCGTGCCCCGAGTACTTCAGCGCGTTGTCGATCAGATTGCCGAGAATGCGGCGCAGCGCCTGCGGCCGCGTCGTCACCGGCCGGCCGACATGCCCCGTCAGCGAGACGGGATCGCCCGCATCCGTATAGTCGCTGACCATGCTTTCGATCAGTGCATCGGGATCGATGCGGCGCGGTTGCTCGTCGGCGCCGTGCAGCGTGCGTGCATAGGCAACGCCTTCGCGCACCAGCAATTCCATCTCTTTCAGATCTTTTTGCAGGCGCGCGCGCTCGGCTTCGTCGTCGAGCAGATCGGCGCGTATACGCATGCGCGTGATGGGCGTTTGCAGATCGTGCGAAATCGCCGCAAGGATTTGCAGCCGCTCGCGCATATAGATGCCGATGCGCGCCTGCATCGCGTTGAAGGCTTTTGACGCGCGCGCCACTTCTTCAGGGCCGTCTTCGGGCAGCGCGTCGGGCGCGAGATCGGGGCCGAGCGTGTCGGCGGCACGCGCAAGACGGTCGAGCGGCCGGGTGGCGAGGCGCACGGCCAGCCATGCGCAGCCCGTCAGCAGCGCCAGCTGCGCGATCAGCACGAGCGGCAGCCACGGCGACAGCGGGATGCCGTGCATCGGATGCATGTCTATGGTGAGCGGCGTGCCGTCGCTTAGCGTCAGGTGCACTTCGAGATGCTCGCTCTCGCCGGGGATGGCGTTGGCCGTCACCTTGTACTGCGGGCCGATGTCCTTTGCGATCGACGCACCGATTTCCTGCGACAGCTTCGCGTCCGGCGGCATGCCGCGCGTGCCCGGACCCAGCACGAAACGATAGCTGCGCCGCGCAAGCTTCGGCAGCCATTCCTCGCGCTCGGCGGGCGTCAGGCGGTCCAGCAGCGCGACGGAACTGGTCACTTCCTGGCCGATGTAGCCGACCATCACATGCATGGTCGCCTCGTTGCGCTCGGTCATCGTGAGCCAGAACGACAGCGTCTGCGCGGCGAACAGCCCGGCCACGAAAATGAGCGACAGCCGCATGAACAGCGTGCGCGGCGGCCACAGGCCGCGCAGACGATCGGTTGCCATGCTCATCCGCCGTTGTCCTCGGCCGTCACCAGCGACGAGAACACATAGCCTTCGTTGCGCAGTGTCTTGATGTAGCGCGGCTCGCGCGCGTCGTCGCCCAGACGCTGGCGCACGCGGCTCACGAGCAGATCGATCGAGCGGTCGAACGGTTCCGTCTGCCGCCCTTGCGTGAGCGTGAGCAGCTGGTCACGCGTCAGCACGCGCTGCGGATGGTCGACGAACACACGCAGCAGCCGGTATTCGGCGCCGCTCAATGCGACCATCGTGCCGTCGCTGTCGATCAGATTGCGGCCGATGGTATCGAGCCGCCAGTCGCCGAAGCGCAGGAAGTGCGCGGCGCCCGCTGGTTCGTCGGTGCCGCCGTGCGGCATCATGCGGGCGCGCCGCAGGATCGCGCGGATGCGGGCCAGCAGTTCGCGCACCGCGAAAGGCTTCGCGAGGTAGTCGTCGGCGCCCATTTCGAGGCCGACCACGCGGTCGGTCTCCTCGCTCAGCGCCGTCAACATCAGGATCGGAATGGTCTGAAACTCGCCCGCGCGCAGTTCGCGGCACAGGTCGAGGCCGCTTTCGCCGGGCAGCATCAGATCGAGCACGATCAGGTCGGGCCGCTCGTCGGCGAGCGCCGCGCGCATCTGCCGCCCGCCCGACGCGAGCGTCACCCGCACACCATTCCTGGTGAGATACGTGCCGACCAGTTCGCGAATATCGCGGTCGTCGTCGACGATCAGTACGTGATCCGTTTTGTCCACACAAGGCTCCTTCGCCTGCCAGGGTTCGCTTATCTTACGCGTCCTTCATATGGCCTTCAGGCGTCCTCGACCACGGACAGACTCTTGCCGTCCGACACCGACGACTCCAGCGCATAAGGATCGACGCCGTCCAGACAGCCGATATTCACGCGCCACAGGTTCGGGTCCTTGCGTGTCTGATGAAACGGATAGATGCCGCACTGCTTGCAGAAATAGTGCTTCGCGACCTGCGTATTGAACTGGTACAGCGTCAGGCTGTCCTCGCCGGACACGATATTGAGCGCGCTCGCCGGAAAGAACGGCGACATCAGCGCGCCCTTGCGCCGGCACAGGCTACAGTTGCAGCGGACGGCGGGCGTGACGGGCGTTTCGACGGTGAACTTGACGGCGCCGCAATGGCATGAGCCGTGGTGGGTGTGGGTAGTCATGGCGTGCTCCTCGATGCGATGACGGTTTTATACCCTGGCCCATTCGCGGCTTTGTGTCCCAATGTATCTGGCCGGTACATCGATACAAAAAATGGGGTGCGTGCGGCCCGTGGCGTTACCGCACGCACGGCGAACGGCTATCCCCGGCACAAATCCTTCGCATCGGGCGCCTTCACATTCGCGGCCTTCAGATCGAAGTCCGCCTCCTGCAGCCCTTTCGGGCTCGTCGCAACCCAATGCAACTGGGTCGGCGAGCGCACCAGCCCGACGCTGCCTGTATACGTCCACGCAATCGGCGATGCCTGCGTGCCCGCCAGTTCGATCGACGCGGGCGCGAGTTTCAGATGCAGCAGCCGTCCGTCCTGCGACGGCGCAAACGCCCGCTCGCCAATCACCGCGATGCCCGCCTCGCGCACCGACGCCGGCATGCAATCGAGCGTCGCCGTGGTCTGACCGTTCGCGTCGATCAGCTGCGCGAAGCCTTTGCCCTTGTCAGTGGTCGCGACCACGACGAAGCGGTCGATCGACGGCACGTACGCCGCCGCATACGTGTAATACAGCAGCCGGTCGGCGATCACGCGCGGCTCGCTGAGCGCGCCCGTCGACGGATCGAGCGTCGCGACCTTCAGCCGCGCGTAAGTCTCGCCGCTCACATATTGCTGCCACACCAGCAGCGCGCGAATCGGCGAAGCGGCAATCATCGGCCACCATTCGCGCACGCGCGGCGCGACGTCGATGGCCTGCAGCAGCGCGCCGTCGGCGTCGTAGGTCTTCACATAGACGCCGTTGCCCGTGCCGAGGTTGTCGACGCCGCCGCCGTTTACCCAGTCGTTCGAGTAGAACACGACAAAGCGCGAGCCGACGGCGGCGACATGGCCAGAGTGACCGCCCGACAGCACATCGTTCGGATACGGCTTTACGTCCTTCAGATCGGCCGTATAGACGCCATAGCGCTGGCTCACTTCATTCGGCGTATTCCAGCCGTCCTCGAACGACACCATCACACGGCCCGTATCGTTCTGCGCGACGGACACGGGCTCCTGCGCCTCCGGCCGGCTGATGAACACGCGCGGACGGTCGAGCTTCGGCTGCTGCGGCGTCCAGCGCGCGACGTAGACATCGTGCGTCCAGTTGCGGTCGCGCCCCGCACCGCGCGGCGGCAGGCCCGAGCTGCTGAAGAACACGGTCGTCACGCCCTGCGCATCGGAAACCGCGCCGATGCCGTGCATATAGGCTCGCAGGTCGCCCGTCGGCGCGCTCGCAGCTTTTGCGGCTTTGGCCGCCTTCGTTCCGCCCGCGAGCGCGGACGGAACGACGCAGCTTGCGGCCACCGTGGCCGCCACGACGAGCACTGCAATCGTAGTCCGCATGAGCGCCCTTCACTCCACCGTGACCGATTTCGCGAGATTGCGTGGCTTGTCGACGTCGGTGCCGCGCGCACAGGCCGTGTGATACGCGAGCAATTGCAGCGGCACCACATGCAGGATCGGCGACAACGGCCCGTAATGCTCGGGCAGCTGGATCACGCGCACGCCGTCGCGGCTTTCGATCTTCGTGCCCGCATCGGCGAGCACGTACAGCTGGCCGCCACGCGCGCGCACTTCCTGGATGTTCGACTTGAGCTTTTCGAGCAGCGCATCGTTCGGCGCGATCGTGATGACGGGCATCTCGTTCGTGACGATCGCCAGCGGCCCATGCTTCAGCTCGCCGGCCGGATACGCCTCCGCATGCACGTACGAGATCTCCTTGAGCTTGAGCGCGCCTTCGAGCGCGATCGGGTAATGCACGCCACGGCCGAGGAACAACGCGTGATCCTTGCGCGCGAGCGCTTCCGCCCAGGAGACGATCTGCGGCTCCAGCGCGAGCACGCTGTTGAGCGCAGCCGGCAGATGATGCAGTTGCCGCAGCGCGCGCGCTTCGTCGTCGGCGCTCACGTGGCCGCGTTCCTTGCCGAGCGTGAGCGCGAGCAGGAACAGTGCGACCAGTTGCGTCGTGAACGCCTTCGTCGAGGCGACGCCGATTTCCGGCCCCGCGCCCGTGAGGTACTGCAATTCCGTGAGCCGCATCATCGAGCTATGCGGCACGTTGCAGATCGCGAGCGTATGGTGATGGCCGAGTTCCTGCGCGTGTTTCAGCGCGGCGAGCGTATCGGCCGTTTCGCCCGATTGCGACACGACGACGACCATCGCGCACGGATTCACCACGCTCTCGCGATACCGGTACTCGCTCGCGATCTCCACCTGCGTCGGAATGCCCGCGATCGATTCGAGCCAGTACTTCGCCGTCAGCGCGGAGTAATAGCTCGTGCCGCATGCGAGCAGCAGCAGCGAGTCGATCTCGCTGAACGCACGCTGCGCGTTCGGGCCGAACAGGGCCGGTGTGATCGAACGGACGCGCTCCGTCGCGTCGGCGACGACGTCCGGCTGCTCGAAGATTTCCTTCTGCATGTAGTGACGATACGGACCGAGTTCGGCCGCGTAGTGGCTCGTGTGCTGCGCCTGCACTTCGCGCCGCACGGTCGCGCCGTCGCGATCGACGATATGCACGCCGTCGCACGACAGCACCGCGATATCGCCTTCTTCGAGGAAGATGAAATGTTCGGCTGTGCCTGACAGCGCCATCGCATCCGAGGCCAGATAGTTACCGCGCTCGCCCACGCCGATCACCAGCGGCGAGCCGGCGCGCGCGCCGATCACGCGGTCGGGCTCGTTCTTCGCGAACACGGCAATCGCATACGCGCCGCGCAGACGCTGCAACGCGCGCTGCACGGCCGTCAGCAGATCGCGCGATGGGTCCTGCTCGCGCGTGTGATGGATCAGATGCGCGATCACTTCCGTGTCGGTATCCGATTCGAACACGTAGCCGAGCGCTTTCAGCTCGTCGCGCAGCGGCTCGTGATTCTCGATGATGCCGTTGTGCACGAGCGCGATCTCGTCGCGCGAAAAGATGGGGTGCGCATTGTCGGTGACGGGCGCGCCATGCGTCGCCCAGCGCGTGTGCGCGACACCGATCGTGCCCGACAAGCTGGCTTCCTGTACCTGGTCGGCGAGATTCGCGACGCGCTCGACGCTGCGCACGCGGCGCGGCGCGCCGTGCTGCAGGACGGCGACGCCGCACGAGTCATAGCCGCGATACTCGAGCCGGCGCAGACCTTCCGTCAGCACGCCGACGACGTCGCGCTGAGCCACTGCTCCTACGATTCCGCACATGTTGGTCTCCGTGGTGCGTGTGTTTGTACGGTGAGAACGCGAGGGGCTTATGCCGCCTCGCGTTCGAACTCGCGCACGCTCATGACGTGCGAGATCATGCCGTCGGCATCGTGATAAGCGACGAGGCAGCGGCCCGCATCGCCTTCGGGAATTTCATGCGTGGTCTGCGGCGCTTGCGCCTCGCTCGTCTGCGGCATGCGGCGTACGCGGTTCGTGCTCATCGCGTCCATCTGGCGGCCGAAGGTCCACAGAATCATCGCCAGCGCGACGATGCCGATGCCCATGATGCCGGGCATGAATGCGTTGAGCGACAGCTCTTCTTCGCTCGCATTCGCAAGGCACCAGCGGATATACAGCGCGGCCAGCAGCCACGTGCCGAGCACGAGCGTCGGCCGCACGACGCGATACCACGCAACGGAGCGCATGGCTTTGGCCTTGCTGCCTTCCGTGGCGAACTGCGAGACGGACTGCTTCGAAACATCGATGATCGGAAATTCCATGTTGTTCCCCTGAGACGGTTGACTTGCGTTGTCAATTCGATTGGTTCATCTGCGTGCTTCAGTGCTTCATTCCGTGCGCTGCGCGAGCAGTGCCGCCGAGGCGTCCGCCTTTACCGCGCCGCTCGAACGGATGCCGCGATCCGGGCTGACCCAGCGCGCGCGCTTTCTGCGACGCTGACTCACCACGCCCGGCAGCGCGATCACGGAAGCGATCATGCTGATTGCCCAGAACGCGGCGGGATACCAGACGGTGTCGACGAAATAGCGCAGCAGGTTCTTGTCGTAGCGGCGGTCGATCAGGCAACCGATCAGGATCTGTGCGCAGCAGGTCGCGAACAGCAGCACGCCAGTGCCGCGCGGCACGAACGCGAAGCGCCAGCTTTCGGGCAGCGTGAAGAGCGCGGTGGCCGCCATCATCACGAGCGTGAACAGCATGCAGTACGCCCACACGATGCTGGTCGCGTACTCGACGAAGATCGGCCACATCATCATGTTGCGGCGGGACAGCACCGCGCCCGCGTACTTGAAGAGCACCTGAATGCCGCCCTTGGCCCAGCGCAGACGTTGCTTGTAGAGACCGCGGAAGGTCTCCGGCATCAGGATCCAGCTGAGCGCGCGCGATTCGAAGTCCACGCCCCAACCTTGCACCTGCAGCTTCCAGCTGATGTCGATGTCTTCCGTCAGCATGTCGGAGCTCCAGTAGCCGACTTCCTGCAGTGCGCGCTTCCTGAACATCGACACCACGCCCGACACCGTCAGCAGACGCCCATACATATGCTGCGTGCGCTTGATGAGGCCGACGATCGACGAGAACTCGCCCACCTGCATGCGACCGAGCAGCGACGAACGCGTGCGGATGCGCGGGTTGCCCGTCACCGCGCCGACGGATGCGTCGTCGAGGAAGTGGCGCAGCATCCAGCCGATCGCTTCCTTGTCGAGCAGCGAGTCGCCGTCGATACACATCAGGTACTCGGCGTCCGACAGCATCGCGGCCGTCGTGAGACCGATCGCCTTGCCCTCGTTCTGATGCTGGTGCACGACGACGAGCTTCGGATACATGTTCACGAGCTCGTTGAGGATGGCGCCCGTCTCGTCGCGGCTGCCGTCGTTGATCGCGATGATGTTGTAGTTCGGATAGTTCAGCTGGTCGAGGCACGCGATCACTTCGCGCACGTTGTCCGCTTCGTTGTAGCAAGGCACGACGACGGACACCTTCGGATACGAGGCGAGCGGCGGCGCCGCCTTGCGTCCGGCGTCGCGGCGCTCGATCAGCAGATAGTGCAGCAGCCCCCCCACCATCCACAGATACGCCATCAGCAGCGGATAGTAGAAGACGAAGTTCGAGATGATGTTCATTGCGTTTTTCATTGTGGTCCCCTGGTCCGGGTTGGCATCGCGTTCATCGACATGCGTCGCGCGAGGCTCAACCCAACATCCCCTGATTCGATCTCAGCGTGCTCTGCACCGACATCACGTCGCGCAGCACCGTCGTGTCCGGCCGGTTCTTCAGGAAGTCGTCCGGTCCGTAGCCCATATGCACGACACCCGCCGCGTTGAGCCGCTTCATCTGCGCGCGCAGCACGGCCGCCTCGACGGGCTGCTGCGTTTGCCGGTCGATGGCGGGCAGTTCGAACACGGTCTTAGCGACCGCGCCTTGCTGCTGCAACACCGTCTGCCGCAGGCTGTCGAGCCACGCGTCGCTGATGCGCTCGCCACCGGCACGCGGAGCCGCCGTCAGCGCGACGAAGTCGTAGTTCGCCAGCGACGACGCGAGGCTCAGTGAGAAGTTGCGCTCGGCGTTCGCATCGAATATGGCTTCGGCGGGCACGGTGCGCGCCGTCAGCACATTCCCGCCGCCCTGATAGGCGCGCACGCGCTCGGCAAGCTGGTTCGTGAAGGTGTTCAGATACGCGGTCTTGCCCGCCGCCCAGCGCTGCATCAGATCGTCCGATGCGTGAATCTGCGCGACGTCGCCGGGCAGGCCCCACGAGCGGTACACGGCCAGCGCGGCCGCGCTCGTGTCCTCGTACGCGTTCAAGGTCGCGTCCGCGCCGAACACCACGCCGTTGAAGCTCGAATAACGCGTGAGGTCGTCGTAGATGTCCTGGATGGTTTGGCGCGCGACGGGATCGAACGGACTCAGGCGCGGCGCGCGGCCTTGCCGCGTATCGGCGGGGCCGTTGGCTGCGACCTCGACGAGGCGTCCCGCTGCCGCATGGCCTGTGGGCAGATCGAACGCGAGCAACGGCATGCGCGCGTATACCTGCACGCCGGCACGCGTGATCAGTTGCCATGCGACGCGGTTGAACAGATCGGCGCGCATCGGCATATGGCGGTTCGGGTAGTACAGCGCGCGCGCGACGCCCGTGTTGTCCGGGTCCCAGTACGCCTTCAGGTACACCGACTTCGGTTCGAGATCCTTGATGCGGTCGAGCAGCCGGCCCAGTTTCTCTTCGCTCCTCTTCGGATCGATGTCGTACATCTCGTCGAGCGATACGTTGACCACACGCTCGACGGGATTGTGCTCGCCGCGATACAGGCGCGACGACCGCATCTGCGCGATCAGCGTGCCCACGTCCCAGTCATACGACACGAGCAGGCGACGAATCGCGGTGAGCGGTACGTCGGGCGTGTTAGGGCCGTCGTCGAGCGTGAAATGCACGGACATGCCGAGCGCCTGCGATGCCTTGATGAGCGCCGCGTTGTACATCCCGTACGGCCACACGGCGGAGCGCACGGTCACGCCCGTGCGGGCCTCGATCAGGTCGACGCTGCGCTTCAGGTCGTCGTGCACGCGCGCCTGGTACTCTTCATCCGTCTCGTAACGCTCCAGTTGCGGGTAGTACAGATGCGCGCTCGCAGCGGGCAATTCATTGCCTTGTGGATTGGCGAGCGCACCGTGATGCATGTCGTGCGTGTGCGAGGCCACTTCGACGAGGCCGGAGTTCGCCATCTCGCGCAGATCGTCCCAGCTCATGAAGTAGCCCGGCGGCATCACCGACTTGTGGCTGATGCGCACGGGGTCACCCGCGGGCGTGTCGGTCCAGCGCGTGACCACGCCGATCAGCGCGGGATAGCCGTACTGCTGCAACAGCGGGAAGGCGCGCGTGAACTGGCTCTTGTACGCGTCGTCGAAGGTGAGCAGCACGGCGCGCGGCGGCAGGCGCGGCCCGCCATTGCGCGACGCGACGATCTGATCGACGCTCACCGGGCGGAAGTCCTTCGCTTTCAGCCACGCGAAGATCGTGTTGAGCGTGGCCGTGCTGATCGCGCAGGTATCGGCGACCGTCGAGACATCCGCGCGCAGGTCGTCGCGGATGTCGTGAATGGCGAGCACGCGGAACGTCAGGCCATCGTCCGCGTCGGGCGGCGGCAAACGGTCGAGCGCGATACGCGCCTGGGCAGCGGGCACGGCGGCGAGACCTGCGGCGAATGCAAGAAAACGTCTGCGATTGAGCTTGTCCATGATGACCTACAGAGGAATGTTCAGGTTCAGGTAGATGAGCTTGCTGGTCTCGCGCGTGTGATCGAGGCGCTGGCTGGAAAGGCCGATGCCGTACGCAAGCGATGCGTGCGCGCTGAACTGCCATTGCTGCTCGAGCCGCACTTCCCACAGCATGCTGTTGCCGATATCCGTTTGACGGTAGCCGCCGACCGTGGCGTAGGCGCGGTTCGCAAGCGACTGGTCCGCATTGCGCCACGAGGTCCACTGGTACATCGCCGTGAGCTGCGCCGTCATGTCGCGATGCGGCGCGAAGTACGCGGTGTTCGCGAGCGTGTTGCTGCTCGTGTTCAGTTCCACCCACGTCGCGACGAGATGGCTCGGCGTATTGATGAGACGCTCGTACCAAGTGCCGACCCACGCCTGGTTCAGGTTCGTGTCGCTATAGCGCGTCGCGCCGTACGTGAGATCGAAGTAGCGGTAATCGTCGATGCTGTAGCGCACGCCACCCGTCGCCGCACGGCCCGTGACGCCTGCCTGGTACGCCTTCCACGGCAGCGTGTTGACGTTGCTGTCGACACCGGCCGAGAAGCGCCAGCGGTCGTCGGGGGCGTAGCTCACGCTGCCTGCGCCGCCCGTTTTCGCCTGACCACCCGTCGAACGGTTGACTTCCGCCGCGGCGTCGATGCCGTGAAAACGGAAGTCCGCGCCGATGCCGTTGCGGATACGGCTGACGCTGTTGCCGTCGCCCGTGTTCGCGCGGCCGCTGAACTGATGCGCGTACACGCGCCAGTAGTCGGCGAGCGGCATCGAGTAGAGCTGCGTGTCGATGCCCCAGTTTTCGTCCGCGAGCACCGAGTTGCCCTTCTGCCCGTTGCCGGCGACGATCAGCTGCGGGCTCTTGTACGCCGCGTAATCCTGCTGGAACGTCTTGACCGTGTTGTTGTCGGGGAAGCGGTCGCTGAAGGTCGCGTTGACGTCGGCGGCGCGGTCGTACTGACCCAGTTCGAGTGCAGTGCGGCCAAGACCCGCGAGCGTTTCGATGTCGCCGGGGTGATCGACGAGCGTGCCTTCGTAGACCTTCTGCGCCTCGTGCGGACGCTGCTGCACGAGCGACGCATCCGAGCGCGCGCTGATCAGCGCGGGATCGAACGGCGCCTCGTGGCGCAATTCGTCGAGCGCGGCGACGCCTTCGCGCGTGCGGTCCGTGTAGAGCAGGTACTGCGCCTGCAGTTTCTTCACGCGGCCATAGTCTTCGTTGACGTCTTCGGGATGCTCGGCCAGATCCGCGCGAATCGGCGTGCTGGCGGAAATTTCCTTGAGCAGTTGCTGTGCGTTGTCGTAACGGCCCGAATCGAGGTACGCGAAAAAGAGTCCTTCCTGCACGTCGATGCGCTTCAACGCATGCGGTTCGACGGACGGCACGAGCGGCTCGACAGGCGTCTGCAACGCGCGCTCATAAGCGGGCGCCGCTTTGCGCGGCTGATCGAGGTAGGTGTATGCATCACCCGCTGCCGCGTAGGTGCGCGCGGGCATCGGCTGGTTCGAGCGCGACAGGTCCTCGTAAAGCGCCGTCGCCTCCTTCATGCGGCCCACGCCCTGCAATGCCGCCACTTTTTCGACGAGCACCGAGCGCCGCACGTCCGCGAATTCATCCGATGCCGGCATGCGCGCCAGCATGTCGTCGATGTGCGCGAGGGCCGTGTTCGTTTGCGCGAGCCGGTCGGGTTCATCAGATGCAAGCGACTGTTGCCGGCCCCAATGCACTTCCGTTTCGACGACGAGCGCCTCGATCTGGAAGAGGTCGTGATCGGAAAACGCGTCGCGGCTTGCACGCGCTTCCTGGAGCGCAAGCTGCGCGGCGCCCGCGCCTGCTTCCGCAAAGATCCGTTTGCGGAGCTGGTCGCGCTCCGTGTCTACCTTGCCTTCTGCAACATGTCCTGCTGCGACGTTCCCCGTGCTTTCGGACGCAGTGGTCGGCTGCGCAGCGCAGTAGTCGCGCGCAAGCAGCACCAGCAGCAAGGCGGTCGCCTTGACTGCAGCGTGCTTGTGTCGGCTAGAGCGTTTCGTTTTCATGATTCCTCGCTTGTCGGTGCCAACCTCCAGACAAAGCGAGTCCCTGCACCATGCGAATGGCGCATGGAGAGCAACAACGTCGCGTGGCCTGTGAGAGGCGTGGAGTACAGCGTCTTGTTTCGATGGCCAGTTGTTGCGTCGCGCACCGGCCCCGTCCAATTGCGCGGCGAGGCTTATAGCGAAGTCCGTACCAGCACCCCACTCCACCTTCCTGGTTAAGGGCTCGCTACAAAAACGCCGTTGCAAGCGAACCGTAAAACATCAAAAACGTTTCATCGCTGAACTCAACGAGCAAGACGAATCACTATTCGGAGTACCGATCGTGTACGGAAACCTTCGTATTCATCGGACGCAAAGGCATGCCCAGCAAAGAATATGCTTGTGCGTCGCAACAGCTTTCGGCTTTGATTCAAAGTTGAAACGGCATGCGCGGCGTGGAGCATTCGTCTGATGCAAGCAACGCGCGAAAGATTGCGCGACCTCACGACGATCGCGTTGGCGATTCCATATGAAATCGATTGAGACATGCAGAGAGATTCAACACTTATCGGTGTACACGCAAGAAAACGCGTAATTCACGCATGCCGTAAGTGTCGCAATACGCACACAGCAATGTGCGTTGGCGCACATAAGCGTTGTCTGCATTCGATGTGCGCCAGCGCACAGAGCCGGTGTCCGGGCGTCGGGTATTGTCTCGCTGCACAATCAAAGACGAATACAAACGCGGACCGTTTGGGTGCCGCGATCAACGTATCGCCATGTCATTAGCGATGCGAAATAACACACAGTGACGGGGACATCCATGAATTATTCATACCGCCCGGGACGCGGGCGCTGCGCGTGTGCGCAGACGCCGCTTCCCTTCAGGCTGCGACGCGTGGCGTCATAAGGTCAGATCGAAGGAACGGACGAGCAGACCCGGCAGCTGCATGCCGCCCGTTGCGCGTTCGCCCCATGTCCAGTCGTTCAGCAGCAGTTCGGGCTGTGCGCCGATGCGCTCGAGCTCGCTGCCGAGAAGCCGGTACAGGCTGTCGTCAAAGCGCATCGCATCGACGGGCGCGACGATGCGGCCCTGCTCGACCCAGAAGGTCGCGAAGCGGGTCATGCCCGTCATCCGGCAGTTCATCCGGTCCGAGAAGTTCACGTACCAGAGATTGCCGATATAGAGACCCGTGTCCAGCGCGCGCAGCACATCGGTTTGCGCCAGATCACCGCCTTGCATCGACAGCGCAGACGGTGTTTCGCCCGCTGTCGCGCCATTCGGTGTCAGGCCGTATTCGCGGGCCGTGCGGGCGTTGGTCAACTGGGCAACGGCGCGCCCCGCTTCGACGAGCGACACGCTTTGCCTCTGGTAGCCGTCGTCGTTGAAACGCGGTGTGATGTCGAGCGTGAGATCTTCTGTCAGTGTGACGCGCGGATCGAGCGCAGCTTCGCCGATATTCAACCGATAGAACTCGTTGCGCGCCGTCGCCTGGGTGCGCGCAGAGAAGGCGCTGAACGAGGCTGTCTCCATCAGCTCGTGCAACGCAGCGGGCGCAAAGTACGTGCGGTAGCGGCCCGGCGCCAGCGCGCGCGGCTCGCGGGACAGTACGGGCAAACGCGCAGCGGCCTCTTCGACCTTGCCTGCGAATACGGCATCGCTCCAGGTATCGCCGGCATAGTGGCTCCTGATTGCGCGACCGCTTGCGTCGTACAGCGACCAGCTGATATTGAAGTTCTCGACTTCATACCAGCCACGGCTGCCGAGCGACGAAGCAAAGCCGCGCGCAATCGTGCCGCCCGCATAGAAGCCGACGAAGTCGAGTCCGAGTGCGCACCGCGCGACGATCAGCGGCAACCTGTCGGGCGACGGCAACGTGCCTGCGCGTTGCGTCGTTTCCGACCAGACCGTCGTGTCGAACAGAAGATGCGGATCGTCGGGTGCATCGCGCAGGCCGTCGCGCAATGCCGCCAGCGTTCGAGCGATCGCGTCAGTGTCCGCGCCGATGTCGCCGCACAGCGTGAATGTCGAATAGGCCTGACGTTGTCCGTCGATCAGCCGCAGCGTGACGCTGGCCTGCGACACGTTGCCCGACTGGCGAACCTTGCCCTGGTTGAAGCGGATGAAGTCGGACTGCTCGGCGGAAAACGACGTCAGCGCGATTTCATTCGAGGTAAGCCTTTGTTCGATCTCATTCGCGAGCGTCAAGAAGCGCGTGCGAGAAGCGGATGAATGACTGTCACGCATCATGCGCCTCCAAATACGTCGACGTTGCTGAATACGCAGGCGGGCGATGCATGGCCGACGCGAATGATCTGCATCGGCTCGCCTTTGCCGCACATCGACGTGCCGTACACACCGCGCGTCGCTTCATTGCCGACGGCCACGAGGCTGCGCCAGAAGCTCGCCGAGATGCCGCGATAGTTCGGTTGACGCACGACCTGCGTGAGCTTGCCGTTCTCGATCAGCTGGCCGTATTCGCAGCCAAACTGGAATTTGTTGCGATGATCGTCGATCGACCATGACGTGTTGGTTCGCATCAGGATGCCGTTTTCGATGTTCGCGATCATGTCTTCGAGCGTGCTGGTTCCCGGTTCGATGTTCAGATTCGCCATGCGGTCGATGGGCGGCCGGTTCCAGCTCGACGCGCGCGAGTTCGCGACGCCCGCGAGCCGCGCGCGTTGCTGTGACAACGCACCGCCGAGCGGGCGCATCAGCACGCCATCGCGGATCAGGTATTCGCGTTGCGCGCGCGTGCCGTCGTCGTCGAACGCATAGCTTGCGGCTTCTTCGCGCAGGTCGGGATCGAATGTGACGTTCAGCAGTTCGGAGCCATAGCGATACGAGCCGAAGTGCTCGCGCTTGATAAAGCTCCAGCCCGCGAAGTTGCGTTCGTCGCCGAGAATGCGGTCGAGTTCGAGCGGATGCCCGATCGACTCGTGAATCTGCAGCATCATCTGATCGGGCATCAGCAACAGATCGCGCGGACCCGATGGACAGTTCGGTGCGGCCACCAGTTGCAACGCTTCATCGGCGATGCGTGCGCCCGCACCATCGAAGCCGAAATGCGCAAGCACGTCGACGCCGCCTTGCGCGAGCGTGCCGTAATCGCCGCCGAGCGTGCGCACCTGCGTCACGCCGTTCGCATGCGCTGTCACCGACATCTGCGGCAGCATGAAGCGGAAGTGCTGATCAATGCGTATGCCGTCACTCGTCAGATACGTCTGCTCGCTGTGCGTGAGCTGCACGGCGGCCGTGCGCTCGACGATGCGGCCGTCGATGTTCGCTGCCGCGCACTCGTGCTGCAGACGCTCCAGCCACTCGCGCCGGTCCGGCAACGTTTGCGCGACGGCGGGCGATTCATAGGTGCCGCTTTCGACAGGCCGCGCGATCTGCGTATGATCGATCAGCGACACGGATGCGCACGCCTTTGCGCGCTGGGTCGCGATATCGAGCGCGCCTTGCAAACCACGCTCCGACAGATCAGCCGTGGCGGCATAACCCGCGCCCCGTCCACACCACGCAACCAGCATTGCGCCGCGATCGCTCGCGAGACGAAGCGGTTGCGCGACGTCGTTGCGTACGGCGTGATCGTCGGTCCGCTCGCTCACGATACGCACCGACCAGAAATCGGCTTCGCTGCGCAGCGCGCGCGGCAAGCGGTTCAACAAGGATTCGACCATAGGGTTGCCTCACGAATGTCATGCGCCCATGCGAGCATCGACGCGCCGGTGAGGCGCATCGGCTCGCACGCGAATGCCATATCGTACGCGAAGCACACTATCCGGGCGGCTTACGTGCTGCGCCGTCCTGTCTTCATCCTCGTCCCGCGCTGTGTCCCGGCGCACATTCAGCGCGTTCGATTGTCTGCCACTGCACATTCATCGGCACCGCCGCATGCAAGCAAGAGCCTGTTTTTCGCGCGCTGCGCGCGCATTTCATAGGTTTTCTTCAGTTGAACGCACGCGTAAATTGATGCATTTCTGAACGCGACGCGCGACATGTGCATGCGAATCTCGTTTGAATGGTTGCACTGGCGCGGTGTTCTTTGACAAAGATCAAGCCGTTCAAGAACGTGCTGACCCATGCCGTTATCACGGACAAGCCGTTTCTCTTTCAACGAACCGAGGCTCTGCCCATGCAAATCCAGAACGATCTTTCAGGCACCACCGCGATCTCCAGCACACGTACAACGGATACGTCGACGGACACATCGGGTACTTCCGCGACGAGTGGCGCGAGCCCGGCCTCGCCTTCCAGCGGCGCAAAGACTGCGCAAGGCGCGGCGCCCGCGGGATCGACGGGCAGCGACAGCGCTCAGGAAGCGGCTATCAAACAGCTCAAGGCGCTGATCGAGTCGTTGCAACAGAAGCTGTCGGCCGTGCAACAGCAGATGGCCCGCGCACAGCAGCAGGCGAATACGGATAGCACGGGGGCAGGCGCTGCGATGGTCGCTTCGTTGAGCGCGCAGGCGATGTCGATTTCAGCGGCGCTGCAAACGGCGACGGCCGAGCTTGCTCAACTGATACTTGCTTCGTCGGGCAAGTCGACGGGCGGCATCGTCAATACGCAGGCGTGAAGCACTACAGCGCGACGTATCGCTCCTGAATGGGGACGTCGGCGTACTCGAAGGTTGGACGTGCGTAGAAGAAGCCCTGCGCGAGCACCTTGGGCCATTGTGCAAGCCACCGCGCGAGCGCCCGGGTTTCGACGCCCTCCACCACTACCGCGACATTCAGCTTTTCGAGCATCGACAGCACACCCGATGCGACGGCCGATGCGCGCGGACAATCCGGTACGCCATCGAGCATTTCGCGCGCGACCTTGACTGTGTCGACGTCGATCGTGCTCAGAAGCGCGAGCGACGAATAGCCCGTGCCGAAGTCGTCGATCGCGAGACGCATGCCTGCTTCGCGCAATGGCTTCGTCAATGGCGGCGCAGCCAGCAGGCGGGTCGAATCTTCCGTTTCGACGAGTTCGAGCTCGAGCAACTCGGGCTCGACGCCATGCAGACGCGCGATCTGCATCACGGTGGACGGAAAGTGCTCGTCGGCGACGACGCGCGGCGGCACGTTGACCGCGATCGGACACACCTGTTGCCCCTGCCGCTGTGCGTGAGCGACCGCCCGGCACGCACCGTCGATCACGTGATAGGTCAGTTGCAACGCGACAAGGGGATGATCGAGCGCGACGAGAAACGCATCGGGCAACAACATGCCGTAATCCGGATGCATCCAGCGGATCAGCGCTTCGACGCGTGCGAGCTTGCCTGTCTGCACATCGTAGATGCCCTGAAAAGCGAGCCGGAATTCACCGGCGAGAAGGCCATCGCTCACGCGTTGTTCGAGTTGGTTCATCAGGCGCGGCGTGCGGTGTGTATTGCTCGTGCGCGTCGTCGCACGGGCATCATCGTCCTCGCGATCAGCAGCGGTAGCGTGGCGAGCATCCATCGTATGGGAAGACCGTAGTTATTGATATGTGGATGGGATTGGCTTTCCCCTTATCGATGCATGTTTCATACCATGGGCTCGCCGTTTCCTGACAACCGCGCTGGAACCCGCATGGCGCCTCGTTCTACGGAAGTTCGCACGGATTCTCCCGCTGGAACAAAAGCGCAACAACGTTTCGTGTGCGAAACATGTACATCGCGCGAGCGGGTAACGCGGCGCACGGCCCGACTCGCATTGCAGCGGGTTGCCCCGCGCTGACCCGCGCAAAATGCCGACTGTCAAAAGTGCTTCATGTGCGCATCGCTTTTGCGGGCGGCATTACCTCAGAGGTAATCGATTCGCTTTGCGGCGGCCGATATGCTGGTGTCATTCGTCAACGACCGGGAGCGCAGCATGTCGACGTTTGCCGTTGCACACCTGCATGAAGTGAAGATGGGCGTGGAGATCGTGGAGTACCTGAAGCGTATCGATGCGACGCTCGCGCCTTATTGCGGCCATTTCGTGCTGCATGGCGGCCGTTGCGAACGGCTGGAAGGCAACTGGCGCGGCGACCTGGTCGCCATTGAGTTTCCCAATCGCGATCTCGCGCGCGCATGGTACCGATCCGCCGCCTATCAGGCGATCCTGCCACTGCGCACGGACAATTCGATCGGCGATGTCATTCTGATCGACGCGGTGCCGGCGTCGCACGTCGCGACGGATGTGTTGTGCGGATAAGCGCACATAGGTAGGCGGGGTGCGCTTCGCTGCGTGGAAACGCCACCCGTCACCCGCCATTGCCATCAACTGCCGAAGTACACCGAGCAATAGCTGACGGGACCAACGCATGACGACATGCCTGCATTCGCGCCCGTGACGGGCATCCGCGTTCCCGATGCGTGGGTGCCACCCATGCCGGCTCCTTCGCTCTCCTGCGCAGCCTTCTGATGAGCGACCTGTTGCTGATAGATGGGCGAGACTTCGGGATACGACGTGTCGGTTACGAACTGCGAGCCGTTCTGCTCGGCCTGAATCAGTTCCTGACGGACTTCTGCGCGGGTCTTTTCCTGCGCAAACGCGCTCGATGCAAATGCGGTCGAAGCGAGTGCGGCGATCGAAACAGTCAACAGTGCAAGCTTTTTCATTTCCAGCTCCTTCAGTGTAGAGGTGACGTCGATGCGTCACAGGATGTGTGGCGCTTTCACTGTGATGAACAAAGCAATGTCGAAATCTATTCCCGACTTTTTTTGTTTTCTCGCATCGACCGCTGCAGATAAAAATTCTCGCGTGAGACGGGAATAAACACGGCTCCGTTCTGTTGGCGGCCTAAGCACGTCATCAACAGAAACGAAAGGAGCATTCGTGATGAATTCAAAGTCCCGAGCGTCGGGCGCACGCTGCATTCCGTGCAAATTCGCCGCGATCGGCGCAGCGGTATTCGCGCTCGCTGGCACTTTCGCTTATGCGGCCGGCTGGCTCACGCCTGCGCGGCTCACGACGTACCGCATCATCGACCAGTTCCAGGCGGACAGCGGCTCGCACCCCGGCTATCGCCGCAATCACGCGAAAGGGCTTTGCGTAGAGGGCTATTTCGACAGCAACGGCAACGCGGCGTCGATCTCGCGTGCGCAGGTGTTCGCGCCGGGCCGCACGCCTGTCATCGGCCGCTTTGCGATTCCCGGTGGCAATCCATCCGCGGCCGACGCCAGCGTGCCCGTTCGCAGCTTCGCACTACTCTTCACACAGCGCGATGGCGAACAATGGCGCACGGCCATGAATTCGACGCCTGTGTTCGCGGTACATACGCCCGAGCAGTTCTATCAGCAACTCGTTGCGGCACAGCCTGATGCGAAGACAGGCAAGCCCGATCCCGCAAAGCTGAAGGCGTTTTATGCATCGCACCCCGAAACGCAGCCGTTTCAGCAATGGGTGAAGACGCATCCGGCGTCGTCCGGTCTCGCGAATGCCGCGTACTACAGCATCAATGCGTTCCGCTTTACCGACGCGAGCGGACAGGAGCACGCTGCGCGCTGGTCCGTGGAACCGGAAACGCCGTATGCGCCTGTCGATCCGCAGGAGAAGAACGATCCCAACTTTCTGTCGCATCAATTCGACGAACAGATCCAGCACGGCAACGTCCGCTGGCATCTGATCGTGACGGTTGCGAACGCCGGCGATCCCACCAACGACGCGACGCTGCAATGGCCTGCCGACCGGCAACGCATCGACGCGGGCACCGTCGTGATCGAACGTAGCGCGCCGCAAGCGAATGGCGTGTGCCGCGATGTGAACTTCGATCCGACCGTCTTGCCCGACGGCATCAAGCCTTCTGACGATCCATTGCTCGCGGCGCGCTCGGCTGCCTATGCCGTGTCGTATCAGCGGCGCACGAGAGAAGAGGCGCTGCATCATGCTCCCGCCACCTCGCAACCCTGAACGGAACGCATCATGACGAACACTTCTCGCCATTTCTCTCCGCTCGCGCGCCTGTTGCACTGGACGATGGCTGTGCTGATTCTCGCGATGCTATTCATCGGCGTCGCGATGGTCGCGACGGTTTCGCACGTGCATGCAACGCTGATCGCCTTACATCGGCCGCTCGGCGTTGCGTTGCTCGTGCTCGCACTGATTCGCGTCGCAGTGCGATGGAAGAACGGCAGCCCTTCATTGCCTGACGATATGCCCGCATTGCAGCGCTTTGCAGCGAAGGCATCGCATCTGGTGCTGTACGGGCTATTCATCGCGATGCCGTTGATAGGATGGGCGATGCTCTCGGCCGGCGGCTATCCCGTCACGTTGTTCGGCGCCTGGCATCTGCCCGCAATCGTGCCGCGAAACGTGGATCTGTTCGCGCTGCTGCGCGCGTTGCATACATGGCTCACGTTCGCGCTGTTTGCGACTGTGCTTGCGCATATCGCAGCAGCCCTCTTTCATGGACTCATTCGGCGCGACGGCGTATTCTCCAGCATGGCTCGCGGCGGGCGCTAGACCTTGTGTGCGTCGTGCTGACTGCATCTGCGACACACAGGAGGCCGCGCGTGTTCGAACAATGCCAATGGTTCAACGAACCGTCGACGTGGTCGCTCGAAGGCGATACGCTCGAGGTGACGACCGATCCGAAAGCCGACTTCTGGCGCAACACGCATTACGGCTTCACGCGCGACTCGGGCCACTGCTTCGGCGCACGCACGCACGGCGATTTCACCGCACAGGTGCGCGTGCGCGGCCAATTTCATGCGCTATACGATCAGGCGGGGTTGATGGTGCGCGTCGACGAGTCGACATGGCTGAAGGCCGGTGTCGAGTTCACCGACGGCATACTGATGATCAGTAGCGTGTTGACGGTCGGCCAGTCGGACTGGGCCATCGGTGCGCCTATTGCAGCCACCGATGGCTTCTGGATGCGTGTAACCGTCACGCGAGGGGTGTTACGTGTGCAGTATTCGGTCGACGGTAAAACGTGGCCTCTGTTGCGGCTCGCGCCTTTTCCTCTAGCCGCGCACTACTTCGCCGGGCCAATGTGCTGCACGCCCGAACGCGGCGGCTTGCATGTCGAGTTCTCCAGTTTTACCGTAAGCGAGCCGTTGCAAAAGGATCTTCACGATCTGAGTTGAGTCTCATGTTTGCACGGCGCGCGCAACGGTGCGCCGTGCCACACGCGCATCACACCGGTTCCGCGAAACTCGCCTTGAGTGCCTGATAAATGCTGCGATAACGCGCAAGCCTGTGCGCAAGCAGCGGAGCCTGCGCACGATCCGGCTCGCAGGACTCGAGCGTCGGCGGCGCAAGGCAGACTTCGCCGATCGACTCGCCCGTTACCGCGAGCCGTGCAAGGCGAGCCGCACCGAGCGCCGCGCCCACGTCGCTGCCTTCGTGACGATGCATCGTGATGCCCGTCGCCGTCGCGCACAGGTTGGCCCAGAACGGGCTGCGCGAGCCGCCGCCGATGAACGACGCGCTCTGCAACGTCGTCCCGGCGCTTTGCAGCGCGGCGTAGCCATCGGCCATCGCGAACGCAACGCCTTCCATCACGCTGTACGCGAGATCGCCTGTCGTATTTGCGCCCGTCAAACCCCAGAACACGCCGCGCGCGTTCGCATCGTTGTGCGGTGTGCGCTCGCCGCTCAGATACGGCAGAAAGATCGGCGCTGTCGCAGGATTGGCCGTGCTCGCGAGCTCGGGCAAGCTGCCGACTTCGCGGTTCACGACTTTCGACAGCCACCCAAGACTCGAGGCCGCCGACAGAATCACGCTCATCTGATGCCACCGCTCCGGCAAGCAATGGCAGAACGCATGTACCCCTTGCGCGGGATTCGGCGCGAAGCGATCGGTCCCGGCGAACAGCACGCCTGATGTCCCGAGCGACAGAAACGCGCTGCCCGCTTCCGCCACGCCCATGCCGATCGCGCTTGCCGCGTTGTCGCCGGCGCCACCGCATAGCACGACGGGACCGGCAATGCCCCACTCGCGCCGCAATTCCTCACTCAACTGTGCGGCAGGCGCGCTGCCTTCGACGAGGCGCGGCATGTGCGCGCGCGTCAATCCCGTCGCCGCGAGCATGCGGTCGGACCAGTCGCGCTTCGCGACATCGAGCCATAGCGTGCCCGACGCGTCCGACATGTCCGACACGAAATCGCCCGTGAGCCGCCATGCGAGATAGTCTTTCGGCAAGAGCACTTTGGACGCGGCGCGAAATACGTCGGGTTCGTGCTTTGCGAGCCACAATAGCTTGGGCGCGGTGAAACCGGGCATCGCGAGATTGCCCGTGATGTCACGCGATTCGGGCACGAGCGCTTCCAGTTCCGCGCATTCGGCGAACGCGCGCGTGTCGTTCCAGAGTATCGCGGGCCTGAGTACCTGGCCTTTCGCGTCGAGCAGCGTCGCGCCATGCATCTGTCCCGAGAGCCCGATGCCGCGCAGCGCCGCGAATGCGCCGGGATTCTCGCCGCGCACGGCGGCAACGGCATCGAGCGTTGCCTGCCACCACGCGTGCGGATTCTGCTCCGACCAGTGCGGATGCGGCTGTGCTACATCCAGACGCGCCCCGCTTGTCGCGAGCGTGTTGGACGCGTCATCGGTCAGAATTACTTTTACCTCGGAGGTGCCGAGGTCGATTCCAAGGAAAGTCACTGCACGTCCTCACTATTTGGCATGAGTGGACGCCGCATGCTGAACATCGACGACACGCCAGCGCGCGGCTACGTGTTCACCGAGCACGACCTGGAGCAGCCAGTGCGGGCCGCGCGAACGCGATTCTCCCGTGGGAAAGCATGTCTTCTCCATTGTCCGCCGGCCGGAGACTGCCGACGCTCGTTCGACTCGTTGAAACGAGAAGTTACCACGGCACCTCTGATCGAGACGACTCCGAGCGATTCGTCCCACATTTGCGTGACTGATGGCATCTCCCTTTTTCGATGAATTTGACCGATTGAAATGCGCGGCAGACACTCAGCGGCAATCCCCACTACATCTTTGCGATCCATCATGGCTTCCATCGAAACCACGCACGCATCCGGGCGCGTCGACGCTGTCCGGCCTCTCGAGGACAGGACGCTACGCAAGATCGTCGTGGCGTCCGTCGCAGGCAATGCGATGGAATGGTACGACTTCTTCGTTTACGGCACGGCGGCGGCGCTTGTGTTCGGACAGTTGTTCTTTCCGGTGGGCGCCGATCCGTTGATCGGCACGCTGGGCGCATTTGCCGCATTCGCCATGGGCTTCGTCGCGCGGCCGGTGGGCGGCGTCGTGTTCGGCCATATCGGCGACCGCTACGGGCGCAAGGCTTCGCTCGTCTGGACGCTGCTTATCATGGGTGTCGCGACATTCGCGATCGGACTGCTGCCGACGTATGCGCAGGTCGGCATCTGGTCGCCTGTCGCGCTCGTCGTATTGCGGCTATTGCAAGGCGTTGCATCGGGTGGCGAATGGGGCGGCGGCGTATTGATGATCAGCGAGAGCGCACCGCCGGAAAAGCGCGGCTATTACGCGGCGTGGAGCCAGTTGGGCGTGGGCGGCGGATTCGTGTTGTCGTCGGCTGCGTTTCTCGCGGCGCAGTCGCTGCCGCACGATGCATTCATCAGCTGGGGCTGGCGACTGCCGTTTCTCGCGAGTATTGCGATCTTTGCGATCGGCGTTTATATCAGGCACAGCCTGCCTGAAAGCCGGGATTTCGAACAGACCGAAAAGCGTGGCGAGAAGACGCATTTGCCTGTCGTCGAAGTCATCAAGCGGCATCCGAAAGAGATCTTGATGGCGATGGGACTGCGCGTGGCGGAAAACGGCGGCGCTTATATCTTTCTCGCGTTTTCGCTCGTGTATGGAAAGTTTGTGGGTATCGCCAGTTCGGTGATGTTGACGGGCGTCATGCTTGCGATGGTCGTCGAAATGGGCGCAATGCTCGCGTGGGGACGTCTGTCCGATCGCATTGGACGAAAGCCCGTATATATGATCGGCGCGGCGGGATTGATCGTAATGGCTTTCCCGTTTTTCTGGATGCTCGATACGCACCAGGCACCGTGGATCTATCTTGCGCTGATTCTCGGCACAGCTGTTTGTCACGGCGCGATGATCGGCACGTTGCCTGCGCTCGTCGGCGAACTGTTCAGCACTGAAGTACGCTATTCAGGCGTGGCGCTTGGGCACGAAGTGGCGTCGATCTTTGCTGGCGGACTGTCGCCGCTGATCGCAACAGCGCTGCTTGCCAGTTATCACGCTTACTGGCCGGTTTCGATCTTTCTGATGGTGCTTGGCGCGATTACCGTCGTGACGCTCAAGTTCACGCACGAGACGCGTGAGGTTCGATAAGGGTTCGCTTCCCCTTGCCGTTATCCCCTCGTCGGAATGGGCGCAGAAGTTTTATTGCGACGATGAGACCGAGTGCTGGACTGGTGAGTGGTCTGGGTGCGCGCGTTACCAGTTCGGCTGCGCCAGCCATTGAAGCTTGCGCCAGAGCGACGAGTGAAGCGTCGTCTTTATAGGCCTTTTCCGTTGCAGCAGCGATCGTGGCCAGATAAGCACCCTGCGTTCTTGCTTCGAACAAGGGTTAATCATTTTGCGCCAGTCGTACTTCGACCTCGGTCTCGAATCGCTTGGCTGCGTTGAAAGAGTCGTGAAGCCGGCCGTTGCGGCTTGAGTCCCTTGCCGGGCGCGCGACATTAAAAACCTGCGCCCCAAACGCCAAGACCCCGCTTTTGAGGGCGGGGTCCTGGTTGATATAGGGAGCCTGACGATTACCTACTTTCACACGGGCAATCCGCACTATCATCGGCGTGGAGTCGTTTCACGGTCCTGTTCGGGATGGGAAGGGGTGGGACCGACTCGCTATGGTCATCAGGCTTTGACGGGTTGCTGCGTCGCGGTTTTGCGCGCCACAGCCAATCTGGAAGAAGCGTAAAGAGGGGGGTTGTGTTGTTTAATCTGGCACAACACTGATCTCAACCTGTGTGTCCTGATACCTCCTCTGGAGGTTCACAGTATCCCCTTCGGGGATCGGACCAGCGTAAGCGCTGAAGCGCTAACGCTGGTCGAGACACACCTGTTATAGGATCAAGCCTTACGGGCAATTAGTATCAGTTAGCTTAACGCATTACTGCGCTTCCACACCTGACCTATCAACGTCCTGGTCTTGAACGACCCTTCAAGGGGCTCGAAGCCCCGGGGATATCTCATCTCAAGGCGAGTTTCCCGCTTAGATGCTTTCAGCGGTTATCTCTTCCGAACATAGCTACCCGGCGATGCCACTGGCGTGACAACCGGTACACCAGAGGTTCGTCCACTCCGGTCCTCTCGTACTAGGAGCAGCCCCCTTCAAATATCCAGCGCCCACGGCAGATAGGGACCAAACTGTCTCACGACGTTTTAAACCCAGCTCACGTACCTCTTTAAATGGCGAACAGCCATACCCTTGGGACCGGCTACAGCCCCAGGATGAGATGAGCCGACATCGAGGTGCCAAACACCGCCGTCGATATGAACTCTTGGGCGGTATCAGCCTGTTATCCCCAGAGTACCTTTTATCCGTTGAGCGATGGCCCTTCCATACAGAACCACCGGATCACTATGACCTGCTTTCGCACCTGCTCGACTTGTCGGTCTCGCAGTTAAGCACGCTTATGCCATTGCACTATCAGCACGATTTCCGACCGTACCTAGCGTACCTTCGTACTCCTCCGTTACACTTTGGGAGGAGACCGCCCCAGTCAAACTGCCCACCATGCACTGTCCCCAACCCGGATCACGGGCCAAGGTTAGAACCTCAAACAAACCAGGGTGGTATTTCAAGGACGGCTCCACGCAAACTGGCGTTCACGCTTCATAGCCTCCCACCTATCCTACACAGATCGGTTCAAAGTCCAATGCAAAGCTACAGTAAAGGTTCATGGGGTCTTTCCGTCTAGCCGCGGGGAGATTGCATCATCACAAACACTTCAACTTCGCTGAGTCTCGGGAGGAGACAGTGTGGCCATCGTTACGCCATTCGTGCAGGTCGGAACTTACCCGACAAGGAATTTCGCTACCTTAGGACCGTTATAGTTACGGCCGCCGTTTACCGGGACTTCAATCAAGAGCTTGCACCCCATCATTTAATCTTCCGGCACCGGGCAGGCGTCACACCCTATACGTCCACTTTCGTGTTTGCAGAGTGCTGTGTTTTTATTAAACAGTCGCAGCCACCAGTTTATTGCAACCCCTTCACCCTTTGCCCGCAGGGGCATCAAGCTACAGGGGCGTACCTTATCCCGAAGTTACGGTACCAATTTGCCGAGTTCCTTCTCCCGAGTTCTCTCAAGCGCCTTAGAATACTCATCTCGCCCACCTGTGTCGGTTTGCGGTACGGTCAATGTGAAACTGAAGCTTAGAGGCTTTTCCTGGAACCCCTTCCGATTGCTTCGCTTCCGAAGAAGCTCGCGCCACGCCCTTGAATTCCGTGCCCGGATTTGCCAGAGCACCTTCTCCAACGCAGCGACCGGGACTTCCAACACCCGGACAACCTTCCGCGATCCGTCCCCCCATCGCATTTCACACTGGTGCAGGAATATTGACCTGCTTCCCATCAGCTACGCATTTCTGCCTCGCCTTAGGGGCCGACTCACCCTACGCCGATGAACGTTGCGTAGGAAACCTTGGGCTTACGGCGAGGGGCCTTTCACCCCCTTTATCGCTACTCATGTCAGCATTCGCACTTCCGATACCTCCAGCACGCTTTTCAACGCACCTTCGCAGGCTTACGGAACGCTCTCCTACCATGCACATAAATGTGCATCCGCAGCTTCGGTATATGACTTAGCCCCGTTACATCTTCCGCGCAGGACGACTCGATCAGTGAGCTATTACGCTTTCTTTAAAGGGTGGCTGCTTCTAAGCCAACCTCCTGACTGTTTTAGCCTTCCCACTTCGTTTCCCACTTAGTCATATTTGGGGACCTTAGCTGGCGGTCTGGGTTGTTTCCCTCTTGACACCGGACGTTAGCACCCGATGTCTGTCTCCCGTGATTGCACTCTTCGGTATTCGGAGTTTGCTATGGCGAAGTAATCCGCAATGGACCCTTCAACCATGACAGTGCTCTACCCCCGAAGGTGATACACGAGGCACTACCTAAATAGTTTTCGGAGAGAACCAGCTATTTCCAGGTTTGTTTAGCCTTTCACCCCTATCCACAGCTCATCCCCTAACTTTTCAACGTTAGTGGGTTCGGACCTCCAGTACGTGTTACCGCACCTTCATCCTGGCCATGGATAGATCACCTGGTTTCGGGTCTACACCCAGCGACTGAATCGCCCTGTTCGGACTCGCTTTCGCTACGCCTGCCCTAATCGGTTAAGCTCGCCACTGAATGTAAGTCGCTGACCCATTATACAAAAGGTACGCCGTCACCCCTTGCGAGGCTCCGACTGTTTGTATGCATGCGGTTTCAGGATCTGTTTCACTCCCCTCCCGGGGTTCTTTTCGCCTTTCCCTCACGGTACTGGTTCACTATCGGTCGATCACGAGTATTTAGCCTTGGAGGATGGTCCCCCCATCTTCAGACAGGATTTCACGTGTCCCGCCCTACTTGTCGTACACCTAGTTCTTCCTCGCTGTTTTCGCCTACGGGGCTATCACCCACTATGGCCGCACTTTCCAGAGCGTTTGGCTAACAACGAAGATAAAGAGTACAGGCTGGTCCCATTTCGCTCGCCACTACTTTGGGAATCTCGGTTGATTTCTGTTCCTGCGGTTACTTAGATGTTTCAGTTCACCGCGTTCGCTTCACATGGCCTATGTATTCAGCCATGGATGACCCATACGGGCCGGGTTTCCCCATTCGGATATCGGAGGATCAAAGCTCGTTTGCCAGCTCCCCTCCGCTTTTCGCAGGCTACCGCGTCCTTCATCGCCTGTGATCGCCAAGGCATCCACCACATGCACTTGTTCGCTTGACCCTATAACGGGTGTGTCTCTCAGTGATTGCTCACCGGATAACATCCGCTACAGGTTGAGTATTCGCGTTGTGCCGTATTCCAGGTTCGTCTTTCGATGAACTCAAAAAATACATTGATACAATCACAACCCTGATTCACCTACTCACGCGCCCATCTCTAAGCACGCTTTCGTGAATCTCTTTACTACTTCTTCCTGATTGTTAAAGAACGACAGCCGATATAAGGCGCTATGCCTTAAATCACTTGCTGACTGGCTCAATTGCCAATGCTTAATGCTCAGTTCGCACTGAACGCTAGGCATTGGGAATTGGTGGAGGATGACGGGATCGAACCGACGACCCCCTGCTTGCAAAGCAGGTGCTCTCCCAGCTGAGCTAATCCCCCAGTCATACAGCGCACAGGGCATATCCAGCCAGCTACATCAGCAACCACACCAGACAAGGCAATGGTGGGTCTGGATGGATTCGAACCATCGACCCCCGCCTTATCAAGACGGTGCTCTAACCGACTGAGCTACAGACCCCTGAGCCTGTCTTCAATTAACAGCCGACAAGTGTGAGCGCTCAACTTTGAGACGCGAAGCTCTGGAAAGGAGGTGATCCAGCCGCACCTTCCGATACGGCTACCTTGTTACGACTTCACCCCAGTCATGAATCCTACCGTGGTGACCGTCCTCCTTGCGGTTAGACTAGCCACTTCTGGTAAAACCCACTCCCATGGTGTGACGGGCGGTGTGTACAAGACCCGGGAACGTATTCACCGCGGCATGCTGATCCGCGATTACTAGCGATTCCAGCTTCACGCAGTCGAGTTGCAGACTGCGATCCGGACTACGATCGGTTTTCTGGGATTGGCTCCACCTCGCGGCTTGGCAACCCTCTGTTCCGACCATTGTATGACGTGTGAAGCCCTACCCATAAGGGCCATGAGGACTTGACGTCATCCCCACCTTCCTCCGGTTTGTCACCGGCAGTCTCCCTAGAGTGCTCTTGCGTAGCAACTAGGGACAAGGGTTGCGCTCGTTGCGGGACTTAACCCAACATCTCACGACACGAGCTGACGACAGCCATGCAGCACCTGTGTTACGGCTCCCTTTCGGGCACCCTCACCTCTCAGCAAGGTTCCGTACATGTCAAGGGTAGGTAAGGTTTTTCGCGTTGCATCGAATTAATCCACATCATCCACCGCTTGTGCGGGTCCCCGTCAATTCCTTTGAGTTTTAATCTTGCGACCGTACTCCCCAGGCGGTCAACTTCACGCGTTAGCTTCGTTACCAAGTCAATGAAGACCCGACAACTAGTTGACATCGTTTAGGGCGTGGACTACCAGGGTATCTAATCCTGTTTGCTCCCCACGCTTTCGTGCATGAGCGTCAGTATTGGCCCAGGGGGCTGCCTTCGCCATCGGTATTCCTCCACATCTCTACGCATTTCACTGCTACACGTGGAATTCTACCCCCCTCTGCCATACTCTAGCCCGCCAGTCACCAATGCAGTTCCCAGGTTAAGCCCGGGGATTTCACATCGGTCTTAGCGAACCGCCTGCGCACGCTTTACGCCCAGTAATTCCGATTAACGCTTGCACCCTACGTATTACCGCGGCTGCTGGCACGTAGTTAGCCGGTGCTTATTCTTCCGGTACCGTCATCCCCCACCGTATTAGGACGGAGGTTTTCTTTCCGGACAAAAGTGCTTTACAACCCGAAGGCCTTCTTCACACACGCGGCATTGCTGGATCAGGGTTGCCCCCATTGTCCAAAATTCCCCACTGCTGCCTCCCGTAGGAGTCTGGGCCGTGTCTCAGTCCCAGTGTGGCTGGTCGTCCTCTCAGACCAGCTACAGATCGTCGCCTTGGTAGGCCTTTACCCCACCAACTAGCTAATCTGCCATCGGCCGCCCCTTGAGCGCGAGGTCCGAAGATCCCCCGCTTTCCTCCATAGAGCGTATGCGGTATTAATCCGGCTTTCGCCGGGCTATCCCCCACTCCAGGACACGTTCCGATGTATTACTCACCCGTTCGCCACTCGCCGCCAGGGTTGCCCCCGCGCTGCCGTCCGACTTGCATGTGTAAGGCATGCCGCCAGCGTTCAATCTGAGCCAGGATCAAACTCTTCAGTTCAAACCTGTTACTGTTTTTCGGTTCATTTAAGAACCGGTCGCTCACTCAAAATCACTGACGAAAGATCTGATTACTCAAACCTTCCTCAATTACTTCTGTGTGAGACTCGATTACTTTCGCTATTCAGTGACCCGAAAGTCACCGCGCGCCGCCATCGAGCACCCACACTTATCGGCTGTTGATTGTTAAAGAACATTCGCTAAAAAGCCGCTGTTTTCTGCTGCTTTCCTGCGTCTCCGTCGTTTGGAGAGGCCGAATTATGCGGAACCCCCAGGGGGCTGTCAAGCACTTATTTCGCACGATCTACGAAAAGTTTGCGATGCCACTTTATTAGGCACACGCATTCACTCTCAATTGCAATGTACTCATCTATTCAATCAAAGGCTTAGCGCACATTGCATAGAAGATCTCTGCGCCGGGCACGACGCAAATCGCACAAAAGAAAAAAGCGCGCGGGACACCCGCGCGCTTTTTTCATAAGTACTACCGGCTCGGCGGGCAGCATCGGATCGCTACCCGCATGCACCACTTCGCTTATGAACCGACGTAACCCGGCGGCGGGTTCACGTTGCTCTTCGCGACGCTCGCATTCTTCGACACCACATAAACGGGCGCTTCCGTCAGATTCAGCTTCAGCGTGCCATTCGTGTAGTTCAGCGTCATCGGGTTGCCCATCATGTCGAGTACCGTGACCGTACCGCTGGTGCCGGGCGCATCGACTGCGAGGCTGTAGGCCGCGCTATACGTCGAGCTGAAACCCGCGCTCGCACTCCACGCATCGTTGTTGTGCGTCCACAAGGCGGTGATCACCGATCCATTGTTGACCTGCTGGAACGAGTAGGCATAAACACCCGACGGCGTGTCCTTCACGGGACCCAGCGTATTCGTGCCATCCAGAATGCGCGACATCGCGCTCACGACCATGGCGGCCGGCTTCGGGCTGATGTTGGTCGCACCGAACGAGCCTTGCGCATTCGACAGATCGAAGAACGTGCCATAACCCACTTCGCCCGGATAGTCCGCACCGTAGAACACGTACGAAACGTCCGCGCCTTCGCCGAGCAGGATGATGTGCGTACGCGCGACCACCGCACCTTGCGCGAACAGCACGTTACCCGTCGGATAGCTGGGACCATACTGCGAACCGAGGTCATAGCTGATGCCCACTTCCGTCTGATACAGCTTCATGCCTGCGCGGTACTGATTCAGCATCGTGGTGCGCAGCGTGCGCATCGAGTTGTTCAGCGCGTTGGCGGCATTGGCAGCGACGGGGTCGGTTGCGAGACGCTCAGGCGGATGCGAAGGCGACGTGCCCGCATCGTAGTAACCGTGCGTCGCGACGCCATCGATGTACTTGCCATAACCCAGCGAAGCAATGCGTTGCAGACGGTTGTTCGTGAGGCTCGGGAATGCGTCCGCCGGACCCATCACGACAGCGCTCGGATCGGTGGAGTGAATGCCCTGATAGACCGACTGGTACAGCGACACGAAATTGGCATCCGTATCCGTCCAGAACTGATTCGGCTCCCACGTCACCTGGTAGTAGTTCGCCGACTGATTCGGGAAGTACTTGAGACGGATCGCGTTCGACTCGGTGCCGACGCGGCTCATGTAGTTCTGCAGGTACGACATGTCCTTGGGCAAGGTCGTGAAGTCCTCGACACCGCCCGACTTCGACGCCCAACCCGGCGTGCCATCCAGACGGATCAGGCGCATCACGTTGCCCGACGTATAGAACGAGTCGAGGTTGTTCGCCGAAGGATTGAAGGTGTTCGCGCCATTCGGCTCCATCACCGACATCTGGCGGTCGTCGATCGTCTGCGTGATGCCGAGACCCGCGAGCACCGCTGCGCGATCGTTTTCACCCTGCATGCCGAAGCGGTGTTGCTCCTGCTTCGTGTAGGTGACGGCGGGCACGACGCCGTTCAGGTTCGGAATCACGCCGAACGTAGCGATGCCCGTGGGACGCGTGCCGGCCTGGGGCAACGCGCCACCGCCTGCCTTCAGGCTGCCCGCTACCGCGAAATAGCCGGCAAGCGTCGACTGACAGGTCAAGGTCGTCGTCGCTGCGCCACCCGGCACCGCGAAGCTGCCGCTGGCCGCGACGCGGCCCGTCGTATCGTTGATCGACCAGTTCAGCGTGTCGGCGCTGCTTGCGTTGGTCGTGAAGACAAGCGGGAAACTCGCGCCCGACGCGAACATGCGCGTGCCGTCGCCGCTCGTCGTATCGGCGGAAATGAGTGGACCGCCTGCCGATGCGCTCGCCGTCGCAGGCGATGCGCAACTGATGGTGCCCGTGGTATTGCCGTTGGCCGTCGCATTGGCAGCGGACATCGGTGATGTTTGAGCAACGCTATTGGTCGATGCACCGGTGCCGGCCGGGTCGCCGCCACCACCGCCGCAGCCCGCGAGAAGGACTGCAATGGAGGACGAAACAAGAAGTGAATTGGCTTTCATGGAAGTACGAATGGGCAATCGAAATCCGTCTGAAAACGCCTGGCAAAAATGCCCGAACGCGTACGCTGGATTTCTGGGTTGGCTGTCTTGCACGCGGAGTCGTTCTTACTGCGTCGACTGCCGGTGCGCCGGGGGTGCCGGTAATTTGGAGCAGCGCATTTCCTGCAAGCCCGCAGCATTTTTCAGTGCGAGTGAGGCCGTGCTCAACCGATTGCAACCAGATGTAACTGCAAGGCAGATCAGGATAATGTCTGATAAATAGCGCCTCATTGGCGCATATTAATCAGCTTAAAACCAGGAGTGCCGTACGACGGCCTTTTCAGCCTTCATACAAAAACATCTCTATATCCAGACTTTTTTGCAAGGCCGAATCGTACCGAACGAAAACGTTTACGTCTGCTGAAAGCGGGTAACACTTTGTAACGTATGAAGATTAATCAGGTGCATTTTATGCCATTCGACACATGAAGTGATAACTGCCGCATCAAACTTGCACGAGACGCACGTTTTTCAGGTCAAAATTGCCTTATCTTTCAATATGCTATAAATAGGGAAACATGAATGGCGAAAAGCGACTAGACCGTTTTTTTTCATTTTCTTTTCTATTTTTAAAAGGCACACATCACCCGCTCAATGCATTTCTGTCTATTTTCCGAATCGCCTGAATCAGTTGTGATTGACGATTTGCTTGCTCAATTTGGGAAATCCAATCCGTTTGTCGCGATTCACATACACGCAAACCCGATTTTTTCAATCGAATAGCGGAGTTTTATTGACCTCTCGCGAAAGCTGACCCATATTGCATAGCGACCATTGCGATTACGTGCGACGCATTGCGTCGTGACAAGGCCATGTCCTGCGCACGATGGTTGCCAACGAGAAGAATGTGCGATGCCGTCACGCGTGCCGGCATGGGAGTCTGTCCATGGACACGATTCGCAAGCGTCCAGTGCCGCCGCACGAGCAATGCGACACGACGCAGGAGACGAACCTGGTAGCGCCGCGAGATCATCCAGCTCCGCCGCTCGATGTGCTTTTCCCGCTCGACGCTTCAGCGCCTCACATGAGCGCGAACCCGGCCGATGATGCCGCCGACGCGTTACCGACTTATCCGCCACTTTTCAGGCGCATCAGGCCAAGGCCGCGCCGTATCGCCGCGCCGACATCAGTCGGTACGCCCGACTGGAAACTGAGCACGGGTGCCGCTGTCGTGCTGCTGGGCTTCGCGATTGCATTCGGCACCTACATTACGTTGACCCAGCGCGACGCGATGCAAAGCCGCTTGCGCCGCATCGTCACGCAGAACGAACTGCGCGCGATGCCGCGTCACGACCGGCCGACGATCGCCGATCGCACGCAAGAACTCGCGCGGTCCCTGCGAGACCAGATCGAAGCGCTGCGCAGCCGCGATGCAACCGATACGGCCGTCATGGCAGGCGCCGCCGCTCATCAGTCCGCCAACGCGCACAGCAGCACAGTCGCCAGCAGCACGCCTAGCTTGCCGGTAGCGACGGCCCCCGTGTCGCCACCGGCGTCGCCTGCCAAAGCGCCGGGCAAGGCACCTGCGAAACAGACGAAACAGACTAATCAGCTTGCGGCAAAGCCACTCGCGCCGCCGCTGCCTCAGCCCGCGCCGCGTACACGCCAGCTCGCCAACACAACGCCTACGCGCGCTCACAGCACGACGGCCGCACAACCTGAACATCGAACCAGCACGAAGCAGGCGAATACCGCCTGCGGATCACGTTCGCCTTGTGTGCAAGCCAACGCGCAAAGTCCGCGCAAGCCGGTGAAGGTCGCGAGCAAGACGCCGCCGGCAAAGGCCACCACGACCACCGTCGCGGCACGACGCACGCCTGTGAAAAACACTACGAAGCCCGTGCAGCACACGGCTCCTCCTCCCACCGTTCAGGCCTGGTCTCCACCCGAGAGCCCCGCCGCATTGCCCGCGAGCGACGACTCGCAAGTCTATCGGCAGCACTAGTTCTCGCGGCCACGGTCATTCGCCTTCACGAGAAAAGCAGTTGTCTGGCGGAAACAGACGAAGCGATGTCGCCTGAGCGTGCGCCGTCGTCCTTACCATCGAAAGATTGGCAAGCGCAGCAGGAAACAGCAATAACACGCATGCCGCCATGCGAGGACGCTCATTTGGGGCGTGGGGAGACATGCGCATGCATCGACAGCTGTCAGCATCCCAGGTCTCTTCGACGAGCGATACCCCTCGCACGCTCGCGTTCGTCTGCAAGGCTGCCGTCGCGCTCACGCTCGCGCTCTGTTGCACGGCATGCGGCAACGGCTCGTCGGACAAGGCGAGCGCCAGCAATGCCGGCACGAGCGGCACGGGGTCGGGTTCAGGCTCAGGTTCAGGCAGCGGCACATCGGGTTCGGGCGGCAGCGCATCGCCGGCAGCGTCGGTCGCAACCGACGTGCTGACACAGCACAACGATCTCGCGCGCACCGGTCAAATGCTCGCCGAAACGACGCTCACGCCGTCCAACGTCAATTCGGCATCGTTCGGCAAGGTCGCGTTTCTGCCCGCCGACGGCAAGGTAGATGGCCAGCCGCTGTCGGTCACGAATCTTTCGATCAACGGCACGAAGCACAACGTGATCTATGTCGTGACCGAGCACAACAGCGTCTACGCCTACGACGCCGACAACTACGCCCAACTGTGGAAAGTCTCGCTGACGGGCGCGAACGAAACACCCAGCGACAATCGCGGCTGCAACGACATCACGCCGGAAATCGGCATTACGTCGACGCCCGTCATCGACCGCAGTCGCGGATCGAATGGCGTGCTGTACGCGGTCGCGATGACGAAGGACGCGAGCGGCGGCATTCATCACCGCCTGCATGCACTCGATCTCGCGAACGGCGCCGAACTCTTCGGCGGCCCGACCGAAATCGCGGCAACCGCGCAAGGCACGGGCGGCAACAGCGTCAACGGCGTGCTCACCTTCGATCCATCACTGCACACGGAACGCGTCGCGTTGACGCTCGTGAACGGCAACATCTTCATGGGCTGGACGGCGCATTGCATGGCGGGCGCGTACACGGGCTGGATCATGAGCTACAGCGCCGACACGTTGCAGCAGACAGGCGTCGTCAATGTCGCGCCGAATGGTCATCAGGGTTCGGTGTGGATGGCGGGCTCGGGCATGGCATCGGATGGCACGTCCGTTTATCTGGTGGACGGCAACGGCACGTTCGGCACGACGCTCGATGCCAACGGCTTCCCCGTCGATAGCGATTACGGCAATTCGTTCATGAAGCTTTCGGCCAGCCCGCTCAAGGTGACCGACTACTTCGCACCGCTCGACGTCGTGCAACTCGCGAACGTAGACGGCGACTTCGGCTCGGGCGGTGCGATGCTGTTGCCCGATCAGAAGGCAGCGGACGGCACCATCAAGCATCTCGCCGTGGCGGCGGGCAAGGACAACAAGATCTATGTCGTCGATCGCGACGCAATGGGCAAATTCAATGCGAGCGCCAACAACATCTGGCAAGTGCTGACAGGTACGCTGGCGGGCGGCATCTGGGGTTCGCCCGCTTATTTCAACGGCACCGTCTACTACGGCGCATTGAACGACAACATCAAGGCGCTGCCCGTCACCAACGCGATGCTTGCCAGCACGGCTGCGTCGAAGAGCCCGACGACCTTCGCCTATCCGGGTGCCGTTCCCGCGATATCGGCGAACGGCACATCGAACGCAATACTGTGGGCTGCGGAAAACGGCACGACGGGCGCGCTGCACGCCTACGACGCGACCAATCTCGCAAGCGAACTCTACAATAGCAATCAGGCAGGAACCCGCGACCAGTGGGGCGCGGGCAACAAATTCATCACGCCGATGATCTCGCGCGGCAAGGTCTACGTCGGCGCGACCAACGGCGTCGCCGTGTTCGGCCTGCTGCATTGATCACGCCGTGACGCATATCGCGTTGCAACACGGAAAATGGCGACGAATGGCGTGCTTCTGGCGTGCTTCGCTGCCGTGAGGCGATATGCTGGAATAGCTACCCTTCGGCCTGCGATGGCCTGACTGGCCGCAACGGCCATGTTCTACGTCATGGCTTCATGCGTACCTCGCGACGCGAATTCGCGCCGACAAGACCAAGACTTCGCCAGGGAGTCCGCTCGCTTATGACACGCTTCGCCCATGCTGCAATCGCGCTTTTCATCGTCAGCGGCACATCCGTTGCGCAGCAGCCGTTGACCTATCCGGGACGCAGCCAGAGCCCGGGACAACAGGCCGTCGACAACGCTGCGTGCTACGCGGACGCCAACAAGACGACGCACGTGAACATGGCGCGCGAGTCGCAACGTCCGCCGCCACCCGGCAAAGCGGCGGCCGCGGCGCCGCGGCCTATCGTTGCGCCCTTGCCTGTCAATCCGCCATTGCCTTCCGCGATGGGCGCCTCCGGCGCATCGGGCGCGATGGCGGCATCCGCGCCCGCGGGCGCAAGCGGCGCAGCGACGGCAACGGCAGCAAGCGGTGCGAGCGGCGTAGCGGCTCCGTCGACAGTCGCCGCAGCATCGGGCGCTTCGGGCACGCTCGCGGCTTCGGGCGCGATGCCTGCATCGGGCGCGCTCGCGGCTTCGGGAGCCAGCATGCCGTCGGCGGCTTCGCTCGCCGCCATGCCGCCACCGCCTCCCCCCGAGCCGCCGATGGTCCGTTACTGGACCGCCTACTCGAAGTGCATGCAGCAGCGCGGCTATTACACCCGCTAGCGCACGCCGCCACCGCACGGCTCATTCATGCGACGAAAGACGAACGGCACGCGCCGTTTGCCCAGTTGCACGCTCACGCCGCTTCGACGCGCTTCGAAGGCGCGCCCACTCGCGCGTCGAACGCAACGACCCGCTGCATTGTTGAACACTGCAAGCCAGGCCAGACGGCCCGCATTCGCCTAGACTAATACCCACCCAAGCAAGGCGAACTCAACGGACGGGACCATGAAAGGCATCTTGATCGAGAAGCAGGACAACGGCAGCCGCGCGTCCATCACCGACATCGACGAAGCGAACCTGCCCGCAGGCGACGTGACCGTGCGTGTCGAATGGTCGACGCTCAACTACAAGGACGCACTCGCGATCACAGGGCGCTCACCCGTCGTGCGCAGCTTTCCGCTGGTGCCCGGCATCGACTTCGCGGGCGTCGTCGAAGCGAGCGGGCATGCGCAATGGAAAGCCGGCGACCACGTGATCCTGAACGGCTATGGCGTCGGCGAAAAGCATTGGGGCGGACTCGCGCAACGCGCGCGCGTGAGCGGCGACTGGCTCGTGCGCACGCCTGCTCCGCTGACTTCACGCGACGCGATGGCCGTCGGCACGGCAGGCTACACGGCCATGCTGTGCGTACTCGCGCTCGAACGTCACGGCGTCACGCCGGCGCAAGGCAAGGTGCTCGTCACGGGCGCGGCGGGCGGCGTCGGCAGCGTCGCGATCATGCTGCTCGCGAAACGCGGCTATCACGTGATCGCATCGACGGGCCGTCCTGCCGAATCGGACTATCTGCGCGAACTCGGCGCGCAGGAGATCATCGACCGCGCGGAACTGTCCGGGCCGGGCAAGCCGCTCGCGAAGGAGCGCTGGGTCGCCGCCGTCGATGCCGTCGGCAGTCACACGCTCGCCAACGCATGCGCGGGCACCGCGTATGGCGGGATCGTCGCCGCCTGCGGACTCGCGCAAGGGATGGACTTCCCCGCCACCGTCGCGCCCTTCATTTTGCGCGGCGTGACGCTCGCGGGCATCGACAGCGTGATGGCGTCGCACGAGCGCCGCGTCGAAGCGTGGCAGCGCATCGCGCAAGACCTGAGCACGGCGCGGCTGGCGCCGATGGTCAAGGAGATCAGCCTCGCAGAGGCGCTTGCGGCGGCGCCGGACGTGCTCGATGGCAAGATCCGCGGGCGGCTCGTGGTGGACGTCAACCGGTAAGCGCACCGGTACGTATTATCGAACGGACTGATGCGGGTGACTATTTTTAATCGATTTGCCTGATCCAGGCGCGAACCTTAAGCTGAATGCGAATCGGCCTAACAGCAGACTGGATCGCATCATGCAAGCTCAATCGTTCAAGGTTCGCGTCGATGCTGTGCGCGACGAAGCACACGGCGTCCGCTCATTCGCCATTTCTCGCCTCGACGGCGCGCCTTTCGACGCGTACGAACCCGGCGCGCACATCGACGTCACGAGTCCCTCGGGCGTCACGCGCCAGTATTCGCTATGCGGCGACCCCGACTGCCGCGATACGCATCTGTTCGCCGTCAAGAAAGAAACGCAGTCGCGCGGCGGCTCGCGTTCGCTGCACGACGACGTGCAGATCGGCACCGAACTGTCCGTCGGCGCACCGCGCAATCTGTTTCGCCTCGCTGACAACGCCAGCCGGCATGTGCTGATCGGCGCGGGTATCGGCATTACGCCGCTGCTTTCAATGGCGTATCGGCTGCAGAAGATGAACGTGCCGTTCGAACTGCACTACTTCGCCCGCAGCGCCGAACATGCAGCGTTTCTTCCGCTGCTCTCGCGCGCGCCTTTCGACGCGTACGCGAAACTGCATTTCGGCATCGAGCCCGATGCGCTCGATACCGAACTCGCCGCATGTCTTGCCGATGCGCAACAAGGCACGCATGTCTACACATGCGGCCCGGTGCCGTTCATGGATCGCGTGGTCGCGGCGGGCGAAACGCGCCTGCCCGCCGATGCAATTCATCTCGAACGTTTCACCGCCGAGCCTCAAACGCCCGGCAGCGATGCCGCGCTCGACAGCTTCGACGTGCAACTGGCCAGCAGTGGCCAGACCGTGCGCGTGGACAGCAAGACCTCGATCGTCGAGGCGCTCGCGGCGATCGGCATCGAAGTGGACACGTCGTGCGGCGAAGGCGTATGCGGCACCTGCATGGTCGACGTGGTGAGCGGCGAACCCGAACATCGCGACCATTGCCTGAGCAAGGCGGAACGCGCGAGCAACAGCGTGATCTGCTGCTGCGTGTCGCGCTCCCGCTCACCCGTGCTCGTGCTCGACCTCTGACGCTACTTCTTGTCGAAGCGCTTCACCATTTCCGCCATCAGATCGCGCATCCACGCGATGCCTTCGTCTTCGTGGAAGTGCTCGTGCCAGTGCATCGTCACCGTGGCCTGCGGAATCGGCACCGGCAGCGTGTAGATGCGAAACGCGTCGTTGCCGTTGAGAATGCCCGCAAGCCTTTGCGGCAACGTCGCGAACAGGTCGGTCACGGCGAGCACGCCAGGCAGCGCCACGAAGTGCGGCAACTGCAGCACGATGTTGCGGCCGACGCCTTGCGCGCGCAACGCATCGTCGAGTGCATGGTGACTGTGTTCGACGGAGCGCACCTGCACGTGCGAGGCCTGCAGGAAATGCTCGAGACTCAACGCCGAACCTGCCGGCAGACCGCGACGCTTGCGTGTCATGCACACATACGTCTCTTCGAATAGCAACTGATGGCGCGTGCGCGCCATCAGCATCGGCAGATTGCCGATTGCGAAATCGAGCCTGCTCGAACGCAGCGCATCTTCTATCTCTTCCACGGGCAGCGGCTCGACCGACAGCTTCACGCGCGGCGCGCGCTCGTGCAACGCCTCGCAGATCGCGGGCAGATAGGCCATTTCCCCCGCATCCGATAGCGACAGCCGGAACGTGCGCGTGCTCGTCGCGGGATCGAAGCTCTCCGCATAACGCAGCGCTTCGCGCACGGTGTCGAGCGCGCGGCCCACGATACTCGCGAGTTCCAGCGCGATCGGCGTGGGCTGCATGCCCGAGCGCGTGCGGATGAACAGCGGGTCGTCGAACAGCGTGCGCAAACGCGCCAGCGAATAGCTGATAGCGGGCTGCGACAGCGCGAGACGTTCGCCGGCTTTCGTGAGGCTGCGCTCGTCGACGATCGCCTGAAACACGCGCAACAAGTTGAGATCGACGTGATCGAGTGAGGTCATGGTGGGCTTCCGACTGGGTCGTCATTATTTGCCGGACTTATTGGCCAGCTCATTTTTAATCGATTTGACGCATGATCGGTGCAAAGCGAGACTGATGTCAACGCGAAAGAAACACCACCTGTGTGCACTTTCTTCCGATTTCACTTTCGATAACGACGTCCCGACACATCACACCGATGAGCGACACTACCTGGCAAACCATCGACACCAGTACGCTGCGCGAACGCGTTCACGCCGATCGCATCGCGCCCTCGCTGTACTACGACCCGAACCTGTTCGAAGCCGAGCTCGAACGGATCTTCTACAAAACGTGGGTATGGGTCGCGCATGAAAGCGAACTGCCCAACCCGGGCGACTTCCGCACCACCACGATCGGCCGTCAACCGGTGATCGTCGTGCGCGACAAGACGGGCGCAGTGAACGTGCTGCAGAACCGCTGCCGCCATCGCGGCGCGACCGTGTGCGAAGAACACAAGGGCAATGCGAAGGGCTTCACCTGCCCGTATCACAGCTGGTCGTATGCGCTCGACGGCACGCTGCGCGCGCTGCCCTATGGCGACGGCTATGAAGGCGTGTGCGAGAAAGGCGACCTGCCGCTCGCGAAGCTGCGCGTCGGCATCTACCAAGGGCTGATCTTCGCGAGCTTCGACGAGAACGTCGAACCGCTCGAAGATTTTCTCGGCGGCGCCAAGCCGTGGATCGACCTGTTCATGAAGCAAGGCGCGGGCTTTCCGATCAAGGCCAATGGCGAACACAAGTTCAAGTTCAAGGGCAACTGGAAAATCCAGCTCGAAAACACGACGGACCTGTATCACTTCCCGGTCGTGCACAAGTCGTGGATGAAATCGATCGACGACGAAACGGCAGCCGCGATCACCAGCTTCATGACGAGCGAAGACGCATTCTGCCGCTCGCTCGGCAACGGGCACAGCCTCGCGGTGCTGGTGCCTGAACTCGTCGATCTCGACAAGGACGACGGCGCGCCGCTGCCCGAGCGTTTCAACGAACTGGCCGCGCAACTCGCCGAACGTCACACGCCGGAAGAAGTGCGGCGCATCGTGCGCTCGCTGATGGGTGTCGGCTTCAACCTGAATCTGTTCCCTAACCTCGCGCTGTCGATGGCGTTCTTCCGCGTGCTGCGCCCCATTTCGGCGGAAGAGACGGAGATCCGTCACGTCGCGCTCGCGATGGACGGCGGCCCCGACGAAGCGAACCGTGTACGTCTGCGCATTCACGAGCACTTCCAGGGTCCGTTCGGTTTCGGCAGTCCCGACGACGCAGAAGCATGGGAGCGCGTGCAGCGCGGCTCGCATGCGGGACCCGAAGTGCCGATTCTCGTCAACCGCGGATTGAATCGCGAAACGACGGCCGCGAACGGCGAAAAGACCGCACACGCAACGGATGAAACGGGCATGCGCGAAGCGTATCGCCAGTGGCGCGCAATGATGGAGCAGGCATGATGGACGATCGCAACGCACTCTTCTCGCAACAGACCTTCGCGCGCGCGATCGAATTCATCTGGCGCGAAGCCGAGATGCTCGACCGCCGCGACTATCGCGCGTGGCTCGACCTGTGGGACGCATCGGGCTTCTATGTCGTGCCGATCGATCCGCAAGCCACCGACTTCGACGCAACGCTGAACTACGCGTACGACGACCAGCACATGCGCGAACTGCGCGTGCAGCGCATGGTGTCGGGCTATTCGGCCTCGGCCTCCGATGCGGCCCGCACCGTGCGCACGGTATCGCGCTTCACGCTGACGAGCGATGCCGCCGATGTGGTCGAAGTGAAATCGGCACAGGTGATCGTCGCGTACAAGCGCGGCGTGTCGACGATCTTCGCCGCCGATCTCACGCACAAGATCAGCTTCGCGTCGGGCGAACCGCGACTCGTCGAAAAGGTGATTCGCCTGATCGACTCGACGGAAGCGCTGAGCGCAATCGGCTTCCTGCTGTGATCCTTTAACACGCGCAGCGGCTGCGCAAAGCCGCTGCGCGCGAGGAGCGAACCTCTATGCCCACACTCGAAGTCTATCTGCCGCATGGACACGACGAAGCGCGCAAAGCCTCGCTGATCCAGGGCCTCACGCAAGCGACGGTCACGGCGATCGGCGCGCCGGCCGAAGCCGTGCGCATCCTGTTGAGCGAGATGCCCGGCACGCATTTCGGCTTGGGCGGCAAAACGGCGGCCCGTGGTGCGCCGCCTTCGCTGCCCGTGATCGTCGCGATCCTGATCGCAGGCCGCACCGATGCGCAAAAGGAAGCGCTGATCGCCGCGCTATCCGAGACGGCCGCCGCCGTGCTCGACGCGCCGCTTCAGGCCACGCGCGTGATGATCAAGGACATACCCAACACCGATTTCGGCATTGGCGGTCAGACGGCCCGCTCGCTTGGACGCTGAGACGACGCTAGACGCCGGCATCGGGCGCATGCACGCGTTCAAGCGGCAAGGCAACGCGGCATTCGAGTCCGCCACCCTCCGCCGCTTGCGCCCAGATGCGCCCGCCGTGCCGCGTGACGATGTTCTTGCACAGCGAAAGGCCGATGCCGTTGCCGCCCGCCTTCGAAGACGAAAAACCGTCGAACAGACGTTCATGTGCGTCGGCGGGCACGCCGGGTCCGTTGTCGATCACGCGCAATTCGGCGCGCCCATCGGCCATGGCTGTTGCGAGTGTCACGACGCCCGTCGCGGCCTTCGTTTCCGTCAACGCTTCGAGCGCATTGAACGCGAGATTCAAGATCACCTGGCCGATCAGCACGCGCTCGCAAAACACGGGCAAGGCTTCGCTCGCCTGTTCGATCCGCACGCGCACGCCGGCTTCTTTCGCGCGCAATTCGATGAAGTACGCGACATCGCCCAGTATGTCGCGCAGATCGGCGTGTGTTTCAGTCGGCTCGCGTTTGACGATGTACTCGCGCACGCTCTTGATGATGAGCGCCGCATGCTCGGCCTGACGGTCCGCGCTGCGCAGCCCCCAGATCGCGGAGTCGACGCTGCCCTGACCCAGCCGTTGAATGGCGCCTTCGATGAAATTACGCACGGCAGCAAGCGGTTGACTCAATTCGTGCGCAATGGCCGTGGCCATTTCGCCCATTGCGTTATAGCGCCCCGCATATTCGAGCATCCGCGCTTCCGTGCGCCGCGCTTCTTCCGTCGCAACCTCGTCGCTGATGTCGCGAAAGTGAATCAGCAGGCCATTCAGTTCGTTTTCGATCGCTACCCGCCGGCACGTGATGCGCAGCCAGCGCGTTGCACCGTCACGGCGCGTGATCCGGTAGCGCTGCGCATGGGTCGGCTGCTCGCTAGTCGCGTGACGCAACTGCGTGATGAGCCGGTTGCGATCGGCGGGCGTGCAGTAGTCGGGCACACCGCCGAGCGGTTCACCCGGCCCAACGCCCAGCACGCGACGCCCCGATTCGCTGATGTATTCGAGCTTGCCACGCGGCGTCAGCACCGCCACGCCTTCGCCGAGATCCTGCATGAATTCGCGCAGGCGTGTTTCATAGCGGCGCAGCTTGCGCCGCGTCGCCTCTTCCTCCGTGATGTCGCGGAACTGCACCATCACGACGGCGCGCTCATGCAAGGGCACATACGTCGCGATCGCTTCCGACAACATGTCGATACCCGCACGCGAGCGGTAGCACCATTCGTACACCTGCGGCCCTTGCGTGATCGCGCGATCCATCGCGGCCACGCCGATCTCGCGCCGGTACTTCGGCTCAGGGCGCGTCATGTCGGGCGCCTTGAGCGGCAGCAGTTCTTCGAGCGAGAAGCCCAGCGCGACACAGGCCGCGCGGTTGGCCCACACGATCGCCTTCGTCTGCGCGTCGTGCAGCAGCACGCACAGCGTCAAGGCGTCGAGCAGACGGTGAAAATCTTCTTCGGCGGGAAAGTTCATGATGCGCGAGCGACGGACCTGGAGTGCAGGCGTAACCATAACATCGGCCCTATCCGCCACGGGTCTAAAGATTTCTTTAGGTACGCGGGCGTCGATACCAGGATGCGCGGACCGGCGCCCCAATTGATGATGCCTTTTTGCGTTTCTAGACTGGCCTGAACGTCAATCACGTCAACAACGTCAAACGCATTCAGGAGAATCGACATGTCAGCCGCCACTGCCCTCGCCGCCTGCAACGAGCCCTCGTTGCAATCCGTCACCGCCGACGCCTTGCCCCTCGACACGGTGATCGCCGAAATCGCCGCGCGTCGCGACGAATTCGACCGGCTGTCGCACGTGCCGCGCGATGTGATCGCGAAGCTCAAGCGCGCCGGCATCTATCGCGCGGGCACGCCCCGGCGCTTTGGCGGCGATGCGCGCGCACCGGGCGAATTCCTCGCGATGATCGAACGCATTGCCGTCGCGGACGGCTCGGCTGCATGGGTCGCGAGCTTCGGCAGCGCGAACGTGTATCTCGCCGCGCTGCCGCTTGCGACGCAGCAAGCGATCTACGCCAGCGGCCCCGATCAGGTGTTCGCCGGCGGCCTCTTTCCCGTGCAGGTTGCGCAAGCCGCACCCGGAGGCTGGCGCGTGCACGGCACGTGGAAATTCGCGAGCGGCTGCAAGGGCGCGGACTGGCTGGGTGTCGGGATCGGCGTGGGCAAGGATGGCGGCGCACCCGGCAAGCCGCGCACGGCCGTGTTTCGTGCCGCGCAGGTCGAGATCGTCGAAAACTGGGATGTGGTCGGCATGCAAGGCACGGGCAGCCATGATCTGCGCGTCACCGACCAGTTCGTCGCCGAGGACTGGACCTTCGTGCGCGGTGGAACGCCGACGGTCGACGAGCCGCTGTATCGCTATCCGACCATCGCGTACGCGGCCCAGGTGCTGGCCGTCGTGAACCTCGGGCTCGCACGCGCCGCGCTCGACGTCGCCAACCACATGGCGGGCGGCCGCAAGACGACGACAGGCGCGCCGCAACTCGCCGACCGCGCTTACTACCGGATCGAACTCGCGAAGGCCGAAGCGCAGTTGCGCTCGGCGCGTGCGTTCTTCTATGAATCGACGGATGAAGTGTGGCAGTCGATCCTCGCCGGCAACGACGTGACGCCCGATCAGGTCAGCCTGCTGCGCCTCGCGGCCACGCAGATCGCGCGCGAAGGCGCGGACGTGGTGGGCCGCGCGTACCGGCTCGGCGGCACGATGGCGATCTATCGCTCGCATCCGCTGCAACGTCTGATGCGCGATGCGATGGTCGTCACGCAACACGCGTTTCTCGGCGAAGGCAATTACGACGGCGCGGGCGCCGTGTTCGTCGGCGTGCCGCCGATCCCCGGCTATCTGTAACTGCGTTGAATACCTTTCATTTCAGGCCTGTTTTCAAGGGAGTTTCGTTTCATGACTGACAATCGTTCGCTGCCGTTGCGTGTGCTGTTCTGCTGCGGCGTCACGCAGAATTTCTTCGACTTGCCGCGCGAGAAGATCGGCGAGGTGTGGCAGGCGTACGCCAGCATGCTGGCCGCTGTCGAAGCGATGGACAACGTGCGTGTGCTCGGCGTGATGGACGACGACCGGCTCGTCGTCGGCCAGTCGGATGGTGCGCCGTGGACGTTCTACATCATGGCCGACGTCGCCGATTTCGATACGGCCGTCGCCGTGTGCAATCTCTATCGCACCACGCCCGTCGGTGAATACAACCTGTGGCGCTACGGCAAGATCGAGGCGCGCGTCGGTCGTGCGTTGACGGTGCCGCCCGCTGCTCAGAACGCGTCCTGAGCCATGAGCACGATCACGCTGCCATCGGACACGATTGAAGCCTTGCTGGCCCGCGTCGCGTCGCTCGAAGCGGAAAACGCAGTGCGCAAGACCATTGCGCGCTATATGGCCTTGTGCGATGTGCCCTCGGGTGCGCTCGACGGCGAAACGCTTGCCGCGCTGTTCACGCAAGACGCGATCTGGGAAGGCATCGGCCCGCAGTACACGCAGAAGTTTGGCCATTTGCGCGGGCATGAGGCTATCCTTGCCATGCTGCAGCGTTATCTGCCGCCCGTGCCGCACTTCACGACCAACGTGCATTTTTTGACGTCGGAGACGATCGAGGTCGACGGTGCGCGCGCGAAAGGCCGCTGGATCATGCTGCAGGCGTCGGGTTACGTCGATGCGCGCGCCGAACTCATTGCCGCGCGGCTCGAAATCGACTTCGTGCCCGCGCAGAACGGCCGCAGCTGGCTGATCCAGCACTTTCGCACCGAGCGCCTCTTCGATGCGCCCTGGCAAGTCAACGCTCGCAAGGACACGACTTCATGACTGCATTCATCAGCGAATTCACGCTGGGCGCGGACCCTGCCGCGCAAGGCCCGACCATCGCGATCAAGGACTCGATCGACGTGGCCGGCTATCCGACGACGGGTGCGAGCCGCGCGCTTGCCGACGCGCCGCCCGCCGCCGCGCATGCCGAAGTGGTCCAGCGTCTGCTCGATGCGGGCTGGCGGATCACTGGCAAGACCAACATGCACGAACTCGCGTTCGGCATGACGGGCATCAACGACTACACGGGCACGCCCGTCAATCCGCAGGACGCCGCGCGCATTCCTGGCGGCTCGTCGAGCGGATCGGCGGCGGCAGTCGGCGCGAAACTCGTCGATGCCGCGCTCGGCACCGACACGGGCGGCTCGATTCGCGGACCGGCCGCATGCTGCGGCGTGATCGGCCTCAAGCCCACATTCGGACGCGTGTCACGCAAAGGCGCCGTGCCGCGTGAATCCACGCTCGATTGCGTGGGCCCGTTCACTCGCGATATCGCCACGATGGTCGATGCAATGGCGGCCATCGCACCCGCGTTCGATACGAACGCCGCAAAACGCCTGAACGCAAGCGCAAACGTCGCGATCGTTTCCGTCGACGCAGATGAGGCCATCCGCCAGGGCGTGGAACGCGCGGTGCAGGTCGCGGCTTTTGCGTCACGCGCGATCGAGCTGGACCACCTGAAAGAAGCCTTCGAAGCGGGCCTCGCCGTCATCAATGTGGAGACGGCGCGCGCATTCGCGCATCTCGTCGAAACGGGCAAGCTTGGCGCGGATGTCGACGCACGCCTGCGCGTCGCGGTGCAAACGACCCAGGCGCAACTCGACGCTGCCGAGCGCGCACGGCGCGCATTCACGGCCGCCGTCGATCGCGCGCTCGAGAACACCGACGTTCTGGTGCTGCCGACCTTGCCCGCCTTGCCGATCACGATCGAAGCCGCGCGCAACGGCACGCCCGTGCTCACGATGTCGTCGCTGATCCGTCCGTTCAATCTGAGCGGGCATCCCGCGCTGAGCTTGCCGATCCCGATTGAAGGCTCGCCGATGAAGGCAGGCTTGCAGATCGTCGGGCGTAAAGGCGCGGACGAAGAGGTCTGCGCTGTCGCCGCGCACTTCGAAGCGGCGCTTGCTGCCTCTTGAGATCAACGGCGTGCGTTCAGGTGAACGCACGCACCGAAGGAATCGTTATTCATGTCGAACAGAGTCGTCATCGTGACGGGCGCGGCGCGCGGACTGGGCGCCGTCGTCGCGAAGCAATTTCACAGCGCGGGTTACAAGGTCGCACTCGCCGATATCGCATTCGATGCCGCGAACGCGCTGGCCACCGAGTTGAGCGCCGGTCACGAAACAGCCTGCGCAATCGCGCTCGATGTCGCGAACAAGGCGGACTTCGAAGCGGCGCGCGATGCGTTGATCGCCCGCTGGGGCCGTGTCGATGTGCTCGTCAACAACGCGGGCGCCTCGAAAGTCGTGCCCGTGATGGAGATCACGGCCGAACAGTTCGACCGCGTGATCGACATCAATCTGCGCAGCGTGCTGTTTGGCTGCCAGGTGTTCGGCCAGTACTTCGCCGATCGCGGTGCGGGGCGCATCGTCAATATCGCTTCGCTGGCGGGGCAGAACGGCGGCTCGGCAACGGGCGCGCACTATGCGGCGGCGAAAGGCGGCGCGATCACGTTGACCAAGGTATTCGCGCGCGATCTCGCCGCGCACGGCGTGACCGTCAATGCCATCTCGCCGGGACCGCTCGATCTGCCCATCGTTCACGAAAGCGTGCCCGCCGATAAACTCGACAAGGTCATCTCGAGCATTCCCGTCGGACGTCTCGGGTCGGCGGATTACGTTGCACAGGTTGCCGTGCTGCTTGCATCGGGCGATGCGTACTTCGCTAACGGCGCGTGCTGGGATGTGAACGGCGGGCTTTACATGCGATAGAACCTGCAGAAAACGGCACGGCACCTGTCACTTGAGCCGTGCCGTCCGATATCATTCGCGCCCGCCCTCGCCCGGACTCCACACGGCCATCACATCGCGCACCAGCGTCGCGATCGACGACGCGCCGAGCTTGTCCTTGATGCTCGCGCGATGCACGTCGACGGTTTTTACGCTGATCGACAGATCCGACGCGATGCGCTTGCTGCCCTTTCCGTCCAGCACGCCGCGCAAGACTTCTTTTTCCCGCGCCGTCAGCGATTCGATCCGTTGACGCAGATCGCGAAGCTTCTGATCCGCCGCATGACGTTGCGTCGCGAGCTTCATCGCGCGCTGGATGCGTTCGAGCATCTGCTGCGAGTTGTACGGCTTTTCGACGAAATCGATCGCGCCGTTCTGCAATGCGCGCACGGACATCGGAATATCGCCGTGTCCACTGACGAAAATGATCGGCAAGGTCGCGCCGCGCTTGTTGAGTTCGGCCTGTACGTCGAAGCCGCTCGTCTCCGGCATCCGCACGTCGAGCACGAGACACGCCGGTACGTTCGCGTCGAAGGCCCGCAGGAAATCCGCGGCGTTCGCAAATCCTTCCGACTTCACGCCGACCGACTCCAGCAGCCACGCCAGCGAGGTGCGCATGCCATTGTCGTCATCGACGATATACACGACGGGCGCGGGCGAATGAACGGGTGAGATCTTGCTGGCTGGACTCATGTCTTGAACCTGTCTGCAACGCGCGCCGTACGTCGACCGGCTGTCTCCACGCGTTAGCTGTTTAATTTTGAGAAAGCTCATCATAACCAGCGCAAATTCGCGTGCAAAGCCTTTATTTCAGGGCTGACGGCGTTATGGTACGGACCGGCTCGCGATGCGCAGATGCATGGCAAATGCAACCTGGTAAAACCTTTAGACGGGTCGGGAAGCGTGCCAACACGGGTGCCAGTCGCGCGGATTTTTTTCATGCGACGCATCCCGTACGCTTGATGCATGGGATCGTCGCGCGCACAACCATCGCGTGCGAGCGGTCGATTCAAGCGGTCGACTCACAGCGACCACCGTGCAGGGAGCCACTCACATGTCCGATATGCAACGCCCGACCAAGCTCGACCCCGACGACGCGCGCAAGCAGTTCCGCCAGGCAATGGCGCATCTGGGCGCGGCCGTCAACATCATCACGACCTCCGGCGAGTCCGGGCGCTGTGGCATCACCGCGAGCGCGGTCTGCTCCGTGACGGATTCACCACCCACACTGCTCGTTTGCATGAACCGTTCGAGTGCGATGCATGCCGTGTTCGAACGCAATCGCAACGTCTGCATCAACGTGCTGCCGGGTCATCACGAACTGCTCGCGCGGCACTTCGCCGGTCTCACGCAACTGCCGATGGAAGCACGTTTCAGCCTGCCGATCTGGGATGAAGGCCCGCACGGCGTGCCCGTGCTGCGCGACGCGCTCGCGAGCCTGCAGGGAAAGATCGTCGATCTGAAGGAAGTGGGTTCCCACTCGGTGATGTTCGTCGAGGCCACGCAGATTCGCGTGTGCGCCGACGGCGACAGCCTCATCTACTTCGACCGCCAGTTTCATCGCGTGCCGAGGCTGTGTGCGGCGTGAGCGCTGCCTGAGCGTTGTTACCCTGCGTTACTTTTCTCGCACTGCTGTAGCACCTGTGTCCGGCACGCGCCCCTAGACTGAAGCCGAATTCAGTGACGCGCATCCATGCGCAGGGAGCAAAAAATGAAGAAGATGATGCTTGGTGCAGCGATTGGTGTGGCGATGCTGGCGGCTTCCGCAGCGGCTTCGGCGCATGTCGATGTCGCCGTCGGTCTCGGGGTGCCGGGTGTGATCGTACCCGCTCAGCCTGTGTACGCTGCCCCCGCCCCCGTTGCCGTCGGCTATGGCTACGGCGACGACTGGCGCGCGCGTCGCGAATGGCGCGAGCATGAGTGGCGTGAACGCGAATGGCGCCGTCACGAAGCGTGGCGTGAGCATGAGTGGCACGAGCGTCGACGCGAACGCTGGGGTTATTGATCGTCTCGTCCGATCGCGCGTTGTGTCGTTGAATGCGTGATCTTCCCTCGCCTCGCTATAGCCGGAATGAACCGGTTATCGCGAGGCGATGTCGTTCCTGCTGTATCACGCGCCCGGCTTCCACGGCCACGCAGGATACAAACCGCCGTTGCTCTCGACGCTCTCGCGCTGCGGATCGCTGCCTTCATTGGCACGTTCGATATCGGCATTGCCTGCGCGTGGATCGGGTTCATCGGATGCCTGCGCCGTGTCGGCCGCCTGTGCAGGTTCTTCCGTGAACGGCAGCCCATCGCCGAACCATTCGACCTCATGCTTCATCGCATCGACATAGGTGCGCCAGCCGGCGCGATCGTCCGCGAACAGATGGTCGTGGACGGCGAGCGCGAGGCGCATGTAGTCCACCTGCTCTTCGAGCAGCAGCGCAGGCCATTGCGCAAACGATACGCTCGCGCGTTTCGCAAACTCCGCCGCCTTCATCTTCGGCGAGACGGCCTTGAGCCATGCGTGTGCGGCCAGTTCCGGATGGGCGTCCAGCAGATGATGCACAGTGTGATGTTTTGCGTCGGCGGCGAGCGCCGTGGAGAGGGTGTGCAGCGCGTCGCCGAGATGCAGCAGCAACGCGCGTCGTTCAAAAGCGTCTTTCATCGAAGCATGTCCGTGCGTGAGGCCGACGCGCCATACTGAACGGCGCGCGGCGTGAAGCAAAAATCGCGGCGCGCTATGAGCGTACGCCGAAAAAGCCCTGCCACAGCGAATCGAACAGACCCGCACTGCGCGGTTCCTGCGCAGGCTTGTCCTGTTTCGTAGCTGCGGGCTGAGATTGCGAAGGCGCGTCTTCTGCAACAGGTTCGCGTGATGACGCAGCCGTGGCGACAGGGTCTGCAGCATCGGCCTCAGCCGGATGGGCGGATTCACCTGCCTGTGCCGCGCGCCGCGACTGCTGCAAAGCCCACACGCTATCGGCGATGCGCTGCGCCACGTCCGCATCGCAATCGCGTCCGAGCAGCACGCCGAACAGTACGTCGCGGTTATGGCCTTCGTCGGCATAGCGCATTGCCACGCCGACCATCTGCGTGTACTTTGCCTCGGCTTCGGCCTTGGCCTTGCGCGCCCGCGCCGCCTCGACTTCGCGTTGACGCCTTTCGAGCGCCTCGTACTGGCGCATCTCCTGCGCGTAGACAGCGTCGTAGACCTTGCGCTGATTGTCGTCGGAGAGGATCGCGTACGCGTCCTTGATCTCCTGGAAGGCCGCGCGTGCGACCTCTTCCTGTCCGGCGTTGCGGTCCGGATGCCACTTCATCGCGGCCTTCCGGTACGCCCGTTTGATCTCTTCCGGGGTGGCGTCTTGAGACACGCCAAGCTTCGCGTAAAGGGTTGCCATGTCGCGTTGAGTCTCGCTTGCAGACGGTTGCAGATGACGGTCGCGTTCATCGTAGCACGGCGCTCCGCGTCGCTCGAACGACGCTGGTCCGACAAAAAGCGCGGACACGCCCGCGCTTTTCGGGCACCGTTTTTGCGACGGCCATGGGATGCGCGCGTACCGCGCACGAGCGAGCGGCCATGACGAAAGACACCATCCAGCACGAACGACATCCTGACACGACCGATCGTGCCACGCCGCCCGATCACCCGGAAAAAGCCGGCGCGGAATCACCGCATCTCGATGCGGGCGAGAAGGACCAGGCCGCGCAACATACGGCGCCGCATGCGTTGATGTTGCACGAGATCGTGCGCGAAGAAGGCGAAGCGGCACTGGAGCGCACTGTCATGGCGCTCGTGTGGTCGTCGCTCGCGGCGGGACTGTCGATGGGATTTTCGTTTCTCACGACAGCCGTCCTCCAGGCCGGCCTGCCCGATACGTCGTGGCGCCATCTCGTGTCGAGCTTCGGCTACACGACGGGCTTCGTGCTCGTCATCATGGGGCGTCAGCAGCTTTTCAGCGAAAGCACGCTGACTGTCGTGCTGCCCGTGCTGACGCGACGCGATCTCGACTGCCTGCTGAAGGCGCTGCGGCTGTGGGTCGTCGTGCTGTTCTGCAATCTGCTCAGTTCGTGGGCTTTCGCCGCGATGCTGCGCCTGCCCGGCGTGTTCGACACGGAAGTCGTCGATGCGCTCGACGAGACGGCGCGCGCCGCCGTCGGTCCCGTCAATACCTTTCCCACCTTCATACGCGCCGTGCTCGGCGGATGGCTGATCGCACTGATGGTGTGGCTGCTGCCGAGCGCGCGTTCCGCGCGTCTCTTGACCGTGGTGTTGATCACGTGGGTCGTCGCGGTGGCGAAGCTGTCGCACATCATCGCGGGATCGACGGAAGTGGCGTATGCCGTGCTGGCGGGCGACGCGTCGTTCGCCGACTACTTCGGCCGCTTCCTGCTGCCGACGCTCGCGGGCAACGTGGTGGGCGGCATGTCGCTCGTCGCGCTGCTGAACCACGCGGCCATCGCGCCGGAAATCAGTGAGCGGCGCTGATCGCAGCGTACGCTGCACCGCGCCCGTTCATGCGGCACGGGTCTGAGCGCGTTTTCATCGATGACGGTTGCTCATACGAATGTGCGCTTGCGCACACAGCGCGCCGCGCGTGGGGCACGCCGTCACAATTCGGACATACATGTCCCGCAGTATCGGTCCCCGGAAATAAAAAGTAAGAAACCTTGCGTCCGGCCGCTCACCTGCTTTCTTTTTTCGTACGCGCCCGGCGCCGCCTTCATCGCATTGCTCCCGCATTTCTCCTTTTTCAAAGGGACATTCCTGTGCTGCGCTCATCGCTCTTCACCCGCACCATGATCGGTGCCATCGCCTCGCTTGCGGCCCTCGCCGCTGCGCCCGCCGCTCACGCTACTGTCGATCTGATCGCCATCGGCAAGCTCGACGGCAATCTGCCCGACAAGTCGAAAGAGACGTCGGGCAAGCTCGAAAACGGCGCGCCGGGCAACCTGCTCGGCGGTCTCGGCTCGGGCATCGGCTACGCGGGTTGCCATACGTTCCTCGCCGTGCCCGATCGCGGCCCGAACGCGATCTCGTACAACAAGGCGATCGACGACACCGCGTCGTACATCAACCGCTTCCAGACGCTGCGCCTGCACCTGAAGGACGCGCCGAAGGGTGCGGCGCTGCCGTTCACGCTGACGCCGAAGCTCGTCGACACGACGCTGCTGCATACGTCCGACCGCCTCGTCTACGGCACGGGCTCCGCGTATGGCGTGCCGAACGGCGCGCCGAAGCTCAACCGCGATAACCACACGAACTACTTCACGGGCCGCTCGGACAACTTCGATCCGACGCATCTGTCGACCTATCCGCTCGACGGCCGCTTCGATCCCGAAAGCATCCGCATCGCGAACGACGGCGACAGCGTGTTCATTTCCGACGAATACGGCCCTTACGTCTATCGCTTCGACCGCAAGAGCGGCCGCCGCATTGCGACGTACAAGCTGCCCGACACGTTCGCCGTGTCGACGCTCTCGCCTGTCGGCGACACCGAGATCAGCATCAACACGTCGGGCCGCGTCGCGAACAAGGGCATGGAAGGTCTCGCAATCTCGCCCGACGGCACTACGCTGTTCGGCGCGATGCAAAGCCCGCTCATCCAGGACGGCGGCACGGACGGCCCGTACACGCGCATCGTGAAGATCGACATTCGCACGGGCCGCACGACGCAGTACGCGTATCCGCTGACGAACATCGGCTCGGCGTCCAAGCCGAAGTACCCGACGATCAGCGACGTGCTGGCCATCAACGATCATGAACTGCTCGTCGACGAACGCGACGGCAAGGGGCTCGGCGACAACTCGACGGCTGTGTTCAAGCAGCTCAACCGCATCGACCTGACGGGTGCGCAGGACGTGAGCCAGGCAAGCGGCGCAAGCGGCCTTGCGCCGTTTGCAGTGAAGAAGACGTTGTTCCTCGATATCGTCGCGGCATTGACGGCCTACGGCTACAGCGCGAACGACATTCCCGCGAAGCTCGAAGGCATCGCGTTCGGTCCGGACGTGACGGTGCACGGCGTGAAGAAACACACGCTCTACGTCGCGAACGACAACGACTTCATCGCGACCGTCACCGACTCGAACCATCCGGCAGGCATCGCGAATCCGAACCAGTTCTTCGTGTTCGCGATCGACACGTCGGATCTGCCCGACTATGTCGCGCAGCGCCTGCCGGGTGTGTCGAAGAACGGCCGCGATCACGATCATGACGACGTGTGCGGCCGCGATGACGACGATCACGATCACGATCATGATGGTCACGGTCACTGACATCGTGCATTGAGTTCCTGGGTCCCCGATCAACAGTGACGGGACGACGTAACGGGCCGGCCGCGGCAATCCGCGGACCGGCTCTTTTTTTGGGGCTGATTTCGGCTGATAGCCCGGCTGCGCTTCGGCACGCGCAGCGCCTGCACGCGTCGCTTCACGCGTATAGAATCGACGCATGAAGAAGCCCGTGTCCCCCGCCGCGCGTCCCCATACGCCACTGGCCGGCATCATCGAGCCCGAGCTGCCGCTGCACGCGCCGAGCATGGCATCCGTCGCGCTGGCCATGTCGATCGCGCTGATTGCGTGGCTAGCGTTTGCCGCGCAGACGGACATCACCGTGCACCGCATGCTGTCGCGCGGCTTTGGCGTGCTCGATGGCATCGAGCGGCTCACCAGCTATCTGACCAATCTGACCATCTTCGTCTGCGCGCTGTGCTTCACCAGCGTCGCCTGCTTCACGCGCCGCGGCCCGCCGCTCGTGCGCTTTTTCCGGCAACCCACGGTCGTGACGGCCGTGACCTGCTATATCGTGTTCGTCGGCGTCGCCTACAACCTTCTGCTGCGCCATCTGTGGACGCCGTCGGGCTGGCGCATGGTGCTCAACGAAAGCCTTCACACCGTCGTGCCGCTGCTCGCCGCGCTCTACTGGCTGCTGTTCGTGCCGCGCTTTCATCTGACGCTGCGCCATCTGCTGGGGTGGCTCGTGTTCCCGCTCGGCTATCTGGCGCTGACCCTGTTGCGCGGCGCGCTGTCGGACTTCTATCCCTATCCGTTCATCGACGTCGGTGAGCTTGGCTACGAACGCGCGCTACTCAACGCGAGCCTGCTCGTGCTTGCCTTCGTGCTGCTGATGGCCGTGTTCGCTGCGATCAATCAGCGCCGGCCGATGCCGTCCTTCCCATCCGCCTCACCGCCTCGCCCACGAGAGACCGATCATGACAACAACCCGGCGTGAGTTCATCGTCGCGGGCCTCGGCTCCGCCGTCGGCCTGTGCGCAGTGCTCGCCACGAGCCGCGACGCACGCGCCGACGACAAGCTGAGCGAAAGCGATCCCGCAGCGCAAGCAGTCGGCTACGTGAGCGTCGCGGCGAAAGTCGACAAGGCGCGCTTTCCGGCCTACCAGGCGGGACAGACCTGCAACAACTGCTCGCTGTTCCAGGGCAACCCGACGGATGCATGGGGCGGCTGCACGCTGTTCGGGACGAAGCAGGTGGCGGCCGGCGGCTGGTGCAGTTCTTACACGAACATGTAACGCGCCTCGCGGGCTCGATGTTCGGTTAGTATTCGCGGGTATCTGCATGCGGCAGTGTCGTCGATGGTGTTGCGCCGTCGCGGCTCCATAACAATCGCCCGAGAGATGCCAACGTTCGCCACGTCCAGCCGGCTGCCGCTTCCTGATCCACGCTCCCCTTCGCGGCGACGCTTTGCAGCGTCCATCGTCGTGTGGCGTCTGCTTGCCCTCGCCTGTCTGCTCGTCATTGCGTCGCCATCCCGTGCACAAGGCTCCGTCACGCTCTACGGGCTGATCGACACCAGCATCGAAGTGACCAATCCCGGCAGCGGCTACGTCGCGCGCATGGACTCGGGCGCGTATCGCGGCACGCGCTTCGGCCTGCACGGCAGCGAGCCGCTCGGCGATGGCAACAGCCTCGTCTTCACGCTGGAGAACGGTTTCGATTCGGCAGGCGGCGCGTTCTCGGTGCCGGGCAGCATCTTCAACCGGCAGGCGTGGATCGGTGCACACGGCGCATGGGGCGAGTTGCGCGCCGGCCGTCAGTATTCGCCTCTCTACATCCCGTTCAAGGGGCAGCTCGACGCTTTCGGCGCCGGCACGATCGCATCCGGCCTGAACAACCTGTCGAAGATCACGCCCTATACCGACAATGCGTTCGCCTATCTGTCGCCGACCATTGCCGGCTTCAGCGCCACGGGTATGGTCGCGCTGCGCGATCCGGGTGACGGCAACGGCATCGGCGGCTACTACGTGACGGCCGAATGGGCGCTCGGCGGCATGAAACTGCTCTACGCGCACCAGCAGACACATGGCGACGGCGCGTTGCGCGCGAACTTCGCGGGCGCGTCGTACCAGTGGGGCGCGCTCACGGGCTTCGTTGCGTACTTCAACGGCGACGGCGGGACGCCGCGCTATCACGACGACGGCCTCTCCGTGTCCGCCCTATGGCAGATCACGCCGCAAGCAAGTGCATCCGTCGGCTATGCGCACGCGCGTGACCGCAGCGGCGGCGACAACGATGCCGACCAGTTCAGCATCGCGTTCGACTATCAGGTGTCGAAGGCACTGTTGCTCTATCTCAGCGCCGCCGACCTCGAAAACCGCGGACAGGCGACCTTCACGCTGCGCGGCGTGAACGTGACGGGCATCCCCGTCGCTTATCCGGGGGCACCCGTTCGGGGCATACAGATCGGGATGATCGAACGGTTCTAGCACGATGCACTATCGTGCGCGTTGAACTGTCGTGCAGGCGTCGGTGTCCCGACGCATGCATCAAGATGCGCGGATGGATGGCACATGCATTGCGGACTCCGTCGTTGTATCAAACTGCATGCGAGAGATCCTCACGATGAACCAAACCGTGTTTCCCGTGTTTTCTATTTCACCGACTCGCATTGGCACTCGCCTGCATACGCCGATGCCACCCGAAGTCGAACCCGATCCAGCGCCGCCGCCCGACGACGATCCCGCCCCGGACCCGAGTTCGCCGCCCATTCCAGGACGTGAGCCGGATCGCGCGCCGCCCAGCCAGGAGCCGCCCGCAGGCGATCCACCCGAACGTGCGCCGCCTATGCATGCGGTGCACCTCCGCCTGCCACTCGCACGGGCGTCATAAGCCGTGCTTGCCCGTCAAAGCTGGGAATCGAGCAGCGCGACCACGCGATCGACGAGTTTCCTGGTCCAGGGGCGTCTGTTCCAGTCGTCGAGCGTGATGCGTTTGGACTTCGCGAGATCGTCGGCGAAGATCTGCGTCTGACGGCGTGCAAATGCGGCGTCGTAGATATTGAGGTTGGCTTCGTCGTTCAGCTTGAACGAGCGCGAATCGAAATTGGTCGAGCCGACCGACACCAGGTATTCGTCGACCACGAGCAGCTTGACGTGGAACATCGTCGGTTGGTACTCGAACATCTGCACGCCTGCTTCGAGCAGCGGCCCCCAGCATGCGCGAGACGCCTCGCGCACGGTATGCGTATCGATGTGCTTGCCGGGCGTGAGTATCCGCACGTCGACGCCCCGCTTCGCTGCTTCGATGATCGCGTTGATCGTCAGCTTGTCGGGCACGAAATAGGCGCTTGCAAGATGGATCGAACGCGTCGCGGCCGTGATCGCCATCAGATACATCAACTGCATGTCGTCGCTGCCGCCCGACGGTGAACTGCTGAACATGTGCGCGAGACCGTCGCCCACTTCATCCGCCTCAGGAAAATAGTTGGGCCCATGCAATACATTGCCCGTCGCCTTGATCCAGTTGTCCATGAAGACGGCCTGCATATGTCCGACCACGGGGCCCCTCACGCGAAAATGCGAGTCGCGCCAGTGCTTGTCGTCCTGTGCATGTCCTGTCCATTCCTGCGCGATGCCGACGCCGCCCGTGAAGCCGATTCGTCCGTCGATCACCAGCAGCTTCCGATGCGTGCGATCGTTCATGCGGCCAAGTCCCGTCCAGTGCGGCTTGTGGTACTGGATGACTTCAGCACCTGCAGTTTTGAGCATCTCGAGGTAGCGCCGATCCATCTTCTGCGATCCGACCCAGTCGAGCAGCACATGCACTGCGACTCCTGAGCGCGCCTTTTCAGATAAAGCGCTGGCGAACTGCTCGCCGATCGCGCCGGACCAGTAGATGAACGTTTCGAAGGTGATGGTTTTCTGCGCGCTCGCAATGCCTTCGAGCATCGACGGAAAAATTTCGTCGCCGTTGAGGAGCACGTCGAAACAGTTGCCGGATGTGACGGGCGGGCCCAGCAGCAGACCCATCGAGCGGATGAACTGGGGATCGTCGCTGCCGTAGCGGCGCTCGATCTTGTGCTCGATCTTCTTTTCGCCCGTCGACAGATTGGCGATCGCGAGCACGACGACGAGCGTGACGACGGCCGTGAGCAGGATCGTCAGCATGCGCCGCGTTCAGCGGGGGGAAGGAGCCGAAGCGCGCCTCGCCGCGTGGCCACGGCGAGGCGCGTCCGGTCGGTGAGGTTACCAGTCGGGATTGTTGACTTCCTGACGGTAGCCATAGGCGGTATTGACGAGCCGATGCGGGCGGCCGCCTGCCTGCATCACCTCGCGCCAGCCGCTCAGCGTCGCGAGCGAATCCGTGTGCAGAACGGCGTACGGCTTGCCCGCGATGTCGTCGCCTGCGGCCGTACCGGGAATGAACTCGATTGCAGTGTCGTCGGCGATCAGCATGCGCATGTCCGTCTGCAGGATCTGCATTTCATACCGGGTGGTGGGCGTCATGGCGCGGCTCCTGAATGCATCGGAATTGTTCTAGACCGTGCAGTCCGAACCAGCATGATGAACGGGCTGCGACGACGGTTTTCGATGGAACGGGGCAACGTGTCACCAGGACAGACGAAGCCCAGCCGCTTGATTGAAAGCAAGCGGCATTCCAGATGCATGTTCGAGACGGGACGCGGCTCAGGCGGGATGACCAGTTGGCGCGTTGAAAAAAAGGCGAACGGAAGGAGTGAAAATTACGCGACGCTGCTCGCTGGCCTGCGCCGAGAGACGCGCCAGCTTCGTATGCCGTTCGGTATCGAGGAGTCAGTCGATGGGCAACTGATCGCAGGCGTTGGTAGCCGTCGACGCGCAGATGAACGAGTAGTCGCCGCTCCAGCGTACGGCGGCGGCGCTCGCGTGCACGGCATCCTGGAAACCGGGCGACGTTTCCCAGGCGATATAGCCGGAACACATCACGGCGGACATTACAACCAGCGAAAACGCAATTTTTTCAAAGATCTGAAAACGGGGCGACATGGCAATCTCTTCCTTTAAGCCGCTATTTTATCTCAATACTAGGGTTTGTACCTAGGTCGAATTGCGGCTTTGCAACATGCCAGTGCGGAAATGCACGCTCGGGTGCGTGCCGCCAGGCGTGGAAAAGAAGCGATGCTGAGAGAAAGGCTCGAAAATCGGGCAAATCTGGCGATGAAACAGTGCGTGCCTTGCGCGCATTGGCGCAGGGTCGAGGCTTGCAGAAGATGGTCAGGCGCGTCTGCCCGCAGTGGGTCAAACGGCGCCTGCTGAAGGGTTATCGATCAGGCATAAGGCGTTTCGGACTGGCGCATGCGCCCCGGTTCCGTCGGCTGCGCACGGGACGTTTCCGTCGTCTTGCAGCCCGCCTCTTCCAGGACGGCCCGCGCACGATCACGCATATCGTCGGCGGCGAGCTGGGCATCCGCCCCGCTGACCCAGACGGCCACACGCACCGCCGCGCCACCGCCGCGCTGGTAATCCGCTGCCGTCACGACAGGCGCGAGCGTCGCGCCCGCCAGCACACGCGGGTCGCCGGCGACCATCTTCTTGAGCGCCTCGATGGCGCAGGCGACGTCCTTGCGCTGCGCAATGTCCACCTTCACCTCGACGCGCTGCGTGCCGCCGCTGCTGTAGTTGATGACGGGATTGCTCCAGATCTGACTGTTCGGCACGAAAACGTCATTACCGTCACTGCGTTCGATGCGCGTCGTGAAGAGCCCCACTTCGCGCACGATGCCTGCCGTCGCGCCGGAGCCTTCGATCACGTCGCCAGCCCGGAACGGCCTTAGCATCAGCAACATAATGCCGGCTGCAATATTCTGCAGCGTCCCCTGGAGCGCAAGGCCGATGGCGAGACCGGCCGCGCCGAGCACGGCCAGCACGCTCGCCGTCGCGACGCCGACTTCGCTGAGCGCGGCGAACAGCACCAGCACACGCACGGTCCATGTGCCGATCGCGTTGATCATCGGCGCGAGCGTCGGGTCCGCGTGCGTACGCGACATCGCCTTCGACAGCAGCGCGCCGAGCCGGTTGGATAGCCACCATCCGACGATCAGGATCAGTATCGCCACGCCCGCATGCATCAGGTCATGCGTGAGCGTTACGAGCAGCGACGGCTGGAGGTGAAACATACGGGCGAGCAGATCATCCATGGTTCATATCGGTAGTTTGAAAAGGTGCAGCGCAACGTCGCCGTAACGGCAAGTAACGAGTCATGCCGGACACGTTCGGGTACGGCGCGGCAAGCACAGCCGACTTGCTCTACACTGGCGGCCCGAACGAAGCCTCGACAGAACCCGCGGTTCCGTTGAGCTATTGCCCGACAATGCGCGTGCAAATGCGGTGCCTGAGGGCAGGCGCGCATGCGCGACGCAAATCGCGCCCGTTATATGGGACGATGATCCCTCTATCGATGAAAACACCACCCGCCGACACCAGCGAACAGGTCAGCCCCACCAACGACCCGACCGCCCAGGCCACCCCCGACGCATTCGACAAACTCGTCGGCGAAGCCGAGCGAGAACCCGAAATCAGTCTGCCTCGACAGACGCCGTTCCAGCGCTTCTGGTGTACGCGTGTGCTGTCGTCGCTGTCGTTCCAGATGCTCGCCGTCGCGATGGGCTGGCACATCTATGCGCTCACCCACAGCGCATTCGCGCTCGGCCTCGTCGGCCTCGCGCAGTTCCTGCCGATGTTCGTGCTGACGCTCGTGGTCGGCCAGGTCGCGGACCGCTATGACCGGCGACGCATCGCGTCGATCTGCCAGGGGCTCGAATGCGTGGCCGCGGCGCTGTTCGCGTGGGGCACCTTCGGCGGCTGGATCAGCGCGCCCGTGATCTACGTGCTCGCTGCCTGCGTCGGCGCGGCGCGCGCGTTCGAATCGCCCGCGGTCGCGTCGCTGCTGCCCGGCGTCGTGCCGCGCGCCCAACTCTCGCAGGCAACGGCGTGGGCCACCTCCGCGAACCAGGCCGCGCAGATCGGCGGGCCGGCGCTAGGCGGTCTGCTCTACGGCATCGGGCCGGGCGCGGCGTATCTCGCATGCACGCTGTCGTTCGCGCTGGCGTCGGCTGCCGTCAGCACGATCCCGCTGCGCACGAAGCCCGTGCCGCGCGCGCCCGTCACGCTCGAATCGGTGTTCTCGGGCGTGCGTTTCATCCGCAGCCAGCCGGTGATTCTCGGCGCGCTGTCGCTCGATCTTTTCGCGGTGCTGTTCGGCGGCGCGACCGCGTTGCTGCCGATCTTCGCGCGCGACGTGCTGCATGCCGGGCCGCTCGGTCTCGGCCTGCTGCGGTCCGCATCGGCCGTCGGCGCGCTTGGCGGCACGATCTGGCTGGCGCATTTCCCGTTACGCAAGCGGCCCGGCGCGGCGATGTTCGGCGGCGTGATCGCGTTCGGCATGGCGACGCTCGTGTTCGGACTGTCGCATTCGTTCATCGTGTCGCTGCTCGCGCTGATGGCGCTCGGCGCATCGGATGTGATCAGCGTGGTCGTGCGGCTGTCGCTCGTGCAATTGCGCACGCCCGACGAGATGCTCGGTCGCGTCAGCGCCGTCAATTCGCTGTTCATCGGCACGTCGAATCAGCTCGGCGAGTTCGAGTCGGGCGTGACGGCGGGCTGGTGGGGCGCGCAAACAGCCGTGCTCGTCGGCGGATGCGCGACGATCGCGATCGCGCTGCTATGGATGAAGCTGTTTCCGGAATTGCACCGCACGCGCTCCCTCGAACGCGAAGAGCAGCATGAAGTGACGGCGTGACGCTTCTCCTGTGATCGACGCGCCGCGTCAGCCAGGCGCCTCGGGCATGCGTGCACGATCAGGCGCGTTCATTGCAAAGCTCTGGACAGATCGGCTGCGAACGCACGCTCCGCAGCCATCCATGCCAAGGAGACGCACATGCACCCGAGCCGACACGCCCGTCGCATTCATCCAATCCATGGAATCTTCGCCATCACCGCGCTCGCAGCCGCGACGCTGATGCCGCTATCAGCGCGCGCCGACGACGCGCCCAGCCCTTGCACGGCGCTCAAGCGCATCGTCGCGGCCGCGCCCACGGGCTTTTCTCAACTGACGCCGGAGGACGGCAAAGGCATCGCGCAGCCCTATGGCGACGACGCGCATTGCGGCGCGGCCAAAGGCAGCTACGAATGCTCATGGACGCCGAGCGGCGGCGCAGGATCGAGCACGACGGCGTTGCAGGCCGTCGCGGCGGACATCGCTTCGTGCCTGCCCGACGCGACGCATGACGTGAATTCGCCTGCGCGTCAGCACTTCTATATCGGTCCGCGCGAAAGGCGCACGCAGATCACCGCGATGCCCGCCGGCGCGAACAAGGTGAAGCTGGTCGTCTCGGGTAAGTAGCGAGAAAGCCGCCGAAACCGCGCAGTCGCCCCGCCGCTATTCGACCCGATACCAGACCCGGATACCCGAGTACCAGTGGCTCACGCTCGTATCGTCGCCGGAACCGAACGTCGACAGGCTTTCGACGTTGATCACGTCGACGTTGTGCTCCGCAAGCCACGCGTTCGCCCGCTCGACGAGCGCGGCGGCGTTCTCGTACACGTGTCCGCGGATCATGTGGCGTTGCAAGACCTGGCGTTCGAAATCCTGAAACGCGATTTTGCTCATAATTGTCTCCGTCGGCTGTTTTTAATGGTTGGCGCCTGTCGATGAGTCTATCAATGGCGGGACGGGAGCGGCAATTGCTCGATCATCGACAGGTCTTGTCAGGAGGGAGCGTCTCATGAGCAGCGAAAAGCAGCAAAAGGCAGCCACAACCAGCCCGGGCGGCGACATCGAACACCCGAAGCACCCGGTCCATAGCGATAACGAAAACAGCAAGATGCCCGAGCGTGACGACGAAAGCCGCAAGCAGTCGCCAGCGGATCGACCCGGCAAGAAACCCGGCGAAGGTGAGCCTCCCGTCGGCTGAGCGGGACTGGACAGCGGCTGATTCAAACTGCGCGCAAGCGCGGTCATTTGTGGCAAGAAATACGGCGGTCTGCACATTTTGCAGGGCCGCCGTATTTTTTTCGGCGCGGCGTGCGCATTGTGTGCCGTTCGACCCGACGCGCCCCGCATTTTTTACTGAATTATTTCTGGTTATTTTTCTGCCCCCTTCATCTACCTTTCCGCTTGCAGCGAAAGATTTCGTAATGTGAAGCGTTCGCTGCCATCCGTTTAATGGAGCGAGCGGAAAACAATGACGACATCCTGCAAGGTTTCCATTTGCGTCCCGACATGCAATCGGCCTGAGCTGATCGTCGAATGTCTGGACTCGTGTCTGGCTCAGACACATACCAACATCGAAATCCTGATCGGCGACGATTCGAGCGACAGCCGTACGCAAGCGCTGATCGAAACGCGCTATGCGCACGACGCGCGCGTGCGCTATGTGAAGAACGAGCCATCGCTCGGCCAGGCGCGCAACGTTGCGAGCCTTTTTGCGCGCGCGAGCGGCGACAAGATCGCATTGATTCACGACGACGACTACTTCGCCAACGACGGCATCGCGAGTTTGCTGGAACTATGGCAGCAGCATCCGCAACTCGAAGTCGCATTCGCAGACCAGTATGAAGTGGATGCGCAAGGCAACGTCGATACGTCGAAAAGCGCGGAGCTGAACGCCGACTTCCATCGCACCGCGCTCGCGCAAGGCTTGCAGAAGCAGCCGGGGCGCACGGGTCTCGTGCAGATGTTCCCGAACAACGGCTGGATGGCGAACGCGGATCTCGTCAAACGGATCAGCTATCGCGACGATGTCGGCATGTGCTGCGATTACGTGTTCGGCTCGGAGTTGTGCCTGGCCGCTTCGCAGGTGTATTACCTGCATCGCTATGTGTCGTACTACCGCAAGACCGATGTGTCGATTTCGCACAGCACGCGCGGCTCGACTTTCGCGGCTTCGCTGACGGCCTTCGAGTTCGTGACGGCACTCGAACTCGACGCATCGCTCGAACCTGCCCGGCGTCTCGCGTTGCGAAGGCTCGCGCCTATCGTCGTGTCGTTGTACGCGAAGAACGATGCACCGCTTGCGGCGCTACGTGTGGCCTTCGAGCATCCGTATGCGTACGCCTACGGTTTCGACGCACGCTTCTACTATCACCTGTCGCTGATCGCGCGCGCGTTCATCACCATGAAGTGGCGTGGGCTGCCGCCTTCGGCGCCGCGCTTTCCTTGAGTACCTTTCCCGACATCGCGCAGAATTAAAAAGCGGCTCTTTGAAAGAGCCGCTTTTTGCGTTTCAGCGTTGGCGTTGCAAAGCCGGACGCATCACGGCTCGTTACGCAGGTAGCCTACCTTCGACGGATCGCGCATACGGAACGACACGAGGCCGGCAATCGCGCACAGCACGGTCACGTACCAGTAGAACATCGATTCGCTGCCCGCCTGCTTGAGCCACAGCGCGACGTATTCCGCCGAGCCGCCGAAGATTGCATTGGCAACGGCATACGACAGGCCGACGCCGAGCGCGCGCACTTCCGGCGGGAACATCTCGGCCTTGATGAGGCCGCTGATCGACGTATAGAAACTCACGATGGCCAGCGCGATCACCACCAGCACGAACGCCATCACAGGGCTTGTCACGTCCTTCAGTGCGTGCAGCAACGGCACCGTGCCGATCGTCGCAAAGAAGCCGAACAGCAGCATCGACTGACGGCGGCCGATGCGATCCGACAGCGCGCCGAACGCAGGCTGCATGATCATGTACACGAAGAGCGCCGCCGTCATCACGTTGCTGGCTGTCTTGGCATGCATGCCTGCCGTGTTGACGAGGTACTTCTGCATGTAGGTCGTGAACGTGTAGAAAATCAGCGAGCCGCCTGCCGTGAAGCCGAGCACCGTGAAGAACGCGCCCTTGTGCTGCCACATGCCGCGCAGCGTGCCCGCTTCCTTGCGCTGACGCGTCTCGGCCGTGGTTGTTTCATCGAGCGAGCGGCGCAGGTACAGCGCGACCAGCGCGGCAAGCGCACCGACCACGAACGGAACGCGCCAGCCCCAGGCCTTCAGTTCTTCCGTCGTCAGCAGTTGCTGCAGGATCACGAGCACCAGAAGCGCGAACAGCTGGCCACCGATCAGCGTCACGTACTGGAACGACGCGAAGAAACCGCGGCGGCCCTTCAGGGCGACTTCACTCATGTAGGTTGCGCTGGTGCCGTACTCGCCGCCCACCGACAAACCCTGGAACAGGCGCGCAACAAGCAGCAACGCGGGAGCGAGCGCGCCGATCTGTGCATAGGTCGGCAGCATGGCGATCACGAGCGAGCCGCCGCACATCATGAACACCGACACCATCATCGCGAAGCGGCGCCCGCGTTTGTCGGCGAGGCGTCCGAAGAACCAGCCGCCGATCGGGCGCATCAGGAAGCCCGCGGCGAACACGCCTGCTGTATTCAGCAGTTGCGCTGTGGTATCGCCTTTCGGAAAGAACGCCGGCGCGAAGTACAGCGCGCAAAACGAGTAGACGTAGAAATCGAACCACTCGACGAGATTGCCCGACGAAGCGCCGACGATCGCGAAGATGCGGCGCCGGGTGTCGGAGGGAGTGAAGATGGTCGTGTCGGTCATGCTGGTCGGTCCCTTCTGAAGGTTTTTAGCGGTCGACGCCGCTTTGTGCTTTCTATTGCTGCCGCCGGAATTGCAGACAGGTTTCGGGCTGGTTGCAAGTGGGTTGCAGCGCGCCTGCGAGATTGTATAGATATGTAAGGTTGGGCGCGGTCGGTATCTTAACGGATATCAGGAGCGGGCCGCATGTGGATGCGGTTTGGTTTGGTTTTTGGTTTTGGTTTGGTTTGCTCGGGATTTCGTTGGCATCCGCGTTTTGTTTTCGTGCTTCAAGCGTCGCCCCTGTGCGGGGCGGCACCTACTTTTCTTTGCCGCCGCAAAGAAAAGTAGGCAAAAGAAAGCGGCTCACACCGCCAGCCCGTGTTCTCATCCACGGGCCCCCAACGTCCCCACACGTCACACGATAACGCGTTGTTCATTGCCCGTTGCCAACGCTTCGAATGAACGCCTCACCCGCCTCGCATACCCGTACCTGGGCCTACGGCAGCGAACGGTATGTGCCGCCCAGGTGGCAAACTGTGTGTAGGTTGTCGCGTCGTTAAGGGTAGCGCTCTTGCAGGGTGGAACGCGTGCGCTATCGGTCCGGAGTGAGGCGTGTGATGCACTACGGCCGACACACAGTTTGCCGCCTGGGCGGCCGTGGAAGGTCTGGCGCGGCATGCTGGAATGCGGGAGCAGATGCAGGTGAGGCGCACTGCGAGAGCGCTGGCAACGAACGTGGGTCACGTGGTTACCGTTTGAAGTGTAAGAACCTGTGGGGGCCCTCAGGCAGTAACAAGGATTGGTGGTGTGAGCCGCTTTCTTTTGCCTACTTTTCTTTGCGGCGGCAAAGAAAAGTAGGTGCCGCCCCGCACAGGGGCGACGCTTGAAGCACCAATAACAAATCGCGGATGCCAGCAAAAACAAAAGCAAGCCGGCAGAGCCACAAAGCCAGTAAAGAAAAGAAAAAACCGGACTAAACCCGCACCGCAGGTGCCGTATATCGACACTCGTAGCGTTTCCTCACCGTACCATTTTCATCGACGCTCTCGAGATACACATCAAACTGCCACAACCTGGCCATGTGCTTGAGCACTTCATCGCTATCCCCGGAAAGGTGCCGGTTATCGCTCATGAAATGGCGCAATGTGAGACTGCGGTCACCGCGCGTATTGACCGAATACACCTGAATATTCGGCTCGCGATGATGCATATCGTACTGCCGCGACAATGCCTGCCGCACATACCGATAGCCACTGTCATCGTGAATCGCGGAAACTTCGAGCGCATCGCGCATATCATCGTCGAGCACCGAGAAAAGCCGCATTTCACGGATCAGATGGGGCGACAGATACTGCGCGACGAAGCTCTCGTCCTTGAAGTTACGCATGGCGTAATGCAGCGCCTGCAGCCACGGACTACCCGCGAGATCCGGAAACCACTTGCGGTCCTCTTCCGTGGGGTTCTCGCAGATGCGCCGGATGTCGCTCATCATCGAAAAGCCAAGCGCATACGGATTGATGCCGCTGTAATACGGCTTTGTCACGGGCGGCTGATACACGACGTTGCTGTGCGAATGGAGAAACTCCATCATGAAGCCGTCTTCGAGCTTGCCCTCGTTGTACATCGTGTTGAGCAGCGTGTAGTGCCAGAACGTGGCCCAACCTTCGTTCATCACCTGCGTCTGACGCTGCGGATAGAAGTACTGGCCGATCTTCCGCACGATACGGATGACTTCACGCTCCCACGGTTCGAGCAGCGGTGCGTTCTTCTCCGCGAAATACAGCAGGTTCTCCTGCGGCTCCGGCGGATAACGCTCCTCCACTTCTTCGGGCAAAGGCGTGTGACGATTCGGCAGCGTGCGCCACAGTTCATTCACCTGCGACTGCAGATACGCTTCGCGCTCGCGGCGCGCCGCGAACTCCTTCTGCAGAGACAGCTTCTGCGGACGCTTGTAGCGATCCACGCCGTAGTTCATCAGCGCATGGCACGAGTCGAGCAGTTCCTCGACGCGGTCGAGGCCAAAACGCTCTTCGCACTCCGCGATGTAGTTCTTCGCGTAGACGAGGTAATCGATGATCGCGTGCGCATCCGTCCACAGGCGGAACAGGTAATTCCCCTTGAAGAACGAGTTGTGGCCATAGGCCGCGTGCGCGATGACGAGCGCCTGCATCGTCATCGTGTTCTCTTCCATCAGATACGCGATGCAGGGGTTGGAGTTGATGACGATCTCATACGCGAGGCCCATTTGCCCGCGTCTGTAGCTTTTTTCCGTGGCGAGAAAGTGTTTGCCGAACGACCAGTGCCGGTAATTGACCGGCATGCCGACAGACGCGTACGCGTCCATCATCTGTTCAGCGCTGATAAGCTCGAGCTGGATTGGATAGACATCTAGTTCATATTGCTCCGCAACATGCGCAATATGTGTGTCGTACTCTTCGATCAGCTCGAAGGTCCAGTCGGACGGACACGGCAACGGCCTTCTGTCGGCAACGTTCATACGGACTTCCCTTTGCCCTTTGGTGGGCGCCCCGGTGGGTCCCCGTGCTGCAGCTGCGTCAGGCGCTACGCCTGCTCCGGCATCGGGCGCACGCGCGTCCTGCGCGTGTGCCGTGTTCGCCTCGGCATGCCCGGCCTCACTCTGCTTCGGCACGCCTTTCTTGCGCTCGGGCTCGTACCCTCGCGCCTCGTTGTGCAGGTGGCGAGTCGTCATGCGGCTTCCACCTGCTTTTCAAACAGCTCGCGGAACACGGGATAGATATCCGCAGCCGTCTCAACCTTCTTCATCGCCATATGCGGCTGCGACAGCGCGAGTTGCGCATATTCGAGCCACAGGTTCTGCTCTTCAGGCGTCACCTGAATGTACGCAAAATACCGCACCTTCTCGAGAATGTCATCTGCGAGTATCTTGCGGCACTTCGGCGAGTCGTCCGTCCAGTTGTCGCCGTCCGAAGCCTGCGCGCCGTAAATATTCCATTCAGTCGGCGAGTAGCGTTCGTCGAGAATCTTCTGCATCAGTTCCAGTGCGCTCGACACGACCGTGCCGCCGCTCTCCGTCGAATGGAAGAACGTGTCTTCGTCGACTTCTTCGGCACGCGTATGGTGGCGGATGAACACCACCTCGATCTTCTCGTAGTTACGCTTGAGGAACAGATACAGCAGGATGAAGAAGCGCTTGGCGAGATCCTTGCGCTGCTCGTCCATCGAGCCCGACACATCCATCAGACAAAACATCACGGCCTGGCTCGACGGCTGCGGCTGCTTCACGCGATTCACGTAACGCAGATCGAATGGGTCGATAAATGGAATGCGCCAGATGCGGCCGCGCAGATGATGGATCTCGTCTTCCAGCAGCTTGATGTCTTCGCGACGGTCGGCGGGGTCCGCCTTCATCTCTTCGAGCTGCTTTTCGAGTTCGTGCAGTTCGTTGACGAGCGGCGCGCCGAGCGCGATACGCCGGCCCAATGCGCTGCGCAGCGAACGCACCACATCGATGTTGTTCGGCGTGCCCTCCGCCGCCCAGCCCGCGCGGATGCTCTTCCACGTCGGCACGGCAAGCAGATGGGTTTTGACGAGACGCGGCAGTTCGAGATCGTCGAAGAAGTACTGCATGAACTCTTCGCGGCTCAGTTCGAAGACGAAATCGTCCTGCCCTTCGCCTTCGTTGCTGGCGCTGCCACCGCCGCCGCTACCGCCGCCTCCTTGCGGACGCGGGATCTTGTCGCCGCGGATATAGTCCGCGTTACCCGGGTGCACCATTTCGCGCTTGCCGCCCGGACCATGCCGGAACGACGGCTCAGCGATGTCCTTGCGCGGAATCGTGATGCTCTGGGTGTTTTGAATGTCCTTGATGCTACGGTCGCGCACCGCTTCCGAAACAGCGCGCCGAATGTATCCCTTCACGCGACGCAGAAAGCGTTCGCGATTTGCAATGCTCTTGTTCTTGCCTGCCAGCCTGCGGTCGATGATTTGATGAAGCACATCCAGTCTCCCGCTCCGATTTGGAATACGCGGGGCGCAAGTTGCGCATGCAATCTTATGTCCATGCGGCTCGCGCCTCGCAGGAGGCTCGCGCGAATCGGGTGAAGCGAACCCGTTTGCGCGAGCTTTGCGCTACGCATTTCATGACGACTTGCGCACCCGCAGATACCAGTCGCACAAGAGCCGCACCTGCTTCGGCGTATAGCCCTTGGTGACCATGCGATTGACGAAGTCCTCGTGCTTGCGCTGTTCCTCCGCCGACCCTTTCGCATTGAACGAGATGACGGGCAGAAGTTCTTCCGTATTCGAGAACATCTTCTTTTCGATCACGACGCGCAGCTTTTCATAGCTGATCCACGCGGGATTCTTGCCCCCGTTCGCGGCACGCGCGCGCAACACGAAATTGACGATCTCGTTGCGGAAGTCCTTCGGGTTACTGATGCCGGCAGGCTTCTCGATCTTCTCCAGTTCGGCATTGAGCGCCGCGCGGTCGAAGCTCTCGCCCGTGTCGTGGTCGCGGAACTCCTGGTCCTGAATCCAGAAGTCGGCGTACGTCACATAGCGATCGAAAATGTTCTGCCCATACTCGGAATACGACTCCAGATACGCAGTCTGAATCTCCTTACCGATGAATTCCGCATAACGCGACGCGAGCACGTCCTTGATGAACGACAGATACTTCTGCTCGGTTTCCGGTGGGAACTGCTCGCGCTCGATCTGCTGTTCGAGCACGTACATCAGATGCACCGGGTTCGCCGCGACTTCCGTCGTGTCGAAGTTGAACACGCGCGACAGGATCTTGAACGCAAAGCGGGTGGACACACCCGTCATGCCTTCGTCGACGCCCGCGAAATCGCGATACTCCTGATACGACTTCGCCTTCGGATCGGTGTCCTTCAGGTTCTCGCCGTCATACACCTGCATCTTCGAAAATAGGCTCGAATTCTCGGGCTCCTGCAGGCGCGTGAGCACCGACATCTGCGACATCATCTTCAACGTGCCGGGCGCACAGACCGCATTGGCCAGCGACGAATTGCGCAGCAGCTTCTCGTAGATCTTCATCTCTTCCGAGTAGCGCAGGCAGTACGGCACCTTCACCACGAAGATACGATCGAGCAGTGCTTCGTTGTTGCGGTTGTTGCGGAAAGCCTTCCATTCGGACTCGTTCGAGTGCGCGAGAATGACGCCGTCGAACGGGATCGCTCCGAAGCCTTCCGTGCCCTTGAAGTTGCCTTCCTGGGTTGCCGTGAGCAGCGGGTGCAGCACCTTGATCGGCGCCTTGAACATTTCGACGAATTCGAGCAAGCCCTGGTTAGCGAGGCACAGGCCGCCGGAATAGCTGTATGCGTCCGCATCGTCCTGCGCATATTGCTCGAGCTTGCGGATATCGACCTTGCCGACGAGCGACGAAATATCCTGATTGTTTTCGTCACCAGGCTCGGTCTTCGCAATGCCGATCTGCCGCAGGATGGACGGATAGCGGCGCACCACGCGGAACTTGCGGATATCGCCGTTGTATTCGTGCAGACGCTTGACCGCCCACGGGCTGAGGATGCTCTTCAGGTAGCGGCGCGGTATGCCGTATTGCTCTTCGAGGATGGGACCGTCCTCGTCGTAATCGAATAGCCCGAGGGGCGACTCGTTGACGGGCGAACCCTTGATCGAATAGAACGGCACGCGTTCCATCAGTTGCTTGAGCCGTTCGGCGATCGACGACTTGCCGCCGCCCACCGGGCCCAACAGATAGAGAATCTGCTTCTTTTCTTCGAGCCCCTGGGCAGCATGCCTGAAGTAGGCGACCACCTGCTCGATCACGTCTTCCATTCCGTAGAACTCACGGAACGCGGGGTATACCTTGATGACCTTGTTCGCGAAGATGCGCGAAAGACGCGGATCGTTACGAGTGTCGATCTGTTCCGGTTCCCCAATTGCCGTCAACATGCGTTCGCCGGCTGTGGCGTACGCGGCGGGATTGTCTTTGCAGAGCGCGAGATACTCCTCGAGCGAAAGTTCCTCCTCTCGCGTTTTCTCGAAGCGGGTCGCGAAACTGCTGTAGATATCCATGCTACCTCCTCGCCGAAGTCTGGGACGATGTCGTGCGCGGCGCGCTATCAGGAAACGACATCGCTCGAATTCATCCTAAACCCTTTTAAATTTTTTTTCACGAACTACGTTGTGAAAATCGCGCCACAGCTAGCACTGTCCTACCCCTGCTTGATGACGCAAATTCGGTCACCTACAATCGTTGCCCACACCGCGAGAAACACGACGGGCAGTGCTGCATCGCATCTCGCGTTCCTTCCCCGCACTTCATCTGTCGCATGACATACGAACCATGCGGCATCGCGCGGTTCCCTGCACTTGCCTCTCCTGCACTCGCGTTTCCTGCACTCGCGTTTCCTGCACTTTTACGCACATTCGCAAAAGACCCACATAGCACGCTGTCTGCCTGACCACATTACGTCGACACATTACTTCGTCTTTCATGTACGTGCAGTGCATGTGACTCACTTCCATCGTCGCGATGCTTCGTGCTTCGACAGCGCTGCTGCCGCCGTTTCCGCCATAACGCGCGCATCGGTGCTTGCGACGACAACGCGCTCGCTGTGTTACATGTTTCGCATGTGCGCCAACGCGCATTTCCTGCTGTTCGTCAGCGCGTATGTCATTTCGTTCAACACGATCAGCACAAACCTGCATACGCACCCATGCATGCTTCGGACGTCGCAAGCAATGCGCGACATCAAAATCCATGACGTCGGCAGGGTCGGCATGCACGCTCGTTCATGTCTATATGACGGCCTGCGCAGTGCGTGTCTGAATAGGTGGATGTAGCCAGGTGTTTGCCCGTCTTCGCCTGCGATCGATGGCCAATAGTGCCGGTGCAGGCGGGCATGAGTGCATGCACATGCAGCGGACGTCATCGACGTGCCGCTGCCGCATGGGGTGGAATGAAGGTGGGGTTCGTCGCCGGTGGGGACGTTTAGTGGTTTACGTCAATTCGACTTCGACTTCGCCGAGCCCGTCGATATGGCCATAGACGCGGCCCGGCCCATCGACGCGATGTGCGCCCACATACGAGCCCGTCGTAATGGTCCATTCCGGCTCGATCGTGATACCCATGGCCGCGCAATGGTTGACGAACCACACCAGCAGCTCGCGCGGGTCGCCTGCCGGGTTGCCCGGCGATTCGGGCACGAGCGACTTGCCGTCGAACGTCAGTTCGAGTTCGGGCGAAACAAAATCGAACGAACGCGCGATCGACGCATAAGACACGGGATGCCCCGTCACCAGTGCACCATTGTTCTGGGCGTCGGCGAGTTGCGCGAGCGGCGCGATGTTCGGCCATTCGGCAAAACGGCTGTCGACGATCTCGATAGTGGGGAGCACCGACCCCACGCGCGCAAGCACTTCATCGCGCGCATAGGCCTGGCCTTGCGGCTCGATCGGCTCGGCAAAGCGGAACGCGACCTCCAGTTCCAGCAGTACGCGGAAAAACGCACCATGTTCGAGCCTCGCCGGCGATGCAACCGTCAGCGCGGCAGGAATCGGCGCACCCGAGGTCGGGCCGCCCGGGGCTTTGGCACCGATTTTCCAGGCGCCCGTCTCGCCGCCCAGGCCCGCGATCACCGCCTGCTGGATCGCGTAGGCCGTGGCCGCATCGGGCGGAAGGCTGTCGAGCGGCAGCGTGCCGATGGCGCGGTGCTGGCGGCGCGCATGCACGATGCGTTGCGCGAGGTCGTGATCCGTCATGTCGTTTCCCTGTTGGCTGTGTTGGGGCGTGGCGAGGCAGATGCAACGGCGCATCACGTTGCGGCAAGGCAAAGACCGCGACGAGGGATGCCGCACGGCCTTCACGTAATACGGTCTGCATGCCGTCATGCGGCCTGGGACGATGCATGACGGCATCGGGTGGCCGGTTCGCCACCGCGTCCGTCAATGTACCGGAACAATTACGCGCCGGGTCGGGTTCGGTGTGCGCCAAAACGAAAAAGACGACTGCCCTGGCATGGGCAGTCGTCCCGGTTCTGCATCACTTCGCAACCGTTCGCATCAGCGGACGAAGCGCTCGCTCACGCACGGCGGCGCATGCCGCCTCGCAAGCCCGGTTTTGGTGCGTCAGAAAGTTTCCCAATCCGCATCCGATGTCGCCGCTGCTTTTTGCGGCGCCGCTGCCGCACGGGCAGGCGCGGATGCGGGCGAAGCGACGGGCGCTGCGGGCGCCGGGCTCACCGCGGGCATGGACGGCGCGATCCTGCGGGGCGCGCTGACGGGCGCGGCGTGGCGCACGGGCCGCTTGGCCGGCGTGGCGGCGAATGCGCCGCCTGCGTCGTCGACCTGGAACACGGAAACGGTCGTACGCAGCTTGGCCGCCTGCTCTTCCAGTGACGACGCAGCCGCCGCCGCTTCCTCGACGAGCGCCGCGTTTTGCTGCGTCACTTCGTCCATCTGCGTGACGGCGCGGGCGACCTGGTCGATGCCGCTGCTCTGCTCTTCGGAAGCTGCGGCGATTTCGCCCATGATGTCGGTCACGCGCTGCACGGCGCTGATGATCTCCGTCATCGTGCGGCCTGCTTCGTCGACCAGCGCCGAGCCCGCCTGCACCCGCTCGACCGACGTATCGATCAGTTCCTTGATCTCCTTCGCCGCCGCCGACGAGCGCTGCGCGAGGCTGCGCACCTCGCCCGCGACCACCGCGAAGCCGCGGCCTTCCTCGCCCGCGCGTGCCGCTTCGACGGCCGCGTTCAGCGCAAGGATGTTGGTCTGGAACGCAATGCCTTCGATGATCGCGATGATGTCCGCGATCTTCGCCGAGCTCTGGTTGATGTCGCCCATCGTGCCGACCACCTGGCTGACCACCGAGCTGCCCTTGTTGGCGATGTCCGACGCGTTCGCCGCGAGCGCGCTCGCCTGGCGGGCATTGTCGGCATTCTGCTTCACGGTGCCCGTCAGTTCTTCCATGCTCGACGCCGTTTCCTGCAGCGCCGACGCCTGTTCTTCCGTACGCGACGACAGGTCGATATTGCCCGCCGCGATCTGGCGGGTGGCCGTCGCGATCGACTCGCTGCCCGAACGCACGGAACGCACGGTCTCCGTCAGGCTGCGCTGCATCTTGCCGATGCCGTCGATCAGCTGGCCCATTTCGTCACGCGAGGTCGGCACGACGGGGCGGCGCAGATCGCCGGAAGCGATTGCGTCGAAGTGCCCGAGCGCTTCCGACAGCGGCCGCGCAATCGCGCTGCGCAGCGTGAAGTACGAGAACAGCGCCGCCAGCACGCCCGCGGCAAGGCCGATGATGCTGATCACACGGAACGTCGAGAAGCTCGACTGCGCGCTGTCGAAACCGTCTTTCGCCTGTTCGAACTGATATTTGCGCAGCGTGTCGTCGGCCGTGGAGAGTTCGTTGTAGGCGGCTTGCAGTCGCTTCGCGCCGTCGAGGATTTTCGGTTGATCGTTTGCGCTAACGGTTGCGTAAAAGGACTCCATCACCTGATGCAGCGCGTCCCGCTTGCCCGAGGCTTCCTGCGCGAGGCGATCTTCTTCGCTTCCGCGCGGCAGCGACAGATAGCGTTTCCACCATTCGTCCGACAGCGTGCGCATCGAGCGCGCGCGCTCCAGCGTCGAGGCGGCTTCCGGCGTGCCGATCATGAACGCCGCGCGATCCAGCGCGAGACGCTCGCGCGCCGCATAGATCTCGGCGTTGCCGATATCGACGGCGCTCGGCATCTGGTTCGTGTACATGTCGCGCATCGATTCGTTCGAGCGGCTCAGGCCGAACAGCCCGAGAAGGCCGATCGCGACCAGCAACGCGGCGAGAAAAGCCATCGTCAGGCCGATTCGCGCCTTGATGGTGATGCCCTTGTTCATGCTTCTTCCTGTGAGATGTCGATGAGAGGCGCTTGGTAACGCATTGCGTATGCGGTGGTTGTGCGCGGCGCCGTTTGCTATGGATCGTGACGCTCTGACTGCGTTTACGGCACATCGACGGAAGACTTGAAGCTTCTATATGGTCTGATGAAATAGCTCGGAAGGAATTGTAAGTATTACAAGTCGCGGCGGGCGGCGACCCGCCGGGCTTCGAGGACCGCGCGCGTCAGGCGCCGCCGACTTCGGCGCGAGTGGGAATGGAAGGCTGCGCGCCGGCGCGCGTCACCGACAGCGACGCAGCGCGCTGCGCGAAGCGGATCGCATCGGCAACATCCGCGCCGCACGCCAGTTGCGCAGCAAAGCCGCCGATGAACGTGTCGCCCGCAGCCGTCGTATCGACGGCCTTCACGCGCGGCGCATCGAAATGCTGGGGTGCCGCCTCGCCGAGCGCGGCCACGAGGCCTTGCGCGCCAAGCGTGACGATCGCGTTGCGGGCGCCCGCGCGGCGCAATGCGTCGGCGGCGGCGTTCGCCTCAGCGGGAGACGTGACGGGCAGCCCCGTCAGCGTCGCGGCTTCGAGTTCGTTCGGAATCAGATAGTCGATGAGAGGCAGCCAGTCTGCGGGCAGCGGGCCGGTAGCGGGCGCGGGATTGAGAATGACGGTTTTGCCGAGCCTTCGCGCGGCAGCGAGCGCTGCGTGCACGGCGGCGGGCGGCGTCTCCAGCTGGCAGATCACGACCTGCGCCGCCGCCAGCGCGGCCTCGTGCCGCGCGAGCGTCGCAGGCGTCACCTCGCCGTTGCTGCCCGCGATGATGACGATCGCGTTCTGGCTGCCGTCGTCGACGATGATGAGGGCAACGCCCGTCGGTTCCGTCGTGCTCGTTTCCAGCGCCGTGCAGTCGATGCCTTCCGCTTCGAGACCCGCGCGCAGTTGCGCGCCGTTGGGATCGGCGCCGACACAGCCGAGCATCGACACCTGCGCGCCGAGCCGGGCCGCAGCAACGGCCTGATTGCCGCCCTTGCCGCCCGCGACCTGCGCGAACGCGTGGCCCGCGAGCGTTTCGCCCGGCTGGGGCAGACGCGGCGCACGCGCGACGAGATCCATATTCAGACTGCCGACCACGGTTACATGGCCACGCGCTTCGTTCGTTGCCACGGTTGCCTCCTGTGGTTGCCAACCGGGCGCCGCCTCGTTGCGCCCGCATGCATCATGCGCGCGGCGCGGCTGCGCTCAGGCCGCTTTGACGCCGCGACGCGCGCCCGCAAAAGCCGCCGTCGATTCGCGCAGGATCAGGCGCGGCGCGATTACGCGGCGGCGGAACGCGGCGCCCGTGGGCGCGCCCGCCGGCGTGCCGCTGATGCGTTCGATCAGTGTCTGCGCCGCCATTTCGCCGAGCGCGCGCACCGACTGGCCGACCGTCGACAGCGCCGGGTACGTGAAGCGCCCCAGTTCGATGTCGTCGAAGCCGATTACCGAGACGTCCTGCGGCACGCGCAGGCCGCGCTCGGCCGCCGCGCGCAGCGCGCCGATGCCCATCATGTCGTTGCCCGCGAAAATCGCGGTCGGCTGCACGGTGTCGAACAGCTGTCCCGCCGCGCGGTAACCGCCGCTGCCCGAAAAATCGCTTTCGACGATGCCGTTCGGCGCGATCTCGATGCCGCGCTCGGCCATCGCGCGAATGAAGCCGTGCACGCGCATCGCGCTGACGGCCGTCTCGACCGGGCCGGTGATGCAGCCGATCTTCGAATGCCCGAGTTGCAGCAGATGGCGCGTAGCGAGATAGGCGCCCTTTTCGTGGTCGATCTGCACGAGATCGGCGGAAACGCCTTCGATGTTCCGGTCGACGATCACCAGCGGCTCGCGCGAATCGGCCAACGTCCTGGCGAGCGTCGCGTCGTCGCCCGCCGATGCGACGATCAGTCCGTCGATCCGCTTTTCCTGCAGCACGCGCAAGTAATTGCGCTGCTTCGCAGGATCGTCGTCCGAGTTGCAAAAGAACAGGCAATAGCCATTGCGCGCGCAACCGTCCTCGATCCCGCGCGCGAGTTCTGCGAAATACGGGTTCGTGCTGTTGGGCACCACGAGGCCGATCGTCGTCGTCGAGCGCGCCTTCAGCGACCGCGCGACGGCGGATGGCACGTAGTTGAGCTGGCGGATCGCCAGTTCGACCTTCGAGCGCACATCCGCCGACACCGGCCGCGTATTGTTCACGACATGCGACACCGTCGTGAACGACACGCCGGCGATGGCCGCCACATCCTTGATCGTCGCCATAAGCTGAAAACCCCCTGCCTGTTCTTATTGCTGGCCAATGCAGCTTATGCTGCATCCGCGGTGCTCTCGTTAGTTCTTACTGGGTGTCCGCCGTCCCGCGCCACGGCGGCCCCGTTTCAACTGCGCTTGCGCCTGCTGCGGTACGTGTCCAGCACGACCGCGACCACGATCACGGCACCCGTGATGATCCGCTTGGTCGGCTCGTTCGCGCCGATCTGCGCGAGGCCCGCCGCCAGCACCGAAATGATCAACACCCCAAAAAACGTGCTGATCACCGAACCGCGTCCGCCCATCAGACTCGTGCCGCCGATCACGACAGCCGCGATCACCTGCAGCTCCACGCCGGCGCCCGCGTTCGGGTCGGCCGCTTCCAGGCGCGAGATCTGAAACAGCGCCGCGAGCCCGGACAGCGCGCCCATCAACGCGAATACGATCACCTTGTACGGCTTCGGGTTCACGCCCGCGAGCCGCACCGCTTCCTCGTTCGTGCCGATGCCGACCAGATAGCGGCCGAACACCGTACGCGTCAACACCAGTTGCGCGACGATCATCACGGCCACCGCGATCAGGAACGCCGGCGAAATGCCGACGGCGATCGGGTTCGACAGGAAGTCGAACGCGTCGCCGATATAGGCGGTGCGCGAGTTCGTCATCTGATACGCCAGGCCGCGCGCCGCTTCCAGCACGCCGAGCGAGACGATGAACGACGGAATCCGCCAGCCCACCGTCACCGCGCCCGTGACGGTGCCCGTCAACGCCGCCGCGGCGAGACCCAGCACCGCCGCCGCGAACGGACCAAGCTGCCACTTCAGCGCCGCGACGCTCACGACCGACGCGCCGAGCGCCAGCACCGAGCCCACCGACAGGTCGATGCCCGCGATGATCAGCACGAAGGTCATGCCCACCGACATCACGACGAGATCGGGAATCTGGTTCGCGATCGTGACGAACGTGTCGTACGTCAGGAAGTGCGAACTCAGCACCGAAAACAGCGCGATCATCGCGATCAGCGCGCCCGCCAGACCAAGATAGTTCGAAAAGCCCAAACGCGTGCCCGCCGGCTTGCCGCTTGCGAGCGGCGCCGACGGATCGGCGGCGGGCGCCGAGGCGGCGCCCGCGCTCGCCGTCGAATCCTTGTCCGTGACCCTTTGGTCGTTCATGACTGAGTCTCTCCTTGATCGGTGTCGTGCGTGTGCAGCAGCGCCTCGCGATTGCGATAGCCCGCGAATGCCGCCGCGAGCAGCGCGTCCTGCGTCCACTCGTCCCGTTCGAACACACCCGTCATGCGTCCCGCCGACATCACGCCGATCCGGTCGCAGATCAGCATCAGTTCGCGCAGGTCGCTCGACACGACCACCAGTGCGCGCCCATCACGAGCCAGCGCGCCCATCAATCCATAAATATCGAACTTCGCGCCGACATCGATGCCGCGCGTCGGTTCGTCGAATAGCAATACCCTGCAATCGCGCGCCAGCCACCGGCCGATCACGACCTTCTGCTGGTTGCCGCCCGACAACTCGCCGACCGGCTGCGCCGGCCCCGACGTGCGGATGCGCATCGCGTCGATCTGTTTCTTCGCCAGTGCGTTCTCGCGCCTCGCGTCGACGATGCCATGCCGCGCGACGCTGCGCAGATTGCCCAGCGACACGTTCGCCGCGATCGGCTGCGGCAGCAGCAGGCCTTCGCCCTTGCGGTCTTCCGTGATCAGCGCAATGCCGTGCTTCACGGCGTCGGCGGGCGTATCGATTTGCACGGGCGTGGGCGCAGAGCCCGGCGCAGCCGCCAGCGACACCGTCCCGCCATCCTTCGGGTCCGCGCCGTAGATGAGCCGCATCAGTTCCGTGCGGCCCGCGCCGATCAGCCCGCTGACCCCAAAAATCTCGCCCGCCTTCACCTCGAACGACACGTCGCGCACCACGGGCGCGCGACTCATGCGCTCGACCTTCAACAGCGTCGCGCCGATATTGCGCACGCCCAGATCGATCCGTTCGCCGAGCTCGCGCCCGACCATCAGCGTGACGATCTGGTCGCTCGTCAGGTTCGCCATCGCATCGACGCGCACCAGCTTGCCGTCGCGCAGCACGGCGATCCGCTCGGCCACGCGCGCCAGCTCTTCGAGCCGGTGCGAGATATAGACGAGCGCGACGCCGCGCGCCTTCAGCGCGTCGATCTGCTCGAACAGCAGGTCGACTTCGCGCGCTGTCAGCATCGCCGTCGGCTCATCCAGAATCAGCACGCGGCAGTCGCCGATCAGGTTTCGCGCAATCTCGACCATCTGCTGATGGCCGATGCCCAGCTCGCCGACCAGCGTATCCGGGTCGATCGCCTCCAGCCCGACTTGCGCCATCGCGCCGCGCGCGTCCTCGCGCAACTTGCCGCGATCGATCCAGCCGAAACCGTTGCGCGGGAGACGGTTCAGGAACAGGTTCTCCGCGACCGACAAGGTCGGCAGCAGATTCAGTTCCTGCATCACCATCCGGATGCCGAGCGCTTCCGCTTCCGTGCGGCTCGCGGGTGCATACGGCCGGCCTTCGAGCTGCATCGTGCCCGTCGTCGGATCGACCAGCCCGCCAATGATCTTCGACAGCGTGCTCTTGCCCGCGCCGTTCTCGCCCGTCAGCGCGAGCGCCTCCCCGGCGTGCAACGCCAGCGAAACGTCGGCCAGCACAGGCTCGACGTAGGTCTTGCCTATGCCTTTCACGGACAGCACGGCAGGCAATGTTTCTTGGTCGGTTGATGCCATCGTGATCCAGATCTCGTAGCCGCCGCGCGGCGCCTGCGCGAACCCGGCAAGGCCGGCATCACGTCGGGCGGCGCTGGCTGGCGGCCGCGCACGTCATGCGGCAAGCGGGCACGAACAAGGCCACAAGCAAGACACAACCCTGCGCATTCCGAAGCAGAATGCCTCGGGTTGCGCGTAGCCCGTCCGCTTCCTCGCGCGAATCGCCCGCCGTCATGACGCTTACCTCTGGCATAACGGCGGCGCGGCGAATTTCTTGAGCGTTTGGTTAACATTCGCGCGAGGCCGGCACGCACCACTGGCAGCGTGCCGGCCGACACCCGCGCGGGCCGTTACTTCGTGACGAGATCGACCGGCGTTTCGACGACGCCCAACAGGTCCGACTGCTTCTTGTGCTCGGAGATCGCCTTGAGCGCGACGTCGATGCCGAACACGGCCTGCTTGGCTGCGTACTGGTCAGCCGTGGCGAGCACGCGGCCATCCTTCAGCATCGGCTTGATTGCGTTGATGTTGTCGTAGCCGACCACATAGACCTTGCCCTGCTTGCCCGCCGCGCGCACCGCCGACACCGCACCGATCGCCATGTTGTCGTTGCCGCACAGCAGCGCCTTGATGTTCGGGTATGCATTGAGCATCGACGACGCGATCGCATTGCCCTTGTCGATTTCCCATTCGCCCGATTGCACCGAGTCGATCTTCGCGCCGACCTTCTGCATCGCCGTCTTGAAGCCGGCCGTGCGCTGTTGCGCGTTGGTCGTGGTCGACACGCCTTCGATGATGCCGACCTCGTCGCCCGACTTCAGCTTCTTGGCCAGATAGTCGCCGACCTTCTCGGCGCCCTTCGCGTTGTCCGGGCCGACGAACGGCACGTTCAGATCTTTCGACTTCAGCACTTCCGGATCGAGCCGGTTGTCGATGTTGACCACGATGATGCCGGCATCGACCGCCTTCTTGACCACGGGCACGAGCGCCTTCGAATCAGCCGGCGCGAGCACGATTGCATCGACCTTCGACACGATCATCTGCTCGACGATGCGGATCTGATTGGCCGTGTCGGTCTCGTCCTTGATGCCGTTCGTGATCAGATCGAACTGGTTGGCGTTGTGCTTCTGGTAGTCCTTCGCGCCCGTTTCCATCGTCAGGAAGAACTCGTTGGCGAGCGACTTCATCACGAGCGCGACTTTAGGTTTCTTCGCGGCCTGGGCCCACGCCGAAGAAAACGGCATCGCGGCGGCTGCCGTGAGCACGACGGCGGTGGTCAAAACGCGGCGGCGAATGCGTAGGTTCATGCAGTATCTCCAGTTGTTGGACTCGTGCGAGCCCGTTTTTTGATTGTCCGCAAACGTTTGCGAGCGCTATTCTCGGCGGCGCCTGTTCGCAGTGTCAACGACTGACGGTGCTGCGCTGCACAGCACGCCGCGACGCCCGGCGCGCGGCCGGACGCACGGTGTGCCGTCGAGCTTCGGCGGTACGGCGAATGACGTCGTTGCAAGAATGGCTCGCTTGTTCTGCGTTGGTTGGCCGTGCGAACCGCGCGGCCTGTGCAAAGGCTCGCGTCCTGTTCGCAGCGGCGCTCGTTGCTGCCCGGCGCTGGAACGCGCCGGTATGGCCTTACTGCTGCTTCCCTATCTTCCCGCGAGCCGCAAGTTATGTGGCAAGCAGGTCGCATATGCTGGCGCTTAATTGCGCGTGCTGCAAGTTAAATAGCGCTTGTCATCGGGGTCTGCGCAACAGATGGGACGTGGGTATCATGAAGCGGATGGCGCGGTCGGCGCTTGCCGTTGCGCGCGGCATCGCGGCCTGGCCGTGTATTCATCTGCGGAGTTGCCACGGGGTTGCCATGTTAGGTATCAGTCAGTTCCCGCTGTTTCTCATCGCCGTCACCGTGCTCAATCTGACGCCGGGGCCCGACATCGCGTATGTGGCGGGCCAGAGCATCGCACAAGGCCGGCGCGCAGGCATGCTTTCCGCGCTGGGTGTCGCGTTCGGCGGCTGCATGCATACCGTCGCGTGCGCGCTCGGCATCACGGCGCTGCTGGCGGCATCACCGGGCGCCTTCAATGCGATCAAGTGGATCGGCGCCGCCTATCTGATGTATCTCGGCTTGCGCATGCTGTGGCCCGCGGCGACCGCCGTGGTCAAGGGAGAAGCAGCACCTGCCGCACCGCGTCTGTCGCGTGGCACGCTGCTGTTTCGCGGCTTCGTGACCAACGCGTCGAACCCGAAGGTGCTGCTGTTCTATGTCGCGTTCTTCCCGCAGTTCGTCAGCGCCGACAGCCCGCACAAGACGCTCGCGTTTCTCCTGCTGGGCGCCGTGTTCGTGACGCTCGGACTCATCAACGACTGCGTGATCGCGTGGCTCGCTGCGACGGCGGCGCGCGCCGTGAACTCGCGGCCTTCCGTGCGGCGGTGGATCGACCGGGTGGTCGGCGCGGGCTTTATCGGCCTCGGTGTGCGGCTCGCGTTGACGAAGCGCTGAGCAATTCGTCGGTGACGTACTCGTCAAGGCGACCCACGTGCGTCAAAGCCAGTTCGCCTTCTTGAAGCCGCGGTACAACCCGAAGTCGATCAGCAGCATCACGAGCAGGCAGATGGGATAACCGTACTTGAAGTGCAGTTCTGGGATCTCCTGGAAATTCATCCCGTAGATGCCGGCAATCATGGTCGGCACGGCGAACAGCGCGGCGAACGAGCCGAGCCGCTTGGTCACCTCGTTCTCCGCCAGCGAGATCATGCCGAGGTTGACCTGGATGGCCGTGACGATCATTTCACGGCGGCCTTCGATGGTCCGTACGCTGCGGTCCAGATGGTCGTACACGTCGCGGAAATACGCCTGCATGCCGACGCAGATGGCGGGAATGCGCCCGCCCGTCAGCTTGCTGATGCCTTCGAGCAACGGCGCGATGTGATGCTGGAGCATCACGAGACGGCGCTTCAACGAGTACAGGTCTTCGATGATCGCGCGGGACGAGGCCAGGTCGTGCTTGTCGAAGATGCGGTCTTCGATTTCCTCGATCTCGGTGCCGATCGCTTCGAGAATCGGGAAGTACCGGTCGACGACGTTGTCCGCAAGCGCATACAGCACGAACGCCGAGCCTTCCTTCAACAACTGCGGCTCGCGCTCGCAACGGGCGCGGACCTCCTGAAACCCGTGACGTGTGCCGCGCCGCACCGACAGCACATAGTTCGAGCCGACGAACACATCGACTTCGCCGATCACGAATTCGCCGTCGTCGTCGGTTTCGATGGTGTGCATGACGGCGAACAGCGAGTCGCCGTACTCCTCGATCTTCGGACGCTGGTGACCATGGCGTACGTCCTCGACGGCCAGTTCGTGCAGTCCGAACTCGTGTTTCATCACTTCGAGTTCGCCGGGGCCGGGATCTTTCAGCGCGACCCAGACGAAGCATTCGGGTTTGGCGACATAGACGCTGATGTCGTCGATTTCGATGTCGGCCAGTTTGCGGCCGTCCTGGTACGCGGCGCAGTTGATCAGCATGATTGAATACCTTGAATACGAATCGGCTTTGCGGATTACAAAGTGTTAGTCGCGATGGGCGAGCCGATGTCTCCGTCGGTCTCATCCCAATGCAAAGCCGCGCGGCGCGCGGTGTCAAGCTGCGATGTTACGTGGAGTTGAACCGCTACGCTGTGTCGAATTGTCAACGCTGCGCCGCACCTGGCTCGATCCCTGACTGTCGATCAGTTGGCGACGCGCCGCAGCATGATGCGGTGGTCGTCGTTGAACGAGACGCTGGCGCGATTCGAGTAGCGGCTGTCGGGCGTAACGATGAAGTTGATCTCGACGACGGGGTCGAACTGCGTCGACACCCCGATGCGATGCGTGCCGGGCGTAAGCCAGAAAACGATGTGCTCGCCGTTCATGATGTCCGCGACCCGCTCACCGTCGACATACACGAGCGCGTCGCGAAACCGCACGATCACGTTATCGCTCCGCTCGCGACGCAGATCGACGGCGACCTTGTCGGCGCCTGGCTGCGTGTAGCCCTGCTTGACGATGCGCTCGGCGGGGACGTCCTTGAACGGCACCTTGTCGGCGGGTGTTGCTGCGCAACTGGACAGAAGCACGGCGACGACGGCAGCGACGACAGCGCCTGGGGCCGCCGCCCTGACCTTGCTCGCTACCCCCGACGCGCGGCTTTGCGGGCGTGTCATCGTTCGTCTCCCCGTTGCATGGTTTGCCTTCGCTGCCTGGTCGATGGGTCGAGTCATTGTGCCGTCATGCGCCCGCTGCGCGGTGCCACGCCGAACGTCATGCGTCCAGGGCCCGGAACGGGTTCAGCACCTGCGCGCCCGTGCCATCGAAGTCTGCCACGTTGCGCGTCACGACGGTCAGGTTGTAGATCAGGGCCGTCGCCGCGATCAGTTTGTCCAGCGAATGCGCGGGATCCGGCACGCGCAGATGGCCCCATGTCTGCGCGACGTCCGTGCCGACGTTCAGAATGTGGCTGCTGAAGGAGTCGATGATCGTGTCGAGCCAGCCTTCGAGGCGCAACGCCTGGAATTTGTCGCCCCGATGCCGGATCAGGTCGACGCCACGGCGCAACTCGCCAACGGTCACGACCGAAAGATACAGGCGATGCCCGCCTTCCCTCGCCGTTTCAAAGAAAGCCTGCACGCCGGGGTTGGCGCGGCTGCTCTTGCGCATTTCGCTGATTACATTGGTGTCAATCAAATACACCCGGTCCCCCGCTATCGTCAGTTGCGTCGTTGCGGCGCTCGAAATCGGCGTCATCGCCGACGTCGGGCATGCTCATCAGCCACTCCGCGAAGCTGAGCTTTTTGGGCTGAAAAAGCGCCTGCGCCAGGATTTCCCGATGCTCTGCTTCGACGCTGCGCCCGTGAGCCGCGGCCTGTTCACGCAGGTTCTGCACCAGCGCATCGTCCAGACCTCGGACCAAAAGATTTGCCATTTCCATTCCCCGCCACACGTGTGATAGCAATGATATCAAACGGATTTGCACAGTCAATCTGGCCGGATGGCATAGGGGTTGCGGCATGCCGCCATCCCCTTCAACATCGCTTGCGGCGGCTCGCGGACGGCGCGACCGCCCCTCACTTTCACCATCGGGATTCATCGACGTGACGCATCTGGTTTTTATCTGTGGCCATGCGGGCACCGGCAAGACGACGCTCGCCAAACGCCTGATCAGCCCATTGATGAGGGCAACCGGCCAGGCCTGTTGCCTGCTCGACAAGGACACGCTCTATGGCGTCTATAGCGCGGCTGCGATCGGCGCACTGACGGGCGATCCGAACGATCGCGACAGCCCGCTCTTCCTGCAGCACTTTCGCGACCCGGAGTACCGTGGACTGTTCGACACGGCCGCCGAGAACCTCCGGCTCGGCATCGGCGTGATCGCCGTCGCCCCGCTGTCGCGCGAGGTGCGCGAGCGCAAGCTGTTCGATCACGCTTGGCTCGGCGTGCCGACAGAGGTCAACATCAGCGTCGTGTGGGTGTCGACAGACGAAGAAACAGCGCGCGAGCGGATCGCCGCGCGCGGCAATCCGAACGACGCCTACAAGCTCGCGCATTGGGACGAATACCGGCAGCGCCGCTTCGTGCCGTCGGGTGACGCGTGCGACGGCCTTCTGGTGTTCGACAACACGGCGCCCACACCTGCCGATTACGACGCACTGCTCGCGCGGATCGTGCAGGCACCACAACCATCAGGAATGACACTGCCGCCGATGCCTGTGTAACCCAACCCGTCCACGCCTCCAGCAAGTGCAACGGGGTAAACGACAAAGCGGGCGTCCGACCACCAAGGTCGGACGCCCGCTTCGTTATCGCATGATGAACGGCTCTCTCTGAAGCCTCGATCGGTCAAACCGGCCCTCGGTCAGGCGGCTGTTTCGCCTGAAGTCAGACGGTCGCCATTGCATCCAGCGCACGGCCTTCGTACAACTGGCCAAAGCGGTTCGCGAGGAAATCGCGCAGGGCTACCTGCTCCTGACGCACGAAGCCGCTTTGCGGCAGCTTCTTTTCGCGGAACAGGTCCAGCACCGCGCACATCGCGCCCGCCGTGGTGATCTGGATCGCGCTCATCGGCACGCCGCAGACCGTCTTCGCGAAGATCTTGCGCGTGAACACTTCCTGTACCAGCTGCCCGTCGCGCACACCCGTCACGGTAATGAACACGAGCACGACGTCCTGAGCCGTCGACGGCACCGAGCGACGCATGATCGTCTTCAGCGTGTCGCGGTCGGTGGACAGGCGCAGGTCTTCGAGCAGGAACTGCATCAGGTCACGGTGACCCGGATAGCGCACCGACTTGTAATCGAGCGTTTCGACGCGGCCCGACAGCGTCTCGCATAGCGTGCCCAGGCCGCCCGACGTGTTGAACGCCTCATACTCGGTGCCGTCGAGCGAGAAATGCTCCAGGCCTTCGAGCGGCTGCACCCATTGCGTGCGGCTGTCGCGGATCGCTTCGCAGGGCTGGCAGTATTCGTTGATGAGGCCGTCGACGCTCCACGTCAGGTTGTACTTCAGCGCATTGGTCGGAAACTCGGGCAGCGCGCCGACGCGCATCTTCACGTCGCGGATTTCGGTGAAACGGTTCGCCAGCTCATGCGCGGCAATGCCGATGAAACCCGGCGCGAGACCGCATTGCGGCATGAACGCGTGGTCGGCGCCGTCGGCGATCGCGCGGATGGCGTGTGTTGCGCGCACGTCTTCCGTCAGATCGAAGTAATGCACGCCCGCGCCCTTCGCCGCCGACGCGACGCTCACCGCGAGGTAATACGGCAGTGCATTGACGAGCGCGTCGAAGCCCTGGATTTCGGCGCGCAGCGCGGCGGCGTCGGCGGAATCGACGCGGCGCGTCGGGATGCCTTGCGCGGCCAGTTTGTCGAGCGCGTGCTGATCGCGGTCCAGCGCGAGCACTTCGTAGTCGCCCGTCTCACGCAGCATGTGCGCGATGGTGTGACCGATCAGACCCGCGCCAACGATGGCAACTTTCATGCGCTTCTCCTTTGTTTTCTCTGGTTGATGTCGGCGCGCCGCAGCGAACCTCTACCCAAGAGTTTATGGAGAAGGTGAGTCGGTTTATAGGCGCAAAGTGCTGCGCAATGACCATGATTTTCGACGAAATGACGAAGCATTTCGTCGATTCGTCGAAAACCTGTCAAAACCGCGTAAACGCGCGCCGCCAGACAGACGCAGGCATGCTCACGGACTGCTCATGCCGCGGTCGATCTTGCGCGACAGGATGATCGACGTCGTCGTGCGTTCGACACCCGCCAGCCCGCCGATCTGATCGAGCAGATCGTTCAGCCGCTCGGGCGAATCGGCGCGCAGCCACGCGACGTAATCGAACTCGCCGCTCACGGCGCACAGCAGCTGCACCTCGGGCATGCGGTTCAGTTTCTTCAGCACGTCCGCCCCGAACTTCGGCGCGATGATGATGCCGACATACGCATGCATGCTCGCGTCGAGCACATCCTGCCCGAGCCGCACGCTATAGCCGGCGATCACGTTGGTCTTTTCGAGCCGCGCGATCCGCGCGATCACCGTGGTGCGCGCAACGCCCAGTTGCCGCGCGAGATTCGCGACGCTTTCGCGCGCATTGGCTTGCAGCAGCGCGACGAGGTTGCGGTCGAGTTCGTCGAGTTGATCGAGGCGCGGTGGTCTCATCGATTCAAGGTCAAGGTTGAGAGCGGACGCTCGCCGAGTACGGCGAGCCGATGACGCGGATTATGCGCCTTGCGCACGCCCGCGCGAATACATGCGGGCTGCACATATCGTACGAGCAGCGCAGTGAGTGCATCAGGCGCCGAAGCGCTCGATCACGAAGTCGATGAAAGTGGTCAGCTTCGGCGTCGGTTGCCGGTCGCGCGGATAGATCAGATGCACGGGCGCGCCGTCGGGCAGATAGTCTTCGAGTACGGACACGAGTTCGCCCTGTTCGATCTCGCGCGTCAGCAATGCTTCGGGCTGCAGCACCAGACCGAAGCCGCGCAGCGCCGCCATCTTGAGCGCCTGGCCGTTGTTCGCGCGAAAGCGTCCGGGGCGCAACTGATAGTCGCTCTCGGCATCGCCGTCCAGACGCCACAATCCTTCGCGTCCCCAATGCAGAAAACCGAGGCATTCGTGATGCACGAGGTCGGCCGGCGTCTTCGGCGTGCCCATGCGCTGCAGATAGGCGGGCGACGCGCACGCGCGCATCCGGTAAGGTTTCAACGGCCTTGCGACGAGACTCGAATCGGGCAGGCGGCCAATCCGCACAGCGGCATCGAAGCCCTCTTCGACCAGATCGAACACACGGTTCGACAGATCGAGTTCGAGACTGACCTCGGGATACAGGTTCAGGTAATCGGTCATCGCGGGCGAGAACACTTCGACGCCGTACGTCAGCGGTACCGTCACCTTCAACGTGCCGCGCGGCGCCGACGTCATCGCTTCCGCGAGCGACTCCGCCGCCTTTACGTCGGCGAGAATGCGCCGGCACTGCTCGTAATACTGGCGGCCGATTTCGGTAAGGCTTTGACGGCGCGTCGTGCGCGTCAGAAGACGCGTCGAGAGTTGCGATTCGAGCGAGCGGATATGCTTGCCGACCATCGCCGAAGACAGATCGAAACGCTCCGCGGCTGCCGTGAGGCTGCCCGCTTCGACGACGGCAACGAAAACTTCCATGCTGACGAATTTATCCACCGGCTATTTCCGATCGTTTCGGTTGTAAGCAGTTGTCGCAATAGAGACGCAATGAAGCGATATCGTGATACTAATAGCGCACAGCATGATGCATGTCGAAGACGGCGCGTCCTGCAGCAATTAGTCTCATACGAACAGACAACAGGAGTCTCAATGAAAAAAACTCTCGCTATTCTCGCTTCCGCGTTGACCATGAGTGCCGCATTCGCGCAGACGGCTGCGCCCGCAGGCGCCTCCGCGCCGGCCATGTCGGCCGCTTCGCAGCCTTCGGGCAAGGCTAGCCACGAGCAGCGCGTCGAAGACCGGATCAAGTATCTGCACACGCAACTGAAGATCACCTCGGCGCAAGAGTCGCAGTGGAACGCGTTCGCCGACGTCATGCGTAACAACGGCGAAACGATGGGCAAGCTGTTCGAGGCACGCCATGCGAATCCGAACGTCTCCGCGCTCGACGATATGAAGCAGTACGCCGAGATCACGCAGGCACATGCCGACGGCACGAAAAAGCTCGTCGACGCGTTCGAGCCGCTGTACAACAGCTTCTCGCCGGAGCAGAAGAAGCTGGCCGACACGACCTTCCGCCGTCAGCCGCCCGAAGGCCGCCCGCATCACAACCGCTCGCGCAAGCCGGCCGCGCCGGCTTCGGATGCGACCGTCAAGCCGTAAGCTACATCACGAAGAATCACAGCGCCTGCCCTCACCGGCAGGCGTTTTTTATTAGGCGCCGCGAGAATCTGGCATCATGCGCGCCTGCGCCGCGTATGCGATGCTGTTTGCATGTCGCATCGATGCCCGCTTATTGGTGGGCTCCGTTACGCGCCCCTGTCAATTTCAGCGTTATCTCGCCTCATGATCGAACTGAAGAACATCGACCTGCTCACGGACCCCGCCGCCCAGCGCGTCGTCAAGGACGAAACCGTCGCCGTGCAATTTGCCGCGGATGACGGCGAACTGATGAGCCTCGAAGGGCCGAACCGCTACACGCGCGGCGACGCGCTGATCACGGGCTCGACGGGCGACCGCTGGGTCGTGTCGCGCGAACGCTTCGACGCGAAGTACCTGCCTGCCGACGCCGCTCTCGTACATGGCGAAGCCGGCGCGTACCGCAACCGTCCCGCCGTGGTGCTCGCGAAGCGGATGGACGAAGCGTTCTCGCTCGCGCGCTCGGAGCAAGGCGGCGATGTCCTCAAGGGCACGGCCGGCGACTGGATCATGCAGTACGCACCCGGCGACTATGGCGTCGTGCAGGCCGCGCGCTTCGCCAAGGTCTACCGGCTCGCCGACTGAGCGCAACGCTTCCGGCTCACGCGAACTCGTCACCGAGTTCGACGGTCACTTCGCGCGGAATGGTCTTGCCTTCCGCGTACTCTTCTTCGAGCGACCCCAGCGTCGCTTCCACGTAGGCGCGCAGGATGGCGAAGCTGCGGCCCCGCACGCGCGGCGGCATCGCGCGATAACGCGCGAGCGCGGCAGGTGCGATGGCAACCGTCAACTCCATGCGCTTCGCCGTCGAGCCGAAACGCATCGCGACCCAATGCACGACGATCTGCGGCACGCCGTTCTCGTCGGCACGCTCGATGAACTGCGTCTGCTCGGGAAAGAGATCGCTGATGACGCGCGCGAGCTCTTCAATCTCCGCGTTCGCGCATTCGTACTGATAGGCTTCCATGTCGATTGGCCTCTGGCCTTTTACTCTGTTGATCTGTTGATCCGCGTTGACGATCAGGCTGCGCGCGACGCGCGCCGGTGCAATCGGATCAGCGCAGCAGCCACTGCGATCGCCGCGACGGCATAGATGGCATCGACGGTCACGAGCGACAGCAACCCCGCCTGCGACATCGCAGCCGGCACATCGATCAACGCGTGCGCGACGATCGCGACGGGCAGTATGGCACGCCAGCCGGCGCGCACGCCGCGCCACATCAGCACCGACAGCCCGAGCTGGAATACCAGCGCCGCCACGCGTTCGAGCACGAACACACCCGCCATCGCCGGCGAAAGGCTCGCCAGCAACAAATGGATGCGCATCAGCGGTCCCGCCGGCATGTTGCTGAGATAGGTGTCGAGTTGCCCGCGATTTTCGAGCACGCCGAACGCGATCCATTGCGCCTGCACGATCACGCCGATGAGCCAGGCCTCCGCGCCACCGTGACCGAGACCGTAGGCAAGCGCGGTGCCGTCGTGCGCCGTGTCGTGCGTCGCGCCGCCTGTTTGGCGCCGTGCGAGCCAGCGCATCGCAATGAAGCGCCCCACTTCCTCGCAGATACCCGCAACCAGCGCGCCGTAGACGACGAACGCGAGCGGGTCGGACAGCCACTCGCTCGTCGCCGCGTTTCCGCGCAGCAGATAATCGTTGAGCGCGCGCTCGATCACCATCGCGGACAGCGCGAATACGGCGATCCCCGCGATCGCGTCGCGCCGGTTCATGCCGAACGGCGTGCGCCAGCGGCGATACAGATAGACGGGAAGCAGCGCGACGAAGATCGTCGCGACGGCGAGCACGGCAAGCGTGATGGGAGAAACGGGCAAGTCGGACATGGGCTTGGGGACGGCGCGTCGCACGCGCAAAGAACGGAACTCGCCGCGCATTGTAAGCGCGATGCCCGAAACCCGGCGGATTGACGCGGATCAGCGCGCCGTCGATGCGCGCTCGATCAGTTCGCCCGGCAGCACGCAGTCGCGCGCGCTGGTCTGCTCGCCATCGATGCGCTGATGCAGAAACTCGACGGCCCGATAGCCGATATCGTAGGTCGGCTGGCGAATCGTCGTGATGCCGGCAAGCTCGGCCCATTCGGGATCGTCGATCGACAGCAGCGCGACGCGCTTCTGCCAGTCCGCACCATGCCGCTGGTTCAAATGCCGCGCGAGCGCCAGCGCGACCAGCCCATTCGCTGCAAACAGCGCGACGCGCGCCCCTGCATCCTGTTCATGCGGGGCGATCGCTGCATCCAGTTCGGCATCGAGCGCGCTCAAGGTCTGAGCGAGTTCGTCGGCGTCGCCCAGTTCCAGCACGACAGTGCGACCGCTTACCTGCGGATATTGTTCGAGTGCCTGGTGAAACGCCGCTTCGCGCTGACGCCGCGAACTGATGTGCTCGAACGGCTGCACGACGAACCACAGCTTGTCGAACCCGCGTTCGACGAGATGCCGCGTCGCGAGCGTCGTAGCGCCCTGGTTATCGAGGCCGACCATATCGGTCACGAGCCCCTCGACGGACCTGTCGACCAGCACGGCCGGAATCCCGCCCTCGCCGACAGGCCGCAGCGTCTCTTCGCTGACGCCGAGCGCATTGACGATCACGCCTTCCACGCGATACGTGGTCAGCAATTGCAGAAAGCGCCGCTCCATGTCGACTTCGTTCGCCGCGTGGCAGATCAGCGGCATATAGCCAAGCGCGTGACACGCGGCCTCGACACCTTGCAGCACTTCGACGGAATAGGGGTTCGTCAGGTCCGCGACGAGCATGCCGATCAGGCGATTGCGCCCACGCTTGAGGCCGCGCGCCATCTGGTTCGGCTGATAGTCGAGCCGTTCGATCGCGGCTTCGATGCGCGCGCGCAGTTGCGGCGACAGCACGCTTAGTTCGCCGTTCAGATAGCGCGAGATGCTCGTCTTGCCCGTGCCCGCCTCGCGGGCGACGTCGCTGATCGTGGCACGGCGCGGTGCGCCTGACGGCGGCGTGTTCATTGCGACAGGACTTCGCGGTTGACGATGTTGATCTCCAACGTGCCATCGAGCGCGCCGACCAGGTTTTCCGCTGCGCAGCGCGCCATCGCGTGGCGCGTCTCGTGCGTCGCCGAGCCGATGTGCGGCAGCGCGACCACGTTCTTCATTTTCAGCAGCGGCGAGTGGGGATCGACGGGTTCCTGGTCGAACACGTCGAGGCCCGCGCCATGAATCGTGCCCGCCTGCAGGGCTTCGGTCAGCGCGTTCTCGTCGACCGTCTGGCCGCGCGACGCGTTGATCAGAATCGCGCTCTTCTTCATCTTGCGCAGTTCGTTCGCGCCGATCAGGTGACGCGTTTCCGGCGTCAGCGGCACTTGCAGGCACACGAAGTCGGAGGTCGCTAGTAGTTCGTCCAGTTCGACGCGGCGCGCGCCGTAGCGCTGTTCGGCTTCCGCGTTCGCGCTGCGGTTCGTGTACTGCACCTTCATGTCGAAGCCGAGTGCCGCACGACGCGCCACCGCGCCACCGATCCGCCCCAGACCGACGATGCCGAGCGTCTTGCCCTGCACGTCGACGCCGAACAGTGCAGGGCCGATGCTCGCCTTCCACTCGCCCGCCTTCACCCAGTCGGCCAGTTCGACGACGCGCCGCGCGCTCGCGAGGATCAGCGAGAACACCGTATCCGCCGTCGATTCCGTCAGCACGTCCGGCGTGTGCGCGAGCACGATGCCGCGCTTCGTCAGGTCGGCGACGTCGAAGTTGTCGTAGCCGACCGAGATCGTCGACAGCGCCTTGAGCTTCGCCGCGCCATCGAGCATCGCGGGCGTGATCTTCACGCTCGCGCCGATCGCGCCGTCGGCGTCCTTCAGCGCGGCGACGAACGCGTCGTGCTGCGCGGCGTCCGCCTGCACGACGTCGGCATGTTGCTGGAGATACGCGAGCACATCATCCGGCAGCGGCTTGTACGCGACGATCTTTCGCTTCATCGAATCATTTTCCTTGCAACGGGGTGGCGAGAGCCGGAGTCTGCATCGGCTGCGGCTTGACGGCAAGCGTCAACACCACGGCGGCGATCAGCGCGACGCTCATGAACACATACGACGCCGAGGGCGAGCCCGTCGCGCCGTTCAGATAACCGACCACATACGAACCGACGAACGAGCCGAGCGCGCCCATGCTGTTGATCAGCGCCATCGCGCCGCCCGCGACGTTCTTCGGCAGCAGCTCCGGCACGATCGCGAAGAACGGGCCGTACGGCGCGTACATCGCGGCGCCCGCAATCACCAGCAGCGCATACGACATCCAGAAGTGCGTCGAGCCGAGCGCATAGGAACCCGCGAAGGCCGCCGCGCCGATCAGCAAAAACGGCCACACGAATGCCCGCCGGTTATTCAGTTTATCCGACGCCCACGACGCCGCGAGCATCGCGATCGTCGCAGCCAGATACGGCAGCGCCGACAGCCAGCCCGTTTCGACCATGCCGAGCGACGAACTGTTCTTCAGAATGGACGGCAGCCACAGCACGAAGCCGTACACGCCGATGCTCCAGCAGAAGTACTGCGCGCACAGCTTGATGACGGCGGGCGAGCGGAACGCTTCGCCGTAGTTGCGCATCGGCTTGATCGCGGCCTGCTCGGCGCGCAGCGTGTCGGCGAGTTGCTTCTTGTCCGCGTCCGACAGCCATGTCACCTGCTCGGGCTTGTCCTTCACGATAAACCACCAGCAGACGGCCCAGACGATCGCCGGAACGCCTTCCGCGATGAACATATGGCGCCAGCCGAACGAATGCACCAGGTAGCCCGACACGACCGACATCCACAGCACCGTCACCGGGTTGCCGAGAATCAGGAACGTGTTGGCGCGCGAGCGTTCGCGCCTGGTGAACCAGTTGCTGATGAAGATCAGCATCGCGGGCATCACGGCCGCCTCGACGACGCCGAGCACGAAGCGGATCACCATCAGCGACGGAATGTTGCTGACCACGCCCGTCAGCGCCGCGCAGCCGCCCCACAACACCAGGCTCCAGAACACGAGCTTCTTGACGCTCTTGCGTTCCGCGTAGATCGCGCCGGGAATCTGGAAGAAGAAGTAACCGAGAAAGAACAGCGCCCCGATCAGCGACGACAGCCCCTTGCTGATCCCCAGATCCTGATTGATGCCCGCGGCAGCGGCAAAGCCGTAGTTCGCGCGGTCGAGATAAGCGAGGCTGTAGGTGATGAAAACGATCGGCATGATCGTCCACCAACGTCGAATCGCAAGTGATGAGGACATGAATGTCTCCTGTGACTGGCTGAGGCGGTCGGGTGGCGTGCTGTTGAGCCGCGCTTTGCTCGTCAGAGCGTTCACGCGGCCGGGCATCTTGTTGTCGTGTCGTGCTGCTGAATCGTGAAGCGTTATGCGGCAAGCGGGTCGGCGTGTTCGAGCGCGTCGAGTTCGGTGCGCGTCGGCAGGCCTTCCGAATCGCCGATCACCTGGATCGCGAGCGCGCCGATGCGATTGCCGCGCGCCACCGCCTGCGGCAGCGTGCGGCCTTCGAGCAATGCGCTCACTACGCCGACGGCGAAGCCATCGCCCGCGCCGACGGTATCGACGACTTTCTCGACGCGCTGCGCCGCGACGACGCCCGAATCGGTCGCCGTGCGGTAATACGCGCCTTGCGCGCCGAGCTTGACGACGACGCCCTTCGCGCCGCGGTCCAGGTAAAACTGCGCAATGTCTTCTGCTTTCGTGTAGCCCGTCAGAATCTCGCCTTCGCCGATGCCGGGCAGCACCCAGTCGGCGAACGTCGCGAGTTCGTTCAATGCAGCCGCCATCGCTTCACGCGACGGCCACAGCGTCGGGCGCAGATTCGGGTCGAACGAAATCGTCTTGCCTGCCTGCCGCATTTCGCGCGCCAGATGGAACGCCAGCTCGCGCGACGTCGCGGAGATGGCAGGCGCCACGCCCGTCAGATGAAGGTGACGCGCGGGCAGCACATAGCCAGGCACGTAGTCTTCGAGCGACAGATGGCTCGCTGCCGAACCCTTGCGGAAATATTCGACGGCGGGATCGCTGCCGTCGTCGTTCTTCGACTTCAGCTGGAAGCCGGTCGGATAGCGCGCGTCGGTCGTCACGCAACTCCCGTCGATGCCTTCCCTGGTCAGCGTGTCGCGCACGTACTGGCCGAACGAATCGTCGCCGACGCGGCTCATGTAGCCCACCTTGAAACCGAGGCGCGACAGGCCGATCGCCACATTGAGATCGGCGCCCGCGATGCGCTTCGTGAACTGGCCGACGCCTGCGAGCGCGCCCGTTTCGGCGGCGACGAACATTGCCATCGCTTCGCCGTAGGTAATGACATCGAGTGTCGGATGCATGACTTCTCCTGATGATTCGCTGCGCGTTTGCGCCGTCTTACATGGACGCGAGCTGTGCGACGTGATGCGACGCGTCCTCGGCGATGCGCGCCGCGTCGAACGGAAATTCGATGCCGCGCGGCACGTTGCGCGGCAGGAGCGCCAGCACGGCCGCGAAAACGGGATCGCCGGCGGCGGGCGCGACGGCGAAACGACGCGCGCCGGCGCCCGCGACCGCCTTGCAGTGGATGTACTCGACGTGGTCCGCGAGCTTGTGCGCGGCCTCGACGGGATCGACGCCCGGCCATTGCCAGTTGCCGATATCGAAGGTCATGCCGATGCGCTTGTGGTGGCCTTCTTTCGCGAGCGCATTGAACAGCCCGTCGAACTGCGCGAGCGAGCCGCCGCGCTCCAGTTGCCCGTTCTCGACCACGAGCCGCGCCGCGACGCCCTTCGTGCACGTGGCGATTGCGTCGCCGTGCGCGCGTCCCGCGAAACCGCCCAGTTGCAGCTTGACGAAGCGTGCGCCGAGCGCCGTCGCTTCGATCAGCGCTTCGCGCAGCGCGGCTTCGTCGAGCGCGCCATCGTGCGTGTAAAGCTCGGCGGGGGTCGAGTAGACCGACCACAGGCCTTTCGCCGCGATCGACTTGCCGAGCGCCGACAGCGCTTCCGCCGACGCCTCCGCTTCCAGTGCGAACAGCTCGCGGCGCACTTCGAATCCGGCCGCGCCGGCTTGCGCCGCCGTTTTCAGCCACGCGTGATGACCGTCCTTGCGGATCGCATCGGCCCCAAACGCACTCGCGACGATAACTACTTCCGGCATGCCGTCCACCTTGCTGTATTGCTCGAAAACGATCTTTGGAATCGGTTCCAAAGAAGAGTATCAAAAAAGCGCCTTGGCGCTTGCTGCGAATACTGCCGCGCCACGGCGCCTCACGCCATAGTGGTTATCCCCTAACGGCCGGACGCGCCCGTCGCAGGCCGCGCATCGCCGGTCAGGCACAGTTCGAGGAAGCGTCCGACGAGGCGCGACGGCGCGCTTGCATGCGGCACGAGGACCGAAAAGCGCCGTGTGAGCGGCTCCGGGCCGAGCGGCAGACGGCACAGCGCCTCGTTCTCGTGGCGCATCGACATGGCCGACACGAAACCGACGCCCATCCCCGCGCGCACGGCCTCCTTGACGCCCTCGACGCCTGCGATCGCCAGCGCGACGCGCATCGGCACGCCCGCCCGCGCGAACGCGCGCTCGATCAGTTGCCGCACCCCGGAGCCTTCCTCCCGCAGTACGAGCGCGTGTTCGCTCAGACCGGCGAGCGTGACGGCCTGCAGCCCGGCGGCGGCAAGCGGATGCGAACGCGGCATGATCGCGACGATCTCGTCCTCGTGCCAGGGATGCACGGCGGTATCGGGCGGCAAATCGCCGCCGACCTGCCCTTCGACCAGCGCGATATCGAACGACGCCAAAGCGCCGACGATATCCGCCGTGTTGCCGTCGTCCGTATGCACGGTGACGTCGGGATGGCGGCGCTGGAACGCGGCGATCAGATACGGCAGCAGGTAGCTGGCGGGCGTCGTGCTGGCGCCGATGCGCAGCGTGCCCTGCTCCATGCCGCGCAGCGCGTCGCGATACGCGTACGCCTGGCGGAACGTGTCGCGCAACCGCGTGGCGTAGCTGGCCAGTTGCTCGCCTGCGGGCGTGAGCCGCACGCCGCGGCCTTCGCGCAAGTAGAGCGGCTCGCCGAACTCATCCTGCAATTGCCGCAACTGGCCGGAGACCGCGGGCTGCGACAGATGCAATGCGAGCGCCGCACGGCTGATATTGCGATGCTCGGCGACGGCGGCGAACGTTATAAGCTGATCCGGTGTCATGGCCGTAAAGTATCAGATTAGCCGATATGTTTCATCCCAAATCACGATTTCTCATATCGATATATCTAAATTAGGATAAGGCCATCGAGTCAACCAACCTTTACCGAAGAGGTTGAAGCCATGTCCACCGCTAACACCGCTCACACCCATGCCGTTTCGACCGCGTCATCGACGCGCGGTCAGATCAACGGCATTCTGTTCGTCGCCCTGTTCGCCGCCGCCGTGACCCGCATCGCCGCGATTCCGTCGATTGCCAATCTGGGCATCAGCCCGCTGATCGTCGGCATCGTCGGCGGGATGATCTACGGCAACGCGCTCAAGGACGGCATGCCCGAAAGCTGGGCCGCCGGCGTCAATTTCTCGGCCCGTAAGCTGCTGCGCATCGCCGTCGCATTCTTCGGGCTGCGCGTGAGCATTCAGGAAATCGCGCAGGTCGGCCTGCCGGGTCTCGCCGAATCGCTGCTGATCGTGGTCAGCACGCTCGTGATCGGCACCTGGGCTGGCATGAAGCTGATGAAGCTCGACCGCGACAGCGCGTTGCTCACGGCAGCAGGCAGCGCAATCTGTGGTGCCGCCGCCGTGCTCGCGTTCGAATCCACCTTGCAATCGAAGCCGCACAAGAGCGCGATGGCCGTCGGCAGCGTGGTGCTGTTCGGCACGCTGTCGATGTTCCTCTACCCCGCGCTGCTGCGCGCCGGCATCCTCCATCTGGACACGACGGGCGTGGGCCTGTTCTTCGGCGGCACGATTCACGAAGTTGCGCAGGTGGTCGGCGCAGCCAGCAACGTGAGCCCGGAAGCGACGCATATCGCCACCATCGTCAAGATGACGCGCGTGATGCTGCTGGTGCCCGTGCTGCTGATCGTCGGCATGTGGGTGAACCGCTCGGCGCGTGGCGCCGCTTCGAAAGATGGCACCCAAGCGCCGCGCAAGCTCGCCGTGCCCTGGTTCGCACTCGGCTTCCTCGCCTGTGTCGCCGTGAACTCGCTGCATATCCTGCCCGAAGCCGCGACCAGCACGGTCAACATGCTCGACACCTTCGCGCTGACCATGGCCATGACGGCGCTCGGCATCGAAACGCGCCTCTCGCAGATCCGCGACGCCGGTCCCCGCGCGCTGACCACGGGCCTGATCCTGTACGTGTGGCTCTTCGCAGGTGGTCTCGGCATCACGTGGCTCGTCCAGCATCTGCTCGGTTAAGCCGGCACCTCTCCCGAACAAGCCCCGCCTCGTGCGGGGCTTTTGTGCTTTCCGGGCTGTCCCGGCGAGATTGCGCCGGCGCGCTCTTTTGCACTATGACAGGCACGCCAACTGCAAGCGTCGCGCGGCATACTTCTAGCTCCCTTCCGTGTGCAAACGTGGCGCGCTCCCGCGCCGCCGACAACCGAATGAGGACCGACCGATGACTTATCAGCTCTATTACTGGGATGGCTTGCAGGGCCGTGGCGAATTCGTGCGGCTGGCGCTGGAGGAAGCCCGCGCGGACTACGTGGAAGTGGCGCGCGGCGACGAACAGGACGGGCTCGGCACGGGCGCGATGATCGACGTGATGGACAGCCGGTCGGAAGCGTACCTGCCGTACGCGCCGCCCTTTTTGCAGGACGGCGACCTGATCATTTCGCAGACGGCGAACATCCTGTTCTACCTCGGGCCGAAGCTCAATCTCGCGCCCAAGGTCGAGAGCCTGCGCTACGTCGCGAACGGCCTGCAACTGACCATCGCCGACATGGTCACGGAAGCGCACGATACGCATCACCCGCTCGCGTCGGGCATGTACTACGAGGAACAGAAAGAGGCCGCGAAAATCCGCTCGACGGATTTCATCGACAACCGGATTCCGAAGTTCATGGGCTACTTCGAGCGCGTGCTGAAGCAGAACCCAGCTGGCGACAAACACATGGTCGGCGACACGCTGACGTATGTCGATCTGTCGATGTTCCAGCTGATCGACGGCCTGCATTACGCCTTTCCACGCGCGATGAAGCATTTCGGCGAGCGACATCCGCGCCTTGCCAGACTGCACGACGCGGTGCTCAAGCGGCCGAACATCGCCGCCTATCTCGATTCGGAACGGCGTCTGCCGTACAACGAAACCTGCGTGTTCCGGCATTACCCCGAACTCGACAAGGACGTGCGCTGAGATGAACTGACATCGTCCTTCGCCCACATTGCGGCGCGCATGCCGGTTAACGCCAGAGAACGCCTGGTAGCGCGCCCCTCTTCAACCTGTCGTCGCGCAATGCCGATACCATGCAAAGGCTTGCGCACCCATACCAACCCTAAACGCCCGCTCCTTCCGTGCTTTCATTCCTGCTGAGACTGCGCACCCGCGCCGCCCATCTTTTCCGCCTGTCCGATGCGCACACGATGCTGGTGTGGTCGGTGATCGTCGGCATCGTGGGCGCCTTCGCGACAATCGCCTTTCGCGAAGGCATCTCGCTGATGCAGCGCGCTTTCACCGGACAGGACGGCAGTCTCGTCGAAATGGCGCGGCGTCTGCCCATTGGGATGCGCATTGCGTTGCCCGCGCTGGGCGGGCTGGCTGCCGGCGTGCTGCTGGTCATCGCGCAGCGCGGCGCCGACAAGAAACAGCATACGGATTACATGGAAGCCGTCGTGATCGGCGATGGCGTCGTGCCCGTGCGCCTGAGCTTGTGGCGCAGCGCGTCGTCGCTGTTCACGATTTCGAGCGGCGGCTCGATCGGCCGCGAAGGCCCGATGGTGCAGCTGGCCGCGCTGTGTGCGTCACTGATCGGACGCGTCGTGCATTTCGATCCGCCGCGCCTGAAGCTGCTGGTCGCATGCGGGGCGGCGGCGGGCATCACGTCCGCGTACAGCGCGCCCATCGCGGGCGCGTTCTTCGTCACCGAACTCGTGCTCGGCTCGATCGCGATGGAAAGTTTCGGGCCCGTCGTGGTGGCGTCGGTGGTCTCGAACATCCTGATGCGCGAGTTCGCCGGATACAAGCCGCCTTACGAGATGCCCGTGTTCCCGCCTGTCGCGGGACTCGAAGTGCTGCTGTTCGTCGCGCTCGGCCTGCTGTGCGGCGCGGCCGCGCCGCAGTTCCTGCGCCTGATGGACACCACCAAGGCCGGCTTCCGGCGCCTGCCTCTTCCCCTCCCCGTGCGGCTCGCGCTCGGTGGGCTGATCGTCGGCATTCTGTCCGTGTGGACGCCCGAGGTGTGGGGCAACGGCTATAGCGTCGTCAACTCGATCCTGCATTCGCCGTGGACATGGTCGGCGCTCGTCGTCGTGCTCGTGTTCAAGCTGATTGCGACGGCGGCAACGGTCGGCTCGGGCGCGGTCGGCGGCATTTTCACGCCGACGCTCTTCTTTGGTGCAGTGCTCGGCTCGCTGTTCGGGCTCGGTATGAACGCGCTGTGGCCGCACGGGACGTCCGCGCCGTTCGCCTACGCGATGGTTGGCATGGGCGCGTTTCTCGCAGGTGCGACCCAGGCGCCGCTGATGGCGATCCTGATGATCTTCGAAATGACCTTGAGCTATCAGGTCGTGCTGCCGCTGATGGTGTCGTGCGTGGTCGCGTACTTCGCGGCGCGCGCGATCGGCAAGACGTCGATGTACGAGGTCACGCTGCACCGCAATCGCGAGGAACAGGAGCGCATGCGGCTGCGCGCGACGCAGATGCGCGAGCTGATCCGCCCGCCGCAAACCGTCGTGCAACCGGACGCGACCGTGCAGGACATGACGCGCGTGTTCCTCGAATACCCCGTCAAGTATCTCTATGTGACGGACGACAGCGGCTGCTTTCTCGGCGTGGTCGCGCTGAAGGACATCACCTCCGATCTGCTCGACAACCGCGACACGTCGGGGAAAACGGCGGCCGATTATCTGCAGCCGCATTTCGACGTGCTCACGCCCGACATGCCGATTGGCGTCGCGCTCCAGCACTTCATGGCGTTCCAGGGTGAGCGGTTGCCCGTCGTCGAAAGCGCAGCGCGGCCGACGCTCGCGGGCGTGGTCTACAAGACCTCGCTGCTCGATGCGTATTTCCGGATGAACCCTCGCTAGCGTTCATCCCTTTTGCGGCACGCGTCAGACGCATGGCAAAGCGCGTCAGGTTCCCTACAATGGATTGACCATGAACGAGCCGCAAGCCGCATCCCGCGATGTACGGCGCTGAGCAACGCCGGCGGAGATGCCCGCTCTGCGAGCGGGAGCGAAGATGAGCAAACCGTCCATCGATGCCGTGCGCCGCGACCATGCCGGCTGGATCTTCGTGCATATCGAAGGCGAGCCGTACGAGCGCGGCGAACAGCACGGCACATTGCTTGCCGCCGAAATCAAGAACGCAATCCACACCGCCCGCTATCTCGCGAAATGGGACACGGGCGAGGAATTCGACACGTTCGTCAATGCCGCCGTCGAACAGTTCGCGCCGCGCATCGACAGCGAATCCGCCGACGAGATCCAGGGCATCGCCGACGGCGCCAAACTCACGTTCGCCGAAGTGCTCGCGTGGAACGGTTATATGGACCTCCTACAAAGCTGGTGGCCGCAGCACGCCGCGCAGCAGAAGCCGCAACTCGGCCTGAAGCCGTGGCGCGGCCGGCGTGGACATCACTGTAGCGCGTTCATCGCGACGGGCAGCGCGACGCGGGACGGCCGCATCGTGATGGCACACAACTCGTGGGACCGCTACGCCGCGGGCGACGCGTTCAACGTCGTGTTCGACATCGTGCCCGCAGCGGGCAACCGCATTCTGATGCAGGGGCTGCCCGGCTGCATTTCGAGCCTGACGGATTTCTGGGTGACGTCGGCGGGCCTGATGGTGACGGAAACCACGATTTCGAATTTCGCGGGCTACAACGCGTCGGGCGCGCCGGAATTCTACCGCTCGCGGCACGCGACGCAGTACGCGAACAGCATCGGCGAATGGTGCGAAATGTTCGCGCTCGCGAACAACGGCGGCTACGCGAACAGCTGGCTGCTCGGCGATGCGAAAACGGGCGAAATCGCGCGCTATGAACTCGGCCTGCATTATTCCGGCTTCGAAAGCACGAAGGACGGCTTTTACAGCGGCTACAACACGGCCACCGATCTGAAAATCCGCAATCAGGAATGCACGGGCGAAGGCGAGGACTACACCGACGTGCGCAGGAACGGCGCGCGTCGTCTGCGTTTCATGCAACTGGAAGAGACGCATCGCGGCAAGATCGACGTCGAACTGGCGAAGCAGATGATCGCCGACCATCACGACGTCTATCTCGATCGCCCCGACAACCCGTGCTCGCGGACGATCTGCGGGCACCTGGAACTGGACGACCAGCGCTTCGGCAGTTCCGATCATGGCCCGTTCAATCCGTGGGGCGCGAACGACGGCAAGGTGGTCGACAGCGACATGGCGCGCGACATGGCGTTCTTCGCGCGCTGGGGCCATCCGTGCGGGCGGCCGTTCGATGCGCAGGCGTTCATGAAGCGCCATCCGCAGTGGAACTGGCTGAACGGCTATATGCGCGACCGGCCTTCGTGGCCGTGGACGCGCTTCGACGTGCTGCGCTGACAGTCGGCCCGCGGCGGGACGCCGGCGCACGCCTTGATGCAAGCCGGTTCCAGCCGGGTTAACGCCACCCGCTTTCTACATACAGGATGCGCTTCGCATCGCACGGACCCGCCTCGGCGCTGGCTCTGGCACACCCGTGCGACACGAAACCGCCTCAAACCTCCATCAACGGAAGCCGATTTCCGCGCTTCCCGGTGCCTCACCAGCGCTTGTAAAAATAACTGGCGTAATATGTGGGGGACGCGCGGTGCTCGCAGACGGCGACCGCGTGGGGCGGGCGCCTGTCGATCTTCCTCGCAATGGCATACCGCTTGCATGCAGTTCCTGCGCTGCCAGGCATAAGGAGGTCGAGCGATGAAAACCTCGACGCTGTTGATCATGGTGACGTTGTCCGCTTCGTGTTTTGCCGCGCCGGTGCATACGGCGACGGACGGCACGATCGACACGGCTGCCGCCCGCGCCAACGCTGCCCCCGTCGCGCCCGCCGCGCCGGACGTCGCGGCCCAGACCGATATCCGGCCCGAGCGATGGGAGCACATCGCCCTGCCGAAGTCTCGACATCTGGACCGGGGCTTCGTGGCACAGGACGAACATCTGCAGACATGACGGCGCGAGATACGTCGACCTCGATTCGCCTGGCGGATCGTCCCGCTCGCACCGGCCACTTTCAGAACAATGGAGCGCGAGCATGACGGGATCGGCTATTCCGGGTGAATCGATTGATCTGCAGATCGCAGATATTCTGAGCGGCGTCACCTACCCGCTGAACAAGGACGCGCTCGTCGATGCCGCGCGCGAAGCCGGCGCAAGCAACGAAGTGCTGTCGATGCTCGACGGCCTGCCCGAGCAGGACTACGCGGATATCAATGCGGTGACGAAGCTGATCGGCAGCAATTTCGGACCGGGCCTCGGCGTCTGACGGCGAAGCTATGCGGGACCCTGGTTCGACCGCCATGACGGCAACGCAAACGCCTTTGGACAGCGCGCCGCGCAACCACGACTGGATCCACCGCGCACCTGCGCAGGATGGCGTCGAGCGCATCGAGGCATTTTTTCAGCACAACGGCTACGCACTGCACCGGCACGATACTTACGCGATCGGTTGCACGCTCGCGGGCGTGCAGAGCTTTCATTACCGGCGCAGCGTGCGCAACAGCCTGCCCGGCGGCACGATGGTGCTGCATCCCGACGAAGCGCACGACGGCCAGGCCGGCACCGACGAAGGCTTTCGCTACCGGATGATCTACGTCGAGCCCGCGCTGTTCCAGGCGGCGCTGGGCGGCAAGCCGCTACCGTTCATCGAAGGCGGGTTGTCCGACGATCCACGTCTCGCGGCCGCGACGCAAGCGCTGCTGCAAGGCATCGACCGCGCGATGGACCCGCTCGAACAGGACGACGCGCTGTTCGACCTTGCGCATGCGCTGGACGCCGTATCGGGCGCGCGGCCACTGCGCGCTTCCGCCGATTTCCGCGCGGCGCAACTGGCGCGCGATTACCTGCATGGCGCGCTCGAACGCCCCGTGACGCTCGACGAACTGGCCGCCGCAAGCGGCCGCGACCGCTGGAGCCTGTCGCGCGATTTCCGCGCGTTCTTCGGCACCAGCCCGCATCGCTATCTGACGATGCGGCGCCTCGACGCCGCGCGCCAATCGATGCTGGGCGGCATGGCGCTCGTCGACGCCGCCGCGGCTGCGGGCTTCGCGGATCAGAGCCACATGACGCGGCACTTCGTGTCCGCGTACGGCGTGACGCCGTCGCGCTGGTTGCGGATGCTCAAGGCGCAGACCCGCTGAGGACACGGCGCGCTTGCACGAACGTTCAAGACGGACGCCCGGTCGCGTCACTACACTCCGTGGCATCGACTTTCAACACAAGGAAACGCGATGTCCACCCCCTATCTCCCCATCAATTTCGCCAGCAAGCTGAACCTGATCAACGACCAGTGGCAAGCGCGCGTGGTCGCCGAGATGAACGACTACCAGTTCAAGCTCGTCAAGATAGAAGGCGATTTCATCTGGCACGATCATGCCGATACGGACGAGACGTTCATCGTGCTCGACGGCGAACTGCGCATCGACTTTCGCGACGGCGCGGTGAAGCTTTCAGCGGGAGACATGTTCGTCGTGCCGAAGGGCAAGGAGCACAAGCCCTACGCAGAGAAAGAAGTGAAACTGCTGTTGATCGAGCCACGCGGCGTGAAGAACACGGGCAGCGAAACCAGCGAGCGCACGGCCGCCAACGACGTCTGGATCTGAGCAGGCCGCTCCCTACTCCATCGTCCTGCCGAACACGACGCGCGCAAAGAAATTGCCGAGCACTTCTTCTGCGCGCTCGCCTGAAAACCGTTGGGGATCGACGGTAAAGAAAAACTGCATGCCGTCGCACAGACCCATCAGGCCGAGCGCCAGTGTCTCGGCCGGCAGCGGCAGCGGCGTGCCGACGCGCACCGAAAACTCCGTGATGTACGCCGTCAGCTGCTCGAGCTTCTCATGCATGAACGCATTGAAGCGCACGCGGAATCGCACATCGCGCGCGGCGAGCAGCTTCGCCTCCACCCATAGCAGGAAGCACTTGTTCTCGCTCGGCATGCGGCTGTAGTAGCGCAGCACGCTCGCTTCCATATCTTCGCGCGTCGCATTCTCTTCGAAGATGTTCTGCAGATCCGCCTGCATCGACTCGTGATCGCGCCGCAACAACTCCAGGAACAGTTCGGGCTTGCTGCGGAAGTTCGAATAGAACGCGCCGCGCGTGTAACCCGCCGCCTCCGCGATGTCTTCGACGCTCGCCGCGACGAACCCCTTCTTCATGAAAATGGCCTGCGCAGCGTCGAGCAGACGCAGGCGCGTCTGGTCTTTGCTCTGTTCGCGTGTGAGTCGTTTGCGTTTCATATTTAACAGTCTAGCATCGTTCCCCGACAAGATTCAGTTTTGCATTCAGATACAGGTGTGTATTAGAATGCAAATCACCATCTGAAGCAACGAGCCGCGTCGCGATGCGTTATGAATCACTCGCGGCCCGCTTCGCTGCACGCCGTCGGTAGCCTCTGGCTTGCCGTATCCGTTTGCATCTCAGCCTGGGGGCATCGTGAATCGTTCCCGTCGTGGCGCGCCATCCATCGCGCGCAAGCAGTTCCGCCTGTCCGCCTCTGCTCCGTTGTTTCGCCGTACCCCGCTTGGCGTGCTCGTCCTCGTGGGCGCGCTGACACTCGCTGCGTGTCATAACAAGGAAACCGCTGCGCCCGCGCCGCGGCCTGTCGTCGCCGTCGCCGTGCATGCCGACGGCCAGCCGCTCGCAGCGTCGCTGCCGGGCGAAGTGCAGGCGCGCTATTCGACGCCGCTGTCGTTCCGTATCGCCGGCAAGATCATCGAGCGTCGCGTGCGGCTGGGCGACGTCGTGCAGAACGGCCAGATCGTCGCGCGGCTCGATCCCGCCGACGCGCAGAAGAACGCCGCCAGCGCCGCCGCGCAACTCGAAGCGGCGCAGCACCGGCTCGTCTATGCGAAGCAGCAACTCGACCGCGACCGCGCGCAGGCACGCGAGAATCTGATTGCGCAGACGCAACTGGAGCAGACGGAAGATGCATACGCGTCCGCCGCCGCGCAACGCGATCAGGCGCAGCAACAGGCCGCACTCGCGAAAGACCAGCTTCAATACGCGACCCTCACCGCCGATCACGCGGGCGTCATCACGGCCGAACAGGCGGATACGGGGCAGAACGTGTCGGCGGGACAGGCCGTCTACAACCTCGCATGGTCGGGCGATGTCGACGTCGTCTGCGACGTGCCTGAAGGCGCGCTCGCATCGCTGCGCGTCGGACAGATGGCGACCGTCAAGCTCGGCGCGCTGCCCGGCCGCACCTTCAATGCGCGCGTGCGCGAACTGTCGCCTGCCGCCGATCCGCAAAGCCGCACCTATCGCGCGAAGCTCACGCTCGATCACCCGGGGCCCGATGTGCGCCTCGGCATGACGGCCGATATCGACTTCACGCACGACAACGCCGCTGCGCACGCAAGCCTGTATACATTGCCCGCCACGGCGCTCTTTCATGACGGCACGCAGCCCGCAGTCTGGATCGTGAAGAGCGGCAGCGATCAGCTCGAACTGCGTCGCGTGCAGGTCGCGCATTACGCTGAACGGACCGTCGCGATCTCGCAGGGTTTGAATGAAGGCGAGCGCGTCGTATGGCAAGGCGTGCACACGGTGACGGCGGGCGAGAAAGTCCGCGTCGTGCCGCCGTTGCATCCCGAGGATTTCGCGTCATGAGCGCAGTGCATGACGAAGAAGGACGCTTCAACCTGTCCGCGTGGGCGCTGCGTCATCAGGCGCTGGTCGTGTTTCTGATCACGCTGGCGACGGCGTTCGGCATCCTCGCCTATACGAAGCTCGCGCAATCGGAAGATCCGCCGTTCACGTTCCGCGTGATGGTGATCCGTACGTTCTGGCCCGGCGCGACCGCGCGCCAGGTACAGGAAGAAGTCACCGACCGCATCGGCCGGAAACTCCAGGAAACGCCAGCGATCGATTTTCTGCGCAGCTATTCGCGCCCCGGTGAATCGCTGATCTTCTTTACGATGAAGGACTCGGCGCCCGTCAAGGACGTGCCTGAAACCTGGTATCAGGTGCGCAAGAAAGTCGGCGATATCGCGCAGACGCTGCCGCAAGGCGTTCAGGGCCCGTTCTTCAACGACGAGTTCGGCGACGTCTACACGAACATCTATACGCTCGAAGGCGACGGCTTTTCGTCCGCACAACTGCACGACTACGCCGATGAACTGCGCACAGTGCTGCTGCGTGTGCCGGGCGTCGGCAAGGTCGATTATTTCGGCGATCCCGACCAGCACATCTATGTCGAGATCACGAACACGCAGTTGACGCGTCTCGGCATTTCGCCGAATCAGCTCGCGCAGGCGATCAACTCGCAGAACAGCGTCTCGCCTTCCGGCACGCTGACGACCTACGACGACCGCGTGTTCGTGCGCCCCACGGGGCAATTCAAAGACCTGAACGCGCTCGCCGACACGCTGATCCGCATCAACGGCCGCTCCTTCCGGCTCGGCGATATCGCGACCATCAAACGCGGCTACGATGATCCGCCCGTCACGCAGATGCGTTTCCAGGGCAAGCCGGTGCTCGGCATCGGCGTGACGATGCAGCCTGGCGGCGACGTGATCCGGCTCGGCACGTCGCTCGACGAAAAGATGAAGGACTTGCAGGCGCATCTGCCCGCAGGGTTGAAGCTCGTCGAAGTATCGAGCATGCCGCACGCCGTCGCGCACTCCGTCGACGACTTCCTAGAAGCCGTCGCCGAAGCCGTGGCAATCGTGCTGGTCGTGAGTCTCGTGTCGCTGGGCGTGCGCACGGGGATGGTGGTCGTGATCTCGATTCCCGTCGTGCTCGCCGTGACGGCGCTGTGCATGTATCTGTTCGATATCGGCTTGCATAAGGTGTCGCTGGGTACGCTGGTGCTCGCGCTCGGCCTGCTCGTCGACGACGCCATCATCGCCGTCGAAATGATGGCCGTGAAACTCGAACAGGGCTGGAAGCGCACGCGCGCCGCAGCGTACGCCTATACGAGCACCGCGTTTCCGATGCTGACGGGGACCCTCGTCACCGTGTCCGGCTTTCTGCCCATTGCGCTCGCGAAGTCGAGCACGGGCGAATACACGCGCTCGATTTTCGAGGTGTCGGCGATTGCGCTGATCGCGTCATGGCTTGCGGCCGTCGTGCTGATTCCGATGCTCGGCTATCACCTGCTGCCCGAGCGCAAACGCCAGGCGCACGAACCCGAGGACCACGAACACGACATCTACGAAACGCGCTTCTATCGACGTTTGTCAGGCTGGATCACGTGGTGCATCGAGCGGCGCTTCGTCGTGCTCGCGATTACGGTGATTCTGTTCGTCGTGTCGCTCGCGGGCTTCTCGATCGTGCCACAACAGTTCTTCCCGAGTTCCGACCGGCCCGAACTGCTCGTCGATGTGCGGCTGCCCGAGGGCGCGTCGTTCCAGGCAACCTTGCGCCAGGCGCAGCGCATCGAAAAAGCCCTTGAAGGCCGGCCCGAAATCGATCATTCGGTGAACTTCGTCGGCTCGGGCGCGCCGCGCTTCTATCTGCCGCTCGACCAGCAATTGCAGCAGCCGAACTTCGCGCAGTTCGTCATCACCGCGAAGTCGGTCGAAGATCGCGAGAAGCTCGCGCGCTGGCTCGAACCGAAACTGCGCAACGATTTCCCCGCGATCCGCACGCGTCTGTCGCGCCTCGAAAACGGCCCGCCTGTCGGTTATCCCGTGCAGTTCCGCGTAAGCGGCGACGACATCGCGACGGTGCGCTCGATTGCCGAAAAGGTGGCCGCAACGATGCGCGCGAACCCGGGCACGGCGAATGTGCAGTTCGACTGGGACGAACCCGCTGAGCGCTCGGTGCGCTTCGAGGTTGATCAGAAGAAGGCGCGCGAGTTGGGCGTGACGTCGGCGGATGTATCGAGCTTTCTGGCGATGACGCTGTCGGGCTACACGGTCACGCAGTACCGCGAGCGCGACAAGCTGATCAGCGTCGATCTGCGCGCGCCGAAGAACGAGCGCGTCGACCCGTCGCAACTGCTGACGCTCGCGATGCCGACGCCCAACGGCTCCGTGCCGCTCGGCGCACTCGGCCGCATGCGCGACGATCTGGAGTATGGCGTGATCTGGGAACGCGACCGCCAGCCGACGATCACCGTGCAGTCCGACGTGCGCGGCAACGCGCAAGGCATCGATGTCACGCATGCCGTCGACAAGCAACTCGCGCAGATCCGCTCGACACTGCCAGTGGGCTACCGGATCGAGATCGGCGGCTCGGTCGAGGAAAGCGCGAAGGGACAGACGTCGATCAATGCGCAGATGCCGATCATGATCATTGCCGTGCTGGTGTTGCTGATGATCCAGTTGCAAAGCTTCGCGCGCGTGCTGATGGTCGTACTGACTGCGCCGCTCGGGTTGATCGGCGTGGTCGCGACCTTGCTGCTGTTCGGCAAGCCTTTTGGCTTCGTCGCGATGCTCGGCGTAATCGCGATGTTCGGCATCATCATGCGTAACTCGGTGATTCTCGTCGATCAGATCGAGCAGGACATCGCGCAGGGACACAAGCGCTTCGATGCGATCGTCGGCGCGACGGTGCGGCGTTTCCGGCCGATCACATTGACGGCGGCGGCCGCCGTGCTCGCGCTGATTCCGCTGTTGCGCTCGAACTTCTTCGGCCCGATGGCGACGGCGTTGATGGGCGGCATTACGAGCGCGACCGTGCTCACGCTGTTCTATCTGCCGGCGCTGTATGCCGCGTGGTTCCGCGTGCGCGGCGACGAGCGCGATCCGCGCCCTGAGCCGTCCGCACATTCGGGGAACTGACATGAGCCTTCTTTCGATGACCCGTACGCCTTTCGCCGTAGCCGTAGCCGTTGCCTGCATGTTCGTGGCGGCCTGTTCATTCGGACCGAACGGCAATCCGCCTGCGATGCCTGAGCCTGCGCACTACGGCGCCGATCCGCAACCGACGCAAACGGTGCCTGCGCAGGGCGTCACGCAGCAGTTCGTGGTGGGCGCGAAGGCGGTGCCGCAATGGTGGCGCACGTTCGAATCGGATCAGCTGAACACGCTCGTCGACGAAGGGCTGCGCAACAGCCCGACGCTCGCCGCCGCTGACAAGAGCCTGACGGCCGCGCGCGAGCAGTTGCGCGCGCAGATCGGCAGCAACATGTTGCCGACCATCGACGCGGGCGGTCAGGCGGCTCGCCAGCGCGCACTCGCGATTCCGGAGATCGGGCCGAATACGTTTCTGTACAACACGTTCGTCGGCCAGTTGCAGGCGCAATACACGTTCGATATTTTCGGCGCATCGCGGCTCGCGAATGCGGCGCTTGCGTCGCGCGTGAACGTACAGGCGTACCAGTTCGACGCGGCGCGGCGCGCGCTGGCCTCGAACATCGTGGCTGCCGCGATTTCCGCGGCGACGCTCGATGCGCAGGTGCAAACGACCGAGCGGCTGGTTGCGCTCGCCAATGACCAGGCGCGCGACACGCAGCGCCGCTACGATCTCGGCGCGGTGTCGCACAGCGATCTGCTGAGCGCGCAGCAAAGCGCAGCGTCGCTTGCCGCAAGTCTGCCTGCGGCGCGCCAGCAGTTGCTGACGACGCGGCATGCGCTTGCGGTGCTGCTCGGACGTACACCGGATGCGGCGCCGCCTGCGCTCGATCTTGCTTCGCTGCATGTGCCGGAGCAGGTGCCTGTCTCGGTGCCTTCAGATCTGCTGCAGGCGCGCCCCGATATTCAGGCGGCAGATGCGACGCTTAAAGCCGCTGCCGCCGATGTCGGCGTAGCGACGGCGCAGATGTTTCCTAGCCTGACGCTGAGTGCGTCGATGGGGCAAGGCGGGTTTAGTTGGCCTGTTGCGCTGTCGGGGGCGGGGGCGATCTGGAGCATCGGTGCGTCGATCACGCAGCCGATTTTTCATGGTGGTGCGTTGTTTGCGCAGCGGCGCGCGGCCGTCGCTTCGTATGAGGCTGCGACGTCGCAGTACAAGCAGACGGTGCTGGCGGCGTTTCAGAATGTGGCCGATACGCTCGCTGCTTTGGAGCATGATGCACAGTCGCTCGATGCCGCCAATGTCGCGGCGCGTGCGGCGCGGCAGTCGTTCGATGAGACGTCGGCGCGGTATCGGCTGGGCGCCGTGCCGGTTACCGCTTCCCGGTCTAGCGAGCAGCAGTATCGCAATGCGCGGCTTGATGAGATCCGGTATACGGGTGCGAGGTTGAATGACACGGCGGCGTTGTTTCAGGCGATGGGGAATCCACCGGTCGATGAGGCGGCGTCGGCGCCCGCCGTTGTTGCGCGGTGAATTTTTTGGTGGTGGCCGGTCGGCGTGTTATCAACAGTTTTTGTTCACAGGCTTGTTGATATCTTCTGAATAGGTGAGATAAGTCGTTGAGCGTGCATCGAAATATGCTTTTGGTGTGCGGATGGTTTTTTTGGTTTGTCTTTTTTGCGTGTTGCGGCTAGGCGCCGTGGACGGTTTTGGTTTTGGTTTTGGTTTTGGTTTTGGTTTTGGTTTTGGTTTTGGTTTTGGTTTTCCTGCCTGTGCGCTGGCATCCGCGATTTGTTATCTTGCTTCAGGCGTTGCCCCTGTGCGGGGCGGCACCTACTTTTCTTTGCCGCCGCAAAGAAAAGTAGGCAAAAGAAAGCGGCTCACACCGCCAGCCCGTGTTCCTATCCACGGGCCCCCAACGTCCCCATCCTTCACACGGCAGTGCCCCTGCCCGGTGCTCGTTGCCAACGCTTCGAACAATCGCTTCACCTGCTTCAGGCGCCCGTACAACGGCAAGCGGCAGCTAATGGTTGGTGCCGCCCAGGTGGCAAACTATGTGTAGGTTGTCGCGTGGCGTAGCCTGGTGCTCTTACCGGGTGGGACGCGTGCGCTATCAGTCCGACGTGAGGCGTGTGAGGCGCTATGGCCTACACACAGTTTGCCACCTGGGCGGCGGCAGACTGTCCGACGCGGCGTGCTGAGACGCGGGCACATGAAGTGGGTGAGGCGTACAGGGAGAACGTTGGCAACGGGCGCGAACCAAAGCGTTGCCGTTTGAGCTGCAAGACCCGTTGGGGGCCCTCAGGCAAAAACACGTGCTGGCGGTGTTAGCCGCTTTCTTTTGCCTACTTTTCTTTGCGGCGGCAAAGAAAAGTAGGTGCCGCCCCGCACAGGGGCAACGCTTGCGAACCAATAACATCACGCGGATGCCCACAAAAACACAAGCAAACCCAAAACCGCCCGCGCAGCGCAAAAAACCAAACCTCTACGGCTTATTCGACTCAAACAAATCCATAATCTGCTTCTTCTCAGTCGAAGTAACGTTTGGAGGCGGCGGCGCTGGCGGCGTCATGCCCGCGGGCCCAACCGTGCCAACGGCATCTCCACCACTAGCAAGCGGATTCGCCGAATCCATCCCGATACTCGCCACAAAGCCGCTTCCAGGCGTCATATCCGCATAGAACAACTCACCATCGACGGACGTCACACCCTGAGGGATCTCAGGCTCAGCCTGAGGAACACCACGCAGCGCACGCTGCATATACTCGACCCAGATTGGCAACGCCAGCTGCGCGCCAAACTCGCGGCTACCGAGTGACTTCGGCTGGTCATAACCCATCCACGCAACCGCCACGAGCGACTGCTGATAGCCCGCGAACCAGCCGTCCTTCGCATCGTTCGTCGTACCCGTCTTGCCCTGCAGGTCGTTACGATGCAGCACGTTCGTGCCCGCACCCGTACCGGCCGTCGCGACCGAGTGCAACAGGCTGTTCATGATGTACGCATTACGCGGCTCCAGCGTGCGCGGCGCATCCTTGCCCGCCGTCAGCGGCTGCGCACGCGACAGCGGTTGACCATGTGCATCATCCACTTCGCCGATCAGATACGGATTGATCCGGTAGCCGCCGTTCGCGAACACGCTATACGCACCCGCCGATTGCAGCGGCGTCACCAGACCAGCGCCCAGCGCCATGGGCAGATACGGCGGCGTCTTGTCGGCGTCGAAGCCGAAACGCTGCGTAACGAAATCCTGCGCGTATTTCGTGCCGATATACGACAGGATGCGGATCGACACGAGGTTCTTCGACTTCTGCAGCGCGAGACGCATCGGCATCGGACCATCCGGCTGATCGTCGTCCTTCGGTTCCCACGCGTCGCCACCCGGCGCGCTCGGCGGGAAGTACAGCGGCGCATCGTTGATGATCGTCGCCGGTCCGAGGCCCTTGTCGAGCGCCGCCGAATAGATGAACGGCTTGAAGCTCGAACCCGGCTGACGCCATGCCTGCGTCACATGGTTGAACTTGTTCTTGTTGAAATCGAAGCCGCCGACCAGCGCGCGGATCGCGCCGTCCTGCGGCGTCATCGACACCAGCGCACCTTCCACCTGCGGCAACTGCGTGATCTGCCAGTTGCCGTTCGCATCGGCGATCAGGCGCACGATCGAGCCCGGCCGGATGCGCTGCGCCTGCGCTGCGCGCGCCGACAGCGCGCCCGCCGCGAAACGCAAGCCCTCGCCCGTCACGTTCGCCTGCGTGCCGTCGAGCAACTGCGCCTTCACTTCCTTCGGCGTCGCCGACGTCACGACGGCAGCAATGATCTCGCCGTTGTCCGGATGATCGTTCAGCGCGTCTTCGATGGCTTCGTCACGCTCGTCTCCGGCAGCCGGCAGTTCGACAAAGCCTTCCGGACCGCGATAGCCGTGACGGCGCTCGTAGTCCATCACGCCCTTGCGCACGGCGAGATAGGCGGCTTCCTGATCGGCGGAATCGATCGTCGTCGTGACGTTCAGGCCGCGCGTGTAGGTCTCGTCCTTGTACTGCGCGTACATCATCTGGCGCACCATCTCCGCGATGTACTCGGCGTGCACGCTGTACTCGTTGCCCGCCGTCTTCGTGCGGATCTCTTCCTTGATAGCCTGGTTGTACTGGTCTTGCGTGATGTAGTTCAGATCGAGCATCCGCTTCAGGATGTACTCCTGGCGAATCTTCGCGCGCTTCGGATTGACGACCGGGTTGTACGCGGACGGCGCCTTCGGCAGCCCCGCGAGCATCGCGGCCTGCGCAAGCGTGATGTCCTTCAGATCCTTGCCGAAGTACACGCGCGCCGCGGCCGCGAAGCCGTAGGCGCGCTCGCCCAGATAGATCTGGTTCATGTACAGCTCGAGAATCTGATCCTTCGTGAGGGCGCGCTCGATCTTGTACGCGAGCAGCATTTCATAGATCTTGCGCGTGTACGTCTTTTCGCTGGACAGGAAGAAGTTGCGCGCGACCTGCATCGTGATCGTGCTCGCGCCCTGGGACGAACCGCCATGCGCGAGGTCCGCGAAACCCGCGCGCAGAATGCCGATGAAATCGACGCCACCATGCTCGTAGAAACGGTAGTCCTCGATCGCGAGCACGGCCTTCTTCTGCACGTCGGGGATGTCCTGGAAGCGCACGAGGCTGCGGCGCTCCTCGCCGAATTCGCCGATCAGCACATGGTCCGCCGTATAGATGCGCAGCGGCACTTTCGGGCGGTAGTCGGTGAGCGCGTCGAGCGACGGCAATTGCGGCCCCATCACGACGAGCGCGTAGCCGATGATCAGCGCGCCGACCACCGCGAGCGTCGCGAACAGCCCGGCGAACCATAACGCGATCGTGCCGCCTATCGAACGGCCGGAACCGCCTGAACGGGCACCGCGTCCGCGCTCATCGCGATCGTCTTCTTCGCGCTGCGCGTAGCGGTAATCGCGACTCGGGTTGTCGTTGCTGCCGAAAGATGGCTCGCGGCCTGAATGCCCTGAGGAGCTGGAAGAATGCGGTCGTTTGATGATTGGCATGACTGGAATGATGGGCGCTACCTACACGCCTGAGTTGCACGCGCGGTGCGCCTGAATCGTGATCGTGGCGCCGCTCCCGCGACTTAACGCGCAGCCGCGGCACCGTTGCGCGCCAGATCGGCGCCTGCCGCCAATCCAACGGCGGCCATGCGTGGGACGCCCGAGCGCGGCAAAGCGCCATATGACGACGTCCTCTGCCTGACGATTGCCACCGCATGGTACCGGCTATTTCACCCCGCCCCGGCCGGCCGCACGGCGCGCCCAGGCAGTGTCTGGCGCAACGTAACAGCGCATTTTAAAGAAATCAAGCGGCGCGGAAGGTGATTTTTTTGTAAGAATTCCCTCACGATTGCGCCCCGATGTAAGAAAAAACACTGTGCGGCGCCACGCGAGTCCGCGCGTCCCGCGCCGTGCGGTTATCAACAGAAAATGTTCACAGCCCTGTGGACAATACTCGTGCAAGTGCAGCAACTCATTGATGTGACAGCCATTTTACTGGCCGCCCGATTTACGCCCGCGCGCAACCGCGCGCCGCGTTTTAGTCTTATGATGATTTGACGTGCGCCAAGCAGGACTCGCCACCCTGCCCGGATTCCTCCGCAGTTCGACACCAACAAAGAACGCGAGCCGATCTATGAACAAGCCTAGCGAACGCATCGTCGTCTTCGTCAGCCCCGCCCAGAAGCGCGCCATCTCCACGACGGCGGAGAGCCTCGGCATCAGCGTCAGCGAGCTGATGCGGCGCGCAGTGCTGAGCTTCGGCGCGACCAGCGAGCAGGTCAAGGCGGCAAGCATCGTCGACCGGTTGCGCGCGCCGCGCGAACCCGATGCGCTGAACGAAGCCTTGCAACGCGTCGCCCGCGCGAGCAAGCATCTGCGACAAGCCACGCCGGCCGCGCTCCGCTCGCCCGCGCCGAGCGGCAAACACGCGCCGACTGAAAACGATACCGTCTTCGCCGCCTCCGGCATGCCTCAGGAGGCGCTCGCTCCCATCGATGTCGCCGCGCCCGTCGGCGCGCTCACGACGCCCGTCGTGTCCGTTACGCTCGACGGCACGGACGACGACGCGGCCGCTCAGGCGGCCGCGCGCGTGGCGGCTGCGAAAGCCGCCGCGCTGGCGTCGCACGACGCTGCCGCCGATACAACGCAAGCCACCGACACGCGCTCGCCATCCAGCGCGCCCACACTGGTCTCGTCGAAACGCAATGCCGCAAGCAAACGTCAGCAGGCGCGCGAAGACGACGAACCGGGCATCGATTCCGCCGAGGGCAGCGGCCACTTCGCCTGAGTTCGCGGCGATACGCAGCCTAAGCGCGTCGTGCTCGCAGACGCTGCATCGTCGGCTATCCGAAAGAATTCGATCACGCGATTTGACAAATCCGCGCACTGATTCGTTCATCACGTTGCGTATGCGCGCGCACGTCGCAAAGATTGCGAAAGCATCGGCTGAAAGGCGCAGGAAATCGCGTTTTAAGACCGTTTTAAGAGTACGCGTGGTGTAATATCCGCGAGCTGTTGAATAGCCGGTCATGCATCGATTGCAAAGCGCGTGCGAAGCGTCGAAGCGCGCGTCGCGGCAAGTTAAATATGCGTGCAGGTATTGCATTCCGTGCGCGCGCCCCGATGTCAGGTCCGTTTGCTCCGCTGTCATGCAACAAGCGCGAAGACGCGCTGTCTGATGGCATGGAGCATGACCCGCAGCATCGCGCAGGGCGGCGTAAACTGTGTTCAGTCGACGTCGTTACGCGCAAGTTTCAATGCGCCGGGTATTCAGCGTCGATTTCATTCAATGGAGGTATTTCATGTCGCTTTTTGACAGCATCACGCGGACGGTCAAAGGTCTCCTGAACGATGCAGCCGACTCCGTGCAAGACCCGTCGCGTGATGCGCGCCAGATCGTGCGCGAACTCGACGAGAGCATCGCGAAAGCGGAGAACTCGCTGATCGAGATCCAGGCGCAGGTCGCCACGCAACAAAGCAAGCGCGACGTGGCCGCCGACAAGGCGAAGAAGTACGAAGACGGCGCCAAACGCGCGCTGCAGTCGGGCGACGAAGCGCTCGCCCGCGAGGCGCTCGGTGCGCAGTCGACGGCGGAAGCCGAACGCGACGCCCTTGCGAAGGAACTGACCACGCTCGAGCCTTCCGTCGAGCAGCTGAAGACGCAGATCGACGACATGCGTCAGCGCCGCAACGACCTGAACGCGCGCTCGAACATCCTGCAGGCCAAGCAGCAGATCGCCCAGGCCAAGGACACGGCCGCTACCGCGCTGGGTGGAATCGGCGGCAAGAATCTTGCTGAAGACTTCCAGAAGCTGGAAGACAAGGTCGCGCTGTCGACGGCACGTTCGGACGCGCGCCTGAACTCGGCCGACGTGAAGAGCGGCAAGGCGCTCGACGACAAGCTCGCGGACCTGAACCGCGGCCCGTCGATCGACGACCGTCTCGCCGCACTGAAGAAGCAGCTGGACACGCCTGCGCAGTAAGCGCGCAACAAGCGCGACAGGCGATGTGCCGCGCGGCGCCGTGTACTACGACACGACGGCCGCGCGGCACGGCAACTCGATAGTCAAGGAGACGGGCGTCAATCCGCCCGGCCCGTATCATGAAAAAACTCCTCGCAGCAGCCGGTGTGTCCCTGACGCTTTCGCTGATGCTCGCGTCGGGCACCGCCTTCGCGTTGCCGACGGCGACGCAGATCGAAACGACGATTCAACAGGGCGACTGGCAGAAGGCCGATTCGCAGTTGAACGAGGTGCTGAAGGCACATCCCGACAGCGCCCGCGCGCACTATCTGTACGCGCAGGTGCTCGATCGCGAAGGCCGCCCCGCTGAAGCGCTCACGCAGCTTCAACAGGCGAAGACGCTCGACCCGCAGGTTCGCTTCACCGACCCCGCCCGCTTCGCGCAGACGGAAGCACGTCTGCGCTCGGATGCCGCGCGCGTGAGCGGTGGCGCAGGTGGCGGCGTCACGCATCGCACGAACAATCCGTTCGCGCAGCAGCAATCCGCGCCCGCCACGCCGTCGGCGTTCCAGCCGGCGCCCGAGCGGCATGGTCCGTCGATGGGCATGTGGATCGGCATCGTCGTGCTGATCGGCGCGATCGCGTTGATCCTGCGCTGGACGCTGCGCCGCGCGCGCTCGCAAGACGACACGCGCGCCACCGACGACCGTCGCGCGCAACTCAAACGCGCAACCGACCTGCTCAACGACGTGCGCTCCCTGAAGCTCGACGTGAAGCTGTCGACGCTGCCGGGACACGAAGCGCTCGAACGTGAAGTCGAAGGCGCGGAGACGCAACTGCGTCAGCTCGTCGAAGCGCTGTCGAATAGCAAGAACCCCGTGCCGCCGTATCAGATCGAAGATCTCGAACGGCAGGTTGCGAGCCTCAAGGCGCGCGCCGAGGGCCGGCCCGATCCGAATGCGGCGCCTGCTGCACCTGCGGGTACGGGCGACTCGTCTTACGCACGCGAAGCGGATCAGGCGTTCGGACGCAGCGGACAGCAATCGGGTTACCCGCCCGGCTATCCGCAAGCGCCCTATCCGTATCCGCCGCAGCAACAGCAGCCGCCCGTCATCGTGCAGCAAGGCGGCGGCTTCGGCGGCGGTATGGGTGGCTTGCTGACGGGCGTGCTGCTCGGCGAAGCGCTCAACTCGGGCCGCGACCGCGTGATCGAACGCGATGTGATCGTCGACGACGAATCGCGCAAACGCGGCGGCAACGATGCCGGCTCGATCGACTTCGGCCAGGGCTCGAACGACTGGAGCGACGGCGGCGGCGGAGATGGAGGCGTCGATATGGGCAGCAACGACGATTCGGGCGGCTGGAACGACACCTGATCGATTCTCGTCGTCTTCGTCTGTATGAAACGCAAAGGGCTCCTCACGGAGCCCTTTTCTTATTGCGTCTCATGCTGTGCGAGGACGACGGCACCCGCGAACAGCCTGACGATGAATCGCTCCGCATAGTCGATCAACGACTCGCGCTGCACGGCATTGCCGATGAATTCATGCGACAGGTGGAAAAGCTGCAACACGATCTGCGTGCAGATTTCCTCGACGGTGTCTCGGGCCAGCGCGGGCATCAGGTTCAACTGCACGACGTCCTCGGCCATTTCCGCCGACACCTCGTTCAGGTTCACCCGCACAGCCTCGCGCAACGCCGGCGACGTGCCGTGATACTCGGCCAGCGCACTCAGAAAGGCCTCGCGGTTTTCCAGCGCGAACGCAAAGAACGCCACGCACGCGCGGCGCGGCACGCTATGCGGCTCGTCGTGCGCGGCCAGCCAGCGCTCGCGCCGAAGCATCGGCCGCAGGCGGCGGCTGACGGATTCGACGGCTTCGCGCGCCAGATCGTCGAGCGTGTCGAAGTGCCGGTAGAACGTGTTGGGGTTGAGTCCCGCCTCGCGCGCCAGTTCGCGCAGGCCAAGGCTCGCGAAGCTGCGGCCACCCGCTGTCAGGCGCAACGCGGCCTCGATCAGCTTGCGCTTGCCGGGAGCGAGTTCCAGTTCCGATGCGGATTGCATGATCTTCCGTTTAACGACGCACGACGGCCAATGCAATGCCATGGCCTTGGAGCCAGCACTGTACAACGATCTTGACGGGCTGTGTACAGTTGTCTACCCTGCGCGGTAACCGTCGTAGACGGATGTAGACAAATCGATTTTTATCTTAATCGGCATCGAAGAGGTTGCAGACTTCGACGATGCGTTGGAGCGCTCAATCCATGCCCTCACCCCGTCGTGCTGAGATGCGTATCGCGATTATCGGAAGCGGCTTCTCGGGCATCGGCATGGCGATCCGGCTCAAGCGCATGGGCTTCACATCGTTCACGATCTACGAAGCGGCTGGCGAACTGGGCGGCACGTGGCGCGACAATACGTATCCGGGCGCGGCATGCGATGTGCCGTCGCACCTGTACTCGTTTTCATTCGAAGCGAACCCGTCGTGGTCGCGAGAGTTCAGCCACCAGCAAGAGATCCTTGCATATCTGAAGCATTGTGCACGCAAGCATCAGGTCGACGGTGCAATGCAGTTCAATGCACGCGTGACGGCCGCACTTTTCGATGAGGCGCGGCTCGTCTGGTTGCTCGATATCGCGCGGAATGGCGTGCATGAAACCGTCGAGGCCGATGCCGTGATCTCGGCAGTCGGGCAGTTTTCGCGTCCGTCGATCCCGCAGATCGACGGACTCGATACGTTCGGCGGCAAGATGTTTCACTCGGCGCGCTGGGACCACGACTATCCGCTCGAAGGCAAACGCGTGGCCGTCATCGGCACCGGCGCCAGCGCGATCCAGTTCATCCCGCGTATCCAGCCGCGCGTCGCGCGGATGCTGCTGTTCCAGCGCACTGCGCCGTGGATCATGCCCAAGCCCGACAAGCCGGTCAGCGAACGTGCGCGCTGGCTCTTCAAGCACCTGCCGTTCACGCAACGCTGCGTGCGTAGCGCAATCTACTGGCAGATGGAATCGCGTGGCCTCGGATTCTTCGTCAATCCGAAGCTCGTGAACCCGGCGATGAAGTTCGCGCGCAGCTACCTCGAACGACGGGTGAAAGACCCTGCACTACGCGCCAAACTGACACCCGACTACAGGCTGGGATGCAAGCGCGTGCTGCTGTCGAGCGACTACTATCCGGCACTCGGCCAGCCGAATGTCGACGTGGTGACGACACCGATTCGCAGCATCGTGCATGACGGCATCGTGACGTCCGACGGCGCGCATCATCCCGTCGATGCGATCATCTGCGGCACCGGATTCGAGGTGAACGATGTCGGCGCACCATTCGACGTGACGGGACTCGGCGGCGCCGATCTCAGCGCGCGCTGGCTGCGCGATGGACCCGAAGCGTATCTCGGCACGAGCATCGCTGACTTTCCGAATTTCTTCATGATCGTCGGGCCCAACACGATTCTTGGGCATAACTCGATGATCTACATGATCGAATCGCAGGTGCAATACATTGCCGATTGCCTGCGCGAACTGCAGCGGCGCGGCGCGCGCACGATGAACCTTCGTGCCGACGTGCAGCGCGCATTCAACGCAAGCCTGCAACGCGACATGCAGCGAACTGTCTGGGCGAGCGGCTGCCACAGTTGGTATCAGGCGAAGAGCGGCAAGATCACGGCGATCTGGCCGCGCTTCACATTCAGTTTCCGTCGGCAAACACGTCGCGTGCGCGGTGCCGAATATGTGTATTCAAATCAGGAGCGAGAGTAATTCAGGCAGTCCAATAACAGGGAGACGAAAACATGAAGAACGTCGAAACGACGGAGACGACGCGCGCGCCACTGCCACCCCGGTCGCTCGCGGCGCGCCTCGGCATCACGAGCGTTCCGCGCGATGAACTGAAACGCCGTTACACGCAAACCGGTTCCCAATTCGTGCAGATCATGGGCGCCGACGTGCATTACATCGACGAAGGCGCGGGCGATAGCACGATCGTCATGATCCACGGTTTCGCTTCGTCGCTGCATACGTGGAACGATGTTGCATCTGCGATGGCACGCGACCATCGCGTGATCCGGCTCGACCTTCCGCCGTTCGGCGTCACGGGTCCGTTACGCGGCGCGGGCGGCACGATCGAAACGATGAATCTGCCTACCTACAGGCGTTTTTTCGATACCTTCATGCAGGCGCTCGGCATCGCGCGCGCAACGCTGGTCGGCAATTCACTCGGTGGTCTGCTCGCGTGGGATTACGCAGTGCGCCATCGCGACGCTGTCGATCGTCTGGTACTGATCGACGCCGCGGGTTTCCCGATGAAACTGCCTGTCTACATCGGCCTGTTCAACCACGCGCCTGTGCGCATGAGCGCGCCGTGGTGGCTACCGGAAGCGATCATCAAGAGTGCGGTGCGCAACGTCTACGGCGATCCACGCAAGATTGCGCCCGACGTGCTGCGGCGCTACGTCGAGTTCTTTCACGGCGAAGGCACGCGCGAAGCGATCGGCAAGATGGTGCCGACGCTGGACTTCGCGGATCTCGATACCGGCGTGCTGACGTCACTCGATCTGCCGACGCTCGTGCTGTGGGGCGCGAAAGACCGCTGGATTCCTCCGGCACATGCAGCGGAGTTCACACGCCTGATTCCCCGCGCGCGATCGATCATGTACGAGGGACTCGGACACATTCCGATGGAAGAAGCGCCCCAGCGCGTGCTACTGGACCTTCGCGAGTTTCTCGCTCAGCTCCCTACCGCGCGCTCTCCGTTGCAGGTCTAGCGCTTGTCCTGTGCATATCCGACATACGCGCGTGTCTCGTACGCGAACTCGACCGTGCCATCGTGCGCGGTACGGTCGAACAGTTCGCGCAGCGCTGTCAGCATCGGCTGATGATTCGGATGCCCGGCCTTCGGCGCATAAGACGATGACATCAGCCGCCCCTTCACGCCTTCGAAGTCGAGCCGCTGCGCGTTCGGGAAACGCGCTTTGTGAGCCAGCGCGTCGCCGAACCAGACCACCATCGATTCGTCATCCGCATAACGTTCGGCCACCGCCTGGTAGTCGACGCTGAAACGTTGCAACAGCGCTTCGTAGCCCGCAAGAAAAGGCGTCGCGTCGAGCAGCCTGCTATTCCAGATCAACGCGATCAAACCGCGCGGCTTCAGGATGCGCGCGAATTCGCGTCGCGCAGTCGCGGGATCGAACCAGTGAAACGCCTGCGCCGCGATAACGAGATCGACGCTCGCGCTATCCAATGTAGTCGCCTCCGCCGTGCCGGCGACGCTCGTGTAGTCCGCGTACTCGCCAAGCCATGCGTCGGCGGCTGCGCGCATCGCCTGATTCGGCTCGACGGCGACCACCGGGTGCCCTGCGTCGAGGAACAGCCAGGACGAGATGCCCGTGCCCGCGCCGATGTCGGCGACGCGTGCGCCCTCGGCAAGCCCGCATGTTGCATGCAGGAAGGTCACGACTTCGCGCGGATAACCCGGCCGGTATTTGACGTAGTCGGTCACACGGTCGGTGAAGCGCTGGGTGGAATCGTCGGTCATCGGTGGACGGATTGCCGGGATGAAATGGATTTCAGCTTACTGCAGTTCACCCTGCACCGCGTGAGAGTGCAGTACATTGCATTCCTCTTCAGGTTCAGCCGCCGCCCAGCAGGCGCAGCAGGCCCCACAGGAACTTACAGACCATCACGATCAGTTCCCATAGATACAACAGCTGTTCCCAGCCCGAGACGCGCGCGAAGGATTCAATCATGAGTTCGGTTGGCGGATTCGACAGAGATGCGGCACGGCTCGCGTACGGACACCGGCGATCGTACCCGATTCGACTGCGGGATAGTCCCTATCAAGCAGTTCCGTAAGGGGCCGTTGAGAAACCGTAAGCGTGAAAGGCGAAACGCAATTCATGTGCCGCAGTTCATCTGCCGGATACAGATCAGTGCGCGCTGCCCTGCTCGCCACATGAACTCGCACACATTAACCGGATACCAGGTCGGCGCGCGCCAGCGCCGCGCCGCTCAGGAGACTTGACCATGACGGGCTTCTTCAATCGCCGCCGGCGCCGCAGCGGCGGCACCTTATCCGTTGTCGGCGATATCGCCGCGCAGGCGGGTAAGCTCGGCATCGAGATCTGTGACGTGTCCGGGCATATCGAAGAGGTCGCCACCCGCGTCGAACGGCAAGCCGACGTATGCCAGACGCTGCGGCAGTCGGCAGCGGCGACGCTCGCCGGCAATCACCGCATCGCCGCTGCGGCCCGCGAAATGCGCACGGTAACCGCGCAGGCAGCGGGCGACGTCGAGACCTCGCAGCAGACGCTCGAAGCGTCGCTGTCGGATATTCATGGGCTGGTCGAAGGCGTGACGGTGATCGAGAGCCAGATCGGCGCATTGCGCGCGGCGCTGTCGCACGTGAGCCGCGTGTCGGAGGAAATCTCGCTGATCGCGCGCCAGACCCATCTGCTCGCGTTGAACGCTGCGATCGAAGCCGCGCGCGCGGGCGAATTCGGCAAGAGCTTCGCCGTGGTCGCCGCCGAGGTGAAAACGCTGTCGGCCAAAACCGCGCAGGCAACGGGTCAGATCGAAACGACACTGACGCAACTCACCGAGCAGACCGAGCGCCTGATTACCGAAGGCGCCGAGAACACGGCCCGCGCGCAGCGGGTGCGCGAAGGCACGCGGATGATCGGCGACGTCGTGCATTCGACAGGCCACGCGATCATGCAGTTGAATGCAGAGGCCAACCAGATCGCCACGTTGTCGGGCGAAATCGAAGAGCAATGCAATGCATTCGAGTCGCAGGTGCTCGACATTGCCACCGACGTCGAGCATTCCGGCGAAAACTTCGTGCAGGCAAAAAACCGGCTCGGCAATCTGCTCGGCGTATCGGAAAACCTGATCGAACTGACGGCGGCCACGGGAGCCGCGACGGCCGACACGCCGTTCATCGAAGCCGTCGAGCAGGCTGCCGCAAAAGCCGGCAAGCTGTTCGAAGCCGCCGTCGCGCGGGCGAGCTGTCGATGAACGACCTGTTCGACGATCGCTATGTGCCCATCCCGGGCACGAATCCGCAGCAGTTCATGACGCGCTTTACCGATCTCACCGATCGCGTCCTGCCGTTGATCCAGGAACCCATACTCGAGCTCGATCCGCGCGTCGCCTTCTGCGCAGCCGTCGACACGCGCGGCTACCTGCCCACGCACAATCTCAAGTTCTCGCAGCCGCAGCGCGGCGATCCCGTCTGGAATGCCGCGAACTGCCGCAACCGGCGGATGTTCAACGACCGCACCGGCCTCGCTGCCGGGACGAGTACGAAACGCTTCCTGCTGCAAACCTATCGGCGCGACATGGGCGGCGGCGAATATGCACTGATGAAGGACGCGTCAGCGCCCATCTTCGTCAACGGCCGACATTGGGGCGGATTGCGGATCGGGTACCGGATCTGAGAACGGGAATCGGGCATCGAGCCCGCTCATGAAGACTCGCTTTGCCGGCGCCCATGCAGGCGCCGGCAAAGGACATGACACGGTGCGGATGAACTAGATAGCCATCGCCAGGCGCCGCTTCTCGGCGCGCTGCATGAAGTGATTGGCCACCACCACGCCGACTGTAACGACTGCAATGAACAGCGTCGCCAGTGCGTTCATCTCCGGGTTCAAGCCCAGACGCACGCGCGAGAACACCACCAGCGGCAGCGTCGTCGAGCCCGGCCCCGACAGGAACGCGGACAGCACCAGATCGTCGATCGACAGCGTGAACGACAGCAGCCAGCCGGCCACCAGTGCCTGCGATATCAGCGGAAGCGTGATGAAGAAAAATACACGCAACGGTGTGGCACCGAGGTCCAGTGCCGCTTCCTCGAGCGACGGATGCAGGTCACGCACACGCGACTGCACAATAATCGCGACGTAGGAAATACACAGCATCACGTGGCCGATCCAGATCGTGAAGATGCCGCGCCCCGCCGGCCAGCCGAGCCACTTGCCCATTTCGATGAACAGCAGCAGCAGCGAGATACCCTGAATCACTTCCGGGATCACGAGCGGCGCATTGATCATCCCGGTGTACAGCGTGAAGCCGCGAAACCGCCCCATGCGCGCGAGCACGAAACCCGCCCACGTGCCGATGATCACCGACGCGAACGCCGTCAGCAACGCCACACGCAGCGACAGCCACGCGGCGTTGATCAGTTCCTCGTCCTCCAGCAGCGCAGCGTACCAGCGCGTCGAAAACCGCGTCCACACCGTCACGAGTTGCGACTCGTTGAACGAATACACGACGAGGCTGATGATCGGCACGTACAGGAACGCGAAGCCGATCGCGAGCGCGATGAACTGCAATACACGATTTGGCTTCATCAGCGCTTCTCCTCCAGTGCCTTCGCCTGCGAATACTGGAACAGCGCCATCGGCACGAGCAGCAGCAGCACCATCGCGCAGGTGACGGCGGAGGCCATCGGCCAGTCGGCATTGTCGAAGAACTCATTCCACATCACGCGGCCGATCATCAGCGTATTCGCGCCGCCGAGCAGTTCCGGAATCACGTACTCGCCCACGGCCGGAATGAACACCAGCAGACAGCCCGCGATGATGCCGTTCTTCGACAGCGGCAGTGTGATCTGCCAGAACGCCCGCCAGGGCTTCGCGCCGAGGTCGTACGCGGCCTCGAGCAGCGTCAGGTCCATCTTCACGAGATGCGCGTAGAGCGGCATCACGAGGAACGGCAGGTACGAATAGACCATGCCGATATAGACGGCCGTATTCGTGTGATACAGCTCGATCGGCGAATGGATCAGCCCGATCGACATCAGGAAGTTGTTCAGCAGGCCGTTGTTCTTCAGGATGCCGATCCACGCATACACGCGAATCAGGAACGACGTCCAGAACGGCAGCATCACCGCCATCATCAGGATGTTGCGCGTGGCCGGATTCGAGCGCGCGATGTAATACGCCATCGGATAACCGAGCAGCAGACACAGCAGCGTCGAAATCCCCGCGACGACCACCGAGTTCACGTACGTCGCGAAGTACAGGCTGTCCTGCAACAGGAACGCGTAGTGCGACAGGTCGAGCGCAATGTGAACCACGCCGTCCTTGAACGACGTCAACTCCGTGTACGGCGGAATGCCGAGCTGCAGGTCCGCGAAACTGATCTTCACGACCAGCAGGAATGGTACGAGGAAGAACAGCAACAGCCAGATGAACGGCCCCGCGACGACGGCCGTGCGCCCCGTCAGGTTGAAGCGGCGCACGGGCCACCGCATGAACGAATGCAGCGCGCTTTTCATGACGTCAGCACCACGCCCGCCGATGCGCTCCAGCGCACGTACACCTCATCGCCCCACGTCGGCGTTTCGATTTCCGACAAGGCGAGACTCGACACGTTCGCGATCACTGTCTTGCCCGCGTCGAGCTTCACGTGATACAGCGAGTAGCCGCCCATGTACGCGATGTTCGTGACGATGCCCTTGCCCCAGTTGAACGCGCCTTCGGGCGGCTTGCGCGTGAGCGCGATGCGCTCCGGGCGCACCGAGATCGTCACGGGCATGCCGAGCGGCCCGGTGATGCCATGGCTCACATAGAGACGCACGGGCAGATCGGGCGTTTCGATGTACACGTGATCCGGCTCGTCCTCGACCACATTGCCGTCGAACAGATTCGTCGAGCCGATGAACTCCGCCGAGAAACGGCTGTTCGGATACTCATACACTTCGTTCGGCGTGCCGAGCTGCACGATCTCGCCTTCGCTCATGACGGCGAGGCGCCCTGCCATCGTCATCGCTTCTTCCTGATCGTGCGTGACCATGATGCAGGTGACACCGACCTTGTCGAGAATATTGACGAGCTCGATCTGGGTGCGCTGGCGGATCTGCTTGTCGAGTGCGGACATCGGCTCGTCGAGCAGCAACAGCTTCGGACGCTTGACGAGCGAGCGCGCGAGCGCGACGCGCTGCTGCTGGCCGCCCGACAGCTGATGCGGCTTGCGCTTCGCGAAGCGCGCCATCTGCACGAGTTCGAGCGCGGACTGCACACGCTCCTTCAGCTCGGCCTTCGGCACACCTTCCTGCTTGAGGCCGAACGCGACATTCGATTCGACCGTCATGTGCGGAAAGAGCGCATACGACTGGAACATCATGTTGACGGGACGCCGGTACGGCGGCATCTGCGCGAGGTCTTCGCCGTCGATCAGAATCTTGCCCGACGTGACCGTTTCCAGCCCCGCGAGCATGCGCAAAAGCGTCGACTTGCCACAACCGGAACTGCCGAGCAGCGCGAACAGTTCGCCCTTCCTGACCGACAGGTTGACACCCTTGACCGCGACCGTCTCGCCGAATTTCTTCACGACGTCGACGATCTGCACGAAGTTTTCCGCTGCGTCCTGCGCAGCGGCGGAATTGCCCGAGGACGACACGCCGGCCCCTGCCAGCACGTTCGACTGGTCACTCATGATCTGCTGCTTCTCTCCCTGCATTTGACGAACAAAGCCCCCGGCTGGATACCGAGGGCTTCATGATGATGCTTTCCTGCTCAACCGTGTCGTTCAGGTCCGCTTAGCGGCCGGACTTGAACTCGGTCCACAGCCGCGTCTGCAGACGCTGGATCTCTGGCGGCAGCGGCTTCAGCAGGAACAGCGTCTTGACGACGTCCGCCGGCGGATAGACGGCGGGATCGTTCGCGACATCCTTGTCGACGTACTTGCGCGCTTCCGTGTTCGCGCTCGGGTAGTACACGGCGTTCGTGATGGCAGCGTGGACCTGCGGCGTCTCGATGTAGTTGATCCACTCCATCGCAGCTTCCTTGTTCTTCGCGTCCTTCGGAATCGCCATCACGTCGAACCACACGGGCGCGCCGCCCTTCGGAATGTAGTAGTCGATCTTGTACGCCTTCTTCGCTTCCGCCGCGCGATGCTTCGCAATCACGACGTCGCCCGACCAGCCGTAGGCGAAGCAGATGTCGCCGCCGACCATGTCGTTGATGTAGCCCGACGAGTTGAACTGCGTGATGTACGGACGGATCTTCTTCATCATCGCGAGCGCTTCGCGATAGTCGGCCGGGTTCGTGCTCATCGGATCTTTGCCGATGTAGTGCAGCGCGGCCGCGAACATCTGGTCCGGCGCGTCGAGCACGGAGACGCCGCACGCCTTGAGCTTCGAGATGTTTTCCGGCTTGAACAGAACGTCCCAGCTGTCGAGCGCGACGCTCTTGCCGAGAATCTGCTGCGCCTTCGTCACGTTGTAGCCGAGGCCCGTCGTGCCGTAAGCCCAGGGCACCGAGAACTTGTTGCCCGGGTCCGCGCCCGCGACGAGCGCCATCAGCGCCGGATCGAGATACTTGAGGTTCGGGATCTTCGACTTGTCGAGCGGCGCGAAGATGCCCGCTGCGATCTGCTTGCCCGCGTAGTTGCTGGTCGGCACGACGATGTCGTAGCCCGAGTTGCCCGTCAGCAGCTTGGCCTGCAGCGTGTCGTCGCTATCGTAGTTGTCGTACTTGACCTGAACGCCAGTCTGCTTGGTGAAGTTCGGAATCGTGTCCTTGGCGATGTAGTCCGACCAGTTGTACACATTCAGTTGTGTATCTTTTGCCGCCGCCGACATGAAAGGCGTCGCGCACAATACCAGCGCAGCCAGTTGGCCCACCACCCGTTTCTTCATTCCGTTCTCCGTTCTGACCGGCGCGACCGGTCGCTTACCCCGCTTCAAACCGCTGCGCGCTGCCCGCGGCTACCCTTGAAAAACCCGAAAACTACCATCAATCGATGCCCGATTCAAAAAAAACCGCCAGATGTCGCGCAAAGGGTACAGCGCGCGGCATTCCTTGGCCGGTTCCGCCTTACGTCCGCTTTCAGCGCGGATTCTGTGCGGATTCCGTGGCGGCCTGTCGAGGCTACACAGCGGCGCCCGTCCCGCTGACATGCACTGGGTCAGCAACGCCGGCACGCAGCGGCAAAATTGGCCGCAATTTTATCGGGTTATCGCGCCCTGTCTACCCGAAAAAAACCTTGCTTCCTGCATCGAGGCGTCCTGTGCCGTGCAGCCCTGCTGAAGCGGACTGCATCCCGCCCCATACGGTCTTTCACCATCACTATAGACTGTCAAATTAGCCCAGATAGTGGTCGTGGCGTTATGCATCGAGATGCACCGCACTGCATGGCATGCCGATTGCCCCGTTGAGTGCGTCTTCCCCGTCACAGTGCGATGAATACGAACCCGTTCGCGTTGGACCCGTCCCGCCGCCGCCCCGGCTCGAGGCCGCCGCGGCCCGGCACGTGGCTGCCGTTCGTCGGCTCGGGCGCGCTCGTCGCGGTCGGCTATATGGACCCCGGGAACTGGGCGACGGCGCTCGCGGGCGGCGCGAGCTACGGCTACACGCTGCTGAGCGTCGTCGTCATGTCGAGCCTGATGGCGATGCTGCTGCAATGGGTGTCGTCGCGCCTCGGCGTGGTGACGGGGCGCGATCTCGCGCAGTTGTGCCGGGAGCGCACCGGCCGGCGCACGACGTTGTTCCTGTGGGTGGCGAGCGAGATTGCGATCATCGCCTGCGATGTCGCCGAAGTGGTCGGCAGCGCGGTCGCGCTGCAACTGCTGTTCGGCGTATCGCTGACGGCGGGCGTGCTGATGTCGGCCGTCGGCACCTTCGCGATGCTCGCGTTGCAGCGGTATGGGCACCGCACGCTGGAGACGGCGGTGGTCGGTCTCATCCTGTTCGTTGGCCTGTGCTTCGTGATCGAGCTGGTGCTTGCGCGCCCCGACTGGCGAGCCGCGCTGACGGGAGCAGTGCCAAGCGCCGAATTGCTGCGCACCGCGGGCATGGTGTGGCTGTCCGCAGGCATTCTCGGGGCGACGGTGATGCCGCACAACCTGTATCTGCATTCGGCGCTCGTCAAGACGCATGCGCACTCCACCAGCGACGCCGACATCGCCGATGCACTGCGCGGCGTCAACTTCGGCACCTTCAGCGCGCTTTCAGTGGCTTTCGTGATCAATGCGGCATTGCTTGTCGTATCGGCGGCCGTGTTCCACGCGAGCGGGCACCGCACCGTGACCGACCTTGCCGACGCGCACCGGTTGATCGCGCCCATCGTCGGTTCGCACTGGGCCGCCATCCTGTTCGCGGCGGCGCTGCTCGCGTGCGGTCTGAGCGCGACCGTGACGGGCACGCTCGCGGGCCAGGTCGTGATGGAAGGCTTCCTGCAGATCCGCCTGCCGCGCTGGCAACGCGCGCTGCTCACGCGCGCGCTGGCGATCGGCCCCGCGCTCGTCGCCGTCGGCCTGTTCGGCCCGCACGGCTCGGCGCAGTTGCTGGTTGCGAGCCAGGTGGTGCTGAGCCTGCAATTGCCGCTCGCCGTCGTGCCCTTGATCCGCTTTGGATCGGATCGCCAACTGATGCATGGCTGGCGCGTGCGCGGCGTGCCGCTGGTGCTCGCGTGGATATGCGCGTCGGCCATCATTGCACTGAATGGCGCGTTGATCTGGGAAACAGCGACCGGTTGAATCGCGACGCTCGACGACAACAAGCGTCAGCACTGGACGGCGCACATCGGCTACAGCATCGCGCGATGAAGTCCAATGCATGATGTCGGTTGCCCGAAAAATAGGCACCGGAATCCGACTGCGCTTTTGGTTTACCATAGCGGACCGCACGCATTTCCCGTTCAAGGTATCTCGATGTCATCGAATCTGCACGACCTTCCCGACAGCCCCTGCATCGGCGTCTGCTCGACGCTCTTCGACGAAATTTGCAAAGGGTGCGGCCGTACGGCGACGGAAGTGTCGAACTGGGTGTTTCTGACCGATGAGGAAAAACGCGCCGTCTGGACGCGCATCGAGCGTGAAGGCACGGCGATGCGATTCAAATTCGACAAGCTGTGATGTGATCACATGCACTGATCCGATAAGCAAAAACGCCGGCTCACGATGAGCCGGCGTTTTTCATTGCATGACCGTCGAGACGGGAGGCGATCAGAACTTCATCCCCACACCTACGCCGACGATCAATGGATCGATATGCAGCGTACCGAGCGATGCGCCATTGAGCGATGCATCCGTCTTCATCCAGACCTTCTTCACATCGACGTTCGCGAACACCGATTTCGTCAACTGCACGTCGACGCCCACCTGCAGCGCAGGACCAAAACTGCTGCGCTTGACGGAAATCTGCTGGTCGCCCGCATGCAAGCCGTCGTTGTAGAAGTACGTGTAGTTCACGCCCGCGCCGACATATGGCCGAACCTGCCCCTGATGATTGAAATGATATTGCAGAAGCAGCGTCGGCGGCAGCACGTTGACGCCGCCCAGGTCGCCGAGATTCGACGTCAGTTGATGCCGCGACGTGCTGAGTATCAGTTCTACGCCGATGTTGTCGCGAATCATGTAGGTGAAGTCGAGTTCAGGCACGATCGCGTTATTGACGTCGACGTTCAGCGTGGACAGCGTGTCGCTCGTGCGAACCTGCGGCATGATACTGATGGCGCGCAGGCGCACCAGCACGTCGCCAGCATGAATGCCTGAACTGGTGTCCGTATCCGCGGCGAATGCGTGCGACGTCATCAACGCCAGCCCGGCTGTGCACAGCGCGGCCCCGATCGATCGAATTTTTCTGTTCATAAGCTACCCTGATTTTCTTGTGTGATTGCGCGAGGTGCGAAGCAACGTGCGCGAGAACATTGTCGAAGTTCCCCTACACGCGCTCTTTGACCCCCGTCAACCCAGCGAAAACGCAAGGCGCCCTGCGACAGCCGGTCGCGCCGCGCCCGTCAGCAGCAGTTCGAGAAGATCACGGACGCTGCGGATTGCCGTGCCGAACGGCAATGCTTCGCGTCCACGAAAGAACAGGCCATTGTTCACGTCGCCACGCAGCGCAGCCGCAAGGCGCGTATCGATGCAGAAGTGACCGAACTTCTCGATGCCGTCGCGCAAACCGCATGCACTCAGGCATTCAAGTGCAGTCGGGCATGCGCGTTTGAGTGCGCCAATTTTTGTACGGATGCGCGATTCGTTGCGCAGATAGCGTTCGAGCCATGGCGTCTTCACGGCGCGCGCCGGCAAGCCCGTCACGCTGACGAACTCCACGATGTCGTCCGGCGTCGCATCGGCCAGCACGCGCTTGAAGTTCGGATGTGCATCGCCCTCTTCCGTAACGGCGAACGGCGTGCCGAGCTGCACACCGTTCGCACCGGCTGCCAGACACGCGCGCACTGCTTCATGACTATTGATGCCGCCTGCAACGATCACCGGCACTTCACTTCGACTGATCTGCAGCGAAGTGAAGATTTCGTCGATTTCCTGCAGTACCCGTGTGAAGTCGAAACGCGCATCGTGCATGTCGTCGAGATTCGTCACGCCGAGATGGCCACCCGCATGGGCCGGATGCTCGATCACGATCGCATCGGGTAAGCGGCCTTTCTTCATCCACTTCCTGAGCACCACGCCGACGCCCCGGCTGTCGGACAGAATCGGGATCAACGCAATATCGCGTCCTTGTGTCAGGTCCGGTAGATCGAGTGGCAGACCTGCTCCCATGACGATCGCGTCCGCGCCCAGGTCGCATGCAATCCGCACATAGTCCGCATGCGCGTTGACCGCCTTCATCACGTTGACGGCAATCATGCCGCGCCCTTCGCTTAGAATTCGTGCGGCATGGATCTCACGTGTAAGAGCGACGCGGTTCGCGTCTTCGAGCGTCGCGCGGTCAGGCGTCGCGCGGCAGCGTTCAAGCAGATCGTGGTGGTGATGACGCAAATCGATGCTAGCGATCGTGCCGAGTGCGCCTTCGCGCGCCACGCTGCCCGCAAGCCGGTGCGCGGACACGCCGACGCCCATGCCGCCCTGCACGACAGGCAACAGCGTTCGCCCACGAATGACGAGCGGCGCAAAAGGATGAGAAGGAAACATGAGAGGCCTCCGTCGTCGATGGGATTCGACGAAAAGCCTCGATGGTCGCAACTAGCCAACGCAGTATCTTGCGTGAGGTCAAACAAAAAGCGCGTGCCGGTTATCGACACGCGCTTTCATTGCGCTTCGTCAGCGGTTAAGCGCGTCGCGTCGACATGAACTGCCCTCTGTCGCGCTCACGCAAATCTATGCAGGCTTGTTCACCTTCAGCTGCATCGACTTGTACTCGAGGTATTCCTCGAGCCCATATGTGCCGTTCTCGCGGCCATGTCCCGATTGCTTGAAGCCGCCGAACGGTGCGGCCATGTTCCATGCGCCGCCGTTGATATCGACCTGCCCGGTGCGGATGCGTCGCGCGACGCTCATTGCACGCTCGTCGCTGCCGGCCCATACGGCGCCGCCGAGTCCGTACACCGAGTCGTTGGCGATGCGGACGGCCTCTTCCTCGTCCTTGTAGGTGAGGATGGTCAGCACCGGACCGAAGATCTCCTCCTGCGCAATCGTCGCCTTCGGATGCACGCGGCCGAACACAGTCGGTTTCACGAAGAAGCCCTTGGAGATGCCCTCCGGCATGCCGGCACCGCCCGTGACGAGTTCCGCGCCTTCTTCGATGCCCCGCGCAATATAGTGCTGCACGCGAGACTGCTGTGCAGCGGAAGCCAGCGGACCCAGACGCGTGGTCTCGACGCGAGGATCGCCTGCGACAAATGCTTCAGCTGCCTTCTTCGCCAGTTCACGCGCTTCGTCATAGCGGGATTCGGGCACGATCATGCGCGTATGCGCCGAGCATGTTTGCCCCGAATTCAGAAAGCATGCGCCAACCGTGCCCTTGATTGCCGTAGCGAAATCGGCATCGTCGAGAATGACCGACGCCGATTTGCCGCCGAGTTCCAGCGCAACCCGCTTCACCGACGCGGACGCAAGTTCCGACACGCGCTTGCCTGCGCGCGTCGACCCGGTGAACGACACCATATCAACGGATGGGTGACTCGCGAGCACTTCACCGACCACGGGACCATAGCCGCTGACCAGGTTGAACACACCCGCCGGCAGTCCCGCTTCATGAATCGCTTCCGCAAGCACGAATGCATTTAGCGGCGCGACTTCCGACGGCTTGAGCACGATAGTGCAGCCGGCTGCAAGCGCGGCCGCTACTTTCAGCGTGACCTGGTTCAGCGGATAGTTCCACGGCGTAATCGCGGCAACGACGCCGACGGGCTCCCGCACGACGAGCGAATTGCCAACCTGCTCTTCGAACTGGAATTCAGCCGCGAGCTTCGCATAGGCATTCCAGTTATAGACGGGACCGCCGACCTGAATCGCGCGAGCGAGCTTGATCGGCATGCCGACTTCGCCGCAGATGTATCCCGCGAGTTCATCGGTGCGCGCCTTGAGATTGTCTGCAATTTTTTGCAGGTAGGCGCCGCGCTCCTTGGGCGGTGTAGCAGCCCAACCGTCGAAGGCAGCGCGGGCAGCGGCAATGGCCGCCTCGGCATCGGCTTCGACGCCCTCGGGAATGCGGCCCATCACTTCTTCCGTGCCCGAGTCGATCACGTCGATTGTGCCTGTGCCGCACGGCTTGATCCATTTGCCGTCGATGTAGAAGTGCTCGAAGGTCTTCATTGTCTTGCGTCCTGTCTCCTGGATAGTCTTTTCATTTTACTCGTGGGGAAAGGACGCGATCGGACACAGGTAAGAAGCGTCGGCGCGAAGGTACAAAACCGTCGGCAGCAGGCAATAAAAAACCCGCTTCGCAAGAAGCGGGTTTTAATCGAAGCCGCAGCCGTAGCGCTTACTGCACGCCCTGGCTCGAAAGGAAATCTTCGTAGTTGCCGCCGAAGTCGGTCAGCGTGCCATCCGTCTTCACCTCGATGATCCGGTTCGCCAAACCGCTCACGAATTCACGGTCATGCGAAACAAAGATCAGCGTGCCGTCGTACTTGTCCAGCGCGATCTGCAGCGATTCGATCGATTCCATGTCCATGTGGTTGGTCGGCTCGTCCATCAGCAGCACGTTATGGCGACCCAGCATCAGCTTGCCCCAGATCATGCGGCCCTTCTCACCACCCGACAGCACCTTCACCGACTTCCTGATGTCGTCTGCATTAAAGAGCAGGCGGCCGAGCGTGCCCCGCACCATCTGCTCGTCGTCGCCTTCCTTGCGGTACTGGTCGATCCAGTCCATCAGCGTGACGTCGGCCGGAAACTCTTCGTACGTGTCCTGCGGCATGTAACCGACGTTCGCGTTTTCAGCCCACTTGATCGAGCCGTGGTCGACGCCCAGATTACCGAGCAGCGAACGCAGCAGCGTCGTCTTGCCCGCGCCGTTTTCACCGATGATCGCGATGCGCTCACCCGGCTGCACGCTGAGGTTGAAGTTGTTGAAGATCGTGCGGTCGTACTTCTTCGTAATGCTGTCCGCGACCACTGCAATATTGTGCAGCTTCTTTTCGTATTCGAAGCGGATGAACGGGTTCTGACGCGACGACGGCTTGAATTCCTCGATCTTGATCTTGTCGATCATCTTCAGACGGCTGGTTGCCTGGCGCGCCTTCGACTTGTTGGCCGAGAAGCGGCGCACGAAATCCTGCAGGTCGGCGACCCGCTCCTTCGCCTTGGCGTTCGCGGCCTGCTGACGCTCGCGCGCCTGCGTGCTCGCGAGCATGTAGTCGTCGTAGTTGCCGGGATAGACCTTCAGCGTGCCGTAGTCCATGTCCGCCATGTGCGTGCAGACCTGGTTCAGGAAGTGTCGATCGTGCGAGATGATGATCATCGTCGAGTCGTACTCGTTCAGCACGTCTTCGAGCCAGCGGATCGAGTTGATGTCCAGATTGTTGGTCGGTTCGTCGAGCAGCAGTACGTCCGGCTTCGAGAACAGCGCTTGGGCGAGCAGCACGCGCAACTTCCAGCCCGGCGCGACGTTGCTCATCGGACCATTGTGCAGGTCTATCGAGATACCGATGCCGAGCAGCAGTTCACCCGCGCGCGCTTCGGCTGTGTAGCCGTCGTACTCGGCGAACTTTGCTTCCAGTTCGGCCGCGTGCATGTAGTCGTCGTCGGTGGCTTCCGGGTTCGCGTAGATTGCGTCGCGCTCGGTCATCGCCCCCCACATTTCCGTGTGGCCCATCATTACGACGTCGAGCACACGCACGTCCTCGTACGCGAACTGGTCCTGACGCAGCTTGCCCAGACGAACGTTCGGCTCGAGCATCACGTTGCCCGAACTCTGCTCCAGATCGCCGCCCAGAATCTTCATGAACGTCGACTTACCACAACCGTTCGCGCCGATCAGGCCGTAGCGGTTGCCTTCGCCGAATTTGACCGAGATGTTCTCGAACAGGGGCTTCGGCCCGAATTGCATGGTGATGTTGGCGGTAGACAGCACGGCGCGTCCCTTTGAATGATAGATCGGCGAAAAACCTAGTATTTTAGCAGGTTATCGCGTCACGCGCGCCGTGCTCCGGGACCCCCGCGAGCGCCCTGCTACCCTTTTTTACGCGGCGTGTGCAACACGTCGATGAAACCGGACAAATCTGCATCCGCCAACCCCATCGCTGCACCGAGTCGCAACAGTTGCTGCACTGTGCCCGAAACCGGCATTGGAGTGCCTGTTTCGTATGCGGCCGCGGCAATCGTGTCCACGTCCTTCTGGAACGTGCTCAAGGCGCCGATCGGCGGCTGACCGGACTGCGTCATGCGCGGCACGAAGGTCTGCAGCAGCACCGAGTCGGCCCAGCCGCCCGCAAGCGCCTGCGTCAGACGCGCGGCGTCGATGCCGCTGCGCTGCGCGAGGCTGACGGCTTCAGCGATGGCCGCGACCGTCGAAGTCACGATTGCCTGATTGCACAGCTTGGTGGTTTGCCCGGCTCCCGCGGCGCCCATGTGCGTGACGCGCGCCGCATAGGCCCCAATGACGGGCGTGACGGCCGCGACATCGGCGGCCTCGCCGCCCGCCATCACGGCGAGCGTTCCGGCGATCGCGCCCGCCACGCCGCCCGAGACGGGCGCGTCGATCCAGCCGATGTCCGCTTCGGCCGCCCTCGCGGCGAACGCGCGCGTCGCAGACGGCGGAATGCTGCCGTGATCGACGATCCAGCGCACGGGGCTATCGCCATTCCCGTCGAGCACCCCTTGCACGATGCCGTTCGCACCGAACACGACTTCTTCGACAGCGGCCGCGTCCAGTACGCACAGGAAAATCGCTTCAGCCCGGCCGGCAAGTTCGGCGGGGTTCGACGCGACCGTCGCGCCGTCCGGCACTAGCGCTTCCGCTTTCGCGCGCGTGCGATTCCACACCTGCACTCCATGACCTGCACCCAGCAGATGCCGGATCATCGGAGCGCCCATCAAACCCGGTCCGCAAAAACCGATCTCCACTTCTCTCTCCTCCATTTGATGCACTGCACGCATCGGATTGCATGCGCCGGCCACTGACGACATGTCAACCGTCCATGATACCGGCCGCATCGCGTCGCAGCATGCCGGGCACACGATGTGCGACATGCATTCGAGTTCGCCACGCAACTGGCATTGCCTATACTTTTTGGACCATCAGGAGGTAAATCATGAGCGACCATGTGTACAAGCAAATCGAGCTAACGGGTTCGTCAACGAAGTCGAGCGATGATGCGATCCGGTGCGCGATCGAAAAAGCCGGTAAAACGCTGCGCAACCTGCACTGGTTCCAGGTCACCGAAACGCGCGGTCACATCGAAGACAACAAGGTCTCGCACTGGCAGGTGACGCTAAAGGTGGGATTGCGCATCGACGATTGAGGGCGAGCCGCTGGGCGATACCGCCTGCAGTGAGTTACATGAAGCATGCGGCCCGCAGTCGGCGTAATTCTCGCAACCAAGAAAAAAGCTGCACCTGGCACAACGCCGGATGCAGCTTTTAGTGATCGCATCGACGCGAAGATGCATGTGCTACGCGTCAACCACGAAAGTCATTCCTCTCGGGCCGCACGCATTTAAATGCAGTGCATCACTTGGGCAACGAACCGTCCACGCCTTCGACATACCAGTTCAGACGCTGCAGTTCAGGATCGGCCAGCGTCTTGCCGGCAGGCACCTTCACTGCACCCGTCTGGTCCTTGATCGGGCCCGTGAACACATCCCACTTGCCGCTGGCCAGTTGCGTGCGCTTCGCGTCGACGTCCTTCATTGCATTGGCCGGAATCGCCGAAGTATTCATGTCTTCGAGATTGACCGCCTTTTGCGGAATGCCCCACCAGACGGGATCGTTCTTCCACTTGCCGTCTAGCACCTGCTGGATTGCAGCCGTGTAGTACACGCCCCAGTGCGCGACGACCGAACCCAGGTGGGCCTCCGGACCAAATTTCTTCATGTCCGAGTCCCAGCCGAATGCATGCACATGCTTTTCCGCAGCCGTTGCCAGCGTCGCGCTGGAATCGGTGTTCTGCAGCAGAACGTCCGCGCCCTGGCCGATCAGCGTTTCGGCTGCCTGCTTTTCCTTGCCCGGATCGAACCAGCTGTTGATCCAGATGACCTTCGTGTGCACCTTCGGATTCACCGAGCGCGCACCGAGCGTGTAAGCATTGATGTTGCGGACGACTTCAGGAATCGGCACCGAGGCGACGAAACCGAGTGTATTCGTCTTCGTCACGTAGCCAGCGGCGACGCCTGCCAGATAGGCACCCTGATACATGCGCACGTCGTACGTGCCGAAGTTCGCTGCCTTCTTGTAGCCCGTCGCGTGCAGGAAGACCGTGTCCGGGAAGTCCTTCGCGACTTTCAGCTCGAAGTCCTGGAAGCCGAAGCTCGAACCGAAGATGATCTTGTTGCCCTTGTTCGCCAGATCGCGAAACACGCGCTCCGAGTCAGCGGACTCGGGCACGTTCTCGACACGCGTGATCTTGATCTTGTTGCCGAACTTCGCTTCCGCTTCCTTCGAGCCCTGATCGTGCGCGTACGTCCAGCCTGCATCCCCGGGATTGCCGAGATACACGAACGCGACGCCGGGCACATCGGCGGCCTGTGCACTCTGCGTCAGCGCACCCCCTGTCGCCAGCGTCGCGGCGCCCAGCGCCAGTGCGCGCAGCATGGTTCTTTTCTTCATGTTTTCTCCTGTCGTTGAATCAGATGTTTTTACTTGATGAACTGACATGCACTGTCACGCGTTGCCAGGCGCCGCGCTCAGCCCGCCGCGAAGAACGGCTTGCCGAGCGACGCGGGCGCATTCAGGCGAATCGTGTTCGGATTGCGCGAGATCAGCACGAGAACGACGACGGTCGCGACGTATGGCAGCATCGCAAGAAACTGCGTCGGCACGGGAACGCCGATCGCCTGTGCATAAAACTGCAGGCCCGTCACTGCACCGAACAATAGTGCACCGATCAACAGCCGCCCCGGACGCCACGTCGCGAATACGACGAGCGCCAGCGCGATCCAGCCACGCCCTGAAGTCAACTGCTCCTGCCACAAGTGCAGGTTGACGATCGAGTAGTAACCGCCCGCGAGCCCTGCCATCGCGCCGCCGAACAGCGTCGCGCCATAGCGCACGCCGATCACGGGAAACCCGACCGAATGCGCGACCTGCGGCGACTCGCCCACTGACCGCAACACGAGTCCGGCGCGCGTGCGATACAGGAACCAGCCGACGACGCCGAACATGATGAAGGCGAGATAGTCGAGCGGCGTCAGGCTGAATAGTGCAGGTCCCAGCACGGGAATTTTCGAGAGGCCCGGAATCACCCACGTACCGATCGACTCCCGCACGGCCGCCGACGTGTACGGCTTGCCAACATAAGCCGACAGGCCAATGCCGAAAATCGTCAGCGAAAGCCCGGTGGCGACCTGGTTCGCGAGCATCGACAGCACGAGAAACGCGAACAGCAGCGACATCGCGATGCCCGCGCCGATCGCAGCGAGCACGCCGAGCCACGGGTTGCCCGTGACGGCCGTCACCGCGTACCCCGTCACGGCGCCCATCAGCATCATCCCCTCGACGCCGAGGTTGAGCACGCCCGACTTCTCAGTGACGAGTTCGCCGACGCCTGCGAACATCAGCGGAATCGCGGCGACGACGGCACTCGACGTGAGCGCGCTGGCTTGTTGAATATCCATGAAATTTGCTCTGAATCCGGCGGTTTTACGATGCCGCGATGCCGCGACGGCGCACGCGATAGTTGACGAACAGGTCCGCGCCCAGCAGACAGAACAGCAGCAGCCCCTGGAACACGCCCGACAACGCCTGCGGCAGTTGCATCGACGTCTGCACGGCCTCGCCGCCGAGGTACAGCAAGGCCATCAGCAGACTGGCGAGCACGATGCCGACTGGGTGCAACCGTCCGACGAACACCACGATGATCGCCGTGAAGCCATAGCCCGGCGACCACGTCGCCTGCAACTGGCCGATCGGACCGGAGATCTCCCCCATGCCGGCGAGTCCAGCGAGCCCGCCGCTAATCAGCAGCGACGTCCAGATCGTCTTCTTGTCCGAAAAGCCTGCATAGCGCGCGGCCAGCGGCGCAAGACCGCCAACCTTCATCCGGAAGCCCGCAAAGCTCTTGCGCATGAAGAGCCAGACGAGGGGGATCGCGATAATCGTCACGAAAATCGACGCGTTCAACCGCGTGCCCTTCAGAAATTTCCAATGCCAGTCGCCGTAGAAAGTCGGGTACAGCGCGTCGCCTGAGAACATTTCAGAGAGCGGGAAGTTCATACCCTGCGGGTCCCGCCACGGGCCGCTCACGAGATAGATCAGCAACTGCGTGGCGACGTAGGTGAGCATCAGGCTCGTGAGAATCTCGTTGGTGTTGAAACGGCTCTTGAGCAGCGCGGGAATCGCGGCCCACGCCATGCCGCCCAGCACGCCCGCGATCATCATCGTCGGCAAGATCCACCAGCCTGTCGCCTGATCGAAATAGATCGCAACGCCGCTCGCCGCGATGCCCCCGAGCAGCATCTGCCCTTCGGCGCCGATGTTCCAGACATTCGCGCGATAGCCGATGGCCAGGCCCAGTCCGATCAGGCACAACGGCGACGCCTTGAGCAGTAGTTCCGCCCAGCCGTTGACGCTCGACAGCGGCTCGATGAAAAACGCGGCCATCGCCTGCGCCGGATCACGCCCGACGAGGCTGAAAATCAGAAAGCCGATCACGAGCGTGAGAAGTGCGGCGATCAGCGGCACGGCAAGCTGCATCGTTCGCGATGGCGTCGTGCGAGCTTCGAGTCGATACGGAAGAATCATTGTGCGTGTTGTCGATGTTGTCTCTGCAGTTGCATTCGGGAGCGCTTCAATTCATGAACGGCAGTTCATGCATGCGCCGCTTGCCCCGCCGACGGCGGTGCGCTCTCGCGATCGCCGAACAGCCCGGCCATCCAGCGGCCGATCTCTTCCGCGTTCGTATCACCCGTCTTGCGTGTCGGCGACATGCGCCCGCGCGCGATCACGGCGATCCGGTCGCAGATATCGAACAGTTCCTCGAGTTCTTCGGAGATCACCAGAATCGCCACGCCGCGCGCCGAGAGGTCGAGCAACTGCTGCCGGATGAAAGCAGCCGCGCCGACGTCGACGCCCCAGGTCGGCTGCGCGACGACCAGCACCTTCGGCGCCTGCAGAATTTCGCGGCCGACGATGAATTTCTGCAGATTGCCGCCCGACAGGCTCTGCGCGAGCGCGCCTTCGCCGCCGCAACGCACGTCGAACGATTCGATGCAGCGCTTCGCGAACGCGCGCATCGCGCCCGCGTTGATCCAGCCCGAGCGCACCATCTGTTGCCGATGCGCCGTCAGCAGTGCGTTTTCCGCGAGCGACATCGCGGGCACCGCGCCGCGCCCTAGCCGCTCTTCCGGCACGAATGCAAAGCCCAGTTTGCGGCGTGCGGCAGCACTCAGCTTGCCCGCGGGCTTGCCGCAGATCGTCACGGCATCCGCGCGATTGCCTTTGTGTTCGCCCGAGAGCGCGACCAGCAGTTCCGCCTGACCGTTGCCCGATACGCCCGCGATGCCGAATATTTCACCTGCATGCACTCCGAACGACACATCGTCGAGCGACGTGCCGAACGGATCATCGCTGGCAGATGAAAGATTTTTCACGTCGAGCAACACGTCGCCCGGCGTGTGCGCGCGGCGCTCGTAATCGGGCAGCGAGTGACCGACCATCAGTTGTGCGAGCGATGCATGCGTCTCTTCACGCGGCGTCACGCGGCCTGTCACCTTGCCGCCGCGCATCACGGTCGCCGTGTCGCAGAGTTCCTGGATTTCGTCGAGCTTGTGGCTGATGTAGAGGATGCTGCAGCCTTCCGACGCGAGCCGGCGCAGCGTCGCGAACAGCTTGCGCACGGCTTGCGGCGTCAGCACCGAGGTCGGCTCGTCCATGATGAGCAGACGCGGATTCTGCAACAGGCAGCGTACGATTTCGACGCGCTGGCGCTCGCCCACCGTCAGGCTGTGCACGTGGCGCTGCGGATCGATGTCGAGCCCGTACTCCGCCGATACTTCGCGGATGCGCTTGCCCAGCACCTTCAGATCGAATGGCTCGTCGAGCGCGAGCGCGATGTTCTCGCCGACCGTCAGCGTCTCGAACAGCGAGAAATGCTGAAACACCATGCCGATGCCGAGCTTGCGCGCCGCCGCCGGGTTCGCGATGTCGACGAGTTCGCCTTCCCAGCGGATCTCGCCTGCATCCGGCCGCACCGCGCCGTAGACGATCTTCATCAGCGTGCTCTTGCCCGCGCCATTTTCGCCGAGCACTGCATGAATTTCGCCCGGCGCGACGATCAGCGTGACGTCGTCGTTCGCGCGAACTGCAGGATATTGCTTGCTGATGCCCGTCAGCGCGAGACGCGGTGTGGCGCCGTCGCTACGGTTTGCGCCGTCTGCGTGTGTGCTGCCGCCCGTCGGGCCGCCTGTCAATGTGTCGCTCATGTTGTTCCGTATTACGCGTGTGGCTGGCGGCACGCGGCATCGCGCGCTCCCCGCTTGGGTCCTGCTCGAATCCCGCTTGAATCCCAGTTCAATTCCGCTCGAAATTCCGGCCCCGGACGCGCGCGTCGTGCTACCGCAGCCGATCGACGATACCGAAATCGCCCCGCTCAGTCGAGCCGCCAAAATTCCGCCAAAGCCGCGCCGCTGCGTGGTTTGCGGGTATCCCACCCTTGACGGTTTCTTATCTATATATTAAAACGCATATACCCCCAAGCCTGATCGATCAGCCAGAACATATATTTCGGAGAAGTCATGAGTCAGCAACGCGAGGCGATCGACACCTACCTATTGCGCGTCTTGCACACCCTTCTGATGGAGCGCAGCGTCACGCGCGCCGCCGTCAAACTGAACCAGTCCCAACCCGCGATCAGCGCCGCGCTGCGGCGGCTGCGCGACATCACGGGCGACCCGCTTCTCGTACGCGGCAAATCCGGCATGGTGCCGACCGAATACGGGCTACGCCTGCTCGAACCCGTGCAAAATGCACTGCGCGAGATCGAACGCATTAAATTTCAGCAGCACAACTTCGACCCGGCGACGTCGATCCGCTGCTACCGGATCGGCTGCCCGGACTACCTGAACGTGCTGTTCGTGCCGACCGTCGTCGAGCGCTTCCGCCAGGCCGCACCGAACGCAACACTCGAGTTCCACTCGCTCGGTCCCGCGTTCGACTACGAACTGGCGCTCGAGGACGGCAAGCTCGACATCGTCGTCGGCAACTGGCCGGAACCGCCCGAGCAACTGCATCTGTCCAATCTGTTCGTCGACCAGATCGTGTGCCTGATGAGCAACACGCATCCGTTTGCAAAGCGTGGCGGCCTGACGCTCGATCAGTACCTGAACGCGCCGCATCTTGCGCCGACGCCCTATTCCGTCGGCCAGCGCGGCGCAATCGACGTGCATCTCGCCCGCGAGCGCCTCAAGCGTCATGTCGTCGTCACGTTGCCGTACTTCAACCTTGCGCCGTACGTGCTGATCAAGTCGGATCTGATCTTCACGACCACGCGCCTTTTCGCCGACTACTACGCGAAGTTCCTGCCGCTGACCGTCGTGCCCGCGCCGCTGGACTTTCCGCCGATGCAGTATTACCAGCTGTGGCATGAGCGCGTGCATTACTCCGATGAAGTGCGCTGGTTGCGCAGCCTCGTCGCCGAAGCGACCAAGACACTGATCGCCAAGTAACGCGGCTTTCACACGCGACAGGCAAAGCACTATCGTGCAGGCGGCGGTTTCCAACCGCCGCCTTTTTTATGCAATCCACTTAGGCTGCACTTTCATACAGCCTTTGCGCGAGCCGGTTGTGCCGCTCGATCACCGGGCCGAGATCCACCGTCGTCAGCACGCCGTCCTTCACCACGACCTTGCCGCCAATCACGCTCGTCGAGACCTGCGACGGCGCACAGAACACCAGCGCCGCAACGGGATCATGCAGCGCGCCCGCAAAGAGCGGCTGCCGGAGATCGAACGACACGAAGTCCGCTGCCATGCCGGGCGCGAGCGCGCCGATATCGTCGCGGTTCAGCACCTTCGCGCCGCCGAGCGTCGCAATCTCGAGCGCCTCGCGTGCGGTCATCGCATCCGGTCCGAAACCAACCCGCTGCAACAGCAGCGCCTGACGCACTTCCGCAACCATCTGCGCGCCGTCGTTCGACGCCGATCCATCGACACCCAGCCCGACGGGCACGCCCGCGAGCCGCATTTTCTTCACCGGCGCGATACCCGACGCAAGCCGCATGTTCGAACAGGGACAATGCGCGACGCCCGTCCCCGTGCGCGCGAACAGCGCGATGCCGGCATCGTCGAGCTGCACGCAGTGCGCATGCCATACGTCGTGCCCGATCCAGCCGAGGTCCTCTGCATATTCCGCGGGCGTCATGCCGAACTTCTCGCGGCTGTATGCAATATCGTTCACGTTCTCGGCCAGGTGCGTATGCAGCGACACGCCGTAGTGTCGCGCCATCGCAGCCGACTCGCGCATCAAGTCGCGGCTCACCGAGAACGGCGAGCACGGCGCGACGACGACCCGCAGCATCGCGTAACGCCCTTCGTCGTGATACGTCTCGATCAGACGCTGCGTGTCTTTCAGAACGTCTGCTTCCTGCTCGACGACGGCATCCGGCGGCAGGCCGCCGTCTTTCTGCCCGACGCTCATGCTGCCGCGGCTCGCATGAAAACGCATGCCGATGCGGCGCGCAGCGGCAATGCTGTCGTCGAGCCGGCTACCGTTCGGATAGATGTACAGGTGATCGCTCGACGTCGTGCAGCCCGACAGCAACAGTTCGGCCATCGCCGTCAGCGTCGACACCTCGATCATTTCCGGCGTGAGGTTCGCCCACACCTTGTACAGGCTGGTCAGCCAGCCGAACAGCTCGGCGTCCTGCGCGGCAGGAATCGCACGCGTCAGGCTCTGATACATGTGGTGGTGCGTGTTGACGAGGCCGGGAATCACCAGATGGCCCGTCATGTCGAGGATTTCGTCGGCGGTGTCGGGCAGTTCATCCGTCCGACCGACGGCGACGATCCGGTTGTCTTCGATATAGAGGCCGCCGTCGCGCAACTCGCGACGCTCGCCGTCCATGGTGACCAGCACGTCCGCATGCCTCACCAGCATCGTCCTGCCGCGCTGGCCGGCGGTTCGCGTCACGCCGGTTGAATTGGTTTGCATCGTCATTCGTTTCTCCAGTGCTGCCCTGTGTTGCCGCCGATGTGGCCGCTGCACGATGCTGCCATTCCAGACTGCATCGGTTTGCCGTCACCGCAGCATGCGGCTTTCCGAGCAAATGCAAAAGTCGTTCGAACGCGATGCCGGCGGCACGCCACCGTGCCGCCGCGTCCGTTCGAACGCAGTTGGCCCGGTTACCCAGCGTGTTCCGCCGTCTTCGGGATGCGCGGCAGCGCCGCGCATGGACGTAACCTTCAGGCGACAAAATTGCGCTGGCAACTCGCGCCGCTGCGATACCGAAGTTCACGCCGCGCATATAGTCGGCATTTTTGGCGCCGGTACGATCGGAACCGTGCAGCACCGGCCGTCGCGCATGCATCGGACTGCCTGCCCGATACCCGCCAGCGGGGCGTCATGCGGCAGCGATTATCTTTCCTATCGCTGGCTCGCGGAGGTGAACAATGTTTCTACAATGGATGTCACGGCGCTCGCTTCAAACCGCCGACGGGTATGTAGCCACTGACGTGGAGCCTCGATCCGCCGCAACGTGTCATGGATCGGGCCGCCGCTGAAACCTCGCATCTACACAAGGACAATCGCGAATGGGCAAGCTCACTACCCACGTGCTCGACACGGCCAACGGCCGTCCCGGCGCCGATATCAAGGTCGAACTCTTTGCGCTCTCCGGCGACACGCGCCGCGCGCTCAAAACCACCACCACCAATCACGACGGCCGCTGCAACGAGCCGCTGCTCGAAGGCGATGCACTCGCCGTCGGCGAATATGAACTGGTGTTCCACGCAGGCGACTATTTTGCGTCGATCGGCACCAAGGTGCCCGAACCGCGCTTCGTCGATCGCGTCGTGCTGCGTTTCGGCATTGCCGATGCGGGCGCGCACTATCACGTGCCGCTACTCGTGTCGCCCTGGGCGTACAGCACCTATCGCGGCAGCTGAGGCGCGTGGCGGCGCGTGCACGATCGTGCGCGTGCGTGCATTTCGCAGATGACATGGAGACATTCGCGAAGGGCAAGCCAGAAAGCCGTGATCGATCGGCACCCGATTTCATCAGACTGCCGTTGCATGCATTGTTCCGATAGCGGACCTGCACCGGCGCAACAACCCCGCATGCCGCGCAACACCCGAGATGCTGCGCGAACAACGAATCAGGAGTGGAGGAGTTTCATGGAAGGCTTTATCACCGACTGGTTGAATCTCGCGATTCGCTGGTTTCACGTTATCGCCGCGATTGCATGGATCGGCGAGTCGTTTTACTTCGTTGCGCTCGACAATAGCCTGAAGCCGCCTGTGGACCCGAACCAGCGCCGGCGCGGCGTGTTCGGCGAACTGTGGCACGTGCACGGCGGCGGCTTCTACAACATGCAGAAGTACACCGTTGCGCCGCCCGAAATGCCCGACGACCTGCACTGGTCGAAGTGGCCGTCGTACACGACATGGCTGTCCGGTTTCGGTCTCTTCACGGTGTTGTATCTGTTCGCGCCGAACACGTATCTGATCGACAAGAACGTACTCGACATGGGTCCTGTCGTCGCGATCTTCTCGGCGCTCGGGTTCCTCGCTGCGGGCTGGATCGTGTATGACACGCTGTGCCGGATGCTCGGCAACAAGGACAAGGTGCTCGGCATCTGCGTCGGCATCTATGTGCTGATCGCCGCGTTCCTCGCGTGCCACATCTTCGCGGCCCGTGCGGCGTACCTGATCATGGGCGCGATGCTCGCGACGATCATGTCGGCGAATGTGTTCTTCGTCATCATCCCGGGTCAGCGCAAGATGGTCGCCGCGATGCTCAAGGGCGAAACGCCGAACCCGATCTACGGCAAGCGCGGCAAGCAGCGCTCGGTCCACAACACGTACTTCACGCTGCCCGTCGTGTTCGCGATGCTGTCGAACCACTACGCGATGACGTACACGCATCCGTACAACTGGGCAGTGCTGGTCGTCATCATGCTGGCAGGCGCGCTGATCCGTCAGTTCTTCGTGATGCGTCACCGTGGCCAGGTGCTGTGGTATCTGCCGCTCGCGGGCATCGTGCTGATGTTCGGCGCGCTGTTCTGGACGATGCCCAAGCCCGTCGTGCCCGTCGCGGAAGCGGCAAACGCCCCCGTCGTGAAGACGGCCGATATCGTGCCCGTCCTGCAGCAGCGCTGCGTCGCCTGCCACTCCGCGCATCCGACGATGATGGGCAGCGCGCCCGCCGGTGTGCTGCTCGATACGCCTGCAGAGATTTCGACGAACGCGCAGCGCATCTATCAACAGGCCGTGACGCTGAAGGCGATGCCGCTCGGCAACGTCACGCACATGACCGACGAGGAACGGCAGAAGATCGCCGCGTGGTTCCAGGGCGGCGCGGTGAATTAACGATCGAGGTGTCGATGACGGGCGCAAGCCCGTTTCTTCGAGGTTAGCGGGCTGTTCGCGCAAGCGGCAGTCCGCTTTTTTTATGCCACTGAAGACACGCCAAACTTGTCATGCACGCTCATCGGCCCGCACGAAAACCGCGACTGGAGATCGACACGGAATTGCCGTCCGGGTCTTTTGAATTCGCAAAGCTGTAGCCGTCCGCGCGATGCGTCGCGCCGAATACGAGTCCTTCATCTGCGCAACGCGCCTTGAACGCGTCCACGTCCTCGACGTCGAACACCAGCTTGACGGTCGCCTGCCCTGCCTTGACGCCTTTTGCGGCCTGATGAATCATCAGGATCGCGCCGCCGTGCGGCGGAGTCAGTTCGACGATGCGGTCGTCGTTGTCATGCGTGGCCGTGTAGCCAAAATAGCGCTGATAGAACGCACACGTGCTCTCGACGTCCTTCACATACAGCAGGATCCGGTTTAGTGACGCTTGCATGTTGTCTCGCGAATAGTTGGATGCGCATCATCAAGGCCGCCAGCGATTGTCCGCGATTTTTTGCGGGCCATGCACAACACGCGCGGCAAAGCAAAAGCCCATTGCGACTCCCGTCGCAATGGGCTTTTTCAACCACAACCGATCACACTACCAAACCGCGCAGTTCAAGCATGAGCTCAGCGCGCAAGCATCAGACAACCACGGCGTTCATCGCCTCTTCCGTCAACCACTGCGATTCGCGCAAATTCTGCTCGTTGAGATTGAGCCCATCACCGCCACGATCGACGACAATGAAATCGCTCACCTCGCCCAACGCCAGCAGCGGATGGTGCCACACGCCCTTCGCGTAGTTCACGCCTTGCCACCCGCTCGTCACGAACGCGCGAATCTTCGATTCATCCAGCTCGCCGGCAGGCGCAACGACAACCAGATACGGCTTGTCGTTCAAAGGAATGAACGCCTGCGAACCCAGCGGATGTCGCTCCATCATCGTGATTTCGAACGGCAGCGCGCGCGGCTGTCCTCGGAACAGATTGACGAGCGTGCGCCCGCCTTCGTCGGTGACGTCGACTTTCGCGAGATCGTGATAGCGGATCGTCGTGCCGAGATTGATCGGGATCTGCTTCGCGCCTTCCAGTTCGATCACGTCGCCGAACGGCGCGAACGCTTCGCGTGTCAGCGGTTCGATTGCGAGTGTCTTCATGATGCGAGCGTGCCCCACAGACGCAGACGCGACACGCCGCCGTCCGGAATGATGTTGAAGCGGATATGCGTGACGGGGCCGAGCGCGGCGATCTCGCTTTCGAAGAAGTGCTGCTTGTCCATCTGCAGCTTCTGCTCGCCGAGCAGCACCGGCCAGAACATCGCCTGCGTGATCAGCGAGCTATCGGTGCCGCCCGTCACGTACGCGGCCTGGATCGAGCAGCGGTCCGGATAGTTGCCCTTGAAGTGCGCGGTGTCGACTTCGATCTTCTTGATGACGCCCGGCTGCGCGAGCGCGACGATCGCCCAATCGTTGCCCGGCTCGCGGCGGCGACGCGTTTCCCAGCCATCGCCCATGTTGACGCCGCGTCCCGGCATCAGCAGCGTCGATGCGGCGCCGAAGTGCTGGTTGTTCGCGCCGACCAGATACGCGCCGTTTTCCATCGCGGCGAGGTCGAACAGATCGGTGCGGCTCGCGCCCGCCCAATCGACCTGAGGCTGGCCGTACACGCGCAGACGCGCGATGCCGCCGTCCGGATAGATGTTCACGCGCAGGTGCGTGTACGCGTTCGTGTCGCCCACATCGAGGTAGTGGTGGCTATTGCCTTGCAATGTGGTCGACGGGACGATCTCGGTCCATTGCGTCGACTGGTTCGGTGCGCCGTCCACGACCCGCGCCGCTTCCACCGATGCCGCCGGCGGGAAGTTGCCCGTGAAGTGGCTGGTATCGAGATCGAGACCCTTGATAACACCCGGACGCGCGAGCTTCACGACGCACCAGTCATAGCCCGTCGTGCGCTTGCGACGCGTTTCCCAGCCGTCCATCCACTTGCCGTGCTCGTCGTACTTGCCCGGAATGAAGACGGCCGGTTCCGGATTCAGCATGCGGTCTTTCGGCGCGAAGAAATCGTCGCTGGCTTCGAGCGCCTGTGCGCCGAGACGCGGGTCCGCGAGGTTCACGAAACGACGCGTGAAGTCGGGGGCGTTGGGATCGAGAATCGGGAGTGCCATCGTTGTCTTCCTTGCTGTCTGGTTGTTGCTTTGTGTAAATGCGAGTCGGTGCTGCGACGATCAGGCGCTGATCAGATCGTCGAGACGGAAACGCGCAATGCGATAGATCTGGTCGAGGCTCGCGCGCAGTTCGTCGGCGCGGCTGTTGTTCACGCGCGCTTCGAAGTTCGCGATGATGCCGTGCCGGTCGTAGCCGCGCACAGCGAGAATGAACGGAAAGCCGAACTTCTCGCGATACGCCGCGTTCAGGCGCAGCAGCTTGTCGAACTCTTCCTGCGTGCATTGGCCGAGACCGGCACCGCTTTGCTCGCGCGTCGATTCGGCCGTCAGTTCGCCGCGTACGGCCGCCTTGCCCGCGAGCTCCGGGTGAGCGTTGATCAGCGCGAGCTGCTTTGCTTCGCCTGCGGTTTCGACGGCGCTCGACATCGTCTTGTGCAACGCGTCGATGCTCGCGTACGGACGCTGCGCGGCGGCCACTTCGGCGACCCACGGCGAATGCTCGAAGATGCCCGACAGCGCCGCGACGAACGCGTCGGTCGAGATGCTGTTGAGTTGGTCCAGTGTGTATTGCATCGCCTTCATGCCGCAGCCCCGCGGTTGTCCTGTTGTTGGTAGGGATGATGCTCGCGCCAGTGGCGCGCGATATCGACACGCCGCGTCACCCACACGCGCTCGTGCTTCTCGATGTGATCGAGGAAACGTTGCAGCGCGCGGAAGCGTCCGGGACGGCCAAGCAAACGGCAGTGCATGCCGATCGACAGCATCTTCGGCGCTTCGTCGCCCTCTTCGTACAGCACGTCGAATGCGTCGCGCAGATACGTGAAGAAATGGTCCGCCGTGTTGAAGCCTTGTGGCGTGGCGAAGCGCATGTCGTTGGTGTCGAGCGTGTACGGCAGGATCAGTTGCGGCACTTTCGCGCCGCCCGTCACTTCGACGTCCATCCAGAACGGCAGGTCGTCGCCGTAGTTATCCGAGTCGTACAAAAAACCGCCGTATTCGGCCACCAGCCGATGCGTGTTCGGACTGTCGCGGCCCGTGTACCAGCCGAGCGGACGCTGGCCCGTCACGCGCTCGATTGCTTCCATGCCGAGGCGCATATGCTCGGCTTCGCGCTCGGGAGACATGTCCTGATAGTGAATCCAGCGATACCCATGACACGCGATCTCATGACCCAGTTCGACAAAAGCGCGCGCGACTTCCGGATGCCGCTCGACCGCCATGCCGACGCCGAACACCGTCAGCGGCAGGCCACGCTTCTCGAACTCGCGCAGGATGCGCCACACGCCCGCGCGCGAGCCGTATTCGTAGATCGACTCCATGCTCATGTGACGCGCCGGATACGACGCCGCGCCGACGATTTCCGACAGGAACTGTTCCGAGCCCGGATCGCCGTGCAGCACGCAGTTCTCGCCGCCCTCTTCGTAGTTGAGTACGAACTGCACCGCGACGCGCGCGCGTCCTGGCCAGTTTGCCTGCACGGGGTGGCGGCCGTAGCCGATCAGGTCGCGCGGATAGTTCGGGTCGAATGACATGATGTGAATGGCGCAGCGGTTGACGTGAGCGTTGACGGGTACGCGCCGGCGGACGTCGTAAAAAGCGCGAAAACACGCTACGGCAGGGCCGGCAGGGTTGAACCAGTGTAGCGAAAACGCCCGGGTGCGCCCATACACCCGGGCAGATAGTGCATGTCAGACTGAGTGTATGTGCGGCGCAACATCTGAGGCGGGATCGGCGCGCAAGGCGCTCGCGTTGACCCGCAGCAGCGCTTCGTTCGCGCCATGCTGCGTGCCAGACGCTGCGGCTGGCTGCTCGCCCGTCGGGCTGAAGCGTGCGAACTCGCCGTCGTAGCGCTTGGCAAGCGGGCGCGCGTAGTCGCCCCGCTTGGCCGTGGCGAGCCGCAGCGAAACCAGCGCTTCGACCCACTTCACAGCCGCCGTCACGCCTTCGACGACGGGCGCGCCCAGCGCATCCTCGATCTCGCGGCACAGCTCGGCCATCCCCGCGCAACCGAGCACGATCGCGTCCGATCCGTCCTCGTCGAGCGCTCGCCGACATTCGTCGAGGATGATGCGCCGCGCGGCCGAGCCGGGCTGATCGAGTTCGAGCACGGCGACGTCGGTGGCGCGAACGTTGCGGCAGAAACGTTTCATGCCGTAACGCTCGGCCAGATGCCACGCCATGCCGCAGGTGCGCGACAGCGTCGTCACGACCGAGAACCCGGGCGCCAGCACGCTCGCCGCATGCATCGCCGCTTCCGCGATGCCGATCACCGGGCCGCGCGCCAGTTCGCGCGCCGCATAGAGGCCGGGATCGCCGAAACATGCAATCACGTAACCGTCGAAGCCGTCGCGCTCGCCCGCTTCGATTTCCGCGAGCAGCCCGGGCGTGGCGAGCGCCTCGTCGTAATAACCCTCGATCGACGGCGGGCCCATCGTCGGGCTCACCGCCACCAGTTCCGTCCCCGGGGCCACGACCTCGCGTGCACAACGACCCATGGCATCCGTCATCCGTTGTGTCGTGTTCGGGTTGATCAGTTTGATACGCATGTCGACTCCATGACCATCTTCATGAACTGTTATGCACCGCGCGGCAGATCACGCGCCAGCACGCCGTAGAACACTGCACCGAGGCCCGCGCCGATGAACCACGAGAAGTTCGCGAGACCATTCAGCGACGGCACCATCACGCAGATCACGGCGATCACTGCAGCCGGCAACAGCGCACCGACTGCACGATAGTTCACGCCATTGTGATACCAGTACGAGCCCTTGTCCGATACCGTGTACAGGTCGTCGAGCACGACCTTCTGACGCTTCACGAGGAAGAAATCGACGATCAGGATGCCGTACAAAGGTCCGATGAAGCCGCCGAGCACATCGAGCGTGTAGTGGATCACGGCCGGGTTGTTGAACAGGTTCCACGGCGTGATGAAAATCGATGCCACTGCAGCAAGCATACCGCCTGCACGCCAGCTAATCAGCTTCGGTGCAACGTTCGAGAAATCGAATGCAGGCGACACGAAGTTCGCAACGATGTTGATGCCAATGGTCGCAATCGTGAACGTCAGTGCACCGAGGATCACGGCCGTCGGATAGTCGATGCGGCCCACCGTTTCGACGGGGTCCGTGATGAGTTGACCGAACACGGGCAATGTCGCAGCCGTCGTGACGACCGTTACCAGCGAGAACGCCAGGAAGTTGACGGGCAAGCCCCAGAAGTTGCCGCGCTTGACGCTGCGGAAGCTCTTGCCGTATCGCGAGAAGTCACCGAAGTTCAGCATCGGGCCAGAGAAGTACGACACCACCAGCGAGATCGCCGTGATCATCACCGGGATCACTTCCATGCCGTGATACTTCACGCCGCCCAGGTTGATACCGATGTTCTTCCAGCCCGCGCGCCAGATCATGTAGCCGGCGAGAATGAACATCACCACGTACACGGCGGGACCGGCGAAGTCGATGAACTTCTTGATCGTCTCCATGCCGTTCCAGAACACGAGTGCCTGCAGCACCCACAGCAACATGAAGCCGGCCCAGCCGATTGTCGACAGGCCCATGAAGCCGTGATGGTGCACGTCCGCGTAAGGCAGCAATTGCGGAAAGAACTTGAGCACGACGATCACCAGTGCGCTCGACGCGAGATACGTCTGGATCCCATACCAGGCAACCGCAATCAGGCCGCGAATCACGGCGGGAACATTGGCGCCCAGCACGCCGAACGTCGCGCGGCACGCGACAGGGTACGGCACGCCGTTCTGCTGGCTCGGCTTCGCGATCATGTTGCACAGCACGTTGACGAGCGTAATGCCGACGAGCAGCGCAATCAGCACCTGCCAGCTCGTCAGCCCGAGCGCGAAGAGACTCCCCGCGAACACGTAGCCGCCGACGCTGTGCACGTCCGACATCCAGAACGCGAAGATGTTATAGGCGCCCCACGTCTGATGCTTCAACGGCGCGAGGTCTTCGTTGTACAGGCGTTCGCTGTAGCCTGCGGGCAACGCGTGAGCGCCTTGTCCGCTGCTTTCGTAATCGGGGATTGCCGAACTATCCGGTGCTGCACTGAACTGAGCCATGGATTCCTCCTAAGATGGGAACGCCGACGGGAATCGACGAGCATTGCATCGTGTATGCCAGGCGCGCGGCGAGCCCACTATGTGTGGCCGACACCTATGCGCATCGCTTACAGGTTGCCGCGGATGTCTCCGTACTTACGTACTTGTTTTGATGACCCTGCAGGCTTTCCGCGAATGCCGCAGGGCTTCGCCGTGTGAGCGTAGACGCCTGATGGGCGTCCCTCGCCGTACGGTCTTTCGGTCTCGACACATGCCGGGTGCGGCGCGTATCGGGTGTGCGGTCCATCGACCGTTGGGTCGACTGTCTGGTCAAACTCCGTTCACTTCAGTGCAGCGCGCACCGCCAGCGAGCGCGGGCGTGCGTCAGGCTCGCACCTCTACAACTGTTAGCCGGCTGCGGCCCTTGGCGCGCGCATGCCGAACACTTCGTGCAGATCGGTCCCACCGCTAGCCGGCCGATCCAGCATCTTCAGCTCGACGCTCTGCAAGTGACGCGACATCAGCGCGCCTGCTGTCTTTGCATCGCCGGCGTCGAGCGCGGCGAGAATCGCTTCGTGGTCTTCGAATGAACATGGGCTGCGGCCCAGCGATTCGTACAGCGCCGAAATCAGCGTCGAGCGTGCGACCAGGCCGTTCAGGCAATCGCACAGCACCGTGTTGCCCGTCAGTGACGCAAGCTCCGTATGGAACTCGCCCGACAGCCTGATCCACGCCGGAAAGTCGCGCGATTCGAACGCCTTGCGCTCCCGCGCGATCATCCCGCCAATGTTCTTCAAGCGCCGCGAGCCCTGGCTCGCGCAAATCTTGTCGACGACGGCCAGCTCGATGATCCGGCGCATCTCGAACACTTCATGCACTTCCTGCAACGACGGACTCGCGACAAACGCGCCGCGGTTCGGCTCCAGATCGACCAGGTGGTCGGTGGAGAGCAGCGCCAGCGCCTGACGGATTGGTCCGCGCTTGACGCCGAATACTTCGCACAACTGGGCTTCCGTCAATTTCGCGCCAGGCGCGAGCCGATGCTCGAGGATCGCGGCGCGAATGCGCTCGGCGATCGCTTCGGGTTTCGTGCTGCTCGCAGTGGCGTTGGGTGTCTCGGACATGATGGGCGGGCTGTTATGTGGTCCATCTTAGGACGGACATAAAGATTGTCAACAATTTTGAGAGCGGATTTACGACAATTCTGGTTTGGACTGACCAGCTCAAAATTCATCCAAACGCTCCGTAATCCTTGTCGGTGCTACATTTCACAGCATAAGGGTAGTTCGATCGACTGCCGTTTTGCAGACTATTTTGTCAACAAAATCTGGTTTCCCGCAGCGCGACCATGCATGCGGATGCAAAACAAGCCAGACAGTTAGTTGCGTTATATGCTCAAAAACAAAGGCGAGTCGCCTCGCCTTCGCCGGATGTCGACCGGGACGCGTCGTCAGTCGAGCACGGGATACCCTGAGACCGTCAGCTTGAACCCGCGCGCGCCAGCAACGAGGTGTGCCTCGGCGCCGACGGGCAGCGTCACCATATCGGGAATATGGCCGAACTGCAGGCCCGTCACGATTGGAATGCCGATCACCGACCTCACCTGCTCGACCATCGCGCGCAGATCATAGCCGTTGTCGTAGTCGAAGGACTTGCCGCCCGAGAAATCGCCGAGCACCAGCGCCTGTTGCCGCTCGAGAATGCCCGCCAGATGCAACTGATAGATCAGCCGCTCGATCCGGAACGGCTGCTCGTTCACGTCTTCGACGAACAGGATGCCGCCTTCCACAGGCGGCATGTACGGCGAGCCGACCAGCGATGCCATCACCGCCAGATTGCCGCCCCACAGCGTGCCCGTCGCGTCGACGGTTTGCGGTTGGGGAGCCGTGCTGGAAATCGTGAACGTTTCAGAAGTCAGCGCGTTCCAGAAGTGCTTCATCGTGAAATCGCTGACGCTCTCCGCGCCGAAATCGCCGGCAAGCATCGGGCCACCGAACGTCTTCACATTCGCCTGCGACAGCAGCGCAAGCTGCAGCGCCGTGAAATCACTGTGTCCGCACAAGGCGATCGGCTGGTCACCCAGGCGGCGCTGCAAGCCGCGATAGTCGAGCCCATGCAGGATGCGCACTGCACCGTATCCGCCGCGCACGGCGAGCACGATATCCGGCAATTCGCGCGACGGATCCGCGAGACGGTTGAGCTCCGCCGCGCGCTCGCCATCCGTGCCTGCAAACCGCTGATAGCGGCGCTGCGTCGCGTTGACGTTCTCCACGTGATGCCCTTGCGCACGCAAGCGCTTCAACGCGAGATGAACCGCGTTCGGATCGTGCGGGTAGCCGGAAGGCGCGATCAGTTCGATGGTGCGGTGCTTGGCCATATGAAGTGGCAAGTCAGTGGGTCTTGTTGGTGTCCAGGCGCGGATCGGCCGCGTCCGATGCATCGTTCAATCTGGCTGCGGCCCGCGCTTCACGCGCAACACGCCGGCGGTCGGCAAAAAACGAGCGCAACGCGGCGCCGCACTCTTCTTCGAGGACACCGCCCGTCACTGTCGTGTGATGGTTCAGTTGCGGATTCGCGAATGCATCGACAACGCTGCCGCACGCGCCCGTCTTCGGATCGCGCGCACCGAACACGACGCGTGCGATGCGCGCGTGCATGATCGCACCCGCGCACATCAGGCAAGGCTCCAGCGTCACGTAGAGTTCGCAGCCGGGCAACCGGTAATTTTCGAGCTTTTGCGCGGCGGCGCGAAGCGCGGCCATTTCAGCGTGCGCGGAGGGATCGTGACCGCCGATCGGGTGATTGAAGCCCTGCGCGATCACTTCGTCGCCACAGACCAGCACCGCGCCGACAGGCACCTCGCCGACGGCGCGCGCCTGTTCGGCGGCTGCCTGCGCGAGGGCCATGAAGCGGCGGTCGCGTTCGGTAATGGGGGCGGGTTCTGACGCAGCAGTGCCGGTGGCCACGCTCGTTTCGCTCGCGGCGCTGACGCCCGAGCACGAAGGGACGGTCGAAACTTCAGACGAATCAGAATGGGTAGATGGCAAAACAGCGGGATCGACGCCGGTAGTCACGCCGGCCCCGCGTCGGCTGGCGCTTCCGCGACGCGCTCATGCAGGCGCTCCGCGATCCGGCGGCAGTACTCGCGCGGCATGACGAGCGGGCCGCCGCGCAGCGATTCCAGCGCCATATCGAGGGCCAGCATCTTCGCTTGCAGCCGGCACCGGCTGCTGCGGTCGCTGACCGCGTCCAGCTCGTTCTGCAGGTCGCGCAGCGCCCGCAATTGTTCGACAGCGGGCGGCACGAAGCCGGCATTCTTCAGAATGCGGTTCGCTACTCGAACTTCCTCGGGCACCAGGGCGTCGTCATCGAGAACCTGCGGCGCGCCGGTTCCCGGCAAATCATCGAACTCACCGCGCGCAGCCGCGGCGGCAATCCGTTGTTCGACAAGTGCATCAAGCAATTTCATTTGCAGTCCACTACGTTGCGGCTCCGCCATTTTATCAGCACGTTGCGAAATGGATTTGTCAGACGCCTAGAGGACACACCCAGGTTTAGGATTAGTCGTATGGGCTGGCATTCCAGGCCGAGATATGGTTGTCGGTTTTTCAGCGCTTCCCGTTCCGTCATGTCCGATCGAAATTTCGCTCCCGCTATCGTCCCGATTCACCCGAATCGCGCCGCCACACGCCGCTCGCGGACGCCAGGCGCAGCTCGCCGCCGCATCGTCTCGTTCGGGCGGGCATTTGTAACGGGCGTCGTGCTGTCGTTCGCGTTGTCTGGCTGCGGTGTGTTCTGCAACGTCGGCGGCGGCAGCGGCGGGATAGGCGGTAACTGCGGCGTCGGCACCGGCTTTCGCTTCTGATTTCGGCGCTTCGCTCGATCGCTCTTCACCCACTCCCCACCCGCGCGTCACTGTTTCACCAACCGTTTTTATCGGACGCGCAATTTACACACTGTTACGCGGGCCGCGCATCACTAGCGATGTGCGTTTCCCTATACTCGTCGCGGTCCACACCTCGTGGCATCACGACAATCACGTAACATGACCCACACCCGTTTTGCTCGCCCTCTCGTTCGAACGACGTTGATCGCGCTCTGCGTCGCACTGCCGCTCGCAGGCTGCGTTGTCCCCGGCAATTCGCCGTATGGCGCCAGCTATGGCTCGACGTACGCCACACAACCGGCCTACGCGCAACCGGCACAACCCGTCTATTCGCAGCCCGGCTACGTGCAACAGCCGCAATATCAGCAGCCCTATCAACAGCCGTATCAGCAGCCGTATGCGCAGCAACCGCAGTATCAACAGCCCGGCTACGAACAACCCGACGAGCAGGACAACCAGGCCTACCAGCAGCCGCAACAGGGCTATGGATACGGCGAGCAATACGGCGTGGTCTCCTCGATCCAGCCGCTTGCAAATCCAGGCGCCGTGACGGCGGGCGGCGTCGCAGGCACCGTGATCGGTGCGGTTGTGGGCGGCGTGATCGGCAATCAGTTCGGGCGCGGTCATGGACGCGATGCGGCGACTGCGATCGGCGTGCTGGGCGGCGCCGTCGCGGGCAACCAGTTGGGTCAGCAGGCGGGCGCCTCGTCGCCGGGCGGCTACCGGATTGCGGTGCAACTGAACGACGGCTCGGTACGCGCTTTCGATGTCGGCTCGCCCGGCGACCTGCATCCCGGCGATCGCGTGCGCGTCGCGGGCAACCGGCTCGACCGCTACTAAGCTACGAACGCGAGCGCGCGGCTTCGGCTGCGCGCCGCGCGTGACAGGCAAATCACGCAGCAACGAAACATCACGCTTCACTCCGGCTCGACCGCTCTCCCCGGCTCGTAAAACATCGCAAACAGTTCGGACTGCGATCCGACACCGAGCTTCGCGTAGATGTGCTTCTTGTGCGCGCGCACTGTTTCGAACGAGATCGACAGCTTCTCCGCGATCGCGCGCGACGAAAAGCCGCTCAGCGACAGCATCGCCACTTCGATCTCGCGCGCGGTCAATGCGCCCCGCCCGTTCTTGCCTGTCAGCATGCCGAAGCGCGCATGCAGATCCGCCTCTTCGCCACCGGTCGCGCGCGGCTCCTCTTCCCCGACAAACCTCTCGAAGCGCAAACGCTGTTGCATCAACGCGAGCACCCATGGCGAATACAGCGTGAGCAACGCAATCTCGCGCTCGTCGTAGCGGCTCGTCTTGCCGAGCGAAAAGCCCATCGTGTGATCGCGATCGATCACGACATTGAAATGCACCTCGTCACCAACGATGTTCTTCTTGAAGTAGCGCTGGTAGTACTCGGTCATCCGGAAGTTGTCGGGCGCGACATCGGCGAGCGTGTAGAACCCCGACGCCTGCGTTTCGAACGCGGCGAGATAGAACGGATCGAGCTGATAGAGCGCGGCCAGATAGTCCTGAAACATCAGGTCGATCTTGCCGTCGGGCATGGCCTGCTCGGCGAGCACGAGCGGCGGGGCATCGCGCTTGAAGCGCAGTGCGACCCAGCTGTCGAATCCGACATGCCTTTCGAGCACACGCGTCAGACGCGCCCAGAAATGCGGACCATCGAGGGCGTCGATGGCCGAACCGATCTCCCGATGAAAAGCGAGATCTCGCCATTCGAAGTCCATCGTGTCCTCCGGTGAGGGTAACCCTCGTGGGTAATTTCAGGACAAAAATAATACCCTGATAATCGGTCCCACTACGAGAAGCGGGCGGTGCACGCACTGTTCCGCGCGGCACGAGAATCGCAGGCAATATGGATGCGCACGGCACACCGCGCTCCGCTGAAAGGCATCTGGAAGGAGGCAACACCATGCAGGTAGAACTGGCGCAACTCGCGCTGATCGACAGCGACGTCGCGCACAACACGCGCAAGGTCGTCGAAACGATCGGACGGGCCGACACAGCGGGCGGCACGAAGCTGATCGTGTTCCCCGAAACGACGCTATCCGGTTTTCCGACGCGCGAGAACGTCGCCGACGTCGCGCAGACGATCGACGGCCCCGCGCTGTCCACGGTGCGCGACGCCGCCCGCCAACAAGGGGTCGCCGTCGCAGTGGGCCTCGCCGAGCGCGACGGCAACCAGTTCTACAACACGACAGTGCTGGTCGACGAACGCGGCGAGATCGCACTGCGCTATCGCAAGACGCATCTGTGGGCATCGGATGTAGGCGTATTCACACCCGGCGACCGCTTCGAAACCTGCATGTGGAACGGCCTCACCGTGGGCCTGCTGATCTGCTACGACATCGAATTTCCCGAATCGGCACGTGCCGTCGCGGCGCTCGACGCCGATCTGCTGATCGTCACCAACGGCAACATGGACCCGTTCGGCCCCGTGCATCGACGCGCGATCACGGCCCGCGCGATGGAGAATCAGATGTTCGCGCTGATGGTGAACCGCTGCGGCTCGGGCGACGACAACCTGACGTTCCCCGGTCTCTCCGCGCTGATCGATCCGTTCGGCGAGACGGTGCTCGAACTGGGCAGCGACGAGACGGTGACGAAAACAACCGTCGATCTCAAGCGGCTCGAAGCAAGCCGCGAGCACTACAACTATTTGCACGATGCACGCGTGCCGCTTGGCCTCGTGCCCGTCGAACAGTCGAATGGCCGTCGTGCGTTGATGGTCGAAGCGCGCCGCCGCCGCACCGACTGAACGCTTTCAGCAGTTTGCAAGGGATGCACCGCACGGGGCCATGCGCGCCGCGCGCGCGTGCGCTCACGTCCGTCGAAATGCCAGTCATAAGGCATCCATACGACATCCATATCGGCCTTTCCTATCGGCCTGGCTTTAGGAGAAATCATGCAAGCGTCGTCATCCCATGAACCGTCGCACCTGAAGCGCACGCTCGGCTTGCCGTCCGTGCTGCTGTTCGGTCTCGCCTATATGGCGCCGCTGATCGTCTACGGCACCTACGGCGTGCTCGCCAAAGCCAGCGACGACACGGCCGCCCTCGCCTATCTGCTCGCGCTGATCGCAATCGCGTTCACCGCGCTCAGCTATGGCAAGCTCGCGCGGCTCTTCCCCGTCGCCGGCTCGGCGTACACGTACACGCGCAAGACCTTCAACGCGCATCTGGGTTTCCTGATCGGCTGGGCGACGCTGCTCGATTATTTCTTCCTGCCGATGGTGATCTGGCTGATCGGTGCGGCCTATCTGAACGCGGCGTTTCCGCATGTGCCGTCGTGGATCTGGATCGTCGCGTTCATCGTGCTGACGAGCGGCCTCAACATCGTCGGGATCGAACTGGCTGCGCGCTTCAACATCGTGCTGATGGTCGTGCAACTGGCCATCGTCGCGATGTTCGTCGCGCTCTGCTGGCACTATGCGTCCGCGGCGGCGGGTCCGGGCGGGATCGCGATGGCCGAACCGTTCTTCAAGCCGCACGTGCCGCTCGGCGCGACGATGGCGGGCGCAGCAATTGCCGCGTATTCGTATCTCGGCTTCGATGCCGTGTCGACGCTGACGGAAGAAACCATCGATCCGAAGAAGAACATGCCGCGCGCGATCCTGCTGATTGCGCTGATCGGCGGCGCGATCTTCGTGATTGCTGCGTACACGATGCAACTGGCGCACCCCGGTGTCGAGTTCAAGGACACGGACTCGGCCGCGTTCGAAGTGGCAAAGATGATCGGCGGCGATATTTTCGTGACCGTGTTTCTCGCGGGCCTGATCCTCGCGCAGTTTGCATCGGGTATCTCGGCGCAGGCGAGCGTCGGCCGCCTGCTGTATGCGATGGGCCGCGATGAAATCCTGCCGAAGCGCTTCTTCGGCTACATCCATCCGCGCTTCAAGACGCCAGCGATCAATATCGCGATCGCGGGCATCGTCGGGCTGATCGCGCTGAAGCTCGATGTGGCCACGTCGACGTCGTTCATCAACTTCGGCGCGTTCCTCGCGTTCACGGCCGTCAACCTGTGCGTGATTCGCGTGTATCTGTCGGGCAATCATGGCGATCGCAAGATCGGCGTGCTCGGCGGGCTGGTGTTCCCGCTGATCGGCGCGGTGGCCGATATCTGGCTGCTCGCGAGCCTCGAGAAGACGGCGCTCGTGCTCGGCGCAGCGTGGTTCGTGCTCGGGATTGCGTATCTGTGCTGGATCACGCGCCTGTTCCGCCAGGCGCCGCCTGAAGTGGCGATCTGAACGGACACGGTAATACGCGATTTGCTGATGCGGATCGTGCTCCAGAAAACGCGGCGCCACGTGCGCCGCGTTTTTTATGTTCGCGCGATTCGGTTATTTGCCTGAAAACTGGAACAAGACCAGGACAGCCGCGGGATTCACCCAACTAGCGACGCTATGAACGACACGCGCCGGCGTAGAATACTGTGCGCATATACAGTATCACGATCCGCCCATGGAACTGCTCAAAAAGCTCGAAATACTCGCCGACGCCGCCAAGTACGACGCGTCGTGTGCGAGCAGCGGCGCGCCGAAGCGCAGTTCGCGCGGCACGGACGGGCTCGGCGCGAGCACGGGCGCGGGCATCTGCCACAGCTTCACGCCTGACGGCCGCTGCGTGTCGCTGCTGAAAATCCTGCTGACCAACTTCTGTCTGTACGACTGTCAGTATTGCGTGAACCGCCGCACGAGCAACGTGCCACGCGCCCGTTTCACGCCCGAGGAAGTCGTAAGCCTCACGCTCGACTTTTACCGGCGCAATTACATCGACGGTCTGTTTCTCAGTTCCGGCGTGATCCGCTCGTCGAACTACACGATGGAGCAACTGGTGCGTGTCGCGCAGTCGTTGCGCGAAGAGCATCTGTTTCGCGGCTATATCCATTTGAAGACCATTCCCGATGCCGACCCGGAGCTGATCGCGCAAGCGGGCCGTTACGCGGACCGCCTGAGCGTCAACATCGAACTGCCGACGGAGATCAGTCTGGAACGGCTCGCGCCCGAGAAGAGCGCGCGCACGATCCGCCTCGCGATGGGCTCGATCCGCCTCGCCAGCGATGAAGCCGAGAGCGACGCGAAGGCGCCGCGGTTCTCGCCTGCTGGGCAAAGCACGCAGATGATCGTCGGCGCGGACGACACCAGCGACAGCACGATCCTGCAAACAGCCGAAACGCTTTACGGCTCGTACCGGCTCAAGCGCGTCTACTACTCCGCGTTCAGCCCGATTCCCGACAGTCCGACGGCGTTGCCCGCCCAGGCGCCGCCGCTGTTGCGCGAGCATCGTTTGTATCAGGCGGATTTTCTGCTGCGCGGCTACGGCTTTCGCGTCGACGAACTGTTCGATACGCCCGGCAATCTTGCGCTCGATATCGATCCGAAGCTCGCGTGGGCGCTGAGTCATCGGGAGAGCTTCCCCGTCGACCTGAATCGCGCCAACGTACGCATGATCGCGCGCGTGCCGGGCATCGGCGTGCGCAACGCGAAGCGTCTCGTGGCGCTGCGGCGCTCGCGGCGCATCCGCTATCAGGATCTCGTGCAGTTGCGCTGCTCGATGGACAAGACGCGGCCCTTCGTGACGACAGCAGACTATCGCCCCGCGCACGCCGATCTGTCGACGCAGCGCTTACGTCATGCGCTGACGCCGCCGCCCACGCAGTTGTCGCTGCTTTGACACCGGGCGCGAGCGCATGCAAGTCATTTCGATCGACGACAGCTATGCGGCCTGGCGCGCAGCCGCGCTGCAGGCGCTCGCGAGCCGCATTGCGCCTGAGGATATCGACTGGCGTGTCATTGGCGATGACGATCATGCGGCCACGCCCGCGCTGTTCGACGATCACGCGTCTGTGTCGCCTGCAACGACCGCTCCCGTCGATGTCCGCATTTCCCGCGAACTCGGCGAACTGCTGAAAGACGCGGCGCTCTATCGCGACACGGCACGCTGGGCGTTCCTCTACCGGGTGCTCTGGCGATGGCAAGAAGGCGACCGCTCGGTCGCGTCCGCCGCCGATAGCGACGGCGCGCGCCTGTACAAGATGGCCAAGGCCGTGCGACGCGCCAAGCACGACATGATCGCGTATGTGCGTTTCCGGCTGCGCGAACCGGGCAACGATGCGCCTGCGGCTGATCTGCCCGAGTACGTCGCGTGGTACGAGCCGGAACACGATGTGCTGGCATGGTCGGCCGAGCATTTTGCACGCCGCATGGGCCGCTCCACATGGCTCATCTCGACGCCCGATAGCGCCGCATGGTGGGACGGCAGTGCGTTGCGACTCGAACGCCGCCCGGCGTCATCCAGCGACCGCTGCACGCACACCGCCGACGAAGCCGAAGCGCTCTGGCTCGCCTACTACCGCAGCACGTTCAATCCCGCGCGCCTGAACGAAACGGCGCTCGAGCAGCACATGCCTGTGCGCTTCTGGAAAGGTTTGCCCGAGGGTCAGCTCATTCCGTCGATGATCAGCGAAGCGAAAAGCGGCGCGCAGCGGGTCGCGCAGGCGCGTGGCGTCGGCGTGCTGGGCGGCAAAAGTGTGCCCGTCGACGCACAGAGCGCACAGCCGGCGCGTCAGCAGCCATCGACGCTCGACGCTTGCCAGCGCTGCGAGTTATGGCGGCACGCAACGCAGGCCGTCGATGGCATCGGTCCCGACGATGCGCGCATCATGCTGATCGGCGAGCAGCCCGGCGACCAGGAAGATCTCGCGGGCAAGCCGTTCGTCGGGCCAGCGGGCCGTTTGCTCGACGTCGCGATCGAACGTGCGGGGTTACGGCGCGAGCAGCTTTATCTGACCAACGCCGTCAAGCACTTCAAATGGCTGCTGCGCGGCAAGCGACGTCTGCACAAGACAGCGGCGCAGCAGGAAATCGATGCGTGCGGCTACTGGCTCGAACGCGAACTGGAGCGCGTGAAGCCTGCCGTCGTCGTTACGCTGGGCGCGACCGCGTTGACTGCGCTGCTGCACGAGAAAGTCAACTTGCGCGATTGGATCGACAGGCCGATCGATGTGGACGGTATGCAAGTGGTTGCCACTTATCACCCTTCGTTCGCGCTGCGGCAGGAGAACGACGAGGCGCGCGAGCGCGTGCTGGAAGCGATCGCTTCCGCGCTAGCTCGGGCGCGGAATCTGGCTGATAGGGAGCGAGAACGGTGGCAGGCATCGCGCTAGCGTTTCAGCAAGGAATACGCGAGCATTTGCAGGTGCAAAGGACGAATGCCATGCGCCCTCTTCTCCAGACCTTGCCGCTTCGTCTCGAACCGTTCGACGAAGCCCACTTCGCAGGACTACTCGCGCTGAACTCCGATCCTCTCGTGATGCAATTTCTCGGCGACGGGTCGCCCGCGACGCCGACGGAAGTACATCAAAGCATCGACACGGCGAAGGCGCGCTGGGAACGGTTTGGCTTTTCGTGGTGGTCGTTCATCAGGCACGACAGCGGCGAGATCATCGGCGCGGGCTGCGTGCAGCACATCGAGAACGAACCGGGCAATCCTGTGGAAATCGGCTGGCGGTTGAAACGCGATCACTGGGGACACGGCTATGCCACGGAGGCCGCGCGCGCGATGATCGGGTTTGCGTTCGACGAACTTGGCCTCTCTTCTGTTTATGCGACGACGCATCCGTCGAATGAAAGATCGATCAATGTGATGAAGCGGCTTGGGATGCGGAGTGTCGGTTTGCAGCCCTACGACGGGACGCTGGCGGCGACGTTTATGCTGGAGAAGCCGTAAGCCGCAGCAGCCCGCTATCTCAAAATTCGTCCTATTCCTATGTCCGCCGCTGCCACGCGTCCCTATTCTTGAAGCATCAACAGCGCGCCACCCAACACGATATGGATTGCGCCTGTTACCACCTTCATCGACAGGAGCGCATCATGTTTGCCTACTTCCTTCTCAGCCAGTTCAGCCAATGGCTTCGTTTCGTAGACAAGCCGCGTTGCGGCGCCTTTCTCGCGGCGTCTGTCGATATCGAAGAACCGGGCAAAACCGCTCAACGATACGATCGATAATCTGAGTCCCCGTGATTTGCCGCCGTTCATGAATGACGGCAAGAAAAAAGCCCGCAGACGCGGGCTTTTGAACATTCTGGAGCTTGCTGGTTTCGGTACGTTCAGACCCGTCCGATCACTCCCACTCAATCGTCGCGGGCGGCTTGCCCGAGATGTCGTACACGACACGATTGATACCACGCACTTCGTTGATGATCCGGTTCGACACATGGCCGAGCAGATCATGCGGCAGATGCGCCCAATGCGCCGTCATGAAGTCGAGCGTTTGCACTGCGCGCAGCGCGACGACATACTCATACGTGCGGCCATCGCCCATCACGCCCACGCTCTTCACGGGCAGGAACACCGCGAACGCCTGGCTGGTCAGGTCGTACCACGACTTGCCCGTTTCCTTGTCGATGAAAGTGCGCAGCGTTTCGATGAAGATCGCGTCCGCGCGACGCAGCAGGTCCGCGTACTCGCGCTTCACTTCGCCGAGAATCCGCACGCCGAGGCCTGGGCCCGGGAACGGATGGCGATACACCATCGAAGGCGGCAGCCCCAGCTTTACGCCCAGTTCGCGCACTTCGTCCTTGAACAGTTCGCGCAGCGGTTCGAGCAGCTTGAGATTCAACGTCTCCGGCAGGCCGCCGACGTTGTGATGGCTCTTGATCGTATGCGCGGCCTTCTTGCCCTTACCCGCCGATTCGATCACGTCCGGATAGATCGTGCCTTGCGCGAGCCACTTCGCATCCGTCAGCTTGCCGGCTTCGGTCTGGAACACCTCGACGAACTCGGCGCCGATGATCTTGCGTTTCGCTTCCGGATCGGTCACGCCCTTGAGCTTCGACATGAATGCCTCGCTCGCGTCGACGTGGATCACCTTCACGCCGAGGTTGTCGGCGAACATCGCCATCACCTGCTCGGCTTCGTTCAAACGCAACAGACCGTGATCGACGAACACGCAGGTCAGCTGATCGCCGATCGCGCGATGCAGCAGCGCCGCCGCTACCGACGAATCCACCCCGCCCGACAGACCGAGAATCACATGCTCGTCGCCGACCTGCTTGCGGATGTTCTCGACGGCTTCGTCGATGTAATTGCCCATTTCCCAATCGGGCTTCGCGCCGCAGATCTTCAGCACGAAGCGCTCGAGCATCGCGCGGCCCTGTACTGTGTGCGTGACTTCCGGGTGCCATTGCAGGCCGTAGAAATGGCGCGCTTCGTCCGCCATCGCCGCGATCGGGCACGACTCCGTCGATGCCATCAGCTGGAACCCCGCCGGCATTTCCAGCACCTTGTCGCCGTGGCTCATCCACACCTTCAGCATGCCGTGGCCTTCGGACGTCGAGAAGTCCTGGATGCCGTCGAGGAAGCTTGTGTGGTTGCGCGCGCGCACTTCCGCGTAACCGAACTCGCGCAGATGGCCGGTTTCGACCTTGCCGCCGAGTTGCTCCGCCATCGTCTGCATGCCGTAGCAGATGCCGAGCACGGGCACGCCCGCTTCGAATACCGCTTGCGGCGCACGCGGCGTGTCGCTCTCGGTCACCGAGTTCGGGCCGCCCGACAGGATGATGCCCGTCGGCTTGAATTCGCGGATGAACTCGTCGCTGACGTCGTGCGGATGGATTTCCGACAGCACGTGCGCCTCGCGGATGCGGCGTGCGATCAGTTGGGTGACTTGCGAACCGAAGTCGAGGATCAGGATCTTGTCATGCATGGCAGCGGACGGAATCTAAAAAGAACGGATAGGGAATGCCGCGCTGGTCGCATCGCGACAGAACGGCGTTGTATTCGAAACGGATTGGCTTGCGCGGCAACGGCGGGCTGAGCGCCGCATCGCTGCGTGCCGTGGTCGATAGAAAGCTCGATAAAAGACCTGCGCGCAGACGGGTTCCAGTTGGTTCGGCGGTGGGCGTGAGCTTGCGCGCGTCAGCCATGAAACGGCGGCCGGGGCGTGCCCGATTTCGCTTCGGCAGCACGCGCATCGGCTTCGTTGCGCTGGGCTGCCGCACGTTCGCGCGCGGCGGCGTCCTCGTGGGCTTCGGCCCGGCGTTCGTGCGCCAGCGCGTCTTCACGCGCCGCGGCGGCCGCTTCGGGCGTCGTCGCGCGCGGCGGTTGCGCCGTCAGACCCGGCTCGACGGGATGCCCTGTCGCGGGACTCACGGGCGTTGCCGCGCTCACGGCAGGGGTTGCGGCGAGCGTCGGCTCGACATGCGGCCCCGTGGTCGCCGGATACACCACACCCGGGCGAGCAGCGTTACGCTCGCGCTCGGCCTTGCGCGCCTCGTTCTCGGCGTCGCGCGCCGACACACGATCAGTGCGCTCGGCGGCAGCCGTGCTGGCCAGCCGCTCGCGCCGCTTCACCGCGCTCGAGAGCTTCACGCCGCCCAGGCCGATAACCAGCAGCACCACACCCGTCAGCACCGCCACCAGCTGACCAAACCCGGTCAGCTGCGGCGTATGCAGCCCCACCAGCCAGACCAGCATCAACACGCCCGTCAGCCAGTTCACATGGCCGACGACCTTGGCCGTCGTCGCCGTCATCGCGCCGTCGATCGACGCGTGCAGTGCCAGCCACGCCAGGCCGATCAGCGCGATGCCGGCGCCCTGCCCAACCAGCGCAGGGTCCGTCTGCACCAGCTGCAGCGCGTCGTACAGCGATTTCCACGGCGTGAGCAAAAACAGCAGCCCGAACGCCAGCAACAACAAGGCATCGATGATCAGTACGGCACGCAGCAGCGGCTTCATCGGCGATTAGTCCACGTGATAGTTGGGTGCTTCCTTGGTGATCTGGACATCGTGCACGTGCGATTCGCGCATGCCCGCTGCCGTGATTTCGACGAACGAAGCCTTGTCGTGCAGCTCGTCGATCGTACGGCAGCCGCAGTAGCCCATCGATGCGCGCACGCCGCCGATCAGCTGGAACAGGATCGCGCCGACCGAGCCCTTGTACGCGACGCGGCCTTCGATGCCTTCCGGCACGAGCTTGTCGATGTTCGCGGAGTTGTCCTGGAAGTAGCGGTCAGCCGCGCCGTCCTTCATCGCGCCGACGGAACCCATGCCGCGGTACGACTTGTACTGACGGCCCTGATACAGGAACACGTCGCCCGGCGATTCTTCCGTGCCGGCGAACATGCTGCCCATCATCACGGCGTTCGCGCCTGCTGCCAGCGCCTTGCTGACGTCACCCGAGAAACGCACGCCACCGTCGGCGATCACGGGCACGCCCGTACCCTTGAGCGCCGCCGACACGTTGGCGATCGCGCTGATCTGTGGCACGCCCACGCCTGCAACGATACGCGTCGTGCAGATCGAGCCCGGGCCGATGCCGACCTTCACGCCGTCCGCGCCGTACTCGACGAGCGCCTTGGCTGCGTCGGCCGTCGCGATGTTGCCGCCGATCACCTCGACGTGCGGGAAGTTCTTCTTGACCCACTGAACGCGCTCCAGCACGCCGCGGCTGTGACCGTGCGCCGTATCGACGACGATCACGTCGACGCCTGCCTGCACCAGCAGTTCGACGCGCTCTTCATTGTCGGCGCCGACGCCGACTGCCGCGCCTGCGCGCAGCTTGCCGTGCTCGTCCTTACATGCGTCCGGGTGTTCCGTCTGCTTCGTGATGTCCTTCACCGTCATCAGGCCGCGCAGTTCGAATGCGTCGTTGACGACCAGCACGCGCTCGAGGCGGTGGCTGTGCATCAGCGCCTTCGCTTCGGCGAGCGGCGTGCCTTCCTTGACGGTGACGAGGCGCTCGCGCGGCGTCATGATCGTGCGCACAGGCTCGTCCAGACGCGTTTCGAAGCGCAGGTCGCGGTTCGTGACGATGCCGATCAGCTGCGCGCCTTCGACGACCGGGAAACCCGAAATGCCATGCTGGCGCGACAGCGCGATCACGTCGCTCACCTTCATCTGCGGCGGAACCGTGATCGGATCGCGCACGACACCCGATTCGAAGCGCTTGACCTTCGCGACTTCGCGAGCCTGCTCGGCCGGCGTGAGATTCTTGTGGATGATGCCGACGCCACCCATCTGCGCCATGGCAATGGCGAGGCGTGCTTCGGTAACGGTGTCCATGGCGGCGGACACGAGCGGCATATTCAGGGAGATGTTGCGGGTCAGCCGGGTTTTCAGGCTGGTGTCGCGCGGCAGAACGTCGGAGAAAGCCGGGACGAGGAGCACGTCATCGAACGTGAGTGCTTTTTGGATCAGACGCATGGCAAATCCTATAGGCGCAAAAGCGAATTATACGCGAAACCTTCCGGTTTTCGCTGCACGAACAGTCAGTTAGCGAAATTCTTCAACGTTTTTTCGCACCGAACGACAGTCTTATTTCGCTTCTGCGTTCGGCTCGCGTTCGAACCGGTTTCGTATGCTCGTTCGAACGCATGGACTGCCATTCATCCTGTCAGGCGTGTTTTTCCAGCATAGGCGACGTGCCGCAAAGTGCAGAATCGAACAAGACGCCGACATGCCCATCCGGCTATGCTTCGCGCACTTTCAGTTTTTCGATCGGGGCAAGGCAATGCAGCGCGGCGTGGTGTACGGAATGTTGGCGGGGGCGTTATGGGGCATGGTGTTTCTGGTGCCGCGGCTGTTGCCCGATTTTTCGCCCGTGCTGCTGAGCGCCGGCCGCTACGCGATGTACGGTGTCGTGTCGCTGCTGGCCGCGCTGCCTTCCGCGCGCTCCCTGCTGCGCCGGCTCACCCGCGAAGACCTGAACGCCCTCGTCAAGCTCGCGCTCGCGGGCAACCTGCTCTATTACCTGCTGCTGACGGGCGCGGTGCACCTCGTCGGCATTGCGCCGTCCTCGCTGATCGTCGGCGTGCTGCCCGTCACGGTGACGCTGCTCGGGCGGCGCGACCATGGCGCCGTGCCGCTCGCACGGCTGGCATGGCCGCTCGCACTCGTCGTCGCGGGCATCGCGTGCATCAATGTCGATGTGTTCGGGACGGCGGGCGAAACGCCGGGAACCATCGCGAACAAGCTGATCGGCATCGCGTGCGCCGTGGGCGCGCTGGCCTGCTGGACGTGGTTCGCCGTCGAGAACGCCCGCTATCTGCAACGCCATACGCATTTCAGCGGCAACGAGTGGTCGGTGCTGTGGGGCGTCGTGACGGGCCTGCTCGGCGCGCTGCTGTGGGTTGTCGTAGCCGCGCTGCCGTCGTCGGCCGTCGATACCTCACATGTCGACACCCGCTGGCATCTGTTCTGGCTGCTGAACCTGGGCCTTGCGATCGGCGCGTCGTGGCTCGGCAACGGCTTGTGGAACGCGGCGTCCAAGCGGCTGCCGCTCACGCTGTCAGGCCAGTTGATCGTGTTCGAGACGCTGTTCGCGCTGCTCTATGCGTTCATTTACGACCACCGGATGCCCCGTCCGCTCGAAATGGCCGCCATTCTGCTGCTGGTTGCGGGCGTCAGCTGGTCGGTGCGCCAGCACGCCGGCGACGATTCCGACCGGTCGACGCTCGAAGAAAAGGCTCAGGCGGCAGTGCATTAGGCTGCACGCCTCAGCCTCCCGGCACACCAACCTCTGACTACAAAGCAAAAACGGCGCACCGCGTGACACGGTGCGCCGTTTGGCTTTGGTCCGCTGCACGTCCGCGTGACGTCAGCGCGAATCCTTGGGCTGCCACTTTCGCCCTTCGATGGACCCTTCCTGACGCGATTTCTCGACACGCCGCTGTCGCGCGAGCTTCGGATCGACGATCAGCGGCCGGTAGATCTCGACGCGATCATGGTCCGCGAGCACGGTGTCCAGCGGTTTGAGCTTGCCGAACACGCCCGTTTTCTGCCTTGTCAGATCGATTCCGGGGTGCCGCGTAAGAATGCCGCTCGCGTCGATGGCCTGCCCGAGCGTCGCGCCCTGCGGCAATTGCAACTCGATCAGCGTCTGCTCGCGCGGCAGCGCGTAGCAAACTTCGATGGTCAACGTCTTGCTCATGCCTTGCCGTAGCGCTGGTCGGCGCGTTTCACGAACGATTCGACGAAGGTGTTCGCGATATGGCTGAACACCGGCCCGATGATTTTCTCCAGCAGAATGTTCGCGAACTCGTAGTGCAGTGCGAACTCGATCTTGCACGCGTCCGCGCGCAGCGGCGTGAAGCGCCAGTAGCCGGTGAACTTCTTGAACGGGCCATCGGCGAAGTTCATGTCGATGCGCGTCGGCCGCTCCTGCGTGTTGTGCGTCGCGAAGTGCTGCTTGATGCCCTTGAAGTTGATGTCGATCTTTGCCTCCATCAGGTTTTCCTCCTGGCGGCGGATTTCGACGCCGCCGCACCACGGAAGGAAATTGGGGTAGTCGGCGACATCGGTGACGAGGTCGAACATCTGTTCCGCCGAGTGGCGTATCAACACGGTTTTCTGGACATCTGCCATAAATTGAACAGCGCGTGGCAACAGGGATTGAGAAATAGCGAGCGCGTGACAACTGAATGACACCGCGGCGGGTTTTCGGCGTCCCGCTTTGCTAAAATCGTGATTTTAAACGAGTTGGCCACTTTCCATTCATGAGCATCATCGACAACAGAAAAGCGTTCTACGACTACTCGGTCGAAGAGCGTTACGAGGCGGGGCTCGTGCTGGAGGGCTGGGAAGTCAAGGCGCTCCGCGCCGGGCGTGGCCAGATCAAGGAAGGCTACGTCGTCATCAGGAACGCCGAACTGTTTCTGATCGGCACGCATATCAGTCCGCTGCCCGAAGCGTCGACGCACATCCATCCGGACCCGGTCCGCACGCGCAAGCTGCTGCTGCATGCTGAGGAAATCAGCAAGCTGATCGGCAAGGTCGAGCAGCGCGGGTATACGCTTGTGCCGTTGAATTTTCATTACAAGAACGGGCGCGTCAAGTGTGAGATTGGGCTTGCCAAGGGCAAGAAGCAGCACGATAAGCGTGAGACTGAGAAGAAGCGGGATTGGGAGCGGGAGAAGGCGAGGTTGATGAGGACGCCGGTCTGAGGTTTTTTGTGCCTGCGCGGCGCGGAGGGGCGTGAGTTTTTTGCCGCGGCGCTGGTACGGTGCGCTTTGCTTTTTTTCTGGCGTCTGCGGGGTGGCGCGCTTCGCGTTTTTCGCTGCATCCGCGATTTGCCTTCGTGTTTCACGCGTCGCCCCTGTGCGGGGCGGCACCTACTTTTCTTTGCCGCCGCAAAGAAAAGTAGGCAAAAGAAAGCGGCTCACACCGCCAGTCCTTGTGTTTGCCTGAGGGCCCCCAACGGGTCTTACAGCTCAAACGGCAACGCTTTGGTTCGCGCCCGTTGCCAACGTTCTCCCTGTACGCCTCACCCACTTCATGTGCCCGCGTCTCAGCACGCCGCGTCGGACAGTCTGCCGCCGCCCAGGTGGCAAACTGTGTGTAGGCCATAGCCTCACACGCCTCACGTCGGACCGATAGCGCACGCGTCCCACCCGGTAAGAGCACCAGGCTACGCGACGCGACAACCTACACATAGTTTGCCACCTGGGCGGCACCAACCATTAGCTGCCGCTTGCCGTTGTACGGGCGCCTGAAGCGGGTGAAGCGATTGTTCGAAGCGTTGGCAACGAGCACCGGGCAGAGGCACTGCCGTGTGAAGGATGGGGACGTTGGGGGCCCGTGGATAGGAACACGGGCTGGCGGTGTGAGCCGCTTTCTTTTGCCTACTTTTCTTTGCGGCGGCAAAGAAAAGTAGGTGCCGCCCCGCACAGGGGCAACGCGTGAAGCTAGATAACAAATCGCGGATGCCAGCGGAAACACAAAGCAAACCACCCAGCGTCGCAGACAAAAAAAAGCCCTCACCCAACAGTCTTGGACTGCTTCACAATCGTCAGAGCCGCGGCAATCATCGACCCCATATCCGCCATATTCCCCGGCACGATCAACGTATTCCCCGCCTTCGCGAGATTCGCAAAAGCACCCACATACTGCTCAGCGACCTTGAGATTCACAGCCTCCATCCCACCCGTCGATTGAATCGCCGCCGCGATCTTTTGGATTGCCTGAGAATTCGCCTCAGCGACAGCCAAAATCGCCGCCGCCTGGCCTTGCGCCTGGTTAATCGCCGCCTGCCGCTCACCCTCGGACTTCTGAATAGCCGCCTCGCGGCCACCCGACGCGATATTGATCTGCTCCTGCTTGCGCCCTTCCGATGCCGCGATCAGCGCTCGCTTCTCACGCTCCGCAGTAATCTGCGCCTGCATCGCGTGAAGAATCTCTTTCGGCGGCGTCAGGTCCTTGATCTCGTAACGCAGCACCTTTACGCCCCAGTTCGACGCCGCTTCGTCCAGCGCCGACACGATCGAATGATTGATGAAGTCGCGCTCCTCGAACGTCTTGTCGAGTTCGAGCTTGCCGATCACCGAACGCAATGTCGTCTGCGACAACTGCGTGATCGCGAACACGAAGTTGCTCGAACCGTACGACGCCTTCATCGGATCAGTAACCTGGAAATACAGCACGCCGTCCACCTGCAACTGCGTGTTGTCGCGCGTGATGCAGACCTGACTCGGCACGTCGAGCGGAATTTCCTTGAGCACGTGTTTGTACGCGATCCGGTCGATGAACGGCAGCACGAAGCTAAGACCCGGCGTGAGCGTCGCGTGATAGCGCCCGAGGCGCTCCATCACCCATGCGTGCTGTTGCGGCACGATCTTGATCGTCTGCGCTGCGACCACGATCACGACAATCAGCAACACCAGCCCAACGATGCTCGACGATTCCATTCCTGCACCCCCATCTGTTTTTGAGTTGTTGTGCGCGTTCGAATGCGCCTACGCTGTACTCGACGGCTCAAGCCCTCGCCGCCGCGTGCCTGCACGCGACGACGATGAGGCAGTTGCCCCGCAGCGCAGTGATTTCATAGAGATTGGCGTCTTCCGGCTCGCCGGGCGCGAGCTCGACTGCCCATGACGCGCCGCGATAACTCGTGCGCGCATGTCCGTCGTGCCACGCGGGCACGGTCAGCGTCGAGCCGATATCGAGGTTCACGTCGGGGTTGCGCGCCGCTTCGGCGCGCGTTTTCGTTTTACGTCCGAAACGCGATTTGCGCAGCAAGAGCATCGCCGCAAGCGCGACGGTCGCCGCGATGCCGAGTTGCAGCGTGAGATCAGCCCCTGCGAGCCGCGCCAGCGCCGCCGCAACGAAGCCGAGCGCCACCATCAGCAGATAGAACGTGCCGTGCATCAGTTCGAGCACGATCAGCACGCCCGCGCCGATCCACCAGAACAGTCCACTTTGGAACACTTGCGCCTCCACAAAGCAAAACACCCCGGATCTACCGGGGTGTTTATAGCATGAAGCGTCAGCGATTTATCGTTCGTAGCAGCACGTTTTACGTACCGCCACAAATCGATGCGCAATGCTTACTTCGTCACTTTCGCCAGCGCCTGCCAGGTCTCGATGATCGTGTCCGGGTTCAGCGAGATCGACGCGATGCCTTCCTTCGTCAGCCACTCGGCAAAGTCCGGATGATCCGACGGGCCCTGGCCGCAAATACCGACGTATTTGTCCAGACGCAGGCAGGTTTCGATCGCGCGCTTGAGCAGGAACTTGATGGCGGGATCGCGCTCGTCGAAGTCCGCAGCCAGCAGTTCCATACCCGAGTCGCGGTCGAGGCCGAGCGTCAGCTGCGTCAGATCGTTCGAACCGATCGAGAAGCCGTCGAAGTACTGCAGGAATTCTTCGGCGAGAATCGCGTTCGACGGTACTTCGCACATCATGATCAGGCGCAGGCCGTTTTCGCCACGCTTCAGGCCGTACTTCGCCAGCAGCCCGACCACGCGCTCCGCCTGCTTCAGCGTACGCACGAACGGCACCATGATCTCGACGTTGTCGAGGCCCATCTCTTCACGCACGCGCTTGAGCGCGATGCACTCCATTTCGAACGCCTGCGCGAAGTCTTCAGCGATATAGCGCGATGCGCCGCGGAAGCCCAGCATCGGGTTTTCCTCGTCCGGCTCGTAGCGCGAACCGCCGATCAGCTTCTTGTACTCGTTCGACTTGAAGTCCGACAGACGCACGATCACGGGCTTCGGATAGAACGCCGCGCCGATCGTCGCGATGCCTTCCGTCAGCTTGTCGACATAGAACGCACGCGGCGATGCATGACCGCGCGCGACGCTTTCGACAGCCTTCTTCAGGTCCTGATCGATGTTCGGGTACTCGAGAATCGCCTTCGGGTGAACGCCGATGTTGTTGTTGATGATGAACTCGAGGCGAGCCAGACCAACGCCCTTGTTCGGCAGTTGCGCGAAGTCGAACGCGAGCTGCGGATTGCCGACGTTCATCATGATCTTGACGGGGATCTCAGGCAGCTCGCCGCGCTGGATTTCCGTCACTTCCGTTTCGAGCAGACCGTCGTAAATCTTGCCTTCGTCGCCTTCCGCGCACGATACCGTCACCAGCGCGCCGTCCTTCAGCACGTCCGATGCGTCGCCGCAACCCACCACGGCCGGCACACCCAGTTCACGCGCGATGATCGCCGCGTGGCAGGTACGGCCGCCGCGGTTCGTGACGATCGCCGCTGCGCGCTTCATCACCGGTTCCCAGTTCGGATCGGTCATGTCCGCGACCAGCACGTCGCCCGGCTGCACGCGCTCCATTTCCGACGGATCGTGAATGACGCGCACGGGGCCCGCACCGATCTTCTGGCCGATCGCGCGGCCAGTCGCCAGCACCTGCGACTGGCCCTTCAGCTTGAAGCGCTGCTCGGCCTTGTTGCCGCCCTGGCTCTTCACCGTTTCGGGACGCGCCTGCAGGATGAAAATCTTGCCGTCGCGGCCGTCCTTGCCCCACTCGATGTCCATCGGACGCTGGTAGTGCTTTTCGATGATGACCGCGTACTTCGCCAGTTCGATCACGTCTTCGTCGGTGATCGAGAAGCGGTTGCGCTGCTCGTGCGGCACGTCGACGGTCTTCACGCGGCCTTCTTCTCCGGCCTTCGTGAATTCCATCTTGATGAGCTTCGAGCCGATCGAGCGGCGGATGATCGGGTATTTGTTCTGCGCGAGCGTGGTCTTGAAGACGTAGAACTCGTCCGGATTCACCGCGCCTTGCACGACGGTTTCACCGAGGCCATAGCTCGACGTGATGAAGACGGCGTCCTTGAAGCCCGATTCGGTGTCGAGCGTGAACATCACGCCTGCTGCGCCGACGTCCGAGCGCACCATGCGCTGCACGCCCGCCGACAACGCGACTTCAGCATGCGTGAAGCCCTTGTGGACGCGATAGGAGATGGCGCGGTCGTTGTACAGCGACGCGAACACGTGCTTCATGCGATCGAGCACGTCTTCGATGCCGACGACATTCAGGTAGCTTTCCTGCTGACCGGCGAACGATGCGTCCGGCAGGTCTTCCGCCGTTGCCGACGAGCGGACCGCGAACGACAGTTCTTCAGGCGAGCTTTTCGACAGCGTTTCGAATGCTGCGCGGATTTCCTGTTCGAGACGCGACTGCATCGGCGCGTCGACGATCCATTGACGGATTTCCTTGCCTGCAGCGGCGAGCGCCTTCACGTCGTCGACGTCGAGCGTCTCAAGACGTTGGGCGATGCGTTCGGTCAGGTTGTTGTGATGCAGAAAGTCGCGGAATGCGAGCGCCGTCGTGGCGAAACCCGTGGGCACGCGCACGCCAGCTTCGGCGAGCTGACTGATCATCTCGCCGAGCGAAGCATTCTTGCCGCCGACGATTTCTACGTCGGTCATTCGCAACTGCTCGAATGGAACTACATACGCCTGATCCTTAGCAACGTTAACTGCGTTAGTCATACAAGCCCCTAAGTGGAAAAAAATGCTCGATTGCGCAAGTGGGCTCGAACACGAGGCGCTCATTGGGAGCGGGACACGTGCCTTACGCAACCTGTTGGAGAAACAATCGCGGGGCGCTTCATGCCAGGCACGAAGCCCGACGAAGCTGGAGATTGAACGAATTTGCGGCTTTGGCGCGCAAGATACGAACAGATCACGACGCAATCAAAGAGCGATAACAGATAGTTACACGCGATTTGGCTGCAATTGCTTATCCAACAGGTTGCCGCTATTCTACCGTGCCGACTCTCAAAATGTGACAGTCGGACGAGAAATGCGCCCCGAACGGCGCGTGCGGCTTGCCGCCGGGGTTTGCGTGACCTTCCCGCGGCTTTGTCCCGGCCGCGCGCGGGTCTTTTTGCCCGTTCAGGCGCACGCTGCGCCGCGTGTCGTATCGTGTTGCGCCGCTGCTGTTTTCCGGCCAGCCACCGGAGCAGCGCGCGCCACGCGGCAATGTCTGATTCGAGCGGATTTTGACGCTCATGTTCCCTGCCCACTGATGCCGCCCACCGTATTCATCGTCTCCGACGGTACCGGGATTACTGCCGAAACCTTCGCGCATTCGATCCTCTCCCAGTTCGACCAGAAGTTCCGTCTGGTCCGCGTGCCCTTCGTCGATTCGACGGAAAAGGCCTACGCCACGCTCGAAAAGATCAACGAAGCCGCCCATCACGAAGGCCGCCGCCCGATCGTCTTCACGACGCTCGTGAACAGCGCGTCGAACCAGATCGTGAAGGATTCGAACGCGCTCGTGCTGGACATGTTCCAGACCTTCGTCGAGCCGCTCGAACAGGAACTGGAGCTGAAGTCGAGCCACGCGATGGGCCGTGGCCACCAGAACGCCGACACCGAGGAATACAAGAACCGGATCGAGGCGATCAACTTCTCGCTCGCGCACGACGACGGCCAGTCCAATCGCAATCTGGAAGAAGCGGACGTGATCCTCGTCGGCGTGTCGCGCAGCGGCAAGACGCCGACCAGCCTGTACCTGGCGATGCAGTACGGCGTGAAGGCCGCAAACTATCCGCTGATTCCCGAAGACTTCGAGCGCGGCAAGCTGCCGACACCGCTGCTCGCGCATCGCACGAAGATGTTCGGTCTGTCTATCGATCCGCAGCGGCTTTCGGAAATCCGCAACGAGCGGCGCCCCGGCAGTAAATACGCGGCGCTCGAGAACTGCCGCTACGAGATCAACGAAGCCGAGACGATGATGCGGCGGGAAGGGGTCAAGTGGCTCTCGTCGACGCACAAGTCGATCGAGGAAATCGCGACGACGATCCTGCAGGAAATCAAGCTGGATCGGTCGTCGTATTGATGGCGATGCTGTGAACTCAGCCGGCAGCGCGTTGCTGCCGGCACTGCTCGAAAAGACACACGGCGGCAGCCGCCGCCACGTTGAGCGACTCCATCCCGCCCGGCTGCGGAATCGTCACACGGTACGTCACCGCGTCGCGCCACGCCTGCGACACGCCTGCCCCTTCATTACCGAACACCCACGCGACAGGCCCCGACAGATTGGTGTCGTAGATCGCCTGCGCGCCATGCGAATCCGTGATCGCGACGGGCGCATCGAGCCGTTCGATCAGCGTCTGCGGCTCGACATCCTCGTGAATCTGCAGCAGAAAATGCGCGCCCATCGCCGAGCGCAGCACCTTCGACGACCACGCGTACGCAGTGCCCGGCGCGCAGAACACATGCCCGATGCCCGCTGCCGCCGCGCTGCGCAGAATCGAACCGACATTACCCGCATCCTGCACGCCGTCGAGCACGATGCAGCCCTGCGTCACGCGCCCGGGCAACGGCAGGTCGAGCTTCTCGACGAGCAGCAACATGCCGACGCCATTGACGACATTCGACAGTTGCCCGAACAGCGCATCGGGCAGCGTGACGATGCGCCGTTCCTCGATGCGCGCAACGATTGCCTGCGCTTCGTCGTGGCGCAGCGCGCCTTCCGTGACGATGCAGGTTTCCGGCTGGCCCGCGACGTCGAGATACGCGCTCGCAAGGTGAAACCCTTCGAGCAACGCATGGCCGCTCTTGCGCTGTTGATGCGTCGAACCGGCCAATGCCTTCAGACGCTTGTAGAGCGGATTGTCCCGCGAGGTGATGGCTTTCACAGGCAGCACGAAAAGAATAGCGGTGAAAAGAAAAGCGCCCGCAGGCGCTTGATCGTATTTTGCGTGGCGTCAGAACGGCGCGCTGTCGTCGGCGAGGAAGGCATCGTCGGCGGCTGCGGGCGGCACGACGATCACGCCTTCCGGCAGACGGGTACCCGTGCCGAGCCGTAGATGCGCCTCACGCACGGGCGCGAACGAGCGTCGGTGATGCTCGCACGGACCATGCTCGCGCAGCGCCGTCAGATGCTGTGGCGTGCCGTAGCCGGCGTGCGCGTCGAAACCATATACGGGGAACATCTGATGCAGTTCGAGCAGCATCCGGTCGCGCGTGACTTTTGCGAGAATCGACGCGGCCGAAATGCACGGCACGAGCGCGTCGCCGCTGATGATCGCCTCGCTGCGAATGCTCAGCGTCGGACAACGATTACCGTCGATTTTCGCCAGCGTCGGCGAGACCTTCAGCCCTTCGACTGCGCGCTTCATGGCGAGCATCGTCGCGTGCAGGATATTCAGCGCGTCGATTTCCTCGACGGAAGCCGACGCGACGCAATATGCGAGCGAACGGTCGATGATCTTCTCGTAGAGTTCGTCGCGCTTTTTGGCCGTCAGGGCTTTCGAATCGTCGAGGCCGCGAATGCGCGGCTTCGACGGATCGAGAATCACGGCGGCGGCCACTACGGGCCCGGCCAGCGGACCGCGCCCCGCTTCGTCGACGCCACAGACGATATCTTCCGGCGACGAGAAATCGAGGCCGCCCTGCTCCGCTTTCTTCGCGGACGCCTTGCGGCGCGACGCAGCCGAAGTCATGGACGCCCCCGGCGCGCTTCGATGACGGCGACGACCGCTTCCGCAGCCCGCTGCGCAGTGTTCTGCTTGAGCACGTGATGCATCTCGGTGAAGATTTCCGTCAGCGTGCGCCGGTTTGCTTCGTCGCGCAACTGGGTCAGCGTGGCATCCGCCAGTGCTTCAGGTGTCGCGAAGTGCTGCAGGATTTCCGGCACGACGAAACGCCCCGCCAGAATATTCGGCAAGCCGACGTACGGCAGATAGCCCTGGCGGCGCATGATCTGCCCCGTCAGCCAGGGCACCTTGTACGAGATCACCATCGGCTTTTTCAGCAGCGCCGCTTCCAGCGTGACCGTGCCGCTTTTCACGAGAATCGCGTCGGCGGCCGTCATCGCGACCTGCGCGTTGCCGTCCGTCAGCGTCAGCGGTAGCTTCGGATGCGCTTCGACGAGCGGCTTGAGCAGTTCGCGCAGCGCCGGCGTCGCAGCGGGCATCACGAAACGCACGCCCGGCTCGCGCTGCAGCATCAGTTCCATCGCGTCGAAGAACGTCGGGCCGATCAGCGAAATTTCCGAGCGACGGCTGCCCGGCAGCACGGCGATCACCGGTCCGCTTTCGGGCAGGCCGAGCGCGCGGCGTGCGCCTGCCGTGTCGGGTTCGAGCGGAATCTCGTCAGCGAGCGGATGGCCGACATAGGTCGACGCCACGCCCGATTTCTCCAGCAGCGCCTTTTCGAACGGGAACACGCACAGCATGTGGTCGACGGCTTTGACGATCTTCTTGATGCGGCCGCCGCGCCACGCCCAGATGGACGGGCAGACGAAGTGAATGGTCGGAATGCCCGCGTCTCGCAGCGGATGCTCGAGGCCGAAGTTGAAGTCGGGCGCATCGACGCCGATAAAGGCCGACGGCGGCTCGGCCAGCAGTTGCCGCTTCAGTTCGTTGCGGATGCCGAGAATCTCGGGAATATGTTTCAGCGCTTCGACGTAACCGCGCACCGACAGCTTTTCCATCGGAAAATGCGCGTCGAAGCCCTTCGCGATCATGCGCGGGCCGCCAATGCCGAAGTACTGCGTCGTGTCAGGCAGACGGGCAGCGAGCCCGTCCAGCAACGAAGCCGCCAGCAGATCGCCCGACGGCTCGCCGGCCACCATTGCGAGCCGCAGCGGACTGGTAGGCAACGGCATCGGTTAGCGGATGATGCCGCGCTGCGACTGCTCGACGAATTCGACGAGCGCGCGTACCGGCTCGTCGCCGTCGCCGCCCGCCGAGGCGAGCTCGCGCAACTGCACCTTCGCCTCTTCGAGCGACAGGCCGTTCTTGTACAGCAGACGGTAGGCCGAGCGCAGCGCCGAGATCGCATCCGGCGAGAAGCCACGGCGGCGCAGCCCTTCGACGTTGATACCGTGCGGCTCCGCCTTGTTGCCCGCCGCAATCACGAACGGAGGTATGTCCTGCACCAGCGCCGACGCGCCGCCCAGCATCGAATGCGCGCCGATCCGCACGAACTGATGCACGCCCGACATGCCGCCGACGATCGCGTAATCGCCGATGATCACATGGCCCGCCATCTGCGCGTTGCTCGACAGGATCACATTGCTGCCGATCTGGCAGTCGTGGCCGATATGCACATAGGCCATGATCCAGTTGTCGTCGCCGAGCGTCGTGACACCCTTGTCCTGCACGGTGCCCGTGTGGATCGTCGTGAACTCGCGGATCGTGTTGCGGTTGCCGATCACGAGCTGCGTCGGCTCGTCCTTGTACTTCATGTCCTGCGGACGTCCGCCGACCGACGCGTAATGGCCGATCCGGTTGTCTTCGCCGATCGTCGTGTGCCCTTCGATCACGCTGTGCGAACCGACGGTCGTGCGCGCCCCGATCGTGACGTGTGCGCCGACAACGGCGTACGGTCCGATTTCGACCGATTCGTCGAGCTGCGCGCCCGACTCGATGATCGCAGTAGGATGAATCCTGCTCATGCGCCCTCGCTAGTATTTCCGCGTATCAGTTACATGGCGCCGATGACGCTGCGGCGTCATCCGACGCGTTGAAGCGGCCACGATGCAACCCGTTTGTGACCGCTCAAGGTTTCGATGGTTCTGCCTCGCGCCTTACCGGACACACCGTTCCCGGCTGCCCGGCCGCGAGCATTACTCGCTGTCCGTCTGGCGCACCGCGCACATCAGGTCGGCTTCGGCCGCGACCTGGCCGTCCACTTCCGCGCGCGCCTTGAACTTCCAGATGCCGCGCATATGGCGCTCGAATGTGACGTTCAGGATCAGCTGGTCGCCCGGCTCGACGACCCGCTTGAAGCGCGCGTTGTCGATGCCGACGAACAGGTACAGCGTGTTGTCGGGATCGTGCGGCTCTTCCGCGAAGGTCAAGAGCGCTGCCGTCTGCGCGAGCGCTTCCAGAATCAGCACGCCAGGCATGACCGGGCGCTTCGGGAAGTGACCCATGAAGTACGGTTCGTTGATCGACACATTCTTCAGCGCTTTGATGCTCTTGTGCGGCTCGAGTTCGAGCACCCGATCGACCAGCAGGATCGGATAGCGGTGCGGCAGCAGCGTGAGAATCTTGTGAATGTCGAGATTGATTTTTTCGGTGCTCATGGTGTTTCTGCTCACGCAGGGGTTGCGCGATGATGACTTCGAATGCTGGGTGCAAGGGCCTGACTGATGACGACGCGCCCTGCCGCCCGTTCCTGTTCCGGCTGCGCGCGATCCGGGGGCCGCGCGCGCCGGCGTTTCCTGCCGGTCGTGCCTATGGTGCCCGAGGTGTTACGCCTTGTCTCCGGAGGCGCTGGCGACTGCGGCTTCGAGCGCCTTGATGCGGTCGCGCAACTTGTCGAGGTTGCGCACCAACGCGGCACTCTTGTTCCAGTCGGCATGGTCGACGGCCGGGAACGCGCTCGTGTACATGCCGGGCTTCAGAAGCGACTTCGATACGCCCGACTGTGCGGTGACGATCACGTAGTCGGCCAGCGTGACGTGGCCGGCAATGCCGACCGCGCCGCCAATCATGCAGTGACGGCCGATCGTCGTGCTGCCCGCGATGCCCGCACAGCCAGCGATCACCGTGTAGGCGCCGATCTTGCAGTTGTGGGCGATCTGCACGAGGTTGTCGATCTTCACGCATTCTTCGATGACAGTATCGGCCATCGCGCCGCGATCGATCGTGGTATTTGCACCGATTTCGACGTCCGGTCCGATCGACACGCCGCCAACCTGCGGAATCTTGACCCAGCTGCCCGTGCGCGCATCGCCTTCGCCGACGAAGTCCGGCGCGAAGCCGAAGCCGTCCGAGCCGATTACGGCGCCCGAGTGAATGATTGCGCGCTCGCCGATCTTGCAGCCGTGATACACGGCGACGTTCGGATACAGATGCGAGCCCGCAGCGATCTGCGTGCCGCGCCCGACGAACACGTTCGCGTCGAGCCGCACGTTTTCGCCGATCGAAACGCCCGCTTCGACCGTCACGTTCGGGCCGATCACGGCGCTCGCCGCGATCTGCGCAGACGGATCGATGGTTGCAGACGAATGCACGCCGGGCTTCGCCTTCGGCGAGGCCATGTCGATGTAGGCCTGCGCGAGGCGCGCGAAGTAAGCGTAGGGATTCGGCGTGACGATGAAGTTACGGCCGTCGCGCGACGTGACCTTCTCCAGATCCGCCGCGTTGATCAGCACCGCGCCCGCGCGCGTCGTTTCGACTTGCGCCAGATACTTCGGGTTGGCGAGAAACGCCAGTTGATCGGGGCCAGCCTGATCGAGCGGCGCCAGATTGCCGACGCGGTGCGCGCGATCGCCGACGATCTCTCCGCCGAACTGCTGGACGATCTCCTCGAGCGTGAATGCCATGCGTGTACTGCTCCTGCTGTTCAGTTGCCTAACTGGCGCGCCTTGTCACATCGCGCGCGCCGGGGGTGTGCGCCGGACGGCTGGCGTGGACGCCGTCCAGCCCGGCGTCAATTGCCCGACGCGGCCAGCGCCTTCAGCACCTGGTCGGTGATGTCGATACGCGGGCTGACGTAGACGGCTTCCTGCACGATCAGATCGTAGTGTTGCTGCTCGGCGATCTGCTTGATGACCTTGTTCGCGCGGTCGAGCACGGCCGCCAGCTCTTCATTGCGGCGCTGGTTCAGATCTTCGCGGAATTCGCGCTGCTTGCGCTGGAAATCCGTGTCGAGCTGCGACAGGTCGCGCTGTTTCTGCGCGCGATCGGCCGGCGCCAGCGACGCGCCGTTCTTGTCGAGCGAGTCGGACAGCGACTTCAGACGCTGCGCCATGTCCTGCAGGTCTTTGTCGCGCTTCGCGAACTCCGCTTCGAGCTTGGTCTGCGCCGCTTTCGCCGCCGCCGACTCACGCAGGATGCGATCCGAATTCACCGCGGCGATACGCGCTTCCTGCGCCAGCGCGGCGTTCGCCGCGCCCACGCCGAGCGTCATGGCAAGCGCCATTGCACACGCGACACGTTTCGAAAACATACCAGTTAGCAAAGTCATCCTCTCGATGCTGTAAGGGGTTCCAGTTCCGGCGCGCGCGATCAGAACGCCGTACCGATCTGGAACTGGAACTTCTGATACTGGTCGCCCGTATGTTTCTGGACCGGGAAGCCCAGCGACAGCTTGAGCGGCCCGATCGGCGAAATCCACGCGAGACCGACACCGTAACCGTAGCGCAGGCCGTTCGAACCGACCGTCGTGTCGCCGCCCTGACGCGAATCGCCCCAGACGTTACCGGCGTCGAGGAAGGTGAACACACGCAGCGTGCGGTCATAGCCCGTACCCGGCAACGGGAACGTGAGTTCGACGTTGGTGACGAACATCTTGTTACCGCCGATCGGGTCGTTCGTGACCTTGTCGCGCGGACCCAGCGAGCTCGGTTCATAGCCACGCACCGAACCGATACCGCCCGCGTAGTAGTTCTTGAAGATCGGGTACGCGTTGCCGATGCCGTTACCGTAGCCGCCCTGCACGTTGAAGCCGAGCACGAAGCCGCGCGAGAACGAGTAATAGTACTGCGCCTGCAAGTCGGCCTTGTAATACTCGGTGCCGCCGATCGGCGTGCCGTATTCGGCATTGGCCTGCGTGAAGTAGCCGCGGCTCGGCACCAGCGCGCTGTCACGCGCATCGCGCGACCAGCCCACTGTGAGCGGCACGTTGTTCGACACGCGGCCGAAGTCCTGCACGTAGTTCTTGTAGGCCTGCGGCGTGTTCGCGTCGACGTCGAGCGTGTTCTGCTCGAAGCCCGCGCCGAAGTACACCGTGTCCACTTCCGAGAACGGGATGCCGAACTTCAGGTCGCCACCCATCGTGACGATACGGAAGCTCGAATCCGTCGAGTAGTACAGCGGCTCATACGTGCGGTAGTAGACGTCCGTAATGCGCTTGATGCCGTCGACCGTGAAATACGGGTCGACCTGCGTGACCGTCAACGTGCGGTATGTCTTCGCGGTGTTCACGTTCACCGAGAGGCTCGTGCCCGAACCGAACACGTTGTCCTGCGACACACCCGCCGACAGCACCACCTTGTCCGTCGACGAGAAGCCCGCGCCCAGCGTGATCGCGCCCGTCGGCTTTTCGGCGACCTTGACGTCGACATCGACCTGGTCGGGCGTGCCTTCGACGGGAATCGTCGTCACGTCCACGTCCGTGAAGTAGCCGAGACGGTTGATACGGTCCTTCGACAGCGCAAGGCGGTTCGAATCGAACCACGAGCTTTCGAGCTGGCGCATTTCACGGCGTACGACTTCGTCGCGCGTACGCGTGTTGCCGACCACGTTGATGCGGCGCACGTACACGCGGCGGCTCGGATCGACTTGCAGCGTCAGGTCGACCTTGTGATGTTCCTGATCGATCTGCGGCAGCGCGTTCACAGTCGCAAATGCGTAGCCGTATTCGCCGAGCTTGTCGACGATCGCCTTCGTCGTGGCCTGCAGTTTTTCAGCCGAGAACTTGTCGCCCGGTTTGATCTTGATCAGCTTGTTCAGCTCGGCTTCGCGGTCGAGCAGATTGCCCGCGAGCTTGATGCTGTTGATCGTGTACGGCTCGCCTTCATGCAGCGTCACCGTCAGATACATGTCCTTCTTGTCGGGCGTGATCGACACCTGGGTCGACTCGATGTTGAACTCGAGATAGCCGCGATTCAGGTAGTACGAGCGGACGTTCTCGAGGTCGCCCGTGAGCTTCTCTTTCGAATACAGGTCGTTCTTCGTGTACCACGAGAACCAGTTCGGCGTGGACAGCTGCATTTCGTCGCGCAGTGTGCCCGTACTGAACGCCTTGTTGCCGATGAAGTTGATCTGGCGGATCTTCGCGCTCGGACCTTCGATCACGGCGAACAGGACCGCAACACGGTTGCGATCGATCGGCGTGATCGTAGTCGTGACTTCAGCTGCGTAGAAACCGCGCGTCAGATACTGGCGCTTGAGTTCCTGTTCGGCCTTGTCGACGAGCGCCTTGTCGTAGTAGCGGCCTTGCGACAGCCCAACGGCGCGCAGTGCCTTGATCAGGTTATCCTTCTCGAACTCGTGCAGGCCGGAGAAGTCGATCGTGCCGATGGCGGGACGCTCGAGCACCTGAACCACGACGACGTCGCCTTCCGAGGCGATCTTCACGTCGTTGAAGAAGCCCGTTGCGTACAGTGCGCGAATCGCTTCGGAAGCCTTTTCGTCGGTAAACGTATCGCCTTGCTTGATGGGAAGATAGGAGAACACGGTGCCGGGTTCTACCCGTTGCAGCCCTTCGATCCGAATGTCCTTCACCACAAAAGGTGTCGTCGCGTGAGCTGCCAGCCCATGCGCGGCGATTGCCGCGGCTACAACTGTCTTTGGAACAAAGCGATGAGGTTTAAACAACGTGCTTCCCCAGTGTGTATAGCTGCATCAGGTCAGGCGGGCGCCATCGTACGCCGCCAGACACTTTAAAAATGGATTAAACGAGCAAGATCGTTGAACAGCGCGATCGCCGACAAGGCGACGATACAAGCCAGTCCCGCTCTTTGAAGAACGAGCTGCCAGCGATCCGATACGGCTTTGCCGGTAACAGCTTCAACCGCATAATATAACAGATGCCCCCCGTCCAATACGGGTATTGGCAAAAGGTTGAGCACGCCGAGGCTTATGCTGACAAGCGCGAGGAACGAAAGGAATGCTGACGGACCGAGTCTCGCGCTCTTGCCCGCATAGTCCGCGATAGTCACGGGACCAGACAGATTCTTCAGCGAAGCTTCGCCGACGATCATCCGGCCGAACATCCGCACCGAGTACACAGCAAGGTCCCACGTACGATGCGCGCCGAGGCGCACGCTGTCGACAGGACCATAACGGACGTCGATGGACGGCACCTGCGTCGCGAGTTCAGCGCCGATCCGGCCGATGGGTTGCCCCGTCGTCTCATCGCGCTGCGAGCCGGGCACGATGGTTAGATTCTGTAATGCACCCGCCTGCTGATTCTTCGCGCCACGCTCGATCTGCAGCACGATCGGCTTGCCCGCGTGCGACTTGATGTAGTTGATGAAGGTGGTCGCGTTATCGGCGGGATGGCCGTCGACGGCGCGAATCCGGTCGCCCGCCAGCAGTCCTGCCTGCAAGGCAGCGCTGCCCGGCTGCACGCCCGCCACCGACAACGTCCCGCCGCCCGGCTCGAAACCGAGGCGTGACATGAAGTCGTCATCGACTTCCTTGTCGGTAAGATTTTGCAAGTCGAGCGGGAAGTCGAACGTGCCGTGCGTGTCCTTCGCGGTCAGCACGACGCGCTTGTGATCGAACGCCGCTCCGAGCAGCTTCCAGCGCAGATCGGACCACGAGCGCACGGGCTCCGTTTCGCCCGCATTTGCCTCGCGCACGGCGACCACCTTCTCGCCGCCGTCGAAGCCCGCGCGCGCCGCGGCTGTGTCGGCAGCGGGCGCTGCGACGATTGCCGCGGGCTCGGTGACGCCCGTCGCGAACACGGCTGCGAACAGCACGATGGCAAGAATGAAGTTGGCAATCGGACCCGCCGCCACGATCGCGATGCGCTTGCCGACCGATTGACGGTTGAACGCGCGGGGCAAGTCGGCGGGATCGATGGGCGCGCCCTCTTCGCGCTCGTCGAGCATCTTGACGTAGCCGCCGAGCGGCAGCGCCGCGATGGTCCACTCGGTGCCCGTCTTCTTGCTGACCCAGCGCGCGAGCGGCTTGCCGAAGCCAATCGAAAAACGCAACACCTTGACGCCGCACAGGCGCGCGATGCTGTAGTGGCCATACTCATGGACGACCACCAGTACGCCAATCGCAACTGCGAAGGCGACCAGCTCGATCAGCAGGTTCATAAACGCCTCACTGGACGGCGCGTTCCGTAAGGCGAGCGCCCGCCGGCAGACCGTCGATGAAAGCGTGGGCGGCACGGCGCGCAGCGGCGTCGGCGTCGACCACGTCGGCGAGGCTGGACGCCTCGCGGTTGGGCAATGCATTCAGCACGGCATCGACGACCTGGGCGATCGTCATGAAGCCGATGCGGCGCGTCAGGAATGCTTCGACCGCAATCTCGTTCGCCGCGTTCAGTGCGGCGCTCGCGACGCCGCCTTCCGCCAGCGCTTTCATCGCGAGTGCGAGGCACGGGAAGCGCGTGTAATCCGGCTTCTCAAACGACAACTGCGCGATCTGCGCGAGATCGAGTTGCGCGACACCGGAATCGACGCGGTCGGGGAACGCCAGCGCGTGAGCGATGGGCGTGCGCATGTCCGGGTTGCCCAGTTGCGCGAGCACCGAACCGTCCGCGTACGACACGAGCGAGTGAATCACGCTCTGCGGATGAATCAGCACGTCGATGCGATCGCCCGGCAGATTGAAGAGCCAATGCGCCTCGATGACTTCGAGGCCCTTGTTCATCATCGTGGCGGAATCGACGGAAATCTTGCGGCCCATCACCCAGTTCGGATGCTTGCACGCTTCTTCCGGCGTGACGCCGACGAGGCTGGACGGCTCGCGCGTGCGGAACGGACCGCCCGACGCCGTCAGGATGATTTTCGACACGCCACCATGCAGCGCCGATTCGCGCGGCAGGCACTGGAAGATCGCGTTGTGCTCGCTGTCGACGGGCAGCAGGATCGCACCGTTGTCGCGCACCGCGTCCATGAAGATCGAGCCCGACATCACGAGCGCTTCCTTGTTGGCGAGCAGGATGCGCTTGCCGGCGCGCGCCGCCGCGAGGCTCGGCTCGAGGCCCGCCGCGCCGACGATCGCCGCGACGACGGTGTCGCAGCCGTCGCTCTTCGACACGTCGACCAATGCCTGCGGACCGTACGTCACTTCGGTCTTGCAGCCCGCTGCGCGCAGCTTCGCGGCCACGCTCGCGGCCGTATCGGCATCGCCGACCACCGCTACTTCGGGCTTGAAGCGCAGGCATTGCTCGACGAGCTTGTCGCCGTTGCGGTGTGCCGTCAGTGCGTACACCGAGAAGCGCTCCGGATGACGCGCGACGACGTCGAGCGTGCTGTCTCCGATCGAGCCCGTAGAACCGAGCAAACTAATTCGTTTTTGCATATCTCTTTCTCTAGCCGATGGCTACGACAACACGAGCATCGCAAGCGGCAGCACCGGCAACAAAGCGTCGATGCGGTCGAGCACGCCGCCGTGACCCGGCAGCAGATTGCTCGAATCCTTCACGCCGGCCTGGCGCTTGAGCATCGATTCGAACAGATCGCCCACCACGCTGAACACGACCAGCAACGTCAGCGTAGCAAACGCACGAGCGGTGCCCAGATGGTCGAGCAGCGCGGAAAACAGGGTCGGGGCAAAGGCATGGGTGATGACGGCCAAAGCCGCGACGATCATCACGGCCAGCCACCCGCCGATCGCGCCTTCCCAGGTCTTGCCGGGGCTGATCGACGGCGCGAGTTTGTGCTTTCCAAACGCCTTACCCGCGAAGTATGCGCCGATATCGGCCAACCAGACCACCAGCAGCAGGGAAAGCACGAACGGCACGCCCGCCATCCGAGCCGCGACGAGCGCATGCCAGCAGGCAGCGAACACGACCACGCCCGCCAGCAGCAGGAACGGACGCCATGCGCCTTGCGAAAGCGTCGGCTTGCGCAGCAGCACGAACGGGCCGGCGAATATCCAGAAGATTGATGACGCTTCGAAGAGCGGACGCGGCGCCGTGACGCCCGTGCCGAGCTTGGTGCTGGCGACCAGCGCCAATGCGGCGACGATTGCATAGATCACAGGACCGGCGCCCGGCAGCTTCAGAAGCCGCGCCCACTCCCACGCGGCGAATACGACGACGAACGCGATCAGCGCGCCAAAGCCGCCGATCGGCGCCCAGAGCGTGACGGGCAGAAGAATAGCCAGCAGGACGATCGCCGTGATGACACGGGTTTTTAGCATGGAAGCGAATCGACGTTTTGCGATTGCGGCTCGAGCTGCGCGCTCGTGCGTCCGAAGCGCCGCTCGCGCCCCGTGTACGACCCGATGGCACGGCCGAGCGCGTCGGCGTCGAAATCCGGCCAGTAGGTGTCGGTGAAATAGAACTCGGTGTAGGCGAGCTGCCACAGCAGGAAGTTGCTGATGCGCTGCTCGCCGCCCGTGCGGATGAACAGATCCGGCTCGGGCGCGTAGGCCATCGCGAGGTGCTCGGCGAAGGCATCTTCGTTGACTTCGACGGGACGCCCCGCCGCCACCGACTGCTCGACCAGCTTGCGCGTCGCCTGCATGATGTCCCAGCGGCCGCCGTAGTTCGCGGCGATGGTGAGTGTGAGACGCGTGTTGCGGGCCGTCTTGGTTTCGGCGCGCGTGATCAGATCCTGGATCTTCTTGTCGAACATCGACAGATCGCCGACCACGCGCAGGCGGATGCCGTTCGCGTGCAACTTGCCGATCTCGCGCTCGAGCGCGGTCACGAACAGGCGCATCAGGAACGACACTTCGTCGGTCGGACGGCGCCAGTTTTCAGAGCTGAATGCGAACAGCGTCAGATATTCGACGCCCTGGCGCGCGCACGCCTCGACGGCTGCGCGCACGGCGTCGACGCCGCGCGTATGGCCCGCCACGCGCGGCAGGCGGCGTTGCGTCGCCCAACGGCCATTGCCGTCCATGATGATCGCGATATGACGCGGTACGGCTGACACGTCAGGTACGCGAACGGTTGAGCTTGTATAGGTCATGGCCGTCGGGTAAAGCTGCAAAGAAAGAAACGATGATCAGTGAAAGTCTTGAGGTCGGGTGTGCGCCAGACCGTCAAACCGTCATGATCTCGCCTTCCTTGGTTTGCACGAGCTTATCGATTTCGGCCACGAACTTGTCCGTCAGCTTCTGGATGTCGTCGCTGCCGCGACGCTCGTCGTCTTCCGAAATTTCCTTGTCCTTCACGAGCTTCTTCAGCGCCTCGTTCGCGTCGCGGCGCAGGTTGCGCACCGCCACCTTGGCCGTTTCGCCTTCGCTCTTGACGACCTTCGTCAGTTCGCGGCGACGCTCTTCCGTCAGCGCAGGCATCGGTACGCGGATCACGTCGCCTTGCGACGCCGGGTTGAGACCCAGATCCGATTCGCGGATCGCCTTTTCGACGACCGTGATCATCTTCTTTTCCCACGGTTGCACGCCGATCGTGCGTGCATCGATCAGGGTCAGGTTCGCGACCTGCGAGATCGGCACGGGCGAACCGTAGTAGTCGACCTGGATGTGATCGAGCAGGCCCGTGTGCGCACGGCCCGTGCGAATCTTCGACAGATCGTTCTTGAACGCGTCGATCGAGCGCTGCATCTTTTGCTCAGCGCTTTTCTTGGTGTCAGCCACAGACATGATTAAACCTCCGAACCTTCAAAACGATGCGGGCCCATAAGCGCGCGAGGCGCAGCCTGAGCCCGCGTTCAAGCCCACAGACGTGAAAGAGAGTTTACACGTGGACGAGGGTGCCTTCGTCTTCGCCCTGCACGATGCGCTTGAGCGCGCCCGGCTTGACGATCGAAAACACGCGGATCGGCAGCTTCTGGTCGCGGCACAGCGCGAACGCCGTCGCGTCCATGACCTGCAGATTGCGGCCGATCGCTTCGTCGAAACTGATCGTCGTGTAGCGCGTCGCCGACGGGTCCTTCTTCGGGTCGGCCGAGTACACGCCGTCCACCTTGGTCGCCTTCAGCACCACTTCGGCGCCCACTTCCGAACCGCGCAGCGCAGCTGCCGTATCGGTCGTGAAGAACGGGTTGCCCGTGCCGGCCGCGAAAATCACGACCTTGCCCTCTTCCAGCTGGCGGATCGCGCGGGGACGGATGTACGGCTCGACCACCTGGTCCATGCGCAGCGCCGACTGCACGCGCGCCTCGATACCGGCGTGACGCATGGCGTCCTGCAGCGCCAGCGCGTTCATCATCGTGGCCAGCATGCCCATGTAGTCCGCCGTTGCACGGTCCATGCCCGCTGCGCCGCCTGCCACGCCACGAAAGATATTGCCGCCGCCGATCACCACCGCCAGTTGCGTGCCGAGCCGCACCACCTCGGCCATGTCCGCCACCATTCTTTCGATCGTCGCGCGATTGATGCCGAATGCATCATCGCCCATCAGGGCTTCGCCAGAGAGTTTGAGGAGGACGCGTTTATAGGCAGTGGGCATAGAGATATCCGGATCGCGCTGAGCAGGGCAAAAAGCCGCCAAACAACAAGAAACTAACTGTAGGGGTGAAATAGGGGTTCGGGCAAGCGCCGCCAAATTGACGCGCCTCAACGATCGATCGAGGCCTGCCAACGAACGGGTGCGCCGCGCTGTCGCGCGCGCAGCCCCAGCGGCGCTGCCGGCCGCGGCGAAGTCCAGCTCCGCCGCGGGTCAAACGGTACTGCGTGAAACTTAAATAACGCTTATTGCTGCTTTGCAGCAGCGACTTGCGCAGCGACTTCAGCCGCGAAGTCGTCCTGACGCTTCTCGATGCCTTCGCCGACCACGAACAGCGCGAACTTCTGCACGCTCGAGCCAGCCGCCTTCAGCATCTGCTCGATCGTCTGCTTGTCGTTCTTCACGAACGGCTGGTTCAGCAGCGACACTTCCTTCAGGTACTTCTGCACCGAGCCGTCGACCATCTTCGCGACGATCTCAGCCGGCTTGCCCGATTCAGCGGCCTTCTGCTCGGCGATGCTGCGCTCCTTGGCGATCAGATCCGCCGGAACGTCGTCCGACGACAGCGAGACCGGCTTCATGGCCGCGATGTGCATGGCGACGTCCTTGCCGACCTGCTCGTCCGCGCCCGTGTACTCGACCAGCACGCCGATACGCGTGCCGTGCAGGTACGCAGCCAGCTTGTTCGGCGTTTCGAAACGCGCGAAACGGCGGATCGACAGGTTTTCGCCGATCTTGCCGACCAGCGCCGAGCGCACTGCGTCGACCGTCGAGCCGTCCAGCGGCAGCGCCGACAGAGCAGCGACGTCAGCCGGGTTCTGCTTGACGATGAGTTCGGCGACCTGCTTCGTGAAGCCGATGAAGTCGTCGTTCTTCGAGACGAAGTCGGTTTCGCAGTTCAGTTCGACGATTGCACCAACGCCGCCTTCGATGAACGATGCGATCACGCCTTCAGCCGTGACGCGCGACGCTGCCTTGCTGGCCTTATTGCCGAGCTTCACGCGCAGCAGTTCTTCCGCACGCGCCATGTCGCCGTCGGCTTCCGTCAGCGCCTTCTTGCATTCCATCATCGGCGCATCGGTCTTCGCGCGCAGTTCTGCCACCATGCTTGCGGTAATTGCCGCCATCATTCGCTCCTTGAGTCTGTCTGTCACACGCCGCCCGCATTCGATGCCGGCGACAGGATTTCGTTTCCGCGCAGCGCACATTTATTTCGGGCGCTGCCGCGTGCCCGTTGCGGCACGCTCATTCAGATCGTCGCGACTTAAAAAAAGGGGGCCTATAGAGAGCCCCCTTTTTTGCCGGACACAGGGTGCTTTACGCTTCCCCGTTGACCTCGACGAACTCGTCGCCGTCACCGCTGCGGGCAGCTTGCACGACTTCGTTGACCGCATTCGCACGGCCTTCGATGATCGCGTCAGCCACGCCTTGCGTGTACAGAGCGACAGCCTTGCTGGCGTCGTCGTTACCCGGGATCACGTAATCCACGCCTTCCGGCGAGTGGTTCGTATCGACCACGGCGATGACGGGCACGCCCAGCTTGTTCGCTTCCGTCACGGCGATCTTGTGATAGCCGACGTCGACGACGAAGATTGCGTCAGGAATGCCGCCCATATCCTTCACGCCGCCGATCGACTTTTGCAGCTTGGCGATTTCGCGTTCGAACAGCAGCGCTTCCTTCTTGCTCATCTTCTCGAGCTCGCCTGCCTCGACCGCTGCTTCCATGTCCTTCAGGCGCTTGATCGAAACCTTCAGCGTCTTGAAGTTGGTCAGCATGCCGCCGAGCCAGCGTGCGTTGACGAACGGCATACCTGCGCGTTGCGCTGCTTCAGCGATCGTGTCGCGCGATTGACGCTTCGTGCCCACGAACAGGATCGTGCCGCGGTTCGCTGCCAGTTGACGCACGTACTTCAGCGCGTCGTTGTACATCGGCAGCGTCTTTTCGAGGTTGATGATGTGAATCTTGTTGCGATGGCCGAAAATGAAGGGGGCCATCTTGGGGTTCCAGAAGCGAGTCTGGTGACCGAAGTGGACACCGGCTTCCAGCATTTGACGCATGGTAACTGCCATGAAAATCTCCGCTAGGGTTGGGTCTTAAGCCGGCTGCCGTATCCGCCGCGCCGCCTTCGCCGTTTCGGGAAGACCTGACGCCGCGAACACCCTGGGTGCGCCGGCTTGCGAATTTCGTGAACCACGCCTGAGTCTGGCTTGAAACCTGATTGACGCCGCTCACGAAGAAGCCCGCCGCCGAGTTGAACATTGAATATTCAAACTGGCGATTGACTTAGCCAAAGAGTATAGCACGCGAGCATTGCAGGACTCAACCTGCCCGGTAGCTCCCGCGTGGGCCGGCCGGTTGCACCTCCGCGCCGGCAGTACCCTGCTCGCGCACCATTCGGCCCGCCCGGCAGAACCACGCGGAACGCCCGCCGCAGGCGCCCCCGCCAGCCCTCGCGCCCTGCAATTTCCAGCGATCGCCTGAATAAGGTGCGATAATTACACGATAAACCGCATTTCAGGCCCGACTCATGGCTATTACGCTCAAAAACGAAGACGATATCGCGCAGATGCGCATCGCCGGACGGCTCGCGAGCGAGGTGCTCGACTACATCACGCCGTTCGTCAAACCCGGTGTGACGACGGGTGAACTCGACCGCCTTTGTCATGAATACATGACGAACGTGCAGGGCACGATTCCGGCGCCGCTGAATTACCAGCCGCCGGGCTATCCGCCGTTCCCGAAAGCCGTCTGCACGTCGGTGAACGACGTGATCTGTCACGGCATCCCCGGCGACAAGGCGCTGAAGAACGGCGACGCGCTCAATATCGACGTCACGGTCATCAAGAATGGCTATTACGGCGACACGAGCCGCATGTTCATCGTCGGCGAAGGGTCGATCATGGCGAAGCGCCTCGTCCAGGCCACGTACGAATGCATGTGGCTCGGCATCGAACAAGTGCGCCCGGGCGCGCATCTCGGCGACATCGGCTACGCGATCCAGAAACACGCCGAAGGCCTCGGCTACAGCGTCGTGCGCGAATATTGCGGCCACGGCATCGGCCAGGTTTTTCACGACGAGCCGCAGGTGCTGCACTACGGTCGCCCCGGCACGGGCATCGAACTGCAGGCGGGCATGATCTTCACGATCGAGCCGATGATCAACGCCGGCCGCCGCGATATCCGCACGATGCCCGACCAGTGGACGGTCAAGACCAAGGACCGCAGCCTGTCCGCGCAATGGGAGCACACCATTCTCGTCACGCCGACGGGCTATGAAGTGCTGACCGTTTCCGCCGGCACGCCCGCTCGCCCGCAAATCGCGGCCGCCGCCACCACGGCCTGATCACCTTCCCGCCACCCGCCGCCTATGAGTAGCGTTCACGCTGTCGCCCTTTCCGATGCCACGTCTCTCAAGGCGGACTACAAGGTGGCCAAGACCCCGCTGCTCGATCGCTTCAAGACCGCGACCAACGTCGACACGCTGATGCACGCGCTCGCGCGCATCACGGACGACGCGCTGCGCGGCGCGTGGGCCGCGTGCGAGCTGCCCGCGTCGCTGGCGCTGCTGGCCGTCGGCGGGTACGGGCGCGGCGAACTCGCACCCCACTCCGACATCGACATCCTGGTGCTGCTGCCGGACGAGCCCGTGGTGCATCTCGAAGCGCGCATCGAGCGCTTCATCGGGCTCGCGTGGGATCTGGGGCTGGAACTGGGCAGCAGCGTGCGCACGGTCTCGCAATGCATCGAAGAAGCGGCAAACGACGTCACCGTGCAGACTTCGCTGCTCGAAGCACGACGCATCGTCGGCAGCACGGCGCTGTTTGAGAGTTTTTCGCTGCGCTATCGCGATGCGCTCGATCCTCGCGCGTTCTTTCAGGCGAAAGTCCTGGAAATGCGCCAGCGTCACGCGAAATTCCAGGACACGCCTTACGCGCTCGAACCGAACGTCAAGGAAAGTCCGGGCGGCCTGCGCGACCTTCAGCTGATTCTGTGGATTACCCAGGCTGCCGGCTTCGGCAGCAGCTGGCGCGAACTGGATGCGCGCGGCCTGATCACCGACCGCGAAGCGCGCGAACTGCGCCGCAACGAGGGCTTTCTGAAAACGCTGCGCGCGCGTCTGCATGTGCTGGCGGGGCGTCGTCAGGACATTCTGGTGTTCGACCTGCAGAATCCGCTCGCCGAGAGCTTCGGCTTCAAGGCCACTTCTACGCGCCGCGCCAGCGAACAGCTGATGCGCCGTTACTACTGGGCCGCCAAAGCCGTCACGCAGCTGTCGACCATTCTGATTCAGAACATCGAAGCGCAGCTTTTTCCTAGCACAAGCGGTATTACGCGCGTTCTGTCCGATCGTTTCGTTGAGAAACAGGGCATGCTGGAAATCTCCAGCGACGACGTTTTCGAGCGCGAGCCGAACGCGATTCTAGAAGCCTTTCTGCTGTACGAAGAGACGCCCGGCGTCAAAGGCTTGTCGGCGCGCACGCTGCGCGCGCTGTACAACGCGCGCGACAAAATGGACCACCGCTGGCGGCGCGATCCGGAAAACCGGCGCCTCTTCATGGAAATCCTCAAGCAGCCGCAAGGCGTCACGCACGCGATGCGTCTGATGAACCAGACGAGCGTGCTGGGGCGTTATCTGCTGAACTTCCGCCGCATCGTCGGACAGATGCAGCACGATCTGTATCACGTCTATACCGTCGACCAGCACATTCTGATGGTGCTTCGGAACATGCGGCGCTTCGCAGTGGCCGAGCACGCGCACGAATACCCGTTCTGCAGCCAGCTGATCGTGAATTTCGAGCGGCCGTACGTGCTGTACGTAGCAGCGCTCTTTCACGACATCGCGAAGGGACGTGGCGGCGATCACTCCACGCTGGGCATGGCCGACGCGCGCCGCTTCTGCCGCGAGCACGACATTTCCGCCGACGACACGGCGCTGATCGTCTGGCTCGTCCAGCATCACCTGACGATGAGCCAGGTCGCGCAGAAGCAGGACACGAGCGACCCGGAAGTGATCAAGCGCTTCGCCGATCTGGTCGGCACCGAGCGGCGCCTGACGGCGCTGTATCTGCTGACGGTGGCCGACATTCGCGGCACCAGCCCGAAAGTCTGGAATACGTGGAAAGGCAAGCTGCTCGAAGACCTGTACCGCGCGACGCTTGCCGTGCTCGGCGGCGCCCGCCCGGACGCGCATTCGGAACTCAAGCAGCGTCAGGAAGAAGCACTCGCGCTGCTGCGGCTCGAAACGGTGCCCGAGAACGCGCACCGGGCGCTGTGGGACAAGCTCGACGTCGGCTACTTCCTGCGCCACGACGCCGCCGACATCGCCTGGCAAACGCGCGTGCTGCATCGCCACGTCGAGACCGAGACGCCGATCGTGCGCGCGCGACCCTCGCCCATCGGCGAGGCGCTGCAGGTGCTCGTCTACGTGAAGGACCGCCCCGATCTGTTCGCGGGCATCTGCGCATATTTCGACCGCAATTCGCTGTCCGTGCTCGATGCACGTGTGAGCACCACCCGACACGGCTATGCGCTCGACAACTTTCTCGTTGCGCATACCGAGCGGGACGTCCACTATCGCGACATCGCCAACCTCGTCGAACAGGAACTGGCGGAGCGTCTGAGGGCGGAAGGCACGCTGTTGCCGGACCCGTCCAAAGGCCGACTGTCGCGCCTGTCGCGCACGTTCCCCGTAACGCCGCGCGTCGACCTGCGGGCCGACGAGCGCGGCCAGTATTACATCCTGTCCGTGTCGGCCAACGACCGGCCGGGCCTTCTTTATTCGATCGCGCGCGTGCTGGCCGAGCACCGGGTCGGCGTCCATGCGGCGCGGATCAATACACTCGGCGAACGCGTCGAGGACGTGTTCCTACTCGATGGACACGGCCTCTCTGACAACCGACGACAAATCCAGGTCGAAACGGAGCTGCTGCGCGCGATCGCAGTGTGAGATTTCATGCGAGTCAAACTGACAGCCAAGCATCCGCGGCCGAGCTCGTCCGAGCGCACCCCTGTGCGCCCGGGCAGCACGAACGCACGCAAGCCGACGCGGCCTGCCGCCCCAGCCAAAGGCGCTTCTTCGACGGGGCCGCGCAGCGGCGCCGGTTCCACGGGCGCAGGCGCTGCGCGCCGAGGCGCGGCAGCTAGCGGGGAAACACCGAGGCGCGCTGCGAGCAAGACGGCGGGCGGCCCGGGCGAGCGGCGCGGACCATCGGCGGGTGCACGTGACGGCGCGTCGCCGCGTTCCGGCGACCGGCCCGCTCGCGCAGCGGGCGCGGGTTCGCGCGAACGGAGCGGTTCCGGTTCGTTCGAACGACGTCCGGCGGGCGACCGTCCGGCGCGAAAAGAAGGCGCTGCCGCGAGCGGCGGCTTCCGTCGTGACGCAGGCGATCGGACCGAGCGACGCACGCCGTCGGATCGTCCTTCACGTGGTGCCGCTTCGGCGGGCGCAGGGGATCGCGCTCCGCGCTTTTCCCGCGACGACGATACGCGCCGTGCGCCTCGCGCTCCGCGTGAAGGCGACGAACGCCGCAGTGCGCCGCGTTTCTCTCGTGACGACGATGCGCGCCGTGCTCCTCGCGCTCCGCGTGAGGGTGACGAACGGCGTAGTGCACCGCGCTTCTCTCGTGACGACGATGCGCGCCGTGCTCCTCGCGCTCCGCGCGAAGGCGACGAACGCCGCAGTGCGCCGCGTTTCTCTCGTGACGACGATGCGCGCCGTGCTCCTCGCGCTCCGCGTGAGGGTGACGAACGGCGTAGTGCACCGCGCTTCTCTCGTGACGACGACGCGCGCCGTGCTCCTCGCGCTCCGCGTGAAGGCGACGAACGCCGCAGTGCACCGCGCTTCTCCCGCGACGGCGATGCACGCCCCGCCCCACGCACCCCGCGTGACGGTGACGAACGCCGTAGTGCACCGCGCTTCTCCCGCGACGGCGATGCACGTCCGGCTCCCCGCGCCCCGCGTGACGGCGACGAGCGCCGCAGCGCACCGCGCTTCTCCCGCGACGGCGATGCACGTCCCGCGCCACGCACCCCGCGTGACGGTGAAGAACGCCGTAGTGCGCCACGCGCACCGCGCACCGCAGACGGCGCGCCGCGCCGTAGCCGCAGCGACGACACGGAAGCCCGCACCGAACGCACCTACGCAAAGCCCGTCAAGAGCGCCTATGCGAACCGCACCGACGACGCACCGCCCAAGGCAGCGCCGCGCGCAGCGAAGGCAAAACGCGACCCGCGCTCGCTCGACGACAGCTTCGACCGCCCACCCCAGTTCGACCGCGCTGCCCCGAAACCGGCGCGCAAGGCTCGCCCGGAGGCCGCCCCGCGCCATCGCGACGAGGGCGAATTCAACGACGCCCCCGGCAATCTGCGCCTGTCGAAGCTGATGTCCGAGCTAGGCCTGTGCTCGCGCCGCGAAGCAGACGAATGGATCGAAAAAGGCTGGGTGACCGTCGACGGCGTCGTCATCGATACGCTCGGCACGAAGGTTCGCCCCGATGCCGATATCCAGATCGATCCCGCCGCGCAGGCCATGCAGATGAAGCTGGTGACGATCCTCGTGCACAAGCCGGTCGGCTTCGTATCGGGCCAGGCGGAAGACGGCTACGAGCCGGCCGTCACGCTCGTCAAACCCGAGAATCATTGGGACGGCGACCACACGGACATCCGCTTCTCGGTTGCGCATCTGCGTCAGCTGGCGCCAGCGGGTCGCCTCGATATCGATTCGACGGGGCTGCTGGTGCTCACGCAGGACGGTCGCGTCGCGAAGCAGCTGATCGGCGGCCATTCGGAAATCGACAAGGAATATCTGGTGCGCGTCGCGTACGGCGACGTGGAAACGGACGTCGAGAACCATTTCCCACCGGAAAGTCTCGCGCAACTGCGCCACGGCCTCGAACTCGACGGCGTGCCGCTCAAACCCGCGATGGTCAGCTGGCAGAACGGCGAGCAACTGCGCTTCGTGCTGCGCGAAGGCAAGAAGCGCCAGATTCGCCGCATGTGCGAACTGGTCGGACTGCACGTCGTGGGCCTCAAGCGCGTGCGGATGGGTCACGTCATGCTCGGCGCATTGCCGCCCGGACAGTGGCGCTATCTCGGTCCGGACGAGTCGTTCTGAGATCGGACGTCAGTCCATCGACGCCTCTCGACATGAAAAAAGCCCGCTAGCGCGGGCTTTTTCTTTTTCAGCGTCCGAAACTCAATCGTCCGATTTCGGATCGAGGTCAGGAAACAGCACCTCGGTAAAGCCGAACTTGGAAAAATCCGTGATCCGCATCGGATACAGCTTGCCGATCAGGTGATCGCACTCGTGCTGGACGACGCGCGCATGGAAGCCCTCGGCGACGCGATCGATCGGTTTGCCGAACTGATCGAAGCCGTGATAGCGGATCATCGAAAGACGGCTCACCGCGCCGCGCAAGCCCGGCACCGACAAGCAGCCTTCCCAGCCCTCTTCCGTATCCAGCGAAACGGGCGTGATGGTCGGATTGATCAGCACTGTTTCCGGCACGGAAGGCGCGTCGGGATAACGCTCGTTATGGCCGAAACCGAAGATGACGACCTGAAGATCGACGCCGATCTGCGGCGCGGCGAGCCCGGCGCCATTGGCGTCATGCATCGTCTCGAACATGTCCCGGACGAGTTCGTGCAGTTCGGGCGTGTCGAAATGATCGACCGGCTTGGCGATGCGCAGCAGGCGCGGATCGCCCATCTTGAGGATTTCGTGAATCATGTTGTCTGCCCCTCCAGGAGCTTACGCATACCATCTTCGTCGAGCACGGGGATGCCGAGTTCCTCGGCCTTTGCGAGCTTGCTGCCCGCTTCGGCACCCGCCACCACGTAATCGGTCTTCTTCGACACCGAACCGGCCACCTTCGCGCCGGCCGCCTCCAGCAACTCCTTCGCTTCGTCGCGACCCATGTTGGGCAGCGTGCCCGTCAGCACGACCGTCTTGCCCGCCAGCACGCCCTGTGGCGCCTTCGGCGCGGGCGGCCCTTCCGTCCATGTCACCTTGCCGGGCGCACGCAACTGCTCGATGACCGTTCGGTTGTGCTCCTCGGCAAAGAACTGATGGATCGCCTCGGCGACGATGGGACCGACATCGTTCACTTCGAGCAGCTCTTCGACCGACGCGTCCATGATCGGCGTGAGCGAGCCGAAGTGCTTTGCGAGATCCTTCGCGGTCGATTCGCCGACATGCCGGATGCCGAGCGCGTAGATGAAGCGCGCAAGCGTGGTGTGCTTGGCCTTTTCGAGCGAGTCGATGAGGTTCTGCGCGGACTTCTCCGCGAAACGGTCGAGTTCGGCGAGTGTCGCAAAGCCCAGGTTGAAGAGATCCGCTGGAGTTCGCACCAGATTCAGTTCAACGAGTTGATCGATGATCTTTTCGCCCAAGCCGTCGATATCCAGAGCGCGGCGCTGCGCGAAGTGCCACAGCGCCTGCTTGCGCTGCGCCGGACAGAACAGGCCGCCCGAGCAGCGCGCGATCGCTTCGTCCGGCAGACGTTCGATTGCGGAACCGCATACGGGGCATTGCGTCGGCATCACGAACTCGTGCGCGCCGGCCGGACGCCGGTCGAGCAGCGCGCCGACCACCTCGGGAATCACGTCGCCGGCACGCCGCACGATCACGGTGTCGCCGATGCGGATGTCCTTGCGACGCACTTCGTCCTCGTTATGCAGCGTCGCGTTCGTCACGGTGGCGCCGCCGACGAACACGGGCTCGAGCCGCGCGACGGGCGTGATCGCGCCCGTGCGTCCAACCTGCACGTCGATGGCGAGGAGCTTCGTCAACGCTTCCTGCGCCGGGAACTTGTGCGCGAGCGCAAAGCGCGGCGCGCGTGACACGAAGCCCAGCGCATCCTGCTGGTCGCGGCGGTTCACTTTATAGACGACGCCGTCGATGTCATAAGGCAGCTTGTCGCGCTTCTCGCCCACCTTACGGAAGAAGCCAAGCAGCCCCTCGGCGCCCTGCACGACGGCGCGCTCGCTGTTCACGGGCAAACCCATCTCGTGATACCAGTCGAGCAGCTCGCTGTGCGTGGCCGGCATCTCGATGCCGTCGAGCACGCCGATCCCGTACGCGAAGAACGACAACGGCCGCTGCGCGGTGATCCTCGAATCGAGTTGCCGCAAGCTGCCCGCCGCCGCGTTGCGCGGGTTCGCGAACTCGCGCTGCTCCGCGTCGCGCTGACGCTGGTTCAGCTTGTCGAAATCGCGCTTGAACATCAGCACTTCGCCGCGCACGTCGAGCAGCTTCGGCACGCGCTTGCCCTTGAGCTTTAGAGGTATCGAGCGGATGGTGCGCACGTTCTCCGTCACGTCCTCGCCCGTCGCGCCGTCGCCACGCGTTGAGGCCTGCGTGAACTGGCCGTCCACATAGCGCAGCGAGATGGCCAGGCCGTCGAACTTCAGTTCACACGCGAAGTCGACGCTCGCCTCGTGCAGCGCGTCCGACACCCGCTTGTCGAAAGCAGCGATGTCTTCGTCCGAAAAACCGTTGTTCAGCGACAGCATCGGCATATCGTGCACGACGGGCTGAAAGCCGCTCGCCACTTCGCCGCCGACCCGCTGCGTGGGCGAATCCGGCGTGATCAGATCCGGATGCTCGCTTTCGACCTGCTGCAATTCCTTGAACAGCTTGTCGTATTCCGCGTCGGGCAAGTCCGGCTGGTCGAGCACGTAGTACGCGTGGTTCGCACGCTCGAGTTCGGCGCGCAGCCACAACGCGCGCTCGGCGGGGGCGCCGGTTGCTGGATCAGGGACGTTGGTTCGGGCCATGCTGTCGGCGTTTCGGGGATGGTAACGGGATGTCAGATTATCTCAGGAAGCGCTTTCTGTCGCATCGACCGGATGGCCAGTTTCGTGCGCATGCAAACTCAGGCAGTAGGTATTCCTACAAAGCCTGGCCGATCGGCCAGTTCGCGCGCAAACCGTTGACAGTGCGCGGCTCGCAATGCGACCTTGTCGCCTGCCGTTCATCGCGTGCTTCCTTCCACATCGGCACGCATCGACTGGGAGACCCTATCGCCATGTCCGCTATCGTCGTCCGTTTCGTCCGTTGCATGCTCGTGCTTCTGGGAGCACTCGCCGTTTTCAATGCGCGAGGCGCGATGGCGAGCGAACAGGTGATCAGCGTGCCGCTCGCGCAGGGCGCTTCGATCTCCTATCTGCTCACGCAGCAGGACGGCAGCGAGCCGCATTGGGTGCTCGTGATGTTTCCGGGTAGCGCGGGCGATCTCGAACTCTCGCAACAGCCCGACGGCACGATCCGCATGCGCGAGAAGAACAACTTCCTGGTTCGCTCACGTCAGTTATTCGTGGACGCGCAATTTGCGACGGCAATCGTCGATGCCCCGTCCGACGAATCCGGCCGCTACTCCGACGCGTTCCGCGCGTCGCCGCGCTCCGCGCAGGATCTTGCCCAGGTCGCGGCCAGTCTGCGCAGCCGCTTCCCACACGCAAAGCTCGTGTTGATCGGCACCAGCCGGGGCACGATCTCGACAGCGTATGTGGGCCGTGCGTTGCCCGACGTGTGGGACGCCGTCGTCCACACGTCGACGCTCAGCAGTCCCGCGCGCGGCCAGGCCACGCCGTTGATCGGCTTCGATTACGGCACGATTCGCCCGCGCCAGCTATTCGTGCAGCACGCTGACGACGGCTGTTTCCTCTGCTCGTACGAGGCGCTAAGACGCATCGCGGAGAACGGCCAGTACGCGCTGATCACCGTGCATGGCGGCGACGTGCGCAGCAAGCCCTGCGAGGCGTTGTCGCATCACGGGTTCTATGGAAGGGACGAGGTGGTGGTCGCCGCGATCAAGGCGTGGATCAGCGGTCAGCCGTGGCAGGACGACGTGGGATGAAGCCGTTCGCATGGTGCGTTGTGCACGGCAACCACGCGAATCGTCAAGCCAAAATGAAAACCGCCTGAAGCAACGGTGTGCCTCAGGCGGTTTATCCGATTGGGTTTATCCGATTGGGTTTATCCGATTGTTCGTCCGGCTACGACGACGCTTCGTCGCGCAACTGGTGTCGTGCGCTTACTGACTGAACAGTCGCCGCGTCGCAGGTGAGCCAGCCGGAATGCCCGCCTGTTCGAGCTTGGCGTAAAGCGTCATCAACTGCTGCTCGATCGCGAGCAGCGCGCTTTCCGGCAGCGGCCGGCGGCCATCGTCGACCACCCGCCCGCCGATGCGCTCGGCCAGCGACTTCGCGTAATCGCACATCAGGCGGAACGGCAGAATGTCTTCGTCAGCGACGGGCACGTCGAGCACCAGCGTGATCATCTGACCGCCCTTGTAGGTCAGATCGTCGCGCAGGAAGTTGGTGTCGCCGAACTGCAGCATGAATACGGGGCTTTGCTTCACGTCGAGCTTGACGAAGCGCGTGCCGTCGCGCGACAGCAGCAGCCCGTCTTGCGACGCGACGGCCTGCACGTAGTTCGCCGACCAGGGCGCGCCATCGGACAGCACGTTGATCGACAGTTGCGCGTCGCATTGCGCCGCAAAGCCGTCGAGTTCACGCGCCATCGACACCGTTTCCATCATGTCCGGAAACTCCGGCGATGCGTCGAGCGCGTCGGCGAATTGCTGGACACCCGTGACGAACTCGGAGAATTCCAGTTCGTTGAGCGGACCGCTGCGGTTTGCAAGCTGCGCGGCCGCGCGCAGGTCTTCGTAGCGCACGCCGTTTTGCAGCAGCTCCCACGCGCCGCCGCCTTCCGGCTTGCCTTCGATATGCACCGGCTTGCTGCCCGCACGGCGCAGACGCTGCGCAAGCGGCAACACCTTGTCGCCGGCAACCGGCGACGACAGTTTGATCGGCACGATGCAGTCGATCCGGCGATCGACGATGGCCGGCGGCGCCGACGAGATCGTCGTGGCGGCAGGCAGAATCGGCTCGTTGCGCTCGTCGTCGGCAGGCACGTCGGCTGCCGGCTGCGCGGTCTCTTCATCTTCAGGGAAACCGTTCGGCGACGTGTTCTCAGCCTGGATATCCGCCGGCGTGTCGAGCGGCGCGGCGCCGCCGAAAGTCGGCTCCACGCGCGCGGCTTCGGCCTGCTCGCCCGCCGCGGATTCGCGCCGCGTCGTCGGGCGCGCCGGCTCGATGAACGGGCTTTGCTCCATCTGATCGTCCCGGACGAGCGGGTCCGCCGCATCGGCGGGCATCGGCCGCGGCATCCTGCGGCGCACCTTCGCGCTCTGCCACGCGTTGTAGACCACCACTCCCCCGACCACCACGGCGCCCGCGCCAATCAACCCGAGTGTCAACTCGTCCATGCACGCTCCATCTGCAATTCTTTTCGTCGTTGCGCACGGCGCCGGGTTCGCGCGGCTGGCGTGTGTCACCGGGGTGGCACATGCCGCCGCTGCGGGCGCAGACGCGCAGCGAATTCAATTCTGTTTCGGCAACACCCGCGCACCGCCGAAGCGACGCGCGGGTGGACGTTTAAACGATATTCTGGACAAATCCCGCAGCCGTTTCCATGTCGACGGCCACGATCCGCGATACACCCTGCTCCTGCATCGTCACCCCGATCAGCTGCTGCGCCATTTCCATCGCGATCTTGTTGTGGGAAATGAACAGGAACTGCGTCTTCTCCGACATCGCACGCACGAGGTTCGCGAAACGTTCGGTGTTCGCGTCGTCGAGCGGCGCGTCCACTTCGTCGAGCAGACAGAACGGCGCCGGATTCAACTGGAACATCGCGAACACGAGGGCCGTCGCCGTCAGCGCTTTCTCGCCGCCCGACAGCAGGTGAATCGTCGAGTTCTTCTTGCCCGGCGGCTGCGCCATCACCTGCACCCCGGCGTCGAGAATCTCGTCGCCCGTCATGATGAGCTTCGCCTGACCGCCGCCGAAGAGACGCGGGAACAGCTCGCCGAAATGATGATTCACCTGGTCGAACGTGCCTTGCAGCAGCGTGCGCGTTTCCTGGTCGATCTTGCGGATCGCATCTTCGAGCGTTTCGATTGCGTTGGTCAGGTCGGCCGATTGCGCATCGAGGAAGGTCTTGCGTTCCGACGCCGCCTTCAGCTCGTCGAGCGCGGCCATGTTGACGGGGCCGAGCGCGGTGATCGCGTTGTTGATGCGCGTGACCTCGCCCTGCAGATACGACGGCTTCATGTCCGGCGTGAGCTTCGCCTGCAGGTCGGCCTCGTCGACGCCCGCCGCCGTCAGTTGCTCGATGAACTGTTCGGCATTCAGGCGTGCCGCCTGTTCCTTCAACTGCAACTCGGTGATGCGGTCGCGCAGCGGCTGCAAAGCGCGCTCGGTAGTCAGACGCAATTCGTCCGACGCACGCAGCTTCGCGGTCAGGTCGTCGAGTTCGAGACGTGCCGCGTGCAGCGCCTCTTCCTTCGCGCGACGGATTTCAAGCGCGTCGTGCAAGCCCGTGTGCGCCGTCTGCTCGTTGATCGTTTCGAGTTCGGCACGCGCGTCTTCGAGCGAGCCGGCGACGCGCTCGCTCTGCTCGTGCGCGACCTGAATGCTGCGCTTCAACTCGTCGATGCGGTTCGCCGAGTTGCGCGCGGCAAAGCGTGCATCGGTGGCGGCGCGGTCGAGCTCGCGTGCTTCATTACGCGCGTTGGCGAGTTCTTCATCGAGCGATTCGAACGCGAGCTGGTTGTCCTCGAAACGTGCCTGCAGTTCAGCGAGTTCGCCGTCGTGGCGCTCGAAGTTCGCTTCCGATTCGGCACGCAGCGCGCGCTGCTCGTCGATCTGCGCGGTGATCTCTTCGAGTTCCTGGCTGATCTGCGTGCTGCGCTGCGTGTAGCGCTCGTGCGCCTGCGTGAGCTTGAGCACGTCCATCTGCAGCGCGTGCACGCGCTGGGTCGCGCGCTCTGCCTGTTGACGCACTTCCGTCAATGCAGTCGATGCCTGCGTGTGCGCGGCTTCCGCACGAATCGCGGCCGCCTTCGCCTCTTCGGCGAGCAGCGCCTGCGCGCGCACCTGGCGCGTCAGGTTTTCGATTTCCTGCTGACGCGCGAGCATGCCCGCCTGCTCGGAATCGGCTGCATACAGTTGCACGCCGACGCGCGTCACCACGTGCCCGGCCTTCACGACGAAGGCGCCGCCTTCGGGCAATTGCCCGCGCATCGACAGCGCCTGAGGCAGATCGTCGGCGACGAAGGCATTGCCGAGCCAGTCATTGAGCACGGCGCGGATGCCGGCGTCGTCGATGCGCACCAGCGACAGCAACGGCCGCAGCGACGGCGGCGCAGCCACCGGCTGACCGGCCGCGGGCGGCGCGTAGAACGCGAGCTTGGCGGGCGGGGCGTCGCTGACGAAGTGCTTCACCCAGTCGAGGTTCGACACTTCGACCGCGGCAAGACGCTCGCGCAGCACGGATTCGAGCGCGGTCTCCCAACCGGCTTCGACATGCAGCTTCTTCCACAGACGCGGCAGCGCGCCCAGCTCGTGCTTGTCGAGCCAAGGCTGGACCTTGCCTTCCGTCTGCACGTTTTCCTGCAGCTGGCGCAGCGCGGAAAGACGCGCTTCGAGCTGATGGATCTGCGCGCTTTCCGCCTGTACGCGTTCCTGCGCGGCGCGGCGCTCGCCGTCGAGACGCGGCTGCGCGTCCTGCGCATCGGCGAGACGGGCTTGCGCTTCGCTGAGAATCTCTTCGTGCTCGGCGAGCTGCATGCGCAATTCTTCGAGCTGCGCCTCGTCGGGCGCGTCGAGCCCGCCCGCTTCCGTCTTCAGACGTTCCTGGCGCTGCTGCAGCTGCTGCAACTGCTGGTCGGCGTTACGCTGGTGCGCGGCTTCGAGCTTCAGCGCCTGCTCGGTCTGCGCGATGCCAGCGCGCTCCTCGTTCAGTTGCGACTGCGCATCGCGCCAGCGCGCTTCGAGCGCAGGCATCGCGTCGTGCTTCGCGGCCGCCGTCTCTTCGGCGATCACTGCCTTCTCTTCGCCTTCGCCCAGCTGGATTTCGGCGTCTTCGAGATCGTCCTGGGCCTTTTGCGCCTGCGCGAGCCACTGCTCGCGTTGCGCCGTCAGCGCGGCGATCTGCGCCTGCACGCGGTTACGCGATTCGACGATGAACTTGATTTCGGCTTCGAGGCGGCTCACCTCGGCGTTCGCTTCGTACAGCGCGCCTTGTGCGCCCTGCATCGCGTCGCTGGCCGAATAATGCGCGACGCGCAGCGTTTCGAGTTGCGCTTCGACTTCGCGCAGCTTCGCCGTGTGCGCTTCGAGATCGATCTGCGCCTGTTCGATGGCGCGCTTCTGCTTCTCCTGCTCGGTGCCCGCTTCGTTCTTGCGCAGCAGCCACAGCAAGCGCTGTTTCTCTTCGCCTTCGGCCTGCAGATCCTTGTACTTCGTCGCGACGACGGCCTGCGCTTCGAGCTTCTCCAGATTCGCCGTCAACTCGCGGACGATATCCTCGACGCGCGTCAGATTCTCGCGCGTGTCGTGCAGACGGTTCTCGGTTTCGCGGCGGCGTTCCTTGTACTTCGACACGCCCGCGGCTTCTTCGAGGAACACGCGCAGTTCTTCGGGCTTCGCCTCGATGATCCGCGCGATCATGCCCTGTCCGATGATCGCGTACGCGCGCGGGCCGAGGCCCGTGCCGAGGAAGATGTCCTGGATGTCGCGGCGGCGCGCGGGGAGATTGTTGATGTAGTAGCTCGACGTGCCGTCGCGCGTCAGCACGCGCTTGACGGCAATTTCGGCATACTGGCCCCACTGGCCGGCGGCGCGGCCGTCGGCGTTGTCGAACACGAGTTCGACACTGGCGCGGCTACCCGGCTTGCGTGCTGTCGAGCCGTTGAAGATCACGTCCTGCATCGATTCGCCGCGCAGCTCCGAGGCGCGCGATTCGCCGAGCACCCAGCGCACGGCATCGATGATGTTGGACTTGCCGCAACCATTGGGACCGACCACGCCGACGAGCTGGCCCGGAACCTGGAAATGCGTGGGATCGACGAATGACTTGAAGCCAGCGAGTTTGATCGAGGTCAGACGCACGGCGATTTCGCTGTTTGAGAAATAATTTATGGAAACGGAACGCGCGAGTTCATGTGCGGACCGCCGCCGGGTTCACACCCCGACTGACGGCACGACGGAGCGCGAGCCCGCTGCGATTCCGGCGCCGCGGTGCGCCCTACGCTGCACCGCTGGCCAATGAGGGGCAATCATACCATCGCGCGTGGGCGATTCTTACCGTTGCCGTCAGCGTTTCCATCCTTGCCGGCGTCCGCCTTCTCTGCCGGCTTCGCCCGATGCACCCAGCTCGACAGCGCCGACGCCAGCACGATACACGCGCCGCCAGCCCATTCGCGCGGACCGGGCACTTCGCCCGCGAACAGCCACGCGGTGAGCGCCGTAATGACGATCTCGAACAGCATGATGATCGACGCGCGGTTGGCCGGCACGCGCGCGAGTCCGTATTGCACGAGCATGTTGTTCGTGGCCAGCACGAAGCCGATGGCGAGCACGAGGAACACCGCCATGCCGATATGCGTGTCCGTCGGCGGCGCCGGCATCGCTTCGAAAAACGACGCGCAACCGCCGAAAATCGCCGCGCCGCCGAAGATCACGGCCGTGCGCATCTCCGCCTTCATGCCGGGCAGTTCGCGGCTCGTCTTGAGGATCAGCACGTTGCTCATCGCGAAGGCCATCCCCGCTGCGAGCCCCGCCCATTCGGCGAGACTTCCCGGCACGGGAATGCCGAGCTGCGGCGACCACAGCATCATCATCGCGCCGGCCAGCGACAGCGCCGCGAGCGCCGCACCCGCCCACGTCAGCCGCTCGTGCAGGATGAAATGCGCGAATAGCGCCGTCCAGGCGGGCGTCAGATAGAACAGCAGCAGCACGCGCATGACCTGGCCGTGGATCGCCCCCCACACGAAGCCGAGGTTGGTAATGCCCGCGAACAGCGCGAGCGCAGGCAGCAGCCAGTGCCAGCGCACCGTTTTGATCGCGCTGCGCCGCACGAGCAGCACGAACAGGCACCCTGCGCCGCTCGTCAACGCGCTCGCCGCCGTGCCCGTCACGCCGAGCGCGTGGAGCATGCGCAGCGGATACCAGACCATCCCCCAAACCGACGCGCCCAGCATGATCGCGAGCGTCGGCCAGGCTGTGCCCAAGGTGTTGCGAAGCGGGAGATTCATCGCGCGATGCTCCCGACGATGTCCCGCGTGTATTGTTTGACCGCCTTGCCTAGCATGTTGCCGTTGTTGCCCTCGTTGCCCTGCTCATTGCCGGCGACGGCGGCGCGTGATCGCTGCCAGCCGTTGCCGCTGAATTCTTTACCGTTGCATCCGGTGACTGCCCGCATTCTGTCTCCACTGTCTTCTTTTTGCCGGGCGCATCGCGTCTGGCGCGCCCATTGTCTTTGCGTCGCCGCAAAGCCTTGTCCAGATGGACGATGCGCCCTGCCGCGGCCCGCCGACACGCTATAATCGATCGCTCGTCGCCGGTGCCGCGCAGCCGCGTCGATGCCATCGCATCTTGTGCCTGTGCATCCTGGCCGCCGCGCGCCGCTTTCGTCTGTGTCAGCCTGTGCCAGTCCGACAGTCCGTCCTGCAACACGCCGAACCTACGCCGAACCGCCAAGTGAATCCGCTACTCGACTCCCTTCAGCCTTATCCCTTCGAAAAGCTGCATCTGCTCTTCAAGGACGTCACGCCGCCCGCCAGCCTTGCGCACATCAGCTTCGGGATCGGCGAGCCGAAGCATCCGACGCCCGAGCTGATCAAAAAGGCCGTGATCGATTCGCTCGGCGGTCTGGCAGCGTATCCGCTCACGCTCGGCACCCCGGCGCTGCGCGAGACGATCGCAAAGTGGGTCACGCAGCGCTACAACTTGCCGCCCGTCGACCCCGTCACTCAGGTGCTGCCTGTGTCCGGCTCGCGCGAAGCGCTGTTCGCGCTGGCGCAAACGGTGATCGACCCGAAGAAAAACGCGCAGGGCGAGCCTGCGATCGTACTCTGTCCGAACCCGTTCTATCAAATCTACGAAGGCGCGGCGCTGCTGGCGGGCGCGCAGCCGTACTTCGCCAACAGCGACCCGAAGCGCAACTTCGGGTGCGACTACTCGGCCATTCCCGACGACGTCTGGGCACGCACCCAGCTGCTCTACGTCTGCTCGCCGGGCAATCCGACGGGCGCCGTGCTGACGCTCGACGACTGGCGCGAACTGTTCGAACTGTCGGACCGTCACGGCTTCGTGATCGCGTCGGACGAATGCTACTCGGAGATCTATTTCGACGAGTCGCGTCCGCCGCTCGGCGGGCTCGAAGCGGCGCACAAGCTCGGCCGCGGTTTCGAGCGGCTCGTGATGCTGTCGAGCCTGTCCAAGCGCTCGAACGTGCCGGGCATGCGCTCGGGCTTCGTCGCGGGCGACGCGTCGATCCTCAAGCAGTTCCTGCTATACCGCACCTATCACGGCGCGGCCCTGTCGACGGTCTACCAGTCGGCGAGCATTGCTGCCTGGAGCGACGAGGCGCATGTGCGCGAAAACCGCGCGATGTACGTACAGAAGTTCTCGACCGTCACGCCGATGCTCGCCGGGGTGCTCGACGTCAAGCTGCCCGACGCCGCGTTCTACCTGTGGGCGAACGTCGCGCGCACGGGCCTGTCGGACGACGAGTTCGCCCGCCGCCTGTACGCCGACTATAATGTGACGGTTCTGCCCGGCTCGTTTCTCGCGCGCACCGCGCACGACACGAACCCCGGCCGCGATTTCGTCCGCCTCGCGCTGGTCGCCGGCGTCGACGAATGCACGGAGGGCGCGCGGCGCATCGTCGAGTTCTGCCGCGCCTTGAAGGCTTGACGCCAGCAGGATCACACGCCGCATGGAGCGCCGCCGCTGCGCTCCGCCCTCACCCGCTTTCCGATTTCAACCTTCTCGAAAGAGCACCACGAACATGTCGCAACAACTTCAGCAGATCATCGATACCGCCTGGGACAACCGCGCCGACCTGTCGCCGAAGGCCGCGCCCGCCGACGTGCGCGAAGCCGTCGCACATGCCATCGAGCAACTGGACAAGGGCGCGCTTCGCGTCGCCGAAAAGAAGGACGGCGACTGGGTCGTCAACCAGTGGCTGAAGAAGGCCGTGCTGCTGTCGTTCCGCCTCGAAGACAACGCGCCGATGCCGGCTGGCGGCTACTCGCAGTTCTACGACAAGGTGCCGTCCAAGTTCGCCAACTACACGGCTGAAGACTTTGCCGCAGGCGGCTTCCGCGTCGTGCCGCCCGCTATCGCGCGCCGTGGCTCGTACATCGCGAAGAACGTCGTGCTGATGCCGTCGTACACCAACATCGGCGCGTATGTCGACGAAGGCACGATGGTCGATACGTGGGCCACCGTCGGCTCGTGCGCGCAGATCGGCAAGAACGTGCACCTGTCGGGCGGCGTGGGCATCGGCGGCGTGCTGGAGCCGCTGCAGGCCAACCCCGTCATCATCGAAGACAACTGCTTCATCGGCGCGCGCTCGGAAGTCGTCGAAGGCGTGATCGTCGAAGAGAACTCGGTCATTTCGATGGGCGTGTACCTCGGCCAGAGCACCAAGATTTACGACCGCGAAACGGGCGAAGTCACGTATGGCCGCATTCCGGCGGGCTCGGTGGTGGTGGCGGGCAACCTGCCGTCGAAGGACGGCTCGCACAGCCTGTACTGCGCGGTGATCGTCAAGAAGGTCGACGCCAAGACGCGCGCAAAGGTCGGCCTGAACGAACTGCTGCGAGGCGACTGATCGTGGCACGCGCTTCCGCTACGACCGTCGTCTACGGCATTCCGAATTGCGACAGCGTGAAGAAGGCGCGCGTGTGGCTCGAGGAACACGGCGTCGAGTTCGAGTTTCACGACTTCAAGAAGGCCGGCGTGAATGACAAGCTGATCCAGGACTGGCTGAAGGATGTGCCGCTCGATCAGCTCATCAACAAGCGCGGCACGACCTGGCGCGGCCTGTCGGACGTGCACAAGGCCGAAGCCGACACGACCACCGGCGCAATCGCGCTGATGATCCACAAACCGTCGATCATCAAGCGGCCCGTGATCGTCGTGAACGGCCGCGTGAAGACGCTGGGCTTTTCCGCGGACAACTACGCGTCGCTGTTCGCCTGAGTTTTCTGCGCATCGGCGCACGCATGCAAAAGCTGTTGCCGGCCCGTTCGGGCCGGCATTTTTTCACCCTGGATTCAAGCGTGGCTGCGGGTTGGCCACGCGTCTCATCTGCTGGTTGGAAGGAACTGAATCGATGTCCGGCACCCTTGCCCTTACCGAAGCCCTGATCGGCCGCGCGTCCGTCACGCCCGACGATCAGAACTGCCAGCGCCTGCTGATCGAGCGCCTGTCGGCGATCGGCTTCGAATGCGAAACGATCGAATCGAACGGCGTGACCAACCTGTGGGCCGTCAAGCGCGGCAGCGCGGGCCAGGACGGCAAGCTGCTCGCGTTCGCGGGCCACACCGACGTCGTGCCGACGGGCCCGCTCGATCAATGGACGTCCGCGCCCTTCGAGCCGACCCATCGCGACGGCAAGCTGTACGGACGCGGCGCCGCCGACATGAAGGCATCGATTGCCGGCTTCGTGGTGGCGAGTGAAGAGTTCGTCGCTGCGCATCCGCAGCATCGCGGCTCGCTCGCGCTGCTCATCACGAGCGACGAAGAAGGCCCGGCAACGGACGGTACCGTGAAGGTCGTCGAGGCGCTGCAAGCGCGCGGCGAGCGTCTGGACTATTGCGTCGTGGGCGAGCCGACGTCGAGCGCGCAGTTCGGCGACATGGTGAAGAACGGCCGCCGCGGCTCGATGTCGGGCAAGCTGACCGTCAAGGGCGTGCAAGGGCATATCGCGTATCCGCATCTCGCGAAGAACCCGGTGCATCTGCTCGCGCCCGCGCTCGCCGAACTGGTCGCCGAGCACTGGGACGCAGGCAACGAATATTTCCCGCCCACCACCTGGCAGGTCTCGAACCTGCACAGCGGCACGGGCGCGACCAACATCATTCCGGGTCACGCCGAAGTGATGTTCAATTTCCGCTTCTCGACGGCGAGCACGGTCGAAGGGCTGCAAAGCCGCGTGCATCAGATTCTCGACAAGCATGGCCTCGAGTACGACCTGAAGTGGACCGTGAGCGGCCTGCCCTTCCTGACACCGCGCGGCGAGCTGTCCAATGCGCTGGAAACGGCGATCCACGCCGAAACGGGCCTCACGACGGAACTGTCGACGACGGGCGGCACGTCCGATGGCCGTTTCATCGCGCGCATCTGCAAGCAGGTGATTGAATTCGGTCCGTTGAATGCGAGCATCCACAAGATCGACGAACATATCGAAGTTGCACATATCGAGCCGCTCAAGAACGTCTATCGACGTGTGCTCGAACAACTGATCGCCTGACGGAGGGCCCAGACCATGACTCATCCGTTTTCCACGGTTCGCGATGTGCTGCGCTACGCGGTATCGCAGTTCAACCAGGCCGGTCTGGCGTTCGGCCACGGCTCATCGAACGCTTATGACGAAGCCGCGTATCTCGTGCTGCACACGCTACATCTGCCCATCGATCTGCTCGAGCCGTTTCTCGATGCGCGCCTCACGTCCGAAGAAATCGACGCGGTGCTGAAAGTGATTGAGCGGCGCGCGAAGGATCGCGTGCCCGCCGCCTACATCACGCAGGAAGCGTGGATGCACGGCTATCGCTTCCACGTCGACGAGCGCGTGATCGTGCCGCGTTCGTTCATCGGCGAGCTGCTGCAGGATGGGTTGCAGCCGTATGTCGAGGACCCCGAACAGGTTGGCGCGGTGCTCGAACTGTGCACGGGCTCCGGCTGTCTCGCGATCCTCGCGGCACACGCCTTCCCGAATGCCGATATCGATGCCGTCGACCTGTCGCCTGCCGCGCTCGAAGTTGCAGCGCGCAATGTCCATGACTACGAGCTCGACGAGCGCGTCGCACTCTTCGAAGGCGATCTGTACGCGCCGCTGCCCGAGCGCCGCTACGACGTAATCATCACGAATCCGCCGTATGTGAACGCGGAATCGATGAAGGCCCTGCCCGCCGAATACAAGCACGAGCCGGAAATGGCGCTCGCGGGCGGCGCGGACGGCATGGATATCGTGCGTCGCATCATCGCCGATGCGCGCAACTGGCTGACGGACGAAGGCGTGCTGGTCATCGAGATTGGCAACGAGCGCGAGCATGTCGAAGCGGCGTTCGGCGGCCTCGATCTCGTCTGGATGTCGACTAGCGCCGGCGACGACAACGTGTTCCTGATCCAGGCCAGCGATTTGCCCGGCAATTGACCGATTCGACGGTCACAAGCTTCTGATCGTCGCACTGCACGACGCACGCCGCCCGCCTGGGCGCCGTGCGTCGTGTGCTTTTGGGCTCGCGCATTCGATGTGCATAAGCATCGAATTGCGCAAAAGCGCTCACGCTTTGACGCCGCGCTGACCGCGACGCTAGCGCTTTCGGTAATATGAGCGCGACCGCGCTGCTGTAGCCCGGCAATGTAGCCAACTTCTGTAGCCTGGAAAGTAAACGAGCCCGGCCTCGACAAGTGCCGCCACGAAGTCAACCACGCGCAGCGGAAAGGCCATCGCTCGCACGCTTATGCAATTCGACCTGCTTCACATCGGCACGCTCGTGTTTCTCGCCCATGCGCTGGGCGTGATCGCAGCTTGCCATGCCATCTTGCACACCCGCACATCGCAAGGCGCGATCGCGTGGGCGGTATCGCTCGTCGCGATGCCCTATCTGACGCTGGTTCCGTATCTGTTCCTCGGGCGCAGCAAGTTCGCCGGTTACGCGGACGCGCGCCGCCTCGAAAACGAAACGCTACGCACGCGTGCGCATCCGCCCGAATGGGACACGGAAGCCTCGTCGCACGGCCGTCCGACGGAAGCGCTCGGCCATCATTTCGTGCGCTCGCTCACGCGCCTGTCCGGCATGCCGTTCCTGCCTGGCAACCAGGTGCGCACGCTGGTGAACGGCGAAGCAACGTTCGCGGCGATTCTCGATGCGATCGAAAACGCGCAGCACTACATCGTCGTGCAGTTCTTCATCGTGCGCGCCGACGCGCTCGGCGAGATGCTCAAGGACGCGCTGCTCGCGAAGGCGGCGCAAGGCCTGCGCGTGTACGTGCTGTACGACAGCATCGGCAGCTTCGACCTGCCGCATCGCTATGTCGCGTCGCTGCTCGCGGGCGGCGTGCAGATGCATCCATTCGCGACGAACCGGCAGTTCGTCAACCGCTTCCAGCTCAACTTCCGCAATCACCGCAAGATCGTCGTGGTGGACGGCGAGCGTGCGTTCGTCGGCGGACATAACGTCGGTGTCGAGTATCTGGGCGGCAAGCCGCCATTGTCGCCGTGGCGCGATACGCATATCGAAGTGCGCGGCCCCGCCGTGGCCAGCATCCAGTTCGTATTCACGGAGGACTGGTACTGGGCCACGCAGGATCTGCCGCACTTCGATTCGCCGCCGCCCGCGAATCCCGGCGACGGCATGCACTGCCTCGTCGTGCCCACAGGGCCGGCCGACAAGCAGGAGACCTGCTCGCTGTTCTTCGTCGAAGCGATCAACGCGGCGCGCGAGCGCGTCTGGATCACCACGCCCTATCTCGTGCCCGACGAAGCCGTGTTCGCGGCCTTACGGCTCGCGGCACTGCGCGGCGTCGACGTGCGCATCCTGATCCCGAGCCGGCGCGATCACCGCGTGGTGTTCGAGGCGTCCAAGCTCTACGCGTACGACTCGATACGCGCGGGCGTGCGCGTGTTCCGTTACCGACCGGGCTTTCTGCATCAGAAGGTGGTGCTGATCGACGACGTCGCGGCGGCCGTGGGCAGCGCGAATCTCGACAACCGGTCGTTCCGCCTGAACTTCGAGATCATGGTGCTGACCGTGGACCACGGCTTTGCGCTCGAAGTCGAAGAGATGCTCCTGCGCGACTTCGCTGAATCGTTCGAGATCGACCGCAGCGAGTATCGCAACGCGCCGGCGCTGCGGCGCGTGTTGATGCATGTCGCGCGGCTTTTCGCGCCGATCCTGTGACGCGTGCTTACAGCAGTGCTTCGATGTCGTCGGTGATCGTTTCGGGCTTCGTAGTGGGCGCGTAGCGCTTGACGACCTTGCCGCTGCGGTCGACGAGGAACTTCGTGAAGTTCCATTTGATCGCCTCGATGCCGAGCACGCCGGGCGCCTCGTCTTTCAGAAATTTGAACAGCGGATGCGCGTCCGGGCCGTTGACATCGATCTTGTCGAACATCTGGAACGTGACGCCGTAGTTCTTTTCACAGAATGCACCGATCTGCGCGGCGTCGCCGGGCTCCTGCTTGCCGAACTGGTTGCACGGAAAGCCCAGCACCTGCAGTCCGCGCGCCGCATACTGCTCGTGCAGTTTCTGCAAGCCCGCGTATTGCGGCGTGAACCCGCATTCGCTCGCCGTGTTGACGATCAGCATCACCTTGCCGTCGTAGCGGTCGAGACCGACCGGCTCGCCGCCCAGCGTGCTCGCCGAAAAGGAATAAATCGAAGTGTTGTCCGCTGCCATATTTCGCCCTCCAGGAATGTCGTTAGTGTAGGTGTTTCGATGCCGCGCGCCACCTGGCCGATCGGCCAATGCCTGAGCATGCGCTGCGCAGTCTAAAATAGCGTTTTTCTTCGAGCCGGCCCTGCTGTGATCCGCTTTAACCAGTTCAGTCTCGCGCGCGGCACGAAGCCGCTCTTCGAACAAACCACCTTCACGCTCAACCCCGGCGAGAAGGCCGGTCTCGTGGGCGCTAACGGCGCGGGCAAATCGACCTTGTTCTCCGTGCTGCTCGGCGAACTGCACGCGGACGGCGGCGATGTTTCGATCCCGCCGTCGTGGCAGATCGCGCACGTCGCGCAAGAAACGCCTGCCGCCGACAAGACCGCGCTCGACTACACGCTCGACGGCGACGCCGCCTTGCGCGCGATCGAAACGCGCATTGCGACGGCCTCGGCCGCGCACGACGGCGCGGCTGAAGCCGAAGCGCACGCCGCATTCGCCGATGCCGACGGCTACACGGCGCCCGCACGCGCCGAAGCATTGCTGCTCGGCCTCGGCTTCACGCTCGACCAGACGCGCGCGAGCGTCAGTAGTTTCTCGGGCGGCTGGCGCATGCGCCTGAACCTCGCGCAGGCGCTGATGTGCCGCTCGGACTTGCTGCTGCTCGACGAACCGACCAATCACCTGGATCTCGATGCCATCGTCTGGCTCGAAGACTGGCTGCACCGCTATCCGGGCACGCTGATCGTCATCTCGCACGACCGCGAATTTCTCGACTCGGTCTGCAATGTTACGCTGCATCTGGAGAACCAGCAGATCAAGCGGTACGGCGGCAACTACTCGCAGTTCGAAGTGCTGCGCGCGCAACAACTGGCGCTGCAACAGAGCGCTTATGAAAAGCAGCGCAAGACGATCGAGCATCTGCAGAGCTTCGTCGACCGGTTCAAGGCGAAGGCGACCAAGGCACGCCAGGCGCAAAGCCGCATGAAAGCGCTCGAAAAGATGGAGCTGATCGCGCCCGCGCATATCGCGTCGCCGTTCACGTTCGAATTCCGCGAGCCCGACTCCGCGCCCAATCCGATGATGGTGATGGAAGACGTGCGCTGCGGTTATCACGCGGTGGACGGCGGCGAGATTCCGATTGTGGATCGTGTCACGCTGTCCATCCAGAACGGGCAGCGCATCGGCCTGCTCGGCGCGAACGGCCAGGGCAAGTCGACGCTGATCAAGACACTGGCGGGCACGCTGGCGCCGCTGGGCGGCCACGTACGCGAAGGTAAAGGCCTGCAGATCGGCTACTTCGCGCAGCATCAGCTGGAGACGCTGCGACCCGACGACTCCCCATTGCAGCATCTGGCGCGGCTTGCGCCGGACACGCGCGAGCAGGAATTGCGCGACTTCCTCGGCAGCTTCAACTTCTCCGGCGACATGGCGACGGCCGCTATCGCGCCCTTCTCCGGCGGCGAAAAAGCGCGACTCGCGCTGGCGCTGATCATCTGGCAGAAGCCGAACCTGTTGCTGCTCGACGAACCGACCAACCACCTCGACCTCGAAACGCGCCACGCGCTCACCATGGCGCTCGCGCAGTTCGAAGGCACGCTGATACTCGTGTCGCACGACCGGCATTTGCTGCGCGCCACCACGGACCAGTTTATGCTCGTCGCGAAGCACAAGCTGCAACCGTTCGACGGCGACCTCGACGACTATCGCGACTGGCTGCTGCAACACGCCGCCGAACAGCGCGCGGCGCTCAAGGCGGATGCATCGAACGGCGACGCGAACGGCGCGGACGCTTCGGTGAATCGCAAGGAGCAGCGCCGTCTCGAAGCGGAAACGCGGCAAAAGCTCGCGCATCTGAAGAAGCCGTTGCAGACCCGCATTGCGAAGATCGAAAAGGAAATGGATGCGCTGAACGCGGAAAAAGCGACGCTCGACACGTTCGTCGCCGATCCCGCCAGCTATGCCGCCGAACAAAAAACAAAGTTGACGGAAGCCATACGCCGTCAGGCAGATGTCAACGCACGACTCGAAACGCTCGAAGCCGACTGGCTCGAAGCGCACGAGGAACTCGAACAAATCGGCTAACGGCCCCTTCGCCGCCGCGAAGGAACAGACAGGGAATCGAGGCCGCGCCAGCAATCGATGGGAGGGCTGGGCATTGTCGTCTACTGCCGCACTGAAGGGCTTGCGCGTGCTCGATCTGACACGCCTGTTGCCCGGTCCCGTCGCGACGCTCCGGCTCGCGGAAATGGGCGCCGACGTGTTGAAGATCGAAGCGCCCGGCGCCGGCGACGCGACGCGCACGATGATGCAAAGCAGCGCCGACCGCGTGGCGGGACGGCCCGGCGCGTTCTATCGGCTGGTGAATCGCGGCAAGCGCGAGACGCGGCTCGACCTGAAATCCGAAGGCGGACGCACCGTGCTGATGGCGCTGGCGCGAGAAGCGGACGTGCTGATCGAAAGCTTCCGGCCCGGCGTGATGGAACGGCTCGGCCTTGGCTATGACGTGTTGCGCGTGATCAATCCGAAGCTCGTCTACTGCGCGATTTCGGGGTATGGCGCGGACGGGCCTTTCGCGCAACTGGCCGGGCACGATCTGAACTACATCGGCTATGCGGGCGTGCTCGACCAGCTCGCTTCGCGCGACGGCGCGCCGATTGTCCCCAACTTCCAGATCGCGGATCTGCTGGGCGGCGCGCTGTCGGCGGTCAACCAGATTCTCGCGGCACTATGGGCTGTGGCGCGCGGCGGCGATGGGCGCTTCGTCGATGTGTCGATGGCGCATTGCACCTACGCGAACAACGTCGTCGCGCAAGTCGCGCTCGCCAACGACGGCACGGCGCCCGTCGCGGGCAGCAGCCTGCTCAATGGCGGCGTGCCCTGCTACAACCTGTATCGCACGCTCGACGGGCGGTGGCTTGCCGTCGGCGCGCTCGAACTCAAATTCTGGGAAACGCTGTGCATGGCGCTCGACCGCCCCGACTGGGCGACGCGCCACTGGAGCCTCGGCCAGGCGATTGCCGGACCGGACGCCGTGCAGTTGATCAAGGATATGGCCGATGTGATCGCCACGCGGACGCTCGACGATTGGGCCGCGCTGCTGGTGCCGCTGGATTGTTGCGTGTCGCCCGTGCTGACACCGGCGGAAGCCGCGCAGCATCCGCTATTCAATGCAGCCGTGCGCGAGGCGCTGATGGAGCAGCAGGCGAGCGACGGGGAACCCGGCTAGACGCCCGGCGACCGCGGCCTCAACGTCGCGGCAGTGTTTGCCGCGGTTCGCGTTCGTCGTCGATCAAACGGTGCTTGCGGCCTTCTACATGATGCCGGATCGTCGCCCGCACCTGGTCGGCGGTGACGTCTTCCGCGACCACGCGCCGCGAAATCTGCCCGGTCGTGTCGATCCATTCGACGATCCGGCAACCGCCGCCCCAAAGCCCGTGAATGGGCGCGGACACGCGGCAGCCGCGCAGGTTCGCGAGCAGCTCGCCCGAGGATTCATGAGACTGTTTCAAGACGCTTCCTTTTTCCGCTCGTAACATTCCATTTCACGAGGATAGGGAAAACGAAAGTCGCTTGGGTTACAGCCGCAGTTGAGATATTTACAGCGGATTACGCCAGAAAGCCGACGCGATCCGCCAACGTCCGTAAGGGCTACTCGAGCGTTCGGATACGGTCGATGGCCTGCTCGATACGCTCTACAGCGATCACCTGCAATCCGTCGATGGCTTGCTTCGGCGCGTTCGCCTTCGGAATCAGCGCAATCGAAAAGCCCAGCTTTGCGGCTTCCTTCAGACGTTCCTGGCCGCGCGGCGACGGCCGGATTTCACCCGCCAACCCCACTTCGCCAAATACGATCAGGCCCTTCGGTAGCGGCTTGTTGCGCATCGACGAATGGATGGCCAGCAGCACGGCGAGGTCGGCGGCGGGCTCAGTGATCTTCACGCCGCCCACTGCGTTCAGGAACACGTCCTGATCGAAACAGGCAATGCCCGCGTGCTTGTGCAGCACGGCGAGCAACATGGCGAGCCGGTTCTGTTCGAGACCGACGGCCAGCCGGCGCGGATTCGGCACGTTCGCCGCGTCGACGAGCGCCTGCACTTCGACCAGCAGCGGCCGCGTGCCTTCCTGTGTGACCAGCACGCACGAGCCGGGCACGATCTGTTCGTGCTGCGACAGGAACAGCGCCGACGGATTCGCGACGCCGCGCAGACCCCGCTCCGTCATCGCGAACACGCCCAGCTCATTGACGGCGCCGAAGCGGTTCTTGAACGCGCGCACGAGCCGGAACGACGAATGCGTGTCGCCTTCGAAATACAGCACGGTATCGACGATATGTTCGAGCACGCGCGGGCCCGCGAGGCTGCCCTCTTTCGTCACGTGGCCGACCATGATGATGGCCGTGCCAGACTGCTTGGCGACGCGCGTCAGTTGCGCCGCGCACTCGCGCACCTGCGCCACCGATCCTGGCGCCGATGTCAGCGCTTCCGAATAGATGGTCTGGATCGAGTCGATCACGGCGACGTCCGGCTTTTCGTCGGCGATGGTCGCCTGGATTTTCTCCAGCTGGATTTCAGCAAGCAGCTTCAGCTCGCTGGCGTGCGAACCCGGCTCGAGCAGCGACAACCGTTGCGCGCGCAACGCAATCTGCGCCGCTGATTCCTCGCCGCTGACATAAAGCGCGCGCCGTTCGCTGGCGATTTCCGCGAGCGACTGCAGCAGCAGCGTCGATTTGCCGATCCCCGGATCGCCGCCGATCAGCACAACGCCGCCCGCCACCAGCCCGCCGCCGAGCACGCGATCGAACTCGCCGACGCCTGTTGAAAAGCGCGGCACGTCCGACGCATGAATCTCGGCGAGCCGCTGTACCGGCTGGCTCTTGGCGAGCGCCTGGAAGCGGTGCGCGGAAGGCGACTCCGCGACCGATTCGACGAGGGTGTTCCACGCATGACACGCAGGGCACTGGCCCTGCCACTTCGGCGACTGCCCGCCGCATTCCGTGCAGATGTACAACGTTTTTTGTTTAGCCAACTTGTTTCGTCACGCGTGGTGGTTCTTGATAGGGTTATTCGGCGCGCACAGGCACGCGCGGCGCGACAGCGCACATCAGCTCGTAGCCGATCGTGCCGGATGACTGCGCGACGTCGTCGATGGGCAACTGTGCGCCCCACAACTCGACGCGCGAGCCGACGTTCGCCTGCGGACACGGCGTGAGATCGACGGTAATCATGTCCATCGACACGCGCCCCACGATCCGCGTGCGGATGCCGTCGACGATCACAGGCGTGCCTTCTGGCGCGACACGCGGATAGCCGTCCGCGTAACCGCACGCAACGACGCCGACGCGCATGCCTGCGCGCGCGGTGAAAATCGAGCCATAGCCAATCGTGCTGCCTTCCTTGAGCGTCTGCACTGCGATCAGTTCCGAGCTCAGCGTCATTGCCGGTTGCAGACCCGTGTCCTTGATCTCCGCGCTCAGGCCCGAGGGCGACGCGCCGTACAGCATCACGCCCGGGCGCACCCAGTCGAAATGCGCCTCCGGATACCAGAGCGTAGCGGCCGAATTGGACAGGCTGCGCGCGCCCGCGATGCCCTGCGCGCCGCGTTCGAACGCTTCCATCTGATGGGTGATGCCGCGCTCGCTGTCGGCGTCCGAGAAATGGGTCATCAACGTGATCTGGCCCACGCCCTGGCAGGCCCGCGCGCGCTCCCACGCGGCGCGGAACTTCTCGGGCGTGTAGCCGAGCCGGTTCATGCCGCTGTTCATTTTCAACTGGATATTGACGGGCTTGGACAGACGCGCCATTTCCAGCATGCGCAATTGCTCGTCCGAATGCAGCGCCGTGGTGAGGCTGTAACGGTCGATCACGTCGATATCCGTCGGCCGGAAAAAGCCCTCGAGCAACAAAATTGGCCCGGCCCAGCCTAATTCACGCAACTTCACGGCTTCTTCGAGGTCGAGCAAACCAAAGCCGTCGGTGGCGCGCAAGCCCGGGAACGCCCGCGCGAGCCCGTGACCGTAGGCGTTGGCCTTGACGACGGCCCAGATTTTGGACTTCGGCGCATAACGGCGGGCAACTGCGAGGTTATTGGCGAGAGCGGCGGTATGAATCGTGGCTGAGACTGGGCGCGGCATGGGATATTTTCGTAAAGACATTGTCGAATCAGTAGCTTACAGTGCGTTTTCAACGCGCCGATGGCAACCTCGACAATGCGATCAAGGATTCTGCTAGTCGGGATTCGGCTATTTTCGTGATATAAAGCCGTGCGCACAACCCATTTCGAACGGAATAAGCCCGGACGCACACCTCACGGCCGGGGCGGACAGACCGCAGCGAGGAAAGCATCGCATCAGATGAAAAAAGGTTTTTACACCATTATGGCCGCGCAGTTTTTTTCGTCGCTGGCCGACAATGCGCTTCTGATCGCTGCTATTGCACTGCTGAAAGATCTTCACGCCCCGAACTGGATGACGCCGCTGCTCAAGCTGTTTTTTGTGCTGTCGTACGTCGTGCTCGCGGCTTTTGTCGGCGCCTTCGCGGACTCCCGTCCGAAGGGCCGTGTGATGTTCGTGACCAATACCATCAAGGTGGTCGGTTGCCTCACGATGCTGGTCGGCGCGCATCCGCTGCTGGCCTACGGGATCGTCGGATTTGGCGCCGCCGCCTACTCGCCCGCCAAATACGGCATTCTCACCGAGCTGCTGCCGCCTGACCGCCTCGTCGCCGCAAACGGCTGGATCGAAGGCACGACCGTCGGCTCGATCATTCTCGGCACCGTACTCGGCGGCGCACTGATCAGCCCGCATATCGCTTCCCACATCATCAAGCACACGCCGTCCGCGATCCATACACCGGCGGAAGCGGCGATGCTCATCATCATCCTGATCTACGCAGTCGCTGCGCTGTTCAATCTGCGCATTCCCGACACGGGTGCCCGCTATCCGCGCCAGGAACACGGCCCCATCAAGCTCATTACCGACTTCGCCGACTGCTTCCTCGTGCTGTGGCGCGACAAGCTCGGCCAGATTTCGCTCGCCGTCACGACGCTGTTCTGGGGCGCCGGCGCGACGCTGCAATTCATCGTGCTGAAGTGGGCGGAAGTGTCGCTCGGCATGTCGCTGTCGGAAGGCGCGATCCTGCAGGCCGTGGTCGCCGTGGGCGTCGCAGCGGGCGCGATGATCGCCGCCGCGCGCGTGCCGTTGAAGAAGTCGCTGTCGGTGCTGCCCGTCGGCATCATCATGGGCATCGCGGTGATGCTGATGGCCTTCTATACGAAAAATCTGTTTCCGTCTCACTGGGGCTTCTACTTCGGCAAGATGCACGTCCCCGGTTATCTGATCTTTGCCTATATCTTCCTGATGGTCGTCGGCGCACTGTCGGGGTTCTTCGTCGTGCCGATGAATGCGCTGCTCCAGCATCGCGGGCACGTGCTGCTGTCGGCGGGTCACTCGATCGCCGTGCAGAACTTCAACGAGAACCTGTCCGTGCTCGTGATGCTGTGCCTGTATGCCGTGCTCGTCTGGCTCGACGTGCCCGTCGCGATCGTGATCGTGCTGTTCGGCACCTTCGTGTGCGTGATGATGTGGGTCGTGATGCGCCGCCATCAGGCGAACCAGCGCGCGTTCGATTCCGTATCGCTGATCGGCGAAGCGCGGCACTGACGCGGCGCTGACGTGGCGCTGACACCCGCCGCTTCCGAACTGCCGCCGCGCATCCGTCTTCTTCCAGCGCGTCCCACGCGCCCTGCTTTTCAGGTTTTTCCATGACCCGACCGATTCCCAACGTCCTGACGATCGCCGGCTCCGACTCCGGCGGCGGCGCCGGCATTCAGGCCGATCTCAAGGCTTTCTCGGCGCTCGGCGCGTACGGCGCAAGCGTGATCACGGCATTGACGGCGCAGAACACGCGCGGCGTGACGGCCATCCACACGCCCGACCCCGGCTTCGTGACTGCGCAGCTGGATGCCGTGTTCGACGACATCCGCATCGACGCGGTGAAGATCGGCATGCTGGCCAACGCCGGGATCGTGCGCGCCGTCGCCGACGCGCTGCGCCGTCACCAGCCGAAGCATGTGGTGCTCGACACCGTCATGATCTCGAAGAGCAATCACGCGCTGCTCGCGCCCGAAGCCGTCGATGCCGTGCGCAGCGAACTGCTGCCCCTCGCCGATCTGCTGACGCCGAATCTGCCGGAAGCGGCCGCGCTGCTTGGCACAGCGAGCGCAACCGACGAAGCCGCGATGGTCGAACAGGGCGAAGCCTTACGCAAGCTGGGCGCGCGCGCCGTGCTGATGAAAGGCGGCCACCTCGCCGCCGCCGACAGTCCCGACTGGTTGATCCAGGACAGCGGCACGATGCGCCTCGCCGGTCCGCGCGTGCCCGTCAAGAACACGCACGGCACGGGCTGCTCGCTGTCGTCGGCGATCGCAGCGCTGATTCCGCAGCGCGACGACCTCGCAAGCGCCGTCGCCGATGCGAAAGTCTGGCTGACGGGCGCGCTCGAACAGAGCGGACGGCTCGACGTCGGTCATGGCGTCGGGCCGGTGCATCACTTCTATCGCTGGTGGTGAAATCCAGCCGCTGAGCGCCTGTCAGCGGCTTGTCTGCTCGCGCGCAAATGCCTGAGCCCGCTCGGGCCAGTCGTCGGGCACGATGAAGCCGCGCGAGCGCTCGGTCCACAGTCCATCGGCACGCTCGACGAAGGCCGCGACCATGGTCGGGCCGGTCTGTTGCGCGAGTTGCTGCGCGAGCGCATCCCCTGTTACGAAGCCCGACGCGTGATGCCTGTCGCGCACACGCGGCGCGAGCCATTCGAGCCTCGGCAGCAGCATCCAGGCATCAGCCTGTGTGCCGGAAAACGACGGCCACTCGGCGCGTGTCGTCCACCAGCCGCGCGCGTGCGTCGGATCGATTTCGACGGGGTCGCGCTCCGCGATGCCATTGCGGTAGAACAGCCAGCCCTTCACGAACATCTGCGGATCCCACGGACCGCGATGGCCGAGCGACGCAAACTCTTCGCGCGCACTGAGCGGCAACTGATGATCGAGCAGATGCACGAGCTTCAGATCGAAGCGGTCCTGCAGATTCGGGCCGACGTAGTCGGCCAGTTCGCCGCGGCCCTCGCCTGCGTGCAGATAGCATTTGACGGCCAATTCCCAATGCAGCCGCCTGCCCGCGTGCGTCTCGACGAGAAAATCGCATTCGCCGAGCGTCACGCCCGCGCGGCGCAGCGGCACGTTCGCCGCGATCAGGCGCGCCGCCGGACCCTGCTTCAGAAACCATCCGAGCAGGCACTCGGCGTAGCGCCCGAGGCGCGTGACGCGCGACGCCGCAATATGCCCGTGCAACTCAGCGGGGTCGGCGTCCTGCGCTTCGAGCCAGTCCAGCGACGCAGCGACTTCATCAGGAGATTCGAACGGCGTTGCGAGCACACCGGGCGGCCGTTGCGCGCGCAACAGGTCGGGGCTGAACAGCAGCCACGCGATGTCGCGCACGGCGGCATCGACGAGCGCATCCAGCCGGGCCGCTGACGGCGCCTCGAACGACGCTGCCGACCCCGCGTCTTCGCTCATTTCGCCGCTTCTCCTTGCGCGGCTGCGTTGCGCCACGTATCGCGGGCGAGGCACAGGTCCTGCCAGGACTTCGACTTGTCGCCGAGGCTGCGTAGCAGATACGCCGGATGGTAGGTGACGATGACGGGCACGCCTTCATATTCGTGAACGCGTCCGCGCAGCGACGAAATGCTCGCCTCCGTCTTCAGCAGACTCTGCGCGGCGAAGCGCCCGAGCGCCACGATCAGCTTCGGCTTCACGAGTGCGACCTGGCGCTGCAGATACGGCTCGCAGCGCGCGACCTCGTCCGGTTCGGGATTGCGGTTGCCGGGCGGCCGGCACTTGATCACATTCGCAATATAGACATTCGTGCCGCGCGCGAGATCGAGCGATTGCAGCATGTTGTCGAGCAGCTTGCCCGCCTGGCCGACGAACGGTTCGCCTTGCTTGTCCTCGTTTTCGCCCGGCGCTTCGCCGATCAGCATCCAGTCGGCTTCGCGATCGCCGACGCCGAACACCGTGTTGGTGCGCCGCTCACACAGGCGGCAACGTTCGCATGCCGACACGCGGGCTTCGAGCGCGGGCCAGTCGAGCGTGTCGATGGCCGGCTGCCCGGGGTTGTCCGTTTTTGCTTCGATCGGCGACGTGTGCGACGGCGGTTCGGCGGGAAGATCGTCGAACCAGGCGAAGTCGTCGTCGGATGACGGCGGCGGCGCGTCCGATGTGGGCTGCGCGGTACGGCGGGATCCGGGTGCATCGGCGGCCGGTTGCGCTTCGGCTCGCGCAGCGGGTGTGATTGCGGCTTCACCGGCGTCGCGCGACATGGCACCGTCCGATTGCGTTTCGATCGAACCCGTTGCCTCCGCGCGAGCCGCTTCGTCGCGATCGACCCCGTCCCTATCGGCACGGGCATGGGCCGCTTCGCTCGACACGGCAGCGGCGGCGCTTTCAGGCGCCTGCTCCGCTGCTGCGCCCTGCCCGATCCCGCGACGCACCCACATCGGCGCCAGACCGAGTTCTACCAATGCGGATTCATGCAGCGCCATCTGCGCCCTCCTTGACGAAACTGAAACGCATGACGATGGCGTCCTCCCGGCTGCGATGACGCGCCGGATAATAGTTCTTACGACGGCCAATCGACGTGAATCCAAAGCGCTCGTACAGCTTGATCGCGCGATGGTTCGACGGCCGCACTTCGAGCAGCATGCCCGCGAGTTTTTCGCCGCGCGTAATGCGCACGGCTTCGCGCAGCAGCGAGAGCCCCGCGCCCGCATGCTGCGCCACGGGCGCGACACACAGATTGAGCAGATGCATTTCATCGACGACGGGCATCAGCACGCAATAGCCGATCAGCGTGCCCGTCACATGCCGCAGGCACATGCCGAAGTAGCCGTTGCGCAGCGAGTCTTCGAAGTTGCCCCGGCTCCACGGAAATTCATAGGCGAGTTTTTCGACAGCGGCGACCTCGTCGAGATCGCCTTCGGTCATCGGCGACATATAACGGTCCGCCAGCAACACACCGCTCATCGTGTGCCCTCGTCGTGCGCGGTCTGGGCCCTGTGGCCCGGTTGATCCGATATACCCGTTTTGCCCGGCTGCTCCGTCAGCGCTGCCGCTGCCTGCACTTGCGCGGCCTTGGCGGCCATGCGCTCTTCCGTGGTTTGCGCAACCTTGTCGCGGATGTACTCCGGCGCGGCCTGGTCGGCGGGCAGCGTGCGGCCCGCGCGGAACGCCCGCAGCGCGGCAAACGCGACCGGCAACGCGTGCGGCACGGCTTCCCGGTCGACGCTGCGCGCCGCCGCGGCCGCCTTCAGGCGTTCGCCGAACGCGGCCGCGGCATTGCCCGCGAGCGTGAACGGCTGATCCGGCAACGCAAGCGCGTCGGGCGCGCCAAGCGAGGCGTGATGCACCGTGCGCCACTCCCCCGCACCGTCGTCCCACGCGTAGTCGGCCCAATAGACCTCGTCCATGCGGGCGTCGAGCGCGGCGAGCACGCGCGTCGCCGACGGATCGCGCAGCCGTACGCTTTCGGCGCACGCGAGCAGCGTGCCGATCGGCACCACCGGGCAATTCAGGCCGAACGCGAGCCCCTGCGCGACGCCCGTCGCGGTGCGCAAGCCCGTGAACGAGCCAGGCCCCGAGCCGAACGCAATCGCGTCGCAGTCGGCGAGCGCAAGACCCGCTTCGTCGAACAGTTCGCGAATGGCAGGCAGAAGCCGCGTGCTGGAGACGGCGCCCGTCGCTTCGTGACGCGTCCATACGTGCGGTGAGGACGCGGGCGCGTCCGGTTCGGCCGATGACGCAGCGTCGGCGGAATCGGCGGACAGGAGTGCGACCGAGCAGAATTCGGTCGAAGTATCGAGGGCAAGCAGCACGGTTTTCGTCATGACCGCTATTGTAATGCGGCACCCTGCGTCACCGGATGCGAACAAAACCCGACGCGTGCCCGCCAACCGCGCCCGGCGTTTGGAAGGATCGCTCCAGCCTTGCGTGGCCGCGCGCCGCGCATCGCTTGTTATGATCGACGCCCTATCTCGAATAACGAATGGAGAATCTGATGAGCGACGTGGACGGTCTCTTCGCCAAGGCACAGGAAGACGTGAAGCAACTGCCGGAGCGTCCGGGCAATCTCACGCTGCTGCGCCTGTACGCGCTCTTCAAGCAGGCCACCGACGGCGACGTGCACGGCGACAAACCCGGCTTCACGGATATCGTCGGCAAGTACAAGTACGATGCGTGGGCTGCGTTGCAAGGCACCTCGCAGGAAACCGCGTGCCAGCAATATGTCGAGTTGGTCGAATCGCTGAAAAACGGTACGGCGGCCTGATACGAAACGCGTCGAATGCGCGGTGAGGGGCATCGATTCTTCTTACGAATTGGCCTCCTTCATTCGGAAAGTTCTTAACGGTGGCGCGGTGCAGCAAAAATCGTTATAATGCTGGCTGCGCTTCACCGCTTATGTCCGGCCTGTTCCGGCGACGCTGCGGAAAAGCGTCTCGTAGCGTTTTGCTCCAATCCAGTTTAGAACCTGTCCCCTCCTGCATGGCCCTACGGGCCGTCAAGTCCAGGCTGGCGGCACGCCAATTCCGGCATGTCGCATTCGATACAGCTTCTAACGAGAAACTCGCCTTCATTGTTGCGAGTTGCCCCCGTTTTTCGATTTGCTCGCTGATTTTTTGCTCGCTGAATCCGACGACTTGGGTATGCCGATTGGCGCCGACGTGTTATTTCCCATGTTTCAAGGATTCTCATGACTTCGAGCAATACCACCAGCCCGCTGAACGCCATCGCCGAACAAGCCCTCGGTCTCGACACGCCGGAAACGGCCGTGCAAGCCGTTGAAGCTGAAGGCCCGACGTTCGCTGAGCTGGGTCTGTCGGCGGAGATCGTCTCTGCGCTGACGGCAGCCGGCTACAAGACGCCGACGCCCGTCCAGCAGCGCGCCATCCCCGCCGGCATCGCGGGCCGCGACCTGCTGGTGTCGAGCCCGACGGGTTCGGGCAAGACGGCGGCGTTCATGCTGCCCGCCATCGAGCGCTTCGCGCAGCTGCAAAAAACCCAGGCCAGCCAACCGCGCGAGCCGCGCAGCGACAGCAACGCCGGTGGCCGTGGCCGCCGTCCGATGCCCGTCGCGCGTCCGGGCCTGCTCGTCCTCACGCCGACTCGCGAACTCGCGATGCAGGTGACGACGGCAGCGTCCACGTACGGCAAGCACCTCAAGCGTCTGCGCACGGTCAGCATTCTGGGCGGCGTCGCATACGGCCAGCAGCTGATGCTGCTGGCGAAGAACCCCGAAATCCTGGTTGCCACGCCGGGTCGTCTGCTCGACCATCTGGAGCGCGGCCGCATCGACCTGTCGCAACTGCAGATGCTGGTACTCGACGAAGCCGACCGCATGCTCGACATGGGCTTCATCGACGACATCGAGACGATCGTCGCCGCGACGCCCGCGACGCGCCAGACCATGCTGTTCTCGGCCACGCTCGACGGCAAGATCGGTTCGCTGACGGGCCGTCTGCTGAAGGATCCGGAGCGTATCGAGATCGTCCAGCGTATGGAACAGCGCACGAACATCGCGCAAACCGTGCATTACGTCGACGACCGCGATCATAAGGATCGCCTGCTCGACCATCTGCTGCGCGCCGACGGCCTCGACCAGGCCATCGTGTTCACGGCAACCAAGAGCGATGCCGACTCGCTGGCTGGCCGTCTGGCCGACGCCGGCTTCGAATCGGCTGCGCTGCACGGCGACCTGCCCCAAGGCGCGCGTAACCGCACGATCCGCGCGCTGCGCGAGCGCCGCGTGCGCGTGCTGGTGGCGACGGACGTTGCTGCGCGTGGTATCGACATTCCCGGCATCACGCACGTGTTCAACTACGACCTGCCGAAGTTCGCTGAAGACTACGTGCACCGTATTGGCCGTACGGGCCGCGCGGGCCGCTCGGGCATCGCAGTGAGCCTCGTGCATCACGCGGAACAGGGCGCGCTGAAGCGCATCGAGCGTTTCGTGCGTTCGCCGCTGCCTGTCAACGTGGTCGAAGGCTTCGAGCCGCGCAAGTCCCCGCCGGCTAACGGTCGCGGCGGTTTCGGCGGCGGCCGTGGCCGTCCGGGTGGCGGCAATGGCGGCCGACGCTTCGGCAGCGGCGGCGGCAAGCCGGGCTACGGCGGTTCGCGTGACGGCAACGGCGGCGGCTATGGCGCCCGTGAAGGCGGCAATGGCGGCGGCTACGGCGCGCCGCGCGAAGCCGGCAGCGGCGGTGGTCGCAGCTGGGGCAACAACAAGCCGGCCGGCGGCTCGCGTGAAGGCGGCTTCGGCGGCGGCAACCGCGAAGGCGGCTATCGTGGCGGCAATCGCGAAGGCGGTTACTCGCGCGACGGTGGTTACGGTGCTCGCCGTAACGACGGCCCGCGCAACACGCGCCGCGGCGACTAATCTGCGGGTGCGGGCGCCTCGTCAGGCGCCCGGTCCAGCAGGCGAAAATCTGTCGCATGCAGAAAAACCGACGCCCAGGCGTCGGTTTTTTTTCGCTTCCATCGCCATTTCACGATGCGAAAAATTTTTTTGCGTCGTAAAAAATCGTGTTGCACGGCACAACAGAGGATGTTGCAACATGGAAAATCTCATTTCTCATTGCGGAACGAATCACATAACCCATTGAAAAATATCATGTAAAAATCGCCGAAAAAGCCTTGATGGTGTCTGTTCCGCGTAATGCCTTAAGCCTAGACTCTTATATAAGACTTCACGAAACGAAATGCCCCCGGCAGTCTCGCTTCGCGGTCACGAGTCCACCGAACCCTCTTGCAAGGCACAAGGAGCACACCATGACGCGCAACGACCAGGCAAAACAACTTCAGCAACAATGGGAAACGGACAGCCGCTGGAAGGGCATCAAGCGCGGCTTCACGGCGGAAGACGTCGTGCGCCTGCGTGGCTCGCTGCAAGCGGAACACACCATCGCGCGCCACGGCGCTGAAAAGCTGTGGAACGACATGCACGGACAGCCGTTCGTCAACGCGCTCGGCGCACTGACGGGCAATCAGGCGATGCAGCAGGTCAAGGCCGGCCTGAAGGCGATCTATCTGTCCGGCTGGCAGGTTGCCGGTGACGCCAACGTGGCAGGTGAAATGTATCCCGACCAGTCACTGTATCCGGCGAACTCGGTGCCGCTCGTGGTCAAGCGCATCAACAACACGCTCACGCGTGCCGACCAGATCCAATGGTCGGAAGGCAAGAATCCCGGCGATGAAGGCTATATCGACTACTTCGCGCCGATCGTCGCCGACGCGGAAGCCGGTTTCGGCGGCGTGCTGAACGCGTTTGAACTGATGAAGGCGATGATCGAAGCGGGCGCCGCGGGCGTGCACTTCGAGGACCAGCTGGCATCCGTGAAGAAGTGCGGCCACATGGGCGGCAAGGTGCTCGTGCCGACCCGCGAAAACGTCGCGAAGCTGACGGCCGCGCGTCTCGCTGCCGACGTGTGCGGCGTGCCGACCGTGCTGATCGCCCGCACCGACGCGGAAGCCGCCGACCTGGTCACCTCCGACATCGACGACAACGACAAGCCGTTTCTCACAGGCGAGCGCACGGTGGAAGGCTTCTTCCGCACCAAGCCGGGCCTCGAGCAAGCCGTGTCGCGCGGTCTCGCGTATGCGCCTTACGCCGATCTGATCTGGTGCGAGACGGGCAAGCCCGACCTCGAATACGCGAAGAAATTCGCCGAAGCGATCCACAAGGAATTCCCGGGCAAGATGCTGTCGTACAACTGCTCGCCGTCGTTCAACTGGAAGAAGAACCTGGACGACGCGACCATCGCGAAGTTCCAGAAGGAACTCGGCGCGATGGGCTACAAGTTCCAGTTCATCACGCTGGCCGGCTTCCACGCGCTGAACTACTCGATGTTCAACCTCGCGCACGGCTACGCCCGTCAGCAGATGAGCGCGTTCGTCGAACTGCAGCAGGCCGAGTTCGCCGCCGCCGAAAAGGGCTTCACGGCCGTCAAGCACCAGCGCGAAGTGGGCACGGGTTACTTCGACGCCGTCACACAGACGGTCGAGCGCGATGCGTCGACGACGGCCCTGCACGGGTCGACGGAAGACGAACAGTTCTTCGACAACAAGAAGGTCGCCTGAAGCGTCTGACGTCCTCTGACGTCGGCGGATTCAACGGCCGGAAGATACGCGCCTCTCACTCGCAGCAACGTGAAGAACGGCCCCGCAGAGGGCCGGTTTCCAGCACTTCCAGGGAGGAAGGTCGGGCGGTCTGTCTATGACGCCCGATATGAATGAGACGAACCTGAGAGAAATCAACACGACACATTCGACGGCAAGCCGCACCAGGCTGCCGCTGTCATGAATCGCGCGCCGGCTATCCGCTGGCGCGCGTTTTTCGGATGCCCGGGCCAGAACCCGGAATCCTCAAAGAACGCGGCCGAACACGCCCATCACCGATAGACGATCACCGGAATTTTCGTATGCGTGAGCACGCGCTGCGTCTCGCTGCCGATCAGTAGACTGCCGAGTCCGCGCCGCCCATGCGAGGCCATGAAGATCACGTCACAACCGCCCGACTCGGCCGCTTCGATGATGCCCAGATAAGGCGACGGATGGACGCTCGTCTGGCTCGTGCACTCGACACCCGCGCCGCGCGCCGCCTCCTCCACTTCCTGCAGATGCTGGCGCGCCTCGCGCTCGCTGCGGTCCTGAAAGTCCACGGGCGGCTCGATCACGACTTCGGAAAACGGAGAGTACGGATATTGCGGCAGGCACGCGTACGCCGTCACGCGCGCGCCGACGGCCTGGGCGAGATCGATTGCGCCGTCGATCGCCTTCTTCGACAGGTCCGAACCATCTGTCGGAACGAGGATGTGCTTGAACATGGTGCCCTCCGTCGTCGACTGCAGGTGTGGAATGCGCGCACATGCCGTTCGCGGCCTCGCAACTGGCGAGCAGGATCGCGAGTCCCGGCATGCGCGTGCAACCGCCTGCGCCGCAGCGGTCGTGATGCCGCGCGGCGGGCTGTCAGAACGATTGTAGTGCGCCGAAAAGTCGCGCAAGCGGTGCGTGCGGGCATGTCCGCATATCGGAAACCCGCGCGCGATGCGGGCCTCGCAACACGGTGCGCGCCGCGCTCAGCCCCAATACGCGGGATTTCCGTACGTATGCTTGAGGAAATCGAGAAAAAGACGCACGCGCAACGGCAAATGCCGCCGCTGCGGAAACACCGCGTGAATGCCAATGGGCGGCGCGGCGAAATCGTCGAGCACGCTGACGAGGCGCCCCGCCGCGATGTCCATGCCGACTTCCCACCACGAGCGCCACGCGAGCCCATAGCCTTCCAGGCACCATTCGTGAAGCACCGCGCCGTCCGAGCATTCCATCGTGCCCGACACCTTGATCGTGACGACCTTGTCGCCCTGCTGGAACACCCAGCCGCGCTGCTGGTTCGCGCTCGCGCCGAGCGCAAGGCAATTGTGATGCGCGAGATCGGCCAGGGTCTGCGGCGCCGCGCGACGTGCAAGGTAGGTCGGCGATGCGACGCATACGCGCTTGTTCTCACCGAGTCTCAGGGAGACAAGCGACGAATCAGGCAATTCACCAAGCCGTATCGCGCAGTCGAAACCTTCGTTGACGAGATCGACCATGCGATCGGACAGATCGAGAGAGATCGATACGTCGGGATGCGCGACGGTGAACGCGGGCACGAGCGGCGCGACATGCCGCCGCCCGAATCCGGCGGGCGCCGACACGCGCAGATGCCCGCTCGCCTTCACGCCGCCCGCCGACACGCTCGCCTCGGCGTTCTGCATGTCGTGAATGATGCGCTGACAGTCTTCGAGAAACGCCGAGCCTTCGTAAGTCAGCGTGATGCGGCGCGTGGTCCGCACGAGCAGCTTGACGCCGAGCCGTTCCTCGAGCGCGTCGATGCGGCGTCCGATGATCGCGGGCGCGACGCCTTCGGCCTGCGCCGCCGCCGACAGGCTGCCGCGCGCCGCGACGGTCACGAAAGTCTCGATCTGCTTGAAGCGGTCCATCGGCGGTCGATTGCGCGCGTCGATCGCGCACGAATAAGAAGTCGCGTCAGATTAGGTTGATGAAAGTAAAAGATCAAGTGATCTTTAGAGTCTTTTTTAGCACAAGCCGTCACGAATAGAATCGATCCTGACCTCTGATGGAGCGCAAGGCAATGTCGGCCACAACGACACTCTTCCCCAAGGCAGTGATACTCGACGCGTACGGCACGCTATTCGACGTGCATTCCGTCGTCGCTGCTGCGGAGCAGATGTTTCCGGGCCATGGCGATGCGCTTTCGCAGTTGTGGCGGCAAAAACAGATCGAATACACGCAGTTGCGCACGGCCTCCGATCCCGCCGGTGCGCGCTACGAGCCGTTCTGGAACATCACGCTCGACGCGCTGCGTTTCTCCGCGCGCAAGCTCGGCCTCGCGTTGAACGCAGCCGGCGAAAAACGCCTGATGGATGAATACGCGTGCCTGTCCGCGTTTCCCGACGTGCTGCCCGCGTTGCGCCAGCTGCGCGACGTGCGCGCGACGGGGCGCGCTGAGCCGATCGGTCTGGCGATCCTGTCGAACGGCAATCCGCAGATGCTCGACATCGCGGTGAAGAGCGCCGGCATGTCCGGACTGTTCGATCACGTGCTGTCGGTGGACGCCGTGCGCGCGTTCAAGCCGGCGCCCGCGACCTACGCGCTCGGCACGCAGGCATTCGGCGTGGCCGCACGCGAAATCGTGTTCGTGTCGTCGAACGGCTGGGACGCGAGCGGCGCCAACTGGTTCGGCTACACCGTGTTCTGGCTGAACCGCCAGGGCGCGCCCGCCGAGGAACTCGGCGTCACGCCGCACGGCACGGGCAGGAGCATGAGCGATTTGATGAGCTTTATCGAACACCAGGCGTCGTCCTGGAAACCAGCGAAACCGGAAAAAAGTAGCCGCACGCGCCACAGCCCTGGCGCATGACGACACAGAGCCGGTTGAAGCGACACATTGCAATTGCATCACCACACGTTTTTGAAACTGACCGACCAAGGAGAAATCATGGCGAACACGTTGTCGCTCCCGCAGGGCATGAAAATCACCGGCGAGATCAAGCCCGGCTTCGAAGCGATTCTGACGCCGCAAGCGCTCGAACTCGTCGCCGCCCTGCACCGGACCTTCGAGCCGCGTCGCCAGCAATTGCTCAAGGCGCGCGCCGAACGGGCGCAGCGTCTGGACGCGGGCGAACGCCCTGACTTCCTCGCCGGGACAAAGAGCATCCGCGAAGCCGACTGGACGATCGCTCCGCTGCCGCAGGATCTGCAATGCCGCCGCGTCGAGATCACGGGTCCCGTCGAGCGCAAGATGATCATCAATGCGCTGAACTCGGGCGCGGATTCGTACATGACCGACTTCGAGGATTCGAATGCGCCGAGCTGGGACAACCAGATCACCGGCCATATCAACCTGAAGGACGCGGTGCGCCGCACGATCTCGCTTGAGCAGAACGGCAAGTCGTACAAGCTGAACGAGAAGATCGCGACGCTGATCGTGCGTCCGCGCGGCTGGCACCTCGACGAGAAGCATGTGAGCGTCGACGGCCAGCGCGTGTCGGGCGGCATCTTCGACTTCGCGCTGTTCCTGCATCACAACGCGAAGGAGCAACTGTCGCGCGGCACGGGCCCCTACTTCTATCTGCCGAAGCTGGAGAGCCATCTCGAAGCGCGTCTTTGGAACGACATCTTCGTCGCCGCGCAGGAAGCCGTGGGCGTGCCGCGCGGCACGATTCGCGCGACCGTGCTGATCGAAACGATCCTGGCTGCGTTCGAAATGGATGAGATCCTGTATGAATTGCGCGAACATAGCTCGGGCCTGAACGCGGGACGTTGGGACTACATCTTCTCGGCGATCAAGAAGTTTAAGAACGACAAGGACTTCTGCCTGGCCGACCGCTCGCAGATCACGATGACGGTGCCGTTCATGCGCGCGTACGCGCTGCAACTTCTGAAGACGTGCCACCGCCGCAATGCGCCTGCCATCGGCGGCATGAGCGCGCTGATTCCGATCAAGAGCGACGCGGCCGCGAACGACAAGGCCATGGCCGGCGTGCGCTCGGACAAGGCACGCGACGCGACGGACGGCTACGACGGCGGCTGGGTCGCGCACCCGGGACTCGTGCCCATCGCGATGGAAGAGTTCGTGAAGGTGCTCGGCGACAAGCCGAACCAGATCGGCAAGCAACGCGTCGACGTGCAGGTGACGGGCAAGGATCTGCTCGACTTCCGTCCGGAAGCACCGATCACCGAGGCCGGGTTGCGCAACAACATCAACGTCGGCATTCACTACCTTGGCTCGTGGCTCGCAGGCAATGGCTGCGTCCCCATTCATAACCTGATGGAAGACGCGGCGACGGCGGAAATCTCGCGCTCGCAGGTATGGCAGTGGATCCGCTCGCCGAAGGGCAAGCTGGACGATGGCCGCAAGGTGACGGCCGGACTCGTGCGGGATTTGACGGCGCAGGAACTCGACAAGGTAAAGGCCGCGATCACCAGCGATACGAAACCGTACGATCGCGCCGCGCAGATCTTCAGCGACATGTCGACGTCGGAGAATTTCACCGAGTTCCTGACGTTGCCGCTTTACGAAGAACTCTGAGCAACGCGTCTGCTCGAAGGTTGACCGACCGGGATGGCCTGGCGGGCGTCATGCCTGCTGGGCCATTCTTTTTTATCGACTGCGCTGCCCCGACACGCCTTCAGCGCCCGTTCGAACGCCGATGCTCGACCCAATCGCCGCTGCGTATCTCGGGCAGCCCTTTGACGGCATCCCGCTGCACCGGATAGTAACGGCACGTGACGGGCGTGCCTTCGACATCGACGGTCACTTCACGCGGCATGAACAGACCTTCGACGCCCGGATAGACCTGCTCGATCTCATCGAGCACGGCGACGAGTTCGTCGTCGATCGCGTAGACGTCGCCGCGCACGTGAACGCCTGCGTCGTCGGGCACCAGGCCCGGGTAGGCGCCGAAATCGAACAGACGGCCGCGCAAGGTGGCCGAACCCACCAGCGTCGGCGAAGCGATATCGTTGCGCGCCGCAGCAGCGCCAATGTCATTGATTTCACCGGCACGCAAGGTGCCATACACAAAGACGTTTTGCATCAGTTCCCTACCCTCCCGTCCAGACCATATCCGTTCATGATTTGAGGCTTTACAGAAGCGGCGCGCTCGCCGCCAGCACGCCGTCGCTGTCCGCATACACCCATTCGCCCGGCCGCACGGCCGAGCCGGGCAAACGTACGGGCACATCGCGCTCGCCGCCACCGCGCTTCTCGCTGCGCTGCGGATGGGTCGCGAGCGCGACGATACCAATGTTGCATTCGTTCAGCTCCAGCACGTCTCGCACGCAACCGTACACGACGATGCCCGCCCAGCCATTCTTCTCACCGAGCTTGCCCAGATTGCCGCCGATCAGCGCGCACCGCAGGCTGCCGCCGCCGTCGATCACCAGCACACGGCCTGCGCCTTTCTCTTCGAGCGTCGCACGCACCAACGTGTTGTCTTCGAACACTTTGAGCGTGACGACCTCGCCCCCAAAACACGACGCGCGGCCGAAACGGCTGAATACGGGATCGAGCACGCGCAACGTACCGGCGGCGAGTTGATCTTCGTGCGCGTCGCACAGGTCGGCTGTGGCAAAGTTCATGGGCTTCTCCCGTCGGTGAAACGAATCCGGTGCATTATGCCGCGCCATTTTTTCGATGTCGCATCGTCCTTTCGGCCAATGTTCGGACGGCGCGCACGACCCTACAATGACAAGCGTCATACGGCAGATTCGCTGCCGCCCACTCCGTTACGCCATGACTGACGCTGCCCGCTCAACAGCCCGTTCAACGCCGCCTGCATCGAAGGCGGCTGCCGAAATGTCGACGCGCGTCGACTTCGCCGATATTCCGCCGGAGTTCGCGCCCACCCCGACGCATCCCATCCGCGTGCGCTCGCGGCCCATGCCCGCTGGCGTGCGCATCGCGCGGCACACGCACGCGTGGGCGCAAGTCGCGTATGCGTCGCGCGGCGTGCTGCGGGTGGGTACGTTCGGCACGACGTGGATGGTGCCGCCGTCGCGCGCAATCTGGGTGCCCCCGTATGTGCTGCACGAAGTGACCATCGTCGAAGAGGCGTTTCTGCGCACGCTTTACGTCAACGAGACGGTCGTGCCGCCAGGACTCGATGCCTGCCGGGTCGTCGAGGTCTCCGGGCTGTTGCGCGAAGTCATTGCCTCGCTGGACACCCCCGGCTTGCCGCCCGACCGCGAACGCCTGCTCGGCTCGCTGGCGCTCGACGAAATTACGCGGTCGCAGCCTTTGCCGCTGTCCGTGCCGATGCCGACGGAAAAACGTCTGCGTGCGTTGTGCGAAGCAGTACTCGCCGATCCCGCGAATACGGATTCACTGGAACGATGGGCGTCGACGGTTGGCGCGAGCACGCGGACGATCGCGCGGCTGTTTCGTCAGGAACTGGGAGTGAGCTTTTCGCAATGGCGTCAGCAAGCCGTGCTGGCCCGCGCAATCCCGTTGCTCAGTCAGGGGCGACCGTTGTCGCATGTCGCGCGAGAGCTGGGCTACCAGAGTCAGAGCGCGTTTTCCGCGATGTTCCGTCGCGCGTTCGGCGAAAGTCCGCGGGCGTTCATGGTGCGCGGTGCGGAGCATCGGCGCGACGAACGGGAACGGGATGAAGACGATCAGGACGATCAGAGTTGATGCAACGGCGTGTCGCCGCAACCTGGAAGGCGCAGTCGATGCGCCAGCAACCTGCTCAGACGCGCCGCGCCATATGCCGGATCGAGCCGAGCTGTGCGAGCCGCGGGCCGGCGAGCCGGTAGCCCATCCGTTGATAGAGACGTGCGGCGGGATTGTCGACGAAGACGCGCAACTGTAGTTCGGAGAGACCGCGCGCCCTCGCCCAACGGTGCGACGTGTTCAACAGATACGTGCCCGCGCCGCGCCGCCGGTGGCCTTCGGCGATCTGTACGTCGCGGATATGCAGGGAGTCGCCTTCCTCCGTGATGCGCAACACACCGATCCGTTCGCCGTCCGCTTCGAGAATGAAATTTTCCGATTCGCGCCAGCTCGCGAGAAACAGGTCGCTGCGCCACACGAGATGATGCCGGCGGTAATACCCGCCCATGTTGCTGCGCGTCAGCGCCTCGGCGAACGAGAAGTCGTCCATGCTGGCCTTGCGCAAATGGAAGGGAGATGGATCGTCAGTCGGGTCGAGCATCGTGCAAGGACGAAAGAGTCGGTCCGCTCAACGTTAAGACACGCGGACCGCGCTGGCAATGGCTGTTTGCCCCACAGTGACGCATGCTGCGCCCCGGATGTCAGTGCAAGCTATGACGAATGGTAAGCGCAAAAACAAAAAGCCCGCTGACAACTCAGCGGGCTTCTTACTTCTGGCGGAGCGGACGGGACTCGAACCCGCGACCCCCGGCGTGACAGGCCGGTATTCTAACCGACTGAACTACCGCTCCAGTCTTGCTACCTGACTTGCGAGCGTCGGTTATTTCTCGCAAGCGCATTACCTGAACTTCAAGTAACGCCAGTATTCTGGCGTCCCCTAGGGGATTCGAACCCCTGTACTCACCGTGAAAGGGTGATGTCCTAGGCCTCTAGACGAAGGGGACAACGTACTTCATATGCTACTGCTTACACCTTTAATGAAAAAGCCCGCTCACCGAACGGGCTTAATCTGGCGGAGTGGACGGGACTCGAACCCGCGACCCCCGGCGTGACAGGCCGGTATTCTAACCGACTGAACTACCACTCCAGTCTTGCTACCTGACTTGCGAGCGTCGGTTACTTCTCGCAAGCGCATTACTTGAATCTCAAGCAACGCCAGTATTTGGCGTCCCCTAGGGGATTCGAACCCCTGTACTCACCGTGAAAGGGTGATGTCCTAGGCCTCTAGACGAAGGGGACATAATCTTTTCAGATCTGTCTCGTTCTTGCTGCTAACTTCATTCATCAGCAGCGAAGACCGCTATTCTAACTGCTTTACTACCGCTTGTGAAGTTCTTTTTTCTACAACTTCCAGCTAACCGGAAGAACTTCACTCTGCTCTGATGGTGGAGGTAAGCGGGATCGAACCGCTGACCTCTTGCATGCCATGCAAGCGCTCTCCCAGCTGAGCTATACCCCCTTGCAGAACAGAAGCGAGATTGTAGTGAGCAATTTTCGCTTTGTAAATACCTCTTAACTCGCTTTCTACAATTTTTTTGCGAAGCCGCACGACGATGCCCCGCGGCCTCGCTTCGTCTGCTCAGGCAAGCGCCTTTTCGATACGGCGCACAGCCACGTCGCGCCCGAACAGCATCAGCACGCTATCGATGGACGGCGTATGCGTCGTGCCCGCCACCAGCAAACGCACAGGCATCGCGAGCTGCGGCATCTTCAGCTTGTGTGTGCCGAGCGTCGCCTTCAACGCAGCGGCGATGCCCTCCTTCGTCCACTCGCAGCTCTTCAATGCTGCAGCGAGATCGGCGAGCGCGGGACGCACGACATCCGTTACATGCTGTGCGAGCGCGTCGGCATCCGGATTCGGTTCGCGATAGAACATCGCAGCGTTGTCCACGATCTCCTTCACCGTCGACGCGCGATCTTTCATCAGCCCGATCACCGCCACCAAGTCCGCGCCCTTCGCGAGCGTCGCTTCGTCGATGCCGAGCGCCGCAAAGAACGGCTTGCTCAAATCGGCGAGGCGCGCGTTGTCCGCTTCCTTGATGTAGTGGTTGTTCAGCCAGCTCAGCTTGTTGTGGTCGTACTGCGCCGGCGACTTGCCGAGGTGCTCGAGATCGAACCATTCGATCAGTTGCTCACGCGAGAAGATTTCCGCGTCGCCATGCGACCAGCCCAGACGCGCGAGATAATTCAGCACGGCTTCCGGCAGATAGCCGGCATCGCGATAACCCATCACGCTCATCGCGCCATGCCGCTTGCTCATCTTCTCGCCCTGCTCGTTCAGCACGGTGGGCAGGTGCGCGTAGACAGGCGGCTCGGCGCCGAGCGCGCGCAGGATGTTGATCTGGCGCGGCGTGTTGTTGACGTGGTCGTCGCCGCGAATCACGTGCGTGATCTTCATGTCGAGATCGTCGACGACCACGCAGAAGTTATAGGTCGGCGTGCCGTCCGGGCGCGCAATCACGAGATCGTCGAGTTCTTCATTCGAGATTTCGACGCGGCCCTTCACGGCATCGTCCCACGCGACCACGCCCGTCAGCGGATTACGGAAACGCAGCACGGGTTCCACGCCCGCGGGCGGCGTCGGCAGTACCTTGCCGGGCTCGGGGCGCCACGTGCCGTCATAGCGCGGCTTTTCGCCGGCCGCGCGCTGACGCTCGCGCAACGCGTCGAGTTCTTCCGTCGACATGTAGCACGGATACACGAGGCCCTGCTCCTGCATCTGCTTGAGCACTTCGCGATACCGGTCCATGCGCTGCATCTGATAGAACGGACCTTCGTCGTAATCGAGGCCGAGCCATTGCATGCCTTCGAGAATCGCATCGACGGATTGCTCGGTTGAGCGCTCGACGTCGGTGTCCTCGATGCGCAGCACGAACACACCCTTCGTTTTGCGCGCAAACGCCCACGGATACAGCGCAGAGCGAATGTTGCCGAGGTGGATGAAGCCGGTGGGGCTCGGTGCGAAGCGGGTGCGAACGGGAGTGGTCATGTGCGGTAACTCGGAGACGGACGCCTGCGCCGGCGAACATCGAAGCCTGGCGCGGCAACAGAAACGGATCGCGCCCGGCGACGGTGACAACGCCTGCCGACGGCGCGAACGCAATTGAAAAAGAGAGACGAATTATACCCGTCGAACACTGACAACATGGGTTTGCAGGCGCGTCCGGCAGCGCGCCGGACGGCATAAGCCGAAACATCGGACAGCGGACGTCGTCAGGACCCGATACTGACAACTGCGCCTGTAGACGGTTTCCTCAACCGTGTGTCGCCAATTGTCGCCGCATGTCCGCTTTGCATTATGATGTGCGCGCGCTGCCCGTCCGGCTCCAGCCAGGCTCCGGTCAGCGCGCGAGGATCGCCGCCGGCGATCGCTTTTGCATGACACGCGGCACGACACTTTCGCATGGACGTCGGCGCCGTCGCTGGAGAATTCGTTGAAACCGTCATCGCCACGCCTGTCCCGCCGCACGTTCTCGATTGCCGCGGCCTCCGCTGTTCTCTCCGCCTGCGCGTCGACGGGCAGCAAGCCCGACACTGTCACGCCCACGCCCAGCACCGCGTCCGTCCCGCCGACGCCGTCCGTCAAGCCGCAACGGCCGCTGCGCATCGGGCTTGCGCTCGGCGGCGGCGCGGCACGTGGCTTTGCGCATATCGGCGTGATCAAGGCACTGGAGGCGCGCAACATCCAGGTCGATCTGATATGCGGGACGAGCGCCGGCTCGGTGGTCGGCGCGCTGTACGCGTCGGGCCTGAACGGTTTCGCGCTCAACAAGCTCGCGCTGACCATGGACGAAGCATCGATCAGCGACTGGGCCATGCCGTTTCGCACGCGCGGTTTTCTGCAAGGCGTCGCACTCCAGAACTACCTGAACAAGACGCTCGACAATCGCCCGATCGAAAAGATGGCGAAGCCGCTCGGTGTCGTCGCAACGGATCTGAAAACCGGTCAGCCGATTCTCTTCCAGCGCGGCAACACGGGTATCGCGGTGCGCGCCTCGTCGAGCGTGCCGTCGGTGTTCGAACCGGTGAAGATCGGCGGGCATGAATACGTGGACGGCGGCCTCGTCAGCCCGGTGCCTGCGTCGTTCGCGCGCAAGATGGGCGCGGACTTCGTGATCGCCGTCGACATTTCCGCGCGGCCCGAAACGGCGCTGACCGAAAGCTCGTTCGACGTGCTGATGCAGACGTTCACGATCATGGGTCAGACCATCAAGGCATACGAGCTCGACAAATACGCCGACGTCGTGATCCGTCCGAATCTGAACGCGATGAGCGGCACCGACTTCGGACAACGCAACGCGGCGATTCTCGCAGGCGAGGAAGCCGCCGCGCGCATCGCGCCCGAACTGCTGCGCAAACTGGCGGCGGCGCGCGCAACGGCCTGACGGGCAGCGGCGTCATAGGCGAAAACGGACGCAGCAAAGCAAAAGGCCCGCTTCGATGAAGCGGGCCTTTTCTTTGAAACCGGTCAACCGACGATCGTCTTAGTTGCTGCCACCGATCGTCGCGCTCACGCGCTGGCGCAGCTCCTGCTGCTGCGGCACCGTCGATTCGATCCGGCGCGCGCCCGTGAAGCGTTTTTCCCAGTAGCCGTCATCCATGTCGTCGACGCGGATCGTGCTGCCCGTAGAGGGCGAATGCACGAACTTGTTGTCGCCGATGTAGATGCCGACGTGCGAGAACGTACGGCGCATCGTGTTGAAGAACACGAGATCGCCCGGCTTCAGGTCGGAAACCCGAACCTTTTCGCCGACACGGCTCATTTCTTCCGCACGGCGCGGCAGTGCCATGCCCAGCGTGTCCTGGAACACGTAGCGCACGAAGCCGCTGCAGTCGAGGCCGGAATCCGGCGTATCGCCGCCCCAGCGGTAACGCACGCCGATCATGTTGAGGGCGCCGACCACCACATCACCCGCCTTGCCGGCCATGCCGGACAAAAACGAACGAGCGCCGCTCTCGGAATTCGAGGCAGCGCTTTGGGTGCTTTGTGTGGTGGAGGACACTGAACTCGACCCGGAAGAGGTCGAGAATGAGGCATTCTGGTTAAAGCTGCTTACTTCATCGGCGAAAGCGCCGGGAGCTGCGGCCATCAGTACGCCAATGAACATCCCGGCGACGACGCGCGTGCAAGCCTGGGTTAGGTTTTGGTGCTGCATTGGTCTGGTGGTTGGTCTTGGTTAGGGCTGGGTGCGGCGGTAGTTTTTGCCTGAAAATCAACAGGCTAGGAAAAAAGTTTGGTCGATACTAGCCAGTAAGTATTCCAATGTCAAAACAAATAGAAAAAAACAATGGGTCGCCGCACCCAATTGGTGAATGTCAAGTCGTCAAGGCCGCTTTCAACAGCTTACGTGTGTAAGGGTGGGTCGGTTGGGCGAAGATCTGCTCGACCTCGCCCGTCTCCACGATCGCCCCGTTCTGCATGACGGCAACGCGATGCGCCATCGCGCCGATCACGGCCAGATCGTGGCTGATGAACACGAAACCCAGGTTGTACTTGCGTTGCAGACCCGCGAGCAGCTTCAACACCTGTTGCTGGATCGAGACGTCCAGCGCGCTGGTCGGTTCGTCGAGAATCAGGATGCGCGGCTCCAGTACCAATGCGCGCGCAATCGCAATGCGCTGCCGCTGTCCGCCGGAGAATTCGTGCGGATAGCGATACAGCGCCGTCCGGTCGATCCCCACCTCGCGCAGCACGTTGATCACCTTGTCGCGCCGCGCATCGGCATTCAGTTGCGGCCGGTGCAGCGCCAGCCCTTCGCCGACGATCCGCTCGATCGTCTGCCGTGGTGAAAGTGAACTAAAAGGATCCTGAAAGACGACCTGCATATTCGACCGAAGCGTGGTCTGCTCGCGCCCCCGATAACTCCCCAGCGCCCTGCCCTGAAACTCGATCGCGCCGTGCGAGGTTCGTTGCAGGCCGAGCAGCGCCATCGCGAGTGTCGATTTGCCCGACCCCGACTCGCCGACAATGCCGAGCGTTTCGCCCTGCCGCACCGACACCGTCGCGTCGTCGACCGCGCGAAAACGGCCCGACTGAAACCAGCCGGCCATGCCAGGCAGCTTCGTCCGGAAATCGACGCTGACGTCGCGTGCGTCGAGCAGCACGGGCGCGATCGGCAGCACGGGCACGACGGCGCGCTCCGGGCGGCTTTGGAGCAGGCGCTGCGTGTATGGATGCTGCGGCGACGCGAACAGCGTATCGACCGGCCCGCTTTCGACCAGCACACCCTTCTCCATCACCGCGACGCGTTGCGCGAAGTGGCGCACGAGGTTCAGATCGTGCGTGATCAGCAACACGGCCATGCCGCGCTTTTCGGCTTCCTCGCGTTGCAGTTCGAGCAGCAGCTCGACGATCTGCGCGCGGATCGTCACGTCGAGTGCCGTCGTCGGTTCGTCCGCGAGCAGCAGCCGCGGACGGCACGCGAGCGCCATCGCGATCATCGCGCGCTGCCGCTGGCCGCCCGACAACTGGTGCGGGTAGCTGTTCACCCGCTTGCCCGGCTCCGTGATGCCCGTGCGGTCGAGCAGCGCGACGGCGCGCTTGCGCGCTTCGTTGGCGCTCACGCCATCGTGCAGCACGATGGTCTCCGCGATCTGATCGCCGATGGTGTACAGCGGATTGAGCGCCGTCATCGGCTCCTGAAAGATCATCGCGATAGCGGAGCCACGCATCCCGCGCATTTCACGTTCGCTCTTCGCCAGCAGATCTTCGCCGTCGAAGCGCACCACGCCGCGCGTCTGCGCGTCGTTCAACAGACGCAGGATCGACAGCGCCGTCACGCTCTTACCGGAGCCCGACTCGCCGACCAGCGCGACGCGCTCGCCGCGGCCGATCGTGAGCGACACATCGTCGACAGCCACCGTGTCGCCGAAGGTCACGCGCAGATGATCGAGTTCGAGCAGCGGCCCGTCGTGTTTCATCGAGTGGGCGCTCACTGGTTGCCTCCCGCCTTCATAGCGTCGGAGATGCGCGTGTCGAGCGCGTTGCGCAGCGCGTCGCCCATGAACGTCAACAGCAGCAGCGTCACGACCAGCACGCCGAACGTCCACATCGAGATCCACCACGCATCGAGATTCGCTTTGCCTTGCGCGAGCAGTTCGCCGAGGCTCGGCGTCGGCGGCGGGACGCCAAGGCCGAGAAAATCGAGGCTCGTCAGCGCGAGGATCGCGCCGCTCATCCGAAACGGCAGAAACGTAATGACGGGCGTCAGGCTATTGGGTAACACGTGTCGCCAGATGATCTGCCAGTTCGACAAGCCCATGGCTCGCGCGGCGCGCACGTAGTCCTGTTGCCGGTTGCGCAGAAACTCGGCCCGCACGTAGTCGGCGAGGCCGATCCAGCCGAACAGCGACAACAGCACGATCAGCAGGATGAAGCCCGGCTCGAAGATCGAGGCAAAGATGATCAGCAGATACAGCTCCGGCATCGCGCTCCATATTTCGATCAGACGCTGCCCGAAGATGTCCGTCTTGCCGCCGAAGTAACCCTGCACGGCGCCCGCCAGCACGCCGAGCACGGTGCCGATGAAGGTCAGCACCAGCGCGAACTCCACCGACACGCGAAAGCCATACACGAGCCGCGCGAACAGATCGCGGCCGCGATCGTCGGTGCCGAGCCAGTTGTCGCGTGAAGGCGGCGCCGGATTCGGCCGCTTCGAGAAATAGTTGAGCGTGTCGTAGTAGTACCGGTTCAGCGGATAGATCACAAAGTTGCCGGGCGCGTCGAGACGCTGCTTGACGTACGGATCGAGGTAATCCGCGGGCGTCGGGAAGTCGCCGCCGAAGGTCGTCTCCGCGTAGTCCTTCACGAGCGGGAAATAGTAGTGGCCGTCGTACCGCACGACGACCGGCTTGTCGTTCGACCACAGCGGCGCGGCAAGGCTCGCCGCAAACGCGACGACGAATACGATCAGACTCCAGTAACCCAGCCGCTGCTGACGGAAGCGCAGCCACACGCGGCGCGCGGGCGACGGCGACACGAACGCGCGCACCGGCTGCGCGCGCGACACTTCGGCATCTGTACGAACGCGGCTCAAATCAGCGCTCCAGTTGTTCGAATTGAATGCGTGGATCGACCCACACGTAGCAGAGATCGGAGATGAGCTTGGTCGCGAGCCCGATCAGCGTGAAGAGATAGAGCGTGCCGAGCACGACGGGATAGTCGCGCCGCACGACCGACTCATACGACAGCAGCCCGAGCCCGTCGAGCGAGAACAGCGTTTCGATCAGCAGGCTGCCCGTGAAGAACGCGCCGATGAACGCGGCCGGAAATCCGACGATCAACGGCAACAGCGCGTTACGGAACACGTGCTTCCACAGCACGCGGCGCTCGGACAGCCCTTTCGCGCGCGCGGTCAGCACGTATTGCTTGCGGATTTCGTCGAGAAACGCGTTCTTGGTCAGCATCGTCACGACCGCGAAGCTGCCGACCACGGAGGCCACGATCGGCAGCGTGATGTGCCACAGGTAATCGAGAATCTTGCCGAAGAAGCTCAACTGGTCCCAGTTATCGGATGTGAGATTGCGCAGCGGGAACAGCTGCAGGAACGAGCCGCCGCCGAACAGCACCAGCAGCAGCACCCCGAGCACGAAGCCGGGAATCGCGTAGCCGACCAGCACGACGAGGCTCGTCCCCACGTCGAAGCGCGAACCGTTGCGCACCGCTTTCGCGATGCCGAGCGGCACCGATATCAGATATGTGAGGAAGAACGTCCATAGCCCGATGCTGATCGACACGGGCAGCTTGGACACGATCAGCGACCACACGCTTTGATGCCGGAAATAGCTTTGTCCGAGATCGAAGTGAGAGAAGCGCTTGAGCATCAGCCAGTAGCGTTCGAGCGGCGGTTTGTCGAAGCCGTACAACGCCTTGAGTTGCGCGATCTGCTGCGCGTCGACGCCGCTATGCGCGCGCAGCCCGAACGGCGCACCGCCTTCAGCCGTACTGCGCCGCAGTTCGTGCACCGCCTGCTCGACGGGTCCGCCCGGCACGAACTGGATCACGACGAAAGTCAGCGTGAGGACGCCGATCAACGTCGGGATCATCAATAGCAGACGTTTGAGGATGTAGCTCCACATGGCGGCCGTCCAGAATCAAAAGTACATGATGGGGTACGCGGTCAGCGCGCTCATTGCGGCGTGGCGAACCACCACATCGAAGTGATCCATCCTTCCGCCGTATAGTACAGCGGCAAGGTGCCGGGCCACGCGAGACCACGCTTGAACGCGACGCGATGCGTCGCGCTGTACCAGTGCGGCACCATGTAATAGCCGTTGATCAGCACGCGATCGAGCGCGTGCGTGGCATCGACAAGTTGTTCGCGGGTCTGCGCGCCGACCAGTGCGCGCAGGATCGCATCGATGGCGGGCGACTTCAGGCCGATCAGATTGCCCGAGCCCGGCTCGCCTGCCGCCTTGCTGCCGAACCGGTCGATCATGTCCGCGCCCGGCACCTGCACGTCGGGAAAGCGGATGGTCGTGACGTCGAAGTCGAACGCGTCGAGACGCTTCTGATACACCGCGAAATCCGCCGTGCGCGTACGCGCCACGATGCCGAGCTTTTGCAGATTGCGCACGAAGGTGGCGTACACCGGGTCGAACGATGCCGACGAACCCGAGTCGTCGAGTATCTCGAACACGAACGGCTCGCCCTTCGCGTTGCGCAATGCGCCGTCGCGATACGTCCAGCCGGCCTGCGCGAGCAGCGCGCGCGCTTCGAGCAGATTCGCGCGCAACGAACCGGGCGGGTCCGTGTCGGGTTGCTTCGGCGGCTCGCCGAACACGCCTGGCTCGAGCTGCGCGCGCCATGGCTCGAGCAGTTTCAGTTCGCCCGGCGACGGCATGCCTTTCGCTTGCAGATCCGTGTTGACGAAGTAGCTGTCGATCCGCTTGTACTGGCTGTAGAACAGTTGCCGGTTGAGCCACTGGAAGTCGAGCGCGAGATCGAGCGCCTTGCGCACCCGCACGTCCGAGAATAGCGGCCGGCGCTGGTTCAGGATAAAGCCCTGCATCCCCGTGCCGTTATGTTGCGGAAATTCGCGCTTGATCAGCTCGCCGCTGTCGAACTTCTTGCCGACATCGCGGCGCACCCAGTTGCGCGCGACGTATTCGACGAGCGCATCGTACTCGCCCGCCTTGAATGCTTCGAGACGCGCGGTGCCATCCGAATACAGCTTGTAGTTGATGCGCTCGAAGTTATACATGCCGACGCGCACGGGCAGCTTGTCGCCCCAGTACTTCGGGTCGCGTTTGTAGGTGATCGTGCGGCCGTTGTCGTAACTCTCGATCAGATACGGCCCGCTGCCGATCGGTTTTTCGAACGCGAGCTGATCGAACGCCGTGCGGCTGCCGTCCGGCTTCATGCCCCACTTGCGCGAGAACACGGGCATGCCGCCCGCGAGCAACGGCAGCTCGCGATCGTGCTGCTTGAATTCGAAGCGCACGGTCGCCGGGTCGACGATCACGACGCGCGTGATCTCCGCGAAATACGCGGCGAACTGCGGCGCGGCCTGCGGGCTTTTCAGCGTGTCGAACGAGAACTTTACGTCTTCGGCCGTGACGGGGTCACCGTTCGAAAAGTGCGCGCGCGGATTGATATGGAAGGTCGTCGACAGGCCGTCCGCCGCAACGGCGATATCGTCGGCCAGCAAACCGTAGGCGGACGCGACTTCATCCGCGCTGCCCGTCGTCAGGCTCTCGAACAGCAGCCCGATGCCGGGCGCCGCGCTGCCGCGCATCGTGAACGGATTGAATTTGTCGAAGCTCGTCGAACGGTCGGGATTCGCGAGCACCAGCGTGCCGCCGCGCGGCGCGTCGGGATTGACGTAGTCGAAGTGTTTGAAGTCAGGCGGATATTTCGGGTTGCCGTACTGCGCGATCGCATACGCGGCCTGCGCATGCTGCGACGTCATGAGCGACAACGCGATCAGCGAGCCGACGCACGTGGCGAGCGCGACGCGCGGCAAGGGACGCAACAGCGGACGAATCAGTGTGCGCCATTTCGGGCGCGGCGCTTCAACCCGTCGCGTGCCTGCGGTCATAGGTGCCTTGTTGGTCGGTGGGCAGTTGCAATGTGAGAGAATTCTACCCAAAATCCCGCGCGTTCCCGCACTCTGTCATCGCGGCGCGCTGACCTCATTAGGAGAATCCATGGGCTTCCTCGCTGGTAAACGAATCTTGCTGACGGGCCTGCTGTCGAACCGTTCGATCGCGTACGGTATCGCGCAGGCCTGCAAGCGCGAAGGCGCTGAACTCGCGTTCACGTACGTCGGCGAACGCTTCAAGGATCGCATCACCGAATTCGCGACCGAATTCGGCAGCAATCTGATCTTCCCCTGCGACGTCGCCGACGACGCGCAAATCGACGCACTCTTCGTTTCGCTGAAAGAGCATTGGGACAGCCTCGACGGCCTCGTTCACTCGATCGGCTTCGCGCCGCGTGAAGCGATCGCAGGCGACTTCCTCGACGGCATGACGCGCGAAAACTTCCGCATTGCACACGACATCTCCGCCTACAGCTTCCCCGCGCTCGCGAAGGCCGCTCTGCCGATGCTGTCGAACGACGCTGCGCTGCTCACGCTGTCGTACCTCGGCGCAGAAAAAGCGATCCCGAACTACAACACGATGGGCCTCGCGAAAGCATCGCTCGAAGCGAGCGTGCGTTATCTCGCAGTGTCGCTGGGCGGCAAGGGCGTTCGCGTGAACGGCATTTCGGCAGGCCCGATCAAGACGCTCGCGGCAAGCGGCATCAAGGGCTTCGGCAAGATTCTCGATTTCGTCGAGGGCAACGCACCGCTCAAGCGCAATGTCACGATCGAACAGGTCGGCAATGCAGCGGCGTTTCTGATGTCGGACCTCGCCGCCGGTGTGACGGCTGAGATCATGCATGTCGATAGCGGCTTCAGCGCCGTGGTCGGCGGCATGGCTGCTGTCAGCGAGTAACGTCGCCTGCTCGCGTAAGCGAGCGCGTCGTTGCGCGTGCAACGATAAAAAAACCGCCCCGAGGGGCGGTTTTTTGTTGGCGCATTCATGAGCGCACCCGTCGTGGCCCGGGATCAATGCCAGCCGTTGTGACGGCCGTTGTCCCAGTGGCCATTCCCATGACCATGTCCATGATCGTAGCCGCCATGGTGACGATAGTAGTCGTCGCGGCCCCAGTAGCGGCGGCCATCCCAGTAGCGGTCGCCATGCCAGCCGATCACGATGGCGGGCCCAGCGACGACGGGCACCGGTTGATACGGCTGGTACACGACGGGCGGCGGAGGCGGCGGCGGCGGTGCATACACAGGCGCCGGCGCGACGTAGACGGGAGCGGGAATACCGATGTTGACACCGACGTTCAGTCCCCCAGCCATCGCCGCACTCGACGCGCCAATCGCGAGCACGCCAGCGATCAACGGGATAAGACGCATGGACTTCATGGTTTCACCTTTTCTTTGCGGGAGTTGTGTTTTATCGACTGCTTGATTCGAATATAACAAAGCGACGCTTAACGCGTATTTCAACTTTGTAATAACTGATGCATAACTTCGCGTCGCAAAGCACTTCGTAACGTCCTGTTACACGCGACAGCATTTGGTCATATGCCCCGCTCTTCCACTGTTGTGCGCATGCACGTTTCGCGGATTTCGTCGCCGGTTCGCAAAATGCAGGCGATTCGTTTGGTAATGCCAGGCAAAAAGATATCCACGTGAAACGCTTGAATGGCGCATTCATCGCGAATGCAATTCACCAATACCGATGTTTACGGACCCGGGAATGAAAAGTTGAGACTGCGCGGCATAAATCACGAAGGCACATGAAACGGACGCGCAAAAAACAAAACCCCGCAGAGCCGCAGCTCTACGGGGTTCCACCGCCATTTCTGGCGGAGACGGAGGGATTCGAACCCTCGATCCAGGTTTTGGCCCAGATGCTCCCTTAGCAGGGGAGTGCCTTCGACCTCTCGGCCACGTCTCCCAAACTTTCGCTTGCGCCAGGGAGGCAGCGCAACGAAGCCAAGATAATAGCGGGTTCAAAGGCTCAGGTCAATTTCTACTTCACACTTTTTGTGCCAGGAACGTCATTTTCAATGACGTTCCCAAGACCCGACGCAATGACGCCCGCACCATCTCCAACAACCTTTACGCACATGCCCATTGCCGAAGCAAACGGGCACGCGATTGACATCACGCCTGATCGAGTTCGAATGCCTTATGCAGCGCGCGCACGGCGAGCTCCATGTACTTCTCGTCGATCAACACCGAGATCTTGATTTCCGACGTGGAGATCATCTGGATGTTGATGCCCTCTTCCGACAGCGTGCGGAACATCTTGCTCGCGATACCCACGTGCGAACGCATGCCGACACCGACCACCGACACCTTCGACACCTTCGGATCGCCCAGCACCTGCTCCGCGTTCACGTGACCCTTCACCTGGTTCGTGAGGATGTCCATGGCGCGTTGATAGTCGCCGCGACCGACCGTGAACGTGAACGCCGTTTTGCCTTCGACGCTCTGGTTCTGGATGATCATGTCGACATCGATATTCGCATCGGCAACCGGGCCGAGGATCTGATATGCGATGCCCGGCTTGTCGGGCACACCCATCACGGCGATACGGGCTTCGTCACGCTGAAACGCGATTCCCGAGATGACTGCTTTTTCCATGGTTTCGTCTTCTTCAAAAGTAATCAGGGTGCCCGACTTCATTTCTTCGTCGAGCGACATCAGCGGATCGGTCAGGCTGGACAGCACACGCGTCTTCACCTGATATTTGCCGGCGAATTCCACCGAGCGGATCTGCAGCACCTTCGAACCGAGGCTGGCCATTTCCAGCATTTCCTCGAACGTCACGCGATCCAGACGGCGTGCTTCTTCGACCACGCGCGGGTCCGTCGTGTAGACGCCGTCGACGTCCGTGTAGATCAGGCATTCATCCGCTTTCAGCGCCGCGGCCACCGCGACCGCCGACGTGTCCGAGCCGCCGCGGCCGAGCGTCGTGATGTGGCCTTCGGGGTCGATGCCCTGGAAGCCCGTGATGACGACGACCTTGCCTTCGTCGAGATCGCGCAGCACGCGATCGCCGTCGATGTCGCTGATGCGCGCTTTCGTAAAGGCGCTATCCGTTTTGACGGGCACTTGCCAGCCGGTGTAGCTGACGGCATCGACGCCTGCGTCATGCAGCGCGATGGATAGCAGGCCGACGCTGACCTGTTCGCCCGTCGACGCGATCATGTCGAGTTCGCGCGGGCTGGGCTGGGGCGAAATCTCTTTCGCGAGACCCAGCAGGCGGTTCGTTTCGCCGGACATCGCCGAGGGCACGACGACCATCTTGTGGCCTGCCTTGTGCCATTTCGCGACGCGCTTCGCGACGTTCTTGATGCGCTCGACCGAGCCCATCGATGTGCCGCCGTATTTGTGTACGATGAGTGCCATTGTCGTTCTGAACTGAAGGGAAACTGATACGCCAACCGGCGCGCGCCGGGCGCGCTGGAGCGGCCGCACAAAGAAAGCACAGGGCACAACGTTCGGGAACGACGGCGCAGTGTGGCGGCGCAGATGCAGCGTGCGTAGGGTACGCGCGGATTTGCCGGGTTTGCTTTTTCCGGCCCTGCCGAAACCTGCCGGTAAACAGGGCTGACGGACGCTAACGGGGTGGCTAACGGCTTGGAGCGCGCCCCGGACGTTCGCGTAAGAACAGCCAGGTAACACGACAAAAAGCGAGTCGGGCAAACAAGTTACCCTACCTGATCGGCAATAAAAAGACAAGCCGCAATCCAGGCAAAAGCCGTTGCAAATGCTTGTCGTAGAAGGATTTGCGGCGATTGTTGCGCGCGCATGACAATAGCCGTCCGGCCGGTCGGGCGTCGGCCGTCGCGAACGCGGACGCGGACGCGAACGTCACGCCAACGTCAGATCCTCGCGCCAGGCGATCTGGATATAACGAGCGCCTCCGTGCTGCGCCGGGTCGACGGGCGCGGCGCGGTTCACGCCGATCAGCGGCACGAACAGCAACGCGTCGCCGGCAAAAAGCAGCGGTACATCTCGCTTCCACGATGGCACGCCGCGCTCCTGAAACAGATTCTTCAACGTGCGGCTCGGGCCGTTCGCGACGCAGCGCATCCGTTCGCCGCCACGGCGCGAGCGCGCGACGAGCGGCGCGCGAGCGAGCGCATCGGCGGGAATTGCGTCCGGCGCATCAGCGCTTGCATCGCTGAACACGAACGTGCCGCGCCACTGCGGCAAGCGCCACACGCTTTGCCCTTGCCAGACAAGCACGCTTTCCGCGCGTTCGACGAGCGCCGTTTCGTCGGCGGGATCGGCGCTGTCGCCTGCTTCCCAATACACTTGCCCGCGATAGCTGCGCAACGCCTGGCCCGCGTGATCGACCCGCAAGCTGTGCGCGTCGCCGATCGCGCGCAACTGGCGCAGTGCATCCTTCAGCCGTGCAGTCGATGCAGCCGTCAAGCCGAGCGTGCGCATCCAGTAACGCAGCAGATTCGCCGCGCGATCGTCGTCGAGTGCGAGCAGCGCGTCGCGCGACAACGCGCCCTCTTCTTCGCCGCGCGCCGTTTGCAAATCGATGCGCGCAAGCTCGTCGAGCAGACGCTGTGCCGAAGCCGCGTGTGCGGCCGTGCGGGCGAGCGCGTCGCGAAAGCCCGGAAAATGCACGGCGAGCGGCGGCAGCACATCGTGACGTAGCGCGTTGCGCGCGTAACGGGTGTCGTTGTTCGACTCATCGTCGATCCAGCGCAGATCGCGTGCGTGTGCGTATTGCTCCAGTTGCGCGCGCAGCAGATGCAGCAGCGGACGCACCCGCGCAACCGACGCACCGGACGGCAGATATTCCGGCGCCATCGCTGCCAGGCCCGCCAGCCCTGCTCCACGCAATAGTTGCAGCAGCACGGTCTCCGCCTGGTCGTCGGCGTGCTGCGCGAGCCACAGCGTGCGCACGCGATGCTGCGCGCAAAGCGCATCGAGCGCGCGATAACGCGCGTCGCGCGCCGTGGCTTCGATGCTCAGACCGCCCGCACGAGACACATCCACATGCAGCGACGCAAACTCGACACCCCGTTCGCGCGCAAACGCGCCGCAATGCGCGAGCCATTCGTCGGCATTGGCGCTCAGACCGTGATGAACATGAAATGCGATGCAGCGTGACGCACCGCCGACACGCACCGCCGCGTCGAGCAGCGCCGTCGAATCGACGCCGCCGCTGAACGCGATCGCGATACGCGCATCGTCGGGCAAGGCCCCAAACGCAACGCCGACCGCATCGAGAACGAGGCGGTCGGCGGGAGTGTCAGCGGAGAGAGTCACGTTGTGGCGGCGCTTATCGTACGCGAGGCGCCTTCGGACGAGAACGCGAGGCTTACGCGCCCGGCGTCGTTTCCTTGAACTTGCCGTAGGCCATCAGGCGTTCAAAGCGGCGTTGACGCAGATCGTTCGTGCTCATGCCCTGGAACTGGCGCAGCGAATCGGCGAGGGCACGGCGCAGCAGCGCCGCCATGCCCTTAGGATCGCGATGCGCGCCGCCGAGCGGCTCGTTGACGATCTTGTCGATCAGGTTCAGCGCCTTCAGGCGATGCGCGGTCAGACCCAGCGCTTCGGCTGCTTCGGGCGCTTTCGCGGCGCTCTTCCACAGAATCGACGCGCAACCTTCCGGCGAAATCACCGAGTACGTCGAGAACTGCAGCATCAGCACGTTGTCAGCGACAGCGACAGCCAGCGCACCGCCCGAACCGCCTTCGCCGATGATCGTCGAGATGATGGGCGTCTTCAGCTCGGCCATCACGTACAGGTTGCGGCCGATCGCTTCGGACTGGCCGCGCTCTTCCGCGCCGATGCCGGGATAGGCGCCCGGCGTGTCGATGAACGTGAAGAGCGGCAAGCCGAACTTCTCGGCGAGACGCATCAGACGTTCGGCCTTGCGATAGCCCTCGGGGCGCGGCATGCCGAAGTTGCGCAGCGCGCGCTCCTTCGTGTCACGACCCTTCTGATGTCCGATCACCATGCACGGCTGGCCGTTGAAACGCGCGAGGCCGCCGACGATCGACAGGTCGTCCGCATACGAGCGGTCGCCATGCAGTTCGTGGAAATCGGTGAACAGTTCGTTGATGTAGTCCTGCGTGTACGGACGCTGCGGATGTCGCGCAATCTGCGAAACCTGCCATGGCGTCAGATTCGTATACAGATCCTTCGTGAGCTGCTGGCTTTTCTTCGACAGCCGCTCGATCTCTTCCGAAATATCGACGGCCGAATCGTCCTGCACGAAGCGCAATTCTTCGATTTTCGCTTCGAGCTCCGCGATCGGCTGCTCGAAATCCAGAAAGGTGGTCTTCATTGGTTTTTAATCCTTCGACTTACCGGCAGCGCGTATTCTAACCGCGCGCGCCCATGTCAAAACCGTCTCGAATCTATCGATTTTAACAAATCAATAGACTCCGACGGTTTTTGCCTTCTGCTTCAGTGCCTGATTCAGCTGCCGGCCGGCGCCGGATCGAGGCTGCGCCACATGTACCACGTCGCGACGGTGCGCCACGGCTCCCAGTTTGCAGCGACTTCACGCGCTTCGCTGCGCGTCACCGGCTCACCGCTGAAATAGTTCTGGCTGATCGCGTGAATCAGATTCGGATCGTCGAGCGGCAGCACGTCCGGACGCGACAGATCGAAAATCAGGAACATCTCAGCCGTCCAGCGACTGATGCCGCGAATCTGCGTCAGCTCGGCGATCACATCCTCGTCTTCCATCGACGTCCACTTGCCGACGTGCAATGCACCCGAGACGAAGTGATGCGCGAGATCGAGAATGTACTCGGCCTTGCGCTTCGAGACGCCGCAGTTCATCAGACTCTCCTGCCCGAGCTTGATGATCTGTTGCGGCACGAGCTTCGGACAGGCAGCGACGATGCGCTGCCACATGGACTGCGCGGACGCGACGGAAATCTGCTGGCCGACCACCGAGCGCGCGAGCGTAACGAACGGATCGGCACGGCTCGACAGATGCACGGGGCCGAACTTCGGAATCAGCTTCTTCAGAATGCGGTCGCGCTTGACGAGATCGGCACAAGCTTTGTCCCAATACGCCGGACGCGTGACGACGGACGACTGCGGGTCGCCTTGCACAATCTGCTCGCTTTCCGCCGACGAGACAGCGGCGCGCGGCTTGCGCACCGTTTCGGCTTCATGGCTTTCGTAGGCGAGTTCCTGCCCATCGCCCGCGAGTTCCGCGGGCAGCGAACCGTTGCCCTTCGCGTGCGCGGCCCGCGCGCGCGACGGCTTCACAGCGGTTGCTTCGGGCAAGTCCGCACCATTGGGCAGGTGTCGCGACGGCACCTGCTTGGCGTGTGCGCCATGCGAGCCTGCCGTTTTGCGCGGACCGTGCAGGGCCGCCTTGACGCCTTTCGCCGACGCCGATTTCACCGCCACCTTCGCTGCGCCGCTTCGCGCCCGTACTGCCTTTACCTTAGCTGCCGCGTTTGATTGAGACGTGGCCCGTTTAGCCGGCGTCTTCGTGGCCGTTGCCATCCTGCCTCCTGCCTGGCGAGTCGATCAGTGGGAAGTGCGAGGTGCGCTCAAACGCGACGCCACTCGGTCAACCCGCCCGGTTTGTCTTCGAGCGCAACACCGGCGTCCAGCAATTCCTTGCGGATCCGGTCTGCCTCGGCGTAGTCCTTTGCCTGCTTCGCAGCGACGCGCGCGGCGATCTTCGCTTCGATCGCTGGTACGTCGAGTGCACCCTCGCTTTCGCTGCCCGCCGCCTGCTGCAGATAGGCGCGCGGTTCGCGCCGGAGCAATCCGAGCACCAGCGCGAGACCTTGCAACTGACGCGCCAGCGCCGCATCGCGCGTGCGATTCACTTCGCTCGCGAGTTCGAACAGCACCGACACGGCGACAGGCGTATTGAAGTCGTCGTTCATCGCCGCGCGAAAACGCTGTGCATGCGCTTCGTTCCAGTCGATCTCGCCCGCTTCCGGCGGCGTGTCCTTCAGTGCCGTGTACAGACGTGCCAGTGCGCTGCGCGCGTCGTCGAGATGCGTGTCGCTGTAGTTCAGCGGCGAACGGTAATGCGCGCGCGCAATGAAGAACCGCACGACTTCGGCATCGTACTTCGCGAGCACCTCGCGGATCGTGAAGAAGTTGCCGAGCGACTTCGACATCTTCTCATTGTCGATCTGCACGTAGCCGTTGTGCATCCAGTAATTGACGAAGGTTTGGCGCGTAGCGCCTTCACTTTGTGCGATTTCGTTTTCGTGGTGCGGAAACTGCAGATCCTGGCCGCCGCCATGAATGTCGAAATGCTCGCCGAGCAGCGTGCAGCCCATCGCCGAGCACTCGATGTGCCAGCCGGGACGGCCGCGCCCGTACTTCGAATCCCAGCCGGTGTCGGCGGGCTCGTCGGGCTTCGACTGCTTCCACAGCACGAAGTCGAGTGGGTCCTGCTTCGCGTCGTTGGCGGCCACGCGCTCGCCCGCGCGCAGGTCTTCGAGCGACTTGCCCGAGAGCGCGCCATAGTTCGCGAACTTGCGCACCGCGTAGTTCACGTCGCCGTCGGCGGCCTGATACGCGTAGCCGTTCTGCTCGAGCTTCTCGATCATGCCGAGCATCTGCGGAATGTAGTCCGTCGCGCGCGGCTCGAGGTCGGGCCGCTCGATACCGAGCGCGTCCGCATCCTCGTGCAGCGCCGCGATGAAACGGTCCGTCAGCGCGCGGATCGACTCGCCGTTCTCGACTGCGCGGCGAATGATCTTGTCCTCGATGTCGGTGATGTTGCGCACGTAGGTGACCTTGTAGCCGAGCGTGCGCAGCCAGCGCTGCACGATGTCGAATACGACCATCACCCGCGCATGGCCCACGTGGCAGTAGTCGTACACCGTCATCCCGCAGACATACATACGCACTTCGCCTTCATGAAGCGGCACGAAATTTTGCTTGTCACGCGCGAGCGTGTTGTAGATGCGCAGAGATTCCATAGAGACGATGCGTGGGCCGAAAGAAATCCGCTTGGTCTTCGTTCATACCGCGCCCGAAGAAAGCATGCAACTGCATGCACGAACACGGGCACTGCGGCATGACTGACAGCATGTCGCGCAACGGCGCGGGATCAGGCTGACGTCAAGGCGGAGACGACCACGAGTGGCGAAAAGACAGTCTGTGGTTCGACGGAACGCGCAGACCTTTTGTTAGAATGGGTCGGAGTATAACATCCAGACCTGAGCCTATGAAACACTCCAGCGGCCGCGCGCGAGGCGCCACGACCCTCTTCGCGACGGCGCTCCGCTCGACGCTTCGCCCGATTTCCGGCGCGTCGTCCCGTCCAGGTTTGCTCGCGGCCTTGAGCACGGCAGCGGGCGCGACCTGCTGCGGGCTCGCCCTCATGGTCCTGCCTGCCACGCCCGCCTTCGCGCAGAAAACGCCGACCATCGCGCACGGTCCGGCCGTGCGTGACGCGACGCCCGATGCCGACGCGTCGATCCAGGAGAAGAACTGGACGGCCGCGCTCACGCAACTCGATGCACGCATCGCCGCGAATCCACGCGACGCGCAGGCCAAATTCAAGCGCGCCACCGTGCTCGCACGCCTGAACCGCGACGACGAAGCGATCGCCGCGTTCACCGAACTCACCGAGACCTTTCCCGAACTGCCCGAACCGTACAACAACCTCGCCGCGCTCTACGCGAAGCAGGGCCGTTACACGGAAGCGCGCGCCGCGCTGGAAACAGCCGTCAAGGCGAGCCCTGGCTACGGCCTCGCGTACGAGAATCTCGGCGACCTGTATCTGCGCATGGCGGATCAGGCCTATCGCCGCGCACAAAGTCTGGGCGCGGGCAACGGCACGACCACCCAGCGCATCGCCGACATCGAGAAAATCGTGACGCCGCGCAAGACGCCCGTGAAGAAGACCAGCCAGCCAGCTGATACCGACTCCACGAATCGCGCCATGCAGGGCATTACCAGCACGCCGGGCTTCACGTTCGGCGGCCCGAACGGTTCGCTCGCGACGCCGCCGTACGTTGCACCATCGCAGTGAGCGCTCGCGCGCCTGCTTTCGGGCCGCGCGCTTGCCGACGTTTTTCATCTGAGTTCACCCTGTTTTCACCCCGAGGATTTACATGAAATGGTTGATGTTGGCGCTCGGCAGCGCCGCCCTGATCGCGAACGCACCGGCTTTTGCGCAAAACGGATCACAGGCTGCGCATCCGTCCGTTCTCTTGAAGACGTCGGAAGGCGATATCCGCGTCGAGTTGTATCCTGAGAAAGCGCCGAAGACGGTGGCCAATTTCCTCGACTACGTGAAATCCGGTCAATATAACGGGACGATTTTCCATCGCGTGATTCCCGGCTTCATGGTCCAGGGCGGCGGCTACACGACGAGCTACGCTGAGAAACCGACCCGCGCGCCGATTCCGCTCGAAAGCCGCAACGGCCTGAAGAACATGACGGGCACGATCGCGATGGCGCGCACGAGCGACCCGAACTCGGCCACCGCGCAGTTCTTCATCAACACGGTCGACAATGCCGGCCTCGACTATCCGAATCCGGACGGCAACGGCTACGCCGTGTTCGGCAAGGTGACGGCGGGCATGGACGTCGTGAAGAAGATCGAGGGCACGCCGACCACGTCGCGCGGTCCGATGAGCGATGTGCCGCAAAAGCAGATCGTGCTCCAGTCGGCGACAATTGTCGGCAAGTAAGTTGGCAAACAAGCCGCACAAAGATTGGCAATGAAGCGGCCGCGCAGGCCGCGAGTAGGTGCTCGATAACACACGGGCAGACGACGCATTTGCAAACAGGGTGACGCGCGAGCCGCCGGCAACTCGATGCACGGCGCCAGCGCGGCACCGGAACTAACCATGCCACGGGCGCAGGCCAATGGCCGCTCAGACGGCGATGCACCACGCCCTCCACTCACCTAGACCCAAAGGAAATCATCATGGTTGAACTGCACACGAACCACGGCGTCATCAAGCTGGAACTGGACGCCGAGAAGGCGCCGAAGTCGGTTGAAAACTTCCTCGCCTACGTGAAGGCCGGCCACTACGACAACACGGTGTTCCACCGCGTGATCGACGGCTTCATGATCCAGGGCGGCGGCTTCGAGCCCGGCATGACGCAGAAGCCGACCAGCACGCCGATCACCAACGAAGCGAACAACGGTCTGAAGAACGTGAAGGGCTCGATCGCGATGGCGCGCACGAACGATCCGCACTCGGCGACCGCCCAGTTCTTCATCAACGTGAACGACAACGACTTCCTGAACCATTCGTCGCCGACGCCGCAAGGCTGGGGCTACGCAGTGTTCGGCAAGGTCGTCGAAGGCCTTGAAGTGGTCGACGCGATCCGCAAGGTGAAGACGGGTTCGAAAGGCTTCCACCAGGACGTGCCCGTCGACGACGTGATCATCGAAAAGGCCGTCGTCGTCGAGTAAGAGAATTACTCAAACGAACAGCCTATTCTTTAAGAAGCGCTGAGCAACTAGAGAAGCACACTTCCATGCTGCAAGAGACGCCGCTGCGAAGCGTCGCTGCGGGCGTGCCTGGCGAGGGCAAACGCCCGCACGCGGCGCGCCCGTTTTTCTTTATCGCTGACCTGCATCTGAGCGAGGCGATCCCACAGACGGTCGCCGCGTTCGAGCATTTCATCCGCGTGACGGCCGAGCATGCGGATTCCGTTTTCATTCTCGGCGACCTGTTCGAATACTGGATCGGCGACGACATGCTCGCCGAGCCCTTCCCCGCCCGCATGGCCGCGCTGATGCACACGCTCTCGGAGCGAGGCATCGCGCTCTACATCATGCACGGCAACCGCGACTTCCTGCTGGGCAAGCGCTTCATGAAAGCGGCGGGCGCGATATGGCTGCCCGATCCGTTCGTCATCACCGCGTTCGGGACAAAAATCGCGCTCACGCATGGCGACGCGCAATGCACGTCGGACCGCAAATATCAGCGCTTTCGTGGCTTCGCGCGCAACCATCTTGCGCAGTGGCTGTTTCTGGTGTGGCCGTATCGCTGGCGTAAGGCGCTGGCGGAGAAAATGCGCAGATCGAGCGAAGCGGGACGTCAGCGCCCTGTCTCGCCGCGCTACGACGTGACGTCGGAAGGCATTGCTGCACTCTTCAAGAAGACGAAGACAGCCACCATCATTCACGGCCATACCCACAGGCCGGCGCTGCATCATGAGAAAGGCGGCATGCGCTGGGTGCTGCCCGATTGGGATCTCGACCACGGCGAGCGCCGCGGCGGTTATGTGCGCATCGATTCCGAAGGGATCAAGGCGCTGCGGCTGGACAAGTAGTCGTTTTCACCCTTTTCCCTTTCCGCGCGCCCTTCAGCTTGGCGCAGTTCAGCGCGCCGTCACCTCGACCTTCCCTTCGATTTGCGCCGACAGGCGTCGCAGATCCAGCAACGCCGCATCCGCGCCATGCAGCGCTTCGAGGCTCGCGCCAAGCCGTTCGAGCGCCGCGACCACTTCGTCGATGCGCTGCGATTGCGTCGACGCGTGATTGACCAGCCCGTGAATGGCAAGCGAGACGGGATCGTCGGCATTCGGCGTGATGCCGTACGCGCAGAAGCCCGGTCGTGCCGTCGTCTTGCCATCGACGCCCGCCGGCGCGGAAGCCGCCGGCACCGATGCCGTCGCCGGCATGATCACGCGCGCCGGATTGCCGACGGCCGTGCCGCCCGCCGGCACCGGCTTCACGACGACTGCGTTCGAGCCAATCTTCGCATCCGCGCCGATCGTGAAGCCACCCAGCACCTTCGCGCCCGCACCGACGATCACGCCACGCTCCAGTGTCGGATGGCGTTTCGCGCCGCGCGTGAGCGACGTGCCGCCGAGCGTGACGCCCTGATAGATCGTGCAGTCGTCGCCGATTTCAGCTGTTTCGCCGATCACGACGCCCATGCCGTGATCGATGAATACGCGCCGCCCGATCGTCGCACCCGGGTGAATCTCGATGCCCGTCATGAAACGGCCGAACTGCGACGCGAAGCGCGCAATCCAGCGACGGTTCGCGCGCCAGCAGGCATGCGCGAAGCGATGGAAGATCAGCGCGTGCAAGCCCGGGTAACACGTGAGGACTTCCCAGGCGCTGCGGGCGGCGGGATCGCGCTCGCGGATCGTGGCGATGTCTTCGCGGAGTCTCGTGAACATGGCAATGAGGCTGTCGTAGGGATGGATCGCCGCCGCGCATTGGCGCGGGGAGCGGACTGCCGGCGCTTGCACGTTTGCGTGCGCTGTGACATCCGCACGCATGCGCATTGCAGCTGGCGAGCTTTGCTTATGACGTTTCGGGCCATTGTAGGGCGAATGCGCAAAACCTGCCGGAAGCCCACGCGGACGACAAGGTTTGAGCAGCGCACACGGCTACGGCTCACGCGAAATGCACGCCGCTCAACGCTCGTCGCCGTCGCGCCCTTTCGATTTCAGCAGAATGTGCTTCGCGATTCCGCGCACGATATTGACCTCTTCACGCTCCAGGCCCGAGCGTGCGAACAGCCGCCGCAAGCGCGACATCAGCTTTTTCGGGTTGCCGGGATCCAGAAAGTCGAGTGCGATCAGCGCGTTTTCGAGATGCACGTACATGCGCTCGATTTCGTCGCTCGCGGCGAGCGTGCCCGCGCCGCCCGCTCCCGGCTCCGCCCCGTCGCTGTCGACGAGGTAGGCCATTCGCAACTCGTACGACAGCACCTGGATCGCCTGCGACAGATTCAACGAGCTGTACGCGGGATTGGCCGGAATATGCGCGAGCGCGCTGCACCGCTCGACGTCCTCGTTCGACAACCCGGTGCGTTCGTTGCCGAACACGAGCGCGATATCGCCATGCACGGCATGCTCGCGCGCCTGTGTCGCGGCCACGCGCGGCGCGAGCTGCGGCGGCCCGTACTCGCGGGCGCGCGCCGTCAGCGCCAGCGACCAGTGCGCGCCCGACAGCGCATCGGCAAGCGTCGGCACGACATGGGCGGACGCGAGCACGTCGTCCGCGCCGCTCGCCATCGCAATCGCCTCGGGGTCGTTTTTCACGTCCGCGACGCGGGGCGACACCAGCACGAGCCGGGAAAAACCCATGGTTTTCAACGCGCGCGCCGCCGCGCCGACGTTGCCGGGATGACTTGGCTCGACGAGCACGAAACGCGTCGACGTGAAGCCGCCGCCGATGCCGGAGTTGTCGGAAGCGATGCTGGAGGAAGGCGAAGCAGGCGTTTGAACCACGATGAGCTTTGGAGACAAGGAAACAGTAATGGTAGCCCCAACGCGCTGCCTCTTTCCATCTGCCGATCGGCCGATGCTGCACCGGGCGACCGTCATAGGCCCGTTTGCCGGCGCGCGGGTCGGCCCGAACCGCCTCGAAAGGACGAGACTCAGGTAAAATCCTGATACTCGCGCCGTGCCACATTGCCTCTCACGAGGAACATCGGACACGGCGCACCGCTCTTCTTCAATTTGTCTCCGTCGACGGAATGTGCTGCCAGATTTCGACTCAGTCGTGCCGGGCGCCCGTTTCGCATGATTAACAGCTTATTTTCAGCTCAACACCGGGCAGCCGCCGTGCGCGTCCGGCACAAGGATCCAGACTCATGCATCCCATGCTCAATATCGCTGTCAAGGCCGCTCGCCGCGCCGGGCAGATCATCAACCGCGCGTCGCTCGATCTCGACCTCGTGCAGGTCAGCAAGAAGCAGCACAACGATTTCGTCACGGAGGTCGACAAGGCGTCCGAAGCGGCCATCATCGAAACGCTGACCACCGCCTACCCCGATCACGCGATCCTCGCCGAAGAATCCGGCGAATCGGGCAACGAGTCCGAATTCCAGTGGATCATCGATCCCCTCGACGGCACCACGAACTTCATCCACGGCTTCCAGTATTACTGCGTGTCGATCGCGCTCGCGCACAAGGGCATCGTCACGCAGGCGGTCGTCTACGACCCGACGCGCAACGACCTGTTCACGGCCTCGCGCGGCCGCGGCGCGTATCTGAACGACCGGCGCATCCGCGTCGGCCGCCGCGACCGGCTCGCCGACAGCCTGATCGGCACGGGCTTCCCGTTCCGTGAAAAAGACACGCTCGAAGCCTACACGCAGCTCTTCGCCGACATGACGAAGGCGTGCGCGGGCCTGCGCCGTCCGGGCGCGGCGGCGCTCGATCTGGCGAACGTCGCGGCGGGACGCCTCGACGGCTTCTTCGAGCAAGGCATCAGCGCGTGGGACATGGCGGCAGGCAGCCTGCTCGTCACGGAAGCGGGCGGCCTGGTCGGCAACTACACGGGCGACTCGGACTTCCTGCACCTGCATGAGATCGTCGCCGGCAACCCGAAGGTGTATGCGCAGATGATTCCGATTCTGTCGCGTTACACCAAGACGAAAGAGCAAGCAGCCTAAGACGCTGCGTGCGTTTGAAAGCGGCCTCGGCCGCTTTTTTCTTTTTGGGCTCGTGACTCGCGATGCGTCGCGCACCTGAACGGGACATGCGCATCCACGGCAAAATTACGGGCGCTGTGTTCCAATCGGGACCATGAAGAAAGGTTTCTACACGATTATCGCGGCACAGTTCGTGTCGTCGCTTGCCGATAACGCGCTGCTGATCGCGGCCATTGCGCTGCTCACCGAGATCCGCTCGCCCGCGTGGATCACGCCGCTGCTGCAGATCTTCTTCACGATTTCCTACGTACTGCTCGCGCCGTTCGTCGGCGCATTCGCCGACGCGCTGCAAAAGCGCCACGTGATGTTCGTCTCGAACGCGCTGAAGGCGTGCGGCTGCCTGCTGATGATCGGCGGCGTGCATCCGATGATCGCTTACGGCGTGGTCGGCTTCGGCGCGGCCGCATACTCGCCCGCGAAGTACGGCATTCTCACCGAACTGCTGCCCGCCGACCGGCTCGTCGCCGCGAACGCGTGGCTCGAATCGGCGACCGTGCTGTCGACCATCGTCGGCACGATGCTCGGCGGCGCGCTGATCAGCACCTATGCGTCGCATCTGGTGCAGCACATGCACTGGCCGCTGATCCACTCCGCCGCCGACCTCGCGATGCTCGCCGTGATGATCACGTACGCGATCGCGGCGGCACTCAACGTCGGCATTCCCGATACGGGCGCGCGCTATCCGAACCGGTTGAAGGAGCCGGGCGAACTGGTCGGCGAGTTCGTGCGCTGCTTCAACGTGCTGTGGGCCGACCGTCTCGCGCAAATCGCGCTGTGGGTTACGACGCTGCTATGGGGCGGCGCGGTCACGCTGCAACTGCTGGTGCTCAAATGGGCCGATGCGAACCTCGGGCTGTCGCTGTCGAAAGCAGCCGTCATGCAGGGCGTGGCGGGTCTCGGCATCGCCGTCGGCGCCGCAGCCGCCGCGGCGTGGATTCCGCTGCGCGCGTCGCTCAAGGTGTTGCCCGTTGGCCTGATCATGGGCGCCGTGACCGTCGCGATGGCCTTCTACAACAAGAACCTGTTTCCGCCCGGCGCGGGCCTGCGCGTCGGCGAACTGTTTGCGCCCGCTTACATCATCTTCGCGTATCCGTTGATGGTGCTGCTCGGCGCGCTTTCAGGTTTCTTCATCGTGCCGATGAACGCAATTCTCCAGCACCGCGGCGCGACGCTGCTCACCGCCGGCCACTCGATCGCCGTGCAGAACTTCAACCAGAACCTCGCCGTGCTGCTGATGCTCGGCGCGTACGCAATCCTGCTGACGGCGAAGATGCCCGTGCAGTGGATCATCACCGTGTTCGGCGTATCCATCACGGGCATGATGTGGCTTGCGCAGCGTCGCAGCGCAGCGAATGCGCACAAGGTCGACATGCGCGCGCTCATCGAGGAGTGACCAAAGCGTACGCGTGTCGGCACGGCGACAGCAACCTGGCCATCCGGCCAGGTTCGCTCGGCGCGTCGGCGGGTTAAACTCACGCCCTGAACAGTCACGCAAGAAAGACACGAGGATGGGCACTCAAACCGCAGCCGCAAGCGACAACGCGCAACACACACCCATGATGCAGCAGTATCTGCGCATTAAAGGGGAGCATCCGGGCACGCTCGTGTTCTACCGGATGGGCGACTTCTATGAACTGTTCTTCGACGACGCCGAAAAGGCCGCGCGCCTGCTCGATCTGACGCTCACGCAGCGCGGCGCGTCGGGTGGCAATCCGATCAAGATGGCGGGCGTGCCGCATCACGCCGTCGAGCAATATCTGGCGAAGCTCGTCAAGCTTGGCGAGTCGGTCGCGATCTGCGAGCAGATCGGCGATCCCGCGACGTCGAAGGGCCCCGTCGAACGCAAGGTCGTGCGCGTGGTGACGCCTGGCACGCTGACCGATGCCGCACTGCTGTCCGACAAGAACGACACCTATCTGCTCGCCGTGTGCGCGGGACACAACCGGCGCGGCGTCGTGACCACGATTGGCCTCGCATGGCTCAATCTGGCGAGCGGCGCGTTGCGCCTCGCGGAAGTCGCGCCCGATCAGGTCGCGGCCGTGCTCGAGCGCATCCGCCCTGCTGAGATTCTCGTTGCCGACGCGCCGTCGTCGAACGATGCAAACGCATGGACAGTGCCCACCGGCTTCGGCGCGACCACGCGGGTGCCCGTCTGGCACTTCGACGTCGCCTCGGGCACGCAGCGGCTGTGCGATCAACTGGAAGTGGCGGGCCTGGATGGCTTCGGCGCGCATTCGCTTTCGTGCGCATGCGGCGCGGCGGGCGCGCTGCTGTTGTACGCGGCGGCGACCCAGGGCCAGCAGTTACGCCATGTGCGCAGTCTGAAAGTCGAATACGAATCGGAGTACATCGGTCTTGATCCGTCCACGCGCCGCAATCTCGAACTGACGGAAACGCTGCGCGGCACCGACTCACCCACGCTCTGCTCGCTGCTCGACACCTGCTGCACGACCATGGGCAGCCGTCTGCTGCGTCATTGGCTGCATCATCCGCCGCGCGATGCGTCGTTCGCGCAGGCTCGCCAGCAGGCGATCGGCGCACTGCTCGACGCGCCGCCGCAAGCGAGCCTCGACGGACTGCGCAGCGCGCTGCGGCAGATCTCGGATATCGAACGGATCACCGGGCGGCTGGCGTTGTTATCGGCGCGCCCACGCGATCTGTCGAGCCTGCGCGACACGTTCATTGCATTGCCCGAACTGCGCGCGCAACTTGCCGCCGTGACGACGGCCGCGGATTCGCTCGCGCGCATCGATACGGCGCTGGTGCCGCCCGCCGACTGCGTCGACCTGTTGAAGCGCGCCGTCGCGCAGGAACCCGCCGCGATGGTCCGCGACGGCGGCGTGATCGCGCGCGGCTATGACGCGGAACTCGATGAACTACGAGATATTTCGGAGAACTGCGGACAGTTCCTGATCGATCTCGAAACGCGCGAACGCGCGCGAACGGGCATCGGCAATCTGCGCGTCGAATACAACAAGGTGCACGGCTTCTATATCGAAGTGACGCGCGGCCAGACGGACAAGGTGCCCGACGACTATCGCCGCCGTCAGACGCTGAAGAACGCCGAGCGCTACATCACGCCCGAGCTGAAGACGTTCGAGGACAAGGCGCTGTCCGCGCAGGAACGCGCGCTCTCGCGCGAGAAAGCGTTGTATGACGCGCTGCTGCAATCGCTGCTGCCGTTCATCGCCGATTGCCAGCGCGTTGCGTTGGCACTCGCCGAGCTCGATCTGCTCGCCGCGTTCGCCGAGCGCGCCCGCGCGCTCGACTGGGTTGCGCCGAGCTTCACGCCGACGGGCGGCATCGATATCGAACAGGGCCGCCACCCGGTGGTCGAAGCGCAGGTCGAGCAGTTCATCGCGAACGACTGCGTGCTCAATCCCGAACGCAAGCTGCTGCTGATCACCGGCCCGAACATGGGCGGTAAGTCGACCTTCATGCGTCAGACGGCACTGATCGCGTTGCTGGCGTATGTGGGCAGCTATGTGCCCGCGCGGCGCGCATCGTTCGGCCCGATCGACCGTATTTTTACGCGCATCGGTGCCGCCGACGATCTGGCAGGCGGCCGCTCGACCTTCATGGTCGAAATGACGGAAGCTGCCGCGATCCTGAACGACGCGACGCCGCAAAGCCTCGTTTTGATGGACGAGATCGGCCGCGGCACATCGACATTCGACGGCCTCGCGCTCGCGTGGGCCATCGCGCGGCATCTGCTTGCGCACAACAACTGCCATACGCTGTTCGCAACGCACTACTTCGAACTGACGCAATTGCCCGCCGAGTTCCCGCATGCGGCGAACGTGCATCTGTCGGCGGTCGAGCATGGACACGGCATCGTGTTCCTGCATGCCGTCAATGAAGGTCCCGCGAACCAGAGCTATGGCCTGCAGGTCGCGCAACTGGCGGGCGTGCCGAACGCGGTGATTCGCGCCGCGCGCAAGCATCTTGCCTATCTGGAGCAGCAGTCGGCCGCGCAACCCGCGCCGCAACTCGATCTGTTCGCGGCGCCCGTTGCGATGCTCGAAGACGCGGACGACGAACCCACCGCGCCGGTAACCGATCCCGCCACGCAGGCGCTCGTCGATCGTCTGCGCGAGATCGATCCGAACGATCTTCGTCCGCGCGACGCGCTCGACCTGCTGTTCGAACTGCATGAACTGGCCAAGTCGCCAGATGCGCAACACTGACGCGCGCGATCGTCAAGCGCCGCCGCTTCGCCGCCGTTCGCGCGGCGCAGCGCAGGCTATCGCGCTGACGGTTGCGTATGTGGCCGCGCTGTCGCTGGCGACATCGGCCCGCGTGTCGCTCGCAAAAGAATCGGCGCCACAATACGCGTTCGCGGTCATCGGTAGCACACTGCAAAGTCCCGCCGACGAAGCCCTCACGCAGCGGCTGCTCGACGCGATCGGGCGCGATCCCGACGTGTCGTTCGTCGTCTACGACGGCAATCTGAAAAGCAGCAAGGAAGCCTGCCGCGATTCGCTGTTCGAGACACGCCATACGCTGCTCGAAACCTCGAAGCCCCCGCTCGTCTTCATCCCCGGCCAGCACGACTGGACCGATTGCGGCACAGCCGACGCAGGCAGCTACGATCCCGTCGAGCGTCTCGATCTGCTGCGGCAGACGCTGTTCGCCGATGCGTCGTCAATGGGACAAAATCCGATTCCGCTCGCGCGAGAAAGCGAGGTGTCGCGGTTTCGGCCGTATCGGGAGAATGTGCGCTGGTTGGTCGGCAATACTGTGTTCGTCGGCCTGAATGTGCCGGGCCCGAACAATCATTTTCTGTATGCGGGCGGCCGTAATGGCGAGTTCGAAGACCGCGTGATCGCGAATGCATTCTGGCTCGATCACGCCGCCGAGTATGCGAAACGCCGTGGCGCGCGCGCGATCGTCGTGCTGGTTCAGGGCGACTTCGATCCCGAGCGTTACGAGCGCCCTGAGCGCTTCGCGTGGCTGCGCTTCGGGCATCGTTCGAAGCGCGATGGCTTCATGGAGTTCAAGCGCAGTCTCGTAAAACTGGCGGAGACGTTTCGCGGTCCGGTCGTCGTGATTCATCAGGACGACGACAGATCGCATACGGGCTTCATGATCGACCAGCCGCTGCGCAACGACAAAGGCGATCTGGTGACCAATCTGACGCGCATCGCATTCGCGCCGCGTAGCCCGCAGAACCAGTGGATACAGGTCGAAGTCGACCTGGAGAAGCGGCCGCCGTTTCGCGTGACCGTGCGGGACGTGCCGAAGAATCTGCCGTTACCGCCCGCGCCCATCATGCCGTCGCACAACGATAACGCCGTGCCGCCGATGCCGCCGTCGATGCCCGCCGTGCCGGATTCCGCGCCTGCTTCGGAGTTGCCGCCGATCCTGCCTGAACCGTCGCGCACGTCGCCGCCGGATTAGAGTAACGCCGTCGCCTGCCGCGCTACGCAGCCCCAGATGCGACAACGGGCGCTTACGCGCCCGCTTCGGAAACTACTCGATCCTCCGCCCACTACCATGGCGTGAAACCTTGCCGGTTCAGTGCAGCGTCGGCCGTGACGGTTCGGCGTCGTCGGCGTCATCCTCGTCATCGTCTTCGTCGACGATTTCGAGGCCGCTCGCGCCATGTGCATGCTCGTGCTGGATTTCGTCTTCCGTCGCTTCGCGCACGTCCTTCACGGTCAGGCTGAAACGCAGCGCCATGCCCGCGAGCGGATGATTACCGTCGAGCACGACTTTGTCTTCAGCGACATCGGTGACCGTGTAGATGAGCGAATCCAGGTCTTCGTCGCCCTCTTCCGGCGTGCCTTCGAACTGCATGCCGACTTCGAGCGGCTCGGGGAAACGGCTGCGCGGTTCGATCTTCACGAGTTCAGGATCGTATTCGCCGAACGCGTCGCCCGGTTCCAGCTGGATCTGGGTCTCGAAGCCGGGCTCATGGCCGTCAAGCTCTTCCTCGATCTTGGGGAACGTGCCATCATAGCCGCCGTGCAGATAAACCATCGGCTCGTCGCTTTCCTCAATCAGATTGTCTTGCGCATCCGACAGTTTGTAAGTGACCGATACGACGGTGTTCTTTGCGATTTTCATTCGATTCTCCAGATTACGACTCACATTATACGATGCCCGTGCGGCCCTCTGACTACACCGCTGGCAAAGCTTCAGCGCGTTCCTCTTCGACTTCCGTCACCGCCTCTTCCGCGCCTGCGCCCGATCAGCCTGCGTCGTTGCTGGGCAATCTGACGCCGTCGCAATTCATGCGGCGCTACTGGCAGAAAAAGCCCTTGCTGATCCGTCAGGCGATCCCGGATATCGCCGCGCCGCTTTCGCGCGACGAACTATTCGAGCTGGCCGATCAGGACGAAGTCGAGTCGCGCCTCATCACGCACTTCCGCAACAAATGGCAGCTCGAACATGGTCCGTTTGCTGCAGACGAACTGCCCTCCGTCAAACAGCGCGCGTGGACGCTGCTCGTTCAGGGCGCCGATCTGCATAACGACCGCGCGCGCGCATTACTTGACCGCTTTCGCTTCGTGCCCGACGCGCGTCTCGACGATCTGATGATCTCGTACGCGACGGACGGCGGCGGCGTCGGTCCTCATTTCGACTCTTACGATGTCTTCCTGTTGCAGGTTCACGGCAAGCGTCGCTGGCGTATCGGCGCGCAACGCGATCTGTCGTTGCAACCCGGCCTGCCGTTGAAAGTTCTACAACGCTTCGAGCCGGAAGAGGAATGGCTACTGGAGCCGGGCGACATGCTTTACCTGCCGCCGCACATCGCCCACGACGGCGTGGCGGAAGGCGAATGCATGACGTGCTCGATCGGTTTTCGCGCGCCGTCGACGGCCGAGCTCGCCGCGCAGTTCCTGTATTACCTTGCAGAGCGCGGCGAAGCGGCCGGCTCGCTGGACGGCGCCGCGCTGTATCGCGACCCGCAACAGCCGGCCGTCGCGAAGCCGGCGGAACTGCCTGCCGCGCTCGTCGACCGGGTGGGCGCGATCCTTGCTAAGATCGACTGGAACGAGAAGGACGTGTCGTCATTCTTAGGCACCTATCTGAGCGAACCGAAGCCAAGCGTCGTGTTCGATCCACCCGGGCGACCGCTCGATGAAGCGCGTTTCATCAAGCGCGCAAGCAAGGAAGGTGTGCGTCTGGATCGCAAGACTGTGCTGCTTTACGACAGTCGTGCTTACTACCTGAATGGAGAAGAAAGCCGGCTATCGGGCGTGAAAAGCGCGGTGATTGAACTCGCCGACAACCGCTATCTGAGTGCGAAACGCTTTGTAACACTCTCGGGGCAATCGTCGGTGACAGCACTACTTCACGAGTGGTATCGTGCGGGCTGGATACAGATGGGTGAACTGAGATAAGATTCGCTCCGCTGTCATACCGTATAGCGAAAAATTGTCTGAGAAAGACAACGTATTGGCCCCGGATTTGTCGACGGTCGATACGAAAGTGCATATAATTTCCGCCCAAGCCGTAGGGAAGATTCACGCTCATGAAGTGCGGTCTCCACCAGCGGCCCAGGTCGGTGTTGGAGCACATTACCGGTATTATTTTGCGCTGTTGCTTACCTTTAACCATAAAAGGACGTGATCATGAAGAAATCCCTCCTCGTAGCATCCCTGTTGGCAGCTGTGGCACTGGCTGCATGCAACAAGAGCAGCGACCAGGCAGCTGCCCCGGCTAGCGACGCTGCTGCCGCTTCGGCACCGGCTGCTGCTGCTTCGGATTCGGCTGCTGCCGCTTCGGGCGCTGCTGCTGCTGCGAGCGATGCTGCTGCTTCGGCTACGGCTGCTGCTTCGGATGCAGGCGCTGCTGCTTCGGACGCTGCTGCGTCGGCAGCTGCTCCGGCTTCGGGCGCAAGCCAGTAAGCTGTAGCACAGGGGTCGCCCCTCAGGGCGAAACCTGCAACGGGAAGTCCGAGGGCTTCCCGGGCAAAAACAAAACGCCACGAGTTCAACTCGTGGCGTTTTGTTTTATGCGTCGCATTTAATCGTGATTATTCGGCTCGCATGTAATCACTGCTTTTTCAGCTTTTCGTGTATTTAATCCGCGTCAAACATTCCTCGCTTTAAACGCAATGATTTGCCCGTTGCATCCGCAACATTGTGTTTCGATGCAACGAGCCCCTCATTTCAGGCTTGCGCCTTCTCTTCGAAGAACTCGCGCACGACATCGATTTCGCGCGTGCGCTTGAAGGGCGGCAGGCTCTGCCATATCCGGCGCCCATACGGTTTGTCGACGAGCCGCGTGTCGCAGATCATCAGCACGCCGCGATCGGTCTCAGAGCGGATCAGACGCCCTGCGCCCTGCTTCAGCGTAATGACGGCCTGGGGCAATTGATGCACGGCAAACGGACTCAAACCCTTCTTCGTCAGCGCGTCGAGCCGCGCGGACAGCACGGGGTCGTCAGGCGGCGCGAACGGCAGCTTGTCGATGACAACGAGCGACAGCGCATCGCCGCGCACATCGACGCCTTCCCAGAAGCTCTGGCTACCGACGAGAATCGCATTGCCATAAGAACGGAAGCGGTCGAGCAATTCGGTACGGCTCGCGTCGCCCTGCACCAGCAACGGCATGTTCCAGCCGCGCGACTCGATCACGTCGCGCAGCTTCGTCGCGATGCGATCGACAGCGCGCAGCGTCGTGCACAGCATGAACACGCCGCCACCCGATGCTTCGATCGCAGGCAGCGCGGCATCGAATACGGCGTCGGTGAACGTCGGCGACGACGGCTGCGGCAAACCGCGCGGCACGTAGAGCAGGCCCTGCGTGCCGTAATCGAATGGACTGGGCAGCGTCATCGAGCGACGCGAGTTGAGCCCCATCTGCGCCGCATAGTGCGCGAAGTCGCCGCGCACCGACAACGTCGCCGATGTGAACACCCACGCGCGCGGCACGCCCGCACGCTGCTTCGCGAAAATGGGCGCGACGGACAGCGGTGTCTCATGCAGCTGCACGGTGTGCGAGAACACTTCGATCCAGCGGACCTTCTCGTTCGGATCGCTTTTCTCCGCGGCCTTCGCGGTGTCGCTTGCCGCGTCGCGTTCGGCTTCAGTGGGCGGCGTGGTCCAGCCCGACAGCACGTCCTGCAACTCGCGCGCGCGGCGCACCAGCGCAGCCAGCGACTCGGCGCGCTCCGACTGTCCAGCGAGCGCGCTCGCAAGCGCATCGAGTTCGGTTTCGACGGCTTCGAGCGCCGGGAACAACGGATGATCGTCGGGCAACTGGCCAATGGACAGCCGCACCGAATCCTCCTTGAATGCGAGCCGCACGTCGCGCGCCGAGCGTTCGAGCGCTGCGCCGAGCTTCACCCAGTCGACGGCATCGCGTGCGTGACCGAGGCCCTCTGCAACCGAGTCGCGCGCGAGTTCGAGGAACTGCGTGGTCGACAGCGTTTCGCCGAAGAACAGCGTCGCGGTTTCGGGCAATTGATGCGCTTCGTCGAAGATCACCGTGTTCGCCGTCGGCAGCAGTTCGGCCATGCCCGTATCGCGCAGCATGATGTCGGCGAAGAACAGATGGTGATTCACCACCACGATATCGGCCTGCTGCGCCTCGCGGCGCGCCTGCATCACGAAGCAGTCCTTGTAGTGCGGACATTCCTGCCCGAGGCAGTTATCGCGCGTCGACGTCACCATCGACCACACGGCCGCCGTCTCCGGCACGCTCGCAAGCTCGGCCTTGTCGCCCGTGCGCGTGATCTTCGCGAAACGGATGATGTCCTGCAAATACGACGTTTCCTGCCGCGACGGCAGGCGGCCATTGTCGGCCGTGCGTTGCAGATAGTAGTGGCACAGGTAGTTCGCGCGGCCCTTGAGCATCGCCACGGACACAGGCACTGCGAGCGCGTCGCGCACGGTCGGAATGTCACGCTGAAAGAGCTGGTCCTGCAAGTGCTTGGTGCCCGTCGAGACGACCACCTTGCCGCCCCACAGCATCGCCGGCACGAGATACGCATAGGTCTTGCCCGTGCCCGTCCCCGCCTCGACGATCAGCGTGTTCTCGCCGCCATCGGCATTGCCGTCAGCGGCCGCTGCGCCCTCAGGTGCGGACTGCGCCGCCGATGCCGATTGCTGCAAACGCCGCGCGGGACGCTTCTGCGCCTCGAACATCGCGGGCTCCGGCATCGCGCGGCCCGATGCTTCCATCGCAGCGGCCACAGCGCGCGCCATCTCGATCTGCGACGCACGCGGCCGGTAGCCGTCGATCTGGCGCGCAAGCAGCCCGTCGGCGGCGAAGATATCGGCGAGTTCGGACGATCGCTTGTGACTCAGCGACGCGGCCAGCGCGCCGCCGCCCGATGCGGGCTTCGCCGCGTGCTCGTCGGCACCCGTTGCAGCGGCGTCCGTCGCGCCCGCCGACGCTGTCCGGGAAGAAGGTTGAAGCGATGAATTCAAGGCAAGCGATTCCTGCAAAGTCCGGCGCGCCACATGCTGAACGGGGCCGGCGCCTGCCTGGCCGCTCCGTCAGTTGCGTGCTTCCGGTTCGAGCTGCAATTGCAGCAAGATGATGGTGTCCTTGACCTTGAGCTTGCGCTTTTTCAGGCGCTGAATCTCGAGGTCGTCGATGCCGGGTTCCTCGGACATCCTGTCGATCAACCGATCAAGCCCACTATGCTCCGATTCCAGTTGCAGAATGCGGTCGCGCAGTGTGTCCGAATTGACGACGCGATGGTGGTCGCGCATGCTCGCCTCCTCTTTCGAAATGGCGAAGGCCGCGCTGCGCGGTCGCTCCGCTCGAGGTTGCTGTCCGGCCTGAAACGCGTTACGGGTATTGCTGACTGATGCTCACTGCTGCTGTTGTTGCTGCTGTTGTTGCTGCTTCTGTTGCTGCTCGAGCTGCTGTTGCTGTTTCGCCTGCTCTTCCTGCTTCTGTTTGGCTTTCGCGGCCGCTTCCTTCTGGCGCTCCTCGACATCGGCCTTGTGCTGCGCAGCTTCCGACTGCTTCTGCTGGAAGCGCTGCTGCTTCTCGGTGCGCTCCTGAGCCTTCTGAGCGGCCTGCTGGTGTGCCTCGTCGAGCTTGCGCTGGAAGTCGGCCTGCTTCGCATCGTAGGCCTTCTGGTTCGCGGCCGCTTGCGAAGGCGAAATACCGCGCTGCGCCTGATCGATGGCGTGCTGCTGCTGCTTCTGCTGGAAAGCCTGCTCATTCGCGGCGCGCTGCGGCGCTTCCGCATTGCGCTGTGCCTGACTCAACTCATGCTGACGCTGCTTGTCGTCGTACGCCTGCGCATTGCGCGCGTCCTGGGCGGCGCGCGCGGGCGCGTCTGCTTCGTACTGCGCGCGCTTGATGGCGGCCTGCTCGTCGCGTTGCCGCGCGTGCTCGACGCGCTTTTCGTCGTCGAGCGCAAGTTGCTCCTTGCGAATGTCGGCGGCAACGACGCGCATGTCTTCACGCGCCGAGTTCAGGCAGTGATTGACGAAAAACTTGCTATAACAGTTGTGCTGCGCGACGCCGTAACGGTAGTTGTTCTCCGCCGTGCGGGTGTCGAGTGTCTTTTGACGCGCGTCGAAATCATTCGCGGCCGAAACGCCCGAAGCCGCATCCGAAGTCGAAACCGCCGACGATGCCGCTGCGGCATTCTCCTGCGCATCGGCTAGCATGGGCGCGAGCGCCGCACTGGCGACGAACGCGAGCGACGCGGCGAGCGCGAACCGACGGACGGCCCCGGCAAACCAAAGGGCAACGGACGCGGACTCTGGCCTGAAAACGGGCGATGCGAGCGGAGATCGGCGTGAAGATCCGGGCAGATTTCCGGACGTGAGGCGTGAGGTCGGCAACGTCGTAGATGGGCAGCGGAACATGCCTGAAATTCTATCACCCCGCGCTTGAGCGCTCGGGCATTTATGGCAAAATGCCCCGCTTCAGCAAGCTTTCACGAGCTTTGACGCCTTTTCCGCAACCCGGCCGCCGCACGTACCGCACGTATTGCGCAGCGCGGCCACAGTCGAATCCGGCAGGAACATCAAGACCCTATGACGGACACCGTAGCAATCAAGATCGTACAGCGCATCGCCACCGAACTGACCGTCCAGCCGCGCCAGGTCGCGGCTGCCGTGCAACTACTCGATGAAGGAGCGACTGTTCCGTTTATCGCCCGGTACCGGAAGGAAGTCACCGGCAATCTCGACGACACGCAACTGCGCACGCTCGAAGAACGCCTGCTGTATCTGCGCGAGCTCGAAGACCGGCGCGCGTCGATCATCGCGAGCATCGATGAGCAAGGCAAACTCACGGACGAACTGCGCGTCGCGATCGAAGCCGCCGACAGCAAGCAGATCCTCGAAGACCTCTATCTGCCGTACAAGCCGAAGCGCCGCACGCGCGCGCAGATCGCCCGCGAAGCCGGCCTGCAGCCGCTCGCCGACGCGCTGCTCGCCAATCCGATGCTCGATCCGCAGACGGAAGCCGCGCAATACGTCGACGCCGGGAAAGGCGTCGCGGACGTCAAGGCCGCGCTCGACGGCGCGCGCGACATTCTCTCCGAGCAGTTCGGCGAAACGGCCGAACTGCTCGGCAAGCTGCGCGACTATCTGTTCAATCAGGGCGTCGTGAGCTCTGCGGTGGTCGAAGGCAAGGAAGGCGAAGAAGGCGAGAAATTCCGCGACTACTACGACTATTCGGAAACGATCCGCACCGTGCCGTCGCACCGCGCGCTGGCCCTCTTCCGCGGCCGCAATGCGGGCGTGCTGATGATCAAGCTGGGACTCGGCGAGGAACTCGACGCGCAGGTGCCGCATCCGGGTGAAGCGATGATCGCGCGCCACTTCGGCATCGTGAATCAGGCCCGGCCGGCGGACAAGTGGCTGTCGGACGTGTGCCGCTGGTGCTGGCGCGTGAAGGTGCAGCCGCACATCGAAAACGAACTGCTGACGAATCTGCGCGAAGAAGCCGAAAACGAAGCCATCCGCGTGTTCGCACGCAATCTGAAGGATCTGCTGCTGGCTGCGCCGGCGGGCCCGAAGGCCGTGATCGGTCTCGATCCGGGTCTGCGCACGGGCGTGAAGGTGGCCGTCGTCGACCGCACGGGCAAGGTACTCGCCACGGATACGATCTACCCGCACGAGCCGCGCCGCGACTGGGACGGCTCGATCGCGAAGCTCGCGCGCATCGCCGCGCAGACGCAGGCGGAGCTGGTCAGTATCGGCAACGGCACGGCGTCGCGTGAAACCGACAAGCTCGCTAGCGAACTGATGTCGCGTCATCCTGAGTTGAAGTTGCAGAAGATCGTCGTGTCGGAAGCGGGCGCTTCCGTGTATTCGGCATCGGAACTCGCGGCGAAGGAATTCCCGGACATGGACGTATCGCTGCGCGGTGCGGTGTCGATCGCGCGCCGCCTGCAGGACCCGCTCGCCGAACTCGTGAAGATCGAGCCGAAGGCGATTGGCGTCGGGCAGTATCAGCATGACGTGAACCAGCGCGATCTCGCGCGTTCGCTCGATGCCGTCGTCGAAGACTGCGTGAATGCCGTGGGCGTGGATGCGAATACCGCTTCCGTTGCACTGCTAGCGCGCGTGTCCGGCCTGAACGCAACGCTCGCGCGCAACATCGTCGACTATCGCGACGCGAACGGTCCGTTCCCGACGCGCGACCATCTGCGCAAGGTGCCGCGTCTGGGCGACAAGACGTTCGAGCAGGCGGCGGGCTTCTTGCGCATCAATGGCGGCGAGAATCCGCTCGACCGCTCGTCGGTGCACCCGGAAGCGTATCCCGTGGTTGAACGGATGCTCGCGAAGATCAGCAGGAACATCGGCGACGTGCTCGGCAATCGCGATGCGCTGTCGAAGCTGTCACCGGCTGAATTCGTCGACGATCGTTTCGGTCTGCCGACTGTGCTGGATATTCTCTCAGAGCTTGAAAAGCCTGGGCGCGATCCGCGTCCCGAGTTCAAGACGGCGACTTTCCGGGAAGGCGTCGAGAAGATTTCGGATCTCTCGCCGGGCATGGTGCTCGAAGGCGTCGTGACGAACGTGGCTGCGTTTGGTGCGTTTATCGATATCGGTGTGCATCAGGATGGGCTCGTGCACGTGTCGGCGATGTCGACGAAGTTCATCAAGGACCCGCATGAGGTCGTCAAGGCCGGGCAGATCGTCAAGGTGAAAGTGCTGGAGGTCGACGTCAAGCGTCAGCGGATCTCGTTGACCATGCGGATGGATGATGATGTTGCCGCGGCTGCGGCGTCGCCTGCGCGGGCTGGTGGTCCGCAGGACCGAGGCGCGGGTCGTCAGCAGCAACGGGCGCGGGGGCCCGAGCCGGTTAATGCTATGGCGGCGGCTTTTGCCAAGTTGAAACGGTAAGGGTTTTGGGGACGGGGCTTTTGCCCCGTTTGCCCCGTTGTGTCGGTATCGGCGTGTTTGCCTTCGTGGCGCGGTTGGTTTGGTTTGCTTGTGTTTTGCGCTGGCATCCGCGTTATGCATCTGGTCTGCTAGCGTCGCCCCTGTGCGGGGCGGCACCTACTTTTCTTTGCCGCCGCAAAGAAAAGTAGGGGCGGTTTCAAATGTGAAGCGCAACACAATGCCTAGTGAACGGAATTATCAGGTTGAGAAGCAAGTGCAAGCATGGTGGCGAAGACTTCGAACGGCGAGTGGAAAGCGTGTGTGGCACGTGGCCGGCTGTTGAGGCTGTCAGCGATGCCATCAAGGTCGTCCTGGCTGTAGACCGAGAGATCTGTGCCCTTGGGCAGATACTGGCGTAGCAGACCATTGGTGTTCTCGCACGTGCCACGCTGCCAGGGGCTGTGAGGGTCGCAGAAATAGACCTTCACACCGGTCGCGGCAGCGAGCTCCTGGTGGCACGCCATTTCCTTGCCCTGGTCGTACGTGAAGCTCTGTCGTAGCGGCGCAGCGATGGAATTCAGTTTGGCAGAGAAGCCCGCGAGTGCCGAGGCAGCTGTCGCATCGTCCATGCGGGCAAGCAGCACAAGGCGGCTGGAGCGTTCGACCAGCACGCCCACGGAAGAGGCATTGTTTGCACCCTTGATGAAGTCGCCTTCCCAGTGGCCCGGCATCACGCGGTCGTCCACCTCGGGTGGGCGCACATGAATGCTGACCATATCTGGAATCTGACCGCGCCGGTCTGTGCCTCGACTTCGCGGCATGCGATCGCTGCGATGGTGGCGCAGACAGGCGACGAGCTGGCGACGCAGTTCCCCATACGGACGAGCGTAGATAGCCGTATAGATGGTCTCATGCGAGACCCGCTGGGACGAATCATTCGGGTGCATACGTTTGAGCGTACCTGATATCTGCTGAGGCGACCATTTCCAGTCCAGCAGCGTGAGGACGATGCGCCATGTAACACCCTGCGGATCGAGCTTGGCGGGGCGCCGGCCAGCCACACGTCGCGCCACGCTTAACGCCTGGGCCGGCACCGAAGCATAGCGGTCAGGCCCGCAGTTGCGAGCCAGTTCGCGACTCACCGTTGCAGGTGAGCGCCCAAGCATACGGGCCATGGCCCGTATGCTTGAACCCTGCAGATGCTGGCTGGCAATCGTCAGCCGCTCTTCAGGCTGGAGTTGTTGGTATCGTTTTTCCATAGCAACACCTTATATGAGGCGGGGTGTTGCACTTCAAACTTGAGAACTCGAGGCAAAAGAAAGCGGCTCACACCGCCAGCACGTGTTCCTATCCACGGGCCCTCAACTTCCCCACCCTTCACACGGCAACGTCGTTGTTCAGCGTGCGTTGCCAATGCTCTGAATGAGCGCCTCACCTCCTTCGAATACCCGTATCTGAGCCAGCGGCAGCAAATGGTTGCTGCCGCCCAGGTGGCAAACTGTGTGTAGGTTGTCGCGTCGTGCAGCCTGGCGCTCTTACAGCGTGGGACGCGTGCGCTATCGGTCCGGAGTGAGGCGTGTGAGGTACTGCGGCCTACACACAGTTTGCCACCTGGGCGGCAGAGGGCTATCTGACACGGCGTGCCGCGACCCGGGAGTGTGAAGTGGGTGAGACGTAAAAAGAGAACGCTGGCAACGCACGCGGACTGGCGCGTTGCCGTTTGAAGCGTAAGAACGGTTGGGGGCCCTCAGGCAAATACAAGAACTGGCGGTGTGAGCCGCTTTCTTTTGCCTACTTTTCTTTGCGGCGGCAAAGAAAAGTAGGTGCCGCCCCGCACAGGGGCAACGCGTGAAGCACCAATAACGAAACGCGGACGCCAGCGCAAACGCAAGCAAACTAAAAACTCAAACCGCCCGCGCCACGAATCCCCCCGCGTCGCAGACGAAAAAACCTCAGATCTCTATTTTCGTCCCAAGCTCAACAACCCGATTCGCGGGAATACTAAAAAAGTCCGTCGGCTTCGCCGCATTCTGATGCATCCATGCAAACACGCGTTCACGCCAAACGGACATACCGGGCAACTGCGTCGGCACGACAGTCTCCCTCGCGAGAAAGAACGACGTGTCCATCAACTCAAACGACATATCGTGCGACACGCTGATCTGCTCGAGCACCGCCTTCACATCCGGCGTCTCATTGAACCCATACGCGGCCTTGACGAGAAACAGCCCACCGCTGACATCCTTGACGGTCAACCGATCCTTGTCCTCGACATACGGAATATCACGCGTGATAAAAGTCAAAAAGATCGTGCGCTCGTGCAGCACCTTGTTGTGCTTGAGATTATGCAAAAGACTCACCGGAACGAGCGTCGCACTCCCCGTCAGATAAATCGCCGTACCCGACACGCGATGCGGCGGATGCGCAAGCAGCCCCTGCACGAAGGGCATCAACGGAATACCGTCGGCGGCCGTGCGCTCCTTCACGATCATGCGCCCCTTGAACCACGTCATCAGCAGGAAGAACAGCAACGCGCCGATGCCAAGCGGCAACCACCCGCCCTCCGCCACTTTCAACAGATTCGCGCCGAAGAACCCAAGGTCGACAATCAGCAGCGCACCGATAATCAGCGCGACGACGCCCTTGTTCCAGTTCCACACCTTCACCATCACCACGCTCGCGAGGATCGTCGTGATTACCATCGTCGCCGTCACGGCAATACCGTACGCCGCCGCCAGATTGTCCGAACTCTTGAACGCGATGACGATACAAAGAATGATGAAGAGCAACATCCAGTTCACGACAGGCACATAGATCTGCCCGATCGCCAGCTCCGATGTGTGCAGGATCTTCATGCGCGGCACGTAGCCGAGCTGGATCGCCTGGCTCGTCAGCGAATACGCGCCCGAAATCACCGCCTGTGAAGCGATCACCGTCGCAACCGTCGACAGCACAACCAACGGCAGCAGCGCCCAGTCAGGCGCAAGCAGATAGAACGGATTTTCGATCGCCTTCGGATCGTGCATCAACAGCGCGCCCTGGCCGAAGTAGTTCAGCACCAGCGACGGCATCACGAGCGAATACCACGCGCAACGAATCGGTGCCGCGCCAAAGTGGCCCATGTCGGCATACAGCGCTTCCGCGCCCGTCAGCACCAGCACGACCGAGCCGAGCACCACGTACGCCTGCAGCAGATGCGCCGACATGAACGAGAACGCGTAGTACGGATTGAGCGCCTTGATGACTTCCGGCGCCTGCACGATATGCAACAGGCCGAGCACCGCGAGCGTCACGAACCACAGCACCATGATCGGGCCGAACAGCCGGCCGACCATCGCCGTCCCGTGTCGCTGGATCCAGAACAGCAGCACGAGAATCACCATCGTCAGCGGCAGCACGAGATGCGAAAGCTTCGGCGCGGCAAGCTCCAGACCTTCGACGGCCGACATCACCGAAATGGCAGGCGTGATCACGGCATCGCCGTAGAACATGCAGGCGCCGAAAATGCCGAGCATCATCAGAAGGCCGGCTGCCCTGCTCCTGGTGTCGAACGAGCGCAGCGACAGCGCCATCAAAGCGAGCACGCCGCCCTCGCCGTTGTTGTCGGCGCGCATCACGAACATCACGTACTTGATGCTGACGACCACGATGATCGCCCAGAACAGCAGCGAGATAACACCGAGAATGGAACTTTCTGTGAGGGGAATGCCGTGGGAGGGGCTGAAGGCTTCTTTCAGCGAATACAGGGGGCTTGTGCCGATATCCCCGAAAACCACGCCGATCGCAGCGACTGCAAGCGAGGGCAACGGCTGCTTGGGGACGTGAGAGTTGTCTGTCATAAACGCGAAAAGAATCCGTTCCTGAGCGGCAAAAAACGAACGCTATTCTAAAGAATATAGGCGACAAAGCCCACCATTCGGCCCGTTGTGCAGACGCCACGCAGTCGCGCAACGTTAGGTCAGTGTAGCATCGCGCCCTATGACCAGCGCGTGTTTGCGCGTGTCAAGTGCTGCATTGTCAAATTCTTCCGTTTGACCGCGGTCATCAACGAATCCGGAACGGACATAAAAAACGGAGCCTCGAGAGGCTCCGTTCCAGTTCGCCGCAACCGCTGCCTGCACATGCACGACGGCGGCTGGATGCTAGCTGGCGTCTGTCGAACGCTCCTGGCCGCGCTTGATCCATGCGCTCAGGTTGTGCGGACGCACGGTGTCCCACTCCTCGAACGGCTGATGGATCCACGGGTTCGTTGCGAGATAGTGGACGTGATAGTCCGGCTTCACCTTCGAACACGCCTTCCACCACAGCACCGCCGAACGCACCGACGTGATGGCGGGATACCGCTCCTTCAGATGCTGCTGCACGCGAGCGAGCGTCACGCCCGAATCAACCAGGTCATCGACCAGCAGCACGTTGCCCGACAGTTCGCCGCGCGTCATCGTGATGTATTGCGCGATATCGAGCTCGCCCTGCTCCGTGCCCGCCGCTTCACGGTACGAACTGGTCGCGAGAATCGCGAGCGGCAGATCGTAGATGCGCGACAGCTGATCGCCGACCCGCAGACCACCGCGCGCGAGGCACAGGATCTTGTCGAACTTCCAGCCCGATTCGTGAACGGTGAGCGCAAGCAACTCGATCAGCCGGTGATATTCGTCCCAGCCGACCCACAGATTGCGCTCGTCGTTGCGCGGGTCCTTCATTTCAATCATTGGCACACCCTGGATCATGCATTAAACCTTGAACGGGTGACGCAGAAGAATGGTTTCGTCGCGGTCCGGACCCGTCGACACCATGTCGATCGGCACGCCCGCCACTTCCTGCACGCGCGACAGATACGCCTGAGCGTTCGCGGGCAGCTTGTTCCATTCCTTGATACCGACCGTGCTTTCCTGCCAGCCGCCGAACGTTTCGTACACCGGCTCGCAACGTGAGACTTCGGACGCGCCGCGCGGCAGGATGTCGGCGTTCTTGCCGTCGACGGTGTAGCCGACACACAGCTTCACTTCGTCGAGGCCGTCGAGCACGTCGAGCTTCGTGATGCACAGGCCCGACACGCCGTTGATCTGGATCGAGCGGCGCAGCGCGGCGGCGTCGAGCCAGCCGGTGCGGCGCGGACGGCCCGTGACCGAGCCGAATTCCTTGCCGACCTTCGCGAGCGTCAGGCCGACTTCTTCCTGGCGGTTGGCGTTGTCGGCGTCGTACAGTTCGCTCGGGAACGGGCCCGAGCCGACGCGCGTGCAGTACGCCTTCGTGATGCCGAGAATGTAGTCCAGCTTCTGCGGGCCGACACCCGCGCCCGCGCTCGCCGCGCCCGCGACGCAGTTGCTCGACGTGACGAACGGATACGTGCCGTGGTCGATATCGAGCAGCGTGCCTTGCGCGCCTTCGAACAGCAGGTTGTTGCCCGCCGCGTTCTCGTCGTACAGACGGCGCGAGACGTCCGTGACCATCGGCTTCAGACGGTCTGCGTAGCTCAGCATCATGTCGAGCGTCTGCTGATAGTCGACAGCCGGTGCGCCGAGGTATTGCGTGAGCACGAAATTGTGGAAATCGAGGTTCGCGCGCAGACGTTCAGCGAAAGCCTTCGGCTCGAACAGGTCCTGCACGCGCATGCCGCGGCGCGCCACCTTGTCTTCGTAGGCCGGGCCGATGCCGCGGCCCGTCGTGCCGATCTTGCCAGCGCCGCTGCGTGCTTCGCGGGCCTGGTCGATGGCGACGTGGTACGGGAGGATCAGGGTGGTAGCTTCGGAGATGAAGAGACGCTTCTGGACGTCGACACCGGCCGATTCCAGTTCTTCGATTTCCTTGAACAGCGCTTCAGGCGACAACACGACGCCATTGCCGATGTAGCAGGCGACGCCCGGGCGCATGATGCCCGACGGAATCAGACGCAAGATGGTTTTCTTGCCGCCGATGATGAGCGTATGACCGGCGTTGTGACCGCCCTGGAAACGAACGACGCCTTGCGCGTGGTCCGTCAGCCAGTCAACGATCTTGCCCTTGCCTTCATCACCCCACTGGGTACCCACGACGACGACATTGCGCCCAGGGTTCACATTCACTGCGCTGGCAGACATGTTGTTTCTTAAGCTGGTTAAAAACGTATTTTACCTATGTTCGCGAAAGGTTCCCGATTTTTTCACGGACTGATACCGCGAATTTTCCCGAAATTTCCTTTTGCGCTCAAAGGCATGGGAGCGGCGAGGCGCTGCGGCCCGGCCGCGCGCGGCTCAGATCGGCCACACGTTCGATGGTTGCGGCGTCACGTTTCACATGACGCGACACGCCTCCAAGACATCACGACTTCGCTTCGACGACCCACTGACCGTTGCGCTCGACCAGCACGCGGTCGCACGCAAATTCGTCGAGTGCGTGGTCGTGGCCCGGCAGCGCCTGAATCACGACTTCGCCCGCATCGCGCAGCGCGGCGACGCTCGTGCGCAACGCTTCGTCGTGCTGCCACGGCGCGAGAATCGCGCTGCTGCGTGCCTCGATGGGCGAAATGCGCGCGACTTCGCGCAGATCCAGCGAAAAGCCCGTTGCCGCGCGGGCGCGCCCGTACGCCTGGCCGACCTTGTCATAGCGGCCGCCTCGCGCGACGGCATTCGGCACGCCGTCGACGTAGGCCGAGAACATCACGCCGCTGTGATAGGCGTAGCCGCGCAGATCGGCCAGATCGATCATCACTTCCGCGCCGTCGACCTGCTGCGCGAGGAACGCGAGGTCGTCGAGCGCCCGCGCGATTTCCGGCGCATTCGGCAAACGCGCGCGCGCTTCTTCGAGCACGGACGCGTCGCCGTACAGCGTGGGCAGCGCACGCAGCGCGTCGCGCGTGACGGGCGTGAGGTTCGCCGTCAACTCGTTCAGCAGCGGCACATCCTTGCCCGCGAGCGCTTCGTAAAGCCCCTCGCCAAGCGAGGCGGCAGCCGGCTCGTTGTCGATCAGCGCGCCGAGCACGGCGGCGTGGCACAGATCCAGACGCACGCGGCCAAGTCCCGCCAGGTGCAGTGCGTCGAGCATCAGTTGCTGGATTTCCAGATCCGCTTCGAGACCCGCATGGCCGTAAATTTCGGCGCCGATCTGGATCTGCTCGCGCGTCGCGTGCAGGCCGCGCGGACGCGTATGCAGCACGTTGCCCGCGTAGCACAGCCGCGTCACGCCCTGGCGGTTCAGCAGGTGCGCGTCGATGCGCGCGACCTGAGGCGTGATATCGGCGCGCAGACCGAGCGTGCGGCCCGACAGCTGATCGACGAGTTTGAAGGTGCGCAGATTGAGGTCGCTGCCGCCGCCCGTCAGCAGCGACTCCAGGTATTCGAGCAGCGGCGGCATGACCATCTCGTAGCCATACGCGCGAAAGCGGTCGAGCAGCCGGCGCCGCAGTTCTTCGATCTTGCGTGCCTCGGACGGCAGCACGTCGGCAATATTCTCGGGAAGTAACCAGGTCGACATCGATACAGTCCTACGACGGTGAATCCGGCGTCATGGCAAACGCCGTTGGAAATTGGAGTGATGCGCGGCGCGGAATCTTGGCATCCGCTTGCGGCTTGGTCCCGCGAGCCGGCGACGTGCCTGGCCGCCGTTATGGCCGGCAACGCGAACGGCGCTTCTCGCATGACGGCGCATGGCGCGTGCTACGCGCAGTGTCCGGAAACGGACGTCACCTCGTGAGTGTCGCCCGGCATCGCATGACGGCCGTTCAGGTTGCGATCAACAGCAGCAGCAGCCCGAGCACCATGACGATCAGCCCACCGATCCGGATGTGGTGCGGCGGGCGTTCCGCTATTTTACGAAACGTGTCGCGCCAGGCGCTCGGAAACACGAACGGGAACATCCCCTCGATGATCAGCATCAGTGCGATCGCGAGCAATAACGAGCCGGCTATGTCCATGCGATGAGGCCGCCGCGATCCGTATGCCGCGGCGTTCCAGTTATCAGTGTTTGCGCGCGCCCGTCGACGCGCCGGAAGACGATTGAACGGCGGCGGCTGCTGCGCCGTCCGGCCCGCGCATGAAGCGGAAGAAATCGTTGCTCGAATCCACGACCATCACGTCGCCGGGTTTGAAGCTGTTCTTGTACGCCTGCATGCTTTGGTAGAACTGATAGAACTGCGGATCGCGGCTGTAAGCGTCGGCGGCAATCGACGCGGCCTTGCCGTCGCCGTCGCCCTTGATCGACTGCGCCTGCTTGTAGGCGTCGGCGAGCACCGCCTGCTGCTGTTGCGCGGCGTCCGCCTTGATCCGGTCCGCTTCGGCTGCGCCGTCCGCACGCTGCTGGTTGGCGACCTGCTGGCGCGCGGCGATCATGCGCTTGTAGACGGAATCGGCCATCGCAGCCGGGAAATCGAGCCGCGTGAACTGCACGTCGACGACGTCGACGCCCAGCGACGCCGCGCCCTTCTGCATGCCATCGCGCGCCTGGGTGGCGATTGCGTCCTGCTTCGCGAGCGCATCGGTCAGTGTGTACTTTGCGAACGCGTCGCCGAGCGCGCCGCGCGTGAGCAGCGCGAGCCGGTCAGGCAGGCTCTGCACGTCGCCCTTCGTTTCCGTGACGAGCTTCACGGGATCCGACACGCGGAATTTGACGATGGGGTTCACCAGCAGATCCGTTTTGTCGGACGTGGCGTAGCGGTCTTCGTCGGGTGCGTCGAGCGACTGGATACGCGCGTCCACCGATGTCACCGTCTGTAGCGGCGGCGGCAGCTTCACGTGCAGGCCGGGGCCGGCGAGCGTGGGCGCGGCGTCGCCGCGTGCGGAGACGACGGCCATATGGCGCGGATCAACGACGAATACCATCGACGACGCTGCGAACAGCACGATCACGACGGCTACGATGAGCGCAACGATTTTGTTCATGTTCGCGCTCCTTATTGCAGATCGTCTTCGCGGCCGCGGCTGCGGAACGAATCGCGAGAGCGGAAGGCGTCGCTTGCGGCAGCCGCCTGGCTTGCGCTGCTGGCGGGCGCGGCAGGCGCGGCGGACGGCGTGATGATCGTGGGCGTGTTGCTGCCCGGCGCCGCCGCTTGCGCGCCCTGTGCATTTTGCGCAGCCGGTGCACCCTGTGCTGCCGGCGCGGAGCCGGCCGCAGCCGAATCAGCCACGCGCTGGCGCGTCTGCTCGACGAGCTTGTCGAGCGGCAGGTACAGCACGTTGCTGCCCGACTTGCTGTCGACGAACACCTTCGTCGTGTTCGAGTAGATTTGCTGCATCGTTTCCAGGTACATCCGTTCGCGGATCACAGCAGGCGCCTTCGAATACTGCGCATAGACTTCCTTGAAGCGCTCGGCATCGCCTTCCGCCTGCGCGACGACGCGGTCGCTGTAGGTCTTCGCGTCGTCGATCATGCGCTCGGCTTCCGCCTTCGTGCGCGGCAGCAATTCGTTCGCGTAGGCCTGCGCATCGCGCTTGGCGCGCTCGCGATCCTGACGCGCCTTGGCGGCGTCGTCGAACGCGGACTGAACCTGGTCCGGCGGCTGCACGCTCTGAATCGTTACGCCCGTGACGGCGAGACCCGTGTGAGATTCGTCCAGGGAATGCTGGATGGCTTCCGTCAGTTGCGCGCGAATGGCCTCGCGGTCCTGATAGAGGATGTCGTTCATGCTGCGCGAGCCGACGATTTCGCGCACGGCCGCCTGTGCCGCCTGGGTCACGCTTTGATCCGGGTCGGCACTGCGGAACAGGTAGTCGGTCGGCTTGCGGATCTGGTACTGGACGGCAAAGCGCACGTCGACGATATCGGCGTCGTGCGTGAGCATCGACGCGTCCTTGACGTTCGCGAGACGCACCACGTTGTTGCGGCCGATCTCGACTGAACGCACCTGGCCGACGTTGACGGTTTCATGGGATTCGAACGGATACGGCAGACGCCAGTGCACACCCTGCCCGACCGTGCCTTGCAACTGCCCGAGGCGCAGCACCACGGCCGCCTGGCCGTCCTGCACGACGAACACGCCGCTGCCGAGATAGATCGCAATCAGCACGCCGATGATGATGCCGACGCCGATGCGCGCGCCGCGGCCGTTGTCCGGACGCGGACCGCCGCCGCCTCCCTTGCGGCCGAACATGCGCGACAGACGCCGGTTGAAGTCGCGCCACATTTCGTCGAGATCGGGCGGACCTTCGCTGTCCTTGCCGTTGGGCGGACGCTTCGAATCGTTCAGACGCTGGCGATCGCCATTGCCATTACCTTCGCCCCGGCCCCAGCGCGGGTCGTTCAGCGACAACATGCCGCGCAGACGCAGCCAGATACTCCGCTCGTTGTAATCGTTCACCTGTGTTCGTTCACCAGAGTAGACAGCGGGTCAATGCAATTGGAACGGGTCAGCGCCCGTGTCTGGGATCTTGCGGTCTTCGCGGTGGTCTTCGCCTGCATCATCGCGTTGCTCTTGATGAAGTGCCGCCGCTTCCGGGCCTCCCTCCGACAGTAGACCGTCGGACTCCGGCAGATGTTCGGCAGTTGCGATTTCGGCGATGGCAGCGCGCAGTGTGTCCAGCCCTTGCCCCGTGCGCGCGCTCAAAAAGACGCGCGAAATATTACCATACTCGTCCCGCTCGACCGCGTCGCCCCGGGCCGCCAGTTCAGGCACGGCGTCGATCTTGTTGAACACGAGCACCTGTCGGATGGTGTCCGCGCCGATCTCGCGCAGGACGTCGTTGACCTGATCGATCTGATCGAGCCGCACTGCGCTCGATGCATCGACCACATGCAGCAACAGGTCCGCGTGAATGGTTTCCTCGAGTGTGGCGCGGAAAGCGGCCACCAGTTGGTGAGGCAACTCACGGATGAATCCTACGGTGTCCGAGACGACAATCTGCCCGACCTCGTCGCCGAGATACACGCGGCGGGAAGTGGTGTCGAGCGTGGCGAACAGCTGGTCCGCGGCGTAGGCCTGCGCCTTGGTCAGCGCGTTGAACAGCGTTGACTTGCCCGCGTTCGTATAGCCGACCAGCGACACCGACATCGTACGGTTGCGCGCCCGCGCGCGGCGCTGTGTGCCGTGCTGGCGGCGCAGCTTCTCGAGCCGTCCCTTGAGCATCTTGATGCGCTCGCCGATCAGCCGGCGGTCGGTTTCGAGCTGCGTTTCACCCGGGCCGCGCAGGCCGATACCGCCCTTTTGCCGCTCAAGGTGGGTCCACGCGCGAATGAGGCGCGTAGCGAGATATTGCAATTGTGCGAGCTCGACTTGCAGCTTGCCTTCGTGACTGCGCGCGCGTTGCGCGAAGATATCGAGGATCAGGCTGGTTCGGTCGACGACACGTCTGTTAAGCGTACGCTCAAGATTGCGCTGCTGCGCCGGCGCAAGTGCGTGGTTGAAGATGACGATGTCGATGTCGTTCGCCTCGCACGCGAGGCGCAACTCCTCGGCCTTGCCGCTGCCGACGAACATGGCGGCATCGGGACTGGAACGGCGACCGGTGAGGGTGACAGCTGGATGGGCACCCGCGCTTTGCGCGAGCAGGCTGAGTTCTTCGAGACTGGCTTCGAAATCGATCTTACCGAAGTCGATGCCGACAAGCGCTGCGTTGATCAAATTGGTGGATGTCAAAATGAAGCGGCCGGGCTGTGTCGCCTGCGGACGACGCTCGACCGGCCGCGACGAGAGGTTAGGATGATTCGGAATCCGGGTGGAAATTCACCGGACGGGCAGGCACGACAGTCGAGATAGCGTGCTTGTAGACCATCTGGGTTACCGTATTCCGGAGCAACACGACGTACTGGTCGAACGATTCAATGTTCCCTTGAAGCTTGATGCCGTTGACCAGATAGATCGAGACCGGCACGTGCTCTTTACGCAGTGCGTTCAAAAACGGGTCTTGTAACAATTGCCCTTTGTTGCTCATAGCAAACTCCGTGTTTTTTTGCAGGTTGACTTTATTGCCGGCGAAGAAAAAGAAATCCGCCGTCAATCGCTACACTATAGCCGATTTTTATTGACCAGCGCTTTGCCTGGCCGTTCGGCCAGGACCCAATGTACATGCGGGTTTCAGGCCGGATTTCAAGCCTGGAATCGGCCTGCGTTTCAGGTCTGTATCAGCCCTTGTCCGCGTACGGATTCGTCGTTGATCGAAACTCTATCCGCAATGGAGTGCCCGTCAGCGAGAAAGTTTCCCGGAAGCGGTTTTCAAGGTAGCGCTTGTACGTGTCGGTGACGGCGTCGAGCGCGTTGCCGTGAATCACGATGATCGGCGGATTTTGTCCCCCTTGGTGCGCGTAGCGCAGTTTTGGACGCACGGGACCGCGACGGCGCGGCTGCTGGAACTCGACGGCTTCGATCAGCGCGCGCGTGAGCTTCGGCGTCGGCAGCTTCGTCATCGCAGCCTTGTAGGCGTCGTCGACGGAGCGCATCAGCGGGCCGATGCCCGTCTTTTCTGCTGCAGAAATGAAGTGGAACTTAGCGAACTCGAGGAATTTTAGCTTGCGCTGAAGATCCACCTTGGTGCGCTCACGCACATGCGGATCGAGCCCGTCCCATTTGTTCACACCAACCACGAGCGCCCGGCCCTGCTCGACCACGAAGCCCGCAATGTGCGCGTCCTGCTCCGAAATGTCCTGGCGCGCGTCGAGCAGAAGAATCACAACGTTGGCGTCGGAAATCGACTGAAGCGTCTTCACGACCGAGAATTTTTCGATCGCCTCGAACACCTTACCGCGTTTGCGCAGGCCTGCCGTGTCGATCAGCGTGTACTTCTTGCCTTGCCGTTCGAAGTCGACGTAGATCGAGTCGCGCGTCGTGCCGGGCATGTCGAACGCGATCACGCGGTCTTCGCCGATCAGCGTATTGACGAGCGTCGACTTGCCGACGTTCGGACGCCCGACGATGGCAATCTTGACGCCATGCTGCGCCTTCTCTTCGTCGCTCTCTTCCGGTTGGCCGGCGTACGCGGCGTCGAGGGCCTCGTTGATCATTTCCGTGACGCCGTCGCCGTGCGCAGCCGAAATCGCGCGCGGGTCGCCGAGGCCCAGTTCGTAGAAGTCGGCGGCCACCGACGAGTATTTCATCCCCTCGGCCTTGTTGACGACGAGGAAAATCGGCCGGCCCGTCTTGCGCAGATAGTCGGCGATCGACTTGTCCTGCGGCGCGAGCCCATTGCGTCCATCGACGATGAACACGATGATGTCCGACTCTTCGACGGCCTGGCGCGTCTGGCGAGCCATCTCGTACAGAATGCCGTCCTTCGCGACGGGTTCGAAACCACCCGTGTCGACGACGAGATACGGACGCTCGCCGCCGACGCGGCCTTCACCGTAGTGACGGTCGCGTGTGAGGCCGGGCAAATCGGCGACCAGCGCATCGCGCGAACGCGTGAGCCGGTTGAACAGCGTGGATTTCCCCACATTGGGGCGCCCGACGAGGGCAATAACGGGTTTCATCAGATATTGTTCACAGTGAGGCGCGGGATCGAACGGTCGACCTGCCGCGCTGGCAACGCCATGCGGCCGTTGCACGGCTGCGTTTGACGAAAATTATCACGAATTTGACCCATTTCGAACACGCGGAGCTTGCGCATGCGAAAGGATTTCAGGTTGGCTGCCTGCGTGGGTCCATCAAGCGGCGCGTGCGACCCGATCGCCGCCACCTGGATCGCGCGTGATAGCGCGACACGTGCTGGATGACCGCCTGTGCAGCCCGACCGGCGGTCCCGATGATGTGGGGCGGCTCGCTTCTTCCGCGCTCGTTCCCGATCGGGATCGGGACGCCATCAAAAAAGTGCGGCCGGCAAAGCCGGCCTGCATTCACCGCACGACGCGCCGTCGAGTGACGCGCCGCACAGCCCAACTACGTTTTAACGCGGACGGAAACCGTACAGATCGCCGTCGTGCGTCTGCACGATCAGCGTGTCGCCCGCCAGCACGGGCGCAGCCGTGATCGCGCTGCCGTCCGTCTTCGCACGGGCGACGAACGTGCCGTCGTCGCGCGACAGGAAATGCACGTAACCCTGATAGTCGCCGACCACGGCGGCGTGACCGAGCAGCATCGGTACGCTGACGTCGCGGCTCTTCAGCTGGTCGTTGCGCCACAGTTGCTTGCCCGTATTGGCGTCGAACGCCGACACGATCGCCCAGTCGTCGCCCGCCACCACCGTGCGATCGTCCTGTGCAAGGCCGCTCGTGCTCGAGAACGCCTTTTCCCACAACGCACGGCCCGAGTTTGCGTCGAAGCAGCCGAGCTGTCCCTGGAACGTGACCGCACAGGTTTCGGCGCCGACCAGCGTGGGCGGACCCGTCACGTCGTTGATACGCTCGACTTCCGTCACGCCTTTCGGATACGACACAGGCGTCGTCCAGTAGGCGTCGCCCGTCTGCAGGTTGATCGCTGCGAACTGGCCGCCCGGGAAACCGGCGAGCACGGCCTGGTCGCCCGCGAACGTCATACCCGCCGACACACGCAGATTCAGCGGCACAGCGCGGTTACGGTAATTCCACTTCTGCTCGCCCGTTTGCGCGTTGAACGCGGTGATCTGACCGTCCACCGTCCGCACGACGACGAGGCCATTGCCGACGAGCGGGGGCGACAGGATTTCGCCCGGTGCCACGCCCTTCCACGACAGCTTGCCGCTCTGGTCGAGGACGAACACTTCACCCTTCAGGCCACCGACTGCCGTCAGCGTGCCGTCCGTGCCGACACCAGCCGACAGATCGCCGTCGACCTTCGTGCGCCACAGATCCTTGCCCGTTTTGGCATCGATCTTCGCGACCGAGCCGTTCGCGCCCGCCGCATACACAGCGTCGCCGACGGTGACGGGCGAGAACATGTAGCGTCCGGCCTTGCCGACGCTGGCCGTCCACACCTGCTGCACGTCGAGCACGGGTTTGAACTCGGTGAGCGGCGTGGGCACGCGGCGCTCGTCTTTCGACGATGAGCAGGCCGTCAGAGCAAGCACGGTCATCGCACAGGCAACGGGCACAGCGTAACGTTTCAGCAGATTCATCGGTGAACGAAGCATGTATGTTGTATTGATCAAAAATTGTCGGCGGACGTCGCAACAGCGTGCAACGTTCAGCCGCCCAGCGCGTCGAGCTTGAACTGGATCAGTTGACGGGCCGAGGCATCGTTCTTCGGCAGCGAGTCGAGCGCGAGCTTGTAGGCAGTGCGTGCATCGTCACGCTTGCCTTGCGCGGCGAGCAGGTCGCCACGGCGATCCGCGACCACGCCCTTGAACGCATCCGAAGGATCGTTCAGCAGCGCGAGACCGGCGTCATAGGCTTTTTCATCGAGCAGCAGCGACGCGAGACGCAGCTTCGCAATCTGCTTGAATTCGTCGTCCTTGGCGTGGTCGACGGCCCATTGCAACTGCGCTTTCGCGCCCGGCTCGTCGCCTGCCGCATACAGCGCCTTCGCGGCAGCGAGCGCCGTCATCTGCGCGTAAGCCGTGCCGCTGAACTTGTCTTCCATGTCGGTCGCGACGCGCGTGATGGCCGCCTTGTCCGTGCCCGCCGTGGCTTGCTGAACCTGGTCATACAGCACGGCCGCTTCCGCTGCCTGATGGCGCTGCCAGTAATTCCAGCCGTTCCAGCCCGCTGCGGCAACCAGCGCGACCAGCACGATCCACGTGACGCCATTCCCCCACTGCGCCCACCAAGCCTTCAGGCTTTCAAGCGATTCCTGTTCGTCGTGGTAACTCATCGCGACGCGTTTTCCTTTCCTGGTGCTTTATATGAATGGGGCCGCAACCGGTGCGGCCCGTTCGAATGACGCTGCGATCAGTCGTCGCCGTCTTCGGTGGACGCAACCATCGCATTGATTAGATATTCGGTCAAGTCTTCGAGCGGCACCGTTTGTTGCTCGCTCTTTCCGTCGCTTTGCGAGGTGTCGCGCAGTGCCTTTACGCCCGCCGTGCCGCTCGCGATCTCGTCTTCGCCGAGAATCACGGCGAACGCCGCACCGCTTGCGTCCGCGCGCTTCATCTGCGACTTGAAGCTCGACGCCTGACCGTCAGGACTGCAATGCAGGATGACGTCGAGGCCCGTGTCGCGCAGACGCTCGGCGACGATGAACGCTTGCTCGCGCGCCGCATCGCCCTGGTGCGCGACGTACACATCGCAGCCTTCCACTTCGGGCACGAGGTTCTCTTCCTTCAGCAGTTCGAGAATGCGTTCGATACCCATTGCCCAGCCGCACGCCGCCGTCGGCTTGCCGCCCAGTTGCTCGATGAGCGGATCGTATCGGCCGCCTGCCGCGACCGTACCTTGCGCGCCAAGCTTGTCGGTAACCCATTCGAACACGGTCAGATTGTAGTAATCCAGGCCGCGCACGAGACGCGGATTGATCGTGAACGGAATGTTGTTCGCCTTCAGGATGCGCTGCAGCCCTTCGAAATGCGCGCGCGATTCCTCGCCGAGGAAATCGATCAGCTTCGGCGCGTTCTGCGCGACTTCCTGCATGGCCGGATTCTTCGTGTCCAGCACGCGCAGCGGGTTCGTGTGCAGCCGGCGCTTCGCGTCTTCGTCGAGCACGTCGAGGTGCTTCTCGAGATACGCGATCAGTTCGACGCGGTGCCTGGCGCGTTCTTCAGCGAGGCCCAGCGAGTTGATTTCGAGCTTGATGCCCGTCAACCCGAGGTCGTCCCACAGACGCTGGCACATCAGGATGATTTCGGCGTCCGTGTCCGGACCGGCAAAGCCAAGCGCCTCGACGCCCACCTGATGGAACTGGCGATAACGGCCGCGCTGCGGACGCTCGTGGCGGAACATCGGGCCGATGTACCACAGGCGCTTCGGGCCGTCGTACAGCATGTTGTGCTCGATCGACGCGCGCACCACGGCGGCCGTGTTCTCCGGACGCATCGTCAGGTTTTCGCCGTTCAGCGCGTCGGTGAAGCTGTACATCTCTTTTTCGACGATGTCGGTCACTTCGCCGATACCGCGCGTGAAAAGCTGCGTGTGCTCGACGATCGGCGTGCGGATATTCTGGTATCCGTACGAACGCAGCATCGACTTGACCGTCGTTTCGAAAAACTCCCACAGGCCGGCGTCCTGCGGAAGGATGTCGTTCATGCCCTTCACGCCGGACAACTTTTCGAGCTTCTGCTTCTTCTGTTCAGTCATCTGTCTACTTGACGATTGGATGGGGAGCGAATCAGTTCGTCGCTTCAGCGCGACCATAGGTGCGCTCGACGTAATCGCTCACGATCTGCTGGAATTCCTGCGCGATGTGTTCGCCGCGCAGCGTCTTGACCTTCACGCCATCGATAAACACGGGCGCGGCGGGGTTTTCACCCGAGCCCGGCAGGCTGATACCGATGTTCGCGTGCTTCGATTCGCCCGGACCGTTGACGATGCAACCCATCACGGCGACGTGCATCTTCTCGACGCCGGGATACGTGTCGCGCCACATCGGCATTTGCGTGCGCAGATACGTCTGGATCTGCGACGCCAGTTCCTGGAACAGCGTGCTCGTGGTGCGGCCGCAGCCCGGGCACGCGATGACCATCGGCGTGAACGAGCGCAGGCCCATCGTCTGCAGGATTTCCTGGCCGACGATCACTTCGCCCGTGCGCGATGCGCCCGGTTCCGGCGTCAGCGAAATACGGATCGTGTCACCGATGCCTTGCTGCAGCAGCACGGAGAGCGCCGCCGTCGAAGCGACGATGCCCTTCGATCCCATGCCCGCTTCCGTCAGGCCGAGGTGCAGCGCGAAGTCGCAACGACGCGCGAGTTCCTGGTACACGGCGATCAGATCCTGCACGCCGCTCACCTTGCACGACAGGATGATCTTGTCGCGGCCAAGGCCGAGTTCGACCGCACGTTCCGCCGAGCCGATCGCCGACTGGATCAGCGCTTCGTACATCACGCTTTGCGCTTCCCACGGTTCGGCGCGCGCGGCGTTTTCGTCCATCATCCGTGCGAGCAGGTCCTGATCGAGGCTGCCCCAGTTCACGCCGATGCGCACCGGCTTGTCGTACTTCGCGGCCGCTTCGATCATCTGTGCGAACTGCGTGTCGCGCTTTGCGCCCTGGCCGACGTTGCCCGGATTGATCCGGTATTTGGACAGCGCTTCGGCGCAGCCCGGATAGTCGCGCAGCAGCAAATGGCCGTTGTAATGGAAGTCGCCGACCAGCGGCACCGTAACGCCCATGCGGTCGAGTTGCTCGCGAACCGCGGGCACGGCAGCCGCCGCTTCGGGCGTGTTGACCGTGATGCGCACCAGCTCCGAGCCAGCCTGCGCGAGTTCCTTGATCTGGATTGCCGTGCCGATAGCGTCGGCCGTATCGGTGTTGGTCATCGACTGCACGCGCACGGGCGCGTCGCCGCCGATCGTCACGAGCTGGCCGCCCCAACGGACGTCGACCGCATGCGAGCGGCGACGCGGCGCATGACCGCCGAACACCGGCACGGTCGAAACAATCTGACTGCTGGATTTCACTTGATCGGAGAGCATCGATAAACCCGCTTACGCCACCTGCTCACGGCCCGGAAAGTGTCCGGCCCCGTTGAGAAATGCGGCGCGTGAATTGAAAAAGCGCCGCGGCTCCGAAGCCGCGACGCACACGATTGAACTGGCGTCAGGGCAGCGCGAAGCGTGCCACATTGCCCTTCGCCGACGCATATTTGGCCGGGTCGACCGGCTGGCCGTCCAGCGTGATCGAATCCAGACCTGCCTTATTGCCGACCGTCACCTTGAGCGGCGGCATCCCGCTGACTTCCTTACTTTCACCCGCGTGCACGAGCCCTGAGAACACTTCCTTGCCGTCCTTCTGGCGCACGCTGAACCAGCTGTCCTGCTTGACCGACAGCGCAACCGTCGATGAACCTTCCGGCGCCGCCGAAGACTCGCTCGCCGAGGCCGCCGACGCAACCGTCGCCACTGCCGGCGCGGCGCTCGCGGCTTTCGGCGCTGCAGCCGCCGGCGTCGATGCCGAGGCGACCGTCGATGCCGGGACAGCGCCTGCCATCGGAAGCGGCGTGGGCATCGGTGTCGCCGACGCGCCTTCAGCGGCCGCCTGGGTATCCGTTTGCGCCATCGAATCCGATGCGCTGATTTCGCCCGTCACGGCCGAACCGCTAGCGGCCTGCGCTGTTGCCGACGAAGCCGTGTCCGTGGACGTTGCACTGCCCGCGATGCTTTTCAGGCGCGCGAGCCACGCGTTCGAATCGCCATTGTTCGTATGCCACATGGCGAGCGCGATCAGCACGACCACAGAGAGCGCGACGCCCCAGAGCCACGAACGGCGGCGCGGCGCACCGCCGCCGAGCGACAGCGATACTTTCCCGCGCGGCAGATCGGTGCCCGCCGATGCCGGCATGGTCAGCGCAGGTTCCGGTACGCCCTTTTCGCGACGCAACGCCTGCGTCATCGGGGCGGGATCGGCACCCACCATTTTTGCGTAGCTGCGCAAGACGCCCAGCGCGAACGTCGTGTCCGGCAGCTGGGTGAGATCGCCCGCTTCGAGCCCGCGCAGTTTGCCCGGCGACACCTTCAGGCGCGCCGATACATCCTCGACCGACCAGCCCTTCGACTCGCGCAACTGCGCGAGCCGCGCGCCGACCGCGGCCAGCGAGTCGAACCCGGACGGCACGGCTGTCGGCACGGCCGCCGGCAGCGGTCGATCCGAATGCGTATCCATGTCGTGCGGTTGCGGGTGCTGCGGCTCACTCATCCCAAATCCTTTCGCGTCGATTCTTTTATCACTCATGCGAACGGGCGGCTTTTTGCCTCGCCCGGTTTCGCAGACCGTTTATAACAAAATGTGCGGCTGTGCGTGCCGCTTCCGATCGCTTTTGCAAACTTTCTTTTCACTTCGCGCGACTCGGCGCACCCGAAGAGACAGCTTGCCGCATGCCGCCCCTTTTCGCCCGTCGCGGGCCTTACACGGCGCGAACTTCGATGACCTTCGACTTGCCCGTCCGCTCAGCAAGGCGCGTGCGGTCCTTGACCGCGCCCGCCAGCTGACCACAGGCAGCGTCGATATCGTCGCCGCGCGTCTTGCGCACTGTCGTGACGACCCCTGCGTCGATCAACACCTGCGCGAAACGCTTGATCTGCTCGTTTTTCGAGCGAAACAGCCCCGATTCCGGGAACGGATTAAACGGAATCAGGTTGAATTTGCACGGCACGTCGCGCGTGACGGCCAGCAACTCGCGCGCGTGCGCTTCGCTGTCGTTCACGCCGTCGAGCATGCAATATTCGAACGTGATGAAGTCACGCGGCGCAACTTTCAGATACCGCTGACACGCGGCCATCAACTCGCGCAATGGATACTTCTTGTTGAGCGGCACCAGCACGTCGCGCAGCGCGTCGTTCGGCGCATGCAGCGAAACGGCGAGTGCCACGGGCAGATCGGCGCCGAGCCGGTCCATCATCGGCACGACGCCGGACGTGGACAGCGTGACGCGCCGGCGCGACAGGCCGTAGGCGTTGTCGTCGAGCATCAGGCGCATGGCTGGCACGACGGCGTCGTAATTGAGCAGGGGCTCGCCCATGCCCATCATCACGACGTTCGTGACGACACGCTCGCCCTTGCCCTCGCCGCCCGTCGCACGGCCGCCGGCCGCACCGAGCGACGCGCGCAGCGCGAATTCGGCCATGCGCAGCTGGCCGATGATTTCGCCCGTGCTGAGATTGCGTGAGAAACCTTGCTTGCCCGTCGAACAGAACCGGCAGTTGACGGCGCACCCCGCCTGCGACGACACGCACAGCGTGCCACGCGTTTCTTCGGGGATGAACACCGTTTCGACGGCATTGCCGTTGCCGACGTCGACGAGCCACTTGCGTGTGCCGTCGGTGGAAATATGGTCGCTGACGATGGGCGGCATCGTGATGGATGCACGCCCTTTCAGCTTTTCGCGCAGAGACTTCGCGAGATCGGTCATCCCGTCGAAGTCGGCAGCGTTGTACTGGTGTAGCCAGCGCTGCAATTGCTTGGCGCGAAACGGCTTCTCGCCGAGGCTGTCGCAATATGCGACGAGGCCAGCGGCGTCGAGATCGAGAAGGTTGACGGTGGGACTGCTCGTCATATCGAATCCTGCCATTCAGTGCGAGACTGCGTTCATGCAACAAGCTGCATGAACGCGTAAACCGCTCGCGCCCGCTCCTGCTGCTATTACTGCTGAACCGCGAAGCGCTTAGCGCGAGTAGACGTTGACTTCCGGGAAGAAGAACGCGATTTCGCCGCGTGCCGTCTCCACTGCGTCCGAGCCGTGGACTGCGTTTGCGTCGATGCTGTCGGCGAAGTCAGCACGGATCGTGCCCTTGTCGGCCTTCTTCGGGTCCGTTGCACCCATCAGATCACGGTTCTTCAGGATGGCGCCTTCGCCTTCCAGAACCTGAACCTGCACCGGGCCGGAAATCATGAATTCAACCAGATCCTTGAAGAACGGACGCTCTGCGTGCACAGCGTAGAACTTCTCTGCGTCAGCGCGCGACAGCTGAACCATGCGCGATGCCACGATCTTCAGGCCAGCGTTTTCGAAGCGGCTGTAGATCTGGCCAATCACGTTCTTGGCCACTGCGTCCGGCTTGATAATCGACAGGGTGCGTTCGATCGCCATAAAAACTCCAGAAAATTAAGAGGTTACAGATTTAAATGAATCCACTATTGTAGCATGTTCCAGTGTATGATTGCGATTGAACCCTTACGATACTGTAAGGTCGAAGTTGGAGTCGCCCACAGCCTTTAAGTCAGGACTAAGAATGGGGTAACACAATGTAATCGCACGGTGTCGTGCGCCGCATTGAAACTCCCCATGACGCCGCTAATCTTAGGGTTGTGGGTTCGCGTGACGGCGGCAAGCGCCAGCCGGCACCGTACAAAAACCGTTGCAAGCCACGTCGCAACACTGCGTCTGACGCAAGGAGAAACCATGAACGAATATCCCTATAACTTCGGTCGGGGCGGCAGCGTCACCACGGCCGAGACCCGCAACCGGGTACTGCGCAACACCTACTGGCTGCTCGCGCTGTCGATGGTGCCGACCGTCCTCGGCGCGTGGGTGGGCGTCGCCACCGGCTTCTCGCTGTTCGCCGCCACCAGCCCGGCAATGAGCATGCTCGCGTTCTTTGCGATCGCGTTCGGCTTCATGTTCGCGATCCAGAAGACGAAGGACAGCTCCGTCGGCGTGTTCGTGCTGCTCGGCTTCACGTTCTTCATGGGCCTGATGCTGTCGCGCCTGCTGAGCTTCATCCTGGGCTTTTCGAACGGGCCGCAGCTGATCATGCTCGCCTTCGGTGGCACTGGTGTGATCTTCGCCGCGATGGCGACGATCGCCACGGTCAGCAAGCGCGACTTTTCGGGCCTCGGCAAATGGCTGTTCGTCGGCGTGATCGTGCTGTTGCTGGCGATGGTCGCGAATGTGTTTCTGCAACTGCCCGCGCTGATGCTGACGGTGTCGGTGCTCGCGATCGTGATCTTCTCGGCCTACATGCTGTTCGACGTGCAGCGCGTCGTGAACGGCGGGGAGACGAACTACATCACGGCCACGCTCGCGATCTATCTCGACCTGTACAACGTGTTCGTGAACCTGCTGTCGCTCCTCGGCATCTTCGGCGGCAACCGTAACTGATCGACGCTGATCGCCAGCTAAAACAAAACGCCCGTGACGAGCAATCGTCACGGGCGTTTTTCATTTCAAGGCGCACTACAAGCGCCGACGCTCAAAGGCTCAACCAGCCAAACCCTTCGCTTTGCGTCGCCACCACCACGTCCGTTGCCGCCGCGCCCAGCACAGCAGCCATCGCCGCTTGCGCGAGTTCGGGCAGATTGTTCTGCTGACTTAGATGCGCCGCCACCAGATGCCGCAGCTTCGACCGATCGAGCGACGCGAGAATGTCCGCCGCCGCGTCGTTGTTCAGATGCCCATGATTGCCGCCGATCCGCGCCTTCAGCGACGGCGGATAGCGCGAAGCCGCCAGCATCTGCACATCGTGATTGCATTCCAGCACGAGCGCGTCGCAACCGCTCAGCACCGCGCTGATATGCGGCGTCGACGTGCCGACGTCCGTCAGCACGCCCAGGCGCGATGCACCATCGGAAAATATGTACTGCAGCGGCTCGCGCGCATCGTGCGGCACGGTGTACGGTAGCACGCTCAGATCGCCGATCGCGACGGCCTCGTCGCCCCACAGCACATGGAGATCGACATCCGCTTCGTCCGCGCCGACGGCGCGCGCCGTGCCCCAGCTCATGTGCAGCGGAATCGACAGCTTGCGCGCCAGGGTAAGCGCGCTGCCGATGTGATCGCTGTGTTCGTGGGTGATGAGAATGGCGTCGAGCTCGTCGACGCCCGTGCCCAGCCGCTCAAGCCGCCGGGCGACTTCTTTGCCCGAGAAGCCGCAGTCCAGCAGGATGCGCGTGGTCGTGACACCGCTTTGGGCTTCGACCAGCAATGCATTGCCTTCACTGCCGCTTCCCAGACTGGCGAATCGCACGACCCGCCTTAGTTCAGTTGCGCGTGCAGCAGCGTCACGATGCGTTGCGCATCCGACGACGTATCCACCTGACCATTCGAGTCGACGACCGCAACCTGCGTCATCGCGTCGCCCTTCGAGCGCACGTTGACGAGGAATTCGTGGCTGTCTTTCTTCGCGCTCTTGTCGCTATAGAACAGCTTGCCGAACAGGCCGTCGCGCTTGAGTTCCTGCATCGAATCCGCGTAGCGCACGTAGTAGATGCCCTTTTCGCGATCGCGGTTGTCGACGGTGAAGTTCGTGCGGTCGAGCGCGAGGCCGACGCGCAACCAGGCACGATCGAACGATTCAGGCAGATCGAGCGTCGCGCCGCCCGCGCTCTTGTCGAGCTGCGCCTGCGCCGTCGACGGACGCGCGTCCGTCAGCAATTGCTTCGATTGCGCGTCGGTGAGGCCGAACTTCTGCATCAGCTTGGCGAGAAACTCAGCTTCCAGCGCCGGATCGCGCGGACGCTCGACCCAGCGGGACGACGTCTTGTCCTGACCTGTCAGCACTTCTTCCATCGCCGAGTGCGTGATCGAGATATCCGTTCCGCCCGACGGATCGCGCGAAACCAGCGTGCGGAAGCTGTCGCGCGTGCCCGACGAGTACGCGAAATCGACGACCTTGCCGATCGTGCGACGGAACCAGTCGTCCGGAATGTTGGCGCGGTTTTCCGCCCAGTCGGTCGACATAATGCCCGTGGTCGGCGCATCCGTCTTCAGCGAGAAACCGTTCTCGGTCCAGAACTCCTGCAACTGCGGCCACAGCTGTTCCGGCAAGCGTCCGTCCACGACCAGCCAGCGGCGATCGCCGTCGCGCTCGATATGCATGCCCAGCGGATCTTGTGCGCTCGGCACGCCTTCCGTCAGGTTGCCCGCTGACGTCTTGGCACGCTCCGTTGCACCGCCAAGCGCCGCGCCGGCAGGAGGCGCCACGTAGCGCTGGTCAATCTGCGCAGCGGACAGATCGCTTGGCACGGCGAGCGGCGGCGCACTCGCGGTTGCCTTGTAGTTCACTCGGTCCGACGCGAGCATGTCGTTCAGCGACTCGCAGCCAGAAAGCGACGCGATCGCGCCAGCCGCAAGCGTCAGCGCCGCCAGGCGCGTTGCGTGGAGGGAAAGTGCGGAACGTTTCATGGGGTCCTTCGTGAAGCTAAACGCGCTGCCTGGATCGGTGCGGACCGTGGGCGATATCGACGTCAGTTGAAAAAATGCCGGGAGGCGCCTGAAATATCAGACGCTCAGCCGAGCAGCCCAGCCTCGCGCAGCGCGGCGCGAACCACGTCGTGGTAGCGCGCGTCGAGCGGCGTAAGAGGCAGACGGATGCCGCCCTTGACGCGGCCCAGTTGCTGCAACGCCCACTTGGCGGGAATCGGATTCGATTCGATGAAGAGGTTCTTGTGCAGCGAGAGAAGTTTCAGATGGATTTCACGCGCCGTCTTCGCGTCGGCTGCGAGCGCAGCTTTGCACAGGTCGCTCATCAGGCGCGGCGCGATGTTCGCCGTCACCGAGATATTGCCGTGGCCGCCCAGCAGCATCAGCGCGATCGCAGTCGGATCATCGCCGCTGTAGATGCCGAAGTGCGCCGGCGCCGACTTGATCAGATGCGCGGCGCGGTCGATGTTGCCCGTCGCTTCCTTCACGCCGATGATGCCCGGCACGTTCGCAAGACGCAGAATGGTCTCGTTCGACATATCCGCGACCGTGCGGCCCGGCACGTTGTACAGGATCACGGGAAGATCGACGGTTTCGGCGATTTTCGAGAAGTGGCGGTAGATGCCTTCCTGCGTCGGCTTGTTGTAGTAAGGCACGACCTGAAGCGTGGCATCGGCACCCACTTTCTTCGCCTGCTCGGTCAGCTCGATGGCTTCCGTCGTCGAATTGGCGCCCGCACCCGCGATCACGGGGATACGGCCGGCTGCCTGCTCGACGGCCGTCCTGACCATCAGCACGTGCTCCTCGACCGACAGCGTCGCCGATTCGCCGCTCGTGCCGACCACGACGAGACCGTTCGTACCCTCTTCGATGTGCCAGTCGACCAGTTTGCGGAAGGCCGGCAAATCGAGACTGCCGTCTTCGAGCATCGGAGTGATGATGGCGGGAATGCTGCCGCGAATCGCGACGCCGTCTTGCTGAGTGCCGTTAGCCATGAAACGCCATGAATTTGTTCGATAAACTGCGATTGTAGCGGATTAACCGGTCAGATCGTAACGCGGGGGAACACCCGTATCTTTCGTTTCGACCGACCCATCCGGCGCGCGCACGGCGCAAATGCGCTGCACGTAGGCGGGACGCGGCTCCGCGAGGAAACCGTCCTGAAATGCAACGACACGTAACAGCCCGCGCACTGCGTCAATCAGCTCGCCGGGCGCGAGCAGAAAAGCGGGGTTCGAAGGCTTGCCGACCGTTTCGTTGCCCTGCGCGAAGGTTTCGTAGATCAGCACGCCGCCCGGCGCGAGCGCGCCCAGCAATTGGGGAAAGAGCGGACGGTGCAGATAGTTCGTGACGACGACGGCCGCGAATTGCGCATCCGCCGGCAGCGGCCACGGACCGTTTTCGATATCGGCAGCGATGGTGGCGATGCCGTCCACGCCGCTCATCGACTCCAGAGCGGCGGCATCGCGGTCGATCGCTGTCACGGGATAGCCGCGCGATGCGAAAAACCGCGCGTGCCGCCCTCCTCCTGATGCCACGTCGAGCACCGCACCACCCGCTTCGACGAGGTGCGCCCAGCGCTTCACCCAGCGTGACGGCTCGCCGAGCGCCGCATGACTGGCGCTCGACACACCCGGGTTCTGGCCGTCCGTCATCAGGTGTACGACAGGCCCATCGCTTCGCGGACGTCGCGCATCGTTTCCGACGCGAAACGGCGCGCCTTGTCGCAGCCGTCGGCGACGATCGCGCGCAGCAGCGACGGATCGTCCATGTACTTCTGCGCGCGTTCGAGCATCGGCTGCTGCTCGCGCAGAATGCCTTCGATCACCGGCTGCTTGCACTCCAGGCACCCGATGCCCGCCGAACGGCAACCCTTCTGCACCCATTCATGCGTGTCGGCGTCGGTGTAGACCTGATGCAGCTGCCATACCGGGCACTTGTCCGGATCGCCCGGATCGGTGCGGCGCACGCGCGCCGGGTCGGTCGGCATGGTGCGGACTTTCTTCGTGATCGTTTCGGCGTCTTCGCGCAGGCCGATCGTGTTGCCGTACGACTTCGACATCTTCTGGCCGTCCAGACCGGGCATCCGCGACGCTTCCGTCAGCAGCACCTGCGGCTCGGGCAGGATGATCTTGCGCGAACCTTCGAGGTAGCCGAACAGGCGCTCGCGATCGCTCATCGACAGGCTTTGCGACTCCGACAGCATCGCGCGCGCCTTTTCGAGCGCTTCTTCGTGGCCTTCCTGCTGATACGCGATGCGCAGTTCGTGATACAGCTTCGCGCGCTTGCCGCCGAGCTTCTTCGCGGCTTCGTTCGCCTTCTCTTCGAAGCCGGGTTCGCGTCCGTACATGTAGTTGAAGCGCCGCGCCATTTCGCGCGCCATTTCGACGTGCGGCACCTGATCTTCGCCAACCGGCACGAGCGAAGCGCGGTACAGCAGGATGTCGGCCGCCATCAGCACGGGATAACCGAGGAAGCCGTACGTGCCGAGATCCTTGTCACGCAGCTTCTCGATCTGTTCCTTGTAGGTCGGCACGCGTTCGAGCCAGCTCAGCGGCGTGCTCATGCCGAGCAGCAGCGAGAGTTCGGCGTGCTCGGGCACGCGGCTCTGGATGAACAGCGTCGCCTGCGCCGGATCGATGCCCGAAGCGAGCCAGTCGATCAGCACATCCCAGACGTTCTTCTCGATGACTTCCGGCGTTTCATAGTGCGTCGTGAGCGCATGCCAGTCGACCACGCAGAAAAAACACGGGTACTCGGATTGCAGACGCACCCAGTTTTTCAGCACGCCGTGATAGTGGCCGAGGTGCAGCGAGCCGGTAGGCCGCATGCCGGAGAAGATACGGTCGGGGTACATGGTTTTGATTTATAGAAGCGAAACGAGAGGTGTCAGGATAACCGTCACGGCCTCATAGCCGATATTCACGAGCGGACGCAGCCAGAAGCGCGTCAACGTGCCCGTCATCACGAGCGCCATCACGATAAAGAATCCGTAAGGCTCGATGCGCGCCAGCGCCATCGCCGGGCGCACGGGCAACAGCGCCGTCAGCACGCGACCGCCGTCGAGCGGCGGCAACGGGAAGAGGTTGAGCACGCCGAGCACGAGGTTCACGCCGACGCCGGCACCTGCCATGCGCGTGAAGAACGGCTCGTCGACATTCATCGCCGCGAGCGCGACGCCAAATATGCCCCAGACGAGCGCCTGCGCGAAGTTGCACAGCGGGCCCGCGAGCGCGACCCACATCGAGCCCCAGCGCGGATTGCGCAGGTTGCCGAATGCCACGGGCACGGGCTTGGCGTAGCCGAACATGAATGCGCCGCTCGTGGCGAAGTACAGCACGAGCGGAATCACGATCGTGCCTATCGGGTCGATGTGCCGCATCGGATTGAACGACACGCGGCCGAGCACGTACGCGGTGTTGTCGCCGAGCATGCGAGCGACGTAACCGTGCGCCGCCTCGTGCAGCGTGATCGCGAAGATCACCGGCAGTGCGTAGACGACGATGGTCTGTATCAGGGAGGAATCCATATCGCTCTATTGTAACAACGGCGCCTTGCGGCTCTGTCGGCTTTCGCTCACGTGATTTTTATGCCGTCTCTTCGAGACCGAACGGCGCGAGCGAGCCGCGCCCCGGCCGCACGAGTACGGGCTCCTCGCCCGTCAGGTCGATCACCGTCGACGGCTCGCACGGACACGCGCCACCGTCGATCACCAGATCGAGCTGTTTTTCCAGCTTCTCGCGGATTTCTTCCGGATCGTTCAGCGGCTGCGTCTCGCCCGGCAGGATCAGCGTCGAGCCGAGCAGCGGCTGGCCGAGTTCTTCGAGGATCGCGAGCGTGATCGCGTGGTCGGGCACGCGCAGGCCGATCGTCTTGCGCGACGGATGCGACAGACGCCGCGGCACTTCCTTGGTTGCCTGCAACACGAACACGTAGGGACCCGGCGTCACGGATTTGATCAGACGGTATTGGCGGTTGTCGACGAGCGCGAAGTTCGCGAGTTCGGACAGATCGCGCACGAGCAGCGACAGCAGTTGCCGCTCGTCGAGGCCGCGGATGCGCCGCACGCGGTCGACGGCGTTCTTGTTGTCGAGCTGGCAGGCGAGCGCATAGCTGGAATCCGTCGGCAGCGCGACCACGCCGCCGCCTTCGATGATCTGCGCCGCCTGCTTGATCAGCCGCGGCTGCGGATTGTCCGGGTGAAGCCGAAAATATTGGGACATGATGTCGGTCAGAAGGTCGGAAACGGCAGGCAGCAAGCAACGGCACATGCCGCGCGTGTGCCCGCGCAGCACGCGAAACCAGAGCTTACAGCCAACGTTCCCAGACTGGCTTCAGATCGGACGGCAGCGGCGGCAGACTGCCGAGCTCGACGCGGCCTTCGCCCGCCGCATGAAAGTCGGACCCGCGCGATGCCTCGAAGCCGAAGCGCCGCGCGACATCCGCATACTCGCGATACTGGTCGGGCGTGTGGCTGCCCGTCACGACTTCGATTGCCTTGCCGCCGAGATCGATGAATTCGGCAAACAGCGCGTCGAACTCGGTCTGCGTGTAGGCATAGCGGCCCGGATGCGCGATCACCGCTTCGCCGCCCGACGCCCGAATCCATTTGACGGCGTCGGCGAGCTTCGACCAGCGATGCGCCACGTAACCCGGCTTGCCGTCGCCGAGAAAGCGGTTGAACACGTCCTGCGTGTTTTCCGCGTAGCCGGCCTCGACCATGAATCGCGCGAAGTGCGTGCGCGAAATCATGTCGGGATTCGATACGAACTTCAGTGCGCCTTCGTACGCGTCGGGAATGCCGAGCGTGGCCAGCTGCTCGCCGATCGCCTCCGCCCGCGCGGCGCGGCCATTGCGCGTGCGTTCGAGCCCTTCGACGAGATCCTTGCAGGCCGGATCGACATGCAGGCCCACCACGTGAATCGTGCGCGACGCCCATGTCACCGAGATTTCGACGCCGCTCAAATACCGCATGCCGAGTGCTTCAGCCGTCTCGCGCGCTTCGACCTGACCGCCGATTTCGTCGTGATCGGTGAGCGCCCACAGCGTCACGCCGCCGGCATGCGCGCGGCGCGCGACATCGGCGGGCGCGAAAGCGCCGTCGGAAACGGTGGAATGGCAATGCAGATCGGCGTTCATCATTATCGGGATAGCGTGGTCAGCCCATTTTACTGCAACGCAGTAAGCACACGCAGAGGATTCGTCGAGACAAATTCAGAACGCGCACTAGGCGCAAAACGCTTCGATCAGCGCCGCGACCTGCTCCGGCTGATCGTGGTGAACCATATGGCCGGCATCGTCGATGATGGCTTCGCGCCAGTCGGGAAAAGCCTGAAAGCGCGCCTTGAATTCGTCCAGCGGAATATTGCCCGCGAGCGCCGCGAGGGTCGGCGATGCGGCGGCTTCGACGTGCAGCACCTTGGCGCGCGCGTTCGCCCAGACGGCCATCACTTCGTCGAGCCGGTACAGCAGCGGTCCGCGAATCTTGTGCGCGGGATCGGCGAGCAGCATGAAGCCGCCCTCGCCGTCCGGCTTCGACCAGTGCTGCGCGAGAAAGCGCGCGCGCTGCGGGTCCAGCCGTTCATTGGTCTTGATGAGACGCGCGGCGACGTCGTCGAGCGTTGCGTAACGGCGCAGCGTCGGCGGCTCGCGCAGTTCGTCGAGCCACGACGCAATCCGACGCGGCAACTGCGCGGGCCTCGACGGCGGAAGCCCGAAACCCTCCAGATCGACCACGCGGCGCACCCGCTCCGGTCGCGCGCCGGCGTACAGGCACACGACGTTCGCCCCCATGCTGTGTCCGACGAGGTTCACTTCGCCCGTCGGCGCGTAGTGATCGAGCAGCGCGTCGAGGTCGGCCAGATATTCGTGGAACCAGTAATGGCCGCCATTCTGATGCGCGACGGGCCAGTCCGACAGACCGAAACCACGCGCGTCGGGCGCGATCACCTGCCAGTCGCTCGCGAGCGCGTCAACGACGAACTGGAACGACGCGGCGACGTCCATCCAGCCATGCAGCATGAAGAGCGTTGGCGCATCGGAATTGCCCCAGCGGCGCACGTGCAGGCGTACGCCGCGCACGGTCACGAATTCGGAAACGGAAGGCCTGAGCGGACGGTTCATGGTGCGAGCGGTAGAAAAGAATGGTCGTTCGATTATATCGAGATCGCCGCATCGCCGCTTGGTGCCGGGCTGGAACAGGCTTAGCCGGCCGGGCGCTGTTGCGCGTCGAGACCCGCGAGCGCGGCGAGCTCCTCTTCCTCGAAACCGGCGTCGCGGCGCGCTTCGAAGTTGAACGGTCCGCGCAGCTTCGGCGCGTGGTATTCGTCGGAGAGACGCAAGTAAGTTCGATGCGCGTCGATGCTCGCCTGGTCGCACAGATGCCGGAACCAGCGGTTGCCGATCAGCACATGTCCGATTTCGTCGCGCAGGATGACGTCCAGAATCGCCGCCGACGCGTGGTCGCCCGCCTGTTGCAGGCGCGCGCGGATCGGCGGGGACGCATCGAGCCCGCGCGCCTCGAGCGTGCGCGGTACCAGCGCCATGCGTGCGAGCACGTCGCCGCGCGTGCGCTCGCACATGTCCCACAGGCCGTCGTGCGCCGGAAAGTCGCCGTATGCATGACCGAATTCCGCCAGCCGCGCCGACAGCAGCGAAAAGTGATGTGCCTCTTCCGCCGCGACCTTCAGCCAGTCGACGTAAAACGCTTCGGGCATACCGCAGAAACGCCATACGGCGTCGAGCGCGAGATTGATTGCGTTGAACTCGATGTGCGCGAGCGCGTGCAGCAACACCGCACGCCCTTCCGGCGACTGCATGCTGCGTCGCCCCAGTTTGCGCGGCTCGACCAATTCGGGCCGCTCGGGGCGCCCCGGCAGATCCGCGGGCTCATCCAGCTTCCGGCCCGGCGACACGAGCACCTCACCCGCCTGCACGCGTGCATAAAGCGCTTGCGCCGCAACGGCCTTGGTGGCGGGAACACGCTCGGCCAGCACAGCAAGTGCTTCGGAACGGGCGCAAATCATGAGATGGGGACGAATCGACTCGGGAGCATGCATCGCGAAACGGGAACCAGCGAAAAAGGACAAAAACCAGCGATTCTGGCACAGCGTGGCCCGCGCGCATGCTTCGCACGGGCCCATGGCACAACCGTTTACAATACGCGATTCGACCATGCCGCGCGGGATGCCGCCATTTCGCGCAAGGCGCCTCGTCGCCAGCCCGGCGGCGGCACGGCCGCCATCCCGACGACAGCAACCGTCTTGCATGAGACCAGAGGAGACACTGTGGCAATCTACAAGCTTGGCGACGCCGCCCCGACCATCCACGAAAGCGTGTTCGTCGCGGACACGGCGACCATCATCGGCAAGGTGACCGTCGAAGAAAACGCGAGCATCTGGTTCGGCGCGTCCATTCGCGGCGACAACGAGCCGATCACCGTCGGCAAGGGCACTAACATACAGGAAGGCGCCGTACTGCACGCCGACCCGGGCTTCCCGCTGACGCTCGAAGCGGGCGTGACAGTCGGCCACCAGGCGATGCTGCATGGCTGCACGGTCAAGGAAGGCGCGCTGATCGGCATTCAGGCCGTGGTCTTGAATGGAGCGGTCATTGGCCGCAACTGTCTGGTTGGCGCAGGCGCCGTCGTTACCGAAGGCAAGGTTTTTCCTGACAATTCCCTGATTCTCGGATCGCCCGCAAAGGTTGTCCGGGAACTGACTGAAGCAGATATCAAAGGCCTGAAGCGCGCTGCGGACATCTACGTAGAGCGCAGGGATTATTTCAAGGCGCAACTCGTGCGCATCGGCTAGAGCCGACCGCACGGCGCGCCACGCGCGGCCTTCCCACCGCGCGGTTCGACCGAGGAAAAGTTGTGAGTGACCAGTTGCAGAAATTCATGTTCAGCGCGGCGCCCGTTCGCGGCGAGATCGTTTCGCTGAGCAACACGTGGCAGGAAGTGCTGACGCGCAGAAGCTATCCGGCGCCCGTGCGGAACGTGCTCGGCGAGATGATGGCGGCGTGCGCGCTGCTGTCGGCGAATCTGAAGTTCGACGGCACGCTGATCATGCAGATCTTCGGCGACGGCCCCGTGAAGATGCTCGTCGTGCAGTGCAATTCGGACCTGTCGATGCGCGCGACGGCCAAGTTTTCCGGCGACGCCGCGCACCTGATCGCCGACGACCTGTCGCTCGTCGATCTCGTCAACCCGGGCGGCCACGGCCGCTGCGTGATCACGCTCGATCCGAAGAACAAAGTTCCCGGCCAGCAGCCTTATCAGGGCATCGTGCCGCTGTCGGACGAGAACGGGCCGCTCACTTCGATGGCGCAGGTGCTCGAGCACTACATGCATCATTCGGAGCAACTCGACACGCGCATGTGGCTTGCCGCCAACAATGAGCGCGCGGTCGGCATGCTGCTGCAGAAGCTGCCTGGCGACGGCGGCATCGTCCCGCATCCGGGCGAGATCGACGCCGACACGTGGGACCGGCTGTGCACGCTCGGCAGCACGCTGTCGCAGGACGAGATGCTGGCGGAAGACCCGAACACGCTGTTCCGGCGCCTGTTCTGGCAGGAGAACGTCCAGCACTTCGAGCCGACGCGCACCCGCTTCGAGTGCACGTGCTCGCGTGCGCGCGTGGGCAACATGCTGAAAATGCTGGGCCGCGAGGAAGTGGACAGCGTGATCGAAGAGCGCGGCCACGTCGAAATTCACTGCGAATATTGCAACCAGCGCTATGAATTCGACCCCGTCGACGTCGCGCAACTTTTTGTCGCGAGCGGGCTCTCACAGGGAGTGGCGCCCGCTGCCGAGCAGCGGCACTAGAGCCGGACCATCCGCGTCGCTCGCGCCCGCTGCGGGCGAGCGACGTGGCGGTATCATCGGATTCTGGCGGCCTTTCGCTTTCCGGCTATCGATTTGCTTAGGTATCCGACCGATGGAGGTCGACATGAATGCCCCTTCGCTGTTCCAACCCGTACACCGGATAGCGGCGCTCGCTCTCGTCGCGGGCGCGGCTGCGCTGTCGGGCTGCATGCTGGATCCGCCTGGCCCGTCGCCGATCTACAGCCGTCTGCCCGCGGACCAGTCGGGCATCGCCGCGACGGCACAACCGCTCACACCGGAAGAACGTGCCCGCTACGATGCGATCGACAGGCAGGTGATGGCCGAGCAGAACCAGGCCATGGCCGCCGACGCCGCCGCGCAGGCTTATTCACGCTACGCGGCGCCGCCCGTCTCCGTGTACGGCAGCTACTCCAGCGGCGGATGGGGACATGGCTGGGGCACAGGCATCGGCTACGGCTATTCGCCGGGCTGGGGTTGGGGCTGGTAAGCGGCACATCGGTCTGACTGTCGGAGCGCCCACCCGCGTTTCGTCCCGCCAAACAAAAAGGCGCGGTTCATTACGAACCGCGCCTTTTTTCATGAGCCTGCCTCACCCGCCTCGCACCGCATCAGCCGTCAACCTGGCTTCCTTTCCTTCGGGTCCTTCTTCGCGTGCTTGCGATCCGGCTTCGCGCGCGACTCCGGATTGGGCACCACACGCAGCGGCGCGCCCGTGATCTGCCCGCGCGTCGACGTATTCGACTGTGGCGCGTTAGCCGCCGGCGACGGCGCATTCGGCGACACGAACTGCACGAACACCTCGCTGTCCTTGACCATGCCCATTTCGTAGCGGGCGCGTTCTTCGACGGCGGCCGTGCCGTTCTGCAGATCCTGGACTTCACCCTGGATGCGCTCGTTGCGCTCCTTCGCGTCCGCGTTCTTTTTCAGCTGCTGTGCGAGTTCCTGTTGCAGTTCGTGCACGCGCAACCAGCCACCATGGCCCCACCACAGAGGGTATTGGATCAGCACCAGCAGGACGAGCAGAACGACGGTGACGAGCCGCATGAAGTGAATTGCAGGGTTGAATGTGCGCCGCCCTGCGCTTTACGCAGGGCGGTAGGGTGAATCAGTAGCGAAGCATAACCGGTTTAACGGTTATTGAGACGGGTTTGTTGACATCAAGCGTCACTTACTCCCGTCAATCCGCCTCATTCGAGGGCGTTCAACGCAGATTGTAGAACGCCGACTTGCCCGGATAGCTGGCGATATCGCCGAGATCTTCCTCGATACGCAGCAGCTGGTTGTACTTCGAGATACGGTCCGAGCGCGACAGCGAGCCCGTCTTGATCTGACCCGCGTTGAGACCAACGGCGATGTCGGCGATCGTCGAATCTTCCGTTTCGCCCGAGCGGTGCGAGATCACAGCCGTGTAGCCCGCGCGCTTGGCCATTTCGATCGCTGCGAAGGTTTCCGTCAGCGTGCCGATCTGGTTGATCTTGATCAGGATCGAATTCGCGATGCCCTTTTCGATGCCTTCCTTCAGGATGCGCGTGTTCGTCACGAACAGGTCGTCGCCGACCAGCTGGATCTTCTTGCCGAGCTTGTCGGTCAGGATCTTCCAGCCTTCCCAGTCGCTTTCGTGCATGCCGTCTTCGATCGACACGATCGGGAATTTGTCTGCGAGCGCGCCGAGGTAATCGGCGAATTCCGACGACGACAGTTGCAGGCCTTCGCCCGCCAGCTGGTACTTGCCGTCGTGGTAGAACTCGCTGGCTGCGCAGTCGAGCGCGAGCAGCACGTCTTCACCGGCACGGTAGCCAGCTTTCTCGATAGCTTGCAGGATGGTCGACAGGCATTCGTCGTTGCTGCCGAAGTTCGGCGCGAAGCCGCCTTCGTCGCCCACGGCCGTGCTCATGCCGCGGTCCGACAGGATCTTCTTCAGCGCGTGGAACACTTCGGCGCCGCAGCGCAGTGCTTCGCGGAAGGTCGGCTGGCTGACGGGGACGATCATGAATTCCTGGATGTCCAGGCTGTTGTTCGCGTGCGCGCCACCGTTGACGATGTTCATCATCGGCACGGGCAGCTGCATCGCGCCCGAACCGCCGAAGTAGCGGTACAGCGGCAGGCCGGCTTCTTCAGCCGCAGCCTTCGCGACGGCCATCGAGACAGCCAGCATTGCGTTCGCGCCGAGGCGCGACTTGTTGTCGGTGCCGTCCAGTTCCAGCAGGGTCTTGTCGAGGAAGGCCTGCTCGGAAGCGTCGAGGCCCATGATCGCTTCGGAGATTTCGGTGTTGATGTGCTCGACAGCCTTCAGCACGCCCTTGCCGCTGTAGCGGCCGGTTTCGCCGTCGCGCAGTTCGATCGCTTCACGCGAACCCGTCGATGCGCCCGACGGCACAGCCGCGCGGCCCATCGTGCCCGATTCGAGCAGCACGTCGCATTCGACGGTGGGGTTGCCTCGCGAATCGAGAATCTCGCGACCGATGATATCTACGATAGCACTCATGGTTTCCTCTGAAATGACGATGAATTCTTAAGGTGAGACGTCCGGCTCACTTCGACTGCACGCGTCCGGACGCGTTCGACGACCATCGGGTTGGAGCACGCGCGCTGCGCCGGACTGCGGCGAAGCGCGCGTGGCTGCATCAGTTGAAATCGTTCTCGAGGAACGGCGTGCGCTTCACGGCCTGATCGAGGGTCAACAGCGTCTCGAGCAGATCGGCCATGCGATGCAATGGCACGGCATTGGGACCGTCCGACTTCGCTTCAGCCGGATTCGGATGGGTTTCCATGAACAGACCCGCGATGCCCGTGGCGACGGCGGCCCGCGCCAGCACCGGCACGAACTCGCGCTGGCCGCCCGAACTGGTGCCCTGCCCGCCCGGCAACTGCACCGAGTGGGTCGCGTCGAACACGACGGGGGCGCCCGTTTCGCGCATGATCGCGAGCGAGCGCATGTCGGACACGAGGTTGTTGTAGCCGAACGACACGCCGCGCTCGCACGCCATGAAGCGGTCTTCCGACAGACCCGCTTCACGCGCGGCGTCACGCGCCTTGTCGATCACGTTCTTCATGTCGTGCGGCGCGAGGAACTGGCCTTTCTTGATGTTGACGGGCTTGCCCGACCGCGCGCACGCGTGGATGAAGTCCGTCTGACGGCACAGGAACGCAGGCGTCTGCAACACGTCGACCACCGATGCCACCTGCTCGATCTCGTGCTCGCTGTGAACATCGGTCAGAACAGGCAGGCCAAGCTGACGCTTCACTTCGGAAAGGATGCGCAAACCCTCATCCATTCCCAGCCCACGAAACGACTTGCCGCTGCTGCGATTGGCCTTGTCGTATGAAGACTTATAGATGAACGGAATCTTCAGCTTCGCGCAGATTTCCTTCAGCTTGCCGGCCGTGTCGATCGTCATCTGTTCGGATTCGACGACACAGGTGCCAGCGATCAGGAAAAACGGCTTGTCGAGGCCGATTTCGAAATCGCCCAGTTTCATACTTTCTCCTCGACGCTCGCTTCGCGATGAGCGCGCGCCGCTTCGACGAATGCCTTGAAGAGCGGGTGTCCGTCGCGCGGCGTCGACGTGAATTCGGGGTGGAACTGAACGCCGACGAACCACGGGTGCATCGAGCGCGGCAGCTCCATCATTTCCGGCAGATCTTCGCTCGGAGTACGGGCGCTGATGATAAGGCCGCCCGCTTCGAGCTGGGGCACGAAGCGGTTATTGACTTCATAACGGTGACGGTGACGCTCGTTCACATCTTTGCCGTAGATTTCTTCGGCCATCGTGCCCGGCTTGATCGGGCAACGCTGCGAACCTAGGCGCATCGTGCCGCCCAGATCGGATTCTTCTGTACGCTTCTCAACCTTACCGTCGCGGTCATACCACTCGGTAATCAGCGCGACCACGCGATTCGGCGTTTCCGGGTCGAATTCCGTGCTGTTCGCATCCTTGAGGCCGACCACGTCGCGCGCAAATTCGATCACGGCCAGCTGCATGCCGAGGCAGATGCCCAGATACGGCACCTTCGCTTCGCGTGCGTAGCGGATCGCCTTGATCTTGCCTTCCGTGCCGCGACGGCCGAAACCGCCCGGCACCAGCACGGCATCCAGATGCTTGAGGCTGTCGACGCCGTTTTCTTCCATCTCTTCGGAGTCGATGTATTCGATGTTGACCTTGGTCGACGTGTGGATCGACGCATGGCGCAGCGCTTCGATCAGCGACTTGTACGACTCCGTCAGCTCGACGTACTTGCCGACCATGCCGATCGTCACTTCGCTCTTCGGGTGTTCGAGCTTCTCGACGAGGCCCGACCACATCGACAGATCCGCCGCCTTGGCCGTCAGCTTCAACTCTTCGCAGATCAGTTCGTCGAGGCCCTGGTCGTGCAGCATCTGCGGAATCTTGTAGATGCTGTCGACGTCCCACACCGAGATCACGGCGTCTTCGGGCACGTTCGAGAACATCGAGATCTTCGCGCGCTCGTCGTCGGGAATACGGCGGTCGGCGCGGCACAGCAGCACGTTCGGATAGATACCGATTTCGCGCAGCTTCTGTACGCTATGCTGCGTCGGCTTGGTCTTCAGTTCGCCCGCAGTGGCGATGAACGGCACCAGCGTCAGGTGCACGAAGCACGCGCTGTTGCGGCCCATGCGCAGGCTCATCTGACGCGCGGCTTCGAGGAACGGCAGCGATTCGATGTCACCCACGGTGCCGCCCACTTCGACGATGGCGACATCCGGCTCGCCGCACGTCGCGGATGCCGCGCCGCGTTCGACGAATGCCTGGATTTCGTTCGTGATGTGCGGAATGACCTGCACCGTCTTGCCGAGATAATCGCCGCGGCGTTCCTTGCGGATCACCGATTCGTAAATCTGGCCCGTGGTGAAGTTGTTGGCCTTGCGCATCTTGGTACTGATGAAGCGCTCGTAGTGGCCGAGGTCGAGGTCGGTCTCCGCTCCGTCTTCCGTCACGAACACTTCGCCGTGTTGAAACGGGCTCATCGTGCCGGGGTCGACGTTGATGTAGGGATCAAGCTTGAGGAGGGTGACTTTCAGACCGCGCGATTCGAGGATCGCGGCGAGGGAAGCGGCGGCAATACCCTTGCCGAGGGAAGAAACTACGCCGCCGGTGACGAAAACATATTTGGTCATCGCTGGATGCTCGCGGGAAAAACGGATTATACCCGAACGTGTGCATCCAGCCCATACCTGGGGCGGCTCGTTCGTGACGACCGAGCGTTCTTTTTGAGCATCCACGCGGTCGCTTTTCGCGCGGATGCCGGATGGATTTCGGTCCGCGCGTTCCGCGCGCTGAATGCGCCGTGGGTTTGTTGCGGGTTTATGTCGCAGCGCGGCCCGGCGTTTCATTTATCCGCGAACGCGCATGCCGCCGCGGACGAAAATCATTCGAGCCCGCGCAGTATTCTCTGCACGGCGCGCGCCGTTTCGATGGGCCGCTCCATGGGATAAAGATGGGTTCCTTCCATCCACTCGAAATGCTCGCCCGCGAGGCGCCGGGTCGCCTGCAATCCCGCCTGCCGCACTTCGCGCGACCGCGTCCCGGCGACGAAGCCGATGGGCACGGGCGCGCCGCGCGCGAGCCGGCCGCCGAACGTATGCGGCAAGGTCTTGTAGATCCGGTACTCGGTCTGCCGGTCGAAAGCGAGTTCCCGCGTGCCGTCGGCGCCCGCTTGCGGAATGCCAAAGTCGATATAGTCGGACAGGACCCGCTCGTCCCAGCGCGCAAACGCGGGCTTCGAATGGAAGTGCCGCCATGCCTCGTCGCGGCTGCTCCAGCGCGTGCGCCGCGTACGCGTCGCCGCGGCGGGCGACAGCCGCTCGTCCAGCCCCGTCCACTGCGACACGCGCAGCATGTTGCTGCGCCAGCCCGCGATGACGGGCGAATCGAGCATCACCACGCCGCGCACCCATTGCGGCTTCCTGAGCGCCGCCATCAGTGAAAGATAGCCGCCGAGCGAATGCCCGACGAGCCATACCGGGTTCTCGTAGGCACGCCCGATGTCATCCAGCAACTCCTCGACCAGATGCGGCCAGTCGCGCGTCACCGGGTAGCGCGCGTCATGGCCGATCCGCTCGATGAAACGCATGTCGTAGTCGTCCGAGAGTTCGGCGAAGATCGTCCGATAGGTGGACGCCGGAAATCCGTTTGCATGGGAGAAATGGATGATGTTCTTCAAACGCTATGGTCTCCGTTCTGATTTGTTCTTGATCGCGCCGGCCCTTCGTTTACGGGTCCATCCAGTAGCGGCGGTGCGTCTGCCGGTAGCGTTCCAGCGACAGCCCCGATCCGTCCGCCTCGATGCGCGCGGCGCCGTCGTCATCACTGCGCGACAGCGCGATGCCGCGCGCCCGATACCGTTCGTAGACGCCCGCGTAGGGATGATGAAACCGGTTGCGATAGCCTACCTGAAATACCGCGATGGACGGCTCGATAGAGTCGAGGAACGGCTCGGTCGACGAGGTCTTGCTGCCGTGATGCGGCACGAGCAGAATCTGCGCGCGCAATGCGGCGGGCTCGCGCGCGAGCAGCGTGCGTTCGACAGGCGCTTCGATGTCCGCGGCCAGCAAGGCGACGACGGCCGTTCGTCTGTCTTCATGCGTTTGAATGCGCGAACCGCGCGCCGCGGCGCCCGCCGTGCTCACACGCAGCACGCAGCAGTGCGCGTTGGGCTTGCCTTGCAATGGACCGGCGTCGGGCCAGAGGATCGCGAAGTCGACGCCGTCCCATTGCCAGCGCTGGCCCGCCGCGCAGCGCACGGTTTGGGCGCCCTTCCCGGCCGCCTCGCGCCAAAGCGCGTGGTCTGGCGGAAGTCCCGCCAGCAGTTGCCTCACTTCGATGCCTTCGAGCACGGCGGGCGCGCCGCCCGAATGGTCGGAGTCGGCGTGGCTGACGATCAGCGTATCGAGCGTCGCGATGCCCGCTGCCTGCAGATAAGGCACGACGATGCGCTCCCCGGCGTGCGTCGATTCGGGACCCGGGCCTGCGTCGAACAGCAGCGTGTGATGCGCGGTTTCGACGACGATCGACGAGCCTTGTCCGATGTCGAGCGCCGTGAGGCGGAACGCGCCCTCAGCGGGAGCGGTCGATGCCGGCGCGAGCAACGGCAGCCACGTCAGCGGCGCGGCCCAACGCAACGGCCAGCCGGCCGGCGCAAGGCACCACGCGACGCCAACGGCCGCGCACGCCATCGCCCATGCATCCGGCTGCGGCAACTGCCAGACCGTCCAAGGCGGGCCCGACAGCAGTTGCAGACCGGCCGCGAGCAGATCCAGCAGATGATGCGCGAACCGGAAAGCGAGCGCATCGAGCGGCGCCGGTAACGCGATGCCGGCGATCACGGCAGGCGTCACGAAGACACTGACCCACGGAATCGCGAACGCATTCGCCACGGGACCGATCAGCGGTATCTGCGAGAAGAAGCACACCGTCAGCGGCGCGAGCGCGATCGTCACCGCGAACTGGACGCGAGCGCCGCTGCGCATGCGCTCGATCAACGCTCCGATCTGCGAGCGCGTCGCGTCGACGCAGCGCTTCATTAAAGAGCGTTCGACTTGCTCGTCATCCAGTGACTCTGACGGCCTGCTTCGCGCGATATGCGCCGCTCCCGACATCGCGAACAGAATCGCGCCGACCGCGCAAAACGACAGCCAGAATCCCGCCGACACGACCGCCCACGGATCGACCAGCAGGACGAGTCCGAGGGCCCACGCAAGGACCACGGAAGGCGCGACGCGCCGTCCGCCGACATACGCGAGCGCAACGATGCCCGCCATCCACAATGCCCGTTGGGCAGGCACATTGAAGCCCGCGAGCGCAGCATGAAACGCGGCGAACAACGCACCGCCCGCGATCGCAACCTTCTGCGCGGGTACGAGCAATGGCAAGCCACGTCCGATGAAGAACGAATGCCGCCACAGCGTCCCTATCAGCCACCCCGCAATCCCCGCGACAAACCCGATGTGCAAACCGGAAATCGCGACGAGATGGCTCGTGCCCGTGCGCCGCATCAGCAGCCAGTCGGCGGCACTGACGAGGTCCTGCGCACCGATCGCGAGCGCGACGACAATGCCCATATGGGGCGCGTCTCCGAGCACGTCGGCAATTCGAGTGCGGATGGCCGACCGCCAGCCGTCGATCAGCACGCCCACTCCGCTTGCCCTTCCTGGAAGCCGCACGGCGGACGAAGACGCGCTCACATACCCCGTCGCCCGAACGTCACGCGCGAGCAATACGGCTTCCGCGTCGCGCACGCCCCAGTTCGCGTTTCCATGCGGACGCTTGAGCCGCACGTTCAGACGCCAGCGCGAACCGGGTTCGAGCACGGGCGGCGGCGCATCATCCGCGATCCACGATAGTTGCAGCGTGCGGGGAAAACGTTCGACGGGCGCATCGGCTGATTCGACGACGAACAGGAAACGCGTGCCATCCGCGCTGCGCGTCGGCAGTCCTTTGACCCAGCCACTGACGGCGATATCGCGCCCCTCCCACGCCTGCGGCAACTCGTAGGCGAGCCGCGCCTGCGCCCGCCATGCGGCATAACCAAAGCCACAACACGCCGCCGCACACAGCACCGCAAACCAGCCTGCGCGTGAGGGCCACGCGTCGCCGCGTCGGAAGCCCATCGACGAAACCAGGCTCAGCCCGCAGGCGCTTGCGATCAGCACGAACCAACTCCACCGCCCAGGCAACGAAGCCTGCTGCTGCAACCACACGACGCCCAACGCAAACCCGCACCACACTGCCCGCATGCCGCCTCCGCAACCGACGCTCGCGCAGCATTACGCCGACATTCATCAGGAACCCGAATCAATGTCCACGTCGACGCGCCATGCGAGCCAAACAGTGATTATGCAGAGTAAAGGGCGAGACGCGGCAATGCGGCGTGCGCATTAGCCGTTGTGCCTATCGCGAGCGCGTTTTTGTCGATGCCGCGCTGCTCGGCGAGGATCGCGCCGATCGCGGGAATCTGGTCCGGCGTGTTGCGCTGCCTGTAAAGCCACGAAGGGGCGATATCGGGCGCATCGGTTTCGACGACCAGCGCGTCGAGCGGCAATTGCGCGGCGAGCCGCCGGATCTGCAGCGCACGCTCGAACGTCACGTTGCCGCCGAACCCGAGATGCATGCCGTGGTCGATGAACGCCTGCGCCTGCTGGAAACTGCCGTTGAACGCATGCGCGATGCCGCGACTCACGTGATTGCGCCGCAAGCCCTTCAGCACCTGATCCTGCGACTTGCGCACATGGCAGATCACGGGCAGGTCGAATTCGCGCGCGAGCTTGAGTTGCTCGTTGTAGTAGAACTGCTGCGTCTCGTCGTCGAGTCCCGGCACGAAATAGTCGAGCCCGATCTCACCGAGACCGACGAACAGCGGATCGTCGAGACTCGCCTCGATTTCCATGCGCAGCACATCGAGATCGGACGGCTGCGCCTGCGGCGTGAAAAGGGGATGAATGCCGAGCGCATACGCCCCGCCCTGCACGCGATGCGCCAGTTCGCGCACCGTCGAAAAGTTGCCGCGCGCAATGCCCGGAATGACGATCCGGCTCACGCCCGCTTCGAGCGCGGCGCTCGCCACGGCGTCGCGATCCGCGTCGAATTCCGAAGCGTCGAGATGACAGTGCGTATCGATCCACATGCGCGCGGCCTCGTGTCGAATGGAAAGCGCCCGGCCTCAGACGGGCACGGTCGGCTCCTCGTACAGCACGCCGTCGCGCAGACGCATGATGCGGTCGCAGCGCGCGGCCAGATCGGGATCGTGCGTGACGATCACGAAACTCGTCGACAGCGTGTTCGACAGTTCCAGCATCAGGTTGAACACGGTATCCGCCGTGCCGCCGTCGAGATTGCCCGTCGGCTCGTCGGCGAGCACGCAGGCGGGCTTCGTGACCAGCGCGCGCGCAATTGCCACACGCTGGCGCTCGCCGCCCGACAGTTCGCCCGGACGATGCTTCGCGCGATGCGCGAGTCCCACCCGCTCGAGCATGTCGAGTGCCTGCTTGCGCGCATCTTCCGTGGTCATGCGGCGGATGCGCAGCGGCATCGCGACGTTATCGAGCGCGGTGAATTCCGGCAGCAGATGGTGGAACTGATAGACAAAGCCGAGCGCGCGGTTGCGCAGATCGTTGCGCTCGCGCTCCGAGAGCTTCGTAAACGGCTTGCCCATCACTTCGACGTGGCCCGTGCTCGGATCGTCGAGGCCGCCCAGCACGTGCAGCAGCGTGCTCTTGCCGGAGCCGGACGCGCCGACGATCGCGAGCTTCTCGCCGCGCCGCACGGAGAGTTGCGTGTTGTTCAGCACCTGCACGTTCAGGCCACCCTGAACGAACGCCTTCGAAATGCCAGTCGCTTCGAGCACGTACGGATGCAAACCAGTTTCGTCGGCGGCCATGAGGTTGTTGTTCGGACGATCATTCATAACGCAGCGCCTCCGCCGGACGCACCTTCGCACCGCGCCAACTCGGATAGAGCGTCGCGAGGCACGACAGCAGGAACGCGATCACGCCGATCTTGGCCACATCGCCGGGCACGAGTTCGGACGGCAACTCGCTGATGAAATACACCGACGGCGGCAGGAACTGCACGTGCAGCAGATGCTCGATCATCGGCACGAGCCACGGAATGCTCCACGCGATCAGGCAGCCGAGCGCAACGCCAATGCCCGTGCCGACGAAACCGATCGTCATGCCCTGAATGACGAAAATCTTCATGATCGAGCCGGGCTGCGCGCCGAGCGTGCGCAGGATCGCGATATCGGCCTGCTTGTTGGTCACCGTCATCACCAGCGACGACACCAGATTGAACGCCGCCACCGCGATGATCAGCGTGAGGATGATGAACATCATGCGCTTTTCGATCTGCACGGCCGAGAACCATGTCTTGTTCTGCTGAGTCCAGTCGCGGATATACAGATCGCCCGACAGCGTGCGCGCCAGCTGATGCGCGACTTCCGGCGCGCGCTGCATGTCTTTCAGGCGCAGGCGTACGCCCGTCGGCGCGGGTAGCCGGAACAGCGCTTCCGCGTCCTTGATGTTGATCAGCGCGAGCGTGCTGTCGTACTCGTAATGGCCGGACTCGAACACGCCGACCACGGTGAACTGCTTCAGACGCGGCAACAGGCCGGCGGGCGTCATCGTCCCTTCGGGCGCGACGAGCGTGATCTTGTCGCCCGTCGTCACGCCGAGATTCCCGGCCAGATCCCCACCGAGCACGATGCCGAACTCACCGGGCTTCAGCTCGTTCAGGTTGCCCGCCTTCATCTCCTTGCCGATGTCCGACACTTCCGGCTCCAGCGAAGGCTCGACGCCGCGCAGCGCGACGCCGCTCACGGCGTCCTGGCGCGTGAGCAGCGCCTGCGCTTCGACATAGGGCGCCGCGCCGATCACTTCCTTGTTCTGCTTCGCCTCTTGCGCCGTCAGTTGCCAGTTCGGCATCGAGCCCGTCGGCGAAAAGATCTCGACGTGCGCGAGCACCGACAGCATGCGGTCGCGCACCTCCTTCTGGAAGCCGTTCATCACCGACAGCACGACGATCAGCGCGGCCACGCCGAGCGCGATACCCGACATCGACACGAGCGCGATGAACGAGATGAAGCCGTTACCCGTGGTGCGTTTGCCGGCGCGCGTGTAGCGCCAGCCAATCTGCCATTCGTATGGAAGTTTCAAGCGAGTCCTTTTTCAGCGTGATTGCGCTGTGTTCTGCATTTGCCCTGGCGGTCCGCGCACCGGGCGAAAAAACCGGCGCCGTGCGCGCGAAAGCCGTGTCGATTGGGCGCGAATTTCGGCCGATGGTTCCAGAGCGCCGGCTTGCGGCAGCTTTCCTCAGACGGCGCATGGGCTGTGACGCCATGCAACGGCACGCGCCACATCGCGCCGTCCGGTGCGCAATCGTTGCGTGAATTGTACGCACTCGCGCACGAGTCACCGTTTCGGGCCCGGTCGAATCACCCGCCATCTCGCCCGCGATCGCGGATCAACGGGCCGAAGTTTGCCATACAATGCGCAGCATCATGAATGCCAACCGACTGCATCTCCTTCTACCCTTCGCGCTGCCCGCCGCAGCCGATGCGTCCACTGCACTGCATTCCCTCGACATTCCAGCCCTCGATAAACTGATCGCCCGCGCGACGCTGGTCGAACGCGTGATCGGCGAAGACTTCCAGCGCACGCTGCCGCACGAGCGCTGGGTCGCGCGCAGCTTCGGCGCGGTGCCGGCCGGCACGGCCGCAACCGACGAGGCGCCCCTCGCGCCCTACATGCTGCTCGCCGACGGCGGCAACCCGGGCAGCGCGACATGGGCATGCGTGCAGCCGGTGCATGTGCGGATCGCGCACGACCATCTGGTGCTGATCGATCCCGCGTCGCTGGAACTGACGGACGACGACGCGCGCGCGCTCTTCGACGTCGCGCGTCCGCTGATCGAGGAACTGGGCGTGCGGATCGAAGCGCCGCAGCCGTCGCGCTGGTATCTGTCGAGCGACGCGTTCGGCACGCTGGCGGGCGCCTCGCCGCTGCGCGCGAGCGGCCGCAACATCGAAATCTGGCTGCCGCACGAAGCGCACACGGGCGAGCGCTCGCGCGCGTGGATGAAGCTGCAGAACGAAGTGCAGATGGCGTGGTTCGAGCATCCCGTGAACGAAGCGCGCGAGGCGCGCGGCCTGCCGACCGTCAACTCGATCTGGTTCCATGCGCAAGGCGCGGCGCAGCCGGTCAAAAGCGACTTTGCGCGCGTGCTGTCGGACGCGGCGGCGACGCGCGGTCTTGCGCTCGCCGCAAAGGCGGCAACGGCCGCCCCGCCTGTCACCTACGACGCCTGGCGTTCCGACGGCACCAACGGCAGCGCCGCCACCACGCTGATCGAACTCGACCCGTTTTCCGCGCCGTTCATCGAGCAGGACTGGGGCCACTGGAACGCCGCGTTCGCCGCACTGGAGCGCGACTGGCTTGCGCCCGCGCTCGCCGCGCTGCAGGCGGGCGAACTCGGCTCGCTGGGTCTGACGCTGTGCGGCGACACGGGCTCGGTGACACTCGACATCACGCGCGGCGATCTGCGTAAATTCTGGCGACGGCGTCTGTTCGCGTCGCTTTTCATCGAATGAACTGTCTCTTTGCTCCTGGTTTTGCCGCATGACTCGAATCGTTACGCGCCCCTGCTCTCCCGCCGACGCCGAAGCGCTGATCCGCCACGGCCTGCATCCTGTGCTCGCGCGGCTCTACGCATCGCGCGGCGTGTGCCTGCCCGATGAACTCGAAACCGGCCTTGCGCGGCTGACCCCGCCCGCGTCGCTCAAAGGCTGCGACGCGGCCGCGACGCTGCTTGCCGATGCCATCGAAGGCGGCCGCCGCATGCTGGTCGTCGCGGACTACGACTGCGACGGCGCGACGGCTTGCGCGGTCGCCGTGCGCGGTTTGCGGATGTTCGGCGCGCAGATCGACTATCTCGTGCCGAACCGCTTCGAGTACGGCTACGGCCTCACGCCGGAAATCGTCGCGCTCGCCGCGCAGCGACCCGGCGGCAAGCCCGAGCTGCTGATTACCGTCGATAACGGCATCGCCAGCGTCGACGGCGTCGAAGCGGCGAATGCACTCGGCATCGACGTGCTCGTCACCGATCACCATTTGCCCGGCGACGAACTGCCCGCCGCGCGCGCGATCGTCAATCCGAACCAGCCGGGCTGCACGTTCCCGAGCAAGTGCATCGCGGGCGTCGGCGTGATGTTTTATGTGCTGCTGGCGTTGCGCGCCGAACTGCGCCGCCGTGGCGCATTCGGCGAAGCGCGTCCGGAGCCGCGTCTGGACGGACTGCTCGATCTGGTCGCGCTCGGCACGGTCGCCGATGTCGTGAAGCTCGACGGCAACAACCGCGTGCTGGTCGCGCAGGGCTTGCAGCGCATCCGCAACGGCCGCATGCAGCCGGGCATCGCCGCGCTGTTCCGCGCCGCGGGGCGCGATGCGCGCAGTGCGTCGGGCTTCGATCTGGGCTTCGCGCTCGGGCCGCGCCTGAATGCGGCGGGACGGCTGTCGGACATGTCGCTGGGCATCGACTGCCTGACGACGGACGACGTCGGACGTGCTTGGGAACTGGCGCAGCAGCTCGACACGATGAACCGCGAGCGGCGCGAAATCGAAGCGGGCATGCAACAGCAGGCGCTCGACGACCTGTCGACCGTCGATCCCGCCGGCTCGACGACGATCACGCTGTTCAACCCGAGCTGGCATCAGGGCGTGATCGGGATCGTGGCCGGCCGGCTGAAGGAGAAATTCCACCGGCCGTCGTTCACGTTCGCGCTGGCCGACGTCGGCGGCGCCACCGTCAAGGGCTCGGGCCGCTCGATTCCTGGCTTCCATCTGCGCGATGCGCTCGATCTCGTGTCGAAGCGCGAGCCGGGGCTGATCGCCAAATTCGGCGGCCACGCGATGGCGGCGGGCCTGACGATCGCCACGGCCGACGTGCCGCGCTTCACGGCGGCGTTCGAGCGGGTTGGGCGCGAGTGGCTGACGCAGGATGTACTGGCGCGCACGGTCGAGACGGATGGCGATCTTGAAGATGCGTATTTCACGCCGCAATTCGTCGAGATGATCGATGCGGCGGTCTGGGGACAGGGGTTTCCGGCGCCGGTTTTCTCGGGTGAATTCGATGTGATGTCGCAGGCGCTGGTGAAGGATAAGCATCTGAAGCTGCAACTGATGCGCGGGCGCCAGCGGTTCAGTGCGATCTGGTTCAATCACACGGAGCCGTTGCCGGCGAGGACGACTGTCGCCTATCGGCTGTCGGCGGATACGTGGAATGGCGTTGCACGCGTGCAACTGATCGTCGAGCATGCCGTGCTGTAGGCTGGGTGCGCCCAGCCCTGGCGCTGTGATCCGCTATAATTTTGGTTTTTGGCGGGAAGGGGTGCGGTTGGCCTTTTTTCGGTTTGGTTTTGGTTTGGTTTTTTGCTGGCGTTCGTCTTTTGCGCTTGAACTGGCATCCGCGATTTGCCTACGTGCTTCAGGCGTTGCCCCTGTGCGGGGCGGCACCTACTTTTCTTTGCCGCCGCAAAGAAAAGTAGGCAAAAGAAAGCGGCTCACACCGCCAGCTCGTGTGTCTGCCTGAGGGACCCCAACCGGTCTTATGCTTCACACGGCAACGTCTCTGCTGGCGCGCGTTGCCAACGCTCCGAATGAGCGCCTCACCCGCTTCGCACTCCCATACACGGGTCAGCGGCAGCGAACGGTTGGCGCGGCCCAGGTGGCAAACTGTGTGTAGGCTTTCGCGCAATACGCGCGCCACTCCAGACTAAAAAGCAAGGATGGTGTTCTGGTAAGAACGCTAACCCATGCGGTGCGACAACCTACACACAGTTTGCCACCTGGGCGGCGGTGGGCTATCTGGCGCGGCGAGCTGGAATGTCGGTGCGTGAAGTGGGTGAGGCGCTCCTTCGGAGCGCTGGCAACGGGCATGTGTCACGTGGTTGCCGTGTGAAGCGTAAAACCCTGTGGGGGCCCTCAGGCAGGAACAAGGATTGGCGGTGTGAGCCGCTTTCTTTTGCCTACTTTTCTTTGCGGCGGCAAAGAAAAGTAGGTGCCGCCCCGCACAGGGGCGACGCCTGAAGCGAGCTAACGTAACGCGGATGCCACCGCAAACGCAAAGCAAACCACCGCAACGCGAACCAAACCCAACCCCAACCCCAACCCCAACCCCAACAGCGTCGCAGACAAAAAAACCCCCATTTATTTGACACTGGATCGACATGGAAGCGGAACGCCTCAACTCAATCGACTCCTCCCTCGCGGACCTGCGCACACGCGCAGGCGAGCTCCGGGGGTATCTTTGACTACGATGCAAAGTCGGTACGACTGATCGAAGTCAACAAGGAACTCGAAGACCCGAACGTCTGGAACGACTCGAAGCACGCCCAGGCGCTCGGCAAGGAAAAGAAGCTGCTCGAAGGCGTCGTCGACGTGCTGAGCTCGCTCGATAACGACCTGCGCGACACGAAAGACCTGTTCGACATGGCGCGCGAAGAAGGCGACGAAGACACGCTCGTCGCGGTCGAAGAAGATGCCGCGAAACTCGAAGCGCGCGTCGCCGACATGGAATTCCGCCGGATGTTCTCGAACCCGGCCGACCCGAACAACGCGTTCATCGACATCCAGGCAGGTGCCGGCGGCACGGAAGCCTGCGACTGGGCATCGATGCTGCTGCGCCAGTACCTGCGCTACTGCGAACGCAAAGGCTTCAAGACGGAAGTGCTCGAAGAATCGGAAGGCGATGTCGCGGGCATCAAGAGCGCCACGATCAAGGTCGAAGGCGAATACGCCTACGGCTTCCTGCGCACCGAAACAGGCATTCACCGCCTCGTGCGCAAGTCGCCGTTCGATTCGTCGGGCGGCCGTCACACGTCGTTCTCGTCGGTGTTCGTGTACCCGGAGATCGATGAGTCGTTCGAGATCGAAGTCAATCCGGCCGATCTGCGCATCGATACCTACCGTGCTTCGGGCGCGGGCGGTCAGCACATCAACAAGACCGACTCCGCCGTGCGTATCACGCACGTCCCGTCGGGTATCGTCGTGCAGTGTCAGAATGACCGCTCGCAGCACCGTAACCGCGCCGAAGCGATGGCAATGCTGAAATCGCGTCTGTACGAAGCCGAAATGCGCAAGCGCCAGTCGGAACAGGACAAGCTCGAAGCGGGCAAATCGGACGTGGGCTGGGGCCACCAGATCCGCTCGTACGTGCTCGACAACAGCCGTATCAAGGATCTGCGCACCAACGTCGAAATCAGCAACACGAAGAGCGTGCTCGACGGCGATCTCGATCCGTTCATCAGCGCGAGCCTGAAGCAAGGCATCTAAGCGCATCCGGCGCGGCACGCGTGGCCGCGCCGCATTTTTTTCACCGCCTGTGCGTCACAGTCGAAAGCGCGCACGAGGCATCGGATACTGACCATCATCACCATGACCGAACCGACTCAGCCTGTCACGGCCCAGCCGTATGTAGCCGAGGTGGACGACAACCAGATCATCGCCGAGCGCCGCGAAAAGCTGCGCGCACTGCGTGAACAAGGCGTCGCCTACCCGAACGACTTCCGCCCGACCCACCACGCGGCCGATCTCCAGTCCGACTACGCGGACGCCGACAAGGACGCGCTCGAAGCGAAAGCGCTGCAGGTCGCGCTGGCCGGCCGCATGATGCTCAAGCGCGTAATGGGCAAGGCCAGCTTCGCGACGGTGCGCGACGGCTCGGGCCAGATCCAGTTCTTCATCACGCCCGCCGACGTCGGCGAAGCGACGTACGAAGCCTTCAAGAAGTGGGACCTCGGCGACATCGTCGCGGCCAAAGGCGTGCTGTTCCGCACGAACAAGGGCGAGCTCTCCGTGCGCTGTACGGAACTGCGGCTGCTGTCGAAGGCGCTGCGTCCGCTGCCCGACAAATTCCACGGTCTCGCCGACCAGGAAATGCGTTATCGCCAGCGCTATGTCGATCTGATCGTCACGGACGAAGCGCGCAAGACCTTCGTCGCGCGCACCAAGGCCGTGTCGTCGATCCGCAAGTTCATGGCCGACGCCGACTTCATGGAAGTCGAAACGCCGATGCTGCACCCGATTCCCGGCGGCGCGGCGGCCAAGCCGTTCGTCACGCATCACAACGCGCTGGACATGCAGATGTTCCTGCGTATCGCGCCTGAGCTGTACCTGAAGCGCCTCGTGGTCGGCGGCTTCGAGCGCGTGTTCGAGATCAACCGGAATTTCCGTAACGAGGGCGTGTCGCCGCGTCACAATCCGGAATTCACGATGATGGAGTTCTACGCCGCGTACACCGACTACAAGTGGCTGATGGACTTCACCGAGCAACTGATCCGTCAGGCCGCCGTCGATGCCCTCGGCAACGCGACGATCACGTATCAGGGCCGCGAACTGGATCTGTCGAAGCCGTTCCATCGCCTGACGATCACGCAGGCAATCCAGAAATACGCGCCGCAGTACACGGACGCGCAACTGGCGGACGGCGCGTTCCTGCGCACGGAACTGAAGAAGTTCGGCGTCGACGCGACGCAGCCGCAATTCCTGAACGCGGGCATCGGCGCGCTGCAACTGGCGCTCTTCGAGGAAACGGCGGAATCGCAGTTGTGGGAGCCGACCTTCATCATCGACTACCCGGTCGAAGTGTCGCCGCTCGCGCGCGCATCGGATAGCGTGGACGGCATCACCGAGCGTTTCGAACTGTTCATCACGGGCCGCGAAATCGCCAACGGTTTCTCGGAACTGAACGATCCGGAAGACCAGGCGGCGCGCTTCAAGAAGCAGGTCGACCAGAAGGACGCCGGTGACGAAGAAGCGATGTACTACGACGCCGACTACATCCGCGCGCTCGAGTACGGCATGCCGCCCGCGGGTGGCTGCGGCATCGGCATCGACCGTCTGGTGATGCTGCTCACCGACAGCCCGAGCATCCGCGACGTCATCCTGTTCCCGCATCTGCGCCGCGAAGACTGATCTCCACGCTCCGCGACGCCCGCCGCGCATGATTGCGATTGCTTCATGCGCGGCCCCCTCCTCGGTTTCCCTCTACGTGCAGAATCGGTTGTAACTACCGGTAAAAACTGCGCGCTCCCGATATCTCCCACTGTTCTGCCCACGGGCCGAATGTCAGGCGTGACACGGGCTTCCGCCGATCGGCGCACTTTTTGCGTACGGTGGAACTGAGTGTTGCATTCGCCACTGGTTACAAAATGAAACCCTGGCGGAAGCCGGGTGTCCGACACTTATACCGGTTAATACCGGTTACCGTCGCACGGCTTGCCGCTGTGACTTACGAGTTGCTTTACAGGTCCAATCTGCGTAGTTGGAGGCCTACAACCATGGATAATCCGAACAATTCACCACGCCGCCTTCATCCCCTCGTTGCCGTGGCGGCAGGCGCTGTCATCATCGCCAGTCTGGCGGCGACGGCAGCCGTGACGGGACTGTTCCCGAAGGCATCGAGCAACGGCGCGCAAAGCGACCAGGTGCAATCGGCGGCCGTCGCGCAGCAACAGCAGCCCGTCGTCGATACGGCGCAACCGGCTGCTCTGAGCGCGCAGCAGCAGGCAGCAGCGCAACAGCAGGCTGCGCAGCAACAGCAAGCTGAACAGCAAGCGGCCCAGCAGCAGGCCGAGGCACAACGGGCACAACGGGCACAACAGCAACAGGCGCAGGCTCAGCAAGCACAGCAACTGGCCGCGCAACAGGCGCCGCAAGCACCCGCGCCGGCCCCGCAATATGCGCAACAGCCTCAATACGCGCAACAGGCGCCCGCGCGGCCCGCCTACTGTTCGACGTGCGGCACGGTTGAAGCCATCTCGGCTGTACGCCAGGAAGGCCACGGAACCGGGATTGGCGCCGTGGGCGGCGCGGTGGCGGGCGGTGTCGTCGGCAACCAGTTCGGCAGCGGCGGAGGCCGCACGGCGATGACGCTACTCGGCGCGCTTGGCGGCGGCCTCGCAGGTAACTCGGTCGAAAAGCATCTGCGCAGTTCGACCAGCTACTCGGTGCGCGTTCACATGGAAAACGGCAAGACGCGCTACTTCACGTATCACGAAGCGCCGCCGTTCCAGCAAGGCCAGCGCGTGCGGGTGGAGAACGGGACGCTCGTCGCAGGCTGATCTTGAGCGGGCGCCCTCGCCCGCAATGCTTCGGGCATTAAAAAGGCGACTTCCACGGAAGTCGCCTTTGCATGTGTTGCGTCCTGAATCGCTGCGGTACGCGCCGCGCTCAGTAATCCGCGTCTTCGATCCATGCAGCCTGAATGGCTTCGAGGATCTTTTCGTTCGAGCGGTTCGGATCGTCGTCGAAGCCGTCCAGTTCCATCACCCAGCGGTGAAGATCAGTGAAGCGCACCTGTTGCGGATCGATCTCCGGGTGCTTGTCGGTCAAGGCCATCGCGATATCTTGCGTGTCGGTCCACTTCATGGCTGCTCGCTCCTGTTAGTGATTTTCCTTCGCGTGGTTGATCGAATAACGCGGAATCTCGACCACGAGATCGTCGCCTTCAGGCATGAGCGCCTGGCACGACAACCGCGATTCGCGTTCGAGACCCCATGCCTTGTCGAGCAGATCGTCCTCGTCTTCTTCCGACGGCGTCAACGCGTTGAAACCCTCACGCACGATCACGTGACAGGTCGTGCACGCGCAAGACTTCTCGCATGCGTGCTCGATTTCGATGCCGTGTTCGAGCAGATTGTCGCAAATGCTCTTACCCGGCACGGCGTCGATGACCGCGCCGTCCGGACACAGTTCGACGTGAGGCAGCACAACGATTTGAGGCATACAAATTCCGTTCTGGTCTGTGAGGCACGGACGCCGCCCTTCAGGCACCGTACCATTTTACTGGTGGCGCGGCCGTTTTTGGCACGCGCCGCGTGATTCAGCGGCGACGCGCGAATCATTGATCCACGGCATCACCTTCTTTTGCGTCGACTGCGCTGATTTGAGACCGGCGCGGCGTCAGATCTCGTCGAGCTTGCGGCCCGCGAGCGCGCGGCGAATGCTCTTGTCCATCCGGCGCGCGGCGAATTCGTCGGTGCCTTCGGCGAGCGTCTTGGTTGCCGTTTCGATCGCGTCGGTATCGTCGCCCGGCGCGATCGCGCGCAGCGCGGCGACGAGACCTTCGAGCGCGGTGCGCTCGTCGGCGTCGAGCAGTTCGCCGTCGGCCGCGAGCGCGGCTTCCGTCGCTTCGATCAGCCGCTGCGCTTCGACCTGCGCCTCGCGCAACGCCCGCGCGCGCATGTCGACTTCCGCCGTCTTGAAGCTGTCTTCCAGCATGCGCGCGACGTCGTCGTCGGCAAGGCCGTATGACGGTTTCACGACCACCGATGCCTCCACGCCCGAATGCTGCTCGCGCGCAAACACGGACAGCAGACCGTCCGCGTCGACCTGATAGGTGACGCGGATGCGCGCTGCGCCCGCCGCCATCGGCGGAATGCCGCGCAGTTCGAAACGCGCGAGCGAACGGCAATCCGACACGAGTTCGCGCTCGCCCTGGACGACGTGAATCGCCATCGCCGTCTGGCCGTCCTTGAACGTCGTGAATTCCTGCGCGCGCGCGACGGGAATAGTCGAGTTGCGCGGGATGATCTTCTCGGCGAGACCGCCCATCGTTTCGACGCCGAGCGACAGCGGAATCACGTCGAGCAGCAGCCAGTCGTCGCCGTCGGCGCCGCGGTTGCCTGCGAGCAGATCGGCCTGGATCGCTGCGCCAAGCGCAACGACCTGATCCGGGTCGAGATTGGTCAGCGGCGGCTGGCCGAAGAAGTTTTCGACGGCACGACGGATCACCGGCATGCGCGTCGCGCCGCCGACCAGCACGACGCCGTTGATGTCGGCGGCCGTCAGCTTCGCGTCGCGCAGCGCCTTTTTCGTCGGGCCGAGCGTGCGCTGCACGAGCGCCTGCGTGATCGTTTCGAATTCCGTCTCGTCGACGGTGACGTCGATCTTCGCGCCGCTTGCGAGTGTCGCCTGCACCGAAGCGCTCGGTGCCGACGACAGCGCTTCCTTCGTGACGCGCACCGTGTCGAGCAGCAGACGCACGTCTTCCGGCGTCAGCGACTGGGCGGGAACGTTCGCCTTCTCCAACACATGGCGATACAGCGCGTGGTCGAAGTCGTCGCCGCCGAGGGCCGAATCGCCGCCCGCCGCGAGTACTTCGAAGACGCCCTTCGTGAGCTTCAGAACCGACAGGTCGAACGTGCCGCCGCCGAGGTCGTATACCGCGTACAACCCTTCCGAGCCGTTATCGAGACCGTACGCAATCGCGGCAGCCGTCGGTTCGTTCAACAGACGCAGCACGTTCAGGCCGGCAAGGCGCGCGGCATCTTTGGTTGCCTGGCGCTGCGCTTCGTCGAAATATGCGGGCACCGTGATGACCGCGCCGACCAGTTCGTCGCCGAGCGTATCTTCCGCGCGATAGCGCAGCGTCGCGAGAATTTCCGCGGACACTTCGACGGGACTCTTTACGCCGTCGATGGTGCGGATTTGCACCATGCCCGGAGCGTCGACGAAATCGTACGGCGCGTTTTCCGCGTGCTCGACTTCGCTCTTGCCGCGCCCCATGAAACGCTTGACGGAGACAATCGTGTTACGCGGATCGGTGGCGGCTTCCGCCTTCGCCAGGCGGCCGATGCGGCGGCCGCCCTTCTCCAGATACCGCACGACGGACGGCAGCAGATAGTGGCCTTCGTCGTCGGGCAATACGTCGGGCACGCCGCTGCGCACCGCCGCGACGAGAGAGTTGGTGGTGCCGAGATCAATGCCGACCGCGAGACGCCGCTGATGCGGCGCGGGCGCCATGCCGGGTTCAGAAATTTGCAGTAAAGCCATCTGGAATCTTCTTCGGGGCTTGCTTCGCCCCGGTCCTGATCGTGTTTGTTCGCGTGATGATTGGGCTGGCTCGTCCGTTAGCGCCGGAGCGCGTCAGACGTCGAGCCGCTCGATCTGCGTGCCGATTTCCGCGGCCACGCGCTCGATGAACATCAATTGCCGCACGGCCTCGCCTGCTGCCTGATTCGAGCCGCTGTCGAGCAACGCAGCCAGCTTCGTGAACCGCACCTTTTCTTCGTCGCGCAGTTCGGCGAGCAGTGAATCGAGCGCATCGACGTTCTTCGCCGCCGACGCGTCCTCGATGCTCTCGCGCCATTCCATCTGCTGCATCAGGAACGCCGGCTCCATCGCCGTGTTGTTCTCCGCGCCGACATCGATGCCGCGCAGTGTCAGCAGATAGCGCGCGCGCATGAGTGGATCGCGCAGCGTCTGGTACGCCTCGTTCGTGCGCGTGGCCCATTGCATCGCGATACGCTTTTGCGCGTCGCCAGCAGCGGCGAAACGGTCCGGATGCACCTGCGCCTGCACCGTGCGATACGCGTGATCCAACGCGGATGCATCCAGCGCGAATTGCTCGGGCAGATTGAAGAGTTCGAAGTGACTGTCGTTCAGCGAGGCCATCAGGTTACTTTGTCCATGCAATGCGCGCAGTGCAGCGCCGAAGCGCGCGCCAGGTGCGCGGCTAAATTGAAAAAGGCGGCACAGGCCGCCTTTTCAGCATGACTCGCGCGCTTACACGCGGAACGATTCGCCGCAGCCGCATTCGTCCTTCACATTCGGGTTGTTGAACCTGAAGCCTTCGTTCAACCCTTCGCGCGCGAAGTCGAGTTCCGTGCCGTCGATATAAGCGAGGCTCTTCGGGTCCACTACGATCTTCACGCCCTTGCATTCGAACACTTCGTCTTCGGGCGCGAGTTCATCGACGTACTCGAGCTTATACGCGAGGCCCGAGCAACCCGTCGTGCGCACACCGAGCCGCAACCCGACGCCCTTGCCGCGCCGGACCAGATATTTCTGCACGTGTTGTGCTGCCTTTTCGGTCAACGTAATTGCCATAGCGTTTCTCATTGTGCGGCACGCCGTCGTTCCTCACGACGCGTGTCGCGACCCTGCCTGCCTCTCAAATCGTTCCGGCGAGCGTCGATAGCGAGTACCGACGCGTCACCGTGCCACTCAAACGCACTCAACCGCGCGTGTTAAGCCGATTGCTCAGCCTTCGCTGCGTCAGCCGTTTCGCCGTGACGCTGCTTGTAGTCGGCAACGGCTGCCTTGATCGCGTCTTCCGCGAGGATCGAACAGTGGATCTTCACGGGCGGCAGCGCCAGTTCTTCGGCGATCTGCGTATTCTTGATGGTGAGCGCCTGATCCAGCGTCTTGCCCTTCACCCATTCCGTCACGAGCGAGCTCGACGCGATGGCCGAACCGCAGCCGTACGTCTTGAACTTCGCGTCTTCGATCACGCCGTCCGCGCCAACGCGAATCTGCAGCTTCATCACGTCGCCGCAAGCGGGCGCGCCGACCATGCCGGTGCCGACCGCGTCGTCGTCCTTCGAGAAGGAACCAACGTTGCGCGGGTTTTCGTAGTGATCCAGAACCTTGTCGCTATATGCCATTTTGTGACTCCTTGATTCGATTCAACCTGCGTGCGTTTATCGAGTGATTCAAAGCGCGCTCAGTGCGCGGCCCATTGAATCGTCGACAGATCGATGCCGTCCTTGTGCATTTCCCACAGCGGCGACAGATCGCGCAGTTTCGCAATCTTGCTCTTCAGCAGGTTGATGACGTAATCGACGTCCTGCTCCGTCGTAAAGCGGCCGACCGTGAAGCGGATCGAGCTGTGTGCCAGCTCGTCGTTGCGGCCGAGCGCGCGCAGCACGTACGACGGCTCCAGCGAAGCCGACGTGCAAGCCGAGCCCGACGACACGGCCACGTCCTTCACCGCCATGATCAGCGATTCGCCTTCGACGAAGTTGAAGCTGATGTTCAGGTTGTGCGGGACACGCTTTTCCATGTCGCCATTCACATACGTTTCTTCGATCTCTTGCAGGCCGCGCAGCAGCTTGTCGCGCAGCATGCGGATGCGTTCGTTTTCCGTCGCCATTTCTTCACGCGCGATACGGAACGCTTCGCCCATGCCGACGATCTGGTGCGTCGCCAGCGTGCCCGAACGCATGCCGCGCTCGTGACCGCCGCCGTGCATCTGCGCTTCGATGCGCACGCGCGGCTTGCGGCGCACGTACAGCGCGCCGATGCCCTTCGGGCCATACGTCTTGTGCGCCGAGAACGACATCAGGTCGACCTTCAGCTTCTGCAGATCGATTTCGACCTTGCCAGTAGCCTGTGCAGCGTCGACGTGGAAAATGATGCCCTTCTCGCGGCAGATTTCGCCGATCGTCTCGATGTCCTGGACGACGCCGATCTCGTTGTTCACGTGCATCACCGAAACCAGGATCGTGTCCGGGCGCAGCGCGGCCTTGAACACGTCGAGGTCGATCAGGCCGTCGTCCTTCACGTCCAGATACGTGACTTCGTAGCCTTCGCGCTCCAGTTCACGCGTGGTGTCGAGCACGGCCTTGTGCTCGGTCTTCACGGTGATGATGTGCTTGCCCTTGCCCTTGTAGAAGTGCGCAGCACCCTTGATCGCGAGGTTGTCCGATTCCGTCGCGCCAGACGTCCAGATGATTTCGCGCGGGTCGGCGTTGACGAGCGCCGCGACGTTCTCGCGCGCTTCCTCGACGGCACGTTCCGCGTCCCAGCCGTATGCGTGGCTGCGCGATGCCGGGTTACCGAACTGCTCGCGCAGGTACGGAATCATCTTGTCCACCACGCGCGGATCGACGGGTGTCGTCGCGCTGTAGTCCATGTAAATGGGCAGGTGGGGAATGTCGTTGTTCATCAATCGCTCCGGGGACATCAGTGCTTATGGCTTCATGGTTCTGGCGTTCGCGTCTTTGCGCGCTCTGTCAGCCGGCCATGTTGAAAACGGAATTCGGCCCTTTCGGCACCGCGCGCGGTTCCACGGCAGGCGCTTCCGTCCGCCGGTCGCGCAGCACCGCCGTCGAGCCTTCGCGCGAGCGCTGCTGGTCGACCAGGTCTTTCAGGGAAACGGAGTCGAGATACTCGACCATCTTCTGGTTCAGCGTCGACCACAGCTCATGCGTCATGCAATGGCCGTCGTGATGCTTCGTGCCTTCGCACGAACCCTTGCCGCCGCATTGGGTGGCATCGAGCGGTTCGTCGACGGCGATGATGATGTCCGCGACCGTCACATCCTCCGCGCGGCGCGCGAGGTTGTAGCCGCCGCCCGGCCCGCGCACGGATTCGACGATCTCGTGACGGCGCAGCTTGCCAAACAGCTGCTCGAGGTAGGACAGGGAGATATGTTGGCGCTGGCTGATACCCGCAAGCGTCACCGGGCCCTGCTCCTGGCGCAATGCCAGGTCGATCATCGCCGTGACGGCGAAACGGCCTTTCGTGGTGAGTCTCATATGTGGTGGGAACCGCAATTCTCGACAAGTTTGGTCAAGTATAAATACATGACGGATTTAGTCAAGTATCCCTATCTCGATTTGGGTCATTTACTTAACGAAAAACTTGTCTACGGGGTCAATTGGGGCCGCAGCGCCGCGATCAATCCACGACAGGCGGCTTCACACTGGTCCAGCACGATTTCGAAGCCCTCGCCGTCGCCGAAGTACGGATCGACGACCTCGCGTGCATCGAAACCTGGCGCGCGTTTTTCCGCGCCGCTTGCGACCGGCGCGTCCGCGTCCGTCGCAAATTCCATCAACAGACGAATCTTGTCGCGCTGTGCAGGCGGACAGATCTGTCTGAGCGCGGCGACGTTTTTGTCGTCCATCGCAATGATCAGATCGAAGCGTTCGAAGTCAGTCGCGGTGATCTGACGGCCGCGAAATATCGACAAATCGTAACCGCGATTTTTTGCGGCGCGCTGCGCGCGTTCGTCCGGCGCTTCGCCGATATGCCAGTCGCCCGTGCCCGCAGAATCCACGATCACGCGATCCGCGAGCTTCGCGTCGGCCAGCAGATGCCGCATGACGCCCTCCGCAGTCGGGGAACGGCAAATGTTCCCAAGGCACACGAAGCAGATGGCGACGGTTTTCATCAATGGCTGAGCGGCTCAGCCGCGAATGTCATATGTGGTGAAACAGTGCCGCGATTATACAAAGCCATGCAAAATCACGCCGGCGGCGCGCCGGCAGCCATGCCGATTACATCGGCTGCGCGGACATGCGCGCCGTTGCGGGCAGCACGTCGGCCGGCATCGCAGCCTCGCCGCCGACAAATCCATACGAAACAGTACGAGCCAGTTCCGCCGATACACGCTCGGCAGCCAGCGGGGACTGCGTCGCCGCGCCGTTATATAGATGCAGGTAAGCAACAGCCGCAAGCGGCACAACGATGGCTAATGGCCAATACACCGATATTTTCTTTTTCATGATGTCGTTCTCTTTAAGCGGGCCGAAGTGCACAGACGCACTTTGCCCAGTCGAAATGGTAGCGGAGGACGCAATCCGGATAAACCCGCCCCAACGGAACACTGCGTTGCGCCCCGATGAACAGTCGAATCGCGATGCGGATTTGCGAAGTGCCGACGACAGTCTTTCGGTCGCCGAAAGATATCCTTACAAAAGCACACACAGGTAATACTCAGCAGGCGGTACAACTAGCTACATGGATAGACACGCACCTCTCGCTTGTCTTAACACTCAAATGAAACGTCTTATTCCTTCTTTCGCTCCTGCTGTCGTTGCACTCTGCGCGGTCGCCGCGCTCGGCGGATGTGCTGCGTATCCGTACGGTGGCCCGCCAGCGGGCTACGGCTACGACAACGGCTATTACGACGGCTACGGGGCACCCGCTTACGGATACGCCGAACCGCCCGTGCAATCGAGCCTGTTCCTTGGCTTCGGCGGGGGCGGGTACTCGGGCTCTAACTACGACCGCGGCTATTGGGGCGGTCGGGGCTACGACCACGGAAATTACAATCGCGGCGACCGCGGCAACTGGAACGGGAACGGCCATGGCAACAACAATGGCGGCCCGCCGCGTGGTCAGCCGCCGCAGGCAGGCAATCCGCCGCCGCAGAATCCTGGCGGCAACTCGGGCGGCGGCTATCACGGCAACCGTCCGCCCGTGCAGGCGGGCGCAGGTCAGCAGCAGCAAGGCGGGGGCAATCGCGGTGGCGGAGGTGGCAATCGCGGCGGACAGGCGTGGAACAACGAGGGCGGTAGACCGCACTGAAGCAGTCCACGCTGACGCGTAATGAAAAAGAGGCTGCATCGCACATGCGATGCAGCCTCTTTTCTTTAAATTTCGACGCCCGAAGGGGCCGCGTTACCCGATATGCGTCTTGCTCGCGGCGTAGAGCTCGCGGAACGTGCGTCCCACGGGCGCCGGCATCTCGCGGGTATTCGTCCAGCCACCGCCTAGCGGCAGCTTTGCAATCGACTTCCGGTTGCCGCCCATCCGCTCGAGAATCCGCACCGCGACCTTCGTGAGGAGCCGGTACGCCCCCGGATGCATCGCCAGATAGCCCCAGACGGCGAGCCCATAGCGCTCCTGCCATGGCCGCAGATGCCGCTCCACTTGCCGCTCGCGCAGCTTGCGCAGCAAATCCGACAGCGGGATGCCGACCGGGCATACGCTGTTGCATTCTCCGCATAGCGTCGCCGCCTGCGGCAGATCGAGCGCCTTTTCAATGCCGACATAGCTCGGCGTCAGCACCGAGCCCATCGGCCCCGGATAGACCCAGCCATACGTGTGTCCGCCGACCTTCTGATACACCGGGCAGTGATTCATGCACGCGCCGCAGCGGATACAGCGCAGCATCTCCTGAAAGTCGCCGCCGATCAGCCCGGTACGCCCGCCATCGACGAGCACCACGTACATATGCTCCGGCCCGTCCTGGTCGCCCTCGCGACGCGGCCCCGTCAGCACGGAGAAATAGTTCGACACGTCCTGCCCCGTCGCCGAGCGCGGCAACAGACGCATGGCCGTCGCGAGATCTTCGAGCGTCGGCAGCACCTTTTCGATGCCCGTCACCGCGACGTGCACGCGCGGCATCACCGTGCACATGCCCTCGTTGCCTTCGTTGGTCACGAGCGCAACCGAGCCCGTCTCCGCGATCACGAAGTTGCCGCCCGTCACGCCCATGTCAGCCGTCATGAAGTGCGGGCGCAGCATCTCGCGGGCCTCGCGCGTCATCTCCGGAATTTCCGTCAGACGCGGCTTCTGGTGCGTCTTCGCGAACAGGTCGGCGATCTCTTCCTTGTCCTTGTGGACGACGGGCGCGATGATGTGGCTCGGCGGCTCGTTGTCGTTGATCTGCAGAATGTATTCGCCGAGATCGGTTTCGATCGACTGCACGCCCATCTGTCCCAGCACCTCGTTCAGGCGCATTTCCTCGGACACCATGGACTTCGTCTTGATCACCTTCTTCACATCGTGCTTGCGCGCGATATCGGCGACGAGCTTCGCTGCGTCTTGCGTCGTCTCGGCGAACAGCACGGTGACGCCGCGCCGCGTCGCCTCGCGCTCGAAGGTCTCCAGCCAGACGTCGAGGTTCTCCAGCGCGCGGTTGCGGCGCTCCTTGAGCGCGGCGCGCGTGGCGGGGAAGTCGATCGCCAGCATCGCCGACGCGCGCGCCGACACGAATTTCGTCGACAGCTTGGTGAGGTTCTGCTGAAGGCGCTGGTCGGCGAGCTTCTGGCCCGCGCGCGCCTTGAACTGCATCGTTTGAACTTGCATGGCGGCCTTGGGGATCGGTTACAGGTTGGCGCTACCGCGTGCTATCACTTGTCAGGCGAAGAACGACGTTCAACCGCGCTCAGGCGTCGCCCGCCAGAACCTGCGCGATGTGCAGCACGCGCGTCGTCGTATCGCCCGTACGTCGCAGGCGCCCTTCTATGTTCAGCATGCAGCCGAGATCACCCAGCACGACGGCTTGCGTGCCGCTCGCGTGAATATTCGCGCACTTCTCGTCGACGATGGCCGTCGAGATATCGCCGAACTTCACCGCAAACGTACCGCCGAAGCCGCAGCAGTGCTCGCAGTCCTTCATCTCGGTCACGGCGACGCCCGCCTGTGCGAGCAACGCGCGCGGCTGCTGCTTCACGCCCAGTTCGCGCAGTCCCGAACACGAGTCGTGATACGTCACCGGCCCCTGGAATTCGCCCGGCGACAGTTCGACCTTCGCGACAGTGGCAAGGAAATCGGTGAGTTCGTAGACCTTTGGGCGAAGCCGCGCGAAGCGTCCCATCAGTTCGGGATCGTCGGCAAACAGATCGCCGTAATGCGCACGGATCATCCCGCCGCACGAGCCGGACGGCACGACCACGTAATCGTATTGCTCGAACTCGCGCAGCGTCTTTTCCGCGAGATCGCGCGCGATGCGCCGGTCGCCGGAGTTGTAGGCCGGCTGTCCGCAGCAGGTTTGCGCGGGCGGCACGAACACCTCATAGCCCGCGCGCTCGATCAGCTTGAGCGCGGAGAAGCCGATTTCGGGGCGCATCAGATCGATCAGGCAGGTAACGAAAAAACCGACTCGCATGAGTGCTCCTCCGGGGAAACGTCCCCGATTATCCGCTGTTTGACGCGCAATACCAACGCGTAACCGCCCCAATGCGCAATGAACCGCCAAATAGTGAGATTGGAGGATCATTTCCAATGGCGTTCGCTTTTTTCACAATACGAGATACAATCAGTTTCCGCTGTTTGACGCGTCAACCGTTTAGCCTTATGAGCGATACGAACCCGGACCCCAAGACGTCGATTCAGGTGATCGAACGCATGATGCGCCTGCTGGATGCCCTCGCCGCGCATAGCGACCCGGTCAGCCTGAAGGAACTTGCGCAACGCACTGATCTTCACCCGTCCACCGCCCATCGCATTCTGAACGACATGGTGACCTGCCGGCTGGTGGATCGCTCGGACCCCGGCACTTACCGCCTGGGCATGCGGCTGCTGGAACTGGGCAATCTCGTCAAGGCGCGCCTGTCGGTGCGCGACGCAGCGCTGATGCCGATGCGAGAACTGCACCGGCTGACGGGTCAGACCGTCAACCTGTCGGTGCGTCAGGGCGACGAGATCGTCTATATCGAGCGCGCCTATTCCGAACGCTCGGGCATGCAGGTGGTGCGTGCCATCGGCGGCCGTGCGCCGCTGCATCTGACATCGGTGGGCAAGCTGTTTCTCGCCGCCGACGAATCGACCCGCGTGCGGGCCTACGCGACCCGCACGGGCCTGTCGGGCCACACGCAGAACAGCATCACCGATCTCACCAAGCTCGAACGCGAACTGTCGCACGTGCGCCAGCAGGCATGCGCGCGCGACAACGAAGAACTCGAACTGGGCGTACGCTGCATCGCAGCCGGCATTTATGACGATACGGGCAAGCTCGTCGCGGGCCTGTCGCTGTCGGCACCGGCTGATCGCCTGCAGGACTCGTGGCTCGGCCAGTTGAGCAAGACTGCGCTGGTCATTTCCGAATCGCTCGGCTATCACCCGCAAGTGCAGCACGCAAGCGCTTCAGCACACCCGATGTAACGCGCCAACGCGTGCGCATAAAAAAAGCCCCGCATTGCGGGGCTTTTTGTTGGGCTACGGCTTTCGCTCAGGTCCCGGCGCCATTGGCGTCCGCGCTGGTGATGCGCTGTTCGCCGCCGTTGTCGATCCACGTGCGCAGACGCTGCGCATCGGCGAAACGCGAGTACTTGCCCGACGAATCGAGCAGCACCATGATCATCGGACGATCGTGGATCGTCGCCTGCATCACGAGGCACTCGCCCGCTTCGTTGATGAAGCCCGTCTTCTGCAGGCCGATGTCCCACGTCGGGTTGCGTACCAGCGCGTTGGTGCTGTTGTACGCGATCGTGCGCTTGCCCGTGTAGACCTCGTAGCTGCGATCGGTCGAGAACTTGCGGATCATCGGGTACTGATAAGCGGCGTTGACCATCTTCACGAGGTCGCGCGCGCTCGATACGTTCTGGCTCGTCAGGCCCGTCGGGTTTTCGAAGTGCGTGTCGGTCATGCCGAGCGCCTTCGCCTTCGCGTTCATCGCGGCCATGAAAGCGGGACGGCCACCCGGGAAGTAACGCGACAGGGCTGCCGCCGCGCGGTTTTCCGACGCCATCAGCGCGATGTGCAGCATGTCTTCACGCGAAAGCACCGAGCCGACGGACAGGCGCGAGCCGGTGTTCTTCTCGTAGTCGCGGTCTTCGTCCGTGACTTCGACCTGCTCGGTCATCGCCGCCTTTGAATCGAGCACGACCATCGCCGTCATCAGCTTGGTGATCGACGCGATGGGCACGACGGCGCGCGAGTTCTTGTCGAACAGCGACTCAGACGTGTTCTGGTCGACCACGTAGGCGACGCTCGAACGCAGCATCAGCGCGTCCGGCGTTTCGTGCAGGCCGAAGGCCGTGCCGACGGACGGCTGGCGCGGCTCGAACGCGACGCGGCGCACGACCGAGTGATGGCGGCCGTTCACCGTGTACGAGACGCGGCGCTTCTTCGAAACGGTACGGGGCTGGTCGTCGTCGTCCTTCGCGGCGGCCTTGACATCCTTGGCGGCCTTCGACGACTTGCTGGAGACTTGCTCGGCAGCGGCCTTCTTCGAAGGCTTCTTGCCGGCTTTCGCGGACTTGGCAGGCGCCGTGGCGGAGGCGGCGAATGCGTCCACCGGCGCGGCAAAAGCCGCTGCGATGACCACCGAGGCAGCCACCGACAGAGCGGTGCTGAGCGCCGCGCCGTGCATCACTTTCAGTGACGAAAACATGTCGGTTTTCATTGGTGTTCTGGTTGGAGCGGCGAGAGAGTTTTCGCCAGTGTAGTAAAACAGTTAAAAATTAGCAATATTAAGCACTTATCGACAGTCCTTAAACCGAGTTGTCAGGCTCGATTGCGGAAAGGCAATAAGTTGCAGATGCACCATCGAAAATTCCAATGACGCACCGGCAAGCCGTCCTTGCCAATGTCGCTGAAAGACTCTCACTCGTTCAGCATATCGGCATGTTCGAACCAAACTTGATCGGGGGAAGTACGGTCGCGTACGGATGGCAATACGATTCAGCCGCAAACGTCCTGAGCACGATGCCTGCCACGCCGAAGCACATAGGCAGGACGCCGCGCGCCGCCGACTCTTAAGCGGCTACTGCGAAACAGCACGCCGCGCGTTTGACCGGGATGGGAATTTAACGTTCCGCTACGGTTTTCGGTTTACCTGAGAATTTTACCTTTTCGCTCAGAAATTCGCCGTCGGCGTATCCCTGAGCCCTTATCTGGCCTGCGAGACCCATTTTTTTGTCGCACCACATCGGTGCAAACCCTAATGTGCACGCGCTTCACCACAATGTCATAAACGCTACATAACGTGTTGTTTTATTAGTAATTTCTATGCATTGTGCGTTGCACAAGAAAGTCCTTGACATCTATCGGCGTAGTCCTAAAATGGGAACCATTGCTGCGACGCACAATTAACAGCGGACCAGCGATTCCTATTCAGTTCTGCAGTTAACCCAACTCGGTCCGCGCCAGACGGGCCGGTAATCCAGGAGCGTAAACATGACTCTGCTGACCCCTGAGCAATTCGCCGCAGCACAGAAGGCCAACCTCGAAACGCTGTTCGGCCTGACTTCGAAGGCATTCGAAGGCGTCGAAAAGCTGGTCGAGCTGAATCTCCAGGTCGTCAAGTCGACGATCGCTGAAGGCCAGGAAAACGCACAACGCGCGCTGTCGGTGAAGGACGCACAAGAACTGCTCGCGCTGCAAGCCAGCCTGACGCAGCCGGTGGCCGAGAAGGTTCTGTCGTACGGCCGTCACCTGTATGAAATCGCATCGGCTACGCAAGCTGAGTTCGCGCGCGTTGCTGAAGCGCAATACGAAGAGCAGAACAAGAAGGTGCAGGCGCTCGTCGAGAACGTCGCGAAGAACGCACCGGCTGGTTCGGAAACGGCTGTCGCCGTGATCAAGTCGGCCATCACGGCCGCGAACACGACGTACGAAACGGTTCACAAGGCAACGAAGCAGGCTGTCGAAATCGCTGAAAGCAACTTCAATGCGGCTGCTACGGCTGCATCGAAGGCTGCATCGCAAGCTGCTGCTCAGGCTTCGCGCACGGCAGCTTCGGCCAAGAAGGCTGCTGTCTGATAACGATGTAACGGCTTCAACGGATCGGGCTTCACCTGCGCGTTGACGGATGCCCCATCATCTGTCGGCGCGCAGCCGCGAGATACACTGTCGAAGTGACTGGCGGTATTGAACAGCGCCGCACGGTCGAGACTTCAGTGACCATGCGGTCAGACGCTCCGATACGTTAAACAGCGTATCGTTTCCCCGGTCTAGGCCGGGATTTTTTTTGCCTCTCTCCGTTCGGCAGTTTTTTGCGCCGGTTTTTGCGGTGGCATCCGCGCATTGTTAGCGTGCTTCACGCGTTGCCCCTGTGCGGGGCGGCACCTACTTCTCTTTGCCGCCGCAAAGAAAAGTAGGCAAAAGAAAGCGGCTCACACCGCCAGTTCTTGTATTTGCCTGAGGGCCCCCACAGGTTCTTATGCTTCACACGGCAACCACGTGACCCACGTTCGTTGCCAGCGCTCTAAAAGAGTGCCTCACCCGGTTCACGCTCCCGCATTCCAGCATCCCGCGCCAGATAGTCCACAGCCGCCCAGGTGGCAAACTGTGTGTCGGCCCGAGTGCTCCACACGCCGCACTTCGGACCGATAGCACACGCGTCCAACCTGTAAGAGCGCCACCCTCTACGACGCGACAACCTACACACAGTTTGCCACCTGGGCGGCACAAACCATTCGCTTCCCTTCGCCCTTGCGCGGGTGCTTGAAGCGGATGAAGCATTCATTCAAAGCGTTAGCAACCAACGAACACAAGTGCGCCGCCGCGTGAAGCGTGGGGCCGTTGGGGGCCCGTGGGCAAACGTCAAGAATTGGCGGTGTGAGCCGCTTTCTTTTGCCTACTTTTCTTTGCGGCGGTGTACAGACTGGAGACATCGCTGACAGGTGTACAGGGACATGACTGACACTTTCGGGTAATCAAACGCCCGGATTCCAACCATGCCCTGGGATGTAAAAGACACCATGAATCGTCGCGAAGACTTCGTCTGCGAGGCCGCCACACAGGCGCTCCCGTTCAGCGAGCTATGCCGTAAATTCAAGATCACCCGCCAGACCGGCTACAAGTGGCTCGCCCGCCACAAGTCTGAGGGTAGCAAGGGGCTGGCCGACCGCTCCCGGCGCCCGCATCACAGCCCCACACGCTCACCGGAGCACATCGAGGCACTGGTGCTGGACCTGCGCCGCGAGCATGGCTGGGGCGGACGCAAGATCGCACGGCGCCTGCGCGATCTGGGCCAGATTGAGGTTCCCGCGCCCGCCACCATCACCGAGATCCTGCGACGCCACGGGCTCATTGACGAGCAGGCGTCCCGCCAGCGCCAGCACTGGCAACGCTTCGAGCACGAGCATCCGAACTCGTTGTGGCAGATGGACTTCAAGGGCGACTTCCCGACGCTGGAGAGCGGGCGCTGCGCGCCGCTGACGGTCATCGATGACCACTCGCGCTACAACATCGTGCTGAGCGCCTGCGCGCGCACCACCACCGGGATCGTGCAGGCAGAGCTTGAGCGGGCGTTTCGCTGCTACGGGCTGCCATCGCGCATCAACACCGACAACGGCGCGCCGTGGGGCTCGCCCAGTGCGCCGGGGCAGCTCACCGAGCTCGCGGTCTGGCTGATCCGGCTGGGCATCCAGGTGAGCTATAGCCGCCCGTATCACCCGCAGACCAATGGCAAGGATGAACGGTTTCACCGCTCGCTGAAGGCCGAAGTGCTGGAGCGGCACACGTTCACCACGCACGCGCACGTGCAGCAGGTACTGGATCGCTGGCGGCAGGTGTACAACACCGAGCGTCCGCATGAGGCACTGGACATGGCGGTGCCGGTCACCCGCTACGCGTGCAGCCTGCGCAGGATGCCGGAGCGGCTGCCCGAGCCCGAATACGGTTGCGGCGATGAAGTGCTACAGGTCAATGCAAGCGGCGTGGTGCGCGTGCGAGGCGAGAAAGTGAAGCTCTCGATTGCGCTCAAGGGGCTGCAGGTGGCAGCCCGCCCGAGCGAAAACGAAGACGGAGTGATCGAGCTCTGGTTTGCCCATCAGCGAGTCGCAAAACTTGACCTGAAGACAGTAAAACCCTGACCATCATGTGTCAGCGATGTCCCTGTACATGTGTCAACCATGTCTCCAGTCTGTACACGGCGGCAAAGAAAAGTAGGTGCCGCCCCGCACAGGGGCAACGCCTGAAGCACGCTAACAATTCGCGGATGCCAGCAAAAACCAAAGCAAACAAAAAAAAACGGCGCACCCCTTCGTCAAAAGAGGCACGCCATCATCAGGGAATCAGCACAACCGCTGCCCCCAAAAAAATTACTTCTTCTTCTGCGGCGGCAGATCCGTACAAACACCTTCATACAACTCGGCAGCCATCCCAATCGACTCCCCAAGCGTCGGGTGCGGATGAATCGTCTTCCCGATATCCGTCGCGTCAGCGCCCATCTCCACCGCGAGACACACTTCGCTGATCAGATCGCCCGCATTCAGACCGACAATCCCGCCGCCGATCACGCGATGCGTCTCCTCATCGAAGATCAGCTTCGTAAAGCCCTCATCGCGACCATTGGCGATCGCACGACCTGAGGCAGCCCATGGGAACACTGCCTTGCCATACTTGATGCCTTCGGCCTTGCACTGGTCTTCCGTCTTGCCCGCCCATGCCACTTCCGGATCGGTGTAAGCCACCGATGGAATCTGCAGCGCGTCGAAGTACGCCTTCTCGCCATGCGCCGCTTCCGCCGCGACGTGGCCTTCGTGCACGGCCTTGTGCGCCAGCATCGGCTGACCGACGACATCGCCGATCGCGAAGATGTGCGGCACGTTGGTGCGCATCTGCTTGTCGACTTCGATGAAGCCGCGATCCGTCACCGCCACGCCTGCCTTGTCCGCGCCGATCTTCTTGCCGTTCGGGCTGCGGCCCACGGCAACCAGCACGAGATCGTAGCGTTGCGGCTCGGCGGGAGCCTTCTCGCCTTCGAACGACACGTAGATGCCATCCGGCTTCGCTTCCGCAGCCGTCGTCTTGGTCTTCAGCATCACGTTGGTGAAACGCTTGCTGTTGAACTTCTCCCAGACCTTCACGAGATCGCGGTCCGCGCCCGCCATCAGGCCGTCGAGCATTTCGACCACGTCGATCTGCGCGCCGAGCGTCGCGTACACCGTCGCCATTTCCAGCCCGATGATGCCGCCACCGATCACCAGCATGCGCTTCGGAATCTGACGCAGTTCCAGCGCACCCGTCGAATCGACTACGCGCGGATCTTCCGGAATGAACGGCAGCTTCACGGCCTGCGAGCCAGCCGCGATGATCGCCTGCTTGAACTTGACGACCTTCTTGCCGCCCTCACCCTGCACTTCCATGTGATGCGGATCGACGAACGTGCCGACACCCGTCACGACTTCGACCTTGCGCGCCTTCGCCATGCCAGCGAGACCGCCCGTCAGCTTCTTGACGACGCCCGACTTGAAGTCGCGCAGTTTGTCGAGATCGATCTGCGGCTTGCCGAACGAAATGCCGTGCGAGCCGAGCGCAGCCGCTTCGTCGATCACCAGCGCCGTATGCAGCAGCGCCTTCGACGGAATACAACCGACGTTCAGACACACGCCGCCGAGCGTCGAGTAGCGTTCCACCAGCACCGTCTTCATGCCGAGGTCGGCCGAGCGGAATGCCGCCGAGTAGCCGCCAGGCCCTGCGCCGATCACGAGCATGTCGCACTCGATATCGGCGGAACCCGAATAGCTGCCCGCTTGCGGCGCGGGCGCCGCGGCAGCAGCGGGCGCAGGTGCAGGCGCTGCCTTCGGAGCGGGCGCAGCCGCGGCGCCCTCGCCTTCGAGCAGCACGATCAGCGTGCCTTCAGACACGTTGTCGCCGACCTTGACCTTGATTTCCTTGACAACGCCGGCGGCCGGGCTCGGCACGTCCATGGTTGCCTTGTCGGATTCGAGCGTGACGAGCGACTGCTCTTTCTCGACGCGATCGCCGACCTTCACCGCGACTTCGATCACGGGCACATCTTTATAGTCGCCGATATCCGGCACTTTGATTTCCTGCACGCCGCCGCCGCTTGCTGCCGGTGCGGCAGTGGGCGCGGGTGCAGGTGCAGGTGCAGCTTTCACAGGTTCTTTAGCGGCCTTCGCTTCGCCCGACGTTTCCACCGTGGCGATGACAGTGCCTTGCGACACCTTGTCGCCCGCCTTGACGCGGACTTCCTTGACCGTACCGGCCGCTTCGCTCGGCACTTCCATGGAGGCCTTATCGGTTTCGAGCGTCAGCAGCGACTGCTCTTTTTCGATCGTATCGCCCGGCTTGATATTGACTTCGATGACATCGACGTCCTTGAAATCGCCGATGTCCGGCACCTTCACTTCGACGAGACTCATAGTGTCCCCTTCTCTTATTGACCGTGTTGAACGATGAGCCGCGAAGAACCTTCGCCTCGAAAAACCCGCGACGCCAAACGCAGACTTAATGCCGTCCGCCAAGGACGCGGCTTTCTTTTGCCTACTTTTCTTTGCAAGACAAAGAAAAGTAGGTGCCGCCCCGCACAGGGGCGACGTTTGAAGCGAGACGACAAAGCAGGTTCAACGAAGGCGCTTGATGACCAAAGTACCCACAGTCATCAAGCGCCAGCGACCCAAGCCCAACAATCAAAGAATCACACGCCGGAAATCGGCAAGAATCGACCCAAGATACGCATTGAAGCGCGCAGCTTCAGCCCCGTCGATCACGCGATGGTCATACGACAGCGACATCGGCAGCATGAGACGCGGCACGAACTGCTTGCCATCCCACACCGGCTTCATCGCACCACGCGACAGCCCAAGAATCGCGACTTCAGGCGCATTGATGATCGGCGTGAAGTTCGTCCCGCCAATCCCGCCCAGCGACGAGATCGAGAAGCAGCCGCCTTGCATCTGGTCGGGCTTGAGCTTGCCTTCGCGCGCGAGCTTCGACAGCTCGGCCATTTCCTTCGCGATGTCGACGAGACCCTTCTTGTCCGCATCGCGGATCACGGGCACGACGAGACCGTTCGGCGTATCGGCAGCAAAACCCACGTTGTAGTACTGCTTGTACACGAGGTTATCGCCATCGAGGCTCGTATTGAACGTCGGGAATTTCTTGAGCGCCGCGACGACCGCCTTGATCACGAACGCGAGCATCGTGAACTTGACGCCTGACTTCTCGTTTTCCTTGTTCAGCTTGACGCGCAGCTCTTCCAGCTCGGTGATGTCCGCTTCGTCGTTGTTCGTGACGTGCGGAATCATGACCCAGTTGCGATGCAGGTTCGCGCCGGAAATCTTCTTGATGCGCGACAGCGGCTTCGGATCGACCGGACCGAACTTCGTGAAGTCGATCTTCGGCCACGGCAGCAGACCGAGTTCGCCACCACCGGCAGCAGCAGGTGCAGCCGCCGCAGCGGGCGCAGCGCGCTGACCGGTCATCACGCCCTTGACGAATGCGGTGACGTCATCCTGCGTAATACGACCCTTCGGACCCGTGCCCGAGACGCGCGACACATCGACGCCCAGTTCGCGCGCGAACTTGCGCACCGACGGCGACGCATGGCTCACGCGATACGCGCCGCCTTCGCCTGCGGGAATGACGGGCGCCTGCGCGAGCGCGGACGGCTGCGCGGGAGCGGGCGACGGCGCAGCGGGCGCATCCGACGGCTTTTCTTCGTGCTTCGCGGCAGCGGGTGCCGGCGCGGGCGCAGCGGCCGCGCCGCTATCGCCTTCGAGCAGCACGATCAGCGTGCCTTCCGACACGTTGTCGCCGACCTTGACCTTGATTTCCTTGACGATGCCGGCCGCCGGGCTCGGCACGTCCATCGTTGCCTTGTCCGATTCGAGCGTGACGAGCGACTGTTCCTTCTCGACGCGGTCGCCGACCTTCACGCCGACTTCGATCACGGGCACATCTTTGTAGTCGCCGATATCGGGGACCTTCACTTCCTGCACGCCGCCGCCCTTGGCAGCGGGCGCGGGAGCGGGAGCCGCAGCCGGGGCCGGCGTTGCAGCAGGCGCAGCCGCGCCATTGCCCTGCGCAGGCTTCGCAGCAGCCGCGCCGCCTTCGCCGTCGAGCAGCACGATCAGCGTGCCTTCCGACACCGTGTCGCCAAGCTTGACCTTCACTTCCTTGACCGTGCCCGACGCGGGGCTCGGCACATCCATCGTCGCCTTGTCGGATTCCAGCGTGACGAGGGATTGCTCTTTCTCGACGGTATCACCCGCCTTCACCAGCACCTCGATTACAGGGATGTCCTTGTAATCGCCGATGTCCGGCACCTTGACTTCGATCGCTTGGCTCATTGTTTTCTGTCTCCAGGGCCGCGCGCGCCTCGTCCGCCCGCTTCGGGCGGCGAGGTGCACATTGGGGCTCGCGGGTCGATGCCTTAGACGGTCATCGGGTTGGGTTTGGACGGATCGAGGTTGTACTTCTTCAGCGCGTCGGCCACGACCTTGCGCTCAATCGTACCCTCATCGGCCAGTGCGCTCAGCGCAGCAACCGTGGTCCAGTAGCGGTCGACTTCGAAGAAGTGACGCAGCTTTTCGCGCGTGTCCGAGCGGCCGAAGCCGTCCGTGCCCAGCACGACGAAGCGTTGCGGCACGAATGCGCGGATCTGGTCGACCAGCGCGCGGACGTAGTCCGTCGAGGCGATCACGGGACCCTTCGCGTCCTTCAGCAGCGTCTCGACGTGCGAGAGCTTCTTCTCGGCGAGCGGGTTCAGCAGGTTCTGACGCTGCACTTCGTGACCTTCACGGGCCAGTTCCGTGAAGCTCGGCACGCTCCACAGATCCGACTCGACGCCCCAGTCGTTCTTCAGCAGGTCGGCGGCGGCGATCACTTCGTTGAAGATCGTGCCTGCGCCCATCAGCTGCACGCGCGGCGCCTTCGCATTGGCCGCGCCCTTGCGGAACGCGTACATGCCCTTGATGATGTCCTTCGCCACATGCTCGCCCTGCGGGATCGCCGGGTGCTCGTAGTTCTCGTTCATCACCGTGACGTAATAGAACACGTCTTCCTGCTCCTGCACCATGCGGCGCAGACCGTCCTGCATGATGACGGCGAGTTCGTAGCCGAACGTCGGGTCATAGCTGATGCAGTTCGGCACCGAGGCCGCCCACAGCAGGGAGTGGCCGTCTTCGTGCTGCAGACCTTCGCCGTTCAGCGTCGTACGGCCCGCCGTGCCGCCCAGCAGGAAGCCGCGCGAACGCATGTCGCCCGCCGCCCACGCCAGGTCGCCAATGCGCTGGAAGCCGAACATCGAGTAGAAGATGTAGAACGGAATCATGATCTCGCCGTGCGTCGAGTACGACGTCGCCGCTGCGATCCAGTCCGACATGCCGCCTGCTTCGTTGATGCCTTCCTGCAGGATCTGGCCCGTCGTCGATTCCTTGTAGAACATCAGCTGGTCGGAATCTTCCGGCACGTACTTCTGGCCGTCCTGATTCCAGATACCGATCTGGCGGAACAGACCTTCCATACCGAAGGTGCGCGATTCGTCCGGCACGATAGGCACGACGCGCTTGCCGATCACCTTGTCCTTCAACACGATGTTGAGGATACGGACGAACGCCATCGTCGTCGAAATCTCACGGCCTTCGCCCGTGCCCTTGAGCAGCGGTTCGAATGCGTCGAGCGCCGGGACGGGCAGCGATTCCGCCTTCTGGCGGCGCGCCGGCAGATAGCCGCCGAGTTCCTGACGGCGGGCGCGCATGTATTCGAGTTCCTTCGAGCCTTCCTCGAAGGTCAGATACGGCACGTGCGTGATTTCGTCGTCCGAGATGGGCAGACGGAACTGATCGCGGAACTGCTTGAGCGACTCCACCTGCATCTTCTTCTGCTGGTGGGTGATGTTCATCGCCTGACCGGCTTCGCCCATGCCGTAGCCCTTGATCGTCTTGGCGAGGATCACGGTCGGCTGGCCCTTCGACTGCGTCGCTTCCTTGAACGCTGCGTAGATCTTGTGCGGATCGTGCCCGCCGCGGTTCAGGTTCCACACGTCGTCGTCGGACCAGTCGGAGACCAGCGCCTTCAGTTCCGGCGTGTTGAAGAAGTGCTCGCGAACGAACGCGCCCGATTCCGACTTGTACGTCTGGTATTCGCCGTCGACGACTTCCATCATCCGGCGCATCAGCGCGCCCGACTTGTCGCGTGCAAACAGGGCGTCCCAGCGGCTGCCCCAGATCACCTTGATGACGTTCCAGCCCGCGCCGCGGAATTCGCTTTCGAGTTCCTGGATGATCTTGCCGTTGCCGCGCACCGGGCCGTCCAGACGCTGCAGGTTGCAGTTGATGACGAACACGAGGTTGTCCAGACGCTCGCGGCCGGCCATGCCGATCGCGCCGAGCGATTCCGGCTCATCCGTTTCGCCGTCGCCGAGGAACGCCCAGACCTTGCGGCCGTCGGTCTTCGCGATGCCGCGCGCCTGCAGGTACTTCATGAAGCGCGCCTGATAGATCGCCATGATCGGGCCGAGACCCATCGACACCGTCGGGAATTGCCAGAAGTCCGGCATCAGCCACGGGTGCGGATACGACGAGATGCCCTCGCCGCCCACTTCCTGGCGGAAGTTGTCGAGCTGGTTCTGCGTCAGGCGGCCGAGCAGGAACGCGCGCGAGTACACACCCGGCGACGAGTGGCCCTGCACGAACACGAGATCGCCGCCGTGTTCTTTCGACGGCGCGTGCCAGAAGTGGTTGAAGCCGACGTCGTACAGCGTCGCCGCCGATGCGAACGATGCAATGTGGCCGCCGACGTTGGTTTCCTTGCCGGCGCGCAGCACCATCGCCATCGCGTTCCAGCGCGTGTACGAACGGATGCGGTGCTCGATGTCCTGGTCGCCCGGAATCTTCGCCTGATTCGCGACGGGGATCGTGTTGATGTACGGGGTGTTGGCGGAGAAAGGCAGATGCTCGCCATGCACGCGGGCGAATTCGATCTGCTTTTCGATGAGGTAGTGAGCGCGGTCGGGTCCAACAGCAGAAATCACGCCATCTAGCGCTTCGAGCCATTCGGCTGTTTCTTGCGGATCGTTGTCGTCTTTGGCGTTGGCGACGTATTTCAGGACTTCGTCAGGTACAGCGGACATGCTCGTCTCCTGGATATGGGAACGCTCTGTGAACAGGCGACGCGGACTAACGTCGAGGACGAACATCGGCCGCGGCAGCTTCCGGCCGATTGTAATAAGCCCCACAACGCCTGCGCAAGGAAATTTTCAGATTACGAGAGTGTTTCTCATAATGCGGAAAATTGTTGCGGCGCACCCTGGTTTGACTGCCCATCAGCAGGTACGTCGGCTAGTTTGCGCCGAATTGCGTGACTTTCCCCTCTTTTTTGCGTCATTTGCATGTCAGGCGCTGCGCTACAATGCCTGCCATGTTGACCGATCGGCTTTTCGCACGCTCGGCGCGCTCTGCCGGAACGTCGGCGGATTCGTCGCCGTCCCGCTGGCACCACGGACCGTGGTGGTCGAACTCCTATTTGCTGACGCCGCTGCTGTCCATTCTCGTGTTCCTCGTGGTCATGAGTCTGATCCTGTGGAGCCTGAACCGGCGCGAACAGCAGCAGCAGGAAGACACGCTCTACCGCAACGTCGCGTGGGCGCAGCAGCAGATCCGCCTGTCCATGACAGGCGCGCAGGAACAGCTTCAGGCGCTTTCGCGCGATCTCGTGTCAGGCCGCGCCGACCCGCATTCTTTCCAGGTGTCGACGGCGGACATCATGCAGGGGCATCCCGAGATCCTCTACATGAACTGGTACACCAGCGCGCAGCAGCCGCGCTGGCCGAACAACGCGCTGCCCGTGCTGGGCCAGCGCCTCGCCAAGCCCAACGACCAGCAGATGGACGAGGCCGTCAAGGCCGCCTTCACGGAAGCGAAGAATACGCGCCGCCAGGTCTATTCGCCGCTAATGTACGACGACGTCGGCAACGGCTACATCACGCTGCAAACCCCCGTTTATCGCGACCGCGACTTTCTCGGCACGGTCGCCGCCGTGTTCTCGGTCGAAGGGATATTGAAGCGAGACATCCCGCCGGAACTGTCGGCGAAGTACAAGATCTCGATCATCGACATCAACAACCGCGAGCTGGCGACCACGTCGACGCGCCCGCGCCTGCCGCGCGACGCGTACTACGACCTGCCCCTCGATCCGCCCGGCCAGGGCGTGTCGGTGCGCGTGTACGCGTATCCGCAGATGACCAACTTCACGAACAACACGCTCGTGTGGCTGGTCGCAGGTCTGTCGTGCTTCGTGTTGTGGAGCTTGTGGAGCCTGTGGAAGCACACGCGCCAGCGCTTCGAGGCGCAGCAGGCGCTGTACGCCGAAGCGTTCTTCCGCCGCGCGATGGAAAACTCCGTGCTGATCGGCATGCGCGTGCTCGACATGCATGGGCGCATCACCCACGTGAACCCCGCGTTCTGCCGGATGACGGGCTGGGACGAAAGCGATCTGGTCGGCAAGAATGCGCCGTTCCCATACTGGCCACGCGATTCGTACCCGGAGATGCAACGCCAGCTCGACATGACCTTGCGCGGCAAGGCGCCCTCTTCCGGGTTCGAACTACGTGTGCGCCGCAAGGACGGCTCGCTGTTCCACGCGCGCCTATATGTATCCCCGCTGATCGACAGCTCGGGACGGCAGACGGGCTGGATGTCGTCGATGACGGACATCACCGAGCCGAAGCGCGCGCGCGAAGAACTTGCCGCCGCACATGAGCGCTTCACGACCGTTCTCGAAAGCCTCGATGCCGCCGTGTCCGTGCTCGCCGCCGACGAAGCCGAGCTGCTGTTCGCGAACCGCTATTACCGGCACCTGTTCGGCATCCGCCCGGACGGCCATCTGGAGCTGGCGGGCGGCGGCGGATTCGACAGTTCCGCGGCGTCGTCGGATTCGATCGACATGGTCGACGCCTTCGCCGGCCTGCCCGCCGCGGCGCTCACGGAAGGCTCCGCCGACGCGCAGGAAGTCTACGTGCAAGGCATCCAGAAGTGGTTCGAAGTGCGCCGCCAGTACATCCAGTGGGTGGACGGTCATCTCGCGCAGATGCAGATCGCGACCGACATCACCACGCGCAAGCAGGCGCAGGAACTCGCGCGCCAGCAGGACGAGAAACTCCAGTTCACCAGCCGCCTGATGACGATGGGCGAAATGGCCTCGTCGCTCGCACACGAATTAAACCAGCCTCTCGCGGCCATCAATAACTATTGCTCTGGAGCCGTAGCGCTGGTTAAATCTGGTCGGACAACTCCCGACAACCTGTTACCAGTCCTCGAAAAGACGGCGCAGCAGGCTGTGCGGGCCGGCATGATCATCAAGCGGATCCGCGAATTCGTGAAACGCAGCGAACCGAAACGCCAGGCCACCCGTGTCGCCGACATCGTCGCCGATGCCGTCGGCCTTGCCGAGATCGAAGCACGCAAGCGCCGCATCCGTATCGTGACAGACATGCGCCAGCGTTTGCCCGTCATCTACGTCGACCCGGTTCTGATCGAGCAGGTGCTCGTGAACCTGCTGAAGAACGCCGCGGAAGCCATGCACGACGCGCGGCCCAATGCCGTCGATCCCGTCATCCGCCTCGTCGTCAAACTCGATTCCGGCTTCGTGTGCCTCAGTGTCGTCGACCAGGGGCCGGGCGTCGACGAGGCCACGGCCGAACGCCTCTTCGAACCGTTTTACAGCACCAAGTCCGATGGCATGGGCATGGGGCTGAACATTTGCCGTTCGATCATCGAATCGCATCGCGGACGCCTGTGGGTGGTCAACAACGTCGAATCCGACGGTCACATCACGGGCGCCACATTCCATTGCAGTCTGCCTATTGGAGAGCCTGATGGCCCGAGCAACGGCGGGTCCGAGGCGCCGACACCACAAACCGTTACGGGAGAGCTATGAACACCCCAGTTACCACACAGGAAACCGTGTTTGTCGTCGACGACGATGAGGCGGTGCGAGATTCGCTGCGCTGGCTGCTGGAGGCGAACGGCTACCGCGTTCAGTGCTTCTCCAGCGCCGAGCAGTTCATCGACGCATGGCAGCCGCATCAGCATCCCGGCCAGATCGCGTGCCTGATTCTCGACGTACGGATGTCGGGCATGAGCGGCCTCGAACTGCAGGAACGCCTGATCGCCGACAACACGCTGCTCCCGATCATCTTCGTGACGGGTCACGGCGACGTGCCGATGGCCGTGTCGACCATGAAGAAAGGCGCGATGGACTTCATCGAAAAGCCGTTCGACGAAGCCGAGTTGCGCAAGCTGGTGGAGCGCATGCTCGACAAGGCGCGCAGCGAAAGCAGCAGCGTGCAGCAGCAGCGCGCCGCGGCCGAGCGCCTCGGCAAGCTGACCGCGCGCGAGCATCAGGTGCTCGAGCGCATCATCGCGGGCCGCCTGAACAAGCAGATTGCCGACGACCTCGGCATCAGCATCAAGACGGTCGAAGCGCACCGCGCGAACATCATGGAAAAGCTCAACGTGAACACGGTCGCCGATCTGCTGCGTCTCGCGTTGTCTAACAAGCCTCAACAGGCGCAGTAATACCGCAAGCACTGCCCATCGCGTTTGTCATCGCGCGATGGCGGCGATCTTCGCCTGCGCTTCGTTGCGCAGGCGCATGAAGCAACGTTGACGCCCGCCGGGGCCGTCATGCGGCGCTGTCTTTGGCGCCGACTCTCCCTCTCCCCGCACGATCATAGTCGCGCGCGACGCCCTCATTTCATTTAGCGATCCCAATCGATTCGCATTGCGTACGATCGGGCGGTCTCGCATCGCGAGCGCGCCCCGTTCGCGCGTCCGCGTTCGCGTTTGACATCGCGCATTGACAGTCGCGGCTCCGCTTTCTAATTTACATACCAGACCAACCCAAAAAGCGACCCATGCCCGAAACGTGCAATGCGGGCGCGACGCGTGTATCGCTGGCCACGATGCGCGTCGCATGCAGCGCCCTCGCCACGAACCACGCCGCGGCGTCAGATTGCCCTTGCGCGTCCCGTCCACTTCCATTATCAGTCGCGATACACCGTCGTCCGCTTGTCGCTCCATTGCCACAAGACCGCGTGGCGGCACGCCGGCTTCGGCCCGGCAGCCGTGGCGCTCACAACGCAGCAAGGAGGTTCTCATCGTGAAAGGTTACGGACCCTACAGGCCGCGCGCGTGGCTCGTCTGCGCGGCGCTGGCAGGCATGCCGCTCGCCACAGGCTTCGTCGCGCCCACTGATGCCGTCGCGCAGACGCCGGCAAAAGTCTCGAACCAGCAACTCGATTCGCTGACCGCGCCCATCGCGCTCTACCCCGATGCGCTGCTCGCCCAGGTGCTGATGGCGTCCACGTTCCCGCAGGACGTGACAGCGGCCGCCGCATGGTCGAAGGCGAACTCGCAATACAAGGGCGACGACGCCGTGAAGGCCGTCGCATCGGAACCGTGGGACCCGAGCGTGCAATCGCTGGTCGCGTTCCCGCAGGTGCTGGAGACGATGGCCTCGAAGCCCGATTGGGTGCAGCAGCTCGGCAACGCGTTCCTGGCCCAGCCCAATGACGTGATGGACTCGGTACAGCGCTTGCGCAAGCAGGCGCAGTCGGCGGGCAATCTGAAATCGAGCGAGCAGCAGAAGGTGATCGTCGAACAGAGCACGATCCAGATCGTGCCCGCGAATCCGCAGGTGGTCTACGTGCCGACCTACAACCCGACCGTCGTCTACGGCACCTGGCCCTACCCGGCCTATCCGCCCGTCTATGTGCCGCCGCCTCCCGGCTACGCGATCGCGACGGGCTTCGCGACAGGACTCGCGTTCGGCGCGGGCGTGGCCGTCGCCAATTCGCTGTGGGGCGGCTTCAACTGGAACAACCACGACGTCAACATCAACGTCAATCGCTACAACAACATCAACGTCAACAACCGGATCAACTCGAATACGTCGACCGCGAACTGGAATCGCAACGCGAACATCAACCGCAACAACGCGAATTTCAATCGCAACAACGCCAATTTCAACAACAGCAACCTCGCCGCTCAGCGCAACCAGTACCGCGGGCGCGACGCGTCGCGCGCGCAGGCAGAGCAGACCTTGCAGAACCGCACCGGCCAGAACCTCAGCGGTAACGCAAGCCAGCGCGTGCAGAACATCCATCAGGGCGGCGCTAACGCGGGCAATGTCCGCAACAGCGCGCAAAACCTGAACCGCGACAACGCGTTGCGCGGCTCGGGCGACGCCGCCGGCTCGCGGCAGGAGCTGCAGCGCGGCCAGGCGAGCCGACAGTCGCTGGCGAACAACGGTGGCGCGAACAACCGGCTCGGCGGGGGCGGCGGCGGACAGCAGTTCAACGGTGCCGGACGTTCCGGCGGCGGTGGTGGTGGCGGAGGCTTCGGCGGAGGCCATGGGGGCGGCGGCGGTGGAGGCGGAGGCTTCCAGCGTGGCGGCGGGGGCGGAGGCTTCGGCGGCGGCCACGGCGGCGGTGGATTCCATCGCCGCTAGACGAACCATCGACAGCAACCATCTTGGATCGGACCAGAAGCCACCGCTCGAGCGCCAGCTCTGGTCGACAGGAGTCAGTCATGACCGGCAAATCAACCTCCGTACCCACCCGCCATTCGATTCGCGCAGCCATCGGCAGCGCGCCGCGCGCGGCGCTTTCGCACGCGCTCGCCGCAGTGGCCGCCGTAGCGATGTTCGCGGCTGCCCAGCCTGCCGCCGCGCAGGCCGTCTACCCGACGCCCGATGCCGCCGCCAGTGCGTTCGCCAACGCGCTCGCGACCAGCGATCATCCCGCGATGGAAAAGGTGCTCGGTAAAAACTTCGGGCGCTACATCCCGACCACCACTATCGGCGAGGACGACATCTACGCGTTCCTCGGGCAATGGGCGAAAGGCCATCGGATCGTCGATGACCCGGCGCCGCACGCGGGCCGCAAGAGCGTGCATCTCGCTGTCGGCGACGACGGCTGGACGCTGCCGATTCCCATCGTGCAGACCGCGCGCGGCTGGCAGTTCAACACGCCCGCCGCCACGGATGAAATGCTCACGCGCCGCATCGGCCGCAACGAACGCGCGGCGATTCTCACGTCGCTTGCGTATGTCGACGCGCAAAACGATTACCGCAAGCAGACGCAGCACTACGCGCAGAAGTTCATCAGCTCGCCCAGCAAGCAGGATGGCCTGTACTGGCCGACGACACCCGGCGAGCCCGAAAGCCCGCTCGGACCGCTCGCCGCGACGATGCCGCACCAGATCGCGCCGGGCGAAGCGTACTACGGCTATCACTACCGTATTCTCACGTCGCAAGGCGCGAAGGCCGACGGCGGCGCGCAGAACTACGTGCAGGACGGCGTGCTGTCGAAGGGCTTCGGCCTCGTCGCGTGGCCGGCCGAATACGGCAAGACAGGCGTGATGAGCTTCATCGTCAACCAGAACGGCCAGGTGTACGAGAAGAATCTCGGGCCGCAGACGCCGCGCGCCGCGTCCACGATCACGTCGTTCAATCCCGACGCTTCCTGGCAAGCGACACAGCCTTGAGCGCGCGCTGAACCTGCGCAGAGTGGCTTGCGGCGGCGTCTGTCAACTCGACGGCGCCGCCGTTGGCCGGTTTCGCTCGGCGTCACCCTTGGCCATCCGTTGCGTTGCCTCAACGGTATAATGTCGAACTTCGCTGCGGCGCGGTTTTCGCGCCGTGCGCTTTCCGGCATGCGACCCGTTCCTGCCTTCGAGCGCCATCCGTGCGATTCGCGGCGTCCGTCACGGCGCGCGCCGCGAGCGCATGCGCAGCAGCACGACGCGCGGCATGCGCGGCAACGTGATCACACGCCCCGCGCCTGCCTGCCCCGCCCGCATTCCGAAACGCCCATTCTCGACCGACCATGACAGCCAAACTGATCGACGGCACCGCCCTTTCCAAGACCTTGCGCGCCGACGTCGCCACGCGCGCCGCCGCCCTCACCGCCCGTGGACACCAGCCGGGTCTCGCCGTCGTGCTCGTCGGCGACAATCCGGCGAGCGAGGTCTACGTCCGCAACAAGGTGAAAGCATGCGAGGACAACGGCCTGTTCTCGTCGTACGACCGCTATCCCGCGACGATGACGGAAGCCGATCTGCTCGCGCGCATCGACGCGCTCAACCGCGATCCGAACATCCACGGCATTCTCGTGCAACTGCCGCTGCCGAAGCACATCGACAGCCACAAGGTGATCGAAGCGATCGCGCCCGAGAAAGACGTGGACGGCTTTCACGTTGCGAACGCTGGCGCGCTGATGACGGGCAAGCCGCTGTTCCGCCCGTGCACGCCGTATGGTGTGATGAAGATGTTCGAGGCTTACGGCATCGACCTGAAGGGCGCCAATGCCGTCGTGATCGGCCGCTCGAACATCGTCGGCAAGCCGATGGCGCTGCTGCTGCTCGAAGCGAACGCGACGGTCACGATCTGTCACAGCAAGACCCGTGACATCGCGGCGTTCACGCGCGACGCGGATGTCGTCGTGGTCGCGACGGGCCTGCGCAACACGCTGACGGCCGACATGGTGAAGCCCGGCGCGACGGTGATCGACGTCGGCATGAATCGCGACGAGAACGGCAAGCTGTGCGGCGACGTCGATTTCGCGAACGTCAAGGAAGTGGCCGGCCATATCACGCCCGTCCCGGGCGGCGTCGGTCCGATGACCATTACGATGCTGCTCGTCAATACGATCGAAGCGGCCGAGCGCGCCGCAGGCAACGCCTGAGCAACGACGCGCCGCAGGGCGCGTCATCAACGGCCGCCCCGCTCGTCACACGAGCCGGGCGCACGCCATCCGCAGTCGCGGAAACACCAGGCTCATCGGGTCATCAAAGCGGCGGCCAGCGGACCGCGAGGTCGGCGGCGCGCATCGGCGGGGCTTCGGGCGCGTTCCTGCGTTCGTGCTGACGCGCTTCGCTACGCGCGACACGCCTGCGGCACCAGCTCATCACCGGCTGCTCGATCCAGCGCGACGAAAACGCCGCCAGTACAAAAATAAACGGCGCGCTGACGACGATCGACAGCATCGGCGGCATGCGCGGCGCGAGCGCCGCCACGCATTGCTGAACCATGAAGCCGTAGAGATAGATCGCGTACGAGTAGTCGTGACGCGGTACCCAGCGACGCAGCATCGGCGTCACGCTCACCCATAGCAGCCCATAGACGAACGCGATGTAGAACAGCGCCTGCGCGCCCGCCGTGTCGCGAAACACGAGAAACACCAGCAGCAGACCGCACGCCATCAGACCGCTGAGGGTGATGCGCTCGCGCCATCCGTACAGCAGCATGCCGAGGAAGAAGAACGGCTCAGGGAAGAACGCATAGCCGCCCGTCTTGTCCGTGAAATCGCGCCAGCCGATCTGCAGATCGGGCAGACGCAGACGCACCGAAAACACGGTCACCGCGATCAACACGGCGACCACGCTGCGCCAACGCGTCGACAGCAAGCCGAACATGCCCATGACGAGCACCAGCAGATAGCAATGCACCTGCAGCGGCAGCGTCCACAGCGGCGCGCAGATGTCGCGCACGAAACGGTTGTGCTCGAACACACCCGGCAATGTCCAGCCGCGTTTCATCACGAGCGTCGAAAAATAATCGAGATTTCGCCATGTGGCGCCCGACATGAAATAGTCATGCAGTGCGAGCGTCGTGAAGATCGGCCCGACGACGAAGATCGCCACCAGCGACGCACCAATCACAGCGGGCAGCAAACGCGCGAGCCGCAGCGCGACGAAGCGCGGCACCGAGCGCTGCCGCTCGAAGCTCGCGCTCACCAGCAGCCCGCTCATCAGAAAGAATGCATACACGCCGAGATATCCCGCGCCGCCGAAGCCCAGCGCCGCCGCGATGCCATCGCCGGCATCCGTCTGCTGGATCACGTACGCATTGCAATAGACGACGGCGCACGCAGCGACGAGTCGCACGAGATCGAAGTTGTTCGCATCGCGTGCAAGTGCGTCCGACAGGGTTTGGGGATGTGGAGTCATCGCGAGGCCACCTGATGCTGGCGGGCCGCCGCGCGAACGCGAACGACCACTGAAGGATACGGAAACCACGCGCGATGCCGGCCTGCGCGCGAATGCTTCAACGATGCGCGAGAACGCGCGCTGCGACCGTGCGCTTGCCCACCCTCCTGTTCTGGTACAAATACGTCTGAGCCCGCTACCACTGCGCGTGAGCGGCAGTTCTGATAATTTGTGCTGCAACCGGCTGGAAATTGGCTGATATCAGCTGAAGTCAGTTGGAAACGGCGAACGGCGCCCCAATATGCCTGTTGCAAGGCGCCCGTCGACCCGCGCGCACGCGTCGCGTGCTGCGCGCGTCATGCGCGCCGCTTACGTTTCAGGCCCGGATGCGCGTCGTCCGGGCGTTCATTTACCGCGTCAGACAGGAAGCATCATGTCCACATCTCAATCGACATCCGACAATCCGCTCCTCGATTTCTCCGATCTGCCGCGCTTTGGCGAGATCCGCCCCGAACATGTGACCCCTGCCCTCGATGTGCTGCTCGCGAACGCGAGCGCGGCCGTCGAGCGCGCGGCCGAGCCGTCGACGCCGGCGTCGTGGGCCGACGTCGTCGAGCCCGTCGAACGCGCGACGGAGCCGCTGTCGCGCGCGTGGGGCGTGATCGGCCACCTGAACGCCGTTGCCGATACGCCCGAACTGCGCGCCGTGTACGGCGAGAACCTGCCGCGCGTCACCGAGTTCTGGTCGAGCGTCGGGCAGAATCTCGCGCTGTACGAAAAGTACAAGACGATTGCCGCCGCCGATGATTTCGAATCGCTGACGGGCGAACGCAAGAAGATCCTGAACAACTCGCTGCGTGACTTCAGACTGTCGGGCGCCGAACTGCCTGAAGATCAGAAGCCGCGTTTCGCGGAACTGCAGGAACGCCAGGCCGCGCTGTCGAAAGCATTCTCCGATCATGTGCTCGATGCGACGAATGCATACGCCTTCATTGCAGAAAGCAAGGACGAACTGGCGGGCCTGCCCGAAGACGTGATCGAAGCCGCTCGCGAAGCGGCCGAGCGCGAAGGCAAGAGCGGCTGGAAGTTCACGCTGCATTTCCCGTCGTACTTCCCCGTCATGCAGTACTCGGAAAACCGCGCGATGCGCGAGACGATGTATCGCGCCTATGTCACGCGCGCGTCGGAACTCGGACCGCAATACGGCAAGGGCATCACCGACTGGGACAACACGGGAATCGTCGCCGACGCTCTGAAGCTGCGCGAAGAAGAAGCGCACATGCTTGGATTCAAGAACTTCGCCGAGGTGTCGCTCGCGCCGAAGATGGCCGAGTCGCCGGAGCAGGTGATGGCGTTCCTCGAAGACCTCGCGACGCGCGCACGTCCGCACGCCGAGCACGACTGGAAAGAACTGCGCGAGTTTGCTGCGACCGAGCTCGGCATGAGCGACATGCAGCCGTGGGATGTCACGTTTGCCGCCGAGCGTCTGCGTCAGAAGCGCTATTCGTTCTCTGAGAACGAGGTCAAGCAGTACTTCCCGGAAGACACGGTGCTCAAGGGGCTGTTCAAGGTCACGGAGACATTGTTCGGCGTGAAGATCCGCCGCGACGAAGCGGCGACGTGGTACCCGGACGTGCGCTTCTTCCGCGTCGAGAATCAGGACGGCGGTCTCGTCGCGCAGTTCTATCTGGACCTGTACGCGCGAGAAGGCAAGCGTGGCGGCGCGTGGATGGACGACGCCCGCTCGCGCCGCAAACCCGTCAACGGCGCGGTGCAGACGCCCGTCGCGTATCTGACCTGCAACTTCTCGGCGCCCGTCGGCGGCAAGCCGGCGTGCTTCACGCACGATGAAGTGATCACGCTGTTCCACGAGTTCGGTCACGGCCTGCATCATATGCTGACGCGCGTCGACGAACTCGGCGTGTCGGGCATCAACGGCGTCGAATGGGATGCCGTCGAACTGCCGTCGCAGTTCATGGAGAACTTCTGCTGGGAGTGGGACGTGCTGAGCGACATGACGTCGCATGTCGATACGGCCAAGCCGCTGCCGCGCGACCTGTTCGACAAGATGCTCGCCGCGAAGAATTTCCAGAGCGGTCTGGGCACGCTGCGTCAGATCGTGTTCTCGATGTTCGACATGAAGTTGCACGTCGACTTCGATACGTCTGGCGCGAAGAGCGCAAACGACCTGGCGCGCGAGATCAACGAACGCTTCCACGTGATTCCGCAGGCGTCGTTCTCGCGCTGGCCGAGTACGTTCAGCCACATTTTCGCGGGTGGCTACGCGGCGGGCTACTACAGCTACAAGTGGGCCGAAGTGCTGTCCGCCGATGCTTACGCCGCGTTCGAAGAAGCGGCGCAAGCGGGTAAAGGCAGCGTGCTCGATGCGGCAACGGGCACGCGTTATCGCAAGGAGATTCTGGAAGTGGGCGGCAGCCGTCCTGCGATGGAATCGTTCAAGGCGTTCCGCGGCCGCGAGCCGAATATCGATGCGCTGTTGCGTCACAATGGCATGGCGCCGGATGCGGTGCCGGGTGCGGCGCATTGATGGTTTTGATTCCGCGGAGCGCGGGTTTGTTTGGTCTGTGATTCGTTGCTCTGCGGTGTTGTGGAGCTAACTTAGAGAGCGGGTTCGGGGTTGCCGGGCCCGCTTTTTTTGTGGCTCTTTCGATGGCATCCGCGGTGTGCTTCTGGTTTGCTAGCGTTGCCGCTGTGCGGGGCGCGCCTACTTCTGGTTGTCTGCGATGCTGGAGGGTTCGCCTGGTTTACCGCTGGCATCCGCGATTTGCCTACGTGCTTCACGCGTCGCCCCTGTGCGGGGCGGCACCTACTTCTGGTTGTCTGCGACGCTGGAGGGTCCGCCTGGTTTACCGCTGGCATCCGCGATTTGCCTACGTGCTTCAGGCGTTGCCCCTGTGCGGGGCGGCACCTACTTTTCTTTGCCGCCGCAAAGAAAAGTAGGCAAAAGAAAGCGGCTCACACCGCCAGCCCGTGTGTTTATCCACGGGCCCCCAACGTCCCCATCCTTCACATGGCAGTGCCCTGATCCGTGCTCGTTGCCAACGCTTCAAACGGAAGCCGCACCCGCTTCAGGCACCCGTACAACGGCCAGCGGCAGCAAATGGCATCTGCGGCCCAGGTGGCACACTGTGTGTAGGCCGCAGTACTTTCCACGCCTCACTCCGGACCGTTAGCGCTCGGGCCCACTCTGTAAGAGCGCCAAGCTATACGACGCGGCAACCTACACACAGTTTGCCACCTGGGCGGCCGTGGACTATCTGGCACGGCATGCTGGACCGCGGGAGCGTGAAGCGGGTGAGGCGCACTGCAAGAGCGCTGGCAACGGACGTGGGTCACGTGGTTGCCGTGTGAAGCGTAAGAACCTGTGGGGGCCCTCAGGCAGCAACAAGGATTGGCGGTGTGAGCCGCTTTCTTTTGCCTACTTTTCTTTGCGGCGGCAAAGAAAAGTAGGTGCCGCCCCGCACAGGGGCGATGCGTGAAGCACGCTAACAAATCGCGGATGCCAGCGAAAACACAAGCAAACCATCCAGCGTCGCAGACAAAACCCACTCACCCGCGATGCAACTTGAAGTCCACTTCGGTAGGCCGCCCTTCCAGCGACAACATGGCCCGCGCCGACGGCGCCCGGCTCACCACTTTCCCTCGACTCACGACAGCCAGCCGCGCCGCGCGCAAACGTATCGCCTCGACTGCATCACGAGCGTCGAGCACGACGAGATTCGCGTCACATCCCGGTTCGATACCGTAACGTTCGAGCCCAAAAATACGCGACGGATTAACCGTGACAGCATCGAAGCACGCATGCATCGCGTCGATGCCCGTCATCTGCGCGACATGCAGTCCCATGTGCGCGACTTCGAGCATGTCGCCGGAACCGAGGCTATACCACGGGTCCATCACGCAGTCGTGCCCAAACGCGACGTTGATCCCTGCCGCGAGCATCTCCGGCACGCGCGTCATGCCGCGCCGCTTCGGATACGTGTCCGAGCGCCCTTGCAACGTGATGTTGATCAGCGGATTCGCGATGGCCGCCACGCCCGATTCGCGCATCAGCGGCAGCAGCTTGCTGACGTAGTAGTTGTCCATCGAATGCATCGATGTCAGATGCGAGCCCGTCACGCGTCCATGCAAGCCGAGCCGATGCGTATGAGCTGCGAGCGTTTCGATGTGACGCGACAGTGGATCATCCGATTCGTCGCAATGCATGTCGACGCGCAAGCCCTTCTCTGCCGCGAACTCGCATAGCAGCCGTACCGACTCCGCACCGTCCGCCATCGTCCGTTCGAAATGCGGAATGCCGCCGACCACATCGACACCCATCGCAATGGCGCGCTTGAGATTGTCGAACGCGCCCGCGCTGCGCAGCAACCCGTCTTGCGGAAACGCCACCAGCTGCAGGTCCATATAAGGCGCGACGCGGCGCTTCACTTCGAGCAACGCTTCCACCGCGAGCAACCGCTCGTCGCATACGTCGACATGCGTGCGGATGGCGAGCAGACCTCGCGCGACGGCCCAATCGCAATACTGCAGCGCGCGCTCGACGAGCGCTTCCTGCGTCAGATGCGGCTTCAGCTCGCCCCACAGCGCAATGCCTTCGAGCAAGGTGCCCGACGCATTCACGCGCGGCAGGCCATACGACAGCGTCGCGTCCATGTGAAAGTGCGCGTCGATGAACGGAGGCGTGACGAGCGCACCTTGCGCGTCGATCTCTTCACGTGCACTGGCAGCCAGCTTCGGCTCGACAGCGACGATGCGCCCGCCTTCGATGCCGATATCGACGGGGCCATTCTGTTTCGGGGCACTGCGCGGCAATACGGCATTGCGGATGATCAGATCCATGGGCGGCTCCTTTGCATGACTACGATTCTATCGGCGGAAAGAATGTGTGGGGAGCATCCTGATGGCATAGGACAAAAGACCGTACCGTACTGGCCGGCCGCGCGCGATCCGTACCGTTCGCCGCCATACGCCACAGCCTATACTCGACCGTTTCGGCACCACGGACAAAGAAGTGAAATGAAAACGATAGGTGTGATCGGCGGGATGAGTTGGGAATCGTCGGCCGAGTATTACCGGCTGCTGAACCGCTATGCGAAGGCGCGTCGCGGCGGACATCACAATGCGCCCAGCCTGATGGTGACCGTCGACTTCGCGCCCGTCGAAGCAAACCAGCGCGCAGGCGACTGGCACGCGCTCGGCGTGCAGATGGCGGATGCCGCGCAGCAACTGGAGCGCGGCGGCGCCGACATCGTGCTGCTCGCGACGAACACGATGCACCGCGTGTACGAAGCGATCGAAGCGGCGATCGCCGTGCCCTTTCTGCATATCGCCGATCCGACGGGCGAAGCGCTACGCGCGGCGGGCATCGAGCGAGTCGGCTTGCTCGGCACACGCTATACGATGGAGCAAAGCTTCTACGCGGGACGGCTACGCGATCGCTTCGGTCTCGATACGCTGATCCCCGATGACGAGGGCCGCGCGCAAGTACATCGGATCATCTACGACGAGCTGTGTCACGGGATCATCGAGTCGCCATCGCGGCAAATCTATCAAAACGTGATCGAAGACCTGAAGGCGCGTGGCGCACAGGCCGTCATTCTCGGCTGCACGGAGATCACGCTGTTGATCCGGCAGGAAGACTCCGTTCTGCCCGTGTTCGATACGACCGCCCTGCATGTGCAACACGCTGTCGACTGGGCGATCGAAGCCGTCAGTTGACGCGATGACACAGCGCGTCGCCAACGCCTGGTAAAAGAAGATTAAAAAACTTCGATCAAATGTTTGACGCGTGACGAAGGTGTCCGTACAATTCGCCTCTCTGACGCGGGGTGGAGCAGTCTGGCAGCTCGTCGGGCTCATAACCCGAAGGTCACAGGTTCAAATCCTGTCCCCGCAACCAGTTTCAAAGGCGCGTGTCCTGCTCCACACGGCCGCAAGCTATCAAGCCCGCCTCGCCACAAGCGTTGCGGGCTTTTTGCTTTTGTCTCTCCTGTGTTTTTTGCCTATGCAGGAAAGCGTACTGAGCGGCGCTGCCCGATCGCGGTAAGATTCCATCCAGCACCTGATACAACGAGAACGAGCGATGAAATTAGCCACGTGGAATGTGAACTCACTGAAGGTTCGTCAGCAGCATGTGATCGACTGGCTCGAACTCAGTCAGACCGATGTGCTGTGTCTTCAGGAACTGAAACTGCCCGACGAAAAATTTCCGCGCGCCGAACTCGAGGAAAAGGGTTATCGCAGCTGGTTCGCCGGTCAGAAGACCTATAACGGCGTCGGCATTCTCGTGCGCGACGGCATGAGCGTCGACGAAGGCAGCATCATGCGCAACATTCCGGGTTTCGAAGACCCGCAGCAGCGCGTCATCGCAGCCACCATCGAAGGCGTGCGCGTGATCTCCGCCTACTTCCCGAACGGCCAGGCGCCCGGCACCGACAAGTTCGCCTACAAGCTGCGCTGGCTCGACGCGCTGCACGACTGGGTTGCCAGCGAACTCGCGCAGCATCCCAAGCTTGCCCTGCTCGGCGACTACAACATCGCGCCCGAAGACCGCGACGTGCATGATCCGAAGGCGTGGGAAGGACAGAACCTCGTGTCGCCCGAAGAGCGCGCACAGTTCAATCGCCTCGTCGAACTCGGTCTCGTCGATTCGTTCCGGCTCTTCGATCAGCCCGAGAAGACCTTCACGTGGTGGGACTATCGGATGCTCGCGTTTCGTCGCAATGCAGGCTTGCGCATCGACCATATCCTGCTGTCGAAGCCGCTCGCCGCGAGTTGCACACATTGCGACGTCGACAAGACACCGCGCAAGTGGGATCAGCCTTCGGATCACGCGCCTGTCGTCGCGCTTACCGAGTAACTCGCTGCGTCAGCACAGGCGCGTTCGCAAAAGAAAAAGCGGCTCGATGGCGCATTCGCCTTCGAGCCGCTTTTGTTTTACCGCGCGCAGTTGCTCCATTTGAACCAGCGCAACGCCTATAGGCGTCGACGCTTAGGGTTCGAGATTCAACTCCTGAATCTTGCGCGTGATCGTATTGCGACCAATGCCGAGCCGCTCGGCCGCTTCGACCTTGCGTCCGCGCGTGAAGTCGAGTGCTTCGCGAATCACGGCCGCTTCGAAACGGCGCGACAGTTCGTCCATCACATCAGCGGCATTCTCGCGCAGCAGCTTCGCGACTTCCGTGCGCAGCCCGCTCTCCCACGCGGCGACAGGCGACGGAATCGCCACGCCGCCTGCCGCGACCGGCGCACCCGTGATCGGCGCCACGCCGTTCGCGACGCCGCCGTTGGCCGCGACGCCGTCGATCGGCAGCGAGCCAGCTGCGCTCGTGAATTCCGCGCCGGCCTGTTGTGTCGATACGAGATCGGGCGGCAAATCCTTGATCTCGATCGTCTGCGCAGGCGCCATCACGGTCAGCCAGTTCGCGAGGTTTTCTAGCTGGCGCACGTTGCCAGGAAACGGCAGCGACGTCATATACGCAAGCGCCTCTTCCGACACGCGCTTCGGCTCGACGCCGAGATCACGCGCGCTCTTCTGCAGGAAGTGGCGCGTCAGCAGCGGAATGTCCTCGCTACGTTCACGCAGCGCCGGCAAGCGCAGACGGATCACATTCAGCCGGTGATACAAGTCCTCGCGGAACAGCCCTTGCCGCACGCGCGATTCGAGATTCTGATGTGTCGCGGCGATCACGCGCACATTCGCGCGCAGCGGGTTATGTCCGCCGACACGATAGAACTGACCATCCGACAACACACGCAACAGACGCGTCTGCAAGTCGAACGGCATATCGCCGATTTCATCGAGAAACAGCGTGCCGTTCTCAGCCTGCTCGAAACGGCCCTGGCGCATCGCCTGCGCGCCCGTGAACGCGCCGCGCTCGTGACCAAACAGTTCGGATTCCAGCAGATCTTTCGGAATCGCCGCCGTGTTCAACGCGATGAACGGACCGTTCGCGCGTGGGCTATGTCGGTGCAAGGCGCGGGCTACAAGTTCCTTACCGGTGCCTGATTCGCCCGTAATGAGCACGGTCGCGGCCGAATGCGACAGACGGCCGATCGCGCGGAACATGTCCTGCATCGCGGGCGCCTGACCGAGCATCTCGGGTGCTTCGGCTACGCGGTCGTCCCACGTGTGCTCGCCGCGCATGCTTTCGTCGACGGCGCGACGAATCAGTTCGACGGCCTTGTCGACGTCGAATGGTTTGGCGAGGTATTCAAACGCGCCGCCCTGAAACGCGGCCACGGCGCTATCGAGATCCGAGAACGCCGTCATGATGATGACGGGCAAACCGGGCACGCGGTCGCGCACGGTCTGCAGCAGCTCGAGGCCGGAGCCGCCAGGCATCCTGATGTCGGAGACGAGCACTTGCGGGCTGTCGTGTTCCAGTGCGCCCGCGGCTTCGCGCACATTGGCGAAACTGCGCGTCGCGAAGTTCTCGCGTGCGAGTGCTTTTTCGAGCACCCAACGGATCGATTGATCGTCGTCTACTATCCAGATCGGCTTCATATAGGTCCGTCAGAAGTCTTGTCTTGCGTGTGGTGTGACCAATCGAGTATCAGCAGTCGAGCGGCAGCAGGATCTGAAACTCGGTGTGACCCGGACGGCTCTCCACTTCGATCATCCCTTCGTGCTGTTGCACGAAAGTCTGCGCGAGCGTCAGGCCAAGACCGCTGCCGTCTTCCCTTCCCGATACGAGCGGATAGAAGATGCGGTCGCGTATGTCTTCGGGAATGCCGGGCCCGTTGTCGACGATATGCAAGTCCAGTGCCAGCTTGCAAAGTCGTTTCGCGATCGTGATCTTGCGCGCGACGCGCGTACGCAACTCGATACGCGCATCGCCTTGCGAGATGCGTTCGCGCAGCGCTTCGGCCGCATTGCGCACGATGTTCAGCAGCGCCTGGATCAGTTGCTCCTTGTCGCCGCGCAGATCGGGCACGCTGACGTCGTAGTCGCGTTCGATGGTGAGGCCGCGCGGAAACTCCGCGAGTATCACTGCACGCACACGCTCGCAGACTTCGTGAATGTTCACGTCGCCGACGATATGCGGATGACGATGCGGTTCGAGCAGGCGGTCGACGAGCGTCTGCAGCCGGTCCGATTCCTTGATGACGACCTGCGTGTACTCGCGCAACTCGTCGCGTTCGCGCGCGCCGAGTTCGAATTCGAGCAGTTGCGCCGCGCCGCGAATACCGCCGAGCGGGTTCTTGATCTCATGCGCGAGATTGCGGATCAGCTGCTTGTTGACGGCCGTCAGATCGTGAATGCGCTCTTCGCGATCCGACCTCAGATGACGCTCGTTCTCGAACAGCTCGAGCAGCACGTAGTCTTGCGCGCTCTCCAGGAAGCCGACGATCGCATGCACGTGCAGCGGCTCGTGGCCGGCGCGTTCGAGCACAGCATCCAGATGCGTCGCGTGAAAACGGTGAGCGGCGATCGCGGCGATGGTCGCCGTCAGTTCTTCGCCGTTGGTAAAGATGTCGGGCCAGGCCATTTGCGTGAGCTGCCGGCGCGACATTTCGAGCATCGACTCGGCCGACGGATTCGCGAACGCGACACGCAGCGTCCGCTTGTCGAGCACGAGCACGACGGTGGGCAGCGCCTCGAAGCCCGGCAGCAAACCGGATTCGACGAGTTGCGCATCATCCGACAATGCGTCGGTGTGCCCTTTTCTGGCCTTGATCAGGTTCTTCAATACCATCTTGCAGTCGGGTCTCGATAGCCTTGCATGGGACGGGAGCCAGCGCCAGAGCGCCAACCTCCGTCGACAGGAGATGGTGAGGCGGGCTTCATCGCACGCGGTTCAATACATCAACAACACGCTGCAGCAGCCGTTCTGCAACAAAAACGTCACGGCTTTCGATCCAACGAAAAAGGGACGGCGCCGCCGTCCCTTCGTGACCGATCGCAGCGTCGGGGCGTACGCTTCGCCGCATCTCGCGAACGAAGCGCAGCGCCACCTGGAGCGATTACAGCGAGTAGTACAGTTCGAATTCGACCGGGTGCGTGGTCATACGCACGCGTTGCAGCTCGGTTTCCTTCAGTTCGAGGTACGCGTCGATCATGCCGTCGGTGAACACACCACCGCGCGTCAGGAACTCACGGTCTGCGTCGAGTGCTTCCAGCGCCTGGTCGAGGCCGGCACACACGGTCGGGATCTTTGCATCCTCTTCCGGCGGCAGGTCGTACAGGTTCTTGTCGGCAGCTTCGCCCGGATGGATCTTGTTCTGCACGCCGTCCAGACCCGCCATCATCAGTGCCGAGAAGCACAGGTACGGATTCGCGAGCGGATCCGGGAAGCGCGTTTCGATACGACGGCCCTTCGGGTTTGCAACGTGCGGAATACGGATCGATGCCGAACGGTTACGTGCCGAGTAAGCCAGCTTCACAGGCGCTTCGAAGTGCGGCACGAGACGCTTGTACGAGTTCGTACCCGGGTTCGTGATCGCGTTCAGCGCGCGAGCGTGCTTGATGATGCCGCCGATGTAGAACAGTGCGAATTCCGACAGGCCAGCGTAGCCGTTGCCCGCGAACATGTTCTGGCCGTCCTTCCAGATCGACTGGTGAACGTGCATGCCCGAACCGTTGTCGCCGACGACAGGCTTCGGCATGAACGTCGCCGTCTTGCCGTACGTGTGCGCGACGTTGTGAACGATGTACTTCAGCTGTTGCGTCCAGTCAGCGCGTTGAACCAGCGTCGAGAACTTCGTGCCGATTTCGTTCTGGCCTTGACCTGCCACTTCGTGGTGGTGAACTTCAACGGGGATGCCGATCTGTTCGAGCAGCAGACACATTTCCGAGCGGATGTCCTGGAACGTGTCGACCGGTGCGACCGGGAAGTAGCCGCCCTTCGTGCCCGGACGGTGACCCGTGTTGCCGCCTTCGAATTCCTTGCCCGACGACCACGGTGCTTCTTCCGAGCCGATCTTGACGAAGCAGCCCGACTGGTCGGCGCTCCACTGGACCGAGTCGAAAATGAAGAATTCGGGTTCCGGACCGAAGAAGGCCGTGTCGCCCAGACCCGTGCTCTTCAGGTATGCTTCGGCGCGCTTTGCCAGCGAGCGCGGATCGCGTTCATAGCCCTTGCCGTCAGCCGGTTCGACGACGTCGCAGGTCAGAACCAGGGTCGACTCTTCGTAGAACGGGTCGATGAAGGCAGTGTCGGCGTCCGGCACGAGCAGCATGTCCGACGCTTCGATGCCCTTCCAGCCAGCAATCGAGGAACCGTCAAACGCATGGCCGCTTTCGAATTTGTCTTCGTCGAATGCCGACACCGGCACCGAAACGTGTTGCTCCTTGCCGCGCGTGTCGGTGAAACGGAAGTCGACAAACTTGACGTCCTCGTCCTTGACGAGCTGCATGACGTCGGCCACGGATTTACTCATAACCTATCTCCTGATTAACGAATTCGGCGGGTTCAGCCGCCGCCCAATCTAGCTGACCAGCCTCGATGCGTCCACCCCTGGGATAGCGGCAGCCGCGGAAATCTGCTGCTGGCATCGGGCCAATCTGATCGGCACCAATAAAGCAGCTTCCATGCCATGTTTTCGTTCCGGGTGCGCCAACGCGTTGCAGCCCCAATGCCGACGCGCCTTCGCAGGGAATTTGCGTACACCGTTTGCGGGAATCCCCTGAGGCAGCGTGATGCGTCTGCACCATGATCGTGCGCGCTCATAGTCTGCGCCCGCTTAACATTCCATTTTGGTGCATTGAGACCATTTTGCACCAAAACCAAGCACTCCCGTTGATCCTCGAATTTGCGCTGCGCGCAGCGCCGCGGCGCGCGCGACTTCGACAGCTTGCTAGAATGTTTTTTTGGCCCAAGGAGATTTGCTGTCATGAGTACGCTCGAACAGTTGTACAGCCAGGCTGAAAAGCGCCGTGTCGACAACCAACTCCCGTACGCGGGCGCCGTCACGCCTGCCGAGGCATTCGAGCTTCTGCAACTCGACCCGCGCACCCGTCTCGTCGATGTGCGCACGCGCGCCGAACTGGATTGGGTCGGCCGCCCCGTCGTCGGCGACGGTCAGTATGCGCATGTCGAATGGACGCGCTATCCGGGCGGCGTGCCGAATGCCGAATTCATCGATCAGCTGCGTCAGGTCGCGACACCCGACACGCCCGTGCTGCTGCTGTGCCGCAGCGCCGCGCGCTCGAAGCTGGCCGCCATCGCCGCGACGCAGGCCGGCTTCACGAAGGCGCTGGATCTGCTGGAAGGCTTCGAAGGCGACAAGGATGGCCAGGGGCATCGGAAGACGGTATCGGGGTGGTGTTTCCGCGGACTGCCGTGGATTGGCGCTTGATGAATCTCACACAAACATAAGAAGCGCAGTTGACGCTTCTGAGTTACGCGGCGCATGGAGAATCCCATGCGCCGTTTTCTTTTGGAATCGTCCGCGCGCGATGTGACAGGCGGATGATGTTCCTGGGACGGGGACGCGTTGCACGCCTCGCTCCGATTTGCTCAGTTACGTGGCTGAGCCTTCGCTGCCACTTCCGGTTCGACGATATCGCCCCCCAGCAGATGCACGCCTTCGCGCAGCTTCACGAACGCTGCCGCGACGGCTTCGGGCTCGCCCTTCACGCCCAGATCGATATGCCGGCGCGCATAGATGCCGCCGCGCTCCGCATCACCGACGCTCGGCAGGCTGAACACGCGCACGCCAGGAAAATCATGTTCGATCTTTTCCATCAGCGGCGTCAGCGTCGATTCGGGCAACTCGAACACGAGCAGAGACTTTTCCGCATGCGGCGTCGAATGATGCAGATGCTGATACTTCGTATCCAGCACCCATTCGATCATCGGCCAGGCCATCACCGGAAAGCCCGGCACGAAATGATGGTCGCCGACGGAAAAACCAGGAATCTTGTTGTACCCGTTCGGAATGATCGACGCGCCGCGCGGATACGTGCCCATGTTCAGACGATGCAGATTCTCCGGCGAGTCGAAATCGACGGGCGTGGACGAACTGGCGGGATGCATCTCGCGGATGCGTTCCTGGATCAGCACCTTTGCCTCAGGGTGCAGTTCGAGCGGCACGGCAAGCGCGGCGGCCGCGCACTGGCGGGTGTGATCGTCCGGCGTCGCGCCGATGCCGCCCGTCGAAAACACGATATCGCCCGACGCGAACGTGCGGCGCAAGGTCGCCGTGATGCGCTCCGGATCGTCGCCGATATATTCGGCCCACGACAGCGACAGGCCGCGCGCGCTCAGAAGCTGGATGACTTTCGGCAGATGCTTGTCGACGCGTCTGCCCGACAGGATTTCATCGCCGATGATGATGACGCCAAATGCCATTGAAGCCTCTTCAATCAGTAGGAGACAGGCGCTGTGCCGCGCGCGCCGTGGGGACCATGGTGGCCGTTCCCGCCATGCTCGCCGGCGCGCATCCGCTGCAGCGCGCGCAGGCAGTAGTAGCCGAACCAGAGCGCCGTGAACACGAGGATAAAAGCATAAATCCAGATCGTCACGGCAGTCATCACAGGGAACAGCACGATCAGCCACACGGACGACGCCCAGATCAAGGTGGGCAGCGAGCCGAGCAGCCCGCTCGCCACGCCGATCAGCAACAGCGGCAGGCGATGCTGGCGCACCAGCGCGCGCCGCTCCTCGCTGCTGGCGTGCAGCGACAGCGCGTCGTAGGTCATCACGCGATAGGTGAGCCAGCCCCACAGCAGCGGCGGGATCAGCGCGAAGAACGGCGGAATCAGCCACAGCGGCAGCGTGATCACCAGCACCAGCAGGCACACGAGCGTCGTCCACACGGAATGCACGAGACTGCCGGCGAACGTGCCGCCACGCCGCATTTCCAGCGCGGCGAACTGCCGCTTCGACAGATGCTTGATCACGGCGGGCATCGACAGCGTCGCGATCAGCAGCAGCACGGTGACGACGATCAGCGGAATCGCCACGGCAATCACAATGAAAGGCGCCACGGCCGCATGCAGCGACGAAAAACCGAGCCAGTCGAATAGCCCGTAGAGCGTCGTCGTGAGCGGCCAGCTTTCGAGCCAGCCGCGCGTTGCACCGATCAGTGCCTGCCAGGAAAACCACAGCACCACGCCCCAGACGATCGTGGCCGCCGCGAACGGCATGAACGTCAGCCACAGCATGCGCGGATGGAACACGGAAGACAGCGCGCGCCCGAACGAGCGCAAGAGATCATTCATGCGTAGTCGATGAAGTGATGGGAATGCGGGAAAAGGAAGGAAACGTGGACAGGATAAACCACGTCGGGCGTCAGCGCCGAAAGTGAAAGCGCGCGCTCACGCGTGGGTGCGCAAGCGTTGCCGTGCAATTTTGCTGCGCGACCTGAAGACGCGCGCGTGGGCGACAGAAAGACGTGTCGACAGTGAAAGACGACGCGCTTACGCCGCGCCCCGCTGCTTCTTGCCGCCGATCCGCTGCGCAATCCGCACGAACGCGAGCCAGTGCTGCGCCCAGAAGCCTTCGCCGTAATGACGGCCGCTGAGCTGGTCGCGAATGCCCGTCGGCTCCATTTCGCGGCTCCACGACGCGCTGCCGAACAGCATGTCCCACCACGGAAAGAGCACGCCGAAGTTGCAGCCGTACTTGAGCCCTTCGTGACCGTAGCCGATCGCATGATGCCGGCGATGGAAGGTCGGACTGACGAGCAGGCGTTCGCCGAGCCAGCCGAAATGCAGACGGATGTTCGCGTGCTGCACGCTCTGCGCGAGGTTCGTGATCGCGACGAGCACGACGAACTGCGACGGCGGCACGCCGATGAACAGCGCGATCACGGCGAAGAAACACGCCTGCAGCAGATCGTCGAGCAGATGGTTGCGGTCGTCGGCCCACAGCGACATCTGCTGCTGGCTGTGATGCACCGCGTGCAATTCCCACCAGACGCCGATCTTGTGCTGCCCACGGTGATACCAGTAGCCCGCGAAGTCGAGCACCAGCAGATACATGATGAACGTCACGAAAGGCTGCGTCGTCACGCCGGGCCACAGATTGTCGAGTTCGATATTCGCGATGCCCTGCAGACGCAGCCAGCCCTGCACCGAATCGAAGAACGGCTGCAGCGCGAAGAAGAAGAACAGATTGAGAATGCCGAGCTTCGCGATCCACGTGTAGAGCACGTCGACGCGCACCGCCTTGCGGTCCTTCCACTGCTCGACGGGCCGCAGCGCTTCGAGCGGGCGCAGCAGCGCGTACATGGCCAGCACTTCCAGCACGCCGACGATCACCCAGTAAAGGCTGTCGTAGGTGTCCTCGTCATAGTCCATCAGGTTGAAATGGAACAGCAGCGGCTGCACGACGTCGACGTACAGCAGCGTCTGGATCGATGAAACGAAGCTATCGAGACTGGAGGCGATCAGCTGGAACATGGTGCTCTTTATGCGTCGCGGTTCTGCTTCACTGTGCGGCTTGCTCGTGCGGCTTCACTGCGCGTTTCAATGTCAATCTCGTCGTGCAATGGACGGCGCGCCGGCAAGGCGCGCCGTCCCCGCGATCACGCCCCGTTCGGCGCGGTGACAGGTGCGCGGTTGAAGAAATAGATGCCGTGCGGCGAACGGCCGACAGCGATCGTCTGGATCAGCTTGTGCGTCGTCAGGTCGATCACGCCGACGTGCTTCGCAAAGCGGAACGTAACCCACAGATAGCGTTTGTCGGCGGAAAGTTCCATGTCGTCAGGTCCCGGCATCAATCCCGTGATGTCGCCGACATTGGTGAGCGTGTCCTCGTCGAGGATGCTGATGGTGCTGGCCACGCGGTTCGACACGGCCACATGCTTGCCGTCCGCGAGCGAGCGGAAGTTGTGCGCGCCCTTGCCCGTCGTGATCGTCTTGACGATCTTCTGGTTGCGCCAGTCGACGACGGCGACATAGTCCGCCCCCGTCATGCCGATCAGCAGATATTTGTCGCCCGGCGTCATCCACAGGCCGGCCGGCACCTTGCCGACTTTCATCTTCCACTTGACCTGCTGCGTGGCGAGATCGACGGCCGCCAGTTCACCCGACACCTGCAGCGTGACGAACACCGTCTTGCTGTCGTTCGTGAACGCCATGTGGCTCGGCATCACGGCGAGCGGCAGGCGGCTCGCGAGCGTCATGTTGTGGCCGTCGTAGTGATAGATGTCGAGGCGATCGAGGCGCAGGCCCGTCGTCACGAGCCACTTGCGATCCGGCGAAAAACCGATCTGATACGGGTCTTCGATGTTCTCGACCCAACGCTGCGGCTTACCCGTTTTCGGATCGACGAACATCAGGTTGTTCGACACCGAATTCGCGACGATCAGCGACGAATTGTCCGGCGTCGGCATCAGGTGATGCGGCTCCTTGCCGGTCGGCACCGTGTCGATTACCTGACGCGTGTTCTCGTCGATCAGGCTCAGCGTGGCTTCGCCGGAATTGAGCACGATCACGTTGTTGGCGAGGACTGGCGGGGAGAAGAAGCTTGCTGCCGCGACGAGCGCCGCGCCTGCTGCAAACGTGCTGGACAGGCCGGGAAGGGAAAATTTGCGCATGAAAACTCACATCAGGGGGTAATCGCCATTGTAGAACGTTTGCGTGACGCTTCGGTTGACCTCGATCGGGGAAAAGGCGAGCGTTGCGGCGCGGTGACGCAGGGCGCGCCGGACGGACGGCGCGCAGGCGCGCGATCTGTGGTTTGCGGCGGTTCGGCGCGCTTTGCCCATAACGGCACACCCGGGCGCGCCCAGAAAGCGCGCCCGCGTCGCTCAACGCTGCATCGACTCCCACACCTTATAGAGACGCTTGACGGAAACGGGCATCGGCGTACGCAGTTCCTGCGCGAACAGCGACACGCGCAGTTCCTCCAGCAGCCAGCGGAACTCGACGAGCCGGGCATCCGGCACGCCGCCGCGCTGCGCGAGCGCTCGCTGGTAGTTCTGCGCGAGCGGCTGAAACTCTGCGAACTGGCGCGCGTCGCGTGCCGAGTCCGCTTTCAGTTTGTCGATGCGCAGCGCGATGCCCTTCAGATAGCGCGGGAAATGCGTCAACTGCGGGTACGGCGTATCGACGATAAAGCGTTTGCCGATCAGCGCTTCCAACTGGTTCTGCATGTCGGCAAAAGCCGCGGCGAACGGCTTCGCCTGCGCGAGTTTCTTCACGACGGCCGCATACTCGCCAAGAATCTGTCCGCCAAGGCGGGCAATCTCCTGCGCGAGCAACGTCAGCCGGCTGCGGCCTTCGTCCTTGCGCGCGTGGAAGCTCGCGTCGTCGTCGGGCAGCGGGTCCTGCAGGCACGCGCGGTCGAGCGCCGTGTCGATCAGTTGATCGCGCAGTTCTTCCTGCGTGCCGCGCGGCATGAACTGCATCGCCATTTCGCGCAAGCCCGGCAGGTTTTTTTCGAGGTATTTGATCGGCTCGCGCAACTGCAGCGCGAACAGTCGCCGCAGACCCGCGCGATGGATGCGCGCGGCCTCGTCCGGCGAATCGAACACTTCGACGTCGCAATGCGTGCCGCGATCGACGAGCGCCGGATAGCCGAACAGCGTGTGCCCGCCGCGCCGGATTTCGAGCAGCTCGGGGAGCTTGCCGAAGTTCCACGTCGTCAGGTTTTCGTAGAGGGCGGTTGCGGGAGCAGCCGCTGCTTCGCCGGCAGCGGGCGTGTGCGGCACAGCTGAGGCGCCACGCGCGCCTCCACCATTCCTACCGCCCGTCGCTTCACGCGCGGGAGCATCGCCGCCGCCCGAGCCCGCATTCGCGAGCGCCGCACCCGCCGCGCTCGACGCGATTTTCTGGAACTGCTGTTGCGCCTGGCCGCCCAGCTCCGCGCGCAGTTGCGCGAGATTGCGGCCCATCGCGAGCTGCCGGCCGTGCTCGTCGATCACCTTGAAGTTCATGAACAGGTGCGGCGCGAGCGTTTCGAGCTTGAAGTCCGACTGCTTCGTCGCGATCTGCGTCTGCTCGCGAATATCGGCGATCACCGTGTCGAGCAGGCCGCCCGCGCCGAATTTCGGCCCGCTGTGCCGCTCGACGAAGCCCGCCGCGTACTCCGGCAACGGCACGACGTGGCGGCGCAGCTTCTGCGGCAAGGACTTGAGCAGCAGTTGCGTCTTTTCCTTCAGCATGCCCGGCACGAGCCACTCGACGCGCCGCGCATCCACCTGATTCAGCGCATACAGCGGCACGGCGAGCGTCACGCCGTCGCGCGGCGAGCCCGGCTCGAAGTGATAGGTGAGCGCCATGTCGACGCCCGCCATCGTCATCCGCTTCGGGAACAGGTCGGTCGTGACGCCGGCCGCCTCGTGGCGCATCAGATCGTCGCGTGACAGATACAGCAGGCGCAGCTTGTCTTCCTGCTGCCCGCTCTTCTTCACTTCGTCGCGATACCAGCGCTCGAACGCGGCCCCCGTATGGATGCCGTTCGGCACAGCCTGATCGTAGAACGCGTAGATCAGTTCGTCGTCGACCAGTACGTCCTGGCGGCGCGACTTGTGTTCGAGCTGTTCGATATCGGCGAGCAGCTTGCGGTTGTGCGCAAAAAACGCGAGCTTCGTGTCGAACTCGCCTTCAACCAGCGCGCCGCGGATGAACAGCTCCCGCGCGCGCGCCGGGTCCTGCTTGCCGAAACTGACGCGCCGCCGGTGATAAATGGGCAAGCCGTACAGCATCGCGCGCTCGAATGCCGACACCTGCGCCGCGCGCTTTTCCCAGTGCGGCTCGGAGAGCGACTTCTTCAACAGATGCGCGCCGACGCGCTCGATCCATTCCGGCTCGATCTTCGCGATGCAGCGGGCGTACAGCCGGCTCGTTTCGACGAGTTCCGCCGCCATCACCCACTTGCCTGCCTTCTTCACGAGCGCCGAGCCGGGCCACAGATAAAACTTGATGCTGCGCGCGCCGAGATAGTAGGGCTCGTCGTCGGCCTTCAGACCGATATTGCCGAGTAGGCCCGTCAGCAGCGCCAGATGAATCTGCTCGAAGGTCGCTTCGCTGTCATTCACGCGCCAGCCGTGCTCGCGCACCACCGTGAGCAGTTGCGAATGCACGTCGCGCCATTCGCGCAAACGCAGATGCGACAGGAAGTTCTGCTTGCATGCATCGGTCAGCTGCCTGTTCGACTTCTTGTGCGCGATGGCCTCTTCGAACCACGCCCAGATCTTCAGCCACTGCAGAAACTCTGAGCGCTCGTCGGCGAACTTGCGATGCGCCTGGTCTGCCTGCTCCTGCGCGTCGATGGGACGGTCGCGCGGGTCCTGCACGGACAGCGCACTCGCGATGATCAGCACTTCGCGCAGCGCCTGCTGGTCGCGCGCGCCGAGAATCATCCGGCCGACGCGCGGATCGAGCGGCAGGCGCGCGAGTTCACGGCCGAGCGGCGTCAGCGCGTTGTCGTCGTCGACGGCGCCGAGTTCGTTCAGCAGTTGATAGCCGTCGGCAATCGCGCGCCCGGGCGGCGGTTCGATGAACGGGAAGGTTTCGATGGCCGTCAGATGCAGCGACTTCATCCGCAGAATGACGGACGCCAGCGACGACCGCAGAATTTCCGGGTCGGTGAAGCGCACGCGCGACTGGAAATCGGCTTCGTCGTAGAGACGGATGCAGATGCCGTCCGCGACCCGTCCGCAGCGCCCTGCCCGCTGGTTAGCCGCCGCCTGCGAAATCGACTCGACCTGCAGCTGCTCGACCTTGTTGCGGTACGAGTAGCGCTTCACGCGGGCGAGGCCCGTGTCGACCACATAGCGGATGCCCGGCACCGTCAGCGAGGTCTCGGCGACGTTGGTGGCGAGCACGATGCGCCGCGCGTTCGACGGACGGAACACGCGTTCCTGTTCAGCCGCCGACAGCCGCGCGAACAGCGGCAAAATCTCCGTGTGCGGCGGATGCTGCTTGCGCAGCGCTTCCGCCGCGTCGCGAATCTCGCGCTCGCCGGGCAGGAATACGAGCACATCGCCCGGGCCTTCGCGGCACAGTTCGTCGGCGGCTTCGACGATCGCGTCCATCAGATCGCGGTCGGTCTCCCGCTGCGTTTTCGGACGATCGCCACGCTCCCGGCCCGCATTCCCTTCCGCCGACTTCACCGCCGGCGAATCTTCGGCGACGGGACGATAGCGGACCTCGACGGGATACAGCCGGCCGCTCACCTCGATCACGGGCGCGGGTTTTTCTTCGGAGCCGAAATGACGTGCGAAGCGATCGGCATCGATGGTCGCCGACGTCACGATCAACTTCAGATCCGGGCGCTTCGGCAAAATCTCTTTCAGATAGCCGAGCAGAAAATCGATGTTCAGGCTGCGCTCGTGCGCCTCGTCGATGATCAGCGTGTCGTACGCTTTCAGCAGCGGATCGGTCTGCGTTTCCGCGAGCAGAATGCCGTCCGTCATCAGTTTGACGGACGCGCCCGGCGCGAGATTATCGGTGAAACGCACCTTGTAGCCGACCACTTCGCCGAACGGCGTGCCGAGTTCCTCGGCAATGCGCCGGCCCGTCGCCGAAGCCGCGATCCGGCGCGGCTGCGTGTGGCCGATCAGCCCGCTACCGCCCGCGCCGAGTCCGCGACCGAGCGCGAGACAGATTTTCGGCAACTGGGTCGTCTTGCCCGAGCCCGTCTCGCCGCTGACGATCACGACCTGGTGGCCGGCAATCGCGCGCGCGATTTCCTCGCGTCGGCCCGAGACGGGGAGCGCTTCGGGGAACGTGATGGGTGGAATGGGATTCGGTTCGACGACGCGCGCGGGCTTGCGGGGCTCGCGCGGCGCGTTGCGCTGGTTTTCTCCGCCCGCCTCGCGCGACGCATTGCGCTGTTTCCCGGCGCCCGGCTCGCCGCTGGCGCGTGGATTATTGCCTTGCGCGCCACCTTGCGGGTTGCCTCGAGCACGCGGCGCCTGCTGTCGGCGGGCGTCACCTGCCTGATCCGGCCCACGCTGACCCTGCTGATCCCGCTGCCGGTTCGGCGCGCCGTTCTGCTGCTCGCGCGCGCCGCTTTTCCCGGCGTTCGCGCCTTGCTGTTGCTTCGCCTCGCCGTGCGCCGACGCGCCCGAACGCGGCGCATTCGCAACATTCACGGAAACGTCACGGCGCGTGGCGTCGCCGCGCGCGTCACGCGTCGCGTCCTGATGACCGCGCGGCGCGGGGCTCGCCGCGTCTTTCGCGGCAGCGTCAGCCGCGTTTTTCGTATCGGCTCCAGTGGAGCTTTTGGGTACATTCGACATGGGGGCGCATTATAATCCGGGGCATGAATTCCCAAACCGACCTCGTCCCCACGCCCGTTCCTTCACCGGCATCGCCCGGCGACTCGGAAGCCCTGCTGCAGCACGCGCAATTCGTCGACTGGATGCGATCGGTCGCGCCGTATATCCACGCGTTCCGAAACAAGACGTTTGTCGTCGGCTTCGGCGGCGAGGTCGTGCATCAGGGGCTGCTCAACGCGCTGGTATCCGACATTGCGCTGTTGCAGGCGATGGGTATCCAGATCGTGCTCGTACACGGCTCGCGTCCGCAAGTGGAAGAGCAGATGAGCCTGCACGGCGTCGAGTCCGAGTTTTCGCACGGCATGCGCATCACCAATGCGCGCGCGCTCGAATCGGCGAAGGAAGCGGCGGGCGAAGTCCGTCTCGACATCGAGGCCGCGATCAGCCAGGGCTTGCCGAACACGCCGATGGCGCACGCGCACATCAGCGTCGTGTCGGGCAACTTCGTGACGGCGCGTCCGGTCGGCATTCTCGACGGGGTCGATTTCCAGCATACGGGCGTGGTGCGCAAGATCGATGCCGAGTCGATCCGCCATTCGCTCGCGAGCGGCAAGATCGTGCTGCTGTCGCCGCTCGGCTTTTCGCCGACGGGCGAAGCGTTCAACCTGGCGATGGAAGACGTCGCCTCGGCTGCCGCGATCGCGCTGCGCGCCGACAAGATCGTGTTTCTCACCGAAACGGAAGGCCTGCTCGACGAAGAAAGCGCGCTGATCCGCGAGTTGTCGCTGGACGACGCATACCGCCTGCACGAAAGCGGCGCGGTGACGGGCGATGCCGGCTTCTATCTGAAGCACTCCATCCGCGCTTGCCGTGGCGGCGTTGCGCGTTCGCACATCATTCCCTACGCGCTCGACGGCAGCCTGCTGCTGGAACTGTTCTTGCACGATGGCGTGGGCACGATGATCTCGTACGAGAACCTCGAAAGCCTGCGCGAAGCGACGCCGGACGACGTCGGCGGCATTCTGACGCTGATCGAGCCGCTGGAAACCGACGGTACGCTGGTGCGGCGCGGGCGTCACCAGATCGAACGCGACATCGACCATTTCTCGGTGATCGAGCACGATGGCGTGCTGTTCGGCTGCGCGGCGCTGTATCCGTACCCGCAGGAGCGCATCGGCGAGATGGCGTGCCTGACGGTCGCGCCGGAAGCGCAAGGCTCGGGCGACGGCGAACGGCTGTTGAAGCGCATCGAGCAGCGCGCGCGGGCGCGCGGACTGACGCGTATCTTCGTGCTGACGACGCGCACCGAGCACTGGTTCCTCAAGCGCGGCTTCGTGAAGGTCACGGTCGACGACCTGCCCGAAGACCGCCGCCGCCTCTACAACTGGCAGCGTAAGTCGCTCGTGCTGATGAAACAGCTCTGAGCGCTCACAATAACGACGCGCCGCCGTTCCACATCGATTACAGGAGAAGCACAGCATGACTCGCATGGTTCAATGCACGAAGCTCGGCAAGGAAGCCGAAGGTCTCGATTTCCCGCCGCTGCCGGGCGAACTCGGCAAACGGATCTACGAGAGCGTCTCGAAGGAAGCATGGCAGCAATGGCTCAAGCAGCAGACCATGCTGATCAACGAAAACCGCCTGAACATGGCCGATCCGCGCGCACGTCAGTATCTGATGAAGCAGACGGAAAAGTTCTTCTTCGGCGAAGGCGCCGATCAGGCAACGGGCTACGTGCCGCCCGCGGAAAGCTGATCTTCGCGGCTACAACTCGCGACAGGCAAAAAATCCGCGCCCGGTGCGCGGATTTTTTTCGCCGGTTTCCGTCCGCCGGGTCGGTCCGCTGCGGCCGGCAAATTGAACGAAACCGTTAATCCCGAGCCGCCTTTTCAGCCCCCGCCGAATTCCCGCAATCCCCCGCCAGGCAACGGATTGCGCGCCCTTCCCCGCCCCACGTCGGACCAGCGGTTTGCACGATCCTCGCTTATCGTGCTATCATGTGCCTCGTTCTAACAGCATTAACCCTTCATTCGCGTTCAGTTTGCACCGTGGCCGCCAAGCGCGCCGGGTTCGGATTGAATTGTTTTTTATACAAGAAGGCTTGTCGGTTGTTTCGTTGCAAATCGCGTCGGTCTGATCGGCGCGATCCAGAGCGACGCCTCGCCGGCCTTTTTCGTTTCAAGCCTTTTCAAGCGGCATGAGCGCACCGCGTGCGTGACTGTCCTCCGGTATCTGCCCCCCTGCACGGCCACGTGGGTACCAACGTTTAGCAGCAACTATCAAGTGCAATTTCGCGACGACCTTCGCGATGCACGGGCGTTACTTTTTCTGCGCAAAGTGCTTATGCACGTCTGCGCAGCACGCCTTTGCGTGGTCCGTGCGGGGCGTTACGCCTGTTCGCATCGACCGCTCGCGAAACTGCACTTTCCAGCAATCCGTGGCGGAGCGCTTTTTGCGTTCGGCCGCAGTCATAGGAGCTTGTACCTTGACCGCTTCCAGCAACGGTTTCTGGCGACATAAAAACAAAGACAACAGCCTGACTCTCGACGACATCACCGTCGTCGACAATTCCCTTCTCAAACGTGCCGTCGGCGCCATGGCGCTCGGCAACGCCATGGAATGGTTCGATTTCGGCGTGTACAGCTATATCGCTGTCACGCTCGGCAAAGTGTTCTTCCCGTCGAGCAGTCCGTCGGCGCAGTTGATCGCGACCTTCGGCACGTTCGCCGCCGCGTTCCTGGTGCGCCCCATCGGCGGCATGGTGTTCGGCCCGCTCGGCGACCGCATCGGCCGTCAGCGCGTGCTCGCGATGACGATGATCATGATGGCCGTCGGCACCTTCGCGATCGGTCTGATTCCGAGCTATGGCTCGATCGGCATTCTCGCGCCCGCGCTGCTGCTCGTTGCGCGTCTGGTGCAGGGCTTTTCGACGGGTGGTGAATATGGCGGCGCAGCCACCTTCATCGCCGAGTTTGCGACGGATCGCCGCCGCGGCTTCGCGGGCAGCTTCCTCGAATTCGGCACGCTGGTCGGCTATATCCTCGGCGCCGGCACGGTTGCCGTGCTGACGGCGACGCTGTCGCAGGAAGCGCTGCTGTCGTGGGGCTGGCGTGTGCCGTTCTTCATCGCGGGTCCGCTGGGTCTGGTCGGCCTGTATATCCGGATGAAGCTCGAAGAAACGCCCGCCTTCAAGAAGGAAGCGGAAGCGCGTGAAGCGGACGAATTGTCCCGTCCGAAGCAGAGCTTCGTCGAACTGCTCGCGCAGCAATGGAAGCCGCTGCTGCTGTGCGTCGGCCTCGTACTGATCTTCAACGTGACCGATTACATGGCGTTGTCGTATCTGCCGAGTTATCTGTCGGCGACGCTGCACTTCAACGAATCGCACGGCCTGTTCCTCGTGCTGCTCGTGATGGTGCTGATGATGCCGATGACGCTCTACGCGGGCCACCTGTCGGACAAGATCGGCCGCAAGCCCGTCATGCTGCTCGGTTGCGTGGGTCTGTTCGTGCTGTCGATCCCGGCGCTGCTGCTGATCCGTATGGGCACGGTCCTGCCCGTGTTCGCCGGCCTGCTGATTCTCGGCGCGTTGCTGTCGACGTTCACGGGCGTGATGCCGTCGTCGCTGCCCGCCCTGTTCCCGACGAAGATTCGTTACGGCGCGCTGGCGATCGGCTTCAACGTGTCGGTGTCGCTGTTCGGCGGTACGACGCCGCTGGTGACGGCATGGCTGGTGGACCGCACCGGCAATCTGATGATGCCGGCGTACTACCTGATGGGCGCGTCGATCATCGGTATCGTGTCGGTGCTCGCACTGCGCGAGACGGCTCGCAAGCCGTTGCTCGGCTCGGGTCCCTGCGTCGCGACGCGTGCGGAAGCGCATGCCGTGCTGCGCGGCGAGCGTGAAGCCGAGGAAATCGACGAAGCGTATGCAGCCGCTGTGACGGCGCGTGCATAAGCATCATCGGTTCACGCATTGAATTGAAACGGGTCAGCTTCGGCTGACCCGTTTTTTTATGGGGTGAGCGTATGCAGCGTGGCTTCGACATGCGCGCCGTCGATCGTCAAGATGCCCGCCGAAATCGGCAGCCTGAAGCGGCGCGGCCCCGCGCTGCCGGGATTGACGAACAGCACGCCGTCGCGCTCGACGATCAGCGGCTTGTGCGAGTGCCCGGTCACGACAACGCGCACGCCCTCGTCATGCAGATTGCGCGGCACGTCGGCGATATCGTGAACGACGAAGATCCTCACCTGTTGCACATCGAGCGTCGCGTGGGTTGGAATCGACGAGGCCCATGAACCCGTGTCGTTGTTGCCGCGCACGACCGTCAACGGCGCGATGGGTGCCAGCGCATCGAGCACTGCCTGATTGCAGATGTCGCCCGCATGAACGATCGCGTCGCACCCCGCCAGCCACGCCAGCGCCTCGGGTCGCACGAGATTGTGCGTGTCCGAAATCAGGCCGATGCGTGAAGATTGCGTGCGGCGCGTCGTCATCGTGCGTTCCTGAAAGATCTCAATCGAGCGCGGCCAGCGGCGCGCGTGGCTTGCGCGACATCGCGACCCGCCGCTTCGTCGCGCCCTGCACGAGCACTGACACGACCGCGCCGCATGCGAATGCCGACAGCACGCCGAGCGTCGGTCCTCACACGCGCCCCGCCATCGTCAGCGCGGCGAGAAAACGGGGGACGCGCGCGAGCATCCGCTATTCCTTGACCAACTGTTCGATGCGGCTGTCGGGCACGAGCCACATGAACGCACAAAACGTATAGAGCGCCACCGACACCCACGGCGCGATGAACGCGAACACCACACCCGACAGATACATCACGACGGACAGCTTGCCCTTGCGATCGCGGCCGAGTGCACGCGCCAGCGTCGAGTCCGGGCCGTGATGACGGATCAGCACATGCGCGAGGATGAAGTACGCAATCGCGCACATGAAGAGATCGAGGCCGTATAGTGCGGTCGGCCAGGCGGCCAGATGGCTTTCGCCGATCCAGTGCGTAATGGCGGGCATCAGCGACAGCCAGAACAGCAGATGCAGGTTCGCCCACAACACGCCGCCCGTCACCTTCTGCACGGCATGGAACATGTGATGATGGTTGTTCCAGTAAATGCCGACGTACAGAAAGCTCAGCACGTAGGCGAGAAACACGGGGATCACGGGGCGCAGCGATTCGAGATCGAAGCCCTCCGGTACTTTGAGTTCGAGGACCATGATCGTGATGATGATCGCGATAACGCCATCGCTGAAGGCTTCGATTCGTCCTTTACCCATCTGCCCGGTTCCTGTTGCGGATCTGGTTGTTCAATCGACGCAGGCGAGGCCCTACGCCGCCGCTGCCGATTATCCGCGATCACAGGCCGGGCTGTCGATCATGGTCAAATACAGGGCTCGTCTCATGGCTCGTGATAGATCGCGAGCCACACGGTCTGTTCCGTCTCATGCGTCCACGCCACGCGATGCCTGCAATGCGGCCCGATCAGCACGTAGTCGCCGGGACGCATGTCGTGCAGCGTCGCGTCTTCCTCGAACTCGAGCACGGCCGCGCCCGACAGCAGCACGACCCATTCGGCGCGCGAGTCGTCGTACCAGAAGCCGGCGGGACTCGTATGCCCCATCGATACGATGCGCTCCACGTTCAGGCGCTGTCCCGTAACGAGCACGTCGATCCGCTCTTCGCCGTCACGCTTCGCTTCACCCCTGAACAGATTGCCCGTTTGCAGTTGCATGTGTGGCGACCTCACTTCAGCGGCGCGAGGCCGTCGAGCAGCGTCGGGACCAGCTCGCTGATCGTCGGGTGGATATGCATGGCGAACTGCAGCGTCGTGTAGGGCGCGCGCGCCGTCATGATGTCGATGAACGTATGAATCGCCTCGTCGCCGTCGACACCGTAAATCGTCGCGCCGAGGATCTGCTTCGACGCGTTGTCGACGAGCACCTTCATGAAGCCGTCCGTCTCGCCCTTCTCGCGCGCGCGGCCGACGCGCGTCATCGGCATTGTCGCGATCAGCGCATCGCGGCCGCTCGTGCGCACGTCGTGCTCGGACAGGCCGACACGCGCAAGCGGCGGATCGACGAATACTGCGTACGCCATGATCCGGTCGTCGACACTGCGCTTGCCGCCGTCGAACAGATTCGCCGAGACGATCTGATAGTCGTCGTAAGAGGTATGCGTGAACGCGCCGCGCCCGTTCACATCGCCGATCGCCCACACGCCGGGCACATTCGTGCGCAACTGGCCGTCGACGGGAATCGTGCCGTGCTTGTCGACACTGACGCCGGCCGCGTCGAGACCGAGATCGTCGGTATTCGGGCGTCGGCCTGTTGCGAATAGCAGATGCGATGCTTCGAGGGGTGCGGGATCAGCGCCGAAGAACACACGCACGCCATCGCCGCTCTCGTGCAACGGCTCGACACGTGAGGGCTCGGCGCCGAAGCGGAATTCGATGCCCTCGCGCGTGAGCACTTTCTGCACGTTGCGCGCGAAGTCTTCGTCCTCGCGCGTGAGCACACGGTCGCCGCGCACGATCACCGTCACGCGGCTGCCAAAGCGGCGGAACACCTGCGCGAATTCGAGCGCGATATAACTGCCGCCGACGATGGCCAGATGTTCTGGCAAGTCGGTCAGATCGAGTAGCGTCGAATTCGTGTGATAGCGAATGCGCTCGAGTCCTTCGAGCTTCGGAATGACAGCGCGCGTACCAGTGTTGATGAAGATTTCGTCGGCCTCCAGTTCGGCCAGCACGTTGCCGCTTTCGGGATCGGTAACGGTGAGCGCATGCGGGCCGGTGAGACGCGCATGGCCTTTGAAGACGGTGACGTTTTCCGTACTGCGCAGCCACTTTTCGACGCCGTCGCGCGACTGGCCGATGATCTTGTCTTTGCGGGCCTTCACCTGCGCGAGATCGACGCTGACATCACCCGCAATGTGCACGCCATAATCGGCTGCGCGGCGCGCGACATGCGCGGTGCGTGCGCTCGCCACATACGCCTTGGTCGGCGTGCAGCCGACGTTCACACAGGTCCCGCCAAACTTGTCACGTTCGATGACGGCCGTCTTGCGGCCGTTCTCCGCAAGACGCACGGCGAGGGGCGAACCGCCCTGTCCCGTGCCGATCACGATGGCGTCGAAATGCTGTGGCATGGCAGATCTCCCGAATCGCGTGTGCGAGTCGGTCATCTTACGCCAGCCGTGTGTTTCTCGAAGGGGTGAGTCCCGGTGGGTGAAACGTGGGTCGTTCGGACGTCGTTCAGCGCATCATGCCGCGCGAATCATGCATCGCAATGATGCAGCGAGCAGATCAGTTCGCGCGAGCGTTGCAGCGCGGCGCGCGCGCCGTTCGTCGCGACGACGAAACCCGCCTGGCTCAGATTGAAGTCGACCTGCACCATGATCTGGATGAGCGACACCATCGGCAGCACTACGGCCGGGTGATAAAGCTGTCGTTCGATGATCGCTCTCATGGCTACTCCCATCAATGACGCCGCGTATCGGGCACGACGTCGATCTGCATAAAAAGTTTCGATGGGTGGATTGTAGAGAGCGAAGTGTTAGGGATAAATGAGCTAATCGCGAAGATAGTTGTCGACGGAGCAGAACAATCCCGCAACGCCTTGCGCCGTATGGTTATGGGCCCGCTGCAGCCGGTTGCGCGGGCCATTGGCGGGCCATAAAAGAACGGTCATTCGAGCGGCGCGGCGATGAATTCCTGCAGCGCTTCGGCCCGCTTCGAGAATGCAGCCAGCGCGGGGTAACGCGCGGGATCGACGAGATCGGGCAGCATGAACTGCTGGAATCGCCACGTGACGGCCAGCGTGATGTCCGGCCGCATCAGACGGTCGCCCAACAGCCAGCCGTTTCCTTCGCGGCCCGCGATGGCCGTCTCCAGATGGTCGTACGCAGCGAACAGTTGCGTCTGGACGCGCTCGATCCACGGTTGATGCTGGCGCTCGGCGGGACGCAGATTCAACTCGTAGACGTTCTGCATGGTCTTTTCGCAGGCCGCGAGCGCGAAGCCGATCAGGCTCAGCGCCTTCAGGCGCCCGGCTGGGTCCGCGGGTATCAGGCGCTGGTCGGGCGCGCTCAGATGGTCGAGATAATCGAGGATCAGCGACGAATCGATCAGCAGCGTGCCGTCGTCGGCGATGAAGGTCGGGGCCTTGACCACGGGATTGATCTTCGCGAACGCGTCGAAGTGCCGGAACACCGATACGCTCTGGTGCTCGAACGGCAGGCCGAGCACGGCGAGCGAAATGGCGACGCGCCGGACGTAAGGCGAATCCATCATGCCGATCAGTTGCATGCTGCTTTCTCCCGTTGGGTTTGGTGTCAGCGGGATACTGTAGACGAATGGGCGTGGGATGGCGATGGCTGTGCGCTGCAGGCCGCCTATCGGGCTCTTACACTGGGCGAGCCGCTCGACGCGCTTTGCCGGAAGGAAAGCACGAGAAAATTTTCGATCCCGCGAATCCGTTTGCGAATCTGCCGCCTCTTAGCTGCCGAGGGACGTCCTCGAACGAGCTTAGGAGCCAACGATGTTTTATGTGAAGAATGTACCCGTCTGGGAAAGGATTGCACGCGTGATCGTGGGAATCGCGGTCGCCGTGCTGTCGATTGCGTTCTGGACGGGCGCCGTCGGGATCATCGTCGCGATCGCGGCGCTGGGCATCGTCGTGTCGGGTCTGGTGGGGTTTTGCCCGGCATGTGCGCTGGTCGGGCGGCGCCTGCAGAAGGCGCAAATCCGCGCGCAGGCGAAGGGCTGACGTGCACGCGAGCGTTCCCGCGCCGGACGAGCGCCTCGACACCGTGACGGCCGCGCGCTCGGGCGACCCCGCCGCGCTCGAACGGCTGCTGCGCCTTTACCAACCGGATATCCGCCGCTACGCGCAGCGCCACTGCATGATTTCCGATGTCGACGATGCGGTGCAGGAGGTGCTGTGGATCGTGTCGCGCAAGATTGGATCGGTGCGGGCGCTGGCCGCGTTCTCAGGGTGGCTGTTCGCCGTCGTGCGGCGCGAATGCCGGCGGCTCGGGCGCCGCGCGTTCGACTTCGATCCTTACGACGAGGAACGCGTCGACCGCTGGCTGGCTATCCACAGTAGCGACACGTTGCGGCTGGAACTGGTGGCGGCGCTGGAATCGCTGCCCGCGGATTATCGCGATGTGATCTTGCTGCGCGATTTCGAAGAGCTGACGATCGGCGAAATCGCCGCCAGGCTGGGGATGACGGCGGCAGCGACGAAGAGCCGCTTGCATCGCGCGAGGGTGATGGCGCGGGAGTATTTGTTGGGGGAGGTTTGACGAAGCGTCCGCGTCCGAAAACGCATCGCGACGCGTCGCTCAACTGATATGAGCGTGAGGGGTGTCCTGGTGCCGGGGACCGGACTCGAACCGGCAAGCTGTTAAGCGGCGGATTTTCGTCACACTACGTCTTTCGACGCCGTCTGCTACGACCTGACAGCAAACGTTCGTGCGCTGGACTATGCCTTCGCCATCGCGATGCGCGTATTGCACACCCATCGCCTAAGGCGCCCCCCGTCTAGTCTCTACACCTTCCGCGCCTTCCGTCCCGCATCGGCAGGAAAGAAAACGGGCTTGGCTCGGCGTTGCCTCGTTGCACCGCGTGAATCGCGCGCATTCAGGGGTTTCGCCGAATTTGAAGGGTTCTGCACCGGCCGTTTCCGGCTGGGCACTCAATGCTTTAAGTCCGCTATGTTTACCAATTTCATCACCCCGGCAGGGCGGACGCGATTCTACCATCGCGCCGCAGCCTGACCAAACCGGCGCGAACCCCAGTTTCGCCCATGCGCGACCCAGCGCGCATTCATCGACCCGTCACAAACGTTCCCGATAATCCGCCCCACGAAAACGTTTACAACGACGCACGCCCCTCGACGCGGCGCGCGGCACAGGCTGACGGGAACCCAACGATGACGCCCACGATCAAGGATGTCGCCGCGCACGCGGGCTTTTCGATCGCGACGGTCTCGCGCGCGATCAACGCGCCGCATACGGTCAACCCCGTGACCCTCGAAAAAGTGCGTCAGTCGATCGACGCCCTCAACTTCCGCCCGAGCCCGCTCGGCCGCCAGCTACGCGGCGAGCGCTCGCGCCTGATCGGCGTGGTGCTGCCGACCCTCGCCAACCCCGTGTTCGCCGAATGCCTGCAAGGCATCGACGAGCTGGCGTCCGCGCAAGGCTACCGGCTGATGCTGATGACCACGCAATACGACGCCGACCGCGAGCGCCACGCGATCGAAACGCTGCGTGAACAGCGCGTCGAAGGCCTGATCCTGACGGTGGCGGACGCCGACACGCACCCGCTGCTCGACGAACTCGACCGCGACGGCATGCTGTACGTGCTGATGCACAACGACACCGTGCGCCGCCCGTCCGTGTCCGTCGACAACCGGCAAGCCGCCTATGACGGCGTGCGCATGCTGATCGCGCACGGCCATCGGCGCATCCTGATGCTGGCGGGCACGCTCGCCGCGTCCGACCGCGCGCGGCTGCGCCATCTGGGCTACACGCAGGCCATGCAGCAGGCGGGGCTCACGCCCGCCCCCGCGCTCGAAATCGATTTCAACGCGGACGAACTCGCGCCCGCCGTGCTCAACCATCTGACGACGGGCGCGAATCGCCCGACGGCCCTCTTCTGCTCGAACGATCTGCTCGCGATGGTCGTGATGCGCGGTCTGCGCCGCGCGCGCCTGCAGATGCCCGACGACATGTCGATTCTCGGCTTCGACGGCCTCGCGATGGGCGAACTGCTGTCGCCGCCGCTCGCGAGCGTCTGTGCGCCGAACCGCGAGATCGGCTGCGCGGCGTGGCGGCGGCTGATCGCGCGCGTCGACGGCTCGCAGCCGACGGGCTTCGAGGACGCGCTGCACGCGCCGTCGCTGTCGTTGACCTTGCCGCACACGCTGCGCGAAGGCGCAACGGTCGCGGCTATCTCCGACGCGTCGGGCGCCATGTCGAGCCGCATCGTCCGCTCGCCCGCGTAATCGACTTTAAAAACACCCTTTTTCAACCTCCGGGAGACCTGTCGTGAACCGCCGTTCCTCCATCGGTATTGCAGCGTTGCGCGTCGCGCGCGCCGCGCTAGTTGCTTCGTCGTTCGTGCTGACGCTGGCTGCACCGCAACTCGCGCACGCCGAAGAAACCGCGATCTGCTACAACTGCCCGCCCGAATGGGCCGACTGGGCAAGTCAGATCAACGCCATCCAGCAAAAGACGGGTGTCCGTGTGCCGTTCGACAACAAGAACTCCGGCCAGTCGATTGCGCAGCTGATGGCCGAGCAGAAAAGCCCCGTGGCGGACGTCGTGTATCTGGGCGTGTCGTCGGCGTTTCAGGCGAAGGACAAGGGCGTGATCGCGCCGTACAAGCCCGCCCACTGGAACGACATTCCCGCGAACCTGAAGGACCCGCAAGGCTACTGGTTCGCGATCCACTCGGGCACGCTGGGCTTTTTCGTCAACAAGGACGCGCTCGAAGGCAAGCCGGTGCCGCGTTCGTGGGCCGACCTGCTGAAGCCCGAGTACAAGGGAATGATCGGCTACCTCGATCCGTCGAGCGCGTTCGTCGGCTATGCGGGCGCGGTTGCCGTGAATCAGGCACTGGGCGGCAGCTTCGACAACTTCAAGCCGGGCCTCGACTGGTTTGCGAAGCTGAAGGCCAACCAGCCGATCGTGCCGAAGCAGACGGCCTATGCGCGCGTGCTGTCGGGTGAGATTCCGATCCTGCTCGACTACGACTTCGATGCGTACCGCGCGAAGTACAAGGATCACGCCAACGTCGAGTTCGTGATTCCGAAGGAAGGCACGATCGAAGTGCCGTACGTGATGAGCCTCGTGAAGGGCGCGCCGCACGATGCAAACGGCAAGAAGGTGCTCGATTTCGTGCTGTCGGACGAAGGCCAGAAGCTGTGGGCCAACGCGTATCTCCGCCCCGTGCGCGCCAACGCGATGACGGCCGATGCCGCTTCGAAGTTCCTGCCCGCGAGCGACTATGCGCGCGCCCGCGCCGTCGACTTCGCGAAGATGGCCGAGAAGCAGCAGGCGTTCGGCGAGCAGTATCTGCAGGTGATGCATTGAACGACATCACGTTTCCGCTGCGCTGGCGCATCGCGTTGATCGCGCCCGCGCTCGCCGTCTTCATCGCATTCTGGCTGCTGCCGATGACAGCGCTCGTGCAGGTGAGCGCCGACGGTCATCTGCTGCAGACGTACGGCGCGATGCTCGCGAACACGCGCTATATGAAGAGCCTGTTCGCGACCGTCGTGCTGTCGGCAGCCGTGACGGCGACGACGCTCGCGCTCTCCGTGATCTCCGGCCTGCTGCTCGCGCGCCGCGAGTTTCCCGGCAAGCGCACGCTGCTCGCGCTACTGACGTTTCCGCTCGCATTTCCGGGCGTGGTGGTCGGCTTCATGGTGATCATGCTGGCGGGCCGCCAGGGTTTGATCGGCGCGCTGTCGCTCAAGCTCACGGGCGACAAGTGGGTGTTCGCGTATTCGATGACGGGCCTCTTTGTCGGCTATCTGTATTTCTCGATTCCGCGCGTGATCGTGACGGTGATGGCATCGGCGACCAAGCTCGATGCGTCGCTCGAAGAAGCCGCGCGCTCGCTCGGCGCATCGCCTTGGCGGATCATGCGCGACATCGTGCTGCCCGCGCTGTCGCCGGGCCTGATTGCGGCGGGCGCCGTGTGCTTCGCGACGGCAATGGGCGCGTTCGGCACCGCGTTCACGCTCGCCACCGATATCGACGTGCTGCCGATGACCATCTACACCGAGTTCACGCTCAACGCGAACATGGTGACGGCGGCGGGACTGTCGATCGTGCTCGGGATCGTCACGTGGATCGTGCTGTATGTCGCGCGCAGCGTCAGCGGCTCGGCCGTGGCGGCGACGGCCTGATTGGGCCGATTCTTTTCCATGTCGAATGAAGACACTCGCATGAATTCCGTTGCTCACACCACGAACCCGCCTCAAATGCAGCACAAGCGCGCGTTCGCCCTGCCCTCGTTGCGCGCATGGCTCGCGGCGGGTCAATGGCTCGTCACGCTGCTGTTGTGTGCGTTTCTGATCGTGCCCGTCGTGATGTCGATACTCGCGGGGCTCACGGTCAATTACTTCCAGGGCGTCGCGAGCGGGCTCACGCTGCGCTGGCTGGGCGAAGTGTGGACGCAGTATCACGCGTCTGTGTTCCTGTCGCTCGAAATCGCGCTCGCGACGCTCGTCATCACGTTGCTGACAGGCGTGCCGGCGGGCTACGTGCTTGCGCGTAGCGAGTCGCGGGCCTCGCGCATCATCGAGGAATTTCTCGTGCTGCCGATCGCCTTGCCTGGACTCGCGTCCGCGCTCGCGTTGCTCGTCGTATATGGCGGCTTCACGATGTTCCGCACGAGCGTTGCGTTCATCGTCGTCGGGCATGTGGTGTTCACGCTGCCGTTCATGGTGCGCGCCGTCGCCGCCGTGTGTGCGAGTTCGGGACTGCGCACGCTCGAAGAAGGCGCCGCGAGTCTTGGCGCGAGCTTCTTTCAGCGCTTCATCACGATCGTGCTGCCGAACGTGCGGCCTGGCATCGTCGCGGGCGCGCTGGCCGTCGTCACGCTGTCGATCGGCGAGTTCAATCTCACGTGGATGCTGCACACGCCTGAAACGAAGACGCTGCCCGTCGGTCTCGCCGATACCTATGCTTCGCTGCGCATCGAGATAGGCAGCGCTTACACCATTCTCTTTTTCATCATGACGATGCCGCTGCTCGTCGCGATGCAATGGCTCGGCGTCGATGCGACGGGTCAGCGCAACACGCGGCAGAAGAAGACGCGCGTCATCGATACGACATCATCCGCAGAAAACCAGTCATGAAACTCGCTTCCATTCCCATCACGCTGACGCGCTGCGCGAAAACGTTTCGCGGCACGCGCGTGCTCGAACCGCTCGATCTGTCGATTGGCGCGGGCGAAACGCTGGTGCTGCTCGGGCCGTCGGGCTGCGGCAAGACCACGACGCTGCGCATGATCGCGGGCCTCGAGCAGCCGGACGCGGGCGGGCGCGTTGCATTTGGCGACGAGGACGTCACGGCGCTGCCGATCGAGAAACGCCAGGTCGGCATGGTGTTTCAGAGTTACGCGTTGTTTCCGAATCTGACCGTGCGCGGCAACATCAGCTATGGTCTGAAGATCAAGCGCGTGGATGCGGACGTGGCGCGGCAGCGCGTGGACGAGTTGCTCTCGATGATGCGTCTCACCGATCACGCTGAGAAACCGATCGATCAACTGTCCGGCGGACAGCGTCAGCGCGTCGCATTGGCGCGGGCTCTCGCGCCGCAACCGCGGGTGTTGTTGCTCGACGAGCCGCTGACGGCGCTCGATGCGCGTCTGCGCGACACGTTGCGTGGGGAGATGAATGCGCTGTTGCGCGAGCTTGGGATTACGACCGTTTATGTGACGCACGATCAGGCTGAGGCGATGGAACTGGGCGATCGCATCGTCGTGATGAGCGCGGGGCGCATCGAGCAGATCGGGACGCCGCGGGATATCTACTATCGGCCGGCGAACCGGAACGTCGCACAGTTTGTCGGGACGATCAATCGCGTGGCGGGGCAGGCTCGGGATGGCGTGCTTGCCACGACGGGCGGTGCCATTCCTTTGCCGCCGACGCATGCTACCCGGGTTATGCCTCACGGCGATGAGGTGTTTTTTCGGCCTGAGGATGCGTGGATTTCTGAGCTTTCTGCTGCGCAGTTGAGAGGGGTTGTTGAGGGGGCTGCGTTTTTGGGTGAGCGGACAAGGCTTACTATTCGTGATGCGGCGCCTGATTTGCTGGTCGTTGATGTTCCTGGCAGGGTTGAGCTTGCTCGTGGCACGGTTGTTGGGGTTTCTGTTGCCAGGGAGGGGTTGATTGCGTTGGCGTAGGTTTTTTGGTTTTGGTTTTGGTTTTGGTTTTGGTTTTGGTTTTGGTTTTGGTTTTGGTTTTGGTTTTGGTTTTGGTTTTGGTTTTGGTTTGGTTTGGGTTTTTGCTGGCATCCGCGATATGCCTACGTGCTTCACGCGTCGCCCCTGTGCGGGGCGGCACCTACTTTTCTTTGCCGCCGCAAAGAAAAGTAGGCAAAAGAAAGCGGCTAATACCGCCAGCTCGTATGCTTGCCTGAGGGCCCCCAGCCGGTCTTATGCTTCACACGGCGGCGTTTCAATTCAACGTGCGTTGCCAACGCTTCGAATAAAGGCCTCATCCGCTCCAAACGCCCGTACAAGTGCCAGCGGCAGCGAATGGTAAGTGCCGCCCAGGTGGCAAACGGTGTGTAGGTTGTCGTACCGCGCAGGTTAGTGCTCTTACCAGAAACACCAAACTTGCTACGCAGTCCGGAGCGGTGCGAGTATGGCGCGAAAGCCTACACACCGTTTGCCACCTGGGCGGCAGCGGACTGTCTGGCATGGCGGGCTGTGACGCGGGCGCGTGAAGCGGGTGAGGCCTACAGGGAGAACGTTGGCAACGCACGTGGGTCACGTGATTGCCGTGTGAAGCGTAAGACCCTGTGGGGGCCCTCAGGCGAATACAAGAACTGGCGGTGTGAGCCGCTTTCTTTTGCCTACTTTTCTTTGCGGCGGCAAAGAAAAGTAGGTGCCGCCCCGCACAGGGGCAACGCTTGCAAACCAATAACATCACGCGGATGCCAGCAAAAAAACCCAAATCAAACCCAAAGAAAAGCGTCGCAGACACACATAGCAAAGAGGACCCCATGTTAATAGCCCAGATCAGCGATCTCCACATCAAACGCCCAGGCGCGCTGGCTTACCGCCGCGTAGACACGGCACCGTACCTGACGCGTTGCGTCGAACGCCTGAACGCGCTCGTTCCAACCCCAGACGCTATCATCATCACCGGCGACCTCGTCGACCAGGGCGAGCCGGAGCAATACGAACATCTGAAGTCACTGCTAGCGCCGCTAAAAGCCCCCTACTACCTGCTGGTAGGCAACCACGACGACCGCGCCGCGTTGCGCGCCTCCTTCGCCGACCGCAAAGAACTCCACACCAACGACGAGTTCATCCAATACTCCGTCGACATCGGCCCGCTCCACCTGATCGCACTCGACTCGATGGTCCCAGGCCAAAGCGCCGGCCTGCTCTGCGACAAGCGCCTCGCCTGGCTTGAAGAAAAACTAAACGCGGCCCACAACAAGCCCGTGATCGTCGCGCTGCATCATCCGCCATTCGTGTCGGGCATCGGCCATATGGACGCGCTGCGGCTCGATCCGACCTCGGCACAAAAGCTCGCGGCGCTCATCGCCCGTCATCCGAACGTCGAACGTGTGATCTGCGGCCATGTGCATCGCCCGATGTTCGTCCGCTTCGGCGGCACAATCGCATCGGCAGTGCCCGCGCCCGCACATCAGGTAGCGCTCGATCTGCGCGACGACGCGCCATCCGCCTTCATGATGGAACCGCCCGCGTTCGCGCTACACCGCTACGACAGCCTGAACGGTCTCATCACACATCACGCCTATGTCGATGCAGCCGACGGCCCGTATCCGTTCTATGAACCGGAAGGATCGCTGATCGACTGAGCGCGCCGGGCGTGCCGCGACGGTGCACGCGCTCGTGCCGCGTCGAGCACGATCCGCCCCGCTCCGGTATCATCGGCACGCTCCACTCTCTCCCGCCGGCGTCGCGCCGGCCGCTGCATCATGTCCACGCCCGCCTCCGACCACACCGCAACTGACCGATCGCTGAACAGCCTTCTGCTACTGCTTGCGACGATCGCGGGCGTCTCCGTCGCAAACATCTACTACAACCAGCCGCTGCTGGACGACTTCCGTCTGTCGTTTCCGCAAAGCGCGTCGTGGATCGGCGTGGTGCCGACGATGACCCAGCTCGGCTACGCGGCAGGCATGCTGCTGCTCGCGCCCCTCGGCGACCGCTTCGACCGCCGCGAGCTGATCCTGCTGCAGATTGCCGCGCTGTGTGTCGCGCTGCTGTTCGCGGCTGCCGCGCCGAATCTGTCGGTGCTCGTGGTCGCGAGTCTCGCGATCGGCATCCTCGCGACAATCGCGCAACAGGCCGTGCCGTTCGCCGCCGAACTCGCGCCGCCGTCGCGACGCGGCCACGCCGTCGGCACCGTCATGAGCGGATTGCTGCTCGGCATTCTGCTCGCGCGCACGGCGGCCGGCTTCGTCGGCCAGTACCTCGGCTGGCGCGCGGTGTTCGGCGCATCGATCATCGCGTTGCTGGTGCTCGCCGCCGTCATCATCGCGAGGCTGCCGCGCAGCAAGCCCACGTCGACGCTTGCCTACGGCAAGCTGCTCGGCTCGATGTGGCATCTCGCCGTCGAACTGCGCGGCCTGCGCGAAGCGTCGATGACGGGCGCCGCGCTGTTCGCCGCGTTCAGCCTGTTCTGGTCGACGCTCGCGCTGCTGCTGGCAGGCGCGCCGTTTCACTACGGGCCGCAGGTGGCGG